>OZ253462.1:0-105000 GCA_965261395.1 Candidatus Latescibacterota bacterium
GGTCAGCCTGATCAACCTCAACACCAACCAAGTCTGGCAGCAGGGGGGCACGCAGCGCAATTACCAGCCAGTGCAACTACAGCTTTTTGGCGGCAATAAACAAGGCGAGCGCCAACTGCTCATGGCCCTCGCCCGCCCGCTGCAACGCTTCCTCTTCCGCATCGCCCCGCCGCCCAAGCCGCAGGCCCGCCACTTTGATCTAAGCGGCGATTAGGCATAAAAAAGCGGAGGGCCTTTCGTGGCCCTCCGCTTTTTTATGCGTCTTTATCGAACAATCAGCGCCGTCGCTTCTTGGGCTTGGCCGATTCCTTTGTCGCAGACGGCGCAGACGATTTGGAGGCCGGCTCGGACGGCGCAGACGATGCCTTCGGCGCACTCGGCGGCGAGCTGACCGAGGACCGCGGCGTAGGCGTAGGTGCATTGCGGACCCGAGGCTCTACCCGCCGCTGCCACACTTCTTCTTCACGGCGCTGTACTCGGGTAGCCGCTGCTGGGTCGGTAGTCATCGGTGTCGTATTCAGCCGGCTCGCCGCGCGCAAGTCGTCGAGCTGGCGCGTGTTGACCAGTTCATAACCTGGCGGCACGTAGTAACCCCCCGAACTCCGATAGTACGGATCGTAGCCATAGCTATAAGGCCCATAGCCGCCATAGTAGTAGGGGGAGCTGCCGTAGTAGCTGCCGTAGTAGTTGGGAACGTAGCGACCACCGTAGCCACCGTAGCCACCGTAGCCACCGTAGCCACCGTAGCCACCGCCACCATAGCCACCGTAGCTACCATAGCCGCCGCGCACACCCGGATAGCGGTAGAGATCGTCCATGTAGTCGCGGTCGTCGAACTGGCCAACCGTCGGTGCCTCGACATCGCGGGCCAGATCCTCGTCGTGCAGGTCGGCCACCTCGTATGGGCTACTGAGCACCGTGTAGCAGCCACTGGCCATCAGCGCGGTTAGGGCCGAGCACAAAATCAAAGCCTTCGTTTTCATGGACTTAACCCTCCTTAAGGGGCGTTAAACTCATCTCTGGACCTGAAATATACACAAACCAGCAACTGAAGCAAAAAAATAACCCTAAAAGTTGTAGCCCACGCCGACGACGAGGCGATTAATCGCGTAGTCCTCGCTAAGGACGTTGTCTGAGTAGTCGCCTGAGTATTCTTCTACTTGCTTAAACGCACCCCGAACCCAAGCCAGATCTACTTGGACTGCCTCGTCGAGCAGGATCCCGGCCCCGAGGGTGATAAAGCGCCGGTCCTCCTCAATGCGGATCGTCGGATCGTCGGAGCCGGGGTCGCGCGGGCCAATAAAGGGAACCGGGTCCACGAAGTAGCCTGCCCTCAGATCCAGCGCGACGACCGGCACCTGGTACTCGACGCCGAAGTGGTAGCGCAAGACGTCCCTGTACTGAGTCTCAAACGAGGTGTCAGCGCGCAAGCCGTATTCATCGGCCCCCTTGTACTCGCTCTGCGACCACTCGGCCAAATGCAGGCTACCCGCCAGCGTCAGGCCCTGCAGGGCCTCGGCCGAAGCGCCCACGCCGAACTCAAAAGGCAGCGTGAGCTCGTATGTGTTGCGCGCCTCTTCGTCCGAGAATTTCTCTACGGTCCCGTCGTCGTACTGGACTGAGCTATAACCCCTATCGCTAGGGGACCCGCGGAAGACATAGCGAATTTTGTGCGTCCCCCCAGTGGTAAACGTCGCGCCCAACCTGTAGCGGGGATTGTCGCGCGGCGTGCGCAGCATCGCGCCCAAGACGGCATACGGAGTCCACTGGTATTCGTCTGTAAAGCTGTCACGCGCGAAAAAGCGCTGCTCAAGGAACTCGTCCTGCGAATCCGCCCAGTCAAACTCATTGACGGCCTGGTCTTCACCGCTGACCAAACCCAAGGTCGCACCCAGTGAAACAGCCGGCGACACGTCGATGGCTGCGGACACTCCCGCCAAAGCCAACTCGCCCTCGTGCTGGAAGGCGTGGTCTGCAGCAAGTCCGTCGTCGTCGCCTTTGAGATTGAGGCTCCAGTCGAAGTCCTTGATGCGGGTCAGGCCAGCGGCCAAGACCAAGCTGCCGCGATAGACCGGATAGGGATAGACAAAGCCCAGTGAGCCAAAGCGCGTATTGGTCAGCTCGCTTCTCCCCGCAGTGCCGTTGAAAACCGAGTCGTTGGCGCGACTATTGCGCAGTAAAGACACCTGCACCTCGCGCCGCTGCATTTGGGCCAAGCCCGCCGGATTCCAGTACATGGCCGTGAAGTCGTCAGCCACCCCAACAAAGGCACCGCCCATGCCCATGGCCCGCACTCCAACCCCGGCAAAGTTGTCGATGGCCCGCTCCTCCTGGGCCGCTGCGCCACCGACCCAAACGCAAAGCAAAGCAATAGCCAGTATCTTCATCGGAATTCCCTCCTGTAAGTGATCGATAACTCTCGAATGGATTGGGAGTCGAAGTGATCGCTTTCCAGCGCGTTTTTGAGATAGTACGCGACCCTTAGCTGCGGCGTTACGACCCACGCCCCCCCGACGTTCAAATAGCCATCTTCCACGCCCTGATTCTGTAAACCGTTGTTGCGGCCTAAGTCGTACTCCGCGAATAGGGCCATAAACCTCAAGCTCTTGTCTATGCCAAGCCACGCCGACCAATCGCCATCATCGACATCCTCTCGAGACAGATTGACGCCTGAGTGAACGCCGAGTTCCCCTAGTATTGAGGTATAATTCTTGCTCAACACCAGATAGATTCCCTTGGATTTGATTTGGTAGCGCTGCTTTCTATACGGCCCGACGCCCTGAGTATCGAAGCCCAAAACCAGCGCCGGCCACGTGTAGCCCTCTTCTATGATCCGGCACCGGGCGGCCACTGCCACACGCGGGAACCAATTGATCGCACCCGTGCCAATAAGCTGCTCGCCGCCAAAAGACACGCCCACGCTCAGACGCTTGAGCACGCCGACGTGCAAGCGCCCGACAGCCCCCCCGTCGGCAAACAGACGCATATTCACCGCATAGTGCCCCTTGTTGACCAACCCGGCCGTCGGACTATCGACCAAGCTCGTCAACTCGGCCCCATCGGCCGCTGCCGGACCAGCGACAACGCAAAGGCACAATATCAGCCGCTGCAAAATCCCCTCCCTTTGGCCAATTTCTCAGAACGCTATTTCGCCCACCCCATCCCCCTGCAAGGTAATTCGCCGCTCGCAAGCCTCGCCGTGCTCTAGCCACACATGGCAGCATCCATCGGGCAACGAGCCATCGGCGCGCTCGGCCCACTCGACCAAGCAGACGCCGCGGCCGTAAAAGTACTCTTCTGCCCCTAATTCCTCAAGCTCCTCAGCGCCCCCCAGCCTATAGAGATCAAAGTGATAGACGGGCAGGTCGCGGCCTCTACATTGCCCGGCGTATTCGTTGATCAGGACAAAGGTCGGGCTCGTGACGTAATCGGCCACTTGCAGCGCCTCGCATACGCCTTGAATCATGCAGGTCTTGCCGCTGCCCAATTCGCCGCGAAAGGCGACCACATCGCCCGATGCCAGACACCGGCCCAGCGCAGCACCCAGCGCGTGGGTCTGGGCCGCCG
This sequence comes from Candidatus Latescibacterota bacterium, assembly GCA_965261395.1. Classification (GTDB taxonomy): domain Bacteria; phylum Latescibacterota; class UBA2968; order UBA8231; family UBA8231. The sequence continues at coordinate 3,568 of OZ253462.1, forward strand.
AGTGCGTGGTAAAAACCTTTTTCATTTCGCCTTACTTGGGCTCCATAATCGCCACGGGCAAAATCATTTCCTCCAAGGAGATGCCGCCGTGCTGGAAGCTGCCCTTGTAGCGGCGCTGGTACTTGTTGAACTGGGTCGGATAGACGAAGTAGAAGTCCTCGCGAGCGACGACAAAGCTATGACCAAGGCCCGCCGAAGGTAGCCCGTAGGCCTCCGGGTCGGCGATCAGCAGCGCGTCCTTTTCCTCGCAGCGGAGGTTCTGGCCATACTTGTAGCGCAGGCTCGAAGACGTGCTGCGGTCCCCATGCACCACTGAAGCGCGCATGCCGCGCATTGAGCCGTGGTCGGTCGTCAGCACCACCACCGCGTCGGTACGGGCAATGCCCTTGAGGGTCTCAAAGAGCGACGCATTGCCAAACCACGTCTGCACCAAGGCGCGGAAGGCCGCCTCGTTCGGTGCCATTTCCTTGAGTAGGTCTGGCTGCGCCTGGCTGTGTACCAGCATGTCGAGGAAATTGTACACCACCGACACGAGCGGCCACTTGCCCAGCGACGGTACCCTGCGGGTCAATTTCCGCGCCTCGCTGGTGTCTAGCACCTTGACGTAGTGCGAACCCGGTTTGAGCGCAACGTCCATGTCGCGGACCAAGTCGTCGATGAATTGGTGCTCGTGCCGATTGAGGCTGTATTCGTTGTCTTGGGCTTCGCCCCACATGGTGCGGTACTTGTCGGCGATCTCTTTGGGGAACAGCCCGCTGAAGATCGCGTTGCGCGCAAAGGGCGTGGCCGTAGGCAAAATCGAGTAGTGATAGGAACGCTTGATGTTGAAGTACTCGGCCAACTGAGGCTCCATCACCATCCAGTGATCCAAGCGCAGGCAATCGACCACGATGAAGAATACCTGCCGGCCTTGTTCGAGATAGGGCACCACGAACTCGGGCACCACATCTACCGACAGCGGCGGTGAATCGCCTTCGTCCGCTATCCAGTGCGCGTAATGCTGCTCGATAAAGCGCCCAAATTCGCGATTGCATTCGCGTCGCTGATCTCCAATCATCTGGCCCAGACCCGCGTCGCCTAAGCGCGCCACTTCGATGTCCCACTCGCAGAGCTGCCGATGTACGTCAATCCAAGTCTGCCAAGTCGCGCCCGCGACCTGCTCGCGGATCTGGCCGGCTCTTGAGACATAGTGCTGCCCGGCTTGGCTTTGGCGAATCTGCCGCGCGTCGAGGAGCTGTTTGCAAGCCATGAAAATCTGGCTGGGGTTGACCGGCTTTGTCAGGTAGTTGTCGATGCGGCGGCCAATGGCCTCGTCCATCAGGCGTTCTTCTTCGTTCTTGGTGATCATAATCACCGGCACGTTGGGATCGGCCATCTTGATCTGCTCCAAGGTCGAAAGCCCGTCCAGCCCCGGCATCATCTCGTCGAGCAGCACGATGTCAAAGGGCGCTTGGGCAATAAGGGCGATGGCGTCCTTGCCGTTGCTCACCGGCGTCACCGCGTAGCCCCTTTCGTCGAGAAAGAGCCGGTGAGCGCGCAATAGGTCAATCTCGTCGTCGGCCCAGAGTATCTTTCGCTTGTCCCCTTCCATGTGCCGCCTTTATCTGTAAAATGTCATTCTTAATACGACGATCTAAGCCCGCGCCCGTTCCTCAACCCAAAGGCAAAATCACCTCAAAGGTCGTGCCCTCGCCCGGCGCGCTATGCACCAAGCTGATCTTGCCCTTGTGGTATTCTTCGACAATGCGCTTGACAAACACCAACCCCAGCCCCCAACCGCGCTTCTTGGTGCTGAACCCCGGCTCAAAGATGCGCTTGACGTGCTCGGATTCAATGCCGCGCCCGTCGTCCTGAAATGCGACCTGCACTCCGCGGCCTTCGGGCAAAAGCTCCATGCGAATGCGCAAGTGGCCCGTCTGGCCATCCATGGCGTCGATGGCGTTCTTGCACAAATTCTCAAAAGCCCAGCTCATCAATTCGGCGTTGATCGGCACCGGCGGCAACTCGCCTAGGCATTCCAGTTCGATTTCCTGCCGCCCGAACTGGGGCGCGCGCCGCCGGAAGTATTCGATCGTCTCCTCCAACACGACGGCTACGTCCTTTTCCTCTAGCTCGGGCACCGAGCCGATCTGGCTGAAGCGCGAGGCAATTTGGTCGAGGCGACGCATGTCCTGCTGTATCTCCCCGATCATCTGATCGACGCGCTCCCAACGCTCGTCTCGGTCCGGCCTCGGGGCAGCGGCAACCTCGCCGCGCAGCAGTTCTAACCATCCGGACAGCGAGGAGAGAGGAGTCCCGAGCTGGTGAGCCGTCTCCTTGGCCATGCCCACCCAGAGCGAGCGCTGTTGGCTGCGCTTGATGTTGCGGTAGCCGATATAGCCGACGAGCATAAAGAGGAACAACACGCCGATCTGCACGAAAGGGGCAAGGGAAATGCGGCCGACTAAGCTCGTGTCGCCGTAGTGGATATAGTGCTCGGCCGGTATCCTGAACTTTAGGGGCGCGCGCTGGCTGGCCAAGCTATCGACAAAGGTCCGGAGCTGATCTTGGACCGCTTCACTGGGATCGTCGCTAGCCAGCGGCAGCCCAGCCCCTAACCAAGCCTTAAATCGGCCCTCGGTGTCTGTGATGATCGCGTTGGTCCCGTCCCAATGCAGATAGCTGAAGCTAGCGGCCGGTGCGCTGAAGGGCAGCAATTCCCCGGCCTCCATCTCCTGCAACGCCCGTTGCACCTCGGCGCGAGCAGCCGCCGAAGTGTCGCTGCTCACGGGCAGGCCCGTCCCCTGCCAAGCCGCGATGGCCCCTTGCGTATCCGCAATGATGACGCGGCCTCCCTCGCAATAGAGCCGCCCCAAGGTCTCCGGCGACCAGTAAAAGGGAATGGGCGGATTCTGGAGGTCCATTTCCTCGATCAGCCAGTGCAACTGAGCGGCCGAAGCAGCGGGCGCATCCGCCGCTTCGCTGCGCCAAAAGGTCCAGTCTTCCAAGAAGCTCGAAGTATCGATGTCCTCGGCCTGGATGATCTCGCCGTGGTGATTGGTGATGATGCGCGGGAAATCGACCTTGGTAATCACCTCAGTGAAGAGGGTGGGAATCTGGCCTTCCGATGCCTGCGGCGCGAATGAGATCAGATGCGCATAGAGATCGACCCGGTTCTTTTCGTGTTCGCGCAATTCGGCGATGATCGACTCGTTGTAGAGCAGGAAGGCCAAAATAGCGGCAATACTGCCGAGAAAGATGTACGCGCGGAAAACCGGCGACGCGCCCAAGCTGGCTAGGGCACCGCGCCGCCAGCGCCGCCAGCCGCCTACAGGCGACGCGCCTTTTGCCGGCCGTTGCCGGGCACTCGAAGGTACCGCGACCTCCTCCATTGGAACCGAGCGGCGGTGGCGGCGGCGCTTGGATGCGGTATGGTCGCGTTGGCTCATCGGCTATAAAAAAAATCCATCGGCAGCACGCGGTGCAGATGGATTTTTCACGCAAAAACGAGGTGGGAAAGCGCTATTTCTTTTGGACTTGGGGTTTAGGCGCGGACGGGACGGGCTTTGCAGCGTTGCCGTCTTGGGCACCCGTTGCCGGCGACTCGCTCTTCTTGTGGTTTTCCATCGAACAAGAACCCTGGAAGATCGCGCCCTCGGCGACCGTGAACGAGTCGGTGTGCACATCGCCAGTAAAGCGCGACTGCGTGTCCAACCGCACCTTATCAGCACGCACGGTACCATTTACAACGCCATCGATGTACGCGTCTTTGCAATGCAAAATAGCATCAGCCTCGCCCGACTGGCTGATCGTCAACTCCCCTGAGCAGGCCAGTTCGCCCTTGAATACGCCGTCTATTCTGACGCTGTTGTCCACCGTCAGCTTACCTTCAAAGTGGCTACCGCGGCCGATGATCGTATTGAGTGCTTGTCCATTGCTAGAAGTGGAGATACCCTTCTTTTTGTTACTCAGCATTTCTTTTTGTCCTAACTTGGTTGCGCGTTTCCACGGTCCCTTAGCCGCGATTTCTTGGAATATACAATACAACCCGGAGTTGGGCGAATCGACAAGCGACGCGTCAACTGGCCGCGCGCTTTTTGCGGGAGGTGCTCAGGGCCTTGCGGATTTCCTCCTGCTCTTGCAGTTGCTCGCTCACTACCATGGCGACCTCGCTCGTCAGGCTCTCGACCGAGGTTGTGGTAATCACCGGAATGCCGTGGGCAGCATTCGTTTCAATGAGATAGTCCTGAATTTTGAGAATATCCTCCAAGTGCTCCATATAGCGATGGGCCGAGCGCGACGGGGCCTCGCTGGCGCGCTGGGCAAAGCGATTCTCAAAGGCGTCGCGGCCAGGAAGCTCCAAACAGATCGGCGTGATAAAAGCGTCACCAGCATATCCCTCTAAGTCCAACATGTCGCTGATTAGGTGTACGCCGTCGATGATGACGCTAGTGTTTTCCTCGATGCAGCGGCTAATGATGGCCTTAACCCCGACGCAGACGCTGCGCGCCTGCTCGCGAAACCCGGCGACGACTGGATCGTGGTGGCCGGCCGCAGGGGCGACCTTCCAAGCGGTGTACGAGGAGGCGTGCAGGGCCGGCATCAACTCCTGCGCAAGCGTCAGGCGCATGACTTGGCGCAAATCGTCGGTAGCTACCACCCGAGGAATATCGAGCAAATTGGCCAGCGCAATCGCCAACGTGGTCTTGCCGACCCCGCTAGCACCACCGATGAGGATGATCAGGGGTTTATCTACATCGCCCCAAGCTCGCCACAAGCGATAGCGCTCGGCAAAGGACCTGTCAAAGGATTTTTCGATCAGTTCGGCCGCCAGATCCTCCAGCTCCCAATGCGCGATGTGCTGGTGGCGCTGGTCGATCAAGCGCGCTTCAATCGTCTGCGCAATCTCGTAGCTCTGGTCTGGGGGCAGCCCAGACGCCTGAATGGAATCCGAAAGCAGTTCCTTGGAGAAAGGCCGCGACCCGCTCTTGCGCTCGACGGTGATGGTGGTGGGCTGGCGTTCCCAAAAAATTAGGTCGCCGGCCTCGTGCGTGCCAAACCCCTTGCGAATGGCACTATGTACGAGCTGCACCATGTCCTTCTTGCGCACGAACTCTACTTTGCCCAAAGACGCGCGCACCGCATTGGCCACAGCGCGGGCGTCTTCGTAGCTGAAGCCGCGCTCAATTAGGTAGTGTACCAGCATTCCGCGCATAAAGGGGATGCGCTTTTTGCCATCGACTATGGTTGCCACGATAAGCGATCCCTTTTAGTGCTTCGCGGCGTTGGAGTCTTCCCACGCCGCAATCGTCCGTTCCAATCCCTCGGCAAGTCCGGCCCTCGGCTCGTAGCCCAACTCGGCCTGGGCACGCGATATATCGGCTGACGAGAAGCGGATATCACCGGCTCGAGGCGGGGAGAATACCGGTGCAAATTCGGTCCCCAAAATCTGGTTGATCGCGGCAATCAATTCCAGCAGCGACGCGCTGCGGCCGCAGCCGATATTGTATATCCGCCCGGCGACTCCCGGCGTAGTACTGGCCCTCATATTGGCCTCTACCACGTCGCCGACATAGACAAAATCGCGCGATTGGTGGCCGTCGCCGCAAACGGTCGGTGCCTCGCCTGCCCGCATCCGAGCGACAAAAATCGAGATGACACCCGAGTACGGAGAAGACGGTACCTGCCGAGGGCCAAAGACATTGAAGTAGCGCAAGCCAACCACCTCCAAGCCGTAGAGCTGGCTGTACACGCGAGCGTAGTGCTCACCCATGATCTTGGAAACCGCGTAGGGTGACTCGGGTTCGGGCAGCATGTCCTCGCGCTTGGGCATTTGCGGGTTGTTGCCATACACCGAGGCCGAACTGGCAAAAACCACGCGGCGGACCCCAGCCTGCCGCGCCGCTTCCAAAAGCCGCAGCGTCCCCACGGCGTTGACCTCCTGATCGACGAGGGGCCGCTCGACCGAAGCTGGCACCGAGACGATGGCTGCATGGTGCAGAACGCAATCGACCTGCTGCACTACCTCGGCGAGTAAGGCCGCGTCGCGAATATCGCCCTCGACAAACTCTATCTCGCCCAGGATTTCGGCCAAGTTTTCGCGCCGCCCCGTGCTCAAGTCGTCGATAACCCGCACTGCGTGCCCTTCTGCACACAAGCGCTGACAGAGGTGAAAACCAATAAATCCCGCCCCGCCCGTAACCAAATACCGATCCATATTTCCTCGCATCAAAGTTGGTGGCGCTAATATAGCAACACCAAAGCGGCCGCGCACGACGCCTTGGGTGGCACAATCGACTTGTTGATTTGCGCCTACGCTTGTATATTTGCACAACTCACACGAGGCGGTGTGGGAGGCCATGGCGTGCGCTGTGGCCTTTTTTATTATCTATACCCTACGCTATGCTCCAACAACGCATCCCCGATCCCTGTGCCCTCGTCATCTTCGGTGCCTCCGGCGACCTGACTCGGCGCAAACTAGTCCCGGCCATCTGGCACTTGCAACACCAAGGTCGCCTGCCCCAAGCCTTTCACCTAGTGGGCGTAGCTCGTCGCGCCTGGGACGACGAGCTCTTTCGCCAAAAGATGCGAGAGTCCTTGGCCGAATTCGTCGGCCCGCTCGACGATAGCGCGCTCGACGCCTTCCTCGCCAAGTTTCACTACGTGCGCGGCGACCCGGGCGACCCGGCTACCTATGCCGCACTCAAAGCACGGCTCGAAACCCTCGACCGCGAGTACGGCACCGAGGGCAATCGCTGCTTTTACTGCTCGGTGCCGCCGCAGATATACCTCGACATCGTCGAGCAAATAGGGCGCGCCGGCCTCAGCTACCAACACCGCGACCGCCAAGGCTGGTGCCGGATCATCGTCGAAAAGCCCTTCGGCCACGACTACGACTCGGCTCGCGCACTCAACCAAGTGCTGCATTCGGTCTTTGCCGAAGAGCAGATTTATCGCATCGACCACTACCTCGGTAAAGAGACCGTGCAGAACATTCTCGTCTTTCGCCTCGGCAATTCAATTTTCGAGCCGCTGTGGAACAGGCGCTACGTCGATCACGTGCAGATCACCGCGGCCGAACGCGTCGGCGTGGAGCACCGAGCCGGCTACTACGACCAATCGGGTGCCTTGCGCGACATGATCCAAAACCACCTCTTGCAGGTCCTCTGCGTCATTGCCATGGAGCCGCCTTCCTCGTTTGACGCCGAGAGCGTGCGCCTCGAAAAGCTCAAGGTGCTCAAAGCGATCCGCTCTATCCGCATCGGCCAAGTTGACCGCTATGCGGTTCGCGGCCAATACGGACCCGGCGAGAACGCGCCGGGCTACCTACAGGAAGAAGATGTGCCCCCCAACTCGCGCACCGAGACCTTCGCCGCCCTCGAATTCACTATTGACAACTGGCGCTGGCAAGGGGTGCCGTTCTACGTGCGCACGGGCAAGCGCATGGCCAAGCGCACCAGCACGATCACCCTGCAATTCCACCAGCCTCCACACCTAATTTTCTCCCAAGCCGACGCCCTATCCCCCAGCACCCTCACCATCCGCATTCAGCCCGCAGAGGGCATCTCGCTTTCCTTCAACGGCAAGATCCCCGGCCCCGATGTCCACTTAGGCACCGTCAACATGGACTTCAGCTACGCCGATTCGTTTGGCGGACGCACGCCCGAAGCCTATGAGACCCTGATCCTCGACTGCCTGCTCGGCGACGCGACGCTCTACTCAGACAGCGATTGGATCGAGAAGTCGTGGGCACTCCTAACACCCATCCTCGACGCTTGGCAAGCACCTTCATCGGGCGAGGTGCCCTCCTATCCGGTCGGTGCCGCCGGCCCCGAGGAAGCCAACGACCTGCTCGGGGAGGCTTGGAGAAAGTGGGCACCCCTGTGATCATCGCCGGTGATGTCGGCGGCACCAAAACGTACCTCGCCGCTTTCGACCCAGCCGCCCAAGGCTTTGACCCCCTCGTCGAGCGGCGCTACCAAACTGCGTCCTACCCCAGCGCCGGTGCGCTACTCAAAACCTTCGCCGACGAGACGCAGATCGCCCCTAGCCGCACGGTCTTAGGCGTACCCGGCCCCGTCCATCAGCTTCCCGTCCGCGCCGTCAATCTGCCCTGGCTCATCGACCCCAGCGAAATTTCGGCCGTGCTCAACGGCACTGAAGTTCACCTGCTCAACGACCTGCAAGCGACTTCCTACGGCACCTTGGTGTTGAAGCCGGACGACCTGTGTCCGCTCAACCAAGGCCAACGCGACCCGCAGGGCAACATCGCCGTCATCGCGGCCGGCACCGGACTGGGCGAAGGAGGCTTGTGCTGGGCCGAGAGCCGCTACGCAGCCATCGCCTCTGAGGGAGGACACGCGACCTTCGGTCCCAGTTCCTCGCTCGAAGTCGAGCTTTGGCGTTTCCTCAATGAGCGCTACGGCCACGTTAGCTGGGAACGGGTCGTCTCGGGCCAAGGTTTGGCCGCGATCTACGACTTTCTGTGCGCGCGGCAGCCCGACCGCGCCGACGCCGCTCTACAGCCAGAGACAGCACAGCCCGACCGCGCCGACGCCATCGCTCGCACCGGCCTCGAAGGCCACTCCGCGATGGCCGTAACGGCCCTCGACCTCTTCGCGCTCCTCTACGGTCGCGAAGCGGGGAACTTGGCGCTGAAGCTGATGTCTTCGGGGGGGGTTTTCGTCGGCGGCGGCATCGCGCCCAAGATCCTCGCCAAGCTGCGCGACGGTCGCTTTATGGAGGGCTTTATGGACAAAGGCCGCATGGGCGAACCGCTAGCGGTCATTCCCGTCCACGTCGTACTCAACGACAAGACCGCGCTGCTGGGTGCCGCCTATTGGGGGGCGCAGTTTCCGTAGCGTATTACGAACAGATTTTACGCACCGGCTCTTTAGGATGCTGTCTCGCCTGAAGTCGAGGTGAAGTAGGCAGCCACGCGACCAGTTTCTGTCATAGGGTGGCCCTTGTGGTGACCCTGATGAGAGAGGGAGGGCACCCATAAAGGATTCCCCTACGATGGGCTGGTGGCGCGTATAAAAAGGAAGCCCTAACGCCTCAACGCTGCGTAACAGCAGCTACGAGTAATTCAACAACTTTTCAATCCGATCTCAGGAGGTTTTATGATGAAAGCAGCAATCTCAGTTTCAATTGTGTTGATGTTAGCATCCCCTCTGGTCGCCGAGCAGCTATTGGAGGGGCGGGTGCGCCTTTCTTCGGGTGAAGCGGTGGTCGCCGCACAGGTGATGGTCTTCGATTTGACGGATCTGCAACGCGGCCCGGTGGCACAGGCGACGACCGATGCGGGGGGATACTTCGCGCTACCTTTGGGCGGCCATGCGCTGCCGCAGGGGTTCGCGCTGGGGCAGAATTATCCCAATCCGTTCAACCCTTCCACCGTCATTCCGTATCAGTTGCCCACGGCAGCACATGTGCGACTAGAAGTGTTCAACGTGTTGGGGCAGCGGATAGAGACGCTGGTGAACGAAGAGCGACCGGCCGGTGTTCATACGGCGGTGTGGGATGCAACCGATGCGGCGGGGCAGGCCGTGGCGGCAGGCGTGTATATCTACCGGCTGCGCGGTGCGGGGGTAGAGTTGACGCGGCGGATGGTGCTCATTGACGGGCAGGCCGGGATGGCGGCAAATGTTCTTCCGGTATCGGTCAGCGAGGCTTTCGGATCGGCGGGCGGTGTGACCTCCGAACCGGCGGAGCGGACCTATGGTATCGTCGTTTCGGGCGCGGGCGTGGTCCCCTACGTAGATGCAGCCTTTGGGGTGCGAGCGGGGATGGCTCCGGTGGAGTTCGTGGTTGAATCGGTGGAGGAACTGCCGAGGGGCAAGGCGTTGACCTGCGGTATTTTGGGCGATGTGAACAACGACGGGCAGGTTGACTTGGCCGACGCGTTACTGGTGGTGGTGTTCAACCTCGATCCGTCTATTACGGCTCCGAACAACGGCAATATAGGCTTGGGCGACGTCACCGACGATGGACAGGTCAACTTGGTCGACTTACTGGCGATTATGACGTATATCACTAATTCGTCGGATGCGTCCCTACCGACGGGGATCGGACAAGCGGCAACGCGAGTGAACTGGGTGGCTGGGCCTATACACCGGCTGACCAACGATGCTGGAGTTGCATACGACGCAAATCTCGTTTGGTCACCCACCGGAAGGTATATCTATTTCAATGCTGAGATTGACGGCGATTTTGGTATTTTCCGAGTGGCAACGGAGGCGGACTGGTACGGCTCTTACGAAGTAGTGCAGGTGAGCAAACACTGGGCAAATCTCGCTTGGTCGCCCAGCGGAAGGTATGTCGCTTTCGACTTTGAGAAAGACGGCAATCGTGATATTTATGTGCTTGATAGGGAGGTGGATGAGATACACCAGTTGACCAACAACAGTGCATCCGACAGGAAGCCCGCTTGGTCGCCCGACGGAACGCAGATCGCCTTTGTGTCTTATCGTAGCGGCAATTGGAACATTTACGTGATGGATGCGGACGGCGGCGAAGATGAATACCTGCGCCGGTTGACCGATGTACCCTCCTGGGAACTCGGGGTACAGGATCCCGCTTGGTCGCCCGACGGAAAATACATCGCCTTTGGTTGGAGAGGCGTTCACGTGATGGATGCCGATGGATCTAACGTGCGCCAGCTAAACTTCTGTGGAGTCGATCCCGCTTGGTCGCCCAACGGAAAATACATCGCCTTTGCGGATTCGCCTTTTTGCTTCGGCACCGCCGGTGGCGCTCCTGATATTCACGTAATGGATGCGGACGGCTCTAACGATTACACACTGACCAACAACAAAGTATCCGACGGGTCCCCCGCTTGGTCACCCGACGGACGACATATCGCCTTTGTGTCTACTCGCGACGGCGATGATAACATTTACGTGATGGAGCTTCTGGGAAGCTGTAAGTAAGGCGACAATGCAGGTGGTTGGCTGGCGGCTGGATAAGTCGCCCGCAATATTTCGCGCCCATCGTCGGACCGATTCGTTCCCGGCCCTGACGCTGAGCCGAAGAAAATCCGCGTCGTCCTCTTTACTAACAAGCCCCGCCGAGCAATGGTCCCGGCGGGGCTTGTTGCCTTTTAGCTCGCACTCGGAGCGCGGTTTTCCTCTAGCCGAGCAACTCCCTGAGCCGTCGGGCGATCTGTTCGGGCTCGCCCTCCTTGAGGCACATCGGCCCAAAAATCACCGCACCCTCGTAAACATCGGTCGGGTTAGCGGCGATTGGCGACCGACCTTCCTGTAGCGCCTTGACCAGTTCCAGCGCCGTCATGCCCGCCGCTTCCTCGTCGAGCACCAGCCGCGCGGTCGGAATCTCGGCGCGCTTGCGGTCGGCTACCACCGCGATTTCGGCGTGTCGCAGCACTCCACACGCGGCGACCAGTTCCTCCATCAGGGCATACCAGCGCTGCCGCCGCGCCGCCGGGTCCTCAGCGACAAAAAGACGCAGTGCCTTCACCAAACCCGCGATCTCTTCCTTGCCGACCTTGCAGGGCCGCCCAATGCCATGCTGCGGAGCACCGGGAGCTGCGACTTATCGATCAAACTCGCCGGCGGATCCCACAGCTCGGGCATCACGTCGAGGTCCTGGTGTTGCAGCGCCGCCGCGGCGATCAAATCCCGCCGCCCGCACAAAATCCCCGAAGCCTGCGGCCCGCCTATGGCCTTGCCGCCGCTAAAGGCAACCAGATCGGCACCGGCGGCAATGAAGCGCGGCAAGTTGCTCGCCGGCGGAAGCTGACCAGCCGCATCCACAATCACCGGCACGCCGCCCTTGCGCGCCGCAGCCACCACCTCCTCCAGCGACGGCTGCGTGTGCGCGTACGCCACGTACACGATCGCCGCTGTCCGCTCGCTGATCGCCGCCTCGATCTCCCATCCTTCCGCATCGCGCACACCCGCCCCGGAAAAGCGGTCGGCAATCCCCACTTCCACCAACTCAATCCCCACCGAACGCACCGCGTGGTCGTAGAAGTTCCGGTGGCTGCGCGCCATGATCACTTCGCTCTTCATCCCGGACGTATCCGGCAAGCGGTTCATCTTCCCCGGATCCAATCCGGTCACACAAGCGGCTGTCCCCAGCAACAAGCCCGCCGCCGCACCACTCGTCACATACCCCGCTTCCGCACCAGTGATCTCGGCGATAATCTCCCCAGCCCGCGCCTGCATCTGCGCTATATCCACACAGCGCTCCGAAGCCTGCCGCATGGCCTCGGCCACCTCCGGGTGCATGATCGACCCGCTCAATCGCGTCGCCGGCCCCACGGCGTTGATAATGGGATCGACGCCTAGTTCTTGATATATGTCCATTTTTAGAGCGGCCTTCCCCCGCCGTCATAGAGTAAGCCAGGTGCCGGAAAGCGAGCGCAGAGTGCTCGCACCTCAGCCGCCACTTTGGCGTACTCCGCTTTCCGGTCGTCGAGTTCCAGTGCTTTATTGGCCCGGACCTCGGCCACCCGGTCCATCCACTCGGCCAACTGTCTCATCTCTTCGGCACCAAACCCCCGGCTGGTAATCGCCGGCGTGCCGATACGGATACCGCTGGGCTTGCGCGCTGGCCGCGGATCAAAGGGCACGCGATTGAAATTGCAGACGATGCCCGATGCGTCCAGCGCCTTGGCCATCGCATAACCAGTAATGCCCTTATTGGTCATGTCCATGAGGATCAGATGGTTATCGGTGCCGCCCGAGCTGAGGGCAAAACCCCGCGCCGACAGGGCAGCAGCCAAGGTCTGGGCATTGGCGACGATCTGTTGGGCATACCGCTTAAACTCCTCGCTCATCGCCTCCTTGAGCGCGACTGCAATCGCCGCTGTGGTGCTGTTGTGCGGCCCGCCCTGTAAGCCTGGGAACACCGCTTTATCGAGGGCCTCAGCGTACTGCGCCCGGCATAAGATCATTCCGCCGCGCGGCCCCCGCAGCGACTTGTGAGTTGTGGTCGTTACCACATCCACGTGCGACACGGGGCTGGGATGCACCCCGGCGGCCACCAACCCGGCAATATGCGCGATATCGGCAACCACGATGGCCCCCACGGAGTGCCCGATCTCGGCAAAGCGCGCAAAATCAACGATGCGCGGATAGGCCGTGCCCCCGCAGAAGATCAGCTTGGGCCGGTGCTCTTTGGCCAGCGCTTCGACTTGGTCGAAGTCGATCTGGCCGGTGTTCCAGCACACCCCGTATTGCACGGACTTGTAGTGCATCCCCGAGATACTGACCCGGTCGCCGTGCGTCAGATGACCTCCGTGCGCCAGCGCCAAGCCCATGACTGTATCACCCGGCTCGCACAGGCCGACGTACACGGCCTGATTGGCCGGCGAGCCCGAATAGGGCTGCACATTGACGTGCTCGGCACCAAAAACCTCCTTGGCGCGCTCGACGCAGAGCCGCTCGATCTTGTCGATTTCTCGCTGGCCCTCGTAGTAGCGCGCGCCTGCGTAGCCTTCGGAATATTTATTCGTCAGGATTGAACCGCTGGCTTCGAGTACGGCTTGACTGGCGTAATTTTCAGATGGGATCAGGCGAATTTTGTTGTGCTGACGCCTGTTTTCAGCGCGAATGATCGCCTCGATTTCCGGGTCCACTGCCGCCAGCGTCCCCACGATTTCGGGCCGCACCGCCACTGCCTCCATTGGTTTTGTCCTCCCCAGCGCGTTTGTTAGTTTTGGTGTAAAATCGCTCACAAAAACTACGGCGGGGCATTTCTATGAGCAAGTATTTGGGCATCGACTCCAGCACCCAATCCATCACTGGCCTGATCATCGACGCGGATCAGCGCGCCATCGTCGCCGAAGCGTCCATCAACTTCGACGAGCACTTCAAAGCCGCTTATGGGGTCGTCAACGGCGTCTTCGATCTCGGCGAGGGCGCGGTGCACAGCGCGCCGCTGATGTGGGCCGAAGCGCTGGACCTGCTCCTGCAAACGCTCGCCGACCAAGGCCACGATCTCGGTACTGTGCGGGCCGTCGGCGGCAGCGGCCAGCAGCACGGCACCGTCTATCTCAACGCCAGCGCCGGCCCAGCCTTAGCGAGTCTGTCGCCTAGCCAGCCGCTCAAAGATCAGCTCGCCGCCATCTTCGCTCGCCCAACCGCCCCCATCTGGATGGACACTTCCACGACCTCGCAATGCGCCGAGATCGAAGCGGGCATCGGCGGGCGCGCAAGCCTGCTCGCGCTCACGGGCAACGCGGCCTTTGAGCGCTTCAGCGGCCCGCAGATCCGCAAGTTTTACCAGACCGAACCCGCTGCGTACGCGGATACGGCATATATCGGCTTGGTCAGCTCCTATGCCGCCAGCCTGCTCGCTGGACAGCTCGTCGGCGTTGACCCCGGCGACGGCAGCGGCACCAACATGATGGACATTGCCGCTCGTCAGTGGAGCACGCGCGCACTCGACGCTACGGCCCCCAATCTAGCGAACAAACTTCTGCCCATCGCCCCCTCCGGCCAGCCCGTCGGCCCCATCAGCCCTTATTACGTGGGTCGCTACGGCTTTGCGGACGATTGCTTCGTGTTGCCTTTTTCCGGTGACAATCCGTGTAGCCTCATCGGCCTCGGCCTCGTCGCTCCGGGCCAAGTCGCCCTCAGCTTGGGCACTTCGGACACCCTTTTCGCCTGCATGGACCAGCCGCGAACTTCCGCAGCCGGCGAGGGTGCAGTCTTCGCCTCACCCGACGGCACTCATTACATGGCCCTGACTTGCTATCTCAACGGCAGCTTGGCCCGCGAGGCCGTGCGCGACCAATACGGCATGAATTGGCAACAATTTACCCAAGCCTTGCACGCCACGCCGCCGGGCAACAACGGCGCGCTCATGCTCCCTTACTTCGCGCCGGAAATCGTCCCTAAAGTTCCCCGGCCCAACGTCGTCCGCGCCAACCTCGACCCCGAGGACGCGCCGTCCAATGTCCGCGCCGTCATTGAGGCCCAAGCCCTTTCCTCGCGCATCCACGTGCGCTGGATGGGTGTGGACATCTTCTCGCTCTACGTCACCGGCGGCGCGTCGGCCAACGCCGAAATCCTGCGCGTCTTCGCCAACGTTCACAACTGCCCGGTCCACCGCTTTGAGACGACCAATTCAGCGGCCCTAGGCGCTGCCTTGCGCGCCGCCCACGCCCACCAATCCGCAGCCGACCACGCGCCTTCGTGGACGGAAGTTGTCGAGCCATTCGCGCAGCCGGTCGCCGGATCGACCATCGAACCGGAGCTAAGGGCTGTAGTCGCGTACGACGAACTCATCGGCCAGTACGCCGCCCTAGAACAAGCACATACTTAGGGTGCTACTACGGCCGACCCACGGCACTGAGACAAAATTACAGGAAAGGATGAACGATGGCGCAATTTGACGACATGAAGGGGATCTTCGGACTACTGCCAACACCGTACAGGGAAGATCTCGAGATCCACATCGACGACCTGAAGAAGGTGGCCAATTTCTGCTGCGAGAGCGGCCAGCACGGCATCGTCTGGCCGGTGATGGTCGGGGAGTTTTGGTTTTTGGGCGAGGAAGAGCGGGTCCGGGGGCTAGACGCGGTGCTGGAGGAGGTCAACGGCCGCCTACCCGTGGTCTTCGGCTGTTCTGGGATCTCGGTGCCGCAGGTGCTGCTCTATGCGCGGGCGGCGCAAAAAGCCGGAGCGGATTCGATTATCGCCATGACGCCGGCGCGCACCGACGCTGCCACGGCGATGAACATGTACCGGCGCTTGGCTGGAGTGTTCGACGGGCCGATCATGGTACAGAATGCCGATATGTACGCGCCATTGCGCGGCGAGCAAGTGGCGCAACTGGTCGCCGAGATCCCGCAGGTCGAATACGTCAAGGAGGAGCGGCAGCCCGGTCCTAAGCACATCGCCGAGGTGGCCGAGATGGTCGGCGACCGGGTCAAGTGCATCTTCGGCGGGGCGGCGGGCAAGTTTTTGCCCGACGAGATGCGCCGCGGTGCCAATGGCAATATGCCCGCCTGTGAGCTGGCCGATGTGCTGGCCAAGATCACCGAGCTGTGGTGGGCCGGGCAGGAGGAAGATGCGCGCGCGATGCACCGTCGCCTGTTGCCGCTGCTGATTCTCGAAAACCACCCCTTTATGCGCTATATCCTCAAGCGCCGAGGGGTGTTCAGCACACTGGTGGAACGAGCACCGGCAGGCAAGCTGGCGCTGGACGAGGGCGACAAGCGAGAGATCGAGACCCTGCTGGAGATCGTCGCGGGGGATATCGAGTCGTTTCCGCTATTACCGGAGCACTAAGTCATACGATGAGTTATGGACCGCTCTATTCTGTTCTATAGCCTTTGTGTACTCGGCATTGTCGGCCTACTCAGCGTGCCCGCAGCGCGCTCCCTCTTACTAGGGCTCGACACGTCCGCACAAAAGGAGAGTGGACGCACCGAGATCGTCCTGGCCGGCTGGGGCAATACGCAGGAAGTGGCCATGCTCAATCAGCTCATGGCCGATTTCGAAGCTGGCAATCCAGATGTAAAGGTCAAATTCATCCACATCCAGCAGAATTTCAATACCGTACTGCTGACCATGATGGCAGGGGGACGCTCGCCCGATATCTTTTACGTGGCACCGAGCAATCTGGGCAGCATGTTGTCCAAAGGGGTGCTCCTCGACTTGGAGCCCTATCTGGAAAAGAGCCCGGTCGTTGGCGTTGAGGATTTTTTTCCGCAAACGGTCGAGCCGTACCGCTGGGACGGCAAGCGCTTTGGCCAAGGGCCGATCTACGGGCTGTGCAAAGACTGGTCGCCTGACTTTTTGATTTTCTACAACAAGAACCTATTTGACGAGGCGGGTATTCCCCATCCAGACGGCAGTTGGACGCGTGAAGAATTCGTGGACATTGCCCGGCGCTTGACCAAGCGCGACGAACAGGGACGCGTCATACAGTTTGGCGTCTACAATAACGCCAATCCAGAGCAGTGGATCTGGCAGTCGGGCGGGCGCATCTTCTCCGCCGATCGGACGCGCGTGTTGCTCGAAAGCCCGGCAGTGATCGAGGCGCTGCAGTTTGCCGCCGATCTGTCCACGCGCTGGCACGTGGCACCGGGCTACGCCGAGCAGGCGCAGAGTCCGGTAAACGTGATGTTTGAGACGGGGCGCGTGGCCATGTGTTTTTACGGCCAGTGGTTTGTGCCCCAGTTCCGCAAAACCATCAAGAGCTTTGCGTGGGGGGTTACGACGCCTCCGCGCCACCAAGTAGATATTTATCTGTCCGGCGGCATGGTCGGTTATGGCATATACGCCCACACCAAACACCCGCAAGAGGCGTGGCGCTTTATGGAATATCTGGTCGGCCCCCAAGGCCAGGAGGCCATTGCCGACATCGGCTGGAATATTCCCGGCCGCAGGGAAACCGCGTATAGCCCTACTTTCGTAGAAAATCCCAATCTGGATGCGGCGATTACCCAGACTTTTCTCAAGGCCGCCGAGCGCACCGAGTTGTTTCATCGCAGCCCCTATATCAATCCCGCCGAATACAATCTGCTATTTAATCCAGAGTGGGAACTGGTCCTGCTGGGTGAAAAGAGCGTGCCTGAGGCGCTGGCCGATGCCGCCAGAAAAATCAACCAAGCCATTCGCGACAATATGGCCCTGCAGAACACCGAGGTGGGCGGATGAAACTCAACCTGCGAGAGAACATAGAAGGATATCTCTTCATATCGCCATGGATCTTGGGCATGGTGCTTTTTGCTCTCGGGCCGATACTGGCCAGCTTTGGTCTGGCGTTCACGCGCTGGAACCTCTTTACGGAACCAGAGTACGTGGGCTGGGCCAATTTTCAGAAGCTGGCGCACGACCCGCTCTTTTACAAATCGGTGTTTAATACGATCTACTACACGGTTTTTGCCGTACCGCTGGGACTCGTGCTAGCGCTGGGACTGGCCATGCTGGTCAACCACCGCCTGCGCGGTGTCAATTTTTTTCGCACGGCTTTTTTTCTGCCCAATGTCGTGGCGGGTATAGCGATGCTGCTGCTGTGGAAATGGCTCTTCGATCCCAATTTTGGCTTGATTAACCTGTTCCTCGACTGGACCGGATTGATGGCGGTGTTGGAGTGGATCGGCCTTGGCCGGCCCCAGTGGATCTCATCGCGGACGGGTGCCATGCCGGGCATGATCTTTATGAGCATCTGGGGATTGGGCGGATCGATGATGATCTTTCTGGCCGGCCTGCAGAATATCCCCCGCGAGTTGATAGAGGCTGCGGAGCTAGACGGCGCCGGGCCGTGGAAGCGCTTTAGATACGTCACCTTACCACTGCTGACCCCGACGATTTTTTTCCTGATGATGGTCGGCGTGATTGCCTCGCTGCAGATCTTTAACCAAGCCTATGTCATGACCCAAGGCGGGCCGGCGCACGCGACCCTGTTCTACGTCTTGTATCTCTTTCAAACGGCCTTCGAGCGCTTCCAGATGGGCTATGCCTGCGCCATGGCCTTGGTCCTCTTTATCATCACGCTGATCGTCTCGCTGATCCAACTGGCGATGGGCAAAAAATGGGTGCACTACCAATGAGCGGCGATTCTCGGGACGCACTGTCGCTGCGACGCCAGACCATCCTCTACGCCACGCTGTCCTTTCTGGCGTTTTGGTTTCTGGTGCCTTTTGCCTGGATGCTCATCACCTCGGTCAAGACGCCGGACGAGGTCTTTTCCCGTCTCCTGCCTTCGGTGCTGCGCCTGACCAACTTCGTGGAGATCTTCAACCAGCCGACGTTGCCCTTCGGACGCTATTTCCTCAACAGCACCATCATCACGGTTTTTGGCACGGGGGCGAGTCTTTTTGCTTCCTCCATTGTGGCCTATGCCTTTGCCCGGCTGAATTTTTTTGGCCGCGACGTGCTGTTCGTCGCCGTGCTGTCAACCATGATGCTGCCAGCGGCGGTGACCATGATCCCGACATTCGTGCTCTTCCAGAAGCTGGGCTGGGTAGATACCTTTCTTCCCTTTTTGGTGCCGGCCTGTACGGGCAACGCCTTCCAGATATTCTTTTTGCGCCAGTTTTTTAAAACCCTACCCCTAGATTTGATCGACGCCGCGCGCATAGACGGGTGTTCGAATTTGCGCATCTGCCTGTCTATTGCCATGCCACTGGCCAAGCCGACGCTGGCGACGCTGGCCATTCTCAGCTTTCTCGGGCTCTGGAACGACTTTATGGGGCCGCTCATCTACCTGCACAGCAACGAGAAGCGCACGCTGGCGCTGGGACTGAATGCCTTTGCCGGCATGTACGGCACGCAGTGGCATCTGCTCATGGCCGCTTCCGTAGTCGCGACCGTGCCCATTCTGGTGGTCTTTTTTATGGGGCAGCGCTACTTCGAGCGCGGGCTGGTAATGACGGGGATGAAGGGATAGGGCGCCTCAAGGCAATACAGATAGAAAGGACCTAAGTACACGAGGGCGTCTTCGGCCAGTTTGATGGTCTCGGTCGTCGCCACAGGTCCAGGCACTATGAACGTCGGGAAAGGACGCGCAGAAACCATTAAACCAAGCCATGCTCTTCTAGAAACTCGGTGGCCATGGTCGCGCATTCTTGCGGGAATTCGAGCGGCAGAAAGTGGGTTGAGTCCGGGATAAAGTCAATGAAATACGCCAATCCTCGGTTTTGCTCCAAAGTGGGCGTCGATCTCCCGTGCGATGCTTTGGCTGTCGCTGACGAACGTGGGGAAGTTATGCGTTTGGCGGCCCCAGACCGGATTCCAGCCATGGCTGCAGATATCATAGAGCACGATGTCAAAGCGATCCATTAGCAACGACCAGAATGGATAGTACAGGTCAGCGGCGAGAGCATTGCCGTGGCTGAACACCATCCGCGGGCCGGAGGGGTTGCCGTGCCGGCGCAGCGCGATAGGTGCGCCATCCGCCATCTGAACCTTCACAGTCTCCAAGGGAGTGGGTACGTTCCAACGTTCGGGCGGTGTTGACCTTTGCATTTTGTCGGCTCTCCTACTCTCCCCGTGGATAGATATAGCGCATGAAGCAGAAATCCTTTCGGTCACCCCATAGAGTCTCCCTATTCCAACTCTGGGTATTGCGCCGCGTAGATCGTCAACTTCGTCGCCTCCCCGATCTGTTCCATTTCCGGCCGCTGCCCAGACAGACGCAGGCTGTCTCGAACCAAATTCAAAAACCCCTCGCCCCTCGCTTCCAGAAAACTGGATCCCGTAACCGGGCTTTTGTAGTAGCGCATGAAGCCGGTGAGCAACTGATTCCGGCGCGCCGGCTGACACCCCGCGTACAAATTTTCGATGGTCAATGTGTTGTAGAGCGCCCCGGGATTCTGGAACTCGATGCGGTCGGGAAACATCCGAATGATGATCTGCGATCCGGCGATTCCGTAGTCCCGGTGAATGACGGCGTTTACGACGGCCTCTTGGAGTGCAGTGTCTATGTAGCTAGGGTAATCCCGTCGGCCATCGCCGCTTTTCCGCGATGCGATCGGCGTCAAAGGAGAGGCTTGGAAATACGACACGATCTTGGCGATTTGCTCGGGTAAAGGCCCGGTGATTTGCCGGCTATCCACGGTGTTGCCGTCGGGAATGTCGTGGTTGTACACGGCCAGATCGATGTACGCCCCGTAAATGTACTGCTCGGGCTGCTCGGCAAAGAGCAGGATACCCAAGTGCGTCGGCGTGGCACCCATATCCGAGATCGCGGCGAGCTTGTGAGCCGCGAGCGTGGAAGCCCAGTCTTCTGGTGGGGACCAGTCGGGAAAGCGCCGACAGAAGTACTGTTCGAGGCGGGTTTTGTCTAAGTCGTCAAGGCTACTGCCGACCATGGGTCGTTCCTCAATCGGGCCAGCCAAGCGACGTTCCGTCAACATGCGGGCCAGTCGTTCGGCGGGGATTAACTGGCGGTGGCTACTGACGCGCTGGAGGAATCGCCCATCGCTCGTCTGATGCACATCGAACTTAGACGGGGGGATTTCAACGATTAAGCACAGTGTGGGGGGGCCGCCTTCTCCGGGCAGGTATTCCCAATCCAACGCCGGGACGATCATCGGATTGCAGTTATTGGCCGCCACATTGACGATAAATTGCTCTAAGAGGTCGCGCTTGTCAGGGGGAATGCCAACCGGGATGCGATCCGAGTCCCGGACGCCCATCACCACCATACCCCCTTCCGTATTGGCCATGCTAACGAATACCTCGGCGAGTTTCGACGCGGCGCGTCCCTCTTCTCTGGCAAACGCAATCCGGCTTCCCCGAAATACGACCTCCTTGAGTTCGAGCTTAGTATCTTCGCCAGCTTGAATGGATGAGATGAGTTGGGTTTTGTCGATCATGGTCGTCGCTTTCCTTCGTGGTTCTCCATCTATAGCGATCCTGAATGATTCGAGATACGTATCATCCCGTGAATGATCTATGATGCCTATTCTGCGTCCATCTGCGGAAATTGTATAAACGATTTAGGATAGCTATATATCCAGACGCTCAGGCCGATGTAAACCAAGCAACGCCTGATACGCCACCAGTGCACCGGCCACGTGAACATTCATCGACGGCCCCTTGCCGTACATGGGGATATAGACCGCCCCATCGCACAGCGCCAAGGTCTGTCGATAGACGCCCTTGGTCTCGTTGCCGAGCACCAAACATACTTTGTCGGGGAAATCGTATTCCAAATAGCACACGGCCCCTTGCACCATTTCCAACGCCACCAAGTGATACCCCTCGTCTCGCAGTGCATTCGCCGCTTCGTCCATGCGCCCTATCCGCCGCCAAGCCACTCGCCGTTCATGGCCCCGCGCCGTGCGCTCAATATCTTCGTGCGGTGGCACAGGCGTCACACCCGTAAAAACCAACTCTCGCGCCCCGCACGCATCGGCAATGCGAAACATCGAGCCGACATTGAGCGGGTCTTCGACACTTTGCAGTAAGAAGGCTAGCTCCACCTTGGGCGGATAGCTCTTCGCCGCGTCCGCAAAGAGCCGCTTCACCTCAACCTTGCGCAAGGGGCGCATCGGCTTTAACAGGGCCGGATCAAAAACGGATGGCCTTGTACCTCTTCACATGCTCGGTAATGGCCACCTCCACCGGCAATCGCTCCATGCTCGACGCGCCGTAGAAGCCATCGACGCCCGTCGTGTTTTGCAACACGTACTCGGCGTCCTCTGGCTCTGAAATCGGCCCCCCGTGGCACAGCACAATCACCTCTTCGGACACCCCGCGCGCCGCGTCGCATATCGCCTGCACAAACCCCACTGATTCCTCCAAAGTCAGCGCGGTCGTCGCGCCAATCACGCCCTTGGTGGTAAGCCCAGTGTGCGCTACCACAATATCGGCACCAGCCGCCGCCATCTGCTCGCCCTCTTGGGGATTGAACGCATAAGGCGTCGTCAATAATCCCATCGCGTGCGCCGTGCGAATCATCTCCACCTCCTCCCCATAGCCCATCCCGGTCTCCTCCAAGTTCTGCCGATACAACCCGTCAATCAGCCCCACGGTCGGAAAATTCTGCACGCCGGAAAACCCGATTGCCGCAACCTCGCGCAGGAAAACGTCCATCTGCCGGAACGGATCCGTCCCGCACACACCGGCCAGCACCGGCGTATCCTCCACCACCGTCAACACCTCCCCAGCCATATCCATCACAATAGCGTTGGCGTCCCCATACGGCATGGTCCCGGCCAGCGACCCCCGGCCCGCCATGCGAAAGCGCCCGGAATTGTAAATCACAATCAAGTCAACCCCGCCGGCCTCCTCGAACTTTGCGCTGATCCCGGTGCCGGCCCCCGCGCCGATAATGGGAACCCCAGCATCGATGTTCTGCCGCAACCTCGTGAGCACTTCTTCTCTTGTAAAAGCCATGGCCGCCTATCCGTTTAACGCCTTTTCTATCCGCACCCCTTCCATCTTCCGCAATTCGGCCTCCGGCCCAAACGGCGCGTATATGGCGATCAACTTCATCGAGCCGTCCCCATTGTTGACCGTCGAGTGATACACGGCCGTCGGAATGTGTACTAGTTCCCCGGGGCCGATCTCCTTTTCCAGCATGCCCGACTCCAGCTCTACTGTCTGAATCCCGGTGCCCTCTATCACGTAGAGGATTTCCTCGCTGTAAGGATGGTTGTGGCGTACGTGACCCTTGCCCGGGGCCAACTCCACCACGCCGCAGCTAAAGTGCTCGGCCGCGGTCACCAGCGGCTCGGAAAGCCAGTTCAGCCGGCCCCAGTCAAAGACTTGGGTCTCCACATCGGCGCATTGGATGAATGTCTTTTTCTCGCTCATACTTCTCCTGCTTTCTCGGCAATTAGCTCCAGTAGCAGCGCGGTCGCTGCGGCTGCAAACGCTGGATCGTTGATGTTGTGATCGACTTCGCGGACGAGGATGCCCTCGTCCAAGTTGACTTTGAGGGCGTCGCCAAAGGCGCGGTCGGCGTCGCGGTCGCAAAACAGCTCGCCGTCGCCATCGAGGATCGACACGCCTATCAGCGGAATGAGTACGGCGACCGGGCCTTGGGCGGCGTTGAGCTTTGCAGCAAATATCCGGCCCATCTGCGCATTCTCCTCGGCATTGGTGCGCATCAAGGTCACCTCTGGATTCCACTCGTAAAAGAGCCGCGTGCCGTCCTTGTACTTTGGCGGCACCGTATCCATGCCGCCAAAATTGGCCATGTCCACGCAGCCGGGGACCACTAGCTGGGGCAAACCCACCCGGCCCGCTGCGCTCAAGCGGTCTGGACCCGCGCTGAAGACACCGCCGCACACTTCGTCGGCCCACTCGGTGGTGGTGATGTCCAGCACTGCATCCACTAAGCCCTCGTCAATGAGCGACTCCATGGTGCGGCCGCCAGTGCCGGTGGCGTGAAAGACCAAGACCTCGTACCCGCGCGCCGACAGGGCCGCGCTGCACGCGTTTACGCATTCCGTGGTGTTGCCAAACATCGACGCCACGACGATCGGCTTGTCGTCGCTAGCCGGTGCTGGCTCGGCTTCGATCATGCCGCAAATCGCGCCCGCGGCCCGCGTGAAAATCACCCGCGAAATCCGATTGACCCCGGCCACGTCCACGATCGACGGAATGAGCACCACGTCCTTGCTGCCCACATACGCGGCGGTGTCGCCGGCCGCCACAGTCGAAACGCACACCTTGGGCACCCCCACCGGCAGGGCGCGCATGGCCGCGGTCACCACGCTGCTGCCGCCGGACCCACCCATGCCGACGATGCCGTCAAAGCGGCCCTCGGCGTACCATTGCGCCGCCACCTTGGCCGCGCCCTCACCCATAGCTTTCATGGCCGCACCGCGATCGCCAGCCGCGCGCAGCGACTCCAGCGACGCGCCGCCAGCCGCCGCCACCTCGCTGGCATCTACATCCACGGCAAAGGCCTCGCACCCGCCCATCACGCCCGTATTCACCGATAGCACTTCGTGGCCGCGAGCCAAAATCTGCTCGCGCAAGAAGGCGTACTCCACGCCCTTGGTGTCAAACGCCCCAACCATCATAATCGTAGCCATAACGCCCTCCTCCTAAGACAGCTTGTAATATGGCAGCTTCAGCCAAAGCGCCGCAACCGGAGCGCGTTCATCACCACCGACACCGACGAAAAGGCCATCGCTAGGCTCGCCAGCATCGGATTGAGCAGCGGACCGCCGAACAGGTAGAGCGCGCCCGCGGCCACCGGAATGCCCGCGGCGTTGTAAAAAAACGCCCAGAACAAATTCTGCTTTATGGTCCGCACAATCGCTCGGCTCAGCTCGATGGCCCGCGCCACATCCGCCAACCGGCTGTGCATGAGCACCACGGGGGCAGACGCGGCCGCCACGTCCGTCCCAGTGGCAAAGGCCATGCCCACATCGGCGGCGGCCAGCGCGGGCGCGTCGTTGATCCCATCGCCGACCATGGCCACGCAGCGGCCCTCGGCCTGCAAGGCCTGCACAGCCGCCGCTTTGTCTGCGGGCAAAACGCCAGCGCGCACGGTCTCAATCCCCACCTGACGCGCCACAGCTTCCGCGGCCGGACGGCTGTCGCCCGTGAGCATCACCACCTCCAAGCCGTATTGACGCAGCCGAGCCACGTCTTCCTTGCTCTGCGGGCGGGGGCGGTCGGCCAAAGACACGCAGCCGACCAATGCGCCCGCCGCCGCGACCCATACGGTGGTGGTACCAGCCGTCGGATCGCTATCCTCGTCTAGGTGAATTCCCACCACCTCCATCATAGCGCGATTGCCCACCACCACAGCTTCGCCCTCCACCCCAGCCTGCGCGCCTTTGCCCGGCGTCGCCACGACTCCGCTAGCCTCCGGCACGGCAAGGCCCCGCTCTGCCGCGGCGGTCACAATCGCCGCGGCCAGTGGATGCTCCGAACCGCGCTCCACGGCTGCGGCCAAGCTCAGCACTTCGTCGGTGTGGCGTCCGTTTAACGGCTCCACTGCCACGACCTGCGGCCGCCCCTCGGTGATCGTGCCGGTTTTGTCCAGCACCACAGTATCCACTTTGTGCGCCGTTTCCAGCACTTCTGGGCTTTTGAATAGTATACCGAGGTGCGCGCCGCGGCCCGTGCCGACCATGATGGCGGCCGGCGTGGCCAAGCCCAAGCTGCACGGGCAAGCGATGATCAACACGGCTACGAAAACCTGCAACGCAAAGCTCAGGTCCTCCCCGGCCCACAACCAACCCACTGCGGCCACCACGCCTAGGGCCAGTACCGCCGGCACGAAATACCCGGCGACGACATCGGCTAAGCGGGCAATCGGCGCTTTGCCCGCTTGCGCGGCTTCGACTAAGCGCACCATTTGCATCAGCAGCGCATCCCCGGCCACGCGCGTTGCGCGGACCACGAGCGCGCCCGCGCCGTTGAGACTGCCGCCGGTTACGGCATCGCCCGGTGTCTTGGCCACAGGCAGCGACTCGCCGGTCAGCAGTGACTCATCGACCGTAGAATTTCCTTCGATGATTTCGCCGTCGGCTGGGATGCGCTCGCCCGGACGCACGCGCAGGCAGTCGCCCACCTCGATAGCATCGGCCGCGATTTCCCGCTCCCCATCGCCGGTGATCAGCGCGGCCTTGTCGGGCTTAAGTTGCAGCAGGGCACCTATGGACGCCTCGGCCCGCAACCGCGAGCGCGCTTCGAGATAGCGGCCCATCAGCATCAGGGTGACGATCGTCGCAACCGACGGGAAATAGGAGTCAAACGCCGCAACCGCCCCTACGGCGACGGACCCCAAACCCCAAGCGCTGTAGAGCCAAGCCGCAGCCGTGCCAATGGCGATGAGCGAAAACATGTTGGGTCGGCCCCGCCACAGAGCCTGCCCGCCCTCGACGTAGATCTGGCGGCCAATCCACAGCACCGGCAGCACGAATAGCAGGTGCAAAAGCCCCACCCGCAACGGATGCTGGGCAAGGGACAGCGCATCGGCAACGGGCGCACCCATCTGTTCGGCCATCTCCACCGCGAAGAGCGGCAGCCAAAACACAACGGCCCAGCGAAACGCACCCGCCTGCGCGGCCAGTTCGACCCGCTTGCGCTCCTGTCGCCTAGCCGCGCCTTCGGCTTCGGGCGCTTGTACCCGCGCCTGGAACCCCGCTTTTGCCACGGCCGCTGCAATGCTTTCTTCATCTACAGCCGCCGGATCAAAGCGCACGGCCATCTGCTCGGTCGCCAAGTTGACGTCAGCCACTTCGACGCCGGCCAAGCCGGACACCTGCTGCTCGACCTGCCGCACGCAGCCAGCGCAGTGCATGCCCTCAATGGCGAAATGTTGCTCTCTACTGTTTGCCGTCATGTTGCAACCTCGCAATTCGACCGGCGAACCCGCTCAATGCGGTGGTTTTCAACGCCGGCACGATATTGAAAACCACCGCGCCAAGCCGTCCAATCCGCCTCAGTCGAGCGTGCCAATCAGGTGCTTGATTTGCGCCCAAGTCGATACCTCGACCGCTGTATCGTGCGATGTGGGTGGCGGGGTACTCGTTGGGTCGCCGGGGGCAAATGCCTCGCCTTCTGGATTAGTATCGCCGGCCACCCAAGTGCCGTCGGGGTCGCCCAACTCAGCGCCATTGGACGCTCCGTCGCCGTCGGAGTCCAAGGCTGCTAGCTCTGGGCCCCAAAGCACGTCACCGGCTGCACCGGCCGCGGTGAGAAAGTTGGTTTCGATTTCCAATCCAAACGCGTTGCGCGGTGAACCGCCGCCGGCCGTGTGGCATGAGTTGCAGCTAAACACGGCACCATTGGGAATCTGGCTTACGCGCTTGCCGCGTGCGTAAGCCTCTTCGGCGACTAGACCGCCCAAAAAGAGCACGGCTACCAGCAAAATTCGCCAAGACATAGGAAATCTCCTTTCCTTGCTATTTGCCGCGGGAGGTCGCGGCCCTCAGAACATGCTCACGCGCAGCACTGCAAGTCAACACAAGCCCCTCGCCCACCACCGCCAAATCGCGCATATTCTTGGTACATTCCACAGGAGGCAACGCTCATGTCCACCGCTCAACGTCTCGACCTAAGCGAAATGCGGCCACAGATCGATGTCGATCCAGCGACCTGCGTCTATCACCGGCTCGCACCGGCTAGCGAATTTGCCGCAGGCGAGGGCCGGCCTTTTACCGTCGAAGGCATTCACCTCGCCGTCTTTCTCTACGAGGGGCGCTTTCACGCCGTTGACAATCGCTGCCCGCACATGGGCTACCCCATGTCCAAAGGCAGCATCCGCGACGGAGTGCTGATCTGCCACTGGCACCACTGGGAATTTGACCTGAAGACCGGCGGCTGCCTGCTGACTTCGGGCGACGACCTGAAAGCCTTTCCGGTGGAGGTGCGCGACGACGGCTACGCGTGGGTGGGCATCCCGCCCGGCGAAAAGGAAGAAGCCCGCCTGCGGATCGTGGCCCGCGGCAAGCGCGCACTCGAACAAGGGCTCAAGGACCGCAGTTCCTTCCTCATCGCCAAAGCGGTCGCCGCGCTCCGCCAGACGGGGGCCACCCCGCAGGAAATCATCCAACAGGGCCTCTACTACGGCGCGCACAAAACCAGCGAAGGCTGGTCGTCGGGCGTCGCCATCCTAACCCTCGCGGCGAACATGTGGGACGACACCGCCGAGGCCGATCACAACCTCTTTCTCGTCCACGGCTTGACCCAGATTTCGCAGCGTACCTCCGGCTCGTCGCGCCGCCAGCGCTTCCCCTTTCCCCGCGCCAATGCCGACCAAGACTTGGCCACTCTCAAGCGCTGGTTTCGCACCTTTATCGATCAGCGGCACCACGGCGCGGCCGAGCGCATCTTGCTCACCCTGCACGACCGCGGCTGCGACAAGGAAACCCTCGCGGATTTCGTCTTCACCGCGGCCACGGATTTCTACTTCACCGGCGACGGGCACGCCCTCGACTTTGCCAACAAGATGTTCGAGGCCCTCGACTACGTGGAATGGACCGGCGCGCACGAGATCCTCCGCCCGATCGTCGTCGATTTGGTGAGCCGCACTCGCCACGAAGAGACCTCGCGCTGGGCCGATAGCCTACCGGTCTTAGAAAACATCTTCTCGCGCCTAGACGAGATCTGGGAGGACAATCAGCGCAACGAAGCCACTCTCGACGTCGCCGAATTCACTCAAGTCATGCTCGGCGACGACTTTGAACCCATCCTCGTCCGCGTCGAAGCGGCGTTGCGTGCTGGCGTGCCACCGACCCAACTCTGCCGCGCCATGACCTACGCCGGCGCGCAGCGCACCCTGCGCTTCCACCTCAAAAACGAGGGCGATTGGCACGACGTGGCCAACATTTACTCCTACGCCCACGCCCTGTATAAGACCTTCCACTACGCCCCCAGCAAGGAGCTGTTGCGCGCCATTTTCCACGGCGCGGTCTTCCTCACCTACCTGCGTTGGCTCAACATGCCGGCTGCCCGCGTCCCACGGCACGGGCAGAAGCTCGACGAGCACTTCGCCTCCAGCGAGGCCATGCTCGATCACCTCGGCGAATTAGCCGATTTCCAAAAGGTCTTTGAGGCCGAAGTCCTCGTCAGCCAGTATCTCGAAGAAGGGCGCGACCTCGCCAAGCTCCGCCACGCCTTGAGCCACATCATGCTCCGCGAAGACGCCGAGCTGCACATGTTCCAAGTGCTCGAAGCTGCGTTCCGGCACTACGACTTGAGCAGCGATCCCGAGGAAAAGCGCGTCCACCTGTTGGCGGCGACCCGCTATATCACCGCGCAAAAGGTGATGAAAAACATCCTCTGGGCCACGGAAAACGCCGAGCGACTCCAGCGCGGCGAGTTGCTCAGCGAGCGCGAAGACGACGACTAGACGACGACTAGAAGACTATACGCTAAAACGAAGAAGTGCCCCGACAAAACCGTCGGGGCACCCTTCAGACTCTGAACCGCGCTTAAACAGTTCGTCTCAAATGGAACAGATCAGGGAATCGGCGGTCCCGTAAGCGCGACTCTGCGCGGGAGGACGGCAATCGAAGTCCAAACGGAGATCCCCCTCCGAGAGTCCAAGTCCCTCCAACTGCGGTGGACATGTAAGCAGAGCCGCATTGAGCTTCTTGGTCAGCTTGGGTACCAGAGTTGATTTGCCCGTAGCATCAAGTCCTTCGATGACAATGAATCTACCAGCCATACAGCCCTCCTCTCTGGAGAAACCGTTCGAGGTTTATAGATACATCCCTCAAGGCTTCATCAACTCCAACATACAAAATAGGGCGGCTGTAAGTATGGGTGCCTTGAGCGTTATCAAAAAAGCGTCCCGCAGGGTCAATCATGACGTAACTTTCCGTCATCAGCGCATTGTTCTCCGGGACGACACTAATTCCGGCATTTTCGACAGACCGATTGCGTTGGACGTACTCCTCAAATTGCTCTATCGCGATCTCGAAATCGGCGATATGTGCGTCGTTTTGACCATTGACAGCGAGGGCTTGAAGTATCTTCCAACGCTCCGGGTTTGCCGACCTGATGAAGTCAGTGAAGTCCTCTCGCCAAGTTTCGGAAGTTACGACAGTGTTGATTTTCAAACGTATCCCACGTCGCTTTATCTGACTGGCGATACGCAGATATTCTTCCTCGGTTATGGGGCTAGTGCCACGGAGTGCACGCCCCAGTCGTTTCTGTTTTCCCGGATCGACGGTGTCGACGCTTAGCGCGATCCAATCTAGGCTTCCATTTACGTCATCCAGCCAGCGATCGGTGATTCTCGACCCATTGGTGACAATAGAGGTCGTCGCCCCGCGTTCTTTTGCCCGCCTAATCAGGTCTGGCAACCACGAGCAGAGGGTGGGTTCACCACCAGCAAAATTGATTTTCCCAAAACCCGCTTCAGTAAGCCGATCCACAACCGAGATAGCATCTTCCTTTGGCAAGTGCCCTTTGGGTAAAATGCTTTGCTTGACATCTTGGAATGTGGCAAAACAGAACTTGCAACGCATGTTGCACGGCTCCCAGAGATGGAAGTTGACCGATGGAACTTTCTTAGAAAATTGGTTGGTTTGCATCTGAAGCTCCTTTCTCAATTGAGATTAAAGGGACGATGTTGCTATCCCAGTTGTCTGAAAGGATGCGTCGTATGCACGATCCCAAAAGGATCAAAGTGCGGCTATTGAGAGCCGCGAAGTGCGACGCATCTGATAAAACGAAATTTGGGGGCAGAGGTTGACCGTGAAAGCGTCAGAGCTGGTAACGGCCAACCTCTGCCGGTGCATCATTTGCCCTTACCCTTGCCGGGCGGGGCATTGCCGCGTCCACGCCCGGAAGTCCGGCGATACTGCTATTTCTTGACCGCTGCTCTCTGAGCGCGCGCCGCAAAGCTGCCCTTGGCAACCTTGCCACCATCCTTGGCAGCCGCCCCCTGGATACGTGCCGCGGCCTTCGGGGTCATGCGGTTACCGCCTTTCCCACTGCCTCGGCTTCCGGTTGATTTGGCCATGTCATCACCTCCTTTCTTGTAGAAATGAGCCGCCTCACGGGGACACTATGCTTCCCAATCGAAGAACGGCTTGCTTCCCGTCATAAGTGATTCCGTTCATTGACCTCTCACTATACAACACCTAAGCGAT
Organism: Candidatus Latescibacterota bacterium; assembly: GCA_965261395.1. Lineage (GTDB taxonomy): Bacteria > Latescibacterota > UBA2968 > UBA8231 > UBA8231. Next base: position 34,550 of record OZ253462.1, read on the forward strand.
GAAAAAGTGTTCCTCTTATTCGCCATTTATACTTCCCAATGGAGGCGATCATCTTTCTCCCGTGTACGATGCAGTTCCTTGCGGCGCGTCCGCATGGCTCCAGATTCATCGATCTTTTTTCCAAGCGTCAAAAGATGCGCTTGGCGAAGCCACCAAAAGGCTTCAAAGAGGGGGCGGCGAGGCGAGGCCCCGTCATCTAAGTTGGGTTTCTTGCGATCTAAGTGCCGAATTCTCTTGTGTGCTTTCTTGGCAAGGCTGCGGACCGTTGAGTCTGGGTCGTTGTTGAGAAGCCAAAATACAGTTCGGTGCGCCCGACCGCCGGGATTGACGCGCAAGGCCGCCAAGGCTTGTACGTAGCCCTGACGCCACAGCGGTCGAGGCTCTATGAAATCGGCGTTGGTATAGCCTGCTGCTTTTTTAGCTTTTGTCTTGAGTCGTCCAAGGCAAAATTTAGCGAACTCTTCACGCAAAGTCTGTAAGTGCGAATCTCGGTCCAGCTCTGCCCGCAGGTTCTGAGGGTACGTGGCGATCTCGATCCACAGCGGTATTTCACTATACGGATAAGGAGGAGCCTCTCTTCCATGTTCGTCCCGAGGGCGCAGATCAGATGTAACAGCCGGCACGTTCATCTCCGTAAAAACCAGCAATAAGGGCTTCAGGCATTTCCACGGGTCGGCAAAACTTAGCAAAATATCAAACGCCTTTCTGTAAAAATCGGACACTTCTCCTGCTGAATTTTTCTCCTTAAAAACTTTTGGGTCATCTCGTAACACCGCCCGCAACATTCCGATATGTCTAGCGGCACTTTCGATAAGCCGATTTCTCAGTTCTGTAGAGAGTTCAGATTCCAATCCGCCCATACTCCTACTGTAAATTATCTTGGCTAATCCCCACCAAGCTTTAATCAATGAGGAGCTTTCCTGATTTGACTCTGGCTGTTTCGTATTCAGAAGGTCCAAAAACGGAATTAACTCATGTGCAACAACCCGCCATCCGTCGTTCAGAGCATCTAAACGTTCCTTACTCGATACAGATCCAAGACTCATAGCGTAGTGGATGGCATTTAAGAAGCCGAGAATTTTTTCGCCTAAAACATCTGCTGGAAGATCGGTAAAAGCTGGCAACAGTGTGTGCAGGCTGACTGTGCTGCAATGTTCTGCATTCTTGCGAAAGCGCCAGATTAGCCAAAATTCAAGTTCCTTGGGATCTCTAAAATCACTACTGGACCATTCTCTCCGTTGAACGGGATTCAGAGCATTGAGATCGACGACCTGAGTTAAAGGCAAGTCTTTGGGAAAGAGAAATAGAATCAGGTCGGCGAATAGGAAGGAAGAGGAATCCTTCATTTCGTTAAGCTTGTGCCAATCCAAGTTTTTTGCGCAAAACGCTGCGTGCTGCCGAAATTCGTGGACCCAAGGGCCATTAACACGGGGCCGCAGCTCTTCACTGTAATAAACCGGGCCGCAATTGAGCATAGAGCCAAAAAGAAGGGCCAAGCGAGTTTGGCGATCTTTTGCGTCTATGTTTTCTACAATGCGGGGAAGGTCGCGCTCGAAGGAATCTACGAAATGGTCTTTGAATACAGCGTTGCTTGCAGAACTGCCAAAACAGTCTGGACGCTCAAAGACGCGCAGCAGCCACGCTTGGTCATCAGGAGAGAAACCTGCATCGTGCAGACACTCCTTGATGTGGACTACTTCTAAGTGTTTTGAATCTTCTGGGAGATCAATAAGGCCGGAACGACCCTCTTTAGCTTTGCCCATATTTGTTCCCTTACTAGGCGAAAACTACATCCTGTGTGAAACGATTGACGTAGGCGTTGGAAAACCCGTGTCAAATTGTGAACCCGTAGGAATCCCGCCTGAAGAAGAATCGGGATCGGAAGAGATGCAGAAGGCATCAAAGCAACGAGGTTCTCATCTAATTCGAAATTTCTTTGCCCTGTGATCCTTGTCAACCCCTAGCTGCTTTTTTACAAAGCCAAGGTAGTCTCATAAACATCTGAGACATTCGGATTATTCTAGGCATCGTCCCTACTATGTTCGCCTGCGGCTCTGCTTTCGCACCGCCGCTCGTACTACATATAGCAATCCTAAATCATTGACTAGACTGGATTCCCGCTTTCGCGGGAATGACTTATAGATAGAAGAGACCGGGCTGATGGACCGCTATATCTAACACCTCTACCGGCGAAATGTGTCACCTTTCACCAGCGAGACAGCTTAAAACGCAGCTTCCACTCCTCGACCGCACAGTAAAGCACCGGCACAATCGGCGCGGTCAGCACCACTGCCATCATGCCGCCGAAGGTGGGAATGGCCATCGGCACCATGAGGTCTGCGCCGCGTCCGGTCGCCGTCAGCACGGGGATCAGCGCCAAGATCGTAGTGGCCGCCGTCATCAGGCAGGGGCGGATGCGCCGCACCCCGGCGGCGAGCGCTGCGTTGCGCATCGCCTCGATAGTCGCTGGCTTTTGCTCGTGGAAGAGCTGGCGCAGATAGGTCGCCACGATCACGCCGTTGTCCGAAGCAATGCCAAATAGCGCGAGAAACCCCACCCACACCGCCACGCTCAAGTTCACAGGACGGATGTGGAAGAGCGCGCGCATCTCTGTGCCAAAGACGGAAAAATCCAAAAACCATTCCTGCCCGTAGAGCCAGAGCATGGCGAAGCCACCGGCCCAAGCCACGGCAACGCCGGAAAAGACCATCAGGGCCGTGGCGGCGCTGCCAAACTGGAAATAGAGGATGAGGAATATCGTCGCCAGCGCGAGCGGCAGCAGCACGTTGAGCTTCTTTTGCGCTCGCAGTTGGTTTTCGTAACTGCCGGCGAAGGCGTAGCTGACGCCGGTCTCCAATACGAGATCGCCGCTGGCCCTTTTACTGGCCAAATAATATCGGCACGCTTCCACCACATCGACTTCCGCGTACCCCGGCTTCTTGTCGAAGAGCACGTAGCCTAGCAAAAACGTATCCTCGCTCTTGATGACCTGTGGGCCGCGCACGTAGCGAATCTCGGCCAACTCACCCAAGGGGATCTGCGCCCCGTCCGGTGCTGGCACCAAGATTCGCACCAGTTCCTCGATACTGTCGCGAAATTCGCGCATGTAGCGCACCCGCACGGGATAGCGCTCGCGGCCTTCCACCGTGGTCGTGACCAGCTTGCCGCCGATGGCGATCTCAATTACGTCCTGCACCTCTTGCAGGGTGATGCCGTGGCGGGCAATGGCCTCGCGGTCAATGTGGATCTCCAAGTAGGGCTTGCCGACGATGCGGTCGGCGTTGACGGTCGCCGGCTCGACCATAGGCACTTTCTTGAGCAAACGCTCTAGCTGCAAACCGGCGCGCTCGATGGCCTCCAAACTTGGGCCTTTAATCTCAATGCCCATGGGGGCGCGCATCCCGCTCTGCAACATGACGAGCCGCGCGGCAATCGGCTGTAACTTCGGCGCAGATGTAGAGCCGGGGATCTGGCCAGCCTGGGTGATCTCCGCCCATATATCATCGGTTCCCCGTATCCCCGGCCAAGCGGCGCGTCCCGGATTGAGCGCGGGATCCAAGGGCGGACGCCACAAGCGAAAAGGCCGCCCATCGGCGTCGGGCACGAGGCGACCGGCTGCGTCGCGGAGATAGCGGCCCGGCACCTCGTAGGGCGTGCCATCGGAGGCGGCTGCAGGCGTGCCATCGGGGGCGCGGAAGAGATCTGTAGCGTGCTCGTCAAAAGCGAATAGCAGGCGGCGGCCAGCCTCGTCGGTGAGGTATTCCGCACGATAGTTGATCACGGTCTCAATCATGGAAATTGGCGCGGGGTCCAGCGAGGTCTCCGCCCGTCCCAGCTTTCCCACCGCAGATTCAACTTCTGGTATCTGCGCGATGGCCGCGTCTTGCTTCTGCAAGACGTCGAGCACCTCGCCGATGGAAGCGTGGGGCATGGTCGTCGGCATCCACAAGAAAGAACCTTCGTCGAGAGGCGGCATAAACTCCTTGCCCAGTCCGGGCAGGGCCTCAGCGAGGGCGGCAAAGGGCGCTGAATTGCGCAGGGCGGGCGGCACAAAGCCGAAGACGCGGGGAAAACCCAGCCACGCGGACGCGCCGGTAATCAGTAGCAGCACGGGAAACAGCAGGACCAAGCCCTTGTGATCCAGACACCACCCGAGCACGCGGGGGAATACATGTTGCAAGACGCGAAAAAGCGCCAACAGGCCACCGATCAATCCAGCGGCGAAGAGAAAATTGCGCCAGCCGCCCTTTTCCGGGCCAAGGGGCAACCAGTGTTCCGCTAGTACAACAACGACCCCGATAGCCGCAGCGGCCACCACGCCCCGCGCCACCCACAAGCGCACCCACTCCGGTACGCGGGCGGCGAGTAGGTGATACGCCCCAATAGCTATCAGCAGCAGACCGATCCACCACGACAGCGCGAGCCCCACTCCGAGACCACAGGCGGCCCAAAGGCCAGGTGCCCAACGCCCCAGTCGAGTTCCAAACACGCAGTGTGCCAAGGCCGGCAAGGCCGTCAGCGACAGCCACACCGCGGCCAACAGCGCAAAGGTCTTGGTAAAGGCCAACGGCGCAAAGAGCTTGCCCTCGGCTCCTTCCATGGCGAAGACGGGCAAAAAGCCCACCACTGTGGTCAGCACGGCCGTTAGCACGGCACCGCCGACCTCGCGCGTGGCGCGGAAGATCACTTCCAAGCGGTCGTCTTCTGCGTCTGCATCCTCTAAGTGCTTGAGGATGTTCTCGCTGATGACGATGCCCATATCCACCATAGTGCCGATGGCGATGGCAATGCCGGAGAGGGCGACTATGTTGGCGTCAATGCCAAAGACCTTCATCGCGGCGAAGCAGGCGAGCACAGCTAGCGGCAACAGCCCGGAAACCAACACGGCCCCGCGCAAGTTCATCACCAGCGCCAGCACCACGATCACCGTTACCAGCACCTCCTCGCTCAGGGCGCGCTCCAGCGTGCCCAGCGTCTCCTCGATCAAGCCGGAGCGGTCGTAAAACGGGATCACCTGCACTTGGCTGACCCGCCCGTCGGGCAGGGTCTTCTTGGGCAGGCTCGGGGCGATCTCCGCGATTTTGGCCTTGACGCTTTCAATGGCGACTAGGGGATTGGCACCATAGCGCGCCACCACCACGCCGCCGACCACCTCCGCGCCTCCCTTGTCCAACGCACCGCGCCGCAGCGCCGGCCCCAGCGCGACCCGCGCGACGTTTTTGACGTAAATCGGCACGTTGTCCCGCGCCTTGATGACGGCGTTTTCAAGGTCGGCCAATTCTTTGACAAAGCCGATGCCGCGAATGACGTACTCGACTCGATTCAACTCGACGGTGCGCGCACCCACGTCCCGGTTGGACATGCGCACCGCGCGGAAAACCTCGTCGAGCCGCACCCCATAGGCGCGCATTGCGTCCGGGTTGACGTCGATTTGGTATTCCTGCACGAAGCCGCCCACGGAAGCCACCTCGCTGACGCCGTCGGCAGCCAACAGGGCATAGCGCACCTGCCAGTCCTGAATGCGGCGCAACTCGTGCAGATCCCAGCCGCCGGTGGGCGCGCCCTGTTCGTCGCGGCCTTCCAACGTGTACCAGAATACCTGCCCCAAGGCCGTTGCGTCCGGCCCCAAGGCCGGCTGGACGCCCTCGGGCAGGAGACTAGCCGGCAGGCTGTTGAGCTTTTCGAGGATGCGGGAGCGCGACCAATAGAAATCGACTTCTTCGGCAAAAATCACATAGATGCTCGAAAAGCCGAACATCGAAGAGCTGCGGATCGTCTCAACGCCCGGCACGCCCAAAAGCGCCGTGGTCAGCGGATAAGTCACCTGATCTTCCACGTCTTGCGGCGAGCGGCCCGGCCACTCGCTGAAGACGATCTGTTGGTTCTCGCCGAGGTCTGGGATCGCATCTACGGGCACGGGATCGCGCGGCAGCCATGTGAACTCCCAAGCAAAGGGGGCGACCGCAAGGCCCCAACCCACGAGGCCGACCAACATGAGCGCGACGACCAGCTTGCGCGTGAGAAAGAAGCGCTCCAAGCGGGCGAGCAACGAATTTTGTCCTTCCATCAGTGGCCTCCGTGGTGGTGCTCAGGCGCAGAGGTGCCGCCGGAGTCCATGGAAGGCGCGGACGCGCTACCTCCACCGTGATCGTGCCCGTGCGTCGGCGCACCGCCTGCTGGATACATTGCACTAGGCTGGGCGCGGATCTGGAGGGCACTGTCGATTTTGAACGCGCCATTGACCACGACGTCCTCTCCCTCGCGCAGCCCCTTGCGGACCAAGTAGTAATCCCCAGCCCGCGGCCCGAGCACGACTTCGCGGCCCTCGTACAGGCCCTCGCCGAGCGCGACATACACTACGGCGCGTTTGCCCGTCAGCAGCGGTGCCGAGGCCGGCACCACTAGCGGTGCCTCGCGTCCAGCCTCGTCGCCAGCGCCGTAGCCCAGCTCTTCGGCGCGCACTAGGGCCATGCCGCAAATGTCGCAGGTGCCGGGCGCGTCGCGGACGATCTCTGGATGCATCGGGCTGATCCATTTGCCCAGCAGCGCGGGAGACATGGCGCGCCCGTTGGCCCCCACTTCGGCTTGGACCACGGCCCACACCAGCATTCCCGGCTTCAGCCGACCTTGCTCGTTTGCCACGTTGACCCGCACGCGCACCGTGCGCGTGCGCTCGTCCAGCACTGGATCGACGAAGGATATTTGGCCGCTGAACACCTCGCCCGGATAGGCCTCGGCCGAAAATTCGACGGCCTGACCGAAGTGGATCCAAGACAGGTCCGACTCGTAGGCTCGGAGCTCTAGCCACAGCCGCGACAAATCCGCGATGGTGTAAATCGGCGTTCCGGTCTGCACGTACGCGCCCTCGCTGAGGTGCTTTTTTATCACCACACCGCCTGTTGGCGCGTAGATCGTCAGGTGATCGGAGGCGCGGCGCTCGCGCTCGATGCGCGCGATTTGCTCCTCTTTCAGCCCGAGCAGGCGCAGCTTTTCGCGCGCGGCCGCGACCATCGCCTGCGCCGTCTGCCCAACCGACGTACCGCTGTCAACCAATCGCTCGCCGGCGCGCAGAGCCTGGATCAGCTCCTCTTGGGCGGTCAACAGCTCGGGGCTGTAGAGATAGGCTATGTGGTCGCCCTCTTCGACCCGCACGCCCGTGTAGTCCACGTACAGCCGGTCAATCCGGCCCGCTACCCAAGCGGTGATGGAGCGGACTTGCGTCTCATCTACCGCGATCTTGCCGACCATCCGCGTCTCGACCGGCGCGAAGCGGCGCTTGACTGGCGCGGTCTGGATGCTGGCAAGCTGCTGCGCGGCGGGCGATAGACGCAATTGGCGCGGCCCCAAGGAGTCGCCGACAGCGGGCGCGGCCACCGGGATTAGGTCCATCGCGCAGATTGGGCACTGGCCCGGGCCGGGCTGGCGGATCTGCGGGTGCATTGAGCAGGTCCACGTTTCGCCCTGCTCGGCGACCGCGGCGGGTGCGTGACCGCTGGGCGCGTCCGAGCCGCCCAAACCCCATCCCACTGCCAAACCGACGATCCCCGCCACGATGCCGGTAGCTATCACTTGCTTTGTCGCTTTCATCGTTGGATTTCCTCTGTGGTTGAGGGTTCGCCGACCAGCTTTTCAATCTCAGCCCAATGCAGAGCTTGGTCGGTGCGCGCGCGTTCGTACGCTAGCTGGAATTCCAGCAAGGTGCGTTGGGCGTCGATGACCGCGAGAAAATCGCTGCGGTCGGCGGCAAAGGCGCGTTGGGTTACGTTGAGTGCTTGTTCGGCCTTGGGCAGCAGGCTGTCTCGGTAGAGGGCGCTGCGGCTTTGGGCGTCGCGCCGTTTGTACAAGGCCAACTCCAGCTCGGCTACGAGCCTATTTTTCTCGTCCGCAATGCCCTGTAAGGCGGCCTGATAGCCCAGTTTGGCCGCGCGTTCCCCAGCCTCGTAGGACGAGCGCCACAAGGGTAGGTTAATCGTGGCCATAGCCATCAGCGGATTTTCACCGCGGTCTCCGATGTGAATGTAATCGAGGCTCACGGTCAGATCTGGGTAAAACTGCTTTCCGGCCAACTCGACGCCCAGGGACTGCGCCCGCGCCTGCACTTGTCGCATTTGCAGCGTTGGGTTCGCAGCCTGCAAGCGCGCTTTTAGCACCTCCTCGTCGAGGTCCGACGCGGGCATGGGCAGCGAGTCGGGCACAGCTACCGGCGCAGTTGCCGAGCGGCCAAGCGCGGCATTCAATCGGGCCGTGCCTGGCCGCTGACGCTGACGCAGGCTGCGCAGTTGGTCCTCTAAGCGGCCCAATTCCACCTGCGCCTTGAGCACGGGGGCGTGCTCTCCGGTGCCGCCGCGATAGCGGGCGCGGCCTACTTCTTCTAGGTGGGCCAACAGCCGCAAGTTTTCCTCGGTGACGGCGATGGCCCGCTGCAAAAAGTAGTAGTCGTAGTACGCGGCCTTGACCTCGAAAATCAGCGACCGCCGCACGGTCTCGTAGAGCTGGCCTCCGACTGCGGCCTCTTGTTGGGCGATCCGCCCCTTGAGCTCCAACTTGCCCTTCCAAGGAAAGGTTTGCGCCGCGCTAAAGCGCATTTCCTGCGGGCCGGTGCGCGTCTCCACCGGGCGCGCGAAATAGCCGTAGGTCAAGCGGGGATCAACCCAAGCGCTTGCTGGAGTCACCTTTTCTAGGGCGGCCTTATAGCGCGCCAAAGCCTGCTTGAGCTTGGGGTTGTGCTGTTCGGCGTAGCGCGCGTACTCCGCGAGCTCGGCGCGGGGATCGAGCGCTGCTTCTTCCTGCGACCAGATCGGACTTGCGAGCAGCCCGGCCAGCAGCAGGGCCGTTCCATTTTTGTACATGCAAATACTCCTCGCCGCGACGGCCTGAGATTCGCGCACAGGCCTCCGCAAATTGAGTGGAGTGTGAGACTTAGAAACCGTCTGGAAATTCCGGGTACGCCCCGAGCGCAACTGCTAGGGGTTTCGGACAGCTTATTAGAACGAACTCAGTGCGGCGAGGATTAGATCAGGAAGGAACAGTAGAGCTGGAAGAGCGGGGGATGCGGTTGGGGGACGCGGTTGGGCAACGACCGCATCACAGATGAGCGAGGCAGCGGCGGGGTGGCCGCAGCCATGCCGACCAAAGGCGTTGAGACGGACGGCTGCTCGGCTGGGGGGACGAACTGAGAGGCTGCGCTGTTTTCTTCGCGCAGACAGCAACAACCCGCTTGCATGCCCTCGTCGCCGCAGGCATTGGCGACGTGGCAGGGCATGGGGGCGGCCTCTGCGACACACGGGGCACAGAGAACCTGCAAGCCGCTACAGGCAAGTGCCAGCAGCAGGACTAAAGACGTGGTTAAAGGACGAAGGTTTTTCATTATCGATGGGTCGCTTGGATACAGACTAAAGTACACATATCGACGACCGACAACACAAAAAAGTTCCAATGGAGTCTGCTACTTGGCCACCATCTTGCGCATGCCGCGTTCGTACACCACTTCGTACTCGCCTTCTGGTACCTCCATGGCGCGCACGGCCAATTCGCCCATCGTCACCATCGGCTCAGACCTCAAGAGCAACTCGTCGAACGACTCCTCGGGCGTCTTGCCGGTGGTGTCTAAGACGATGGTGCGGTTCTGGTGAGTAAACAGCGACGCGGCGATTTCTTCGTCAAAGCGCGCTTTGACCTCGGCAATGTGTTCTTGGCGCACGACCGGATATTCGTGTGGGCTATCCTGCATTCGCCGAGCGATCTCCTCGTCGGAGGCCGTTACGTGGAATAGCACCACATCGGGCAGATGGGCCTCAAGCACTAAAGATTCGTAGAGCCGCTGGAAGCCGTAGTGGAAGTTCGGGTAGTAGAAGCTGTTCGGGTCGTCGCCGTAAAAGCGAGTGTACACGGCCTCCTCTAGGTGCCAGCCGACGATCAGTGGACAGGCGTACTTTTTGATGATGTCCACGTGGTAGTGGATCTGCATCCGCTGCCCGCGCTCCTTTATGTCGTTGGGCAGGCCGACCAAGATCTTGCGCGACTCCGGGCTGAGCGAGGCGTCGGGGAGGGTGAAGTGATCGTCGCCGTGGATGGGGACTCGGCGGTGCCGGTAGTATTCCCCGAGCATGGTGGCCAGCGTGCTTTTCCCCGCGTATTCAATACCTGCGAAAATGCTGCGCATGTCTGCTCTCCTTTGGGCTTTTCAAAACGGCGTTCTCGGATATATTCTCAAAAGTAAGTCGCCGCACACTCTCCAGCAAACGCCCGCTTATGCCCGCTAGCTCATCCAAAATTGGCGTCCTCGTCGCCCAGCTCGGTACACCCCAAGCACCCACCGCTCGCGCGTTGCGTCCCTATCTGCGCCAATTTCTCTCCGACCCGCGCGTCATCGACCTCCACCCGCTCAGGTGGTATCCCATTCTCTATCTGTTTGTCCTCACCCGCCGACCGGCGCGCTCGGCCGCCCTGTACGCCAATATCTGGACCGACGAAGGCTCGCCCCTCATGGTCCATTCCCAAGCCCAGACTCGCGGCTTACAAGAGCGATTGGGTGCAGAATATCGGGTCGTGCTCGGCATGCGCTACGGCGAGCCGAGCATCGCGCGCGCCGTCCAGTCCCTAGAGCAGGAAGGTATAGAGCACATCCTCGTCTTTCCCATGTACCCGCAGTTTTCCTGCGCCACCACCGGCTCGATCTACGACGCAGTCAACCGCGCTGCTTTGGGCCGGCGCTGCCCTTGGTTTTTCGACCGCAAACGCCAGATGCCGGCGCTGCGCTTCGTCCCACCCTACGCCGACCATCCCGCGTACATCAACGCGCTCAAACAGTCGGTCGCCGCCGCAGTCGCCCGCCTCAGTTGGACACCCGACCGCTACCTAATCACCTTCCACGGCATTCCCCGGCGCTACGTCGATGAAGGCGACCCCTACCGCCGCCACTGCGAGGAAACCGCGCGCCAGCTAGCCGCGGCGTTGGGCCTCGCAGACGACGAGTGGGTCAGCGGCTTCCAATCGCGCTTCGGCAAAGAGCCTTGGCTAGAGCCTTATACCGAGGAAGTACTAGCCCGCCTCGGGGAGCAGGGCGTGCGCCGCTTAGTCGCCATTTGTCCCGGCTTCACCGCCGACTGCCTTGAGACGCTCGACGAGATCGGCCGCGAAGGGGCCGAGCAGTTTTCCAGCGGAGGCGGCCAACAGTTTCACTTAGTACCCTGCCTCAACGACCACCCGGCCTGGCTCGACGCCATGGCAACCATCGCCCGCCAAGAACTGGCCGGCTGGGATGCCTGACGGCAGCGCGTCATTTGCTTGACAATTATGTGTCTTTTTTGTCATACTTAGCGCGATTCTGCTATGGACAAGCTACCCCTCGCGCTCGAACGCAAACTCATCCGGCTCGGCACTCGTCTCATTGACCAAAAGCGCGGCCGACGCCTCGTCGAGCCAACCAAGGACCGCGACGGCTTCTGGTTTGGCGGCGGCAACTCGGTCCGCGACCCCAGCGATGGCAGCCTCTGGCTCATCGGCCGCTACCGCGACGCGGGCGACAGCCGCACCGGGCTGACCACCGGCCCCCGAGGCCGCACCCTGGCCATCTTTCGCTCGACTGATAACGGACGGAGCTTTGTCGAGGTTCGCACTTGGGACAAATCCGACCTCTACTGCGGCACGGCCGTACTCAGCATCGAAGGCAGCGCTCTGCGCCTGAACAAGCGCCGCGTTCAAGTGCTGGTCTCTACCGAAAAAGTTCGCCTCTATCCACGGGCCGTCGCCGCTTTTCAGAAGCCGGGCACCGGCGTCTGGAGCATCGACGCCTTCTCCGCCACCTCCATCGACCGGCTCGACCCACAGGAGTCGATTGCTCCGCTGCTGACCAGCGACGATCCGGCCTATCTGCACCTCAAAGACCCCAACCTCTCGGCCGGAATGGGCCGGCAGTCCCTGCTGCTTTACTGCACCCATCCTTACACTTGGTCGGCGAGCACTTCGGGTCGCGCCGTGCTCGCGGCTCATTCGTGCGAGAGCCAGGGCCACGACTTCTTTTTCCGCGGCCCGACTTGGGATGTGGCTGCCTTGCGCATCACCTGCCGCCTGCCCGTGCCCAAGGTGGGCGCGTTCGCTTGTTTGCCCTCGCTCTCGCTCTATTTCTACGACGGGGCCGAGTCCATGCACCCGCTCAAAGCGCATGCAAAGGGAGTCGTCCGACCGCGCGGCTACTCCTGCGAGGAATTGGGCGGCTTGGCGTACGGCTTCGATCGCCAATTTCCGCACCTCCACCGCCTCAGCTACCTCCAGCCGCTCTTCGTCTCGCCGGAAGGCACGGGCTGCTCGCGCTACGCGTCCGTGCTGACAGAAGCGGACGGGGGGCTTTTCGCCACTTGGCAGCGCTCGACCCAAACCCACTCGCAGCCGCTTTTCGGCCACCGGCTCACGCCAGCGCGAGTCAAGTCCCTGCTCTCCTGAAATTTCTCTAGGGGGTGTCCAGCCGCGCCCGCAGCCAAGAGGCCAAGTCCTCTAAGCACGGCTGGGCAATCGCGTGGGGCATATCGTATTCTTTGTACAGCAAGTCCAATCCGAGGGGAGCAAGCAAGTCTCTGGAGGCACGGGCTTGGGCGATGGGGATGACCGGATCAAAGCGCCCGTGCGACATAAAAACCTTCAGGCCCTGTACCGACGCCGCATCCTCTGGCACCATAGCCGGACTGAACACCCCGCTCAACGCAATGACCCCGACAAAATCCCGAGGCCGCTTTAGCGCGGCCGCCAAGGCCATGCTCGCCCCTTGGCTGAACCCCGCGATGAAGATGCGTGCGGGACGGTGCACTCGCCGCAGCGCGTCCACCAAGGACCATATCTGCGCTAGAGGTTCTTCGGCCTCGGCAAAATCAAAGCGCACTCCCTCCGCGCCGATCTCGATATTAAACCATGCAAAACCGCCGAAATCGAGCGCGTAAGGCGCGCGGGCACTGACGCAAACAAGCCGCGCATCCAAATGCGATGCCAAGCCCAGCAGATCCTCCTCATTGGCACCATAGCCGTGCAAAAGCAGGAGCAGTGGCGCACCCTCGGAGGGTATGTCGGGCGACTTGTGGGCAACGTGGTAGAGAGACGCTGTGGCCATGTCGCCGCTACTTTACCGAGACCTCGTACTGCCCAGCCCGCCGCAGCACCATCACCATCCGCTCCTCTTGGCTGATCAGTTCCTGTACGTGGAAATTCGGGTGGGCCTTCTCGTTGCGCCACACCGTCTCGCCGTTGATTTCGATTTGGGGGAAGCGCTTGTCGCAGCGGGGTACGGAGAGGTGCGTTTCACCGTCGTGCGGCACGGCAAGGCGCGCGGAAAAGCCGCCGCCATACGCCCCCCAAGCGATCTCGACCCCGCCGTGCGGCGTGGGCACGACGCCCTCGGCGCGTTCGAGCCCAGATAGCTGCGGCCGAATCTCCAAGATCCCCTCGGCCTTAGGCACAACCCCTAGCACGTGCGCCGCCAGCAAACTCTCCGGCCCGGGTTGCGCGGCCAACGACCCGGCCTTTTCACCCCACGTCCGTCCTGGGCGCGCCAGCAAGCGGCCCCATTTCCTCTGTACGTAAGCCAAGGCCGCTGCACCTGCACCCGCCCGCCACAGCGCCCCGGCGACAAAAAACGCCTGCCACAAGTCATCTTCTGACGCCGAGCCGCCGGCTAGGTGCTGCGCCACCCGCACCTGCTGTCCGGGATTAGCCAAAGCAAAGTAGAGCACCAAAGCATTCGTCCAGCGGCTGCAATCAGCGGCCCCGGCGGCATCGGCAAAAAGCCCTTGCTCTTCGCTCCAAGCGGCTTGCAAGCCCTTGCGCGCCCGGTGATGGGCGCGCTCGCAGTGGACGGCTTGCTGGCGGTCCCTCGTGCGCCGACACAAGGCCGCGACCGCTTGCCAAGCCCCGGCCTGCAGGGCGACAACAAAGGTCTCCGGCGCGTCCTCGTCTTCGGCCGTTTGTAAGCCGCTCACTAGGCTCGCTAGCCGCTCGGCAGTGGGGCGGTCGCCGCCGTAGCGCTGCGCCAGTTCGACGAACAGCGCGTGGAAACAGGCTTGTTCCCCGCCAATCGGTGCCTCGCTGCCAGCCAGCACGGCGCGCGCCGTATCTACGCTGCCGGTCGCGGACAAATCGTTCATGGCCCAAACGTAGAGCTGGACCCAGTTGAGCCGTCCCTCGCCGAGGGTGTACCCCTCTTGGCGGCTGGCGGCTAAGGTTTGCTCCCCAGTGCGCCACAGCCGCTCCCAGTCTTCGTCCACGGTTGCAAAGCGCCCGCGCGCCGCGACGGCCACGCGCCGCTCCACCAGCGAGACACTGTCTATTTCCACTTGCTCTGGGCACGATCCGATCCGCATCACTAGATAGCGACACGTCGCCAATTCCGGCGATGTCCACTCCTGCAACCCGTCGCGGCACACATAGCGCAAGCGCGATTCCACCGCACCCACCGCACGTGCAAAACCTAGGTCAATTACCGCTCCGGCCTGGCCCCGCAGCCGTAGATGGGGGAACCCGTGGAGCAACCGCCCGAAGTCCAAAATTAAGTACGCGGCCCGGGCTGCGTCTGTCGCTTGTACCAAGGAGTGGGTTTTACCGCCTGTCAGAAGCGCTTCCCGCCGCACGCATTTGGCGGTCTGCATGGCCTCGGGGTGGGCGACCCATTCGAGCGCGCCATCACCATCTACCTCGCCAAAAGCCACCACCTCCCGCGCCCTCACCATGCTTTCCACCGCGGGCAAAGGCGACCAATCCCTCGGCTCGGCTCCGGCCACCACCGCGGCTTCCTGCCATCCTGCAAACCGACCCTTGGCCCACTCAGCCGGTGCCAGCACGGCTACATAGCTAGCTGCACCTTGCCAAGCATCGGCCGGCCGCACCTGCCAAGGCGTACCAGTGCACAGCACCTGCTCGGCCCCATCGCTGCGCTCAATTTTTCCCTCGGCGCGGAACCAGTCTGCTGCACCGTGGCCTAGGGCAAAGATCAACAATACATTTTCGCCATCCCGCAGCGCAGCATCTAAAGCGAACTGCTCCCACACGGCCACTTCAGCCGCCGCTGGCCCCAATCCCCTGCCTACCCGCTCGCCATTCAAGAACACCTCGTACGGCCCACTCGCAGCGCAGCGCAGTATGCCTTTGGCTGCTGCGCCGGTCAGGTGGAATTCGAGGCGGATGTATACGGCCAGTGCGGCCGGATGCCATATAGCTTGTGAGCGCATACTCAATTTACGGGCATCCGCATTCCCACCAACCGCGTCCCCCCCTGTCGACCGTCCTGCCAACGCACCCGCATCATAAACGCATCCCCTGGTTCAATTTCCGCCAACGCATCCTCAAAATCACCCACCGTTTCTACTGGTTTGGAGTTGATCTCCTGAATGAGCATCCATCGACTCAAACCACGCCGTGATGCCTCGCTGCCGCGCTCCACGCGTGTGACCACAACTCCGTTCTCGTCTTCGTATCTTAGCCGCCGCGCTAGCGCATCGGTCAGTTCCTGTACCTTCAGGCCCAGCACCTCTTGTTCTGCGTCTGCGCCATCGCGGGAGCGGCTGGCGGCCAGCGCTCCCTCAGTCCGCAGCGCTAGCTCGACTTTAATGCGTTTCTCTTTGCCATCGCGCAACACCAGTAACTCGATTTCGGTCCCCGGTGCCGTGCGCCCAATCCGGTCGCGAAGTTCGGTTGAGTTGCGCATGGGTTGGCCATCAATAGCAAGTACTACATCGTCAACTTTGACGCCCGCTTTGTCCGCTGCTCCCCCCGGCGTCACTACATCGATCACCACGCCATGATTGCGGTCCAGCCCCATTGTCTCAGCCACTAGCGGTTCCAAGTCGTCGATAATCACGCCGAGCAAGCCACGCCGCACCTCCCCGTGCTCAACCAACTGCGCGACCACGTCCTTGACCAAGTTGATCGGAATGGCAAAGCCAAGACCTATATTGCCGCCGCTGCGACTGACGATGGCCGTGTTGATCCCGATCAACTCGCCGCGCAGGTTGACCAGCGCACCGCCGCTGTTGCCAGGATTGATCGCCGCGTCGGTCTGGATAAAAGAGCCGTACTCGCCAAAGAAGCGTCCCCGCCCCAAGGCACTGATGATGCCAGTCGTTACGGAATGGGCAAATCTCATGGGGTTTCCTATGGCCAGCACCCATTCGCCCTCCCGGAGCTGGTCCGAATCACCCATTGCGACCGTCGGCAAATCCTCGGCGGCGACCTTGAGCACGGCAATATCGCTCAGGGGATCGCGGCCGACGATCTCGGCTTCAAAGAAGCGCGAATCCGTCATCTCGACGCGGATATTGTCGGCGTGGCGAATCACGTGGTTGTTGGTGAGGATGTACTGATTGCCGCTGAAGTTGATGATTACTCCCGAGCCTTGGCCATCGCGTTCGCGTGGCTGGTCAGGCTCCCCCCAAGGGGCGCGCCCCTCGACATTGATTGTGCCTTCCGTAGTGATCTTTACGACGCTGGGCTTGACCTGTGCAGCGACTTCGGCGAAGCCGTCGCTCATCTGGCGCAGGAGCTCCATATTCTCGCTAGCTCGGGCACTGCCAGCCACGGTGAGGCTTAAAATGATCAGGGAAATGCAAAACTTCCGCATGGGTATTTCCTCTCTGAAAAAGGATTGAAAGTACGGATAATTTTCAATGTTCACAAAAAAAGACGACAATCGCTAGCGCGCGGTTCCCGCTTTAGCAGCTATCTGGAAATTTCGCTATGACCCGAGTGCGAGCGCTTATACTCCGACTTTAGGCGGTGCAATCTCGGTTCCCTCTCAGAAGTCGGCTTTGCCTGTCCGAATGATTGCAAATAGCGTACCATCGCCGATCATGCCTCTTTTTGACACATTTTGCCCGTCTAATGAGACATCGTGGGACTCAAGAGGTTGGAATGGGCAAAAAAGACCGAGGAGCCGTCAGACGAGACTCAGGCGAAAGAACAGCACGGAAATGGCGGTGCCCTTAGCTATCCTCGGGAAGATGCCGCCGCGCGTGGCGAGGCTGGTCTCTAAGAAGTGGACCTGCACAGACGACAGCACAAACGGGCCGAAGGCAAAACCGATCGCCGAGCTGCTGCTCCGCCCGCCCAGCGACAAGCCCATGCGGGCCGGCAACCAGTCCGCCAGCCAGTACTCGACTCCGCCGGCCAGCCGCGGCCGAGTCCGCATCCCAAACTTAGAACTGAACGCCTGGTCCCAATTGCCAACCACCGTTAGCTGGGGCGTGGCCTGATAGGCTACCCCGAGCCGCAGCATGGCCGGCAGCGAGCGCGAGAACGGCTTTTGGCCGATTTGCTTGGTGAAGTCTGGGTCGCCGTCGCCGTCGAAATCCGGGTTGTCGAATACTTCCTCAATGGACCGCGAGTCCGCGTCCAAGAAGCGGGAGATGCGCAATTCGTTGGCCGAGAGAAAAATGGAATCTTGGCGCGCTCCCCTGCTCCAAGAGAAGGTGTCGAGCAGGTTGAGCACACTGAAGCTGAAGGTCGTCTGGCGGCTTTTACTCCGGCCAGCAATGCCAACATCGAGGCCAATGCCGAGGCCCATTTTAGCGTGCTGGGCAATCAGCCAAGCGTCCGCCTCGGCACCGCCGACGTGCGCCACGAGCCCGGTGCCGCCAGATTCGATGATTTCTCCATAGCTGCCCATCGAGAGCTTGAGCGTACTGCCAACTGTGAACTCGCTTAGATAGGGGGCGAGACGAACTGGCAGTGCGGGCCTCGCCGCGGCGACATTGAGCGTGCCCACGGCCCATCCCGATCCATTCCAGTCGCTGATGTCGTACCCTTCGCTCTTGCCGGCGGCCAAGCGGTCCTCTGCAAACTCGTTGCCAAAAAAGAAAAATTCTAATACGTCCTTGGGAATTTCGCTCTCGACCCCGCTGGTAAACCCCACGGCAATGGCCGAGCGCACTTGTCCGATGGCAAAGGCCACGCCCCCGTTGAGCGGGAGGCCTGCGACGACCGTCGGCTCGATATCCCCGTTTATGCGCAATCCCGCGTCTGGGATGTCGGCTAACAGTTTCTTTTTTCTGACCGGGCTGATGTAGTACGGGCGGCCGTTGGGGGATACGCTATCGTTGGCGTCCGTGAAGTGGGCGTTGTACGCGGCAACCGACAAACTGTTGTTTTCGGCAACCAAGCAAAGGCCCGCGCCGAGCAAGTCCCAGGAGAACTTGCGGCTGTCCGTAAGCGCTAAGTTCGCCGGGTTCCAGAAGACGGCTTCCGGCCCCCGAGCTAGGGCGGTATAGGCTTGTCCCAGCGCCATGGCCCGGGGGCTGGCGTCGCCGGGAACGGCGGCCACCGGCCCGTAGACCCCGGCGACGAGCAGGGCCGTTAGAACGATTAATCCCTTGCCTTGCACCTGTACCCTACTCGATCAAGTCCTCGTTGAATTCCATGAAAATCACCGCTCCAGCCTCCACGGCGATGAAGTCGCTCCCCCGCATCACTACCTCGCGCGACGTCTTTTCCAACTCGACCAATATACCCGTATAGACACCGTCCTCCTGCAGAAAGACCTCTACCTCTTCGTCCGAGAGCGCGATCCGTTGGTGGCTGAATGCACTTGCTACAACCTGCCCTGCGGGGCCGACATCGCCGGCACCCACCACAAAGGAACCCTGCTTGGGAATCCGCAAATAGCCGTTGGCCTCGCTGTCGGCGAATAGGTCTTCGCTGCCGTACACATCTTCGGCCCTCGGTGAGACCCACAGGCTGACGCGGATCGCGGTGGGCAGGTGATTTTCAATCGTGGTAACTACGGCGGCACTGTCGAGACCCGAGTGGATGCGGCGGCGGGCATCGTCGTCCTGTAGGCGGCGGAAGATCGGGTCGAACTCGATGCGGGTGTCTTCTTCTATTTGAAAATGGCCCTGCGTGGCAAAGCGCACCTGGTCGATCTGCACCCAATGACTGGAGTCAATCACCTCCACGGACTCGCCGTCGCCGATGCGCACAGTCGGCGCGACCGCGACTTCAGTCGGCAGCAGGTTGAGAAACTCGGTCAGCTCTGCGGAGGCCAGCGACAAGGTGAGTGCTACCGGGTGGTCTGGGTCGCCGCGCTGGAACATTGTGGAAATCATCAGGGAACCCTGCTCACCGTGACTGTTAGTACCTTCGATCTGGAGGTCAATGCGGCTGCGGAAACCAACGCCCGACGTCAAGCCGACTTCTAGGGCAACCGAGTTGAAGGCGATCTGGTCTAAGCCCGCGGGAAAATTGATCATGCGGGCGACCGGTGCGACCGGCAGCAGGACCTCGTCGAGCACTCCCTCGACGCGGCTGAAGAGCAAACTCTCGGTCTCCGCTTCTAGCAGCAGTTCGTCGGTGGCGACAGCCTCGGCCAACTCGCCCTGCACTCGGTATGAAAACCGCAATTCGAGGGGGTTCTGCGGGGCAAATTCGCTGCCGGCCAAGTCAAAGAGCACCACTTTGCTCTCGTTGGGGGCAAGCGCGTCGATGAGGAAGGCATGGGGCGTGCCGTCCGGCCTTGTGACATCGTCCAAGACCAGCTCGACCTGCAAAGGGATCGCGGTCTGGTTGGTCGCCTTGATAGTCAGACCGCCCTCGGCGATGACTGCGTGCGCAATTTGGATGCGGTCGTCGGCAAAGGCGAGGACCTCGGTCTTGGCAATGGCATCGTCAGCCGGCCCAATCGGCACTGCCAAGGCCGTGGAGACGAGCGCGACGCGAAGGCGGTCGCCGACTTCCTCGCGGTGGTTGAAGTCCGCGGTAAAATCTACCGCCAGCAGGCCCTCGTCGTCGATCTTCAGGAAGTCGGCGCGCTCGGCGGCCAAGTCCTGCACCGTCGTCCGATCGTCGGCGACCGGGATGCTGATCTGGAAATTGGTGCTGGGAATTTGGGGGGGGGTTACCGCACAGCCCGTCAACGCTCCGGCTCCTAGGAGCGCACTCAACCATCGGCACGGTACGGCAATCATCGGCTAGCCGCTCAAGGCTCTATTTGATCCCCACGGCCTGGCGCAGCGGCTCAACCTTGTCGGGCCGTTCCCAGACGAACTCCGGCTCCTCGCGTCCAAAATGGCCGTAGTTGGTGGTTTTCCGGTAGATGGGTCGCCTCAGTTGTAGGGCCTCAATGATGCCTCTCGGGGTTAGGTGAAAGACCTTTTCCACGGCCGCGGCAATCTTCTCGTCGGGCGCGACGCCGGTGCCAAAGGTATCGACCCGCACGGATACGGGTGCGGCCACGCCAATGGCATAGGCTAGTTGTACTTGGCAGCGGGCGGCCAAGCGAGCGGCCACCACGTTCTTGGCCACGTAGCGCGCCATGTAGTGGGCACTGCGGTCCACCTTGCTGGGGTCCTTGCCGGAAAAGGCACCCCCGCCGTGAGGGCACGCGCCCCCGTAGGTGTCGACGATAATCTTGCGGCCGGTCAATCCGCAGTCGCCGTGCGGCCCGCCGATGACAAAGCGACCCGTGGGGTTGACGTGGTATTGGGTGCCTACGTCGAGCAGGTGAGCGGGAATTACTTCTTTTATGACCTGTTCAATCATGTCTTTTTCGATCTGCGCGTGACTGGCCTCGGGAGCGTGTTGGGTCGAGAGGACCACGGCCCCTACCCGCACGGGCTGACCGTCGTCGTACTCGACGCTGACCTGAGACTTGGCGTCCGGGCGCAGATAGGGAATTTTCTCGTCCTTGCGCAGCCGCGTCAGGTGCTGCATCAGCGCGTGCGCGAGGGTAATGGGCAGCGGCATGAGCTGGGGGGTTTCGCGACAGGCATAGCCAAACATCATGCCTTGGTCGCCAGCGCCCTCTTCCTTGTGCAGCCCCTCGCCTGCGTTGACGCCTTGGGCTATATCGGGTGATTGCTGGTCCAAGGCCACGAGAATAGCGCACGAGCTAAAGTCAAAGCCCTGTTCGGGATCGCAATAGCCAATATCGGCGATGACCTGCCTGGCGAGGGCCTCGATGTCTAGGCGAGCCTCGCTTTTAACCTCGCCGGCGACGACGACCCGGCCGGTGGTAACGAGGGTCTCGCAGGCAACTCGTGCGTTGGAGTCCTCGGCGAGCATGGCGTCGAGCACGGCGTCGGAAATCTGGTCGGCGACTTTGTCGGGGTGCCCCTCGGACACGGACTCGGAAGTAAACATGTATTTAGACATAGTGTATTCTCAAGCTCCTTCAGTGATGCCTCTGACGCCAGAAGGGTACGTATTCGCCGATGGCATCCTCCAAATGCCGCCGCACCTCAGCACCAGTGTCCATGGCCAAGCATTCGCTGGCGATCTGCTGTGCCTTTTCAGCGCGGATGGCGCGAATGACCTCCTTGACTTCCGGGATGAGCCCGGGGCTTAGGCTCAGACAATCCAGCCCGAGCCCGATCAAGAGCGTCGTGGCCAAAGGGTCGCCAGCCATCTCGCCGCAGATGCTCACGGGCGTGTTGGTGCGCTGGCCGCTGTCGGCGACCATCTTGATCAAGCGCAGGACCGCCGGGTGAAACGGGTCGTAGAGCCAAGCCACTTTGCTCATGCCGCGATCCACGGCCAACGCGTACTGGGTTAGGTCGTTGGTGCCGAGGCTAAAAAAATCTACTTCGTCAGCAAAGCGATCGGCCATCAAGGCCACGGACGGGACTTCGACCATAATGCCCAGCTTGCAATGCTCAGCAAAGGGTCGCCCCGCTGCCCGCAGTTCGTCTTTGGTTTCCTCCAGTAGCACCCGAATACGCCGCAGTTCGTTCAGGCTAGATATCATCGGCAATAAGATCTGCGCCTCGCCGTGTACTCCGGCCCTGAGCAGGGCGCGTAGTTGCGTCTTGAACAGGTCTGGGGTATCGAGGCAAATGCGGATGCCGCGCCACCCCAAGAAGGGATTGGCCTCGGGCGGCACCTCCAAGACGTGGGACAGCTTGTCGCCGCCCAAGTCCATGGTGCGAATCACCACCGGATGCGGGACCAGCGATTCGACGAGGGCAGAATAGACCTTGAACTGCTCCTCCTCGGAGGGCAAGCGGTAGTTGAGATACAGGAACTCGGTGCGGTACATGCCCACGCCGCAGGCACCGTGGTCGAGCGCCGCTTGCACTTCAGTATGCACATCGACATTGGCCATCAATGCGATTTCCTGCCCGTCTCGGGTAACGGCGGGCAGGTTGCGACGCCGCTCTAGGTCGCGCTCGCGCCGCAGCTGACGCCGGCGACGCGCCCGATAGCGCCGCTCGCCGAGGGCATCGGGCCGCAGGTGGACCTGGCCTTCGTTGCCATCGACGACCACCAAGTCGCCGTCTGCCACTTGCCGCGAACAATCGCCGGTACCAACGACCGTGGGTAGCTGCAACGAGCGGGCGATGATGGCCGTATGTGAAGCCGCGCCGCCAGCATCGAGCACCACGCCTTTGATCCGGCGGCGCTCTAGGCGCACCATCTCCGAGGGCAGCAAGTCGTGGGCTAGGACAATCGTGTTGGCGCGCAGCGAATCGAGCGCTTTGACCTCGCCTCCCGCCAACCGCATCAACACCTGATTTTCGATATCCGCGACGTCGCTTATCCGCGCCCGCAGGTATTCGTTTTCAATGTTGCCGAAGGCCTCCTTGACTCTCTCCAACTCTTGGGCGTACGCCCGCTCGGCTGAATAGTTCTTGCCGAGGATCAACGCCTCGGTGCGCTCTATGATGGATGGATCTTCTAGCATGGCTAGCTGGGCGTCGAATATCTGCGCCAGCTCCTCTCCCTGCTCGCTGGCGACCCAGCGGCGAATGCGCCGAATCTCGTCCCCGGCCTGGTGGAGTATGTTGCGGAAACGCTCGACCTCCGCCCCAACCAAGTGCTGCGCCACGCGTCGGCGGGTGATGACCGGGGCCCGCTTGTGATATGCGAAAGCCCGACCAATGCCAATGCCGGGGGAGACGCATATCCCATCGAAAACCCTATGTGCGCTGGTCGTGGTCAAGTTTGCCCCTCGAATGTGCTCTCCAGCAGGGAGACCATGGCCTCGATGGCCGCGTCCTCGTCCTCGCCCTCGGCCCGGACGGCGACTTGGGCACCTTGCTCGGCGGCCAGCATCATCACGCCCATGATGCTTTTGCCGTTGACCCCATCGACGTCGCCTTTGGAGAGATGAATGTCGGCCTTGAATTGGGCCGCAGTCTGCACCAAGAGCGCGGCTGGACGAGCGTGAATACCCAGCGGATTGTTGATCGTGGCCGTCTTTTCAACCATGGCCCATTGCTACTCCTGTCATTCTTTTGCGTGTACTGCTTGGCTCAGGGCGCACAAGCGCTGCTGATCGTCTTCGACGACGCTGCCCGTGACGACGAAGCCCGCACCGGCCTCCACCTTGGCCCGCGCCACCCCTGGGTCGCGAATGCCGCCACCGACGACAACCGGCACCGAGACGCAATCGGCTACCGCGCTCACCATTTCGTCGGGCACAGCAGCGCACGCGCCGCTGCCGGTCTCTAGATAAATAAGCCGCATGCCCAAGTACTCGGCTGCCAAGGCGTGGGCCATGGCAATGTCGATCTTGTCGCGCGGAATGGGCCGGGTATCGCTCATAAATTCCACGGAAGTCAGGGTCCCGGACTCGACCAGCATATACCCGGTGGGAATGGCCTCAATGCCGTACTCGCGGATCAAGGGGGCGGCCTTGACGTGCTCGCCGATCAAGAGCTCGGGGTTGCGCCCGCTGACCAGCGACAGGAAGAGGATCGCATCGGCCGTGGGCACCACCTGACCCGAGCTCCCGGGAAAGCTGATCACCGGCACATCGACCTTGGCCCGGACGCGCTCGAAACAGATCGCGTTGCGAGACGAGAACATCAGGCTCGTGCCGATGAGGATGGCGTCGGCCCCGGCCGCAACGCAGCGCTGGGCGCGAGCCTCCAATTCGTCTGGAGCCAACCGATCTGGATCTAGCAAGGGCAGATAGCCAGCGCCACGGCGGTGGCGGATGTCCAGTAGGTATTGCAGTACGCTGCTAGTCACGAATCAGCTCGCCTATTTTAGCTGCTGCTCGACGATGCACGCCACTTGCTCTAGCGCCTCGTCTAGTTTGCCTGGGTCGCGTCCGCCAGCCTGGGCCAAGTGCGCCTTGCCGCCACCCGAGCCGCCGGCTAGCTGCGCCACGCCGCGCACAATGTCGCCGGCCTTGAGACCGCGGCCCTTAATCAAATCGTCGGTAACAACGGCGATAAAGGAAACCTTGCCGCCGATATCCGCTCCCAAGACGCCGACCCCCGAGCCCAAGCTCTCGCGCAGTCCGTCGGCCATGGCTCGCAGGCTAGGCACGTCCTCTGCCTCGGTGCGCCGCGCCACAACCGTGACCCCTTCCACTTCGCGCGCTCCATTCGACAGATCGCTCGTCTCTAACGCCGCGACCCGACGCCGCAACCCGTCGAGGGACCGCTCCAACTGGCGGTTGCGCCCCAAGAGCGCCTCGATTTTGTCCGCCAATTCTTCGGGCGCGGCATTGAGCCGGGTGCCCAAATCCGCCAACACCTGCCGCCGCAGGCGGACGGCGCGCTCGGCTCCCGCGCCGGTCAACGCCTCGCTGCGGCGAACGCCAGCGGCAATGCCGCTTTCGGAGAGCAAATCGAATGCGCCGATCTCGCCGGTCGAGCGCACATGGGTGCCGCCGCACAGTTCGAGACTAAAGTCGCCGATCCGCACAACCCGGACTTGGTCGTCGTATTTTTCGCCGAAGAGCGCCTGCGCCCCCATCGCCTTGGCTTTTTCCAGCTCCTCTTGGAAGGTGCTCACTGCTAGATCGGCGCGAATCTGCTCGTTGACTCGCTCCTCGATTTCGCGCAACTGCTCGGGATCAACCGAGGCAAAATGCGAAAAGTCAAAGCGCAAGCGGTCCGGTGCGACCAGCGAACCCATCTGACCTACGTGGTCGCCGAGGGTCTGCCGCAGCGACTCGTGCAACAGGTGGGTCGCCGTGTGGTTGCGCTCGGCGTCCCTGCGGGCCTGGCGATCAACGCGGGCAACCACTGTGCCTGCCAACGCTTCGGTCTCACCTTCCACTAGGCGACCTTTGTGGACGATGCCGCCGCGCGCCTTCTGCACGTCTTCGACTTCGACGACAAAACCTTCGCCCTCGATTCGCCCTCGGTCGCCGACCTGGCCCCCCGCCTCCGCGTAGAAAGGGGTCCGGTCCAGCACGAGCCATACTCGACTATCTTCGTCTCCTTCGGCCTGTACCACCTGAGCCTCTATTTCCAACTCGTCGTAGCCGACGAAGAGCGAATGTGCTTCCTCCAAGGCATCGCCGATGCCTTCGGTAGCGCTAAACTGTGCGCGGGTGGCCCGACGCGCCCGCTGCCGCTGAGCTTCAAGCTCGTGATCGAAGGCCTCCTGCTCGACCAGCGGGATGCCCTGCTCTCGGGCCATTAGCTCCGTCAAGTCCAGCGGAAAACCATAGGTATCGTAGAGTTGGAAGGCATCGCCGCCGGTAATCTGTCCCTTGGCGGCGAACCGCGCGAAGATATCCAAGCCGCGGTCGAGGGTTTTGCCGAAACTCTCCTCCTCGGAACGGATCACCAAGTCGATGTGGTCCTTCTTAGTGGCAACCTCCGGGAAGACATGGCCCATGGTTTCGCCCAACGTGCCAACTAGCTGATGAATAAAGGGATCGTGCTGATCGAGCTGGCGGGCGTAACGCGCAGCGCGGCGCAGGATGCGGCGCAGGACGTAGCCACGGCCCTCGTTGGAGGGCATTACTCCATCGGCCATGGCGAAGCTGAGCGTGCGCACATGGTCGGCGATGACCTGCATGGGAACGCGGCGCTCGCCGCCGTATTCTTTGCCCGTCAACTCGGCAATGCGGCCGATGAGCGGCTGGAAGACATCGGTCTCGTAGTTGCTCTCGGTCCCCTGTAAGAGGCTGCATATCCGCTCAAAGCCCATGCCGGTATCCACGTGCTTCTCAGGCAGGGATTCCAGTGCCCCTGTATCATCGCGGTTATACTGGATGAAGACCAAGTTCCATATTTCAACCAAGTCGCCGGTGTCGTCGATGAGCATACGGCTGTCCTGCGCGGCCAGATCGTCGCCTAGGTAGTAATGAATTTCAGAGCAGGGACCGCAAGGGCCGGTCGCGCCCATTTCCCAGAAGTTTTCCTTGGCCGGTAGGCGAACGACACGGCCCGGCAACAGGTCGGTGCATTCGTACCAGAACGCCTCGGCCTCCACGTCGGGTTCTACTGCGTCGTCGCCCACAAAGACGGTGGCCCAGAGCCGCTCCTTGTCTAGGCCAAAGCGCTCGGTAATTAACTCCCACCCCCACTCAATGGCCTCTTTTTTGAAATAGTCGCCAAAGGACCAGTTGCCCAGCATCTCAAAGAAGGTGTGGTGCCAAGGGCTGTAGCCGACTTCGTCGAGGTCATTGTGCTTGCCCGAAACCCGAATAACCTTCTGCGTATCAACCGCTCGGGTGTAGTCGCGCCGGCCCAAGCCCAAAAAGACATCCTTGAACTGGTTCATGCCGGCGTTGGTGAAATAGAGCGTGGGATCATCCTGCGGCACGACCGGCGCACTTGGTACGCGCACGTGGTCCTTACCTTCGAAAAAACGGAGGAAGGTCTCCCTAATCTCCTTCGACTTCATTAGCTAACTCCTGCCATACCTGTTCGACCGCTGCTCTGGCCATTTCCTGATCGCAACCACGCCGGGCCAAAAAGCCCAGCATCCGACGCTTGGCCTTGTCGGGTGCCAATCCCCGGTAGCGCCAAGCCTGCTTGCTCAGTAATTCGACCGCCCGATCGCCCGAATCGAGCGCGGTGGCGTACTCGGCGATGACCTCGTCAACTACACCTGCGGCCACGCCTTTGTACCTGAGATCCTGGGCTAGTTTACGCGCGCCATGGGCCCGCTGCAACCGCGCCTCAACCCAGCGCCGGGCAAACTCGCGGTCGTCGAGAAGCTTCTGGCGCTGTAAGTCGGCAACGACCTCGGCGACGACCTCGGCGGCAAAGTCTTTCTCCTTTAGCTTGTCCCGCACCTCAGCTACAGACCGCGCCCTATAGCTGAGATAGCGATAGGCGGCGTCCTTGGCCTTTTGCAGTTGGTCGTCCACTTATTCGTCTGCCTCGCCGACCTCGTTTTGTCCTACCGCAACCTCGAGTCCCAACTCGACGCGCAACTTGTGCTCTATCTCCGAGGCTACTGTTGGATTCTCGAGCAGAAAAGTCCGGGCGTTGTCTCGGCCCTGCCCCAAGCGCTCGCCATTGTAGGAAAACCACGACCCGCTCTTGTCAACAAGCCCTTTGGCGACGCCGATGTCGATCAAATCTCCCTCCCAAGAAATGCCGATCTGGTCGCCGTGGAAAATCAGGTCGAATTCGGCTTCGCGAAAGGGGGGGGCCACTTTGTTTTTGACGACCTTGACCCGAGTGCGATTGCCAATATCGAGATCTCCATCTTTGATGCGGGCGATGCGGCGGATGTCGATGCGCACCGAGGCGTAGAAGGGCAGAGCGCGCCCGCCAGTGGTGGTCTCCGGGTTGCCGAACATTACGCCGATCTTCATGCGCAACTGGTTGAGGAAAATCAGACACGTATTCGAGCGGTTGATGGAGCCAGCGAGCTTGCGCAGGGCCTGGGACATCAGCCGCGCGTGCAACCCCATGTGCGAATCGCCCATATCGCCTTCCAACTCGGCCTGGGGCACTAGCGCTGCTACCGAGTCCACCACGATCATATCAAAGGCACCACTGCGCACCAAGGTATCGACGATTTCGAGAGCCTGCTCGCCCGAATCCGGCTGTGATATAATTAGGTTTTCTACATCGACGCCAATGCGCCGGGCGAAGCTAACGTCAAGGGCGTGTTCGGCGTCGATGAAAGCCGCCGTGCCGCCGCGCTTTTGCGACTCGCGGATGGCATGCAGCGCGAGCATGGTCTTGCCCGCTCCCTCTGGACCGGATATTTCGACGATCCGCCCCTTGGGCAAGCCGCCGATGCCCAGCGCTGCATCTACAGCCAGCGATCCGGTCGAGATCGCCTCCACCTCTTGCACCCCACCCTCGTCGCCGAGGCGCATAATCGAGCCCTTGCCGTACTGCTTTTCAATCTGCGACATCGCCAGTTCCAGCGCTCTGGCCTTGTTGCCGTCTGCGCTGTGTCCGTTCGCTTTCGCCATGGGAATCCCCTCAATTAAAGTGTGGTATCGGTCCTAGCCCGCCCACTCGATCAAATAGAACGACGAGCGAATAACTAAGTTGCTGTACAGGCCGGCGACTACGTCGTCGGCCACAATGCCCCACCCCCCGGGCAGGGCTTCTAACTGCCGCGCGGGGGGCGGCTTGACAATATCGAAGGCGCGAAAGACGAAGAAGCCCGCGATGGCCATCCCAGCGCCCGGGGGCAAAAATGCCACTGCGAAGAGAAAGCCCACCCCTTCGTCAACGACGACCTGCCCAGGATCCTTGCCCCATTCCGGGGCCGCCCGGCCCGCGCAGTATACCCCAATGGCCGAGGCGACCAACAGCACACCGAGCCACTCCAGTATCCCCAAAGAAGGGGAAAATAACCAGTACAACAGAGCGATAAACGCGGTACCAGCCGTACCGGGTGCCCACGGGGCATAGCCGACAAAAAAAAGCGTGGCGATCAGTCGGTTCAGAAGAAACGCGTTCCTCTACGCCGCGCTCAGGGTTCCTTGTAGGAAGAGGTCGCGCGGAACAGGTAGTGAAAACCCGACAGCAGCGTCAGCAACAGCACCCCCGCCAACAGTGCATTGGCCAAAAGCTGGATTAGCTGGTCGTTGAGAAAGAAGAGATGACCTGCGGCAAAGCGCCCCATCGCCTCCTCAAGGCCAATGACGAAAAGTATGAAGATAACCGTGAAAAGCTGGACCGCGGTCTTCCACTTGGCCAAGCGCGAAGTGACCATGGGGCGACCCCGGTACAGCCCGTAGAGGCGCATACCCGTGATCAGGATGTCGCGCCCGACGATGGGCAAGACCAGCCAAAAATTGACCATTTCGTCCAACGCTAGGGCAACGAGGGCCGACGTTACCAAGATCTTGTCGGCCAACGGGTCCAAGAAGCGTCCCAGCGGCGTCACTTGGTTGCCTTCGCGCGCTAGTTTGCCATCGTAGAAATCGGTCAGCGAGGCCGCGCTAAAGACGACGAAGGCAAGGCTTTTCAAATACCAGGTATCGGCGAACAGCAGCAGCAAAAACAGCGGCGTCAAACCGATCCTGAGCGCGGTCAGTCCATTGGGCAGGTTAAAGATATCGCGTCGGTCCATGACTACCTTACAGCAAAGATCGGCCGGCAAAGGCGAGCGAGAGGGTGACGCTGTCGGCCAAGTCCAAATCCGCGCCCACCGGCAGGCCGCGCGCCAACCTAGACACCTTGGTCAGCGGCATGAGTTGCTGAGCGATGAAGTGAGCGGTGGCATCGCCCTCGGCGTTGGCATTGAGCGCGAGCATTACCTCCTGTACGCTCTGCTGGCGCACGCGCTCGACCAAGGAGTCGATGTGCAAATCCTCGGGCAGCACTCCATCTTGGGGGGAAAGCACCCCGCCGAGCACGTGATACGCCCCGGAGTAAAACTGGCTCATCTCAAAGGCCAGCACATCGCTGGCTTCGGCCACCACGCAGATAAACTGCTGGTCGCGCCGGGTGTCTCGGCAGACTCCGCATAGGGGCTCGCCCTTTTGGGTGAAATTGTAGCAGGTGGCACAGTGTTCGATTTGGTCTTTGGCGGCAATGAGCGCCTTGGCGAGCAGTTCGGCTTCCTCGCGCGGCCTCTTGACCACATAGAGCGCCAAGCGCTGCGCTGTCTTGCGGCCGATACCGGGCAACTTGGCAAATGCGACGATCAAGTCTTCGAGGGCCAGAGGTTCCATGAGATCTCTCAGACTAACTCGCCGTCAAAAGTGTCGAGCACCGAACGGAGAGTGGGGTCGGACTCGGGTTGGCTCACCGCCTGCGGGGCCGGCTCATCTCCCTTCTTTACTACGGCCTCCAAGCGCAGCCGCCGCCCGTATTTCGCCTCGGCTATCTCCTCTACGCTGTCGCGGTTGTTGAGCACTTGGTTCATGGCAAAGCGGTCGTCGGCACCAAAGCTCAGCCTGAGCACGTGGCTCTCTAGACTATCTAAGGTCGCTCTATTGAGAAAACCGGCCAGCGACGGCTTGGCGGCGCGCACGGCATTGACTAACTCGGCCCAAGTGGTGCGCACCTGATCAAAACTCAGGCCGGCAGCGGTAGCGGCATTGCTCAACTCAGCCGGGGCGGCGACTTGATGCTGGGCCGGGGGCGGGAGCACAGCCTGTTCGCTCCGACCGCTTGGGGACGGGGTCACGACCGGGCGCGGCGCAGTACTTTCGAGCGACTGCAAGCGGCGTAGCAACTCGCCCACATCGACAGACCGACCCATCAGCGCCAGATGCACCAAGGCGATTTCCACGCGAAAACGCGGCTGTACCGAGCGCTTTATATCGGCTTCTAAATCCAAAAGCGACTGCATCATGCGTAGTAGGTCTTCGGCCGCCATGGCAGCCGCGAGTTCACCACAGCGACGGCGGGCGTCTTCGTCCATATCCAGTTCGTCGGTCCCGCCCTGTATCTTGGCGAAGAGCAGGTGGCGCAAAAGTTCGCCCAGACCATAGACGAACTCCTCAATATCGGCCCCTTCGTCAACGGCCTGGGCGACGATATCCAGCACCCGTGCGGGAGCAGCTTCACGCATGGCGTCGAGCAATTCAAAGTAGAGGCCGCGATCGACGAGACCCAACACCTGTACCACGGCTTGCTGCGACACCTCCGCGCCCAACGAGACCACTTGATCGAGTAGGCTCTCGGCGTCGCGCAAGGCACCATCCGCGCGGCTAGCCAGCATATGGAGCGCCCCCTCCTCGACCGCGATGCCCTCGGCTTGGGCAATGGTGCCGAGATGGGCAGCGATCTGCCCGGTCGAGATGCGGCGAAAATTAAAGCGCTGACAGCGCGAGAGGATGGTGTCGGGGACCGACTGCACCTCCGTGGTGGCGAAGATGAAAACCACGTGCTCCGGCGGCTCCTCCAGCGTCTTCAGCAGCGCATTGAACGCCGCGGTCGAGAGCATGTGAACTTCGTCGATGATATAGATCTTATAGACGCCTTCGGTCGCAGCGTAGCGCACCACTTCGCGCAACTCGCGGATGTCATCGACGCTGTTGTTGGAGGCCCCGTCGATCTCCAGCACGTTCATGCTGATGGAGGCGACGATGCTCTTGCAGGAATCGCATGTCTCGCAGGGATTGCCATCGCGGCGGTCGGCGCAGTTGAGGACCTTGGCGAGAATCCGCGCGGTCGTGGTCTTGCCCACGCCGCGGGGGCCGCAAAACAGGTAGCACTGCGCGATGCGCCCAGAATGGACGGCATTCCTTAAGGTGGCAGTGATATGCTCCTGCCCGACGACTTCGTCGAATTGGCGAGGACGCCACTTGCGCGCTGTTACCTGATAGGCCATTTGCGTTGCTCGACACAGCCAAGCTGAAGGGAACAAACTAAAAATTAAAAGGCCGTGCACCCATCTTCGACCCCGCCCTCAGGTCTGCCCAGTGCCAGTTAGCTCCAACCGGACCACTCTGCGGCACACCAAGAGACATTCCTACCGCTGCTACCTTCCGGTCCTGACGGGGTTCAGAAGCTCTTGATTGCGCAGAATCCGGTCTTCAGCGCCACTTTGCTCCAGTCGAACAAGAGGTGCGAAAACCTCTGGATGGGAATTCAATCCCGCTATAGCGGATTGCGGGTACAGGGCACCGCTACCTCCCCATCTAGCACGACCTAAAATACTGCATTTCACCAGCGGGTATCCGGAAAATATGGTGGAGCAGATGGGGATCGAACCCACGACCTCCAGATTGCGAACCTGGCGCTCTCCCAGCTGAGCTACTGCCCCATCCAGATCAATTATGGCGGAGAGAGTGGGATTCGAACCCACGGTAGGGGGTTACCCTACACACGATTTCCAGTCGTGCACCTTCGACCACTCGGCCATCTCTCCACAAAAAACACGTTGCCTTAGATGGCGGAGAGGGTGGGATTCGAACCCACGGTGACCGTACAGCCACACCGGTTTTCGAGACCGGCCCGTTCGACCACTCCGGCACCTCTCCTCAATCTACTTGGCCGCTCGCAGAGCCGCAAAAAAACCCTTGAGCAACTCGACACATTCTCGCTCTAGCACCCCGCCGCGGACCTGACAGCGGTGATTGAGCCGAGGATCCTCCACGATATTGCGCAGCGAACCGCAAGCACCGGATTTGGGATCGACGGCCCCGAAGACCAGCCGCGGCACCCGGGCCAAAACCGCAGCCCCAGCGCACATGGCGCAAGGTTCCAAAGTGACATACAGCGTAGTCGCCAACAAACGCCGCGTACCCAGTGCTGCCGCCGCTTGGCGCAAGGCCAGCATCTCCGCGTGGGCCGTGGGATCCTGCGCCGCTTCAATGGCGTTGCCGGCCCGGCCCAAAACCCGGCCGGCACCGACGACGACAGCACCGACGGGCACCTCGCCGCGACGGCCAGCTCGCTCGGCCTCGCGCAGAGCCTCGAGCATCCAGCGACCGTCTTCGGCAAATGAGCTAAGTTCTTCCGTAGAATCCATTTGAGGCCGTTTTAAGGGGCCTCCCAAGCGGTGTTAAATATAACGGCTGCCCAAAACAAGAGCAAGGCTTAGTGGCGCTTCAAAAGCGCTTGCGATAGTGGTCGCGGGGAAACAGAGAAGAGGCCCGACGCTGCCAGTAACTTTCCTCGTCGGGAGCGATTTTGCGATCGAGCGGATCGCGCCCCAAAAGGCGCATACCAAGCCCGATCAGCGTAAAAAGCGTGTAGAAAACCAGCCCTAAGAGCAGGTGGATATTGACAAAGGCCACAATTCTCGCCAGCCACATGTAGGGAAAGTAGATCGGCTTCAGCACCACGGGCAGCGCCAATCCGGCCCCGAGAAACACCAGCGAGGCCGCGTGTACGTGTACAAGCTGGGCGATGCCGATCGCTTCCACGTACCACAAGTAGCCGCCTAGCAGTGCCAGCACGCCGCCAGCACGAGTCCGAATCGGCGCAAATCGCCGCGCGTGGGAACCGCAATCCCCCAGTAGCTCTTGACCTCAGTCAAGCTCGAACTCCTCTTGCCAATCCAGCTCTTCCTGCCACTGCGGCTGGTCTTTCTTGTCCAAGATATAAGAGCCCATGACCAAAAAATCCATCTCGGTCCGCATGAAGCAGCGATAGGCATCTTCTGGGCTTTGGACGATGGGTTCGCCGCGCACGTTGAAGGACGTGTTGACCACCACTGGATATCCGGTCAGGCTCTGAAAGGCGCGAATCACGTCGTAGTAGCGCGGGTGATCTTGCCGGCGCAGCGTCTGCACTCGCGCCGAGTAATCCACGTGGGTGACGGCCGGCATATCCGAGCGCGGCACGTTTAGCTTGTCGATGCCGAACAGCCGCTGCTGGCCCTCGCTCATGGGGATCTGACGTTCCGCTTTAATCGGAGCCACTTGCAGCATGTAAGGCGAGTCGGCATCCAGCTCAAAGAACTCGTGTACACATTCGCGCAACACCGTCGGGGCAAAGGGGCGGAAACTCTCGCGGAACTTGATCTTGCGGTTCATCACCGACTGCATCTGGGTTGAGCGCGGATCGCCGAGAATCGACCGGGCGCCGAGCGCGCGCGGCCCAAATTCCATCCGCCCCTGAAAAAAGCCGACGACCTTGCCCGCGGCCAAAAGCTCGGCCACGCGCACCGGCAACTCGTCCTCGGCGAGCTTTTGCGCCACCCCCTCCTGCTGCTCAATGCACTGGTAGATTTCTTCGTCCCCGTACTCAGGCCCTAACAGCGCCCCCCGCATCGCGTCGTTTGCGCCGTCTGCCACCCGCTCGTGGCCCAAGTGGTTATACCACAGCGCCAGTGCGACGCCCAAGGCCCCGCCGGCATCGCCCGCAGCCGGCTGGATCCAGATGTTTTCAAAAGGGCCCTCGCGCAAGATGCGGCCGTTGCCAACGCAATTGAGTGCCACGCCACCGGCCATGCACAAATTTTTGAGCTTGGTTTCTCTGTGCACCGTGCGGGCAATGCGCAACATGACTTCTTCGGTGACGACCTGACAGGAGCGCGCAATATCCATCTCGCGCTGCGTCAGCGGCGTCTCGGGCCGCCGCGGCGCTCCCCCGAAGAGCTTGTCCATGGCCCGGCTGGTCATCGTCAAGCCGGAGAGGTAGTTGAAATAACGAGTGTTGAGCTTGAAGGAGCCGTCGTCTTTCAGATCGATTATCTCGTTGAGCATTAGCTCGACGTATTTCGGCTCGCCATACGGGGCCAGCCCCATCAGCTTGTACTCGCCGGAGTTGACCTTGAAGCCCGCAAAATAGGTAAAAGCCGAATAGAACAAACCCAGCGAATGGGGAAACTTGATGTCGGCCAAGGTGTGAATTTCGGCATCTCGGCCGTAGCCATAGCTGGTAGTGGTCCACTCGCCGACCCCGTCCAAGGTCGCGATCGCCGCTTCTCGATACGGCGACGGATAGAAGGCCGACGCGGCGTGCGACTCGTGGTGGTCGCTGAACATTACCGGTACATCGCAGCCTAGCTGCTCTTGGATTAACTGCGGGATCCACAGTTTTTTTTCTAGCCAGACCTTCATGCTCTTCCAGTAGAGGCGGAGGCCCAATGGCGCAGTGCCGAGATGAGTCTCTAGCAGGCGTTCAAAGGTCAGCAGGGGTTTGTCGTAAAACCCCACGCAGTACAGATCTGTGGCCTCAATACCGCCTTCCCGCAGACAGTAGCTGACGGCATGAGCGGGAAAATCTGGATCGTGTTTAACGCGCGTGAATCGCTCCTCCTGAGCAGCGGCGACGATCTCTCCGTCGCGCACCAAACAGGCCGCGCTATCGTGGTAGAACGCGGAAATGCCGAGGATGTGAGTGGCCATAAGGAACTTGACAAAATGGGCTATAACAGCGATACTAAAAAGTTTTTATAACCTACGGATTCTATTGAAAAATATCAAGTTAGGGTCATTTAATGGAACGGCTTTCACTCCTGTCTGAAGACCAAGTTCGCGCCGTCCAGCGGCAGTTTGGCACGCCCACTTTTGTCTATGACCAAAAGGCGTTGGAATCCCAAGCCCAAAAGGCACTGGCCTTCCCCAATGCACACGGCCTAACGGTTCGCTACGCGGTGAAAGCCTGTCCAGCAGCCGGCGTGATTCGCATTCTCAACCGCGCCGGCCTACACATCGACGCGAGTAGTGGCTACGAAGCGCTGCGGGCCATGCGCGCTGGCGTCCCAGCGGCCCAGATTCAGATCACGGCCCAACAGCTACCCGACAATATAGCAGACCTAGTCCGCCAAGGCGTACTCTTTAACGCTTGTTCCGTACACCAGCTCGAAGCCTACGGCCGACTCTTTCCGGGCCGTGAAGTCTCCGTGCGCGTCAACCCAGGACTAGGCTCGGGGCACAGCAACCGCACCAATACGGGCGGCCCTTCGTCGAGCTTCGGCATCTGGCACGAGCACCTCGACCAAGTGCTCGCAACAGCAGCCGACCACGACCTGCACATCACCGGCTTGCACAGCCATATCGGCTCGGGCAGCGACCCAGAAGTCTGGCAGCACTGTGCCCGGCTGACGCTGGGTGTGGCCGCCAAGCTGCCCGAGGTTAGGCGCGTGAGTATGGGCGGCGGTTTCATGGTTGGGCGCATGGCCGACGAAGTATCGACCGACTTGCGCGAAGCTGGCCAACCTGTCGCCGACGAATTCAACCGCTTTGCCCGCGAGCACGGCCGCAGGCTGCACATGGAAATCGAACCCGGGACCTTCTTGGTGGGCAACGCCGGTGCCATCGTCTGCAGCATCGTCGATGTAGTCGACACCGGCCAGCAGGGCTATTTCTTCATCAAGGTCGATAGCGGCATGACCGAAGTGCTGCGTCCTAGCTTGTACGGGGCACAACATCCCATCGTCGTGGTCCCGGCCACACCAGAAGAACGCGGCCAAGGCGAGTACCTAATCGCCGGTCATTGCTGTGAAAGCGGGGATATTCTCACGCCAGCATCCGGCAACCCCGAAGAGCTGGCACCCCGCTTACTCACCGAGCCGCGCATCGGCGACGCGGTTTTTATCGGCGGCAGTGGGGCCTATTGCGCTGGCATGGCAGCCAAAAACTACAATTCCTTCCCGGAAGCATGCGAAGTCTTGCTCGGCACAGACGGCGAGCTCCATCTGCTGCGCCAGCGCCAGACCCTCGACCAGATCGTAGCCAACGAGTCCCTACCCGCTTTCCTCAGCGCCTGAACTGCGTAGCTTCGGGTCCAGCGCGTCGCGCAGCCCGTCGCCCAGCAGGTTGTACAGGGTCACTGTCGCAAAAATGGCCACGCCTGGTACGACCACCAACCACCAAGCTGCCGTATTGCTGCGCGCTCCAGCCAGCAGGGCACCCCAAGTGATCACTTCTGCCGGTATCCCCACGCCCAAAAAGCTCAATCCCGACTCGGCGAGTATGGCACCCGCGACCCCGAAGGCCACCGGGATCAGGATCGGTCCGATGGCGTTGGGCAGGATGTGGCGGAACATGATTCGTCCGTTTGAGTACCCGAGACTGCGAGCTGCGGCCACGTAATCGTAGCTGCGCACCTGCAAAAACTGCGAGCGCGTCAAGCGGGCAATACTGACCCAACTCGTAAGACCGATAATGACCATGACGAAGAACAGACTCGGCGGAAAAAACGCCGCGACCGTCAGGATTAGGAAGAAGCTGGGGATCGCGGCCCACAGCTCGAAAAGGCGCGAGAGTGCCAAGTCTATCCAGCCGCCTAAGTAGCCGGCCAACGCCCCTAAGACCAAGCCAATGGTCAGCGATATGCCCACGGCTACTAGGCCGATGGTCATGGCGTAGCGCGTGCCGTGAATCAGCCCCGAGAGCACGTCGCGGCCCAAGCGGTCCGTGCCCAGCCAGTGCTCAGCTCCGGGGGACTGGTACTTCTCCCGCAAGCGAATTTCGCCCGGGGCATACGGCACCGGCGGGAAGATGGCCTCCTCTAGCTTGAGCTTTTTGAAGTTGCGGCGGCGCTTCAATTCCACCGGCCAGTCCACTACCCCCAGATAGACTCCGTATTGGCGGAAAGCTGGAAAGTAGATCTCTCCCTTGTATTTCATGTAGTACGGCTTGTCGCCGGCCAGTAAGTCGGCGCTCATGGCCACAATCCCCAGCAAGACGACGCCCAAGAGACTGAACAGAGCGGGTTTGTTTTTCTTGAACTGCTTCCAGACGACCTGCCCGTAGGACTGCCCTTGTGCAACGGCCTCCGCGCTCATCTATACACTCGCAAAGTCGATGCGCGGGTCCACGGCCTTGAGCAGAATATCCGCCACCAAGATCCCCGCCAGCGACAGGGCCGCGCCAATGGTAAAGAGCGCCATGGCCACGGGGTAATCGCGCACGATGACCGACTGGAAGGCCAAGAAGCCCATGCCCGGAATGGTAAAGATCGTCTCGATAAACACCGAACCCGCGATCATCCCCGGCAAAAGCCCCGCCAGCAGTGTCACGATGGGAATCAGGGAGTTGCGCAGCACGTGGCGCAGCACCACAACTCGGTAGCGCAATCCCTTGGCTTGGGCTGTGCGCACGTAGTCCAGCCGCAAATTCTCCAGCATGCTGGTGCGCATATAGCGCGAGATACCGGCGAAGCTGGCGTAGGTCGAAGCCAATACCGGCAAGACCATGTGGTGGGCGTGGTCGGTCAACAGCCGCCAGAATCCCCAGTCTTCCCCCGCTTCTATAGATTGGATCCCAGAGGCCGGAAACCAGTGGAAGAATTCCTTGTTGCAGAAAAACAAGATCAACAGCATGCCGACCCAGAACGAAGGCATCGACCACAGCATAAAAGTCCCGGTGGTAGCCAAGCGATCGATAGCGGTATTTTGCTTGACCGCGATCACTATGCCCAGTGGCACGCCGATGAGATAGGCAAAGACTAGACTGATGAGGTTGATTTCCAGCGTGACGGGCAGCCGGTCGAGGATGTGGTCAATGACCGGTTCTTGGTCTTTGAAGGAACGCCCCAAATTCAGCGTCACCAAACGCCAGCTATCCGTCTGCATCAGCTCCAAGCCAGACCCGGCATAAGCGTAGTTTTTGGCGGGCGAGAAAAGGCGGCTCTGCCAGAAAGGCGACTCGACTAGCTCGTTGACGCGCTCGGGGCGCAGGCGGCGAAAGTGCTCCAAAAAGCGCGCCTTGCGCTCTGCGCCCTCAAGCACCGCCAATTCGGCTCGCGCCGCATCTGGCAGCTCGTCGAGCATCGCGTCGGCCAACAAGGCCCCGCGGTCGAATGCGTCTAGGTCTTCCACGCGCAAGACCAAGTTGGAAAGCCAGTGCAAATACTGGAGGTACAGCGGTTGGTCCAGTCCGAGCTGGCGACGCAAATCCCGGCGCGTCTTCTCCATGTTCGCCTGGTGGTCGGTGGAGATCCCCTCGCCACCAGCGGCCCCCCCCAAGAACAGATCAACCGGGTCGCCGGGCGCCAAGCGCATAATCAGGAAGGTCAGTAGGGTGATGCCGAGGAGGGTTGGGATGGCCAGCAGAATGCGCTGGATGGTGTACTGCAGCATGGTGGATTACAGCGCGGGCGCTTTACTCTTCTAGTTCCTCAGCCCGCGCAAACGCCGCCTCGCTCTCCTCAACCAAGTCCTTGTGGGCGTAAACCGTCCCCAAGTGCAACCACACCAACTCATTGTCTGGCATTTGTTCGGCGAGCTGCTCCAAGAGCGGCAACGCACCGTCCATGTCCTCTGTGGCCAAGTGGACCATGGCGAGGTTGTAGAGTACGTCCCCGTCGTCGGGTTCGAGCTGTAGGGCCTGCTCATAGGCCCGCTTAGCCGCGGTGTATTTTTCTTGCTGCCAGTAGAGGTTGCCCAAGTTGAAGCGGGGCCTGAAATCATCGGGGTTCTGCTCAATAACCTTGCGATAATTGGCCTCAGCGCCCTCGTAGTCCTCGGCTTGGGCTTGGGCGATGGCGAGATTGGTCAGGGCATTGAGGTTTGCGGGATTGATCTTGACCGCCTGCGACAAGGTGCCGATGGCCGCATCGAGGTCGCCTTTTCCTAAGTAAAGCGACCCTAGGCTGAAAAAGGTGCCCTCGTCTTCTGGATCCGCCGACGCGACCTTCTGATAGGTAGCAATGGCCGCATCCGTGCTGTCGATCTGGTAATAGACGTACGCGAGGTTGCGCCAAGCGTCGAGCGCGCTTTCGTCGATGATGGTCGCGTTGTGAAACGAGTGCCGCGCCATGACGTAATTCGGGGCCTCGCCTTGGGCATGAGCGACGCCGGCCTTGTACTCGCGCGCCCAAAATTGGCGGCGCGTTTGTTCAACCTCACTTTGAAACTTAGAATCGCTCTCGGCGTGCGCCAAGTGCTCGGCCATTTCGCCATAGCGGCCCTCGTCCCCTAAAAGCTTGCCCATGAGCAAGTGGGCCTCGTAATTTTCCGGCTCGGTCTGCAAGACTAGGGCGAGTTGTTTTTTGGCCTCTTGCGGCCGCTCCTGCTTGATATAGAGCCTGGCCGCCGTCATGGTCGAACTCTGACATCCCAATCCGGCGACGGCGACGAGCACCGCCAGCCAGCACACGCACTTCATTGGCAATCTCCCGCGAAAAAACTGCGCGGCGCACGTCTTGTGCACCGCGCAACGGTCGAACTTTAGAAACCGAACTGAAAGGTAAAGGTATTGAGGGCGTCGAAATACTCGACCGTAGTGTAGGCGTAATCAACGCGCAAATCTTTGATCGTCCCGGCCTCCAGATTCAGACCAAAGCCGAAGCTGGTGCCGTAGATGTAGTCGTCGGTTGAGTTGGGCGCGTAGTCGAAGCCAGCGCGCAGGGCGAAGAAATCGGCCAACATATACTCGGCACCCAACCGGTACTGGTCGTAGGCGAAATTGTTGTGCCGGAAGACCGAGGACAAGTTGACCGCGTCCATATAGCGATAGCTCAGACCGAGCTCGAACGTCGAGGGCAGGTCAGCCGAGCTAGCTTGTACATTGAAATCGGAGGGTCCGCGGCGCAACCCGTTGAGCTGGCCGCGGCGCAACAGGCCGGAACCGCCAAACTGCATCCGCGTGCCGATGTGCTTGAGCGCCACTCCTAGGTCCAAGCCGGCAATCCCGCCCAAATTGGCGTATTGCAGACCGGCACTAAACGAGGTCGCGGTGGCCTCGACGCGCTGGATGCGGTTGACGATGTAATGACTGGTAATCCCGACGGCGATGCGGTCGGTCAGTTCCCGGGCAAAGGTCAGGCCCAAGGTGAAAAAGGTCGGCGAAAAGGTCGCACCGGTGCCGTCGGGGTTGGCCTCGGTGGTCACCGGGATTGCGCCGAAATCCAGTGCCTTGATGTTGAGGGCCAGCGAGCCGACACTCTTGAAGTTGGCACCGGTAGCTAGGTAGTTGATGCGGGTATCCGCTAGATAGGACATCGTCGAAAACAGGATGCCCGCGTTGGATTCGGACTTGGGCAGACCCGCTGGGTTCCAGTGCAGGGCCTCCAGACCAGAAGTAGTGGCGATCGAGGCACCGCCCAAGGCCATGTCGCGTGCGCCGACCGGAATCAGCAGTTCCGGAGCGGCGGCCGTACCAGCGCGGTCCTGACCGTCGGCAAAGGCCGCAGCCGAGGCGAAAACCAGCGCCAGCAGGATCGTCGAGATGCGAAAGCTATGTCGAAGCATGGAATAGTCTCCTGTTTCTCCCTTTGAGATCCTGTGCACCTAGAAGTTCTCCAAGAATTGCTGCTCTTGGATGACGGCCAGCTTGAGGATCCGACTTTCGCCGATCCCCGGCAGCTCGATATGGGCGATATACATGCCGCTGGCCACCGGCAACTGGTTTTGGTTTTGCAAATCCCAGCGCGTGAACTGCGACGGGTCATCCTTCTCAATCGTGCGCACCAGGGTGCCGCTCATGTCGAAGATGCGAATATTCGCCTTGGGTGGCAGGTAGCTGAAGGTCACGAAGTGACTGTAACGGCTGGTCTCCGCCAAATTGACGCCTAGGTAGGGATTGGGGAAAACATTGATCTTCTCGACGTTTTCCTTGGCCAATGCTTCGGAGTACGTCGCGGCCGTCACGCTGAACTCAAATTCGTCCTCACCAGCCACCACGGTATTGCCGATGGTGATCTTCAGTACGTCGCCCGTCGACCAGACCGAAGCACCTCCCTGGGAAAAGAAGTAAACCCAGGTGGTGTTATCGTCCGTCAGTTCGTGGATCTTGGTCGGATCGTAGTCAGTGTGGACGATGGTGATATAGTCGCGCCCCGGCATGTTGTAGGTCTGGTGATAGACAACGCTACCATCGTCTCTCGACCCGTCGGCACCGCGGTCGAAGAACACGGCGTTCAACTGGCGCGGATTGTCCGGATCTTCCACGTCCCAGATCTCAAAGGGCACGCGCTGGAGAAAGGCACCGGTCGAATCCGATACCTCGGCGGGCTTGAAGGGATGCGCCGCGATATCGCGCTCGCCGCTGCCACCGCTGACGCCACCGAGGGTTGCCATTGAGCCGCCCTCGACAATTGCGGTGCTATCAGCGTCCCACACGCCGGTGAAGCGGAACTCGATATCGCGCACCAGCCGATTGTCACCGGCACCGCCACCTTCCCAGAAGGTTGATCCATAGCCGTCGGAATAACCGAAGAGCGTACCGTCACCCCACAGGCTGAGGTCGCCATCCTCCGGATCGGCGTCGTTG
This sequence comes from Candidatus Latescibacterota bacterium, assembly GCA_965261395.1. Classification (GTDB taxonomy): domain Bacteria; phylum Latescibacterota; class UBA2968; order UBA8231; family UBA8231. Next base: position 76,251 of record OZ253462.1, read on the forward strand.
GTCACTTGGGCACTGATATAGGTCGTCGGATTGGTGAAGACCAGATTACCTACCTTGACTTGGATGCCTTCGACGATGGGATAGCTCTCGTCGAGGGAAATATTGCTCTCCCGGTCGACTAGGATCTCTCCGCCTCGCGACAGGCTCCAAGTCGCGTCGTCATTGAAGGTGACCTTGTAGGCCGACTGCTGCAGGGCCGTGGGGTCAACCACCATTGGCCATACGCTGGCGTCGCCGATGCCCTTGGTGTGTTCGGCGGGTAGCACCTCACCAGGGGCCTCATGGGTGCGCGTGATGCCCGGAGGCGCGACTTGTGGAACGCAGATGATGGTCTGCGGACTACTCTCTAGGGTGGTGGTCGTCGCTGCCTCCTCCGAAGTGGCGCGGCTGTAGGCAGTCACCGCGAAGTAGTACTGCTGGCCATTGACCAGTGGCCCGCTGCGCAACGCGTCGCGGGTCATGGTGATATATCGCTGGAGGCCGCCGTCGCTGCCGATCTGCAAAGGCACGTCCAAAACCACGCCAGACTGCTCGTCGAGAGCGATACCCAATATGGTCGTCACGCCGTTGACTAGGTCAAAAGTGGCGATCTTGGTACCCTGGCTCAGCGTCGCCTCGACCGAAGGCAATTGGTAAACATTATAGCCTTCAAACTCAAAACCGGGCGAACCCACACTTTCGGTCTTGGCCACCGACTCTGGGTCCCAACCCCAGTTGAGTACGATGGTCTGGTCGAGCTCGACTAGGCGGACTTTGGGCTGGGTCGGCGGCTTGGGCACCTGAAAGAAGTTGTTGTAGGCGTCCTGTACGAACTGGTCGGTGAATTTTAGCTTGGAGACGCTGCGCAGGCGATCGCTGCTGATCGCGCCCAGCAGCGCGACCACCACTTCCTGGGTGTCGCCCAATGCCATCTCGAAAGACCCGGTGGCCAGCACGATGCGCCGGTCGCCGGCCGGCAGCGGCACGCCGTCGTTCCAGCCGGTGGCTCTGGTCGGATCGCCGTCGAGCGTGAACTTGGTGTCGGCATTGGTCAGCGGATTGGTGTAGGGCACGGGATTTTCGACATCGTCCTGCGGCTGGAAGCCACGCAGCAGATTGTACCACTGCTGAGTGCCTATGTATTCGCCCAGTTCTGGATCGGATATCGCACTGCCGGCGGCAAAGTACACGAAGGCCGTCATCGGCAAGTTCTTGTAGCCGGGACGCAGACCCTCGTTGAAGATGGCCACCGAATTCTCGTCGAGCAGTTGGTTGCCGTCATCATCGACGGCAATATTGCCATCGTCGTCTAGCTGATAAACCGGTACGATCGGGCCTTGTAAAAAGTCGTACCCAGCGGCCGGTGGAGCCAAGCCGAAGGAGACGTAGTGCGAGTCGTCGTCGATCGAGTTGTACACATAACCCAAGCTCAGGCCGACGTCAGCACCGGCAAAGTCGTCGCCGAAGTCGCCCAGATCTGGATCGGACCACTGGGCGAAATACATGTCTTCGATCACTGCATCGTCCGTGGCCTCTGCGGTGCCCTTGTAGATGATCTTGTACTTCTTGAAGATCACGTCGCCCAAGGCGTCGGAACGCGCATAGCCCCACAGCGTGACCTGGGTCTCCAGGCCGATGGGCAAAGAGCCGTAGAGACTGGTTGTGGCACCCTGATCCAGATCGTTGATAGCAAACCAGATTACCTGGTCCGCGCTGGCCAGCCCCGGCTCGTCAACTGCGGGATCGTACTGCCCATTTCCGTCGTTGTCGTAATAGGGCGCACCCTGGTCGGCCGGCCATTCCATCCAATCGCGCTCGTACTGGGCGCGCACCGCCTCCTCGTGGGCGGCGGTGACCGCGCTCAAACCGATGTTGAGGACCTCGGAGGCGTCTAACCGCAAATCCGCGGTCGCCCAATCGCGGCGGATCCGATAGAGCCGGGCCGTGTCGCGGTCCTGGGCCACGCCCTTGGACTCGATGATGCCTGGCACCGTACCGATCTCGTACGTCTGACCGCCTACGCGCAGTTCCTGGTCATTGCCGTCCTTGACCCGCCCACCCCAGATGATGCCGTCCTGGAAGATGACTTGGTCGATCGAGCGCGGGTAAGTCACGCCCGAATTGCCGTTGAGCGGATTGCGAGCCGACCAGCCATCGCTTTGGATCCACATGGCCATATTGTTGATGTTGAGCTGGGTCCGCTCGGTGGACACCACGATATCGTCTTGGGCCAGTTTGGCGGCCGGTGCGCCCCGACCTTCGCGGGCCTGGACAGTGCCGACTAGGAACAAGAGCGTCGCCACCACAAATAGGTAAACAAACTTTCTCATAGCTTTCTCTCTTTCCTAGAAATCGAACTGCAGACCGAAGCGAATCTGGCGCGGCGCATCGTAGATATCGCCGCCCTCGTTGGACCAGTAAGCTTGGCGATTGGCCAAGTTGATCGCCTCGTAGAGTTGCACGTACTGCTGCCCGCCGCTGGCCTCGACGATTTGCTGACTCAGCTCCGGGTTGGTCAGGAAGCCGTCGTCCTTGTCGGTGCCGGTGCGGTTGTACACGTTGAGCACGTTCTTGCGATTGAAAAGGTTGATAACATAGCTATAGACCTTGGCGTTGAGACCAAACAGCGAGAAGCTCTTGTCGATGCGCAGGTTGGTCTGGAAGGTCCACGGCGTCGTCGAGCGGTTGATCGACTCAAGCGGCTTGCGCGAGCGTGGGTCGAAGCTGTCGAGTACGCCGGCGTTTTCTGGACCGCGCTGACCGATCGAACCGGTGACTAAGGTAAAGTTGTGCCCGCTCGTGAAGCTCATCAGCAGATTGGCCCCTAAACTCCGCAGAATTGGGTTGGGCTCGTTGTCGGGGTAGCGGTAGTCTAGGTAGATCGAGCCGCGGTGCGTCTCGTTAAAGTCGAGCGGCGAGATGATCGTCGGCAGGTTGGTCCCGTTCTCAACCCCGGAAATGGCCGAGCCGGTCGATGAACCCGTGCCGCGTGCGTCTGACAGGGTGTAGTTCAGTTCGGTGCGTAGGTTATTGACGCGCCGGAGCTTGAATTGGAACTCGATGCCCTTGGTCGTGGCGAAGTCGCCGTTTTGCAGATAGGCGTACGCGCCAGCGTCAACCGCGCTAGTCGAGAGCTGCTGCTTGCGCAACTGCAGCTGCCCTTTGACGTCGCGGTAGAAGCCCGTGATGTCGAAGGAGGCGGATTCGGCGAACTGACGCTCGAAGCCAATTTCGTACTGGGTAGTCCGCATCGGCTCGATGTCGTAGGCGGTCGGATAGCGAATGTAGTTCTGGCCGCCCAACTCTAGGGCAAGGCGCGCGCCACCGGCAAACATGGAGCGCATCGCCGGCATTTGCGAGAAACGCCCGTATTGCACGTGAAAAACCGTCAAATCCGACACCGGGAACGACATCCCCAAACGCGGGCTAATATCAGTGTACGTGGCGGTCTTTTCCATCGACGCGAGGTCAATGGTGTAGTTTGTCGGGTCGCGCACCGGTGCGGCCGGATCCTTGAAGCGCCAGCTATCCGCGTCGAAGTAGTCGATGCGTAGACCGGCGTTGATGATCAGGTCATTATACTCGACTTTGTCCTGGATAAAGACGGCACCTACCGTCGGGTGGCGCGGTGCCTCTAGTCCCTCGCTGTCGGCCTCGCGGCCGAACTCGTCGAAGCCGAAGAAATCGCTGGCACTGGTCGAGCGCAGCAATCTGATCAGATCCTGCTTGCTACCCTTGCCATCGTCAAGACCCTCGGCTGTCTCGATCAACTCGTCGAGGATCTCGGCTTCGCTGATCTCATCGTTGTAGTAGCGGTCGTACACCGCGTCTAGCTCAGGATAGGTATTGGCTATCCCCGAGCGGATCGAACGCAACGAGATCGAATAGCGCCGCGAGGTCCAATTTTGATAGTCGAAACCAGCCCTGATCTGATGCACGTCGGTCTGCTTGGTCCAGCTACCGGCCAGCCCCCAATAGCCATCCGACGTGGTGCCGTAGGAGGTCGTACGCGAACCCGGGCGGTTGAAGGGAAAGCCGGCCAGATCGTAGGGCCTAGGCCCCGAACCCTGCTGGGTATAGGGCGTGTACTCGCCCGTGCCCTCGAGGGCACGCTGGACGGCCACGCTGTCGTTATACACCCACCACCGATCCTCGAAAAGCGGGTCGTAGGACGTGGCCTCCTGCTTGTAGAGACTCACGTTGAGTTCGTAGAACATGCTCTTGTCGAGCAGGTGGGTGAGCTTGGCGTTAATCAGGTTGGAGGACGCTTCCGACTCGACCAAACGCCGGGTGTTAAAAGCATTGCGGATGGGCGCTCCGTTGCTTTCAAAACTCCCGTCCGAGTACAGATTCGTGAGGCGGAGCTGGACGGGGTAGTAGTCGAGCAGCAAGGTCCCGTTGAAAATGTTCCCTACACTACTCGTGTGCGGAATATTGCCGGGCTTGATTTCGAGCTGCTCGATCCGGTCGGGAACGGGATCGCCCTCCTCGTCCTCGCCCCAGTGCCGGCGGCCACCGCGGAGACCGGTGTCTTCGAGATCCTCGAAGGTAAAACCCGACCAGTAGGTCGGCCAAGAACCGAGGTTGAAGCGCTGACCGGCCAAGAAGGCGCGAATCTTCTGGTTTCCCGCAACCGGACCACCGGCGGTGATCACCTGATTGGAATAGCCGTAGGAATAGGTGCCGAAGCGCTGCTCATAGTCGGAGGTAAAATTGTCCGACTCAGAGACGATCTCGAAGTCCCAGTCGCTGCCGCCGGTGCGCAACTCTTGCAGGATAATGCCGGCGTTGGCACCGCCGTACTCGGCGTTGAAGCCGCCGGCCTGGAGCTGGATTTCCTCCAGTGCCTCGACGATCAGTCCCACCGCGCTGGCACCAGTGACCACATTGCGGACGCTGGCCCCCTCGACGTAGTAGCCGATCTCGTCGCCGCGCGAGCCGCGGATGTGCAACGTCCCCTCGTCCTCAACCACGCCGGTCTGCAGGGCCAAGACTTGGCCGACGCCTCGGAGTGGCAGAATTTCGAGATCCTCGGCATTGACGATGCGCACCGCATTGGTGGCGTTTTTGTCGATGATCGGCCGCTCGGCTCGGATTACCACTTCCTCGACCTGGATATCCGAAGAAGTCAATTCAACGGCGATATTCGTAGTCAGGTCGGCGGAGACCCGCACATCCTCGACGGTATAATCCGCGTAGCCGATATACGTGGCCTTGAGGGTGTAGGTGCCCGCTGATACGTTGAGAATAAAGAAGCGGCCCTTTTCGTCCGCTGTGGCCCCTAGTTTGGTACCTACCACCACGACATTGGCATGGGGCAGCCCATCCCCGGTGGTGGCATCTTTGACGGCACCAGCTATTTTGCCGCCTGTACTGGCCTCGGCCGGAGCCAAGCTCAGCGCGAGCAGAACGCCCAGTGCGGTTAGGACGCGAAAAACGCCTTCAAACTTGGTCATGTGTTCCTCCTTTGTAGGGTAGTTCTCAATACCCCTTCACATCAGATGCAACCAGTCTCCTAAGAGAAAGGTCGTGCGCCCGATCAACAGCGAAACCCTCGCCATAATGGTGTAACCAAACGAAGCCCCAAACGAGACCATCAAAAACCATATCCCCACCTTGGAAATATGACCCGCCGCGCCGGTGTGCTCGACAGAAAAGAAGAAATAAACCAACACCCCGACAACCCCCACTAGGACGATCAGCAAATTGAGCCCCTCCAAGCTCCAAGTCAGTGGTTGTAATGTAGGTTCAACTTGGGCCAAGATAAAGGAAGAAATATAGCGGGGGATCGTCAGGCCGGCCCCGAGGCCCACAAAGAATGCAAAAGCATAGCGGCTGAGCCAACCAAAGCGCAGCGAAAAGCGCGTCAACATCAACAGCCCGAGCACTGTCGGAGCCAAAAGCCACCAATTGGGCGTCTCCCCCTCCCCCGGATCGGTCCATTCGGCGATGACCTCGCCGTAGATCGTCGGGTACCAAGTCTGGCCGAATATATAGGCCGCTGCCACGCCGACGAAGACGTGCTCGGCAAACTTAAAAAGCGGATTGTCCTTGTAGAGGAAACTATAAAGCGCCAAGGTCATGCCCGCCGCGACAATGATGCCCAAACCCATCCAGTCCGCCGCCAAAATTCCACTGGCCACTAAGCCGATATTGACAGCGGCAAACAGCAGGATCACGCCCAAAAAGACATTCGTATCGCGCATGGCGGCGATCAGCTCCTCTGCTCGGATGAAGTTCGCCGAGCGGCGAAGTGCGCAATATTGCCGAGAATCACGAAGAGCGCGATGACCAAGTGAGCCATTGACTGGGCGCTCATGCCTTTGCTGGCACTGCCAGGACGTTCAATCAGGGTCTCGTATTCGGCTGCGCCGGCTAGACCACCGAGCAGGCCGCCAAGCTGTCCCGAGTCGAGGAAGGGATAGAGATCGGGAGCCATCACCGCGGTGCAGCCAGCGACAAAGGGAAAGCCGTACTTCTCCTGCCCGTAGGGGATCCACCAGAACTCAATCGAATCCCCGGCAGCTAGATCTAAGACGAGGGCGAAATCGCGCAGCGAGCGCAAACCGCGCGTCAAATCCAAGTCGCCAGTATCCGCGCCCCATTGGTCCTGCGGGAAGGCACTGCGGAAGTCCTGCCCCATATTGAGAATGACGCTAAAACCGCCCGGCTTGTAGCCCATAAAGGCATAATCCACCCCGTACTCCAAATCGAATTCAGCCGCTATCTCCTCCAGTACCTGTTGGGCCAGCCCCGGTGCCTCGGGCCACAGGCAAATGGCCACCACCTTGAGGTCGCGGCGGAAGGCGTGGCGCAAAATGGCATGCGACATCGGCAGCATTTCAGGTGCCGTGCTGGCACCGTAAGCAAAGGAAACCAGCACAATGTCCCCTGCGTCGAGTTTCTCGAACTGGTCGTACGCGGCTTTTACTTCGTCCGTCGGCGTGATCGGCAGGGACATCCCGGCCAGCAACGGCCCAGCCACGCTGATAAACACTAGGGCGAAAATAATGCGACGGTCGATCGCGAGCAGTCTGTGCATCACTCAGCTCCTCCGCCCAAATACGAGCGCTCAATCCCAAAAATGATCCGCAGTGAGGTAGCAATAGCACCCAGCGACACGCCGAGCAAGATGCCGCGCTTGGCCGCCAAGTTGGGCACGGTCAACAGCCAATCGGACACCAGCGGAAAATACTCGGATATCTCCCGGCCAATGGGCACGCGACCCAGCATGACGATGACCGCCGCGACCAGTAGCAGCGCGGCCTCGGGCGTGCGGGCGCGGAAAGTTCGGTATGCCGCCGAGGCAATAAAGAAGGCCAGAAGCGAAAACATGGTCCCAGCACAGGGAAGGTGGACGTAGTCGAAGAGCCACTTATAGCCCCCGGCCTCAGCTTGCGCGACGAAGGGGCCCAAGCCGTCGTTGTACACGACGAAGCCCATCATCACCGCGAAGCTCAAAATGGCGATCAAGCTATAGGCCCAGCCGGCGACGCGCTGGCGAATCCGCTGCCAGTGCAGGTTGAGCAGGCTATAGAGGCCGAGCAAAAAGGAAAACGCGAAGACGATGCGCACCCATAGCGCCATCTCCCGCTCCAAACTCTGCGCGTGGCCGTGGGGTACATAGTAGATGACAATGCCGAGCATACCGAAGGCGAAGGCGACGACCAGCGGCAAAGTTCGACTAAGAAAAATCATCGCGCCCTCCTAGGGGCTAAAAAAGTGCGTCAACTGCGGCCACCACTCCAAGGTCGCCAGCAGCGTACCCAGCACTAAGACAGCCAGCAGAATGGCCTTACCGGCATCTTGGCCCTTGAGACTGCCCAGCATCCGCGGTTCGCCCGACAGATAAGCACTGGCTGCGTAGAGCTCTTCGCCGAGCAGGGTATAGTCGCAGGTAGTAATAAAGAACGGCAACTGGGTGAAAGCATCGGTGCCGGCGATCTGGATCGCCCCGGTCGTCGCCCCGGTCTCGGCTAACAGCAGCGACTCGGCGTAGAAATATCCCATCATAATGTGAGCCGCCGGACGGTCGCGGACCATAATGCCCTCGACTGCCGCCGCATAGCTGAACTGCTCGGTGCTAGCGACAAAGACGTGGTCGGGATTGAAAGCGTCGGGCCGTCCCGCCTCCACATACGAGGCTTTCACCGTCTCTTGGCTGACAGACATAACTACTGGGTCTGGAGCCACCACCCGCAGCGCGGTGTCGTATTCGGCCGTGCGCCGCGCGACCCGCCCCAAGATATTGACCGCGGCAATGGTCGGTATCTGGCTCATGTCGCGCAGACCGTGGATGAAAAGCACCGGCTTGCCCATCTCGGTCGCCCGCCCCAGCGCCTCGTCGAGTGCCTCTAACCCGGCGATGCGGCGGATCTTGAGTTTACGCCGCCGCGCAATGCCAATGTAGCCCATGATAAGCCCTGAGAACACAAGGCATAGTACCAGATTGTTGGTCTTGGCGCGATTAAAAAAATTACCTTTGGCCTCGGCATTGACGATCACCTTGCCGCGGATCGCGCCCCCGGCCGACCGCACATCGACGTGAAAGTAATAGGTCTTGCCGTCTTCTAGCGGTGTCTTGCCGCCCGCGCCGGCGAAATCCTCGACGTTGACATAGTGGTGATTCTCCAGATCGGCCCCACGCCCAAAGAGCGCCGGTGCCTCGGACATCAAATTCTTCGTGGCCGCAACCTCGGCCACGACGCGAAAAGGCCCGTTGGGCGAGTCGGCGATGGCGACCTGATACATCGCATTTTCACTGATCTGCTGATCTCGCGGCCAAGTCAGCGTAATGCTGCCGCCGCCGTCGTTGGGCGTGTCGAAGGCTTGGACCTCGATCGGCGGCCTAGGGTGTGCCAGCAACGCGCCGAGCCCTTGTTCCGCATTTTCCGCCGCGCTCGCCAACGGCCAAGCCAAGACTAATGCAGCCAGCCAGTTTTTTGCTCTCATGTCTTTATTCCTCAATCAGCTCCACATTCGCCCGTGGCACTACCGCCTGCTTCCCGTCTTCAAACTCCACGGCCAATACCCGCACTCGCGCCCCAGACTCCACCGCGCACAACTCGGTCGGCAAATCACTGACGCGCCCAATCCGCCCAAAATAGGGCATCCGAATCACTCGCAACAAATCACCCACCTGCAACCCTTCCGCGCCCGCCCGCACCTCTTCTTCTTCTTTGTCAGCGGCTGTGGGGACGATAATCTCCGGCCGCAACACACCAGCGCGGATCTGGGTCGCTCCAGCCATGGACGCATCCATGCCAGCGCACGCTTGCAAAATATCAAAAGTCTTGCGGGCCATGGCGACGCGGCCGAAGCCCTCGGTCGCGACCACGGTCAGGCCGATTTGCTCGGTGCCGGTGATGGCCACGCCTAAATCGCGGCCGAGCAGGTCGCGCAAGTCGCGGTCGCGCAGGCCGCCGCCGATCAACCCCACGGCACCTGCCTGCCGGGCCTGTTCCACGGTCTCCGTGCTAATCAGGCTGCCAACCACCACAACCTTGCCCGCCACTTCCGGTCCCAGCGGCCCGGCGATGGCGTCTGGGGCATCAACCGCCAAGTGCAGTGCGCCCCAGCACTCGCCCCCCACGCCGAAAATGCCCTGGATATAAGCACCTCGCGCTGCGACGCGCACGCCTTCCTCGGCAAAAACTTTCTCGACGACCCCATCGACGTACGCCAGTACTTCGACCGGCTTAGGCGCTTGGCGCAGTATCACCTGCCCAGTCACTGGCGAAATGCTCTCAACGGTGCCGCTGACCGGCGATTCAACTGTGGTCTTGAACCACCGAATAAACGGCCTAGTCTCGGCGAGCGGCTCGCCGGCTTCGATTCGGTCGCCCTCGTTTTTGAGCATATAGCCAGCTAGCTCTTGCGGCGGGATGCCCAAGCGGTTGACCAAGTTGAGGGTCGCCACATCGCCCGGCAGTTCAGTGCGGGCCACGACTTGGTCGCGGCGCACTGCTTGGCCGCGCTCGACGACCACTTGGCCTTTGAGGGGCAAACGCCGCTCTTTGTGGACGACTGCGTGTTGCGTCACGCGCAGTCCAGGAGTATAAGCATGGGCCATGAGCTACTCGTATAGGTTTAACGCCTGCTGCCAATCGCTTATCTGACGCCGGCGGTCGCGGTCTGTCGCCATCTGGATGGGCCGCCCGCGGCCGTCGAGCACTAGCCCCACGACGCCACCACGCACCCGTGCATTTAGAGCTTGCCCCGGACCGGCACCCACATCCCAACGTCGCGCTGGCTGGAGCGCGACCTCGACCTCCTCACCGTCGGCCAAAGGCATCCGCTGTAGCTGGCCGACCTGCAACTGGCCGGTTCGACGCCTGCGGGGCAGGTCTATTTCGTATTGGAGGCAGACCTCGCCGTCCTTACCCTCGCCGACGGGGGCCACACAAGTGCCCAAGTAGATCAGGCAATCGCGCTCAAAAACCTCGGTGGCGGCCCGCTCGTCAACCGTCGAGAGCACCCCCAAGTGAGGCATCATAAAGATGCTATCGACCGCCAAGCGGGTGACGCCTGCGGGCTGGAAGGCATCTATGAGCATGGCGCAACTCTGCTCGCGGCGGGGCGCGTGCGAGAGTACGCCACCGCTGCCGACTAGCATGTCTAGCGCCATCATCTCGACTAAACTCTCGCCAGTGGCCTCCTGGTCAAAAACATCGGCCAGCGTGCGCTTGCTCTGTACCCCCTTCAATCCCACCGCCAACGCCCGGTGCTGGTCAAAGGCCAAGCGCAGGGCCTCGCGGGCAATGGCTTGCTCGACTTGCAATTCCTGCATAAGCTGCGGGATGGTCGTCGGGCGGATCATCTTGTTTTTGATCCGGTCGCGGAGGTCGGCCTCCTCAATGTCAAAGGGAACCCAGCGCATGATCTGGTCGAGGCCGGCCTCGGCCAGCACGTTGGAGACGCTATAGGACATGCCGAGATTGGCACTGACCGTGCGGTTGAACACGCCGTCGAAGACGCTGAACACATCGGTCGTCGCCCCGCCGATATCCACGCCGACGACGTTGATCTCCTGCTGGCGGGCAATAGTCTGCATGATCTCGCCCACCGCCCCGGGCGTCGGCATAATCGGCGCGCTGGTCCAGTCCATCAGCTTGCGGTAGCCAGGGGCCTGCGCCATGACGTGTTCGAGGAAGAGATCGTGAATGACGTGTCGCGCCGGGTCTAGATTTTCCTCTTCGAGCACGGGGCGGATATTTTCGGTAACGGTCAGAGCCATTTTCCCTCCCAGCGCCTTTTCGACCTCCTCGCGCGCGTCCTCATTGCCCGCAAAAATGACCGGCAGTTTGAAACCCGCGCCAAAGCGAGGCTTGGGATCGGCCGCGCTGATAAATTCGGCCAGTTCGACCACATGGCTGACGGTGCCGCCATCCGTGCCGCCCGCCAGCAGCACCATATCGGGGCGCAATTGGCGAATGCGCTCTATTTTTTCGTGCGGCAAGCGCCCGTCGTTGGCGGCAAGCGCGTCCATGACGATCGCCCCGGCACCCAAGGCGCAGCGCTGGGCGCTCTCGCCGGTCATCGCCAGCACTACGCCGGCCACCACCATCTGCAACCCACCGCCAGCACTGCTCGTCGAGATGTAGATATCGACCCCGACATCGCCGTCTGCCGGAGTGATAATCCGCTCGCCATCGAGAATCTGCCGCCCGGAAAGCTCCTCGACCTCTTGAATGGCGTTGAGTACCCCCCGGGTGACGTCCTCAAAAGGGGCCTCGACCGTGGTTGGGGCCTCGCCGCGAAAGGTCTGGCGATACCCTTCGTCCTTCTTTTCGATCAGGATCGCCTTGGTCGTGGTACTGCCGCAGTCGGTGGCGATAACTACGTTGAGGTCATCCATGCTTTTGGCTTTCGCGCTGGGCAATAGCCTCTGCGAGCAAGTCTATGCTCTGGCGTCGCTCCAACATGTGCGTAAAGCGCTGGTACTCGTCGCGCGAAAAAACCAGCGTGGCAAACGGGGCTAAAAAGGTCAGGGCTTGGCTGCCCAAAAAGTTGAGGGGGCGACAAGCCTCCAGCGCCATGGACGCGGCCGCTCCCATGCGGCGACGCACTATAAACTCGGCCAGCCGCTCGGCCAGCGCGCGCTCGTCCTCAGACCAACCCACCTCTGGGTCTTCAAGGGCGAAAGCGTGCCGCCACTGCGTTTTTAAGCTATTGACTTGGAACATGGCACCGGACGAAGCGCGCAACTTCTTCGCGGTTTTGATCGCACCGCAAAAAGACGCCGCGAAAAGAGTCCAGCCGACCCGGGCGGGCGGACGGACGCAAAAAAATGCCGTCCCGATGCTCGTCTGCTCGACGGAATTCCGCCCAAGAACGACGCTGTTTAAGGCCGAGATGTTCGCTGCTTATCCCTTCGCCGTCGAGCGCGTAGCGCGTAGCAAAGAAATAGCGCGACAGCGAGACCGTCAAGGTTCCCAGTGAGAACACCCCATAAAACCAATGCTCAAAACCAAACGCCGCCGCCGCTGAGGAAGCGACGATGAGCGCGACTAGCAGCATCGACTTGGCCGGTTTCTCCCGGCGCAGGGGGTGACTCTCCCAGCGGAGAGCGTCTGCGGAGGACACGGACGCTCCCTATTAGTACATCTGCTCTTCCTGCGCGACCCACCAGTCTTGCAAGCGGACGCCGGGGGGATACCAAGTGACGCCGCTGAAGCGCCGACTATAGGCGTAGGACGAGCGCGACTTCCACATGAAGGTGTACGGCTGTTCTTCGTGTAGGATCTCCTGAAAGCGGCGATAGAGCTCGATGCGCTTGTCCACGTCGAACTCGCGGCGGTAGGTCTCCAAGATGTTGTCCACTTCGTCGTTGATAAAGCTCACGTGGTTGGAGCCGTTTTTTATTGCTTGGGAGGAATGCCAGATCTGGTAGCCGTCGGGAGCAAAGCGCAGGCTGCCGGTCCAGCCCAACACCGTTGCATCGAAATCCTTGCTCTTGACCTTTTGCAGGAAGATCGACCAGTCTAGCTCGCGCACTTGGCAGTCAATGCCGATATCCTGCAGCTCGTATTGGACCGTCAGGGCGATGTCTTTGCGGAGCTGGTTGCCCGAGTTGATCAAGATCTCAAAGCTAAATGGCACCAGTTCCCCATCGATGGTCTTGTCGAGAATACCGTCCTCGTCGGCGTCCGCCCAGCCAGCCTCCGCCAGCAGGTCGAAGGCCCGATCGGGATCATACACGTACGGCACGAGGTCGTGGTTGTATTCGGGGCGGAACTTGTTGATCGGCCCCTCCACCGTCTCGGCCAAGCCGAACATGATGTTCTCTACCATACCCTCGCGGTCGGTCAAATAGGTCATGGCCTGACGCACTCGCTTGTCGCCGAAGATCGGATGATTGTTGTTCCACCCTATGTATATATAGCCGCTGGAATAGCTAACGCCTTTGAGGAAGTGGCGGTTAAAGTCGTCGGACCAACTCTTTTCCTTGAACTCCAGCGGGCGCAGGGTGTGGTAGTCGAGGTGGCCGTTGGTCAACTCGATGAACGCCGCGTCGGTGTTGTTGATGATGTTAAAGACGATCTTATCGACAAAGCCGGGCGGCAGCAGCCCTTCCACATCCCGACCCCAGTAGTTTTCATTCCGCGTCAGCACGACTTTCTGCTGGGTGACCAAATCGCGCTCTGGGTCTTCGATCACGTACGGCCCCGACCCGAGGGCTTTGCGATTGAAATTTTGGTTGAACTGTTCGGCAAAACGCTGGACCCGTTCCTGGTGCAGCCCCGCCTCCCAAGAGCCATCCACCAAGCTCTTGAACTCGACCGGGTCCATCAGCCCCTCCGGATCGTAGAAATGCTTAGGCAGGATGGAGAAGCCGCCCAAGATCAGGTCATTGCGGAAATAAGGCTCGCGGCAAAGAAAGCGGATCTTGTTGGTCTCCACGATCTGCACGTCTTGGACGGTAGCATAGTAGTTGCGCATATGCGGAGCTAGCACTCGGGGATTGTGGATGACCTTTATGCTGAAGACGACGTCCGCAACCGTCAGTGGCTTGCCGTCTGAAAAATAAACCCCGTCGCGCAACTCAAACGTGTACGTCAGTTTGTCCGCAGCAATCTCTGGATAGCCGACGGCCACCCAACCCCGCAGGTTGTAGGGCGGATCATAGTCGGCGATGAGCAGGCTCTCGAAGATATGCTCTAGCACCCGGCTGGCGCCGGCATCGCTTGAGGTGTATGGGTTGAGTTTTTCGGGATCGGACAGCATGTGGCGCACCATCCAGTCGCCGTGGGTCGGCTCTTCGCCTCCCTCGTCGCGCAGCGGCACTTTCTCGGTGCCGTCGAGCACGACGATATCCTTGGTACTCATGAGGATTTTCTGCACCACCTCCCACGCCCCTTCCTCAGCGGCGGCATGGCCGACGACGCAGAGGCCCAACCAAGCGGCCACTATGGACATTCTAACTTTCGGCATATTCTTCCCTTTGTACTAAGCAGCTATATCAAATCCATCACACGAAGGTCAACCATCCGTGCCGATCCTCGACTTCGACGCGAATTACTGCGAAAAAGGCGTCTTGTATCTGCGCGGTGATCGGCCCGCACTGCCCACAGCCGACCGGTACTTGGTCGACGGCGCGGATCGGCGTAATTTCGGCGGCCGTGCCGGTGAAGAACACCTCGTCGGCGATGTAGAGGAACTCGCGCGGAATACCGCGTTGCTCGACTCGCATTCCCAGATCGCGTATCAGGGTAATGGCGGTGTGGCGGGTAATGCCCGGCAGGATGGCAAAACACGATTCGGGCGTGTAGATCGAGCCGTTCTTGATGACAAAGATATTCTCGCCGCTGCCTTCGCTCACCAATCCATCCGTGCCCAAGACAATGCCCTCGTCATAGCCATTAGCATTGGCTTCGATCCTCACAAGTTGTGAGTTGAGGTAGTTGCCGCCGGCCTTAGCCAAGGCGGGAAACGTATTCGGGGCCATGCGATTCCACGACGAGGTACAGACCGAAACGCCATTTTTGAGCGCCGCCTCGCCGAGGTACTCTCCCCACTCCCAAACGGCGATCACGACATCAACCGGGCACCCCATTGGATCAACGCCTAGGTTCTCATAGCCGCGGAAGACGATCGGGCGGATATAGCAGGCCACGAGTTGGTTGACGCGGATTGTCTCGAGGATGGCCTCTCTGATTTCCTCGCGCGTATAGGGAATTTCCATGCGGTAGATCTTGGCGGAATCAAATAGCCTGTTGACGTGCTCGTCGAGGCGGAATACAGCCGAGCCTTTCGCGGTCTTGTAACAGCGAATGCCTTCAAAGACGCTCGAGCCGTAGTGTATTACATGGGAGAGCACGTGGATCTTGGCGTCGTCCCAATCGACCAATTGGCCATTGAACCAGATTTTATCGCATTTAGGCAGGGGCATGTAGAAAATCTCCTTGGGCAAGTATGCGAATTAATTAAGGTAACACCACTGCGAAACCGTTACCAAATGTTAAGCAATTACAGCGATCGCGAATAGGTCACATTCAAGCTGTTAAACGTACCGCTGCGTTGGTGATTGCGGCTGCCTCTCAAGGTCAGCTTGTTGTCACTGCCGACCGGATTGTAGTTAAAGTTCGCCGACAGCGTTCGGTGTCTATTGCGGCGGTTGAGGGAGCGCGACTGTGCGAGCGTGGAGTAGTCGTAATCCCACTGGCGGGCGAGCTTGTAGGTGTAGCTTACGCCGGCCGAGTAGTCGGAGCTGGGCGAGTAGGTCATGCCAAATTGGATGGAGTGTGTGGCGTTTTCCTCTTCGACAATCTGGGCACCGTTTTCCAAGATCAAAGTACCGTCATCGTCGGCCGAGTAGTTGTAGCGCGCATTGAGCGCAAGGTCGTCGAGGACCTTGCGCCGGAGCGAGTGCCCCATGCTCCAACCGCGGCGGATATTGCTTTTGCGCGACGATTCGCGGCGATTGACTTCGCGGTCGAAATCGTAAAGGGTGCGCCTCGCAGAGACGCTGAATCGGTGCGAAAAGGACGCACCCAAACGCTCGTAATTGGTGCCGATACTGAGCGAGAGGTCGCGGTTGCGCGAGTTGTTCCCGGCGCGGGTGGCGTGCATGTTCACGCGGTGTAAAAAGCTATTTTTGAGATCGACATTGAGCTTGGTGCCCGAGCGCAGGGTTGCGTCGTAGCTAAGGGTAACACTGTTGTTGAAGGTGTCGCGGTCCTGCTTGGGATCCCCTGGATTTTCCGAGCGTTTGATCTCGCCAAAGGTCGCCAGCCGCAGCGAGTGCGCATCGGATAGGGGCCAGTTGAGAGAGCCGTTGAGAAAGAGGTTGCGGTCGCTCAGGTCGGAGCTTGGATCGCGGCACGTTCCATCCGCCGAGCGCGTGAAGTGGCTATCACAAAGGCTGGTATCGGGTACCCTCACCGCCAGCCTTCGCATGTCGCTGCCCTTGAAGCGGACGCTAGAGTTGAAGACCAGCTTCTCGATCAGCTTGCCCGAAAGTGACGCGTCCCAGCTAAAGTTCTCGCCGAGGCGATCGGTGCCGAAGAAGCGGTTGCCTAAGTCCTGGACCGCGTTGGCGCTGTTGGTGCGCTCGTTTTGACTGTACGAGGCGCGGTTTTGTATTTTGAAGCCCCCTAGATTGAACTTCACACTGGAGGAGAAGCTAGTGCCGCGCGTTTCCGATAGCTCGGCGTTGACCATCGTGTCGCGCAGCACGGTCTCGCCGACCACGCCCTCGCTGATGGCGCGGCGCGTGAAACCTCGCTGAGAGCGGTTCTCAGACATACTCAGACCGACGCGCACCTCGCCGGGGAAGGTATAGCTCACGTTGCCGCTCAGCCGCTCGCTGCGATTCTTGTTGTGTTCGAGCGTATCGTCCGTTTTGCTCAGCGAAATCGAGTTGTTCAGCTTCTGGCTCGCAATTTTGATGTCAGGCGAGACCCTCAGCGAAGCATTATAACGGATCCCGGTCTCCTTGATGGTGCTGTCGAGGCTAGCGCGGCTAGCGCGGGTGGCCGTGATTAGGCTCGGGGTCAGGTTGGCACTCAGACTCTTGAATGGGCCGCTGCTCAACGGCTTGGACCTAAATCCAAAATTAAAGGACTGGCTGCGTGTCTTCTGCTTCTGTAGCGTTAAGTTTCGCGTGCTCATGCTGGCACCGAGGCTGATGGTGGCCTTCGGACCGAGAATAGGATAGTTGACCGAAGATCGGCCCGAGGCATTGTCCTGCCAACTCTTGCCGCCGCTGCGATCGTCGAGGGTAAACCCCATATTCGCCGATGCGTTAATCGTCAGCTTGGACGTCGAGTCCCCCACCGCCGAAAACCGCACGGGCGTCGAGTAGCTCCAGCTAGGAAATGAGTGTTTCCAAGAGGTTCGGGTGCTGTGGCGGCTGAAGTTGAGCGAGTACTGCTGGGCATCGGCCGCCGTCCATGCGGCCAAGACGAGCCAAGCTACGTGCCACAAGACCGGCTTCACAGCGCCCCCTTGCCCAAGCGCGAGTAGGCGTCGCCCAACTGGACGAATTCCTCTATCGACAATTCCTCCGGGCGACGCGTTAATTCGATACCCGCCTGCTGGCCTAGCTCTTCCAGCCAAGGCCGCCCGCCCTCGGGATTGAGGCCAAGGAGCGAATTGCGCAGCATCTTGCGCCGCTGGCCAAAGGCTCGGCGCACCAAGCGGTCAAAACAGCCCACGTCCTTTACTGCATAGCGGGGCTTGGGGGCAAAGCGCAGTTCGACTACGGCCGAATCCACCGCCGGCACAGGCCGGAAGCAATCGCGCCCCACCTGCAAGTGCATCTCCACTTCGGCTCGCATAGCCACCAGCACTGACAGCAAGCTGTAATCCTTTGAACCGGGGCTAGCGATCAAGCGCTGAGCCACTTCGCGTTGGACCATGACGATGGCACGGCTGATACAACCGGCGTGTGCGATGAGGTGAAAGATCAGCGGAGCGGTGATATTGTAGGGAAGGTTGCCGACAATCAGCAGTCGGTACCCGCCCGCATCCCGCAGAATCTCCCCGAGATCGACTTGCAGAATATCTCCTTCGATCAAGCGCAACCTACACGCGTCTTGGCGTGCGCGCAGCAAGGCCACCAAGTCGCGGTCGATTTCCACGGCCACTAGGCGATCCACAAAAGCGAGCAGCACCTCGGTCAACGCTCCCCGGCCCGGGCCGATCTCGACGACCACCTCGCCAGCGGCCGGGCGCACCAGCCCAGCAATGGCCTCTATGACACCTCGGGCGACGAGGAAATGCTGGGCAAAGCGCCGTCGCGGTCGGTGGGCGTTTACCAACGCCGCGCCCTAGCCAAGCTGGGGTCGGGTGGAGGCACCAGCGCAGGCCCCCCACGGCGCAAGCCGCACCACAGGTCGGTCAACACCAACTGCGGATTGGCATTGTGCTCCAAGGCCTCGGCCGCACGGTCGATCTCCAAGGCGACTTGGGCAGCGTCTATCTTCTCCAGCAAGTTTTCCAAATAAGGACGCCGATCTACCTGGATGACGGACGCATCTCGGCCGTGCGCCAACAGGAAGAGATCCCGTAGATACAGGCCGCAGACTTGCAAAAAACGCTCTAGCTGGCCCCGATCCCCCCCCAACTCTTCGAGGACGCTCCAATAGACCTCGTCTCGCTGCTCCGAGCCACCAGAGAGAAACGACTCGACCAACTGCCGCGTTCCGTCAAACGCCCCGGCAGCCACCTCTTTGGCCTGCTGCAACGAACCAGCCCCCATGCGCACGGCAAGCTCTAAGCGCTCCCCGACCACACCCTCTGATTCGAGCTGCGCCCGCAAGGTGGCCGCATCTAAGGGGTTCAAAATCATGCGCTGGCAGCGTGAGAGCACGGTGGGCAGGAGGCGCTCCGGTGCCGCCGAAACCAGCGCGACGACGGCTCGGGCCGGCGGCTCTTCTAAAAGCTTTAGCAACGAATTGGCGCCCGCTGGTTGCATCCGCTCGGCGGCGAAGATTAGGCCGACTTTGCGTGGAGATTCCGTCGGCGCAAACGCCAATTCTCTTTGCAACTGGCGCAGGTGATCAACCGCAATATTGGCGTTGCTAGGCAGAGACGCGCTCGCACCGCGAACGTACTCTACTAAGGACTCGTGCAAGTCCGCCGGTGAAGGCTTCTGCTTGCCTCGGCGAGGAGGTAGCGGCAAGGCGGTGTGGAGGTCGGGATGCATGAGCGAGGCGATCTTGCGGCAACTCGGGCAGAGGTTGCAGGCGGAAGGGCCGCTGCCAATGCATAGCAGGGCTTTCGCCCACGCGAGCGCAAAGCGCCGTTTCCCGGTTCCCTCGGCCCCACAGATGAGAACCGCATGGGGGATGCGGCCCGATTCGAGCCAAGCCGCGGCCACGGCCCCAGCCCGATCTCGACGAGCCAGATCGCCAAACTCCCCGGAGTGCGGGGTGCCGCCCGTGCTGTACAATCCAATCCCTATTTCTGCAACAGGCTCTCTTGGTTGTCCAGAGCAAAAAAGTGGGCTTTATCTATCTCGACGGCCAACCTTACCGTTTGGTCAACTTGCGGCATGTGCAGCGGATCAACGCGGGCGACGAAAGCGGTCGTGCCGGTGGTCAGGTTGAGGAACACCTCGTTGCCCATGGGTTCGACCACTTCGACCTTGGCCGCAATTTCCACGGTCTCGACATTGCGGCCAATGGTATCCGGGTCGTGGATGTCTTCCGGGCGGATGCCCAGCGTCACCTCCTGACCCACGTGGCTACCTAGCTGCTCGCCGTGGCCGGCGGGCAGGGCGAATTGCACATTGCCTTCGTCGAAGACTAGACCGCTGCCGTTAGAGGATAGCGTGCCGCGGATGAAGTTCATGGAGGGGCTACCGATAAAACCGGCGACGAACTGGTTGACGGGTTTGTTGTAGAGATGGAGGGGCTTGTCAATTTGCTGGATTAAGCCATCGCGCATAACCACGATGCGATCTCCCATGGTCATGGCCTCGACTTGGTCGTGCGTCACGTACACCATGGTGGCCCCTAGGCGGGTGTGCAACTTGCTGATCTCGGTGCGCATCTGCACCCTCAGCTTGGCGTCGAGGTTGGAGAGCGGTTCGTCAAAGAGGAATACTTTGGGCTTGCGGACGATGGCGCGCCCCACCGCCACGCGCTGGCGCTGACCGCCCGAAAGCGCTTTGGGTTTGCGCTCTAGTAACTCTTGGATGCCGAGTATATCGGCCGCTTCTTGGACCCGCGCTTCAATCTCGTCCTTGGGATATTTCCGCAGTTTTAGCCCAAAGGCCATGTTTTGATAGACGCTCATGTGCGGGTAGAGCGCATAATTCTGGAAGACCATGGCGATGTCGCGGTCTTTGGGGGGCACGTCGTTGACGATCGTCCCATCTATTGAAATATCGCCGGCGGTGATTTCCTCAAGCCCGGCAATCATCCGTAGCGTCGTGGACTTGCCGCAGCCCGAAGGGCCGACGAGCACCACGAATTCTTTGTCCTTGATCTCGATGTTGGCGTCGTCCACCGCTACCACTTCTTTGTCGTACACCTTGCGGATATTCTTCAGAATTACTTCAGCCATCGCGTCCCTCTTTTACTGTTATGGGCTTTGGCGGTCATTTGTCGAGAAAGAGTTTAGAGTATAATAAATAAATTACAAAATCTCTATGTTGCGCTCCATTAAAACGGCGTCGTCCGGAGGATCTCTGTAGTACGCCGTACGCCGCCTTACGGTCTGGAACCCCGCCTTGCGGTAGAGCACCCGCGCGGCTCGATTTGCCGAGCGCACTTCGAGCGCACAACAACTAGCGCCCTGTTCTGCGGCCAAGCGCAATATCCGCCCCAACAACTGCCCAGCCCACCCCTGGTTCCGATATGCCGGATCTACTGCGAGATTGGCGAGTTGAAAATCGCGGCCAGCAAAATAACCCAGCGCGTAGCCGATCAGTTCACCGCTGTGCAAAAGCCCCAAACACAGAGCATCTCTCTCTACAAGTAAGTAGCGAAAATCGGCCTCGCTCCACGGATTGGCGAAAGAGCCTCGCTCAATCTCCATCAGGCGATGTAGGTGGATTGGCCCTAGCGGAACGAAGCGACCCTCGCCGCTCATGCTCGGGCTAGGGGGCGGGCGTCGGGCGAGCGCAAATACTCGGGTTCCACTGAATCCAAGTCCGCGATCTGTCCCTGCTCTAGCTGGGACAGCGCCAGCCACCCAATGGTCCCAGCGTCGGGACGGGCGCAGGGCAGGGGGGCAAACTGCGCGGCCGAGTTGCCCGCCAACAGATCGCGATAGGCCGTGGCTCCGTCCCCGGTGTAAATTGTCGCCGTGCTAGCCCGCTCTCGGGCCAACTGCGCTGGCGCGATGGCCCGGGGCGGTTCTAATTCGACCGGAACGCCCGTCGTTGTGTCGTAGAGAGCGGCATAGACCTCGCGCTTACGCGCGTCGAGAACAGTACAAACGGGCAGGCGAGCAAAGGGCAGACGGGCAGCCAGTGCCTCCAGCGTTGAAACGGTCACTAGGTCCTTGACCGCGGCCAAGCACAAGCCCTTAGCTGCGCTCAGCCCGATCCGCAGGCCAGTAAACGACCCCGGCCCAATCGCGACGGCGACGGCTCGCACTTCCTCGACGCCCATGCCTGCGGCCTTTAGAGCTGTCTCTATTTCGCCAAAGAGCCGCTGTGAATGCTGCAACCCCACATCGAAATAGCGACTGACGACAATCCCTGCTGCCGAGCAGAGTGCCACGCTGCCGACCGGAGTAGCCGTGTCCAACGCCAGAATCACGTCGCGGCCATTCGCGCTCATAAAAGCTCCAATTGCTCGCCGGGGCCGGGCGGCGGCTTGAGGCCGAGGCGCTCCCAAGCCCGCGGCATAGCCACGCGGCCTTTGGGGGTACGCTTGATAAACCCTTCCTTGATCAAATAAGGCTCGACCACTTCCTCGAGGGTCTCGGCCTCCTCGCCGATTATGGCCGACAGATTGCTCACGCCGACCGGACCGCCGTTGAATTTTTCAATAATGGCTCGCAGCAACGCGATATCCATCTCGTCGAGCCCCATCTCGTCGACGCTGTGGATGACAAGTGCCCTTTGCACCACCTCGGCATCGATCTCACCTTCGCCTTCCACTTGGGCAAAATCGCGTGCGCGGCGTAGCCAGCGCTTGGCAATCCGCGCCGTACCACGGGAGCGACGGGCGATTTCCATCGCGCCTGACTCTGAGACCGAGAAATTCAGCAGGCGAGCGTCGCGCTTGACGATTTCGGCGAGTTCGGCGACCGAGTAGTAGTCGAGGTGGGCATTGAGCCCAAAGCGCGCACGCATCGGCGAGGTTAGCAGGCCCTGACGCGTCGTGGCCCCGACTAAGGTAAAAGGCTCTAACGGCACGCTGACTGAGCGAGCCGCCGGGCCTTGGTCGATTATGATGTCGATTTTGAAATCCTCCATCGCCGAGTACAGGTATTCCTCGACTACGCGGTTGACGCGGTGAATCTCGTCGATGAAGAGCACGTCGCGTGGCTCCATGGTCGTGAGCATGCCAGCCAAGTCGCTCGGACGATCGAGCAAAGGCCCTGAAGTGGGATAGATTTCAACGCCTAGCTCTTTGGCAATCACATACGAAAGCGTCGTCTTGCCCAGACCGGGCGGACCGTACAGCAGCACGTGATCCATGGCCTCGCCGCGCTGCCGAGCGGCTTCAATGGCAATACCTAGCTGCTGCTTAGTCTTCTCCTGGCCCAGCATCTCGGCCAGGGACTGAGGACGCAGCGTATTGTCGAAGGGAAGGTCGTCGTCTGCGCTACTAGGATCTATTGGTCGGGGGTCCATAGCCGGGCCTTCAGCGCTCCTTGAGGGCCAGTTTGATTAGCTGTTGTACGCTCAGGTCGGTGCCGTGCTTTTCGACGGACTTGCGCACCGCCTGGCGAGCGGCAGGTGCTGCATATCCCAACGTCATCAGTGCCTTTGCCGCCTCTTCGCTCGCGCCAGCGTGGGTCTCCAAGGCCGCTTCGCCGGTCGCTGGAGCACTCAAACGGACCTTGTCCTTTAGATCGAGCACCAAACGTTCGGCAGTCTTGCGACCAATGCCCTTGATCGCCGTTAGTTCGTTTACGCGCTCCTGTAAGATGGCTCCCTGCAAGTCGCGCAGGGTCATGCCCGACAGCACAGTTAGCGCCGAATGAGGGCCGATGCCCGAAACGCCAATGAGCAACTCGAAGACCTCCCGCTCTTCCTCATCGGCAAAGCCGAAAAGCTCCATGCGATCTTCGCGCACGTAGAAATAAGTAGACAAATGGACCGCCTCGGAGGCTGGAGGTAGTTGGTCGAACGTTATCAGGGATATGGCCAAGCCATACCCCACGCCCCCGACGTCGACGACGGCATGGGTAGGTGATTTGGACAGGAGTGTTCCGCGCAGGTGTGTTATCACGGATATACCTAACGCCGGACCATGCGGCTGAGCAAGGCCTCTATCTCGGGCTTGCGCTGCCCTCGGCTCTCACTTAAAACCCGGCCGGCCTGCTGGGTGTGGCATAGCGCAATAGCCAAGGCGTCTGATGCATCGAGGGGCTTGGGCCGTTCCTTCAGACCCAAACTGCGGGCCACCATGAACTGGACCTGTTGCTTGGTCGCTTGGCCATTCCCGGTCACCGACTTTTTAACCATCGTCGGCGCATAGTGAGCAATGGGCAAGCCGGCTTTGCGCATGGCGATGATCAGCACACCTCTCGCTTGGCCTAGCTTGGCCGCCGCTGTGGCGTCCTTGCCGAAGAACGTAGTTTCGATCGCGCCCTCGTCTGGGGCGTATTCGCCGATGAGCCGCGTCATCTCGTCGAACATGTAAACCAGCCGATCCTCAAACTCACTTTCCTTCGGACGGATGCAGCCGCAGGCAACATAGCGAGCCTTGCGCTTGCTATATTCGACGAAGCCATAGCCAGTGCTCGTGCTGCTAGGATCTACTCCGAGAACAAGCAAAGCGAGGACTCACTAAGCCTGAGCCATAAGTTTTTCGAGCTCGTCTTCTTGGAGATCGAAATTGGAAAAGACCTTCTGTACGTCGTCTAAATCCTCCAATGCCTCAAGAAGGCGGATGATTTTCTCGGCCTCTTCGCCTTGTACTTCGAGCACATTTTCGCTTTTGGGCATCCAAGCCAACGTCGCCTGGGCGAAAGCAATGTCGTTGTCCTCCAGTGCCTTTTTAACTGGCTCCAAGTCGGCAACCGGGGTCATTACTTCGTGGACTTGGTCGCCATCCTGGATATCCTCGCCCCCCGTATCTACGACCGCCAGCAGGAGGTCGTCTTCGGAAGCATTAGTCTTGTCTACTTCGATAACGCCCTTGTGTTCAAACATCCAAGCTACCGCTCCACTCTCTGCGAGGTTGCCGTTGTACTTAGTGAATACGTGGCGGATTTCGGAAACCGTGCGGTTGCGGTTGTCCGATAGGGTTTCGACTATGATGGCCACCCCACCGGGTCCATAGCCTTCAAAGAGGCCATCCTCGTATACCACCCCCGGCTCGTCGCCGGTGCCGCGGCGTATGGCACGCTCAATTGTTGACGCGGGCATATTGGCCGCTCTGGCATTCTGGACTGCCGCGCGCAGACTCGGGTTGGTCTCCTCATCGCCTCCGCTGCGGGCGGCCACTGAAAGCTCGCGGATCAACTTAGTAAAGATCTTGCCACGCTTGGCGTCGTTAGCACCTTTTTTGCGCTTGATCGTACTCCATTTGGAGTGGCCGGACATCGGCTTAATCTCCTTACTAATTCCCACACTCACTTCCTTTACTCAAAACAGAAGCATTGCTGGGGAAAATCGGCTGTTTTCTATGACAATATTAAGATAAAAAAACCCACACAATTCAAAAAGCAAAGGGCCGCCGACCGCTTGGCCGACCGCCCTTCACAACGGGTAAAAGTAAGTCGCTTACGCCGCTTCTCTTCCCTTGTTCTTCTGCGAATCCTCGATGATTTTAGCTACGATATCCCCGGGTACGTCCTCGTAGCGGTCGAATCTCTGCGCGTGGAATCCCTTGCCCTGCGTCATGGAGCGCAGCAACGTGGCGTAACGGTCTATTTCCGCTAAGGGAGCCTCGGCGTGGATGACCTGGAAATGGCCGGCGGTGTCCATACCGCTGATCCGACCCCGCCGCGACGAGAGATCGCCCATTACGTCGCCCATAAACTCTTCGGGCACCGTAATCTCCAGATGGTAGATAGGCTCTAGCAGGATCGGTTTGGCTTTGAGGAAGGCGTCTCTAAAGGCGTGGGAGCTGGCCAACTTAAAAGAAACCTCGTCTGAGTCTACCGGGTGGTGCTTTCCGTCGTACACGGTAGCAGCCACATCAATGACTTGGTAACCAGCTACTGGCCCTTGGCTCAGCGTCTCGACGATGCCCTTTTCCACTGCGGGGATGAAGTTGCTCGGGATATTGCCGCCGACGACCTCATTGAGAAACTCAAAACCTTCACCGCGCCCCTTGGGAGCAACGCGCAGAAACACTTCGCCAAACTGCCCCCGTCCGCCCGACTGTTTCTTGTGCCGGTATTGCGCATCGGCGTTGCTGCGGATCGTTTCTCGATAGGGAATCCTCGGCACCTCCATATCGATCTCCACACCAAAGCGCTCTTTCAGGCGGCTAATGATAGTTTCCAGATGCAACTCGCCTTGGGCGAGGAGGATAGTTTGGCGGACCTCGCCGTCGTATTTCATGACGAAGCTTGGGTCTTCCTGGTGCAACTGGGAAAGCCCGGTGGCCATACGCTCCTCGCCACCCTGCTCCTTGGCGTGAATAGCCACGCGAATTAGCGGTTCGGGGAATTCAATGCCCGGAAGTTGTAGCAACCCGCCCTTGGTGCAAAGCGTATTGGTCGTATGAGTATCCTTGAGTTTGACTAAGGCGACGATATCGCCAGCCTCGGCACTTTCGACCTCGATTCGCCTGTTGCCATTGAGGTGGTAGATCTGGCCAATGCGCTCGGTATTGCGCTTGCTTGAGTTGGCCACTTCGTCGCCGGGCTTGATCGCGCCAGAAAAGAGGCGGAGCAGACAAAGCTCACCTACGTGCTGCTCGGCCAAGGTCTTGAACACCAAAGCAGCTAGGGGTGCAGTAGCGGTACCTTCAAGCTCAACTTCCTGTTCCTCGCTATCCTGGAATCTGAGTCCTGCCGCCTCGACCGGCGATGGCCCGTATTGCACCAAGGCGTCCAGCAACTGATCGATGCCGACATTGTTGTAGGCATCTCCTAAAAAGACCGGAAAAATTTCGAGCCGTAACATGGCCTGGCGCAAACCAGCAACTATATCCTCTGTAGTCAATTCGCCCTCGCTGAAATACTTCTCCATCAGTTCTTCGTCGGTCTCGGCGATGGATTCTACTAGCTGCTCGCGCAACTCTTCGGCGCGGCCCTGGACCTCGTCCGGTACGTCTCCTTCAGTGGTCTTACCATCTTGGTACGCATAGGCTTTCATGGTAATCAAATCGACAATCTGGTTGAATCCCTCACCGGGGTTTACCGCCATTTGCAAAGGCACGACTTGGCGCCCGAAACGCTCTTGAACCATTTCTAAGACTTGGTCGACGTCGGCATCGGCGCGGTCCATCTTATTTATGAATAGCACCCGGGGCAAATTGTAATCAGCAGCGAAATTCCAAGTTCGCTCGGTGCCGATCTCTACTCCGGTAACCGAATCGACGACAGCGACTGCCGCGTCGGACACGCGCAGCGCCGCCTTGGCTTCGGAGATAAAGTCTGCATAGCCCGGCGTATCCATTAGGTTGAGACGGTGATCCCGCCACCGGCCATTTAGCAAAGAGACCTTGAGCGAAATCTGGCGCTCAATCTCGGCCGAATCGCAATCTGATGTTGTAGTCCCGTCATCAATGCGTCCCAAGCGGTTTACGACGCCCATGTTGAATAACATGGCCTCCGACAGCGCTGTTTTACCCGCGCCGCTATGGCCACACAGAGAAAAATTCCTCGTTTGTTCGCTCAATTTGACCCCTCCTGAATTAAGAGGGTCTTAATTAATTGGCCCACATTGGCGTTGTCAAGGTATTTCCATAAGACACAAAAAAAGCCCACCCCTGAAGGGATGGGCTTCAAAAAAATCCGGCGGCGTCCTACTCTCCCACTAGGCGACCCCAGCAGTACCATCGGCGCAAGAGGGCTTAACGGCTCTGTTCGGAATGGGAAGAGGTGTTTCCCCTCCGCTATGACCACCGGAAAACTCAAATTCTCTTCAACAACCGAATACAGATCCACACCAAAAGTGATGCAAAACTCCAGTATTGCTGCGACAATAAATTGGTCAAGCCGCACGGCCAATTAGTATTGTTCGGCTTCACACATTGCTGCGCTTCCACCTGCAACCTATCAACCTCGTAGTCTACGAGGGGCCTTTAGGTAGGTTAACCCTACGGGATATCTAGTTTTGGAGTGGGCTTGACGCTTAGATGCTTTCAGCGTTTATCCCTTCCGAACGTAGCTACCCAGCGGTGCTCCTGGCGGAACAACTGGTAGACCAGAGGTCCGTCCAACCCGGTCCTCTCGTACTAGGGTCAGATCTCCTCAAATATCCTACACCCACGGCGGATAGGGACCGAACTGTCTCACGACGTTCTGAACCCAGCTCGCGTAGCGTTTTAATTGGCGAACAGCCAAACCCTTGGGACCTTCTCCAGCCCCAGGATACGCTGAGCCGACATCGAGGTGCCAAACTGCCCCGTCGCTATGGGCGCTTGGGGGCAATAAGCCTGTTATCCCCGGAGTACCTTTTATCCGTTGAGCTTCGGCGCTTCCACGCGCAACCGTCGGATCACTAAGCCCTGCTTTCGCACCTGCTCGACTTGTAGGTCTCGCAGTCAAGCTCCCTGTATGCCTTTACACTCTTCGCGCGATTACCGACCGCGCTGAGGGAACCATTGGGCGCCTCCGTTACCTTTTAGGAGGCAACCGCCCCAGTTAAACTACCCACTTGGCACTGTCTCCGATCCTGATCAAAGGACCAAGGTTAGAACTTTAACAAGGCAAGGGTGGTATTTCAAGGTCGGCTCCACGAAAACTGGCGTTCCCGATTCATAGCCTCCCACCTATCCTACACGTACAGTGCCAAAATCCAATACCAAGCTGTAGTAAAGGTTCACGGGGTCTTTCTGTCCTGCCGCGGGTATCCGGCATCTTCACCGGAACTACAATTTCACCGAGTCCCTCGTTGAGACAGTGGCCAAGTCGTTACACGATTCGTGCAGGTCGGTTTTTAGCCGACGAGGAATTTCGCTACCTTAGGATCGTTATAGTTACGACCGCCGTTTACTGGAGCTTCGATTCAAAGCTTCGCTCCCGAAGGAGCTAACTAATCCTCTTAACTTACCAGCACCGGGCACGTGTCAGTCCCTATACATTGCCTTGCGGCTTAGCAGAGACCTGTGTTTTTGGTAAACAGTCGCCCAGCCCGTTTCTCTGCGGCCCCTTTGGACTCCACCCGCAAGGGGCTTCACCTACTGAGGGCATCCCATCTTCCGAAGTTACGGGATCATTTTGCCGAATTCCTTAACGAGGGTTCACTCGCGCACCTTTGGATACTCTCCTCATCTACCTGTGTTGGTTTGCGGTACGGGCACCTACAGAACTCACATAGAGGTTTTTCTAGGCAGCATGATTAGGGTCAGTTTATGCCGTTAGACGGCTCCCCATCGCCTCTCAGGGTTAGCGGCCATCCGGATTTACCTAGTTGGCCCCCCTACGAGCTTAGACCAGCATTTCCAATCGCTGGCTGACCTTTCACTTCTGCGTCACCCCATAGCTCGAACACGCTGTAAGTGGTACAGGAATATTT
>OZ253462.1:4907500-6549484 GCA_965261395.1 Candidatus Latescibacterota bacterium
CCGGAGGCATTTCTTTTCTGTCCCCGTCGTCCGGCCCGGTACCCCAGCGAGCCTTGAGTAGCTCCGACATGCGGAAGGTCGTGCGGTCGATCGCGGGCTTCGGCAGGTAGTTGTCGACGAGGGTTGGGAGGTCGCCGAGATGGTCACCGATCAAGAGCGTGATCTGGGCGTGTCTGCCCAGCCGTTCGTACGTACTAATGATGCGGTCGAGGGGGTCGTCATAGGCGATGACCACTAGGTGCGCCGACGGGATCGTGAGCATGTCCTCAATCACCCGATTGATGTGCTCATCGCCGAAGCTGTAACCGTAGCAGACCACGGTGCTGTTCGGTCTGCAGATGGACGCAGCGAAGTCCCTAAACAACTCGACATAGGGGTACGCGGTCGTCTCCCGGTCCTTGGCGGCGTTGGGGTAGATCATGAGGCGCGCTGCATCGGAATCTTTCAGACCAGGAGCGGAAAGGAAGGGGGTGGTGTCCGTAGCACCGAAAGGCAGACCGAGCCGCCGGATTGCACCGTCACAGTCGAGCCAATCGACCGAGCCGTGCAGCTTGGTGAAACGCACTACTCCCTCGAGATAGCGTGGCTCGCCGCGGATGCCGGGTGGGTTGTAATGCAGATCCACGTCTAGCCGTGACGCACGGAAAATGGGTGCCAGGGTTCCCACGAATCGGTCAATGAGTCGTAGCCCTGCAGCATCCGCGCCCGCCTCAATGTAGCGATCATAGTTCGTCGTGAAGAGCTGTAACCGTTCGCGGGTCCCAGAACGACTGGCGAAACTCATCAGGAAGCTGACGAGATAGTTGAACGCCTGCTCGCGCTGCTCAGTAGCCGCCGACACGAGGCTTCGTTCGCCTTCTAGGATGGAGCCCGCGAATGATTGGAGAGCTTCCGTCAAGTCGGATCGCAGGGCCGACACTTGTTTGCCCTCGGGGTCATCCTCCGACTTCGCCGATGCGACAATCTCCAGGCCACGAAGCAACTCGGTCGCGACTCGGATCTGGTCCTCAAAGTTTCCGTATTCCCGTCCCACGGCTTTGGCTGTACGCTCTACTTCTTTTGCGATTTCGTTGTTTAGACACTTAAAGTCGATGGGACTCATTCCGGGCAGCGTACTCGTTGTCGCCAATCCGTGAACAGCGTGTGTCAGCCCCGACCCGACCAACAAAGACAGGTGCTCGGATTGGACCAACGCCGTCAGCCATGGCTCGATTCGAGACCGTAGCTCTTTTGTACCAAATCGTTCATCTTTCTTTGCCCACGCGCAGGTAGATGATTCCGAAAGTGTAAACGGACGTGATTCTTCAGTTGACGGATCTACACCTCCAAAAAATATGGGGCCTGTGTCATCCCTACACTTAATAATTTGCTTAGCCACTGGTTGAACCTCTACACCTGCTTGATCGCTCATTTTGTTCCTCCATCCACCCGAAACACCTTCATCACCTCGTCCCCCAAGTGATTGATCACCTTCACCGCAATGCGGCCGGACGTCGGCTTGGCGAAAGGTCGGGAGGTGTCGCTGTGGAGGGTTTCCCAGGCTTCTTGGTTGACCTCGGCCTTGAGCGTCGTCCGCAGCGATTTGTACGGGTCGCTAGCGCCGAGGAAATAGGCGTGGCGGACGAAGAAGCTTTCCTCGTTGTAGTCGGTATCGACGAACCAGCAGGCGATGCCGTCGGCGCTGTCGCTGCGGATTTCGCCGGTGTTCGGATGGAATACGTCCACGCCGTTGACCTTGACTTGGATTTGGCTGTCCTCCGCGTCGAGGATGTCGATGTCCGGCTCGCCGAAGATGACGAAGAGGTTGCCTTTGCCGGTGTTTTTGAGGTCGTCGGCCATGTGGAGGTCGGCGTTCATGCGGGCCTTGAGGACTGGGACGCGGCCGAGTTTGTTGAACTCCGAGGCGTGGGCGTCGTAGTTGAAGGCGCAGGCGACCAGCACGTCGAAGTCGGCATCGGCGGCCTCGCGCACCGCCAACACGAGATCGGGGCGGGAGACGGTGCCGAATTCCGGGCCGACGAAGATGCCGGCGCGTTTTTCAGCGCCCGAGTCGCCGTTGCCTTCGACGTAGGTTCCCTCGGCGCAGACGTGGTAGCCGGGCCAGGGTCTGATCCCGGAAAACGAGATGCGGTCTTCTTTGTGCGCCTGTTGGACGCCGGAGGTTTTGAGATTGTCGAGGATCATCTCGGCGAAGTCCTGCTTTTCGCCGTACCCTAACTTGGCTTCGGCGACGTTGTCGATGAGTTCGTCGTTTTCATCGACGCCTAACAGGCGGTGCGGCGACAGGCTTTCCACCGTAAACGGGCCGGCGACGCGGACTTTTTTGTTGTCTTCGTAGGGCTTGTCGTAGAGGTATTCGTAGTCGGCTTTGGCGGCGATGGAGGCGTCGATTTCCTTTTGCCGGGCGATGCGCTGTTCCCACCAATCCGCGTGAATTC
This sequence comes from Candidatus Latescibacterota bacterium, assembly GCA_965261395.1. GTDB lineage: Bacteria > Latescibacterota > UBA2968 > UBA8231 > UBA8231. Next base: position 4,909,939 of record OZ253462.1, read on the forward strand.
TTCTGACCTCCTCGGGCCAAGCGGCGTCGGCGTCGCGGGGGATTTCCCATTCCTCGTAGGATGTGCCGAGCGCGTCGTTCAATTCCCGACGCAGCGGCTCCAGCGTTTCTTGGAATTTCTCCCAGATTACGTCGATTTCGGCGTTGTGGGCGATGGACTTGAGGGTGACATGGGGGACGCGCTCGTACACGAAGCCTTGGCGGATGTCGTTGTACGTGGGCGCTTCCGAGGGGGCCTTGCGGGCGAGCGCGGCTTCTTTGATTTGGCCGTCGCGGCTGTCGGCGAGCAAATAGTAGGGATAGCGTGCGCCCATGATGCGGGCGCGGGCCAGCGCGAGGGCGACGCGGGAAGTGTCGATGGTGATCCAGCGGCGGCCCCACTGCTCGGCGACGTACGCGGTGGTGCCGGAGCCGCAGGTGGGGTCGAGGACGAGGTCGCCGGGGTCGGTAGTCATTAGGACGCAGCGTTGTATGACCTCCGAACTCGTCTGGACCACGTACCATTTGTCAGATGCTGCTCCAGTGTCTACCCAAGTATCCGTAATTTCGCTAACTGGATAATCCTCATGGTACAAAATATAACGCACGGTTGATCTTGTCGGATACAACCTATCGGCTTTCTCAAGCCGTCTCATTCCATCTTCTGTAGTCTTCCAAGATTTGTTGCCCCCAGGCCAATATTGTTGGCCATGAACATTTGCACGGTATACGCAACTTTCCGTGCGTCCTGCACTCAGCATGCTAAGATTGAAGAGGTAACGTGCGTCATGAGGAACACTGTCTTTCCCTTCACTCTCTTTCTTTCTCATGCTTCGAATAGTTCCATCAACCAGTCGAAGAGATGTGAAGGCCCCCTGCCCAGCATTCTTTTGGGTGAACAACCTTCTAAATTTCAGAACATCGCGATTCTTAGAATAGAAAAGCAGGAAATTAAGCGTTCCAGGGATATAAGAGGCACCTAATGGAACGCTTGTCCGGAATACAATTAGTGAAACGAAATTCTCCTCCCCAAACACCTCGTCCATCAACGCCCGCACCCGATGCACATTCTCGTCCCCAATCTGCACGAATACCGACCCGCTCTCCGTCAACAAATCCCGCGCCACCGTCAGCCGATCCCGCAAATACGTCAAATACGAATGAATCCCATCCCGCCACGTATCCCGAAACGCCTTCACCTGCTCCGGCTCCCGCGTGATGTGATCCGCGTTGCCGTCCTTGACGTCGCGGCTGGTCGTTGACCACTGGAAGTTGGAGTTAAACTTGATACCGTAGGGCGGGTCGATGTAGATGCACTGCACCTTGCCGCGCAGCCCCTCCCGCTCCGCCAGCGACGCCATCACCTGCAAGCTATCCCCGAGAATCATCCGATTCGACCAGTTGGCGTCGTGCTGGTAAAACTCCGTCTGCGCGTCCGCACTCGGCAGCCCGTTAAAATCCGCGAACAAATCGGCCTGCAAGCTCGATTCGCCGTCCCCCGTCTCCTTGCTCCGCTGCCGCAAATCGTCAATCAACACCTTCGGATGCACCTTCTCCTGAATGAACAGCGGCGGCGCTTGCACCACCAAATCCGACCAGTTCTGCTCATCCTTCCCACGCCAAACAAGCTGCGGATCCAGATCCCGATTGCGCCGCTCATACGCGACCTTAATCGGATTCCGGTCGTCCTCCGCCATCACCGCCTGATACTCAGCCGTGGGAATATTCTTCCGCGATGCATCCTGGTGCCGCAGGGTTTCAACAGTCTTGGTCGATTTTCGTTTCGCCATTTATACGGAGTCCTCGCTGGTCGTGTTCAACAGGGCTTTTTCGCTAAAGTCGATCATGTGAATATCAAACATTGACCATCTCCCGTTCTATATATGGACGCATCTCCGCCCGCAGCGCTTTGTCCGTTACCAGATCAACCGGACACCCCAGCAGATCTTCAATATAGAACTGAACACCAAAATACCGCTTTGACGTCGCTGGCGAATCGAACCGTACTAGGATGTCCACATCGCTGTCGTCCGTGGCTTGGTCGCGGACGATTGACCCGAATAAGGCGAGATCCACGACGCCGAAACGCTGCACAAGGGTCGCCTTGTGCGCTCGGAGCACGTTCAGGACTTCATCTCTGTTCATTGATCAGTCTCCCCTTGATTCTGTCCAAGCGCGGCGAGCCGAGTCCACTCAAAACGGACCTCAAGCTCTCGCAGCATCGCAAAAGTATCGCGGTAGGCGACGTCGAACTGACGGCAGACGTTAGGTATCGGCACCCTTTTTCTCACGTCCGCATTGAATACTTCGTGAGTAACTACGACTGCGTCATGGACTCTTGCATAGGCCACAACCCATCCATCGGCTGCTCTTGCGAACTCCTCTTTTGCTTCAGGTAGAAACTGGCTATTCCCTTGAACCCAATTCATCATTTCCGTGAAAGCGTCTATAACCGATTTTTCTGCTGACGATACGAATAGATTGTCCGGTGCCTGCTTCACCCATTCAGACAGTTGATCTTGGCTAATCAGCACTTCGTCGCGAACCCGATCAATGCTGAACACCCGCCGTTCGTGGCAATGATGGGTCAGGCATTCCCAGAATCCCGGACACAGGTCTTGCGCGTAATAGCGGCGATGCGCTTCTATGAAGATATTCGCATCGAGCACGAACGAGGAAATACCTTGGTTCGTCACTGCGATATTTCCATCTTTTTCGGCATGTTCTCAAAGGCTTCTCCCTTAAGACCGGTGAGATTGTACGCCTCGCGATAGGGCAAACGACCCTCTCCGACCGCACGAACTATTGCAGAGGCAAAGCGAGGACCAATGCGCCACTTCTGAGTGTTCCAAAAGTGGCCTCCACTTCCCTGACGCTGCTGATCGCTGCGCCATCCATCGACCCCTCGGTTGTAGAAGCGGAAAAACTCATCCCTGTCGATCAAATCGAGATCGAGTGCCCGGCGCGCGGCCACGATAGAACTCACCTTGAACCTGTGGGCAATAGCCTGATAAGGATCATTCGTTCGTCGGGCACTAGGCCAGAAAGCGAGTAGCTCTTCCTCCGGTATCAGGAATTCAGCAGCGGCCTTGTTGCAAAACTGCTCGGTTTCATCCGATGGCGGTTGTAGGGCTTCTAAATTGGAGACACCGCTCTGGGCTATGAAGAGGTGAGCTAGTTCGTGAGCTAGGGTAAACATCTGCGCCGCCATGAAATCGGCGCTATTCACAAAAACGAGCGGAGCATACTCATCCACGAGGGCGAAGCCCTGAAATTCATCGGGGTCCAGCTTTCGATACACGTTATTGCCCACTACGCCACTGAACGACACCAGCACTCCGGCGGTATCAACCAAGTGTCGCAGATGCCGTAGCGCATCGTTCCAAGTACCTAGCTCTTCTGCCCAATTTTCGGTAAGCTGCAGCGCATCGCGCATGGTAGCCCCAACTTGCCGAGGATGGGCATCCGTGCTGTAGGCTCCGATGAAATCCAGTGGTTCAGCACCGCCTTCGATAAGCTCATCGCGCATCCATGCTTGGCGCCGCTGCATAAGGTAAATGGTTTCGAGTAGATCGGAACTCGGAGGCGGAGCATTATCTCGGGTGCGAAAGTCGGGTATTGGCAAGCGCTCTTCGGGCGGCTCTGTCAAGTACAGAAATCCCAGAGCGGTATGAGTGCGTTGGGCAAGTCTGTCGGCCTGTGCAACACTGATCTTGCCATTGCGTTCCCACTCCAACACGCGCTCCGGGCTCACGTTTAGCTTGCGCGCCAGCTCCGGGCGATCAAAGCCTGCCCGCTCTCGCGCCCACCGCAGCACTTCAGGTTGCAATGTTATCTGCAAACGTCGGCTGGTCATGGTTCACGTAACCTCTGGCTTAATATGGATTCGTCGAAGCTCGGGGATCAGGAAGGCTCCATCACATCGGCCATGGCTTGTTTGATCGTTTTCGCATCTACCCCGTGGTTTTGCAGACTTTCGACGAATAGTTCAAGTCCAGGGCTGTTTTCCAATCGCACGAGATCCTGACGAAGACCTTGGCCGATATAGGCTCGAATGAGCGGTTGATAGCCGGAGAATCCCAATTGAGGAGCGATTCGTTTAAGATCTTCAATTACATCCTCCGGCATGCGAATGCTCACGGGAACCATCGTCCGATTCTTGTTCAGTCGTTTCCGCAACTCATCGCTCTTCATAGCTCTTTCTCTCAGTTGGCGTTGCCGGCCGCGCAGTTTCAATGTTGGCTTCTGCCCGATACCATGACGCCGAATCGTTACGTCCATATCCAGATTCAAACTTACGATGGTGTATATACATTATCAATACAATGTTCGATCCCTACCCCTTTGACCGAAACCCCTCAACCAACCGATCAAACGCGGCTTCCATCCCAGACACATCGGTGAACTCGGCAAAAGCCCAGCGTCCGTAGTCCCCGTGATGATTCACACCAGGCACCCAATAGGTGTCCATGGTCGCCTTCTTGTCCTTGGCGTCTTCCCCCCTATAGCCCTTGATCTCGACGATCAGATTCAGCAGATCATCGTCGCCACGGCCATCATCAATGCGGACGATAAAGTCCGGAAGGTACGTCCGCGTTTCCGACCCGCGACGATAGGGTACCTCCAAGCCGAGATTGTGGTTCTTGACGTAGGCTTTGACGTGCGGATGGGATTCAGCGACGCGACAAAACTCCCCTTCCCAGCCGCTGTCGAGGACCAGCCAATTGATGTGGCAACGGCGGGAATCGGCCTCCCAACGGCTGGTCTTGGTCGTGTTGAAATTCACGTGGGCTGTCGAACCAACGGGATTGTACGGATCGAGCACCGCTTTGACCGGGCGACTGTCGATTCCTTCACGCGTGATGGCGGCAAAGATGCGCTCGCAGGCCGTGTCGGCCAGTTCTTGGTACATAAGTTGGGCGGGATACATGCCGCCCTTGCAGTCGAGGTAACTATCGAGCCACTGTCTGGCAATGCGCTTGAGCTGTCCGAAAAGATAGAGCTTAGGCTCTTCGCCCGGATCGCGGAACTTGGTGTAGAGCAGACGCTGGGTTAGGTAAAACAGCAGCGTCGAAGTCCGCAGATCGTTGGTGTGAACCAGATTGAGATCGACGCCCTCGCCGATAATCCCCTGATTCCTCGTAATCGACGGACCAACCAGATCGGGCGTCAGTTCCAACACTGAGTCCCTGTTGAACTCGGCTTCGAGCCGCTCTTCCGGCAATTCCACTCGATACCCAGCCACCCGAGGAAAACAAATCTCCAGCGCATCGCGTTCGGGCCGCACGGCTCGCACCTGAACGGTCTCTCGCGGCTGCTTCTGCGGGGCTATGACGGGCTTGGCCGTAAAATCAAACGGGATGCCCAAAACATCCGCGTACTCGACGTCGAACAAGCCGTCTTCGTTGAGCTCGTAGGATTGCCGCCGCAACGCCCTGCCAATGACCTGCTCACAGAGCAACTGCGTCCCAAAGGCGCGCACGCCCAGCACATGGCTGACAGTATTCGCATCCCACCCTTCCGTGAGCATCGACACCGACACCACGCAGCGAATCGAATCCCCCAGCCGCCCCGGCTTGCCGACAGTATTCATAACCTCGCGCAGCAACTCTTGGTCGCTAATGTTCTCAGCTTGGCGGCGGTCACCGGTGCGCTCGATGATCTCTCGCCGAAAGCGGTCAATCTCGTCGGCGGCCATATTGCGGAAATTGCTGTCGAGCGCGTCGCCGGACTCTAGCTGTTCGCTATCAATCAACAACGTGCGAGGCCGTGAGTACCGGTCGCCCTGTTCGTCAAAGTTGCGGAACAGCGCTAGGCGACCGTTTACCAACGTCGTCAAGCCATCGTCGTTCCCGCGGTGGAAACCGGAGATATAGTCGTACACCAGCTTGGAAGTCGAGGTATTATTGCAGACCACGATGAAACACGGCGGCACGCCAATGTTCGCCTCCTCCATCAACTCGAAAGTTTTCTGATAATGTCCGTACAGGGCTTCCAGCGCGGTCTGTAACTCCACGGGCAAGCTGAGGGGATCGAGGGTCTTAGCCTTGCCCCGCCCCTTCTTCGGCATGTCGCTGCGGATGTGTTCCCAGAGATTGCGGAACTTGGGCATTTCGCCGCCGGGAATGTTGTCGGCCACTGGCACGCGGGGCAGTTTGACGATACCGCATTCAATGGCGTCCATGAGCGAAAAGTCGCACATCGTCCAGGGGAACAACGTGCCTTCGGCATAGCCCGACCCGCGCAAAAAAAAGGGCGTCGCCGAAAGATCCATCACCCGGTTGATACCGAGCTTGCTGCCGACGGTTTCCAACCCCGAAATCCACAGCCGCGCCGCCGCCGTGTTCTTTTCAGCTTCCCTTCTGTCATCTCCCTTGAGCTCGCCTTCCTCCTCTTCGCCCGGCTTCTCGCGGTAGCAATGGTGCGCCTCGTCGTTGAGGATCAAGACTTTCTTTACGCCCATGAGTTCGGGCATCACCCGCTGCAGCATTTGCCCCTCGGTCTCCAGGGTCGTCAGCGTCTCGCCCCGTCCCTGAAGCAACGAACGCCCGCCTTTGGAAAGCTCCATGCGTTCGCGCAGCTTGAAGGCGTGGTAGTTGGTAATGACGATCTTGGCCTTTTCCAAGTCGGGGAGCATGTCGCTCGGAACCAACTCGCGGCTCTGATAGTAACTGTCCGGGTCGTTCGGTTGTAGCACTCGCAGGCGGTCCTTGATGGTGATACCGGGCGTGACCACCAAGAAGCCGCGCGTGAATCGGTTGCTTTGGGGCCGGCGCACCGCGTTGATGGTCTGCCAAGCGATCAACATCGCCATGACCGTGGTCTTGCCAGTGCCGGTCGCTAACTTGAGTGCCAACCTTGGCAGTGGCAGTTCTGGATTGGCGTCGTTGTTGGCGTTCGTCAGATGATCGAGGAAGCTCTTGCCGGCTCGGCCCGTGCGCGGCGCAACTTCGGTGATCCATATAGCAGTCTCTACCGCTTCGATTTGGCAGAAGAAAGGCCGAATGCCACTGAAGCGGTGGTGCCGCCAGTGCTGGAGCAGGCGAGCCGTCTCCGGAGTAACCTGCCATTGGCTCGGGTTCGGTAGGTCTCGCCAGCGGTCAACCTGCTGACGAACCCCGTTGATGATGGCCGTCAGGTCGTATTGCTGGCCGGCGGCTTCGAGCTTCTGCGCCGCCTCGTCGAACACCAGCGCGGCTTGTTGCGCGGATCCCTTGCGCTTTTTGGGTTGCGGGATCGGCGAGACGAACTCGGCCGGTCGGCGGTGTTCGACGATCTGCTGGGTCGGCTGCCCAGTCTCGTCCAATTCCCAATGCCGGCTCGGGCGCTCGTAAGGCGAGTTGAGGACAGGCTGTTCAAAGAATTCAGTCAAAACAATATCGAAGAATTAGGTAGTGAAAATACTCCAGCTCCATAGCCCCTTCCCACTCACCCCTGCGGCATGAACATCAGCTTAATCCCCTCCTGCCCCTCGGCCATGTCAAAGGCCCGCTGCCATTCGCTCAGGGCAAAGTGGTGGGTGATCAGCTTCTCGCTGGGAATAAAGCCCCCCTCCATCAGCCGCAGCGCCCGCTTCCAAGCCGGTCGTCGCTGACCAATGCCGCCGGAGACCTGCAGCTCGTTGTAGGCAATCTTCTCGAAGTCGATCTCCACCGGCGCGCCCGGCAAACCCATCTGGGAGTAGCGCCCCCGCTTGCGCACAAGTTCCAAGGCCAAGCGCATCGCCGGTGCCACCCCCGCGCACTCGACCACCACATCCGCACCATAGCCGCCGGTCAACTCGCGCACCCGCGCTACTGGGTCATAGGCCGTAATATCAATGGTGTGTTGTACGCCCAATTCCTCGGCCAGTCGCAGCCGCTCGGTATCCCGCTCAGTACCGCAGAGGATCACCGTCCCCCCTTCAGCCAACGCCACCAGCGCCGAGAATAAACCCACCGGCCCAGGCCCGGTAATGGCGACGAAGTCCCCGGCGGTCACGCCAGCCTGCTCAATGACCGAATGCACACAGCAGGCCAACAGCTCGGTCAGGGCACCAGCTTCAAACCCCACGCCAGTGGGCAGCTTGTGGACGAAAGTCGCATTGCAGTAGGGCGCGAAGCAGCCGTGGTGCCAGTAGCCCATGACCTTGCGCTCGGAGCAGAGGTTGTAGTGCTCGCTCAAGCAGTAGTCGCAGGTGCCGCAGATGTACACGCTCGGCTCGCCGGTCACGCGGTCGCCCACCTCGACGTGATCCCCAACTTCTTTACCCTTTTCCACTACCACGCCGCTGAACTCGTGCCCCATGACGACCGGAGTCTGGATGTTGTAGTTGATGGTATCGCGGTACACGTGTAGGTCCGACCCGCAAACCCCGGTGGCTTGCACCTCGACCTTTACCTGATTGGGACCGGGCGGCGCATCCGCTAAATCGCGCAACTCGACAAATCCGTCGCCCCGCTGGTATTTGACCACGCCCTGCATCGCTATTCTCCTTCGGCTAATTCGAGCCGGTCGCCCGGCTTGATCTCCCCGGTTGTGCGCAGCACTCGCAAGCTGGCGAGCCGGGTGCTGATGATTTCGGCGACCTCGACGAGGGCGACCGACTCTTCCGGTGCTAATCCCTCGGCCTTTATCCGGTCGTTGCTCGGATAGACAAAAAAGCGCAACCGGGGCCGCACGCCGTGCTCGCTGCCGATATTGGCGTAAATGTCCTCGCTATACACGGCAATGACCTCGGGCCCATCGCCCTCGAACACCAAGCCCTCCGGCTCGAAAAGAGCAGCCACCTTGTGCACCAACTCGCCTACGGCCTCTACCGTCGCTTGGCCCAACAGGGTCTGGCTGAACGCCTCCGAGCCAAACTCTAGGTCCTTCAATCCGGCAAATTGCAAGTCCTGCTCGCGCGGCTTGCCCAACAGGTCTAGCCCTAGGTCGCGGTCGTTGAGCTCGCGCAGGGTCTCTGCCTGACCGATCGTGCCGCCGTCGGCAACCCGCGCGATCTCGACCCGCATCTGCGCCACGGCCGAATAGGATTTGTAGCCACCCAGCAAGGGATCCCCTACTGACAGGCGACGCATGTCGTAGTCCTGCAAAAGGCCCACGACTACGAAATCAGCCTCCAACTCGCGGCCGATCGCTAGGGCTTGCGCATAGTTGGGGATCCCCAACTCCAGCGCCAACTCGGCGACCGCATCAAAAGGGACGACCTGCCAATTGCGAACGGCCGCTAGCTCCGCGCTGACCATATTGGCCAGCTCGTATTCGACGTTCCACACGCCCTCGCGAAACCCCGACTCATCGACAAACGGCACCACGGCCACAAAATCGGGCCGGGGGCCGGAGCCATAGTGCTGGCGCGCCTTCAAGTACTGCTCTAGCGCGCTCGGCGGTGGAGCAGGTGGCTCGGGTTGCTGCCATTCCCCCGGGCCTCCCGCAGGAGAGGTCAGGGGGGCGCAACTACACCATAAAAGAAATGCAACGGTCCATTTTTTCATCGCGAATTCCTAAAAGAAAAGGCACAGCCTTGTCGAGTGGCATAAAAAGCGACCTGCCCGATTCTATGTCAACGCGCGGCAGCGCGAGCGTCTTGACAGTGTTTTTCCCTGGCGATACGTTGGCAGCGCACCCCTCCACGCCACTTCCAACCTGCTGCTAATGGGCGAACTGACTCTCATCTACGGCCCAGCTCATCCCGACAAGGCATCGCCTGCGTACGAGCGCTGCTTAGCGCACCTCAACGCGGGCGACAGCGAGTCCTTCCTCTGGCTCTTGCCATCGCACTTCCAAGCCCAGCTCATGCGGCGGCAGCTCATCCGCGCCAGTCGCACCCGCCTACTCACCGGGCACTTGGCCCTCGATCTAAACAGTTTCATCGACATCCTCTACAGCCTCTGTCCCGGCCAGCGACCGGCCCTGCCCCTTAGCGCACATCGGCTCCTAGTCGAAGACGCCCTTGCAGACAGCGCGAACAGCGCGCCCTATTACAGCCGCCGACCCGAGCGACTGAGCCGGGGGCTGACTCAGTTGTTCCACCGGCTGGAGGAAACAGGCACCCAGCCGAGCGACTTGGAGGGAACAACCCAGCGCAGCGCGGAATTGCAGGCTCTTTATGCGGCCTATCTAGAGCGCCTCGCGGCCGGCTGGAGCGGGAGCCGCGAACGCTTTGCCACCGTGGATACCCACCTCGATAGCTCGATTCTCGCCCAGCGCTTCCCCGGCCTCGGCTTGCTCGTGTTTTGTGGCTTTGTGGACGCTCCCGCACCTTTTTTGCCCGTGCTGGAGAAGCTGCTAGCCCTCGTTCCAGAATCCATCGCGCTGCTCGACTACGACCCCGAGGGTCCCGGTTTTTTTGCTCGCACGCGTCCCCTGTGCGAATTCCTCCGCGCCCGCGCCGCCCATGTCGAATACAGCGCCGCCGAGCAACACCCGGCCGCCGCGTTTGCCGGCCGCCTCTTCACCTACAGCCGCGACCACCTCGACGCGCCCGTAGAGCGAGTCGCCTGCCCGGATCGGGTCGGCGAAGTCGCGGCGATGGCCCGCCGCATCCGCCAGTTGCACCAAACGCAGGGCGTCGAGCTAGCGCAGATCCGCATTAGCTTCCGCAACCTCGATACCTATGCCGCACTCGTGGCAGAAGTGCTGCCGCGCCACGGCCTGCCTTTTTACCTCACGCGTGGGTGCCCCCTTTCCACGGCACCCGCAATGAGCACCGTCTTCGCGCTCCTAGACGCGGTGTTAGAGCGCTACAGCCGTGCCGCGCTCTTCCGCCTGCTCAGCTTGCCCTTGGTGCGGCTGCGTTACCCATTCGCGGGCCAGACCTGCACGCTCTCCGCCGCGGACTTTGCTGCGTGGACCTGCAACGTTTCGCCGCTGACCGGGCGTGCCGCATGGCTCGCAGCCATCGACGACAATTTCGCCTATTTAGAGCGCGAGCTAGGCATAGAAGGCGAGCCGGTCTCCGAAGAAATCGACGATCCCCCCACTTGGCGCGAGTCCTTGCGCGACGAATTGGCGGCCCTCCAGCCCCTGCGATCCGGCCTAACCACGCTCTTTGACCTGCTCCAGCCCTTGGAGAGCCGCCAGGACCTGCCTTCCTTCCGCCACCATCTGCTCCACGCCCTCGACGCGTTAGGTGTAGAGGATGCCCTCGCGGATGGAACAGCAGAAGACGGCCGGGCACTGGCGCGCTTTTTGGAGCTGCTCGACGAACTGTGCGCACCGGCCGCCGCCCTGCAGCCCCGCACCCTGAACCAGTTCGCCGACCTGCTGCGCGACGCCATTTCCCAAGCGCATGTACCCGCCGCAACGCGCGCTGGCATTCAGGTGACCGACCTCGCTGCAGCGGGCAGCGCACCCTGCGATTACCTCTTCCTCGGCGGGCTGGTGCAAGGCGAATTTCCTCGCTTGCCGCCGGCCGATATCTTCCTCGAAGAAACCCAGCGCCGCGCCCTAAACTTGGACGAGGACGCCACCACCGCGGCCGAGCGCTTGCTGTTCTACCGCGCCATATGCTCGCCGCGCCGCGGTCTCGGCGTCTTCTATCCCCGGCAATCGGGCAGCGAGATGCTCGCCCCTTCGCCTTTTGTCGACGAGTTAGACGGCCTGCTCGCCCCGCAGCCTGCGGTGGGCGAGAACGGTGATGCGCCGGGTACCCTTGCCGAGTTGCACCTCGAATTGGGCCGCGGCCTGTGCGCACCGCGCGCAACGTCCCTCCCGCCGCCTTTAGGCGGTGCATCCGACCCAGCGCGCGACGCCCTTGCACTCTACAGTCAGGCCGCACGGCTCGACGGCCACGCCACCGCGCTGCGCCATCTCGTGCGCGGCTTGCACATCACCGAGTTACGCACGAATTCCGAGGGTTTCGGCAGCTACGAAGGCGTACTCGACGAGACAGCGCTGCTCGCCGTGCTGCGCACCCGTCTCGGCGCGGGTCATTCTTTTTCGGCGACCCAATTAGAGCTTTACGGCCGCTGTCCCTTCCGGTTTTTTGCCGAGCACCTGCTCAACCTCCAGCCCCTCCGCGACCCGGAAACCGACGACTCGGCGCTCAAGCGCGGCAACCTCGTCCACCGCATCCTCTACCACTTCTATGCGGACCGTGGCGAAGCGGCCGAACGCGCGGAAAACTTGACCACAAACATCGCGGAGCTACGGAGTCTAGGCCACCAAGTCGCCGGGGAAATGAGGCTTACGGGCTTTTTCTGGAATCGGGAATTAGAGCGCCTGCTCGGATCGGACGATGGGGATGGGGAGCGCGAGGGGGTTTTGCCCCGCTTCCTGCGGCTGCAAGCGGCCACAGCCGACCCGGCCGTGCCGACCCATTTCGAGTTGAGCTTTGGCAGCTACCCCGGCATAGGGCCGAGCGACTCGCAATCGACCACCACGCCCTATGCCATCGGCGACCCAGAGAGCGGGGACGAGGTGCGGCTGTCCGGCAAGATTGACCGCATCGACCGCACGGCCGACGGCCGCTTCGTCGTCTTCGACTACAAGACTGGCCGCATGCCCTCCGTAGCCGATATTGACACCGGCCTCAACCTCCAGCTGCCGCTCTACTTGCTAGCGGTCGAATCCCTGTTCGAGCAGGTCGGGCTGCGAGAAGGTGCTGGCGCGGCGTACCTGATGCTCCGCGACCTAGAAGACTGCGGCCGCAGCGGACTGTTCGCCGATGCCACGCATCGCAACACGGCCTATGTCACCAGCGGCCGCTACGGCATCTACGACCGCGAAGCGTATCGCCAACGCCTCGACGCCGTGCGCGGCTTCGTCCTCTCCTATGCGCGGGCCATGCGCCGTGGGGTATTCCACACCACCGCTCACGACCCAGCCAAAATCTGCCCGCATTGCCCGTATCAACAAAGCTGCCGCCTCAATCCTCAGCGCATGCGGGCCTTGTCGTGAAGCGCGCCGTCCCCCTAACTCCAGTCCAGCGCATGGCCCTCGACAGCCAGCGCAATATCGCGGTCACCGCTAGCGCCGGTGCCGGCAAGACCGCAACGCTAGTCGAGCGCTACATCGAGCTGTTGCGCCTGCATCCCGAGATCGGCGTGCGCCAAGTGCTGGCCATCACGTTTACCCAAAAGGCCGCGGCCGAGATGCGCGAGCGCATCGCTCGGCGGCTGTCCGACGCCCTCGACCAAGACCTGCCCGAACCAGAGCGGCAGCGCCTGCGGCAAATCCGCGCAGACCTGCCCGCGGCGCGCATTTCCACCATCCACTCCTTCTGCGCGGCCCTGTTGCGCGAGTATCCCATTGAAGCGGATGTGGACCCGGCCTTCGCGGTCTTAGAGGGAGTAGATGCCGCGCAACTCCGGTCCCAAGCCGTGCGCCAAACCCTAGAGTCCCTAGCCCGAGCGCGCGACTCCGACCCGGACCAAGAAGCCCTGCGGCGCACCTTGGCCGAATGGCCGCGCCGCTATCTCGAACAGGTCTTGGAATACCTGCTCGAAAAAAAGCATCTCGCCCGCTTGTGGTGCCGCCGCTACGCCGAGCAGTCGCCCGACCAAATCCTCAGCGACTGGCGCGGGATGCAGCAAACGGCCTGTGCCCCTGCGTGCCATGCCCTACTCGCGGACACCCACTTCACCGCGATGCTCGCGGAGCTTGCCGCGCTCGCACCCCTAACCGACATCAGCGACTCAGCCGTCGAGCGGCTAGCTCCGCTCCGCGATCCCATGCGCCGGCTGAGCCAAACGCCCCCGCTCGACGAGGCCATAGAAATCCTCCCACGCCTAGCTGAGGGGCTTTTGACCAACGGCAGACCCCTCAGCGGCAGCCGACTGGGCAAGAAATCCAATTGGGAAGAAGCCGCGCTCGCCCGCGTCCGCGAACTCGTGCCCGCCTTGGGGCGCTGCTTGGCCCCACATACCGACCTCCTCGGCCTCAAACTCAGTGCGGCCGACGAGCGCGCCGCCGAAGTGCTACCCGCCCTGTCGCGCGTCTTTCTCCGCGCCGATGCGCGCTGTGAGAGCAGCAAAGGTAACGGCGGTATGCTGGACATGGACGATCTCCTAGAGAAAAGCTACCAGCTCATCGCCGACGACGCGGATATCCGCCACCGACTGGCCCAACACTATCGCTTCGCGCTGATCGACGAATTCCAAGACACCGACCCCTTGCAGTGGGAAATCATCCGCTCGCTGGCGTCGCCGGACGGGCAAATGACCGGCGATAAGCTCTTCATCGTCGGCGACCCCAAGCAGTCGATTTACTCGTTCCGCGCGGCCGATGTCACCGTCTTCGCCCGCGTCCGCGACGCCATCGCGGAGGCCAATGCCGCGCACCAACGCGATTCCCGGCCCTTTTGCGACAACGGCGAGGTCCTCGACGCCTCTCCCACCGAGCGGCTCGGCACCCTCGTCATGGGCGAAAATTTCCGCACCCTCGCCCAGCCCATTGCCTTTGTCAACGCGCTCTTTCCCAAGTTTATGCAGGCGGTCCCAGACGAGCCTTTTCAAGTCGGCTACGACCCGCTCGTCGGGTGCCGTCCCACCAGCGCGAGCGCGGGTTCGGTCGAGCTTTTGCTCTTGCCGCCCGACGATAGCCGCGACTCGACGGAGGCCGCGCTAGGCGAAGCCGAGTTGGTGGCCCGCCGCCTGAGCCACCTGCTAACGGGCAGCGACTTGCAGGTCGCCGACCAAGAGGGCTTGCGCCCGCCCGTTCCCGGCGACATCGCCTTGCTCCTGCGCCGTCGCCGCAATCTCTTCGCGTATGAAGACGCGCTGCGGGCCTGCGGCATTCCCTTCCAAGTCGCCGGCGGCCGGGGGTTTTACCAGCGCCAAGAAATCTACGACCTCGCCAATATCCTCCGCGTCCTGTGCAACTCCGGCGACAGCATCGCCCTGATGGGCGCGTTGCGCTCGCCGTATTGCGGCCTCTCAGACAACGCCCTATACGCGCTGACCGCGCCCCACGGTGGGCGGCTCGCAGAGCACCTCGCGGACGCCAGCCAGCGTCAGCACCTCGCCCCTGCGGACCAAGAAGCCGCCGCAGACGCCGTCGCCCGGCTCCAGCACTGGGAAGGGCTGTGCGACCGCGTGCCCCTTGTCGAGCTTTTGCACACCATCCTCGAAGACACTGGGGCCTGGGGCTTTCTCTGCTATGGCGAGCGCGGAGAGCAGGCTGTGGCCAACGTGCGCAAGCTCCTCGACCTCGCCCGCGAATTCCGCGGCCCCCTCGCCGATTTTGTGGTTCGCCTCGACTTGTTGACTACTGAAGAAGAACAAGAAGGCGAAGCGCTGCTCGACGCGGACGCCTTGCACATCCTGACCGTACATGCGGCCAAGGGCTTGGAGTTTCCCATCGTCGTAGTGCCCGACTTGGCCGCGAGATTTAATTTGCAAACTAGCGCGCCCGCGCTCATTGACGCGGAAAAGGGCCTCGGCTTGCGCACTCTCGACCCCGAGCAGGGCTATAAAAAAACCTCCTCCTTCATCCGCAGCCTCATCAACCGCAACGCAAGCCGCCACCAGCGCGCCGAAGAGAAGCGCCTGTTGTACGTGGCCTGCACCCGCGCCCGCGATCACCTGCTGCTCGGTGGCGCGCTTACCGACAAGCACTTCGCCGCCGACCTCGACGCGGCGGCGGACTGTCTCGGCTGGATTTGTGGAAGCTTAGCACTGACAGAGACCGACCTCGCCCGAGGCACCAAGGCAGTTGCCGGCGTGCCATCCCCCTTGCCCATCCACACCGACCCCAGTGCGTTCCCGGCCCCCGCAACCACCGCCTACACTGCCGAGCCAGCCTTTCGCGCCCTCGACACCGCACCTGCGCAAGCATCAGTCCCGGCGTTGGATCTACTGTCGCCGCTCGACGATCCCCAGGACCGGCCCGAATTTGCAGCCAGCGAGTTGGTCCTCTTCGCCGCAGATCCGGCCGCGCACCACCGCCAGTACGTGTTGGGCCTACCACCTTGGTCCCTCGGCCAAGTAGACGCACCCCGCCGCCGAGGCATGCTCTATGGCCAGCTAGCCCACGCCGGTATAGAAGCCCTGAGCAACAGCCCAGATGCCGACCCCACAGCCCTCGCTGCCGACCTCGTCGCAGCCGTTACCCTACCCGTAGCATCCTATCGCGCCTCGTTCGAGCACGAGTTGGCCGCCCTGTTGCGCCGTTGTCGCCAATCGCCCTTAGCCGCGCGCTGGCTCACCAATTCGGAGGCTCGCACCGAAGTGCGCTTTACGCTATCGCTGGACCTTGGTTTAGTTCATGGAGTGGTCGATTACATGGGACGCGGGGCCGACGGACTGTGGGAATTAGTCGATTACAAGACCGGCCACCGCGCGAATACAGAAGAAGCGGTGCAGCACTACCGACTGCAGTTGAAAATCTACGCCCTCTGCTTACAGACCCTCCATCCGGGCCAAGGCGAATACCGCGCGACGCTGTACTTCACCGACTTCGACGAGGCGCGCCTTGTGCGCTTCACACCAGCCGACCTAGCGGCAGCTCGCACCCGCCTCGACGACCTCGTCGCCCAGCTCATTTAGGAGTGTTATAATGCTATACTCGACCCTCTCCCTAGCCGCCGTCGTATCCCTAGCCGCCTGCACAGCTCCCGAACAAGCTCGGCCCTCCTCTGCGGCTACTCAGCGAATGGCCGAGCGTCTGCGACAAATCGCCCACAATCAAAATCCTGTTTCCAACATCTATCTGAACGACTTGCGGGTGGAGCACTTCAGCAGCCGACAAGAACACTTATCTCCCTTGGCCCGCATGCGGGCCCGGATTTTATTGGCCCGGGAGCGTCTGCGGGCCGGCCAGACGCAGGCTTCCATTGACGAATTCCATCAATTGCGGCCCGAGCTTGAGCAGCGCCAAGTCCGCATGCAGCCGAGCCTAGACATGCTCTTAGGTCTCGCCTATATGCGCTTGGGTGAGCAGGTCAATTGTCTGGAAGGTCATGCGACAGCCTCGTGTCTATTCCCCATCGGCCCCGACGGCGTTCACGCCAACCAGCAGGGATCGCGGACGGCCTTGGACCACTTCACCACTGTGCTGGAGCAAAATCCCGACGATTTGACCGCTCGCTGGCTTCTTAATATCGCCTATATGACCCTAGGGGAGTACCCCGACCAAGTCCCGTCCCAGTGGCTTATCACGCCGTCGCTTTTTGCCTCCGAGCACGACATCGGCCACTTCCTCGACATCGCTCCCTTCCTGAGGCTCGATTTGGTATCCCTAGCCGGCGGCAGTATCATGGACGACTTTGACAACGACGGTCTACTCGACCTAGTGATCTCTTCCTGGGACCTAGAGGAGCAACTCCGCTATTTTCGCAACCGGGGCGACGGCACTTTTGTCGAGCGCACTCGGGAAGTCGGCCTCACCGGCATAACCGGTGGCCTGCAGCTGGTCCACGCCGACTTCGACAACGACGGCTGGCTCGATTTTCTGGCTGTGCGAGGGGCTTGGCAGGGGAGCGACGGCCAGCACCCCAACTCGCTAGTGCACAACCAAGGCGGCACCTTTGCCGATGTGACAGAAGCAGCGGGCTTGCTCAGTTTCCACCCCACTCAGACGGCGGCTTGGGCTGACGTCGATAACGACGGCCTGCTCGACCTATTCGTCGGCAATGAAACCTTTCCCGGCATCGGCGATGTCCACCCCAGTGAGCTCTTCCACAACCAAGGTGACGGTACCTTCGTCGAAAAAGCCGCCTCTCTCGGTTTGGCCACCAAGGGCTTTGTCAAAGGCTCAACTTGGGGGGACTTTGACAACGATGGGCAGATCGATTTATACGTCTCGCGGTTGATGGGCGACAATTCCCTCTTCCACAATCGCGGAGCCGAACCAGCCGAGGGCAGCCGCTTCGTAGATGTGGCTGCCCGGGCCGGGGTCAAGCGACCGCACGAGAGTTTTCCCACTTGGTTTTGGGACTTCGACAACGACGGCTGGCTCGACTTGTTCGCCTCGGGTTATCACTACAACCCCGATCTCAACGCCGGGGATGTAGCAGCCGACTATCTAGGACTGCCCACCGACGCCGAAAGAGCCCGGCTTTTTCGCAACCAAGGCAACGGCACCTTTGCCGATGTCAGCCAGGCCCGCGACGTCCACCAAGTGCTCTATACGATGGGGTGCAATTACGTCGATCTAGACAACGACGGCTGGCTCGATTTCTATGTCGGCACGGGCGCACCTTCCCTGCGCTCGGTGATGCCCAACCGCATGTTCCGCAATGCTGGCGGGCATGTCTTTCAGGACGTCACCGCCTCGGGCGGCTTCGGCCATTTGCAGAAAGGGCACGGGGTGGCCGTCGGCGATTTGGACAACGATGGCGACCAGGATATCTACGCGGTCATAGGTGGAGCCTATACGGGGGATATCTTCCAGAATGTCCTCTTCGAAAATCCCGGCCACGGGAACCGCTGGGTCACCTTGCTACTGGAGGGTACCCAGGCTAACCGCAGTGCTATTGGAGCCCGCGTCGAGGTCCAAGTGGAAACTTCGGAGGGCACCCGATCAATCCACAGGATGGTGAGCAGCGGTGCCAGCTTCGGGGCTTCGAGCCTGCAACAGGAAATCGGTCTGGGACAGGCCTCGGCCATCCAAGAAATCTCGGTGATCTGGCCGGGCGCAGATAAGATCCAACGCTTTGCGGATGTTCCGATGGACCGGGCTTATCGGGTGCGGCAAGGTGAAGCGACCTTAATCCCACTAGTGCGACGGTCTGTATCTCTGGCCCCAGAGCGAGATGGCGCTACCCAAGTCCACCACAGTCCTGCCCACGATTGACGAGCCTGCTAAGTCAGCAAGGGGCTACTGAATGGCAACCCCAGAAATAATGACTTGCGTCAGGCGACAATTCAGTTATTCGTCCCTCCCATCGCTCCCTGCACGGCCCCAGCACGCGCCAAAACCGCCAGTACCTCCTCGCGCAGGGCCTCCGGCAAGTCCGCGAAGTTGATCTGCCTAGCCCCGCCAGGCAACTCGGTCCGGCTCTTGTTCCACCCTTCTTCCGCTCGGCACCACCTGATTACCAAACCATTGCCCAAGCGGACAAAATACGCCCCATCGTCTGTGTAGAGTGCCGCTTTCATAGAGTTCCTCTCTCTGAATCACGTCGTTTACTTTCCTCGCCCGACTGCGTACTTTCTTTAACTATTCCCAACGCAGCAGACAAATCACGTAGGACATCCAATGCAGATTTCTGCCCTTCGGGCCTTGGCTAATTTCGGCGCACAGGTGCAGCAAGCCGCCGAGCGCCTGTCCGCCGAGCACGTCTATGAGCGCATTCTCGCGCGCGATCACACGGTCTGGCGACCCGACCCAACTGAGATTGCCAATCGGCTCGGGTGGCTCGACAGCCCGCGCGTCATGCGGGATGCGATCGGCCCCATTCGCCAATTTATCGACACTGTCCGCGCCGATGGCTACACCCACGCCCTGCTGTTGGGCATGGGTGGCTCTAGCCTCGCGCCGGAAGTCTTCCGTGCGGTCTTTGGCGTGGCCGATGGATTTCTCGATCTCTCAGTGCTCGACAGCACCCAGCCCGACACCGTCTTGGCCAAGGCGCGCGCCCTCGACCCAGCCCGCACCCTATTTCTCCCGGCCACCAAGTCCGGTGGCACCGTAGAGACGCTGTCTTTGCTCAAGTACTTCTACAACCGCACCGCGGACGCCCTCGGGCCAGCGGAGGCCGGGCGGCACTTCGCCGCCATCACCGACCCAGGCAGCGGCCTCGAAGCCCTCGCACAGCGCCTCGGCTTTCGCCACATCTTCCGCAACGACCCCAACATCGGCGGGCGCTACTCAGCCCTGTCGTACTATGGCTTGGTCGCGGCCGGTGCCATTGGCGCAGATCTCTACCGCTTGCTCGACCGGGCCGAGCAAGCCCTCGCCGACCCGCAACCGGGCATCCAACTCGGTGCCTTTCTCGGCGCTGGTGCCCTCGCTGGCCGCGACAAGCTAACCCTCATCACTTCGCCAGCCGCCAGCGCGGTTGGCGCTTGGATCGAGCAACTCATCGCCGAGAGCACCGGCAAAGACGGCAAGGGCTTGCTACCTGTCGATCTAGAGCCTGAATGCGCAGCCCACACCTACGGGGATGATCGGCTCTTCGTCCATCTGCGGTTGGACGATGCGGCCGATGTCCGCGCCCAAGCTATTGCCGCGGCCGGGCACCCGATCTTGTGCCTCCAGCTAGCGGACGCCGACGATCTCGGCGCGGCCTTCTTTCACTGGGAAATTGCCACGTCCATCGCCGGATTTTTCCTCGACATCCACCCCTTCGACCAGCCCGATGTCGAGGCAGCCAAGGAACTGGCCCGCCAGATGGTGGCCGCCTACCAGCAGCGCGGCGAGTTGCCCGCCCCCGATCCCGACCTTGTCGATGGCCTCGCGCTATACGGACCAGTGCAGGGCACCACCCTGCCACAGGCCTTGGCGCGCTTTCTGGCAAGCGGCGAGCCAAGACGCGCGTACATTGCCCTGCAAGCTCACCTCCCGCCGACCCCAGAGACCACCGCCGCCCTCCAAGACTTGCGCCGTCAGCTACTAACACACACCGGCCTAGCCACGACCCTCGGCTTTGGCCCGCGCTTCCTGCACTCAACCGGCCAACTGCACAAGGGCGACGCCGGGCGCGGGCTTTTTATGCAGCTAACGGCCGACTCAGCAGAGGACGCGCCGATTCCCGACGAAGCCGGAGCCTCGGACTCTAACATCACCTTCGGCGTCCTCACCCAAGCCCAAGCCCTCGGCGACCGCCAAGCTCTCGGCGATCAAGGGCGGGCCGTGCTCCGCATCCATCTAGGCACTGACATCGCCGCGGGCCTTGCCCAGTTGCGCCGCGCCCTAGACCCGAACAACGATCCCACAGGAGAAGTCCAATGAGCCGAGCAGACATCGGTCTAATCGGTCTAGCCGTAATGGGCGAAAACCTCGTCCTCAACATGGCTAGCCACGGTTTCACCGTTGCCGTTTACAACCGCACAACCGCCAAGGTCGATGCCTTTATGGCCGGTCGCGCCCATGGCAAATCCATCATCGGCACCCACTCGCCAGCCGAACTGCTTGCCCAGCTCAAAAAGCCGCGCCGCGTGATGCTAATGGTCCAAGCCGGCCAAGCCGTGGACCGCGTCATAGCCGAGCTCGTGCCCCTACTCGACCCAGGCGACATCCTCATCGACGGCGGCAACTCCAACTACCAAGACACGGCCCGCCGCACCCAAGAGCTAGCGGCCAAAGGCCTGCTCTACGTGGGCACCGGCGTCTCCGGTGGCGAGGAGGGCGCGCTCAAAGGTCCGAGCATCATGCCCGGCGGCAACCCCGCCGCCTGGCCCCACATCAAAGACCTCTTCCAAGCCATCGCCGCCAAAGTCGCCGACGGCAGCCCGTGTTGCGATTGGGTGGGACGCGACGGCGCCGGCCACTACGTGAAAATGGTCCACAACGGCATCGAGTACGGCGACATGCAGATGATCGCCGAGGCATACGCCCTAATGCGCGAGGCCCTCGGCATTGAGCCGCAGGCCCAGAGCGAAATTTTCAAGCAGTGGAACGAGGGCGAGCTCGACAGCTACCTCATCGAGATCACCGGCGAGATACTCGCCAAGACAGACGACGAGACCGGCCAGCCGATGGTCGATGTAATACTCGACACGGCCGGCCAAAAGGGCACCGGCAAGTGGACCGGCATCGACGCCCTGCAATTGGGCGCTCCAGTAACCGCCATTACCGAGGCGGTCTTCAGCCGCGCCCTATCCTTCCTCAAAGACGAGCGCGTGGCTGCGGCCGGCGTTCTCCGAGGCCCAGACGCTTCGTTTACTGGTGACAAAGACACTTTCGTCGCAGACATCCGCCAAGCCCTGTACGCGGCCAAAATTTGCTCCTACGCCCAAGGCTATCAGTTGCTCGCCCTCGCCGCCCGCGAATACAGCTGGGAACTCAACTACGGCGGCATCGCCCTGCTGTGGCGCGGCGGCTGCATCATTCGCGCCCAGTTTTTGGGCCGCATCAAGGAAGCCTTTGACGCCGATCCAACGCTGGCCAATCTGTTGCTCGCGCCGTACTTCAGCGCAGCACTTGCACAAACCCAAGCGTCTTGGCGCAGAGTCGTGGCCACGGCTGCGACCCTCGGCATACCCGTGCCGACCTTTGCCAGCGCCCTCGCGTACTACGACGGCTACCGCTCCGCCCGCCTGCCCGCCAATCTGCTCCAAGCCCAGCGCGACTACTTCGGTGCCCATACTTATGAGCGCACCGACAAGCCGCGCGGCATCTTCTTCCACACCAACTGGACCGGGCGCGGGGGAACCACGGCATCGACGGCTTACAACGCCTAGTCTAAAAAACGCTTGGCAAACGCTGCATTGACGCGCGTAATTCGTCGCATGCCGTCGGCGTTTTTGCGCGCTAGTGCCGATACAATCGCCCGTCCGTTTGTATCGTTTCGCTCTATGTAAATAGGGCAAAACGCGCCCACCATCCCATGCGCATTCGCATAAAGTAAAAGCGCGAATAAGATAGACTCGCGCTTCTCGATTGCCCTTTTGCCGCGACAAAATTTTTCCCTATACGATATGCCAAACCAACGTGCCAGTTCCGCAAAATTTTGCGGAACTGATCGGTGCTAATGTCATCTAGACAGTCGCTAGTAACTTAGGTTAAGAACAACCCCTATGGTCGTTCTTTGTTCGGATCATCACGAGGGCCTCGTCTCTATTGCACGGATAACAGACGAGGACGTCTGCTGTATCCCCTTTTGCCACCTTTCCACTAGACGTGCAATGCCACTTTAAAAGTATTTGCTAAATATTATATTTTTCTCTTAATTATTTTATATTAGATACACATTTACTCATGGTGAAAGGATCTTTCATGCCTAACCTCGCAACTCTTTTGAAAGAGGAGATCAGCAAGATCGTCCGCAAAGAAGTGCAAGACCAAGTGCGCGAACTCCAGAAAACAGTGCGCGAACAACGCGATGCGCTCGCCCGTTTAGAAAAGCAAAGCGGCCCGGCAAAGGCAAAAGCCGCCGCCAAACCGGCCGCCACCAAATCGGCTGCTGCCAAACCGGCCGCCGCCAAACCGGCCGCCGCCAAAGTCAGCAAAGCGCCCGCAGGCGATAAGAGAAAACAAATTCGGATCTCCCCGAATACGATCAAGAAGCATCGCAAGCGCCTCAATCTCTCCCAAGCCGAACTCGGCGAACTGCTCAACGTTAGCACCAACACCGTTCTGCGCTGGGAAGCGGGCACATCCAAACCGCGTAGCAAGCACCTTTCGGGACTTGGCCAACTCCGCTCCATGGGCCTGCGGGAAGTCAAGAAACAACTCGGCGAGTAACAGGCTTTACAGAACGAATAAAACCCCCTAGTCCACGCGGACTAGGGGGTTTTTATTTGACACCTATCACTGCCAACGCGCCAAGTAGTCGCCCATCTGCTGCTGCAATTCCGCGTTGTCGTGCTTGACGGCTCCTCGCCAGACGATTCGCGCCTTGCGCAATAGCATGGCCTGCGCGGCCGCGACGCGCTCCGGTGCGAGCTGCGGCTCCTCGCGCAGCAGCTTGTCGAGCGCGTACACCCGGAAGCGATCCATCGCGTAGTGCGCCTGCGATAGTTGATCGGCGTGACCGCCGTATTTGCGGATGAGTTGCTCCGTCAAATAGACCACTTCATAGCGACAAGTAATCCGCAGCCAAAATTCGTAGTCCTCGCAGGCGGGCAGGCACTCGTCAAACATACCAATGTCCGCAAAGACCCGGCGGTGAATCGCAATCGACGAAGGCGACATAACACACAAGGGCAAGGCTTTATAGAAAATGTCGCCGCCGAATTTCTGGTGGTGTTTGTGGGGATTGACCCGCACGCCATTGCGGATCCAGATCTCGTCGGTGTGGCAGACCAACAACCCGCTCTCGCGCAGGGCCGCTGCTTGGCGTGCGAGTTTATTGGGCAACCACTCGTCGTCCGAGTCGAGCAGGGCGATCCACTCGCCCTCCGCCGCCGCGATCCCGCGATTGCGCGCGGCGGAGACTCCGCTGTTTTCTTCCAAGATCACTATTTTGACTGCACTGCCAAATTCCTCCCGCACCTGCTCGGGCGTACCATCGTCGGAGGCGTCGTCAACCACGATCACCTCAAAATCCGCCCCCTGCTGTGCCAGTACCGAACGGATCGCCCGGCCGACTAACGCGCGGCGGTTGTACACGGGAATGACCACCGAGAACACAGCGGCCTCAGTTGCCGGCAGCGAGCGCGGCGGCCGCGTCTAGTTTTTCAACGACCATTTCTGACGTAATAACTTCGGGCAACACCAGCGGCTGGTCGATAAGACCGGCGGGAAAGATGACGTACAGGGGCACCCCTGAACGCCCAAAGGCGCGCAAGAGCTGCGTGATCTCGGGATTGCGGTTGGTCCAATCGGCTTTGACTAAAGCCACATTGAGTGCGGCAAACCGCTCGCGTACCACTTGCTGCGCCAACACCGCCCGCTCGTTGACTTTGCACGTCCAGCACCACTCGGCCGTAAAGTCGATAAAAACCATCTGCCCACCCGCGACCAACTCCTCGACACGGGCTGCACTAAACGGCTGCCAGTCTAGTTCAGACGCGGTGGTCTGCTCAGACAAGGTCTGTTCGGCAGCCAGCAACGGATGGACAAAGATCGCATAGCTGCCCAAAACCAGCACTAGTGCCACCACTCGGGCCACCCTCTTTGAACGGTTGGGATGCTGGAAGCTGCCCCACTGACCCCAGACCCAGCAGGCCAGCCCCAGACCCAGCAAAAAGGCCCCCGTCCACACCACGCCTTCGACCCCGACCTGATTGCCCAAGACCCAGAGTAACCACAGCACCGTGGCCATCAGCAAAAAGCCCATTAGCTGCTTGAACCACACCATCCAAGGGCCGGGTTTGGGCAAGCGCCCGATCCACGCCGGCTCAATCGCCAGCACCACATACGGCAGTGCCATACCCGCGCCAATCGCCAAAAAGACCGCGACGACGACGAGGGCTGGCTGGGCGAAGGCAAACCCAAGCGCGGTGCCTAAAAAGGGCGCGGTGCAGGGCGTGGCCAGAATCGTCGCCAGCACGCCGTTGAGAAAGGATCCCGTCAATCCCTCGCGTCCATCTAGGCCCCCCAAGCCACTGGTCCCCGGAAGCAAAATTTCATAGACGCCGAAGAGACTTAGGGCCAACGCGAACACCAAGGCACTCATCGCCACCACAAAACCCGGGTACTGAAACTGAAAGCCCCAACCGATCTGCTCACCACTGCTTTTGACCAAGAGCACTGCTAGCGCCAGCGCCAAAAAAGTGGCCACAATACCGGCGCAAAACGCCCACCCTAGCTGCTGCACCCGCTTGGTCTCCTCGCCGGCTTGATTGACAAAGCCGAGCACCTTGAGCGAGATGACCGGCAACACGCAGGGCATTAAGTTGAGGATCAACCCACCCAGCGCCGCAAAGGCGATATAGACCCACAGCGACCGGGCGACCTCCCCGCTAGCCGCGCGATAATCCCGCTCCAAGATCCCCCCTCCCTGGCGCGGCGCAGCGCGCAAATCCAGCGCCAGCGTCCCGGCTTGCATCTCGCCATCTAGCCCATAGACGAGCACTCCGCGCAAAGTATCGACTTTGGCAGCCCCGTAGGGTTTGAGAGCAAGCACGAGGCGATCGGCAGCTAGACGCCGAGTGGAAAACGCAAAACCGTCGGCCGCCAGCGGGTAAAAGTCGGGCACCTGTTCGCCCTGCTCGAAAGATTTACCCTCGTGGGAAAGGCGCACGTCAACCTCTACAGCCCCTTCGCCCCGCACGGCGAGTTCTACCGCAATGCGCTCGTCCAACGCGCCCGGCACCTGCGCCGCATAGCGATCAAATTGCGCCTGCTGAGTACTCGGCTTGCCGACGGAGGCCACCGGCAGCGCCAACGTCAACGACGCCTCGCCGGGGATGCACAGTTCGCGGCACACCAGCCAAGAGACCTCGGCCGCAAGGCGCAGCGTATCCCCTGCGGCCAACTCCTTCGGTGCGGTAGCCTCGGCCATGAGCAGCACTTCGTCGGCATACCCATAGACCACCAGTTCCCCCTGTTCCTCGAATTTGTTAGGCAAGGGCCATTGCAACGGTCCTGCCACAACACCGGCCGGTAGCTGCCACTCGACTTCGATCGGCAAGCCAGCGTCGCCGCTAAAAATCCAATAGGTATGCCACTTCTCCTCCATCTTCAGCTCGACCCCCAGCCGAAAGGGCTGGCCGGGTACCACGGCATCTACATCGGCCAAAAAATTGGCCTGCACCGGGTGATCGTCGGCATTGAGTTGCCCGCAGAGTACTAAAGTGAGAAGAAGGATGAGATTGTACATGGGAGCCTCGAAGGAGAGATAAGGAGAAGTTCGGGAGATAGGTTCGTTACAGGTACACCGCCCAGCCCCCCCCACGAGAGGTGCCCCTACATCAACGAGGGGAGTTCACCCGCGCAGCACGGCTTGGTGGATCTGCTCAATGTCGATTACGCGGCAACCGAAGCGGCGGGCGAAATCCACTAGCTGCTGGCCTTTGGCCATTGCGCCGTCGGGAGCCATCACTTCGGACATCACCGCCGCCGGAAAAAGTTCGGCCTGACGGGCCAATTCCACCGCACCCTCGGTGTGCCCCTGGCGGCTCAGCAACCCTTCTGGGCGGGCGGCTAAGGGCAACACGTGCCCAGGGATGACGATATCGTCGGGGCCGGTATCCGGCTGGAGGGCGCGCCGGATGGACGTGGCACGATCTTCAGCCGAGACGCCGGTCTCAATCCCCTCTAGCGCGTCAAACGGCAGGCCAAAGCGCGGAGTCGTCCAGTCGGCGTTGTGCGGCTCAATCAGGCCGACGCCGAGCCGCGCCAGATGTTCCTCGGTCGTGGCTAGGTGCAGCATGCCACGCGCCTCTTTGAGCATTTGATTGATCGCGGCACCCGAAACGTATTCCGCGGCCACGATCAGATCGCCTTCGTCTTCCCGCTCGCGCGCATCCACTAAGACTAGGAACTTACCAGCGCGGAAATCCGCAATCGCCTCCTCCAACCGACAGAACATCGAATCTCCCACAGCTATTGCACCTGGTGCGCCATAAGCACCGCTTCGTCGAGTTCAATTCCCAAGCCGGGCGCGTCCGGCACCCGGATGTGGCCGTCTATTATGGTTTCTGCCGGCTGCACTAACTCGCCGCGCCAATCCACCTCGCCAAACGCGTATTCTAGCACCGTAAAGTTGGCAACGGTCGCCGCCAAGTGTACCCCGGCCATCGTCGATACCGGGCCCGCCGGGCTGTGGGGCGCAATCGGCATCTGCGCCACCTCGGCCAGCGCGGCAATGCGGCGGCATTCGGTAATGCCGCCAGCGTGTTTGACATCCGGCATCAGCACATCCACTGCTCCTTGGGCGATGTAGGGCCAAAAGCCCTCGCGGCCGACGAGCGACTCTCCGCCGGCAATAGTCTGGCCCGAGTGCAGCCGCAACTGGCGCAGCGCATCGACTTGGTCGCGTGGCACCGGCTCCTCAAACCAGTAAAGATCGAGTGGACGCACTTTTTCGGCCATCTTAAAAGCCAACGCCAAGTCAAAGCGCTGATGGCAATCCACCAACAGCTCGATTTCGTTGCCAATGGCCTCCCGCGTCGCCACGAGCCGCGCGATTCCTTGGTCTGCATCGCGCTCGAGCCCACCGCGGTCCATCCGCCGCCAATGCACCTCGTCAAAGGGCGTGCTCTTGACGGCACTAAAGCCGGCATCGACCGCTCGGCGCGCCGCATCGGCAAACCCCTGTGGACTGCGGTCGCGGGTGCCGCGATTGAGATTCGCGTATAATCGCACAGAATCGCGCCGCTTGCCGCCCAGCAAGCGCCAAGCTGGCACCCCGAGCGCCTTGCTGGCTAAATCCCACAGCGCTTGGTCGATCGCGCTTCGCGCCGTGGCTCCGACGCGGCCGGTGTCGCCCGAGAAAATCGCCGACCCGCGCGCCATCTGTTCCCACAACACCTCTACTTGGGTCGGGTCCGCGCCCACCAACCGCGGCCCCAATTGCTCCAGCGCGGCCGCGACCAAGCCGTCGTTACCGCTCTGGCTCGCTTCGCCCAGCCCACTCAGCCCGGCGTCGGTGTGAACTTGCACGAAGATCCAATTGCCGCGATGCGATGCCGCTACCGAATGTAGTTCCAACCGAGTAATTTTCACATGACCTCTCCAGCGTAAAACTGCTTCCTCAGAAAACATAAAGAAGAGACGGCCTAGCCGCTACGCGCAGGGGGGTTCACGCGGTTCAACTAAGTCGTTATTATGTTTTTAGTTCACGCCTTCTTTCCCCGGAGGTGAAAGCATGGATCTGTTCGACGCCGGACTGCGGGATCGCCAAGCGGCGGACCAACCCCTAGCCGCTCGCCTGCGGCCGCGCACTTTAGACGAATACGTCGGCCAAGACCACATTCTCGGGCCGGGCCGCTTGCTGCGGCGCGCCATTGAGGCGGATCAACTCTCCTCGCTGATTTTCTACGGCCCGCCCGGCACGGGCAAAACCACGCTAGCCGCGGTCATCGCCCACACCACCCGCGCCCATTTTATTTCCATTAATGCCGTCTTGGCCGGGGTCGCCGACATTCGCCAAGCCGTCGATGAGGCCGGCCAATTGAGCAAGCTGCACAGCCGCAAAACCATCCTCTTCATCGACGAGGTCCACCGCTTCAACAAGGCCCAACAAGACGCGCTCCTACCCTGGGTCGAAAATGGCACCATCATCCTCATCGGCGCGACCACCGAGAATCCCTATTTCTCGGTCAACCGCCCCCTGCTTTCGCGCAGCCGGGTCTTTCAGCTACAGGGCCTTAGCTCCGCAGCTCTCGCGCGCATCGCCCAACAGGCACTCACCGACTCGCGCGGCTACGGCCATCTCTGCGTCGCCCTGCACCCCGACGCCCTCGCACACCTGATCGACGTGGCCAACGGCGACGCCCGCGCCTTGCTCAACGCCTTGGAGCTAGCGGTCGAAACCACCGATCCAGACACCCAAGGGCAGATCGACATCGACCTCGCGGTGGCCGAGGAGTCCATCCAGCGTCGTGCCCTGCTCTACGACAAGGAGGGCGACTACCACTTCGACGCCATCAGCGCTTTTATCAAATCCATGCGCGGCTCGGACCCAGACGCCACCCTCTACTGGCTGGCGCGGATGGTGTACGCCGGCGAAGACCCGCGCTTCCTCTTCCGCCGCATGCTCATCTTCGCCAGCGAGGACATCGGCCTCGCCGACGAGCACGCCCTCCAGGTCGTTATATCCGCGGCTGAATCCTTCGACCGCATCGGCCTGCCCGAGGGGCGCTTTCCACTGGCCCATGCCGCCTTGTATTTGGCCACCGCGCCCAAGAGCAACTCGACTATGGCCTTCTTCGACGCGCTGGCGGCCGTGGAAAAAGAGCGCGAAGGCGAGGTGCCCACCCACCTCAAAGACGCCAGCCGCGACAGTGAGGGCTTTGGCCACGGTGCCGGCTATCTCTACCCCCACGCCTACCGCGAGCACTGGGTTGCCCAGCAGTACCTGCCCGCCGGTCTGCAGGGCCGCATCTTCTACCAGCCCTCGGACCAAGGCCGAGAAAAAGAAGCTGGCGATCGCGTCCGCCAACGTCGCGAGCTACAGCTCGCCGCCATGTTAGAAGCAGAGTCCGCCCCAGCCGAGATATTGTCCCTGTCCCCGGCTGACCAAGCGCGCGATCAATGGCTCAAGCGCGCCAGCGGCGACGTTGGCACCCAACTAGAGCGCACTCGCCAACGCCTCTTCGCCCCGCTCACGCTCGCGCACCACCACCTCATCCTCGACTTGGAGGCCGGCACGGGCCTGCTCACTTGGGAAGCCCTGCGGCGCGTGCCCGAAGGCGGCGTCTGGGCGCACACCAGCGACAAGATCGCGGCCGTGGCCCTGCACGAAACCGCCGCCCACCTAGCCGAGATCGAGCGGCCCCAAGTGCTGCAAGGCCCGTTCGCCACTCTCGCCGACCAGCTCGCCGCCTGCGCTCCCGATATTCTCTTTGACGCCATCGTCGGGCGCAACGCCCTCGGCGCGCTAGCACAAAAGGCCGAAGTCGTCGCGGCCCTGCATCGCCACCTCGCCCCACAGGGTCGCGTCAGCTTGGTCGAGACCCTCTCGCGCCGGTCGCAACGCCTGTACCAGCTACTCGACTTGCAGCAGCTCGGCGACCTAGCCGAGCGACTCGTCGCCGCCGAAGAGGCCATCTACGCCGTGCCCGACAACCCGCGAGTAAACTGGGATGCCGCAGATCTCGAACAGATGTTCGCGGCTGCGGGCTTTGGCGCGGTGCAGGTGCGGGTGGAAGCGGTCCAGTCGCAGCGGCACATCGAACCACGCCATCTCGGGCACTGGTTCAATCCCGGCGGCGAGAAACGGCACACGTACGCCCACCATCTGACCCAGCATCTCGACGACGGCGAACTGCAGCAGGTGCGCAAGCTCTTCGAGCGGAGCTTAGCCAACCGCTCAGTGACTTGGACGACGCCTCAGGTATTTATCATAGCGGAAGGGCAGCAAGGGATTGATGAGGGTGTAGCGCCTAAGAATTGATTTATGGCGTCTCACGGCTTACCTTATCCGCATTCCGCCACCTCTAACCCGCCGAATACCATGATTGCCAAACGCCTAACCTGCCTGCTTCTATTGGGCCTCAGCGCCTGCAGCACCACCGAAGAGCAGGTCGTCGAACTTCTAGAACAGATGGCTGCCAACCCGGTGGATTCGCCCGCCTATCAGCAATCCATCGACGAGTTGGCTGCCATTGGCCGTCCAGCTGCCCGCCAGCTCATCGCCCGCCTCAACCCCGATCTGTACCTCGGCGAGAACTACCGCGAGTTCCGCGACGAACAGGAAAAGCTCCGCATCGGCTGCGCCCTAGCGTTGGGCCACATCAAGCCGCGCGGGGCCACGGCCGCGCTCAAGGATCGGATCACCATCGCTTACACCGACCGCGAGCGCATCGCCTGCCTGTGGGCCATGGGCCAAGTCGGCTACGTCCAAGAGGGCGTGGATGCGGCCAAAGTCCAGCTCGACGATCCCGATCCCATCATCCGCATTCACGCGGCCATTGCCCTGCTCAAGATGGACGACGAGCTCGGCACCAGCGAAATCGAAGCGGCCCTAGCTAGCAGCGACCCGAAGTTGGCCCAAACCGCCCTGCAAGGGCTAGAGGAATCCGGCTACTTCGGCGTCCCGCTGCTCGTGGAACTGAGCGACCGCGCCGGTCCTCACCAAGCCGCGCTGCGCTCGGTGATAGCCAAGGTCAAAGACCAGCTCATCGCCCAGCTAGAGGCTGAAGAGCCAGTCCACCGCCAGCGCGCCGCGCAAGCCCTCGGCTACATCGGTGACGAGAGTGCGGCCGCCGCCCTAGCCGATCTGCTGGCGGACCCGAGCAATCAAGTGCGCTTCAGCACGGCCGCCGCCCTAGCCACCATGGGACGCAGTGAAGGCATTGAGTTCCTCTTTGAGGCCCTGCGCAACACTGACTCCATCCTCCGCGCCAATGCCGTCAAGTTCCTCATCAACGTTCAGCGGCAATCCGGCGCGGTCGAATCGCAACTTATCGCTGCTCTCAACGCCGAGGATCCGCTCGCCCGCGCGGGCGCGGCCCAAGTCTTGGGCCAAGCGCGCGTGCAGTCTGCCCTCAGCGCCCTGCTAGCCGCCACCATGGACGAGGTCGCCGATGTGCGTGCCAATGCGGCCATTGCCCTCGGCCAAATCGGCGGTTCCCAAAGTCGTGCCCAGCTCGAAAAATTGCGCCACGACAGCGACGCCACCGTCTCCTACTACGCCGAGTGGGCCTTAGGTCAGCTCGGATCGAGTTGACCCTAACCCCCTCTCGCGCTATGCAAAATGTCATTTGCCTGTTGTTCATCCTCTTGGCCCTGCCGCCGTTTGTCGCTCCTAGCCGCGCCGGCGAAACGCCCGAGACTATCCTCATCCGCCGAGCCCTCGCCAGCGACATCGCCGGGCATCGGCGAGCCGATACCGAGCTGGCCCTCAAGGCGTACCACCCGCACTTCGTCGCCTATCAGGGCCACGCCAACGGCGACCCTCGCGCTTGGACGGTCCTGCACGAAAACCGCGATGCATTCGCCGACCAGCTAGCTGCGGATCTCAGCGCCCAGCGCTACGAGGTTGCGCGCACGGTTCCCTTTATCGCGGTGCGCGCAACCCACGCCATTGCCACCAGTGTGGACTCCGGGCGCGTCGTCGATCGCCAGACTAGCGAGGCCGAGCTGGTTGTCGTCCACCGCTTCTGGACTTTTCTCAAGGAAGAAGATGACTGGCTGGCCACGGCCATGGTCGCGGATTTGGGCGACACGCTCTTGCCCGCGGCCGGCGCGACCGCCAACGACGAGATCGCCGAGCTGTTGCAGAGCGAAAGCCAAGCGTGGGAAGCAGGTAGCGGTATCCCCGGCTTCTTCGACGCAGACTTTACGGGCTACGACGCCTTGGGTGCTTTCAAGCCGGCCTCCTATAAAATCGCCTTCAGCGGCAGCGAGGAACTGGAAAAGTGGCTCGATAAGCGGCTGCCCTACGTGCAGTACGACCTCGACCGCAAAGTCCTCCACACGGCCATAGGCCCTGCCGGCGACGAAGCATTGGCCGTCACGCGCGAAAAAGTGGCCGTCGAACACGTCAAAGGGCCAGCCAAACACCACCAAGAACGCTACGTGTTCTGGACGCTGAGCCGCCGCTCCGGCTCTTGGAAGATCACCAACATGGTCTTCAACTTGGGGCTTTCCGACTAGCGTAGCGCGCGAGCGCAATTCTGATGGAAAAACTGGTCTGGCTCCTGCTCTTTACCATCGGGTACTGGTCTTACTGCATCTTCTGGGGCATCAAAGGCGCTCGCCGGGCTAAGACGGCTTCGGATTACTTTATCGCCGGCCGCGGTATCGGCCTATGGGTCTTTGTGCTGGCCGCCACCGCTACCTCCTTTAGCGGCTGGACCTTTGTCGGCCACCCCGGCACCATCTACAATGTCGGCTTGCCCTACGCCTTTGCCTCCTTCTACGCCATCACCATCCCCTTTACCGGAGTGTTGTTCCTCAAGCGACAGTGGCTTTTGGGCCGGCGCTTCGGCTACATCACCCCGGGCGAGATGTTCAGTGACTACTATCGCACAGATGCGATGCGCTTCCTCACCGTTATCGTCGCCTTGGTCTTCAGCGTGCCCTATCTCGGCCTCCAGCTCAAGGCATCGGGCCTACTTTTCAACCGCCTGACGACCGGCACTCCGCTGGAGGGCAGCTTCATCGGCTCGGTCGAGGGTGGGGCGATTGTGCTCTCGGTCATCGTCTTTATCTACGTGGCATCCGGCGGGTTGCGCTCGGTCGCCTACGTGGACTGCGCCCAGTGCATTCTCCTCGCTTTCGGCATCGTCGTCCTCGGCTTTATTGCCCTCGACTTAGTCGGCGGCTGGACGGCCTTTAAGGGAGGGTTGGCCACCCTCGCCCAGCAAAAACCCGATATGGTCGCCATTCCGACCCGACCGGAGTCAGACTCCTTCCTCGAACGGGTCGGCACCATGTTTTTCGATACCCAAGGCGGCCCTTGGACCGGCCTGATGATCCTGACCTATATGTTCGCCTTAATGGGCATCCAATCGTCACCGGCCTTTTCGATGTGGGCCTTTGCCAATCGCGATCCTCGGCCTTTTCCCTGGCAACAGGTTTTCGCCTCTTCACTGATCATCGGCGGCATCCTGTTCTTTTTTACCGCTTTCCAAGGCTTAGGCGTCCGGCTCCTCGATATGGAACTGGTCCCGGGGACTAAACCCCTCGGCCTGCCGGCATCCGATCACTTGGTTCCCTACCTGATCGACACCTTAGCCGACAGCTTCCCCTTCCTCTTGGGGCTTTTGGCCGTTTGCGCGCTAGCCGCGATGCAATCAACCGGCGCCGCCTATATGTCCACCGCCAGCGGCATTATCACCCGTGATCTCTACCGCCATTTCTTCAACAAAGAGGCATCGCATTCGGCTCAGGTCTTTGTCGGCCGCTTGAGCGTGGCCATCGTCGTCAGCCTAGCCCTGCTAGTCGGCCTAGCCTCCGGCGACCTGCTCGTCTTGCTGGGGGGGTTGGCCGTTTCGTATGGCTTCCAGATGTGGCCGGCGCTGCTGGGTATCTGCTATATCCGCTTCTTCACCCCCAAGGGCATTGTCGCCGGTCTCATCGCCGGCCTCATCGCCGTTACCTTCACCTATATAACTGAGTTGGGCGGGCTTATCGGCATTGGCCGCTATCCGCTCACACTCCACAGCGCCGGTTGGGGCATCCTCTTTAATATGGGTATTGTCGTTGTTGTCAGTTTTTTCACCCAGCCCAAAGAAACCAGCCATCTGACCCACCGCGATCGCTACCACCACTTCCTCAAAGAGTACACTGCCCTGCCCGAGGCCAAAAAGAAATGGAAAACGCCGGTCTGGATTCTGACGGTAGTTTGGTTCCTCTGTGCCATCGGCCCCTTTGCGGTCCTCGGCAATCAGACCGATCCCGCCCATTGGCCCTTGGGCATCCCCTCGCTGTGGGTATGGCAAATCGCTTGGTGGATCATCGGCTGTTTTATGATGTATTTGCTGGCCTTTAAGCTGGAAATGTCCACCGTCCCCACCCGCGAGGTCGAATCTCCGCCGCAAGAAGTCTAAGGTGCGCTCCGCTTTTCCCTTTCTCCGCCTGCTGCTAGCGCTCGGCGCAGCTCTGCTCGGCGCACTGCTCCTGCCTGATCAAGGCGCAACGAGCGGACTGAGCCTCTTTCCGCCCGCCACGGCCATCCTCGTCGCCGTCGCCACCGGCCGCCTGATCTTGGGACTAGGGTTGGCAATCGTCGGCGGGGCGTTCATTTCTCTGCCGGCAGACGTCCCACTCTACGCGATCCCGTTCCGCGGCTTAGAGCGTGCCCTCATAGATTTTGTCTGGGCCCCGCTACGCGACTCCTTCCAGCTCTTCATCCTCGGCTTCATCGCCTCACTCATCGGCATGGTGCGCGTCATCTCGCTGGCCGGCGGCACTCGTGGCATCGCCGACCTGTTAGTCGCCCGAGCCGCGGGTGCGCGCTCGGCCCGGTTGGCCACCGCGCTGTTGGGGCTGGCAGTCTTTTTCGACGATTACGCCAACACGCTCGTCGTCGGCACCACCATGCGCCCTATCGCCGATCGCTTCCGCATCTCGCGCGAAAAGCTGGCCTTTCTCGTCGATTCCACCGCCGCTCCTGTGGCTGGCATCGCCCTCGTCAGTACCTGGATCGGCTTTGAGGTGGGGCTCTTCGACAGCGCGATGGAGCAAGTCGGCGCTGGTATTTCCGGCTACGAGTTGTTCTTCCGCGCCCTGCCGGCCCGCTTCTACTGCCTGCTAACCCTAGCCTTCGTGCTGTGTTCCACCGTCGCCGGCCGCGATTTTGGCCCCATGCTCAAAGCCGAGCAACGCGCCCAGCGAACGGGCCAAGTCCTCGCGCCAGGCCACCGCCCGATGACCGGCGACGCCTCCCAACTCCCCGAGCACCCCGGCCTCCGCGCCCATTGGGCCGTGGCCGTAGGTCCCGTCTTCCTCGTGGTCGCGGGCGTACTCGGGGGGATGCATCTAGACGCCAGCCAAGCACCGGCCGTGGTGGCCGCCCGCGCCGAACACGGCTTTTTCGGACGGCTCTACTGGACCCAGGTTTTCGCCAACGCCGACGGAGCCAAAGTGATGTTCCTATCGGCCTTAGCCGGCTCGGCTCTCGCGGCAGTCTTGGCCCTAACCCGCCGCGAGGAAGCAAGCCCTAGACGCCCGCTCGGCCTAGTGGAGGTCTGCAAAACCTGGGCGAGCGGCATTACGGGCTTTTCCTATGCTCTAGTGATATTGATCTTGGCTTGGGCGATCAAAGAGACCTGCGAGGCCGTCGAGACTTCGGCCTATATCGTCGGGGCGCTCTCCGGCTTTCTCGACCCACACTTCCTCCCCCTCCTCGTCTTCCTACTTGCCGCGGTGGTCGCCTTCTCCATCGGCACCTCGTGGACGACCATGGCCGTACTCTTGCCGACCATAATCCCAGTAGCCTACGACTTGGGCGGCATAGAGCTGACGGTCCTCGTCGCCGCCGCCGTGTTGGACGGCGCGATCTTCGGCGACCATTGCTCCCCCATCAGCGACACCACCGTCCTCTCCAGCATTGCTGCCGCCTGCGACCACTTAGCCCACGTCCGCACCCAGATACCCTACGCCCTGACGACAATGACGATCGCCGGGCTTTGCGGCTACTTGGGCAGCACCTTGCTGTGGTCTCCGACCACCGGCCTGGCCGTGGGGCTATGCCTGATTGTCGCAGTGATCTTTGTAGTGGGAAGAAAAACAGACGCCGATTGACTTTGTCGTGAGATTTGCCGCTAAGGGACTGACTACCACCCCGCCGTCGTCCGATCTACCAATTCCTCTAACACCATGTCCAACGCCCGCTCCACTGCCGGATCCCGCCCATCCTCCTCGGCCAACGCTGCATCATACGTCCCCCAACCCTCTAGCTCGGCCAACGTCAACAACACCTCCCCATCCTCTACCCTCACCAGTTCGGCCGCTACCAAGACCGCAAACCGGTACTGCTCGGTCTGCTCGGCCGTCGTATAAGTAAAGGGGCGGTCCTCAATCGAGATCACATTGAGTTGCAAGAGGGCATCGGCGCTCTCTTCGTCAACCACTCGCAACTGGCCGTCCTCGGCGTAGGCATCAATGGCGCGTTCAGTTAGACTCTCGGCCACGGCAAACTCCGAGGTTTGGTTGTCGGCCACGGGTATGCCAATGCTGCGGATGCCGCCTAGTAGGCCGCCGGAAGTCGAGTAATAAGCGCATCCTCCGATGCAGAGCGCGGCCAGCGCGGCTCTAATCGGCTGGCTTATTCGCATCGTCCTCGGCTGGCTTATTCGCATCGTCCTCGGCTGGCTTATTCGCATCGTCCTCGGCTGGCTTGCCCGCATCGTCCTCGGCTGGCTTGCTCGCATCGTCCTCGGCTGGCTTGCTCGCATCGTCCTCGGCTGGCTTGCTCGCATCGTCCTCGACCGCCGCCAGCGACCGCGCTCCGTCGCCCACGGCAATGGGCTGGTTCTGGGGTCGTCCCCGGACATCGGTCCCCCGCACCTCCAACCGCTGCCACTGCTCTTGGCCCGAGGCGCGGGCCACCGAGTGCTCGACCATCATCGTGCTCAATGGCCGGGTATCGCCTACCACCGGCACCTCGCCTACGACGGGCGAGCGCACTGTACACAGGCGTGCCTGCACGTGGGTGGCGAGCACTCGCGCCTTGACCACTTCCCAGCGGCCCAGCGACTCCCCGCTGTCTGGGTCCTCGATCTCCCCGTGCAAGGCGAAAATGGCAAAGGCCATCCCCTCGTGGACACCCTGCTCTCTACCGACGTTGAGCACCAGAGTTGTGTCGTCGATAACGGCGGCTACCTTGCCTTCAATAGGTGTGCTCATGCGGCTGTACTCCTAAAAAAAACCGGCCCGCGCTCGCTAGCTGCGGACCGGTC
Source organism: Candidatus Latescibacterota bacterium (assembly GCA_965261395.1). Taxonomy (GTDB): domain Bacteria; phylum Latescibacterota; class UBA2968; order UBA8231; family UBA8231. The sequence goes on from OZ253462.1 coordinate 4,947,404, forward strand.
TCGATATGCTTGGTAGAAGTTGGCTCCGACCGTGCGGTCGGCGAGTGAAGCGTTTGATTCACTCGCCTGAGGCCCACATATCGCCCTCACTGATGTCGAAGATAAAGTCTTCTGGATTCTGGTATCCTCGGTGTTTGCCCAACTGGTGGTCCCGCAAGCGCACTGCATAGTGCAAGTGGGGGCCGGTAGAGCGGCCCGTGCTACCCATGACCCCGATCTGCTGCCCACGCGCCACCTGCTGCCCCTGCTTAACCAAGATTTTGTCCAAGTGGCCGTATTCGGTCTGATAGCCGCCCTGGCGTGCATAGGGCTGGCCCTGCTCGTCGAGCTCCTTTTTTCGATGATCAATAATAACCGTATCGCCGAGGTATTTATCCTTCGCGGCGTAGCTTACAAAGCCATCGGCCGTCGCGTAGATGGGCAGCCCCCTACGGCCGGCCAAATCGACGCCGCTGTGGAAGGCCCGGCGCCCAGTAAATGGGTCAATGCGCCATCCAAAGGACGACGACCGCCAAGTCCTCCCCCCGTGAACTGGTGAAAGTGTGGGCAAGTATTGGACGTTGGTCTCTTCGAATTTGCGCTCGATTTCCTCAAAGCTCTCGGCCTGTAGATTGACCATCCGCTTCAGGTGGTCGAGGCGCACGCTCAACTCGCGCATCATCATCTGCTTTTGGGACGGCAAGGACGTGAACTCCTCGGACAAATCTTCCACACCCCCAACACCACCCAATTCCCCATCCACAGCGAGCGGCTCCATTTCGTGGTGGGCGCGCAGCCTATCTTCAGTGGCCTTGAGCTGATCCATGGCCTCCCCGAGCTGCTGCACATCCTCGTGGGTCTGCTCTAAGCGGTGTATCAAGGTTTTGTTTTCGTCCCGCAAGGCCAGCAGCACTTTCTGATCACCCGGCCGATGATAACCCTGTGCGTAGGCGTAATAACCGAATACTCCCACAAAACCCAATCCTCCCAGCAGAATCAGCCATAAGACGCTGGGAAAGAAACCGTACTCGCGAATCTGACCATCTCGGGGGGAGATGACGATAAAAGTACAGCGCTTGCCCAGCATATTAGCTATTATTCCTCATAGTTTACAGCACCCTTTGCGACGTAGGTATTGGATATTGCTTGAGTTAAACTTCGTTAAGTTATAGACGTGGCGGCGAAAAGTCAATCGCCAAATTCCTCTATGCTCTTGGCTATCGACATCGGCAACACCTGCATCGACATCGGTCTTTTGGCCGGTGACTCGACCGTTTTTCACCACAAATTTCCCACGGTCCCCCCGGTCGATGGAGGCTTACAACGCCTGCTTGCACCGCTTGCCGCACCCCCGGTCGGCGTGGTCATCGGGTCGGTCGTCGCGGAATTGGGAGCTGCATACGCAGAGGCGTGTCGCGGCCTCTCCTCTGGCCCCGTCCTCCAAGCGCGCAGCACGTGGGATTGGGGCCTGCACATCGACTACGACGACCCCGCTCGGCTTGGTGTTGACCGCCTCGCCGCAGCCGCGGCCGCCCATCGAGCAGCCACGGTCGGACGGGCGGCCGTGGTCGTCGATGCTGGCACCGCGCTAACGGTCGATGCCATCGACGCCGAAGGCACCTTTCGCGGCGGCGCCATTGCCCTTGGGCTGCGCCTCGGATTAAACGCCCTCAGCACGGGCACCAGCTTCTTGCCCCAAGTCGAGTTAGCGACCACAACGCCCCTGTTGGGAAAAAACACCACGGACGGGCTGGGATCGGGGGCATTGCACGGATCGGCCGCGCTCGTCGAGGGCCTCTGCGTGCGCATGGCCGCGGTCTTAGACAGCCCCATCGCGATCTTCCTCACCGGCGGCGACGCCCCCCTGCTTCAGCCGCATATCGCTGCGGTTCATACTTGCGATCCAGACCTCGTCCTCCGCGGCTTGGCCCTCGCGTACAGACAGCGCACTTCTTGACTCGATACCAGCCCGTCCATAGTATCCTTAACAGCAACTCGGTACGCCCCACTGACCAAGGAGTGTCGCTTGTTCATTTTGCGCATTTCGCTACTGTTCACCTTCGTCGCGTCCGCCTCCGACCTGCGGGCCGAGCGCTCCGTTGAAGATGAATACAAAGCCCTGTTGTGGAAGACGGCCCAGACCATTCATCAGTACTACTTTGAAGAAGTGCACCCCGATTCCCTCGTGCAGGCGGCTGCGCGCGGGATATTCAATACCTTGGATCCAGCCTCGGAATACACGCTCAATGGCCGCGCCCAAGTCGACGGCGAGAGCACTACAAGGCAGCTAAACCACCGCCTCTACACCCTCATGCAGATGGCCCAAGCCATTGACGAGGATGCCTTTTATCCCGTTACCGCAGATACGCTAATCCGCTTTGGCATCGCTGGGATGATGGAAATTCTCGATCCCTATTCGGTCTTTTTGGAAAAGCGCAACCTCGACAATTTCAATATCCAGACCCAAGGCAAATACGGGGGGCTGGGCTTCCGCATCCAAGTCGTCTATCCCGACAGCGCAATTGCCGTATGGGCCCTCGTACACGACCAGACTCCAGCGGCCCTAGCTGGCGTCAAGTCGGGCGACCTCATCACCGCGATCAACAACACTTCCACCAAGGGCATGTCGGCCGGCGTGGCCGCCGACAGCATGCGCGGCCTGCCCGGCACCTCCGTGACCCTGACCCTAGAGCGCGCCGACCGCCCCACCCCCTTTGACCTGACGATCGAACGCCAAGAAGTGCAGATGAACAGCGTCTCCTTGGCCACCCTCTTCCCCGGCTACACTGGCTACATCAAGCTCGACAGCTTCCAAAAAGGGTCGAGCCGGGAGATGTTCAACGCCATCGTCGAGCTAGAGGAACAAGGCATGGAGCGGCTGATCTTCGACCTGCGCAACAACGGCGGCGGGTACCTCGAAGAAGCCGTGCATATCGCCGACCTCTTCCTGCCCCGCGACCACCTCGTGGTCTTTACCGCGGGCCGCGCCTTCCAAGACACGGCCAGATACGCGACCCGCGAGGACGCCCTGCTGCACGACACACCCCTCATCGTCTTGGTCAATCACCAGTCCGCTTCGGCATCCGAGATCGTCGCCGGTGCCGTTCAAGACTGGGACCGCGGACTGGTGCTGGGGACTACGACCGTGGGCAAGGGATCCGTTCAGCAGGTCGTCCCCATCGACGACCGCGCCGAGCTCAAGCTGACCATGGCCGCTTGGCACACGCCTTCGGGCCGCTCCATCGACAAGCGCATGCGCAAGGACTCCACCCTCGTGCGCGGGTACGACAAGGCGTTCAAGACCCTCCGGCTCGAGCGCATCGTCCACGGCGGCGGCGGCATCGTCCCAGACATGGAGGTGCCTGGGCGCAGCGGCAGCCGCCTCTACGGACAGCTCAGCGGCTTCTACAACCTCAACAACCAATTCTTCTACTACGCTCGCGAGCATCGGCTCAACTATCCAGACCTAACTCCAGACTTCGTCGTCGGCCCAGAGGACCTAGCTGCTTTCCGCGCCTTTGCCGAAAACCGCAGCTTTGACTACATCAGCGAGCTCGAAGCCCAAGTCGAGGAATTGGACAAGATCTCCGAAGACGAGGAGTACAACCAGCTCGCCAAGCCACTCAGTCACCTGAGCGACGAAATCGACAAAATCGAGGAAAAACACTGGCAGGAGAACGAAGAACTGATCGCTTGGCGGCTCACCTTCGACATCCTCGAAAAGGCATTCGGGAATCAAGTGGCCGAAGCGTACAATGTCACCGTGGATCCCCAAGTGCTGGAGGCACGCCGCATCATCGCCGACCCGAGCGAGTACCAGATGTGGTTCGACAAGGGGGAAATAGGCGCACCAGAAGAGGATTCCATCGTCCAAGAAGACGGCAGCGGCGATCTCCAGTAGGAGCTTGTATTCTTGCGGCATGAATCGCTTTAGAGGGCCTGTTCCCTACCTCGCCGCGGGCCTTTTAATTCACGTCTTTTTCCTCGCCGCGCTCGACACCGACCTCCTCCGGCCCCTCTTCAACGACGCCTCCCACACCCGCCGCGGCTTTGATTTCGGGGTTTTCTATTTGGCGGGCCAAGCCCTAGCCGAAGGCCGCGACATCTACTCGGTGTCGGGTGCCTTCGGCTTCCGCTATCTGCCGGCCTTTGCCTTAGTCGCCAGCCTTTTCGCCCACTTTCAGCCCCTCACTGCATACCTCCTGCACCTCTGCTGCACTGAGCTTTTTCTCGCCGCCAACCTCTATCTGACTTGGCGGTGGGTCGAAGAGCCGCGCCGGGGCTTGGCCTTGTTTATGTGGTTGGCGTACTCGCCTTATTTTCTCGAACTCTACATGGGGCAAGTCAGCTTCTGGGCGGCCTCGCTGCTCTTTTGGCTCATCGTCGGCCTCCATAGCGGTCGGAAGTGGGCGGCCGGTTTCTGTTGGATGGGTGCCCTCTTAGTCAAACCCAACGCCCTCATCCTCGCGCCCGCGCTTTTGAGGCTCCGCGCCTGGCGCGTCCTCGCCTTGGGGCTGCTGGCAGGCTCGCTTACTTCGCTGCCCTACTTCCTCCTGCATTCAGATAGCTTGGCGGCCTTTTTCGCCGCCAATGTCCATGGTGCTCCCGTCCAAGGTGCCCTCACCCACGCCGGCAATCTCGGGCTGCAAGGCGGTCTGGTCAGCGGGGCCGCCCAGCTAGCCGGGCGGCCCCTGGCCGAGCTGACGACCCTCGCGGACCTTCCCCTCGCCGGCCGCGCAGTCATCTATTTCTCGCAGGTCGCCATCCTCGTCGCAGCACTGGTAGCCACCTTGCGCAGACGCGATGCCCTGCCGCTGCTCGCGCTGTGGATGTGTACCTTTTTTTTCGTTTACAAAGACGTTTGGGAGCACCACTACGTCTTCCTCCAGCCCGTACTCGTGAGCTTGTATGCGCATTCAAGTTCTTCCAAGCTCTTGTGGATATTTGCTTTTATCGCTCTGCCAACGCCCTTTGTCTTCTTCGACATCGAGCCTGGGGTCTATGGGCCTATCGACCCTGAACGCACGTGGGGGCCGGTCGCTTCCATCGCCTATCGCAGTACCAAACTCATTCCCCTCGGCTGCCTGTGGTACGGGCTGTGCCGCACGTGCTTGGCCGCTACGCCCGCACCAGCCAAGCCTTGATATTGGCATGCCGGAGCCGTATTATATTTTATTCTATATTGTTTTTAGTTTCAGCCTTTTCCCGTCTGTCTTATGGCATCTGACTCCAAGCGCCGCCTCCCACCCTGGCTCAAGGCTAAAGCACCAGGCCACCCCAATTACATCGCCCTAAAAAACCTGCTCGCCGATTTACAGCTAAACACCGTATGCGAGAGTGCCCAGTGCCCCAACATCGGCGAGTGCTGGAGCCAGCGCACGGCGACCTTTATGATTTTGGGCGATGTCTGCACTCGCAACTGCGGGTTTTGCGCGATCAAGACGGGCCGCCCCCTCAGGCTCGACGAAGGGGAGCCTGAGCGAGTCGCCGCTGCCATTGCTCACCTCGGGCTAGACCACGCGGTGATTACCTCGGTCAATCGCGACGAACTGCCAGACGGCGGGGCGCGCATCTTCGCCCGGACGATCTCGGCAGTACATCACCTTTGCCCCGAGACGAGCGTCGAAGTCCTGATCCCGGACTTCAAGGGTGACTGGCAGGCCCTAGCCACCATCCTCGCGGCCGACCCGGATATCCTCAACCACAACATCGAGACTCCGCCGCGCCTCTACCCCACCATGCGCCCCCAAGCCCAGTACGGCCGCTCGCTGGAGCTCCTCGACCGGGCTCGCAAGATGAATCCTGCCCCCACCAAGTCCGGCATGATGTTGGGTGCCGGCGAAACCAAAAGTGAAATAGCCCGGAGCATCCAAGACCTAGCGGATGTCGGCTGCGCCATCCTGACTTTGGGCCAATACCTAAGCCCGTCCGCCCACCACGTGCCCGTAGAGCGCTTCGTCCACCCAGACGAGTTCGCGACGTGGCGGTGCTTTGCCCTTGGTCTGGGCTTCCGCCACGTCGAGTCCGGCCCACTGGTGCGCAGTTCGTACCACGCCGCCAGCCAAGTCGAACAGGTGCGGGCCGCCACCGCCACTCCCTCTTGAGAGAAGCCGATGAACCTAGAGAAAAAGGCTATACCCGAATATCTGCAACGCAAGAAACTACTCGCCGACAGGGGCCCGATCCGCATCCAGACCTTGAGCAACGAGTTGAAAAATAGGGTGTACTACGTGGCGTCACCCAATCAGGCTTGGATCGTCAAGCAAGCGCACTCGCGCGTCCAAATCAAGGAGCGCTGGTGGATCAATCGGCGGCGCATCTTCGCCGAGAAGAGCTGCATCGAGCTGTTGGCGCAATTCCTCGCTCCCGAGATCCTGCCGGAAGTCTTGCTCGAAGACCGCACGGACTTCATCCTCGTGACAACCCCACCACCGCACAACGCCCTATCGTGGGAAAGCGACTTGATCAACGGCCGCATTGACCTGCAAATCGCCGTCCAGTGCGGCGAGCTACTGGCCACCGTCCACAACGAAACAGCCGGCGCGGCCGAGGTCGCGGCCAAGTTTGCAGACACCAAGGCATTTGAGCAATTGCGCATCGACCCTCATTACAACTACGTCGCCAAGGCCTATCCCGATCTCAAAAAGGCCATTGCCGTCCACACTAACCGCCTGCTCAACGAGGGATTTTGCCTCGTCTTGGGCGACCTACGGCCCCGCAATATATGGGTCGCCAACGGCCAGCCCTATTGGGTCGATTTTGCCACCGCCCACTACGGCTACCCTGCCTTTGACCTCGCCTTCTACACGGCCGATATGTGCATCAAGGCCATGCAGAACACCGCCCAAAAAGCCGCCTATTTAGAGGCCGTCAATGTATTCTGGAACAGCTATTTTCAGAGCGCGAGCTACGAGAAGGCCGAGGAAGTCAAACACCAAGCCGTACGCGACCTCGGCTGCCTGCTGTTGAGCGCAACCGACGGCCGCCGGCCAGTAGGGCTCGATGACGAGCGCATCATCGGGCTCTCTCGGCGCATTGCCCAGAGCCTGATTTTAACGGGGTTGGGGCGAATCGAGGACGTCACCGAGTTTGTCAATCGGACCCTGATCGACGGCTAGTCCGCTGCAAATCCCCGCTGCTAGATCGGATGTGCACCGCCATCGCCTGTCGCGCGGCCTCCGCATCCCGCCGCTGCAATGCCTCCAAGATCTGGTGGTGTTCCGCCAGCGAAAGTTCGGCCCGAGGGCCAGCCAGCGACGGCTCCGCTAAGCTTTCCTTGATCCATTCTTGTAGGTAGTTGCGCGTGGTTTCGAGCAAGCTGTAGAGGATGGAATTGTGCGTGGCTCGGGCAATGAGTAGGTGGAACTGCAAATCGCTAGCGAGGAAGCGTCCCTCGTCGGCCAGTCCCCCGGCCATGCCGGCCAGCGTGTCGGCAATAGCCTCCAAGTCAGCGGGCGTGGCCCGCTCGGCCGCCAAATAGGCGTTTTGCGACTCGAGCATCATCCGCGTCTCGCTCAGGTCTTGAAGCTTCTTGCCGTCGAGCAAAAACCCCCACTGCAGTGCCCGCTCCACGTATTGGCCCTTGTCGCAGACAAAGGTGCCCTCGCCCACGCGGCCGTCGAGCAGGCCCATCATGGACAACGAGCGCAGAGCTTCGCGCAGCGAGGAGCGCCCAACCTGAAAGCGCTTGCACAGCTCCCGTTCCGGCGGCAGCCTATCGCCGGGCTTGAGGACGTTGCGCTCGATTAAGTCCGCTATCTGCGCGATGATCCCGTCGCTTACAGACGTGCGCTGCACCGGGCGCATGGCCGCGGCTGCGGCTTTCTTAGCAGAGTGGGCCAAGGTATTCAATCGCGGATGGCGGAAAAAATATTTGCCGATGGTCAGACCATTAGCTATTTTGACTAAACAGTACTCAACCTAGCGCTTTGCTGTCAAGAGGAAATGCAGATGGCACAAACTTTGGACCTTGGCTCGCGCGTCGAATTGGTCTCCATGGACCCCCACTTCGACGACATTTCCATCGCCCTCTATTGCCCGGACGGACCCGGCCTCCCCTGTTACCAAGTCCACACCTACAGCCGGCGGCCCGGCGCGGCCGAGCGCGTCGCTGGAGTCGCCCGCGCCATGCAGGTGCTCGGGGGCATGGAACAAACGAGCGCCGGCCCCCTCAGCTTTTCCTGCGGCCACGCCCATCGGCTCGCGGTCAAGCGGATCTTCCTAGAGGCTTGCAAGCTGCCGCCGGCGCAGCCCATTGAGCCGCGTCCGCTGCACATCTTCGACAAAAAGGCCAACGCCACCATTGCCGTCGCCAGCCTCGGGCAGGGCCTATATGAGGCCCGCGCCACCGAATCGGTCCAAGGCGTAGAACGCCGCGTCACCACCATCGCCCGCGGCCTAATCCGCCTCGGCGAAATGGACGAGGTCGCCGACCAACCCAACCAAGCTCAGTTCGGCTGCGGCGAGGCACATGACGCCTTGATCGGCCTCTTGCTCGTCCGCGCCCCCAACGTGCGAGCTGCCGTGCGCGAGGCCGAATCCCTAGCCAACCGCGGCGTGCTCTCAGCCCCCAGCGCCCAGGAATAAGGAGTCTATCATGCCCACTTCGATGACCAGCCGCGAACGCGTCCTCGCCGCCCTCGCCCGCCAGCCTGTGGACCGCACCCCGCTCTGCAACCCGACCTCGTTGGCCACCGTCGAATTGATGGACCTCGTCGATGCCCCCTTCCCCGCGGCCAACCGCGAGCCCGAACTCATGGCGCGGCTGGCTGCCACCGGCTACACCGAGTTGGGCTTTGACACCATCATGCCGGTCTTCACCATCATTCAAGAGTCCTCGGCCCTCGGGTGCAAAATTCAGTGGGAGCAAAAGGACAATTGGCCCACTGTCCGCATGAACGAGCCAATCTGGCACGAGCCAGACGACATCAAAATCCCCGCCGACCTCTGCACGCACCCGGACACGGCCTGCGTCACCGAGGCGATCAAGATTCTGCGCAAGGAATACGGCGACGAAGTTGCCATCGTCGGCAAGACCATGGGTCCTTGGTCGCTGGCTTACCACTGCTTCGGGGTCGAGCCTTTTCTGCTGCTGTCGCTCGACGACCCCGGCAAGACCAAGCTCTGCCTCGACCGCATGAAAGAGATCACCATCCAATTTGGGCAGGCGCAAATCGAGGCCGGTGCCGACGCCTTGACCCTGCCCGACCACGCCACCGGCGACCTCGTCAGCGGTGAGTACTACGAGCGCTATTTGCGCGACCTGCACATCGAGTTTGCCGAGCGGCTGTCCGTGCCCATCATCCTCCATATCTGCGGTCGCACGGTTGACCGCATGGAGTACATCGCTCAAACCGGCATGGCGGCCTTCCACTACGACTCCAAGAACACGCCCGAAGAATCCACCCAAATCGTGCGTGACCGCATCTCGTTAGTAGGCAACATCAACAACCCCGAGACCCTCTTTTCCAAAGGGCCGGAAGTCGTCAGCGCCGAAGTCGTGCGCAACCTTGAAGCCGGCGTCCAGCTCATCGGCCCAGAGTGCGCCATCCCCTTGCAGACCTCCATCGAAAACCTCAAGGCCATCCCCCGCACAGTGCACGAGTGGCACCGGGACCAAGCTCGCAACTAGAAGAAGAGACCCCATGGCAGACATCACCGACATCGCCAACGAATTTATCCGCGAAGAGATCGAAGAGTTCATCGAGCGCGACGAAGAGCGCGAGCGCATCATCAGCCTCTTTGCCCAAGCCAGCGAACAGATGCAAAACATCGCCGCGGCCCTCATCGACGGTGAGCACCTAACAGTCGACGAGTTGACCGGCCAAGCCATTGCCTCGGGCGTGGAGGCCACCGAAGTCATGGACAACGGGCTGATCGCCGGCATGGCTATCGTCGGCATCAAATTCCGCGAAAACTTCATCTTCGTCCCCGAAGTGTTAGCCTGCGCCCGCGCCATGAAGGCCGGCATGGCCCACATCGAGCCTATTCTCTCGGCCTCGGGCGTCGAGCCGGTCGGCGTTGTGATCATGGGCACGGTCAAGGGCGATCTCCACGACATCGGCAAAAACTTGTGCATTATGATGCTGCGCGGGTCCGGCTTCGTCGTCCACGACCTCGGCGTAGATACCTCCGAAGACCAGTTCATCGACGCAGTCGAAGAGCACGGAGCCCCGCTCTTGGGCATGTCGGCCCTGCTGACCACCACCATGCCGAACATGGGCAAGACCATCGAGGCCTTCATCGACGCCGACTTGCGCGACGACGTCAAAATCATGGTCGGCGGCGCACCCGTGACCCAGGAATTCGCCGACGACATGGGTGCCGACGGCTATGGCAAAGACGCCCTCGCCTGTGTGGCCTTGGCCAAGGACTTGCTGAACGAAATTGAGGACGAGTAGCGCACCCAGCCTCCCATGACCCAAATCGACCCCCAAGAGTATCAAAAGAGCCTCGACCGCCTGTCGGGCATCCTCGCGGGCATCGCCACCCATGCCGACGAACAGGCGACCTTCCGCTGCCCGTACAAGAACCGCTTCGACCAGTGCACCGCCCGCTTCGGCTGCCGCAACCAGCGCAAGCCGCAAAAACCGGACGGGCTGTTCCAGTGCGGCGGCGACGACCAACTCGATTACCGCTCGGCCTGGGAATCGGCTCAACGCCCGTCCACACCCGGTCGCGGGCAAATCCGCTGCGACAACACCTCCTACCCGCTGTCCACTGGCGGCACCCTCTTCGACTACGCGGACCAGCTCGGCGCCCGAGTGCCCACCTCCTGCGGACGCACCGGCCATTGCCACGAGTGCATCGTCGAGGTCACAAGCGGCGCACAAGCCCTTAGCGCACCAACGCCGGCCGAGGACTTCCTCCGTGGCGAGTTCCGGCTCGCCTGCCAAGCCAAAGTCGAAGACGCCGATGTCGATATCGAGTTCGCACCGCTTTTTCGCACGCCCCGGATACTGACCCAGACCGTGGACCGCCCCGCCGAGATTGACCCCGTAGTCCAGCGGCGAGGACAAGCTATCTACTACGGCGACGAGGAAATCGACGAGTACCGCGGCCACATCTACGGGTTAGCCATCGACTTGGGCACCACCACCATCGTCCTCGACTTAGTTGATCTAGAAACGGGCGAGAGCGTGCAGTTGAGCGCGTTTGAAAACCCGCAGCGCTTTGGCGGCAGCGACATCATGCACCGCATTTCCTACGACGGGCAACACCCTGGCGAACTGCGCCAATCCCTAGTCAAGGCGCTCAACCACGAGATCGAGAACCTCTGCCGGCGCGGCGGCTTTGTGCGGCAGGAGATTTACGAGATCGCAATCGCCGGCAACTCGACGATGCGCGACATCCTCTTTCGCCTCGACGTGCAGAGCATCGGCCAAAAACCCTACAAATCGAGCATTGAGCACGAATATCTAAACGGCGAACGCACCGCGACCAGCCTAGTCGAAAAGACCCGCCGCCTCGGCCTGAAGGCCAATCCCAAAGCGCGCGCGTACTCTCTGCCGCTGATTGCCAGCCACGTCGGGGCAGATGTAGCCGCCGACTTAGTCGCCGTCGATATGGACCTTACCAGCGAGAGCGCGATGCTAGTCGATGTGGGCACCAATACCGAAGTCGTCGTCGCGCACCAAGGCCGTCTCGTCGCGGCCTCCTGCCCGGCCGGCCCGGCCTTTGAGGGCGGCGGCATCACCTATGGTATGCCCGGCTGCGACGGAGCTATTGAGTCCATCCGCTGGGACGGCACGCGCTGGCAGTGGGAAACCATCGGTGACACCGCGCCGGCGGGACTGTGCGGTTCCGGGCTAATCGACCTCCTCGCCGAGTTGCGCCGCCACGATTTAATGGCCCCCAAGGGCGTCTTCGCCGACAAAAAGCGCCAGTTTGAGCTAGTCCCCGAACGCGGTATCACCTTCTCGCGCCTCGACGCCTCCAACCTCGCCCAAGCCAAAGCCGCTAATTTCTGCGGCCAGTACATCGTCTTGCGGACCTTGGGCCTGAATCCAGGCGACGTGCAACAACTCTATCTCGCCGGCGGCTTTGCCAACTACGTCGATGTCCAAGCCGCCATCGACATCGGCTTTTTGGCCCCCGTGCCCACAGCGCGCATCGCCAAGGTGGGCAACGCCGCCGTCCAAGGCGCGCGCGAAGTGCTGCTCTCCGCCGGCAAACGCGCCCGCATCGAAGCACTGGCCAAGCGCATTGAGCACGTCGAGTTGGAGACGACCCCCGACTTTTTTGAGCTCTTCGTCGAGGGCTGCCAATTCAAACCCATGCCCCTAAAACTGACCGCTGCCTCTGTCTGAGAAGGCCATGCGAGAGACCACCACTCTGCGCCATCTGCTAGAGGAGACCGACCGCTTTATCACCTGCGTCGAACTGGTCACTTCCCGGGGCACCTTGGCCGACCGCAGTGGCAAGCGGGTGCTGGAGATGGCCCGCACTCTAGCTGCCGATCCGCGCTTTGACGCCCTCTCGATTACCGACAATCCCGGTGGCAATCCCATGATCACCGCGGACGCGCTGGGCACTCCGCTCAAAGAGGGCGGCCAAGAAGTCATCATCCACCTCTCCTGCAAGGATTTCAACCGCAACGGGCTGCTGGGCCAAGCCTGGAAGCTGGCCAATGGGGGCTTCGACAATATTCTCACTTTGTCGGGCGATTACCCCATCGCCGGATACCAAGGCCAAGCCGGCGGCGTGTTCGACATCGATTCAGTCGGCCTATTGCAATTGCTCGCCGACATGAACGAGGGGCGCTTTGAGGATGCCTCGCCGGGCCACAAGCCGCGTCCCTTAAAACCCACCCGCTTTTTTCTCGGTGCCGCAGTCAACAACCACAAGCGGCTCGAAGCCGAGGTCATGCCGCAGTATTTCAAGCTGGCCAAAAAGATCCGCACCGGCGCCCGCTTCATCATCAGCCAAATCGGCTACGACGCCCGCAAGCAGGACGAGCTGCTCAAGTACATGGCCCTGCACAACCTCCAAGTTCCGGTCATCGCCAATGTCTTCGTCTTGTCCGAGGGCGTGGCCCGCTTTTTCCACTCCGGCCGCATCCCCGGCGTCGAGGTCACCGACGAATTGCTCGCCGTGGCGCAAAAGCAAGCCGCCTCCCCCGATAAGGGCAGGGCCTTCTTCCTCGAATTCGCCGCTCAGCAGTGCGCCATTGCCCAGGGCCTAGGCTACCGCGGCGTGTACTTGGGAGGCCACATCGGGGTCGAGGAATACGGCCGCATTTTGGAACTAGCCGCACAGTACGCCCCAGACGACTGGCGCGATTTTGCCCGCCAGATCCGCTACTCGCGCCCCGGCGAATTCTTCTACTTTGAAGAAGACCCCGACACCGGCTTGGCCTCCGCCCAAGTTAACCAAACCTATCTCGACTCAAAGACGCCCAACGGTCGGCAAAAAGCTCGCCGCCAAGCCTCCCTAATGTACAGGATAAATCGCCAGATCCACGATCGAGTCTTTGAGCCGGGCAAGGCCCTGTTCCGCCTAGGGACCGCCCTGTCGCGCAAAGCCGATGAGGGGAAACTGCAAAAGCCCCTGCACACCGTGGAGCACGCGCTCAAAATCGCGGCCTTTGACTGCCGCGACTGCGGCGATTGCTCGCTGCCGGACATCGCCTATTTGTGCCCGGAATCGCAGTGTGTCAAAAATCAGCGCAACGGCCCCTGCGGCGGCACGCGCCAAGGCAAGTGCGAAGTCGGCGACAAGGACTGCATCTGGGCGCGCGCGTACGATCGCCTCAAAGGCTATGGCGAAGAGGAACAAATGCTCGGCGACACAACCGTCATCAAGGACGCGGCCTTACAGGGCACCAGTGCCTGGGCCAACGCCTTTTTGCAAAGGGATCACCGTGGGAAGAAGAAAGATTCTCAGTAAAGCTGGATTATCGACTAGCCCGTTACATCCCGCGCAGGCCCATCCGATGATGCTCTTCCAACAACTAGTGCGCTACCTGTGGGTCGCCTGCTTGGGCACCGCAAGTGGCTGCGACCTCTTGCCGAAACCGCCCGTAGCGGAAGTAGGGCCTTACCAGATCACCGCCTCTGCGCTGCGGACTTTCGTCGCCGAATGGGCGGGGAGCAGACCCAGCTCGCAGACCGCCGAGCAAGCCCGTCGGCATTATCTGCAGACCATGATCGACGCCCGTCTATTGCTGGTAGAAGCTCGTTCCCGCGGAATCGATACCACACAGGCCGTGCGCGCAACGGTTCAGGACGCAATCGACAACCAGGTCAGCGCCCTCTATCGGGCCCGCGAAATCACGGATGCAATCGCAATTCCCGAAGACGAGATTCGCGCCTATTTCGACGATGAGGGGTATGGCCTAGAGCGCAAAGTCAGCGGCATACTGGTGGAGAGCCAGAGTGAGGCTGATTCGGTTTTGACCCTATTGCGCGCCGGACGGCCCTTTGCAGAAGTAGCTGCTGCCTACTCCATAGATGCGCGCTCGGCCCGCCAAGGCGGCGAGCTGGGGTTCATAGGGCGCGACATGGCACCGCGGATCCACATCCCACCGGAGGTTTTCCGCACCCTTCCCCTCGGCACAATCTCGGAACCCATGTACACGGGCAAGTACTGGAACATTGTGCGCTTCACCGAAGAGCGGCCCGCCTCCTACGACAAGTATCGGGACTCCATCAAAAGGCAGCTCTTTGCAGAGCGATCTGCCCAAGCCACAAGGGAACACCTCGAACTGCTCCAGAACGCCTCTGAGGTGCGGCTGCGCGAAGAGGCCCTGCAACAGCTAGTAACCGCCTACCGACTACAGGACCTTTCCCCACTGACCGCGGAATCGCTTCCCCTATATACTTTTGACGAAGGCGAGATCACCGTGGCAGCAGCGGTGAAGGTTTTGCAGGAACAAAACATCGGCTCCGGGTTCGCCGACAGCGTTCAGGCAGCCTCCACGCTCAAGCGCATCGTACTGAATCCCTTCCTCATCAAAGAGGCCGCACGGCGGGCCGGCTACTACCAAAAACCCGCAATCCAGCGGCTAAAAAAGACCAAAGAAGAGGAAGCCTTGCTCAACGGTCTCAAAGAGACTATAACGCGGGGAATAGATATATCCGACGCCGACGTGCGCCGCTACTACGACAGCCACCCCGAAATTTTTAGCCACGAACCTGCCCTATGGGTTGAGGAACTACTCCTGCCCAGTGCCGACGAGGCTCAAGAAAAGAGCGCGCTGCTAGAAGGTGGTACTCCTTTTGCCGACCTAGCGGGCAAAAGCTTGCGGTCAGACGCTATTGAGAAGGCCAATCGATTCCATTTCCACCCGCTGGAGAAGGCCGTCTATCCCAAGCTGATGGCGGCGGTCGAGGATGCACCCGAGGGCGAACTCGTCGGACCAGTAGCCGTCGAAGGAGGCTTTTCCCTCTTTCGCGTACTCGACCATGAGGATGCCTCCATCGAACCCTATGAACAGGTTCGGAGGCGGGCCGCCGCCCTGCTGCGCCTAGAGCGGGAGCACTGGCACCTGCAAGCTCTGTTGAAGAAATTGCGAGAAAAGTACGCCGCCCAGATCAAGATCGACGAAGCGCGCCTGCGCGAAGCCGTACCCGACAGTCTCCTGCGACGCTAACAAGCTGTCTGGCAATTCCTAGTGCAGCTCCAACTCAGCATCCACCGAGATTGTCAGACAGCTTCTAAATCCCTTTACTCAGCCCTGCCAAATTGGTATTCTACACACAAAGTTGATGGGCCAGGACCACCTGACCCGTTGAGTAGAGACCCGCCGCCTGCCCAATCAGGAGGTAGCCATGGGACATTCCAGCAAACGACTCGTCCAGTCGTCGCCTCTTTTCTGCGCCTTGATTTTTTGTCTGAGTTTTCTCGCTGACGGGCGGGAAGCACTCGCCCAGCGCAGCAAAGGATATCGGGTTACCAACAGCAGCATCGTCGTCGAGACCGCCGGGCACTGGCGCAACTGGCAGCTACCCGTCCATGCCGTCGATGTACTACCTGAAGGAGGGGTTCGACCCCACCGCTCGCGCCAGCGCTACAATATCCTCGACGACCAAGCTACCTTTACCCGCCCCCTGAACGATTTCAGGCGCAAGAAAAACCAGCACGCCATCCTCAATATCGACAGCACCTTCACGCTCGACGTACAGGGCAACGTCATTACCGACAAAAAAGACAACCCTCTCTATACCTACTTCGCCCGGCCGGGTATCAGCCGGGTAGGCTCCAATCCGCAAGCAGCGAAAAACATCCTCGATGGTGATCCGAACACCTACTGGGAACCGGACCGCAACGATCCCCTCGACGACTGGTGGATCGAGGTGGACTTGGGCAGGGTCGTGGCCGTCGATGAGATTTTGTTGCACTTCGCAAGCGAAGAGCTCGGCGACCCATTCCTGGGCTTCAGGGTTCTAATAGCGACCGACCAAGAAGCCATCATAGAAGACGCCGCCGAAGTGGACCTAGACCGCATCGGCGGCACGCAGGCACCCAACCGAGACCAGCGCGACTTCAGCTTCGCGGCACCCAACCGAGACCAGCGGGATCTCAACTTCCCACTGGAGCAGCCTGAGAGTTCTCCTAGCTGGCGCGGCAGGCTGGTGCAGACCATTCGCATCGTCGTCACCGATACCCGCGCCGGCCGCGGCACCGAAGTCGATGAAGAGCAGTGGCTAGCGCTCGACCCGTCAGACCGGGGCGACATCGTCTACTTTGTCAAGGACCAGCAGGGTTTTGAGGAACGCTTGGACCAGAGCCGCCTCGAAGAGCCAGTAGAGACTTTCTACGACAACTTGCCACCCGAAAGGCAGGGAGCTAAAAAATTCTTCATCCGCGAGCGGCCCCGCCTAGCCGATATCGAGGTTTGGGGCTTTGGCGACAACATCAGCCCGGGGATCGTCAAGGGCGGCGGCAGCCTCTTTCTCTCAGGAGAAAATTTCTCGCCCGGCCCGGGTTTCGACGGCGACTACAATACCAATTTTATACACCTAGTCTGGTCTCCACTCATTGAGCGCGGCGTGCTGACCGTCGATATGGGTGCTTCCTTCTTCCTCGACGCCATAGCGGTTTCGACTTCGGGGCGGCGGCGCTTTATCGACGGCTATATCATGCGCGGCTCGGATGGCTCGCGGGATTCCTCCGGCCGTTTGAAGTGGCACCGCATCAGCCCGCGAGAACGCGAGGACAACAGCGTTGACCGCTACGAGCACCTCCTCGACTCGTATGAAGGGATCGAACTCCGTTTCCTCGAAATGACCGTCGTCTCCGTGGATCCCCGCCGCCGCGGCGGCTACAATACGGGAGCCGATATCGGCGAATATCAGATCTTTTCCCAAGGCTACCCCGCCGAGGTAGTGTTGACCTCGGACCTGATCGAATTGCCAGCCATTCGCAACTTCGGTCGCATCACCTACGAAAGCGAGGTCCCACCCGGCACCAACCTCGAAATTCGCACCCGATCCGGCGATCTGCTGGGCAAAATCATTCGCTACTTCGACAAATCCGGTACCGAACTCACCTTTGATTCCTGGGACGGCTTGCTCGGTAGCTACAAGGGGCCGATCGATACCTCCTTTGTGCCCGCCAGTGGCTGGAGTCCTTGGAGCCGAACTTATCAGCAGTCGGGAGATCGCGTCACTTCGCCGGGGTTGCGCAAGTTCATGCAGATCCAAGTCAAAATGGAGACCACAGACCGCAATATTGCCGCGACGGTCAACTCCATAGACATCGAACTCGTCAATCCGGTAGCCTCCAACATAGTGGCCGAGCTATGGCCGTATGAGGTAAAGGTGCCAGGACGGACCGATACCTTCGAGGTCTTTGTCCAGTCCCAGTTTATAGAGTCGCCCGCCTCCTCGCGCAGCGTCGGCTTCGACGAAATCCTCCTCGCCATGCCTCCTTCCCAAGATCTGCAACTTCTCGAAGTAGGCATCCAAGACAGCGGGGTTGGATCGGAGCGGATCTTCTCGCCCTCGGGAGACCCCACCCTCTTTGCCGATGGGGACGGCAGCCAACTCAAACTGCTGAATCCTAACTCCGATTCGCTCTGGGTGCGCCTGCCCGAATCTCTCAACGCGCTGGTGGACGCTCCCCGCATTTACAACCGCCTCACCTCCGAGGGCGAGCAAGTGCCGGTGACCGCAGACGGCCTGTCGCTAACGGACGCAGCCTATGGCCTGCTCGAGGTAGAGGAACAGGGCGATGTCCGCTATTTCCGCCGCACCGTAGACGCCCAAGACGGGATCACTCTGTCCGAGGTTTCCCAAGACGCCTACCAAGGACTCGATGCCGACCAGCAGGGTCCGATTCGCTACTTCCGCATCCTGCTCGGCGGTGGTGCCCAATTTCCCTTTGATGCAGCGGGAGACTCGCTCGATGTGACGGCCTACAACCGCCTATCCTCCACCTCCCGGGGCATCGTGGTCGCTGCGGGGGCTCTAACGCGACTGCGCTTTGCCGCCCCCGTCTTTGTCAACGGCACTACCTTGGAAATGGCCGTGCGCAACACCGGCGGCGGTGCCAATATGGCCGCGCCTTGGCAAAGCGTCGAAGCCGGCGACGCCACAGCGCTGATAGGCAGCAATGCTCTTTCGATCAACCTGCCACTCGACGCCAAGGCGATTGACGAGTTCCGCATCACTCCCAATCCGTTTACTCCCAACGGCGATGGCATAAACGACGAGACTGAAATCCGCTTCTCTGTCTTCAAGCTCACCGCCCCACGACAGGCCCAGGTGCGGGTTTACACGCTGGCGGGTCGCCCGATTTGGGAGCATACCCAGATGCTGCAAAGCGGTCGCGTCAGCGTTTTCTGGGATGGAACAGACCTGAACGGCCGCAAGGTGCCGCCTGGGCTATACATTTGCCAAGTGAATCTCGACACAGATCGGGAAAGTCGCTCGGCGACGCGGACGCGCTTACTCTCCATCGCCTATTAGGATTGTTTGACAGACAAGCGGTTTTGCCATACTTAGTTTTGGTTGTGGGATATTGGTAGTTGTGATCTACTGTTCTGAGGAGGTCGTCGTGAAGCGAACGAAAAGCACCCGCTCGTTTGTGCTAGCTGTTATGGTCCCATGTTGTCTCCTGTCGCTCCCCCAGCTTGGCACAGCCCAAGAATACGGTGCTCGTCTGGGAACCATCCAGCCAGACGGCGGAGTTTCCTTCGAGCCTCAAGGGCCTGGGGTCCTCTTCGGTGCCCTCGATCCGGCCAAGCGGAGGTGGTACGTGCCCCAGGAGCTCTACAACGAGTACCGGTGGAGCCAATGGGAGTACTCCAACTATGCGCGCCGACACTATGAGCGCTACGTCAGAATCACCACCGAGGGCGATTCCTACTACGACCTCTACGGCAACTTCGTCACTCGTGGTTGGCTCATCTTTAACAACTCCCAATCTCAGCCCCAGCAGTTCGGCTCCTCGGTCCTCAAAGGCGACAGGTTCCAAGGCTGGTTCAGCGGCCTGTTGGTCTCGGCCGACGCCAAGGGCCAGCACCACTACTCGGTGACTATCGGCGACAATATCCGCACCACACTTACACCTATGACCTTTTCCAAGCCCCGCTGGGACGGCGTCCAGTTCGACTACGCCGCTGACAAGTACCAAGGCACGCTCATTTACTCGCGCCTCAGCCAGCCCGGTGGCAGCACCACCCGTGACCAAGAAGTCCTCGCCACCAACGCCACCTCCATGATCGGCGGGCGCGGCACTGTGCAGGTGGGCGACTTCGCCACCCTAGGCTTGACGGCCGTCAACTCCCACCAGTCCAACACCCTCATCAGCGGCTTCAGGGGCAACCCCGTCACCGGCAAACTCACTATCGACCAGAACCAGACGATTTCCTTCATCGAAATCGTGCTACGCGACGACTCGCCCGAAGACCAAGTCGGCGGTGCTGCTTTCTTCCCCACTGGCTCCGATATCATCATTACCTACAACAACGGCACGGTGGATCGGGGCAAGGATATCCGCTTCGAGCCGATCATCGAGGGCGGCTTTATCCGCCGAGGCTTCCTCTCGGCCGATGGCACCGAGGAAATCCGCCTGCGCTACGACTTCGACAGCCCAGCTTTTGTCAATCGTTCATCTGGGGCTAAGGAGGAAATCAAAAACGTCGAGTTCCGTCTAGTGCTGGGCAATGACTACCAAGTCTGGGTCTCTTCGAACAACCAACTCAACGTCTCGGATGTCTCGGTGCTCTTACTAGTCGCCCAAGCCGAGGGCAATGTCCAAGACAACACCAACTTGCAGGTCGTCAGCTTCGAGTACGGTTTGCCCACGGCGACCCAAATCTGGGGTGCCACTCTCGAATTAGAAGAAGCTCTGGGCTTCAACTTCTACGGTGAATACGACTTGAGTTACTCGTATGTCCAGTACCCCAACGTACTGCGCAAGAGCCACTTGGCCTCCTCGGGCCTTCGCGGCGACCGGGCGGCACCAGCTTGGATGGTCAATCTCTCGCGCAACACGTATCCCTGGTTTGTCTTCGGCGAGGCCTACAGCATGGATCCGCGCTACAACACCAGGACCTTCACCACGCTGAGTTCCGGCTTTATTGACTACGAGGATGAGCGCGTCCACGTAGTCGAGCTCGTCGAGGACAACGATGACCAAGACCGCTATCCCGACACCGTGCGCAAGGACTGGCGTGCCGGCGACCAAGAAGTCTATCCCGGCTGGGACGAGAACAACGACTTCATCTCCGACTTCAACCAAAACGACAATCGCTTCCTCTCCAACTCCGTACCCGACTACGAAGAGCCTTTCCTCCGCCACAACGTCGACCGTCCCGAGTTTCTCTTCGGCATCGATCTCAACAACAATGTCTGGATTGACCGCTTTGAAAACGACGAGGCTCCCGACTACCCCTACAAGAAGGACCATCGGGGGTTCAACGTGTACGGCGGTATACACCTGACGCCAGAGGTCCGGCTGATGGCCGGGGTTCTGCGCGAAGATATCATCTCCTCGAATCAAAAAAACCGCGTTGACTACGTGCTTTTCACCCTCGACAAATCCACGCCTAACTGGGGCCGCTTTCGCTTCTTTGAGATGCTCAAGTCGGTCGAAGACGACATTCCCGACGACCTGCAGCAGTGGTTGCCCAACGCCAATATCCGCACCGGCGAGTCCACCAAAATCGAGGACCCCCTCATCGCTCGCGACACCTATATCAACGCCCTGTGGTTGGGCCACGACTATCAGCACGGTGGCTTCATCGCCAAGAACTTCCTCAAATACGATACGTATTACCAGCGCCTCGACGAAGACCAACGCGCCCCCTTAGGCTTGCGCCAGCGCGACTTTTTCTTTGGCTTCATCAACAAGGTGAGCTACCGCCTCGACCTAGGCCGACTCTGGGTCGAGCCGCGCTGGAAGAGCGAGTACCGCAAACAGACCATCGACCTACTTTCGCAGGAAAGACGGACCGAACTTGCCGAGATCGGCGGTTTCCTACTGGGCTTTCCCATGCTCCAGCACACGACTCTGCAGCTCGGCTTGGAGTTCACCTTCGTCAACGATTTCGAGCGCGACCTCAACGACTTCAACAGCATCGTCGGGGCTGCCCAGTTCACTAATGTATCCGACTATCTGGGCTACAAGCTCACCACGCAGATGGGCATGCGGATAGACCGCCGCAACCCCAAGGACGGCGAATCGGAAACCATCACCGAAAGCTTCATCGCCGTTTACGCTGGCCTGCAATAACTTTGGCCTTATGGCCCCGAGCTTGCAGATCGGTCGCCGCGAACTTTGGACCTGTGCCCTCATTGTCCTGTTGTCCTTGGGCCTGCGTCTCTGCTATCTAAACGAACTCTCCCCCAGCCTGCTTTTCGCCGTTCCGGTCGTCGATGCCCGGACCTATGTCGATGACGCCCGCTACCTCAGCGAGGTCTCTTGGGCTGGGCGACCGACGCCCTTTTGGCAACCGCCGCTCTATCCCTATCTGCTCGGCCTCCTCTTCTCTATAAGCGGCGAAGACTACTACCTGCCCCGCCTACTCCAAGCCCTATTCGGTGCGCTCGTCTGTGGATGTACCTATCTGCTCGGTCTCCGTCTCTTTCCCCCAGCCGTGGCGCTCGGCGCGGGTTTGGCCGCCGCTTTCTATGGCCCGCTGATTTATTTTGGCGGCGAATTACTGCCCACCATCCCGGCCATCCTCCTCGACTTGGCTCTGCTGCTCTTGCTGCTCACCGCTCCCCTAAAGCAGCGCTGGCCGTGGCTGATCGCCGGTCTGGCACTGGGTCTGGCCGCCTTAGCGGTGTCCAATATTCTCCTTTTCGCGCCGGTATTGCTTGCTTGGCTCTGGTTTTCTCAGGGGAACTTTGTCCAGCGAGGCGCCTTGTTGCTCCTCGGCATCGCGCTGGTCATTGCCCCGGTCGCGTTGCGCAATCACCTAATCGGCGACGACTGGGTACTCATCTCGCACAACGCCGGGATCAATTTCTATATTGGCAACAACCCCGACTACCAGCGCACAGTCGATACCCGTCCTGGCAGGGCTTGGCTCCAGCTAACGGAAATGCCCGAACGCGAAGCCGGCATTGAACGCCCATCGGCTAAATCCCGTTTCTTCTCCGCCCGTTCTTGGGATTTCGCCGCAGCGAATCCGCTCGACTATGCGTGGCTACAGCTTTACAAGCTCTATCTGTTTTGGCACGGCGATGAAATAAAGCGCAACATAGATCCATATTTCGCCCGCCGCGACTCAGTGCTTTTAGCCGCCCTGTTGTGGAAAAAGGGCGTCGCCTTCCCCTTCGGATTAGTAGCCCCGTTCGCCCTCTTAGGTCTAGTGCTTTTTACGCGCACCTCGGCGGGCAAGACTGAGCAGGGGCATCTCTTCTTGCTATTCACTCTGACGTACATGGTCTCGGTGGTGCTCTTCTTCGTTACCGCGCGCTATCGGCTGCCCGTCGTGCCCTTGCTTTTACTCTACGCCGGTTTCGGGATGTATTCACTATGGAAAGAAACACAGTACCGCAGGAAGGCCTTGGTGGCTTTGCCCCTTCTGTTGCTGGTAGCCAATATCGGCGCCGGGGCTATGGACGAGGAGGGCGAACCTCAGCAGCACTTCTGGCTGGGCTATGCCTACGAGCGCAAAGGTATGCCGGCCAATGCCATGCGCGAATACAGGTGGGTCCTCAACCAGCTCCCCGACCACGACGACGCGCTCTTGCGCCTAGCGGCCCTCTACATTGACGAAAAGGAATACCACAAGGCCGTCGATCTCTACCGAAAATATCTGGAGTTCTACCCCGAGGCGGACCGAGTCCGCTACTTTCTCGGCAATGCCCTGTTGCACATGCGCTACTACGAGGACGCCATCGCCACCTACGAGCAGGTCGCCGAAAAGCGCCCCAACTGGGCGGCCATCTACGGCCGAATCGGCTATGCCCACGCCATGGCGGGCCAACTCGGCCAAGCAGCCGATGCCTATCGCCGCACCCTGGCGCTGCACCCCGACTCTACCTTAGTGCGTTACCAGTTAGCCCGGCTCCATGAGACAGAAGGCCAATTGCAGGCCGCTGCCGCTGAGTACCGCACTCTGCTGGAGCAAGCCCCTACCGAACCCGAGTACCGCATCCGCCTAGCTGATCTGCTCGTCGAGGAGGCAACCACAGGACAAACGACCGCGCTTCTAGAGCAGACGCTCCAAGCCCAGAGGGCCGAGGCCCTTTTGCGCCAAGCTATCGACCTAGATCCAAACCGCGTCGAGGGCTACTGGAGCATGGGCCTACTCTTGGCTCGACAGAACCGCTATCCCGAGGCCCTAGTATTCTTTGAGAAAATTGCCGCACTCGCACCGCAGGATCCCCAAGTACACGCCTGTCTGGGCAATCTTTACGAGCGCCTCGGCAGAGAGGCAAAAGCGCAGGAGCGCTTCGATAAATACGACCAGCTCAAGCGGAAACGGCGTCTGCAGGACAAGGCGAGGGCAGAAGTAGAAAAGAATTTAGAACTGGTGCAGAAGATACTCGGACAGCGATAGAATCCGCGTTCAATACGCCACGCCCACTAGCCGGGACTGCCCATCTTGTTGTGCGTCCCCTTCTATCGCCAACCGCACAATATAGAGCCCCGGCGGAACTAGCTGCCCCTGAGCATCGAGTCCGTCCCACGTCTTGTCTTCGTAGCGGCCATTGCGTTCGGGGGCGTCGTGGATGAGGCGGATTAGCCGGCCGCTCAGATCGTAAACGGCGATCTCTACTGGGCGGGCAACATCCAAAGCGAGCAAGTTATAGTACACTCTGGCCACATCGTTGATCTGATCCCCGTTGGGGGTGAAGACCGCGGGCGCGATCGCCATCCTGTCTAACAAACGGCCTCTGCGCAGTATCGAGGGACTCAATACCGTGGTGCCGGATAGATCGGCATCGTCGCCTGCGGCCAGTGGTGCCGCATCGCCCGAAACGACAGCTTGGGATATACTCCTCTCTTCATCGGAAAGCCGAACCGCCGCGATAAAGTTGGTGCTATAAGTCAGCACCTCGGTCTGAAAATAGATTTTTATTAGCGCGTTGCCTTCTTGCAGGAAGGGAATCCGCACCGAGAATCTGTCGTCGTCTACCGCGAGAATTTGGAATCCGTCAACGCGGGTCGTGTCTTCAAGCCCAGCAAAGACGCGTTCGGCGACGAGTTGTCCGGTGTCATCCACCAACTCCAGGCGGTCTATGCTCTCTACTCGGGCAGGGGTGAATATCTCTATGGTGTCAAAACCGCGCAGGCCGGCCGTCTCCAAGACCGGGCGCACGGCGTACGTGAAGGTCGTGTTTTCGGCTATCCGAACCTCGCGCGGAAAAATCTCGCCGATGATTTCGTCGGCAAAAGGAGGGGTCAGGACCTCAAAACTCAGGGATTTCAGCCCCCGGGCCGCCTCTAGGTCATCGCTCTGAAAAAGAACTTGGAACTGGAAGTACCGGTTCGGGCTAGGAGAGGCGATTGGAATCCCAGGGCCGTTGGCCGCACTCGCGGGATAGGGTGTGCTGAACGGACTCCAGTTGATTAGATCGTCCCTGATGAGGCCGGGGTTCCACTGGCGGCCAAGGGCGTCGGCCTTGGGCAGCGTCTCGTACTCAGCTAGTTCCATCTCCCGGGTCGGGTCCTCCAAAGAGAGCGGAATCTCCTCGGCGTCGCGCTGAGCCGCTAGCAGCCGCGTGAAGACAAAGGGCGTGGCGTCGTTAGCCGTGCGGGTGCGGATCTGCAGACGGGAAAACACCTCGGGGCCGACGACTTCTTCTACCCAACGCATATCGCCCCAGAGCGCGGGCTGGCCGGCGTCGAATATATCCGAAATGTACTGAGCTTCGGAGAGAAAGCCCGTGCCGTAAACCTCGAATTCGTCAATCTCGAAGTTGACCGTAGAGGTGGCTCGCAGGCGTACAAACTGGACGTAACTGGGCGGGTCTATGGGCACATCGACGACGGGATTTTCGTTGTCGACGTGCAACAGCAGTGGATCCCAGATCAAACTGCCGTCGTTGGTCAGGCTGATCCCGTCGTTGGTGAAAAGCTCGAAGGCCCGCAGGAAGTCGTTGTGAAAGGGCGTGGTTGGGGATTTGTGCACGGTATTGCGCGGATAGAAGCGAATGCGATTGACGCCAAAACGCCCCCCCAAGTTGAGGATTACCAGCGCGCCCAGCGCGTTGAAATTCTTGCGCTCAAACGCCTTCTTTTCACCGCCTTCCTCGCTAGTGAGCAACTCCTCCAAGGACAGTAGGAGGTCGTTGCGATCAAAGATACCACCACTGGCGACGCCTGCCTCGCGCCCAAAGTCGAAGACGTTAGGCGCGTCTATGTCACCGCCCCGCGTCACCGTGTTGTTGGCGATGTTTTCGCCTTCTTCTATGCGCAGGGGAAAGATACCACGAGGAAAATCGGGATGCGCGAATTCGACTAGATTCCCAGGCGCGTTGCCCACTAGCAGGCGGTTGGGGTTGAGGGGCGAGCGATGCTCTGCGTCGATGACCGCCACGGCGGAGCTTCCTTCGCCCCGCCAATCCAACTCGCCGCCCTCCCCCAAGGTAACGGTGTCGAGGGCGAAAACGGGGGCACAAACGATCGCTAATAACCCTGATGCTAGGGCGAAAATACGCGAAAAATAGCCCGATACACGCATGGCAGCACTCCAATGTAACCGAGACGGCGGCGGCTGTTGGCAGCCAGCGCTTGTAAAATGACTTTTGGAACCGAGTTGATATCGCTTTATTATATATAAAATCTCGTCCCCCAGTTCAAGGAAGGATGAGCCATGCCTAGATTTTTGTCTTTCTGTGTCTGCACGGTCCTATTCGCCGCTGCTCAGGTAAACGCCCGCACCGAATACCATCTGGGCGGTGCGGACGGCCCGTCCTGGCAGGACGTTCGCAGCCAAGCCGAAGTGGGGGCGTATCTGGTCTATGACGCCAACGGCGAGTTGCTCAAGAGCATCGCTGTGGGCACGGCCCCGCAAGAGACGGGTGGGGATACCCTCGTCGATTTTTCCGACAGCTCCATCCGCCCCCGCTTCATCGATCCGCTCGAAAATTTGGCCCTGACCGATCTAAGCGCCGCGTCGAACGAAGTCCCCCTGAATTTCACTGGGGGGGAGGTCAGCGTATCCTACGGCAATGGGACTTCGGCTTACAATTGCCTCTTCGCCGGCAACAACGCCCCCCTCAACAAGCTCATGCTCGACGCCAATCCCGTATCCGCCCAGTTCCGTCCCTTCTCGCAGGACCCTAACAAAGCACCGGGCATCGGCTTAGGGCGCCCTTTCTACGATGTCATCATATTCGATTTCGGTGCCAATGTGCCGATTAACCGCATTCGCTTCTATCCGCGCCTCAGCCAAGAGGAAGACCGCCTACTGATCGAAAATTTTGCCGAGCCCAAACCTCCCCTTGAGTCTTTTGGCGAAGACAGCTTCGCTGATAATTTCGTGGGCTGGTTTGATATCCGCATGGGCGACGCTTCGCTGCCCTTCCAAGACGGTGCGTGCGGGCGCACGCCCGGCAGGCGCTGGATTAAAAGGAACGACCCCTTGCTGACCGTGCTGCACTCCACCCGCGAAAACCTCGACGTGGTGACCGATCTGCGCTTCAAGAGGCAGTCCATCCGCTTTCTCACCTTCCAAGCCTTTCCCTTGGGCAACTGGGAACTCGCCGAGTTTGAAATCTACGGCGAGGGCTTTGTCGAAGAGATGACTTACATCACCCAGATCTTGGACTTCGGCCGCCCGATTAGCTGGGGCCAGATCCGCTGGAACGGCGAGTTGCCCGAGGGCGTACGGGCGGAGATCCGCACCCGCACTGGGCATACCCCCGACCCCAAACTCTACTTCGCCCCCAACAACAACGGCGATCTAGACCAAATCACCCTGAAGGAGTACTTAAAGATCGACGCGCTGTCCCGCCTGCCCACCGAGTATGATACCGAAAATTGGAGTTTCTGGTCGCCGCCCTACGATTTCGCGGCCGGCTTGCGCGACGAGACTTTGCCCGCCGAAGCCTGGCAAGACGGCACTCCCCTGCTCTCGCCAGGGCCTAGCCGCTATATTCAGATCGCCGTTAAATTTCTTTCTGCCCCCTTTGCCGCCCCCCGGCTGGATCAGCTCTCACTACAGTTGAGTGAGGCACCTTCGGCCCAAGAAGTCGTCGGCGAGATTTGGCCCATCGAAGTGGACTCCTTCGAACCTACCACCTTCACCTATGTGGTGCTGCCCTCCTTCGAGACGGACAATATCGGCTTCAACCACCTAGAAATTCTCACTCACGCCCGGGTCGATACTATCGAAGCGGTCGTACTCGACGGGACCAGAGTGGATCCTAGCCTCTTCCCCTATGAGATCCTCGATGACCGGATCGTGATCGAATTTCCAGAGATAAAGGGCGAAGAGGATAGCTTCAAGCAGTTGGAGGTGATCTTCAACGCGCCCGTGCTGAGCTTCGGCACCGAATTCAGTAGCTGGGTTTTCAACAGCGAGGACCCCGATCAGATCCGCCAGCAGGTCCGGCCTGGCAACGCCACCTTTCGTTTTTCCGGCGATGTTCTCGCCGTTAAAACTCCGGTGGGCGGCAATTTGCTGGTCAATGTGGAAGTCGGCCCCAACCCCTTTACGCCCAATGGCGACGGCCTCAACGAGACGCTAACTATCTCCTACAGTTTGCGCGAGGTGGCAACGGATCGCACGGTCTCTGTGCATATCTACAATCTAGCCGGGCAAGAGGTGGCCACATTGCCCCCAACGCGGTCTCGCAGCGGGCAGTTCCGCCAAGAGTGGGACGGCACCGACGCCAACGGCCAGCGCGTCCCTCCGGGGCTCTACCTATACGAACTATCTCTCGATGTCGAGCAAGGAGACAGAAAAATGGGGTTCCTCGCGGTGGCGTATTAATGAATTCTGTAGGCGTGCTATAGGCGAGACTTGTTTGACATTTTTTTGTGATTGTCTTAGGGTATAGCCAAATTTTGTCAGTCACAGCCAAACTATCCACAAGCCGGTCGTTGAAAGGAGGTTTTCTCGACAGGCGATTTATTCGCAACGCATCCCTCTACTCAAATCTGGTCCCATGACCGATATCCCCATATTCTGAGGAGATTTTCTCAACATGCAAAAAATCGCAAAAGGACTGATGATCCTGCTAGTATCGGCTGGGCTCGCTAGCGCCCACAACCCTCCGGGTGAATTGTTCTTTCTCTTTCAGTTCCCCGATAGCGCTGTGCCGACCATAGACGGCGACCTTTCCGACTGGAATATCGTTCCAGACAGACCCTATGTGATCCGCAGCGACAAGCTCTACGACCCAGCTCAGTTCAACGAAGCGGGTCGCGGCGAGCTCGATCTCAGCGACTTCAACCCGCTGCACATCCTCGGTTGGAACGAAAGTTTCAACAAGCTCTACTTCGCCAACCAAGTATTTGACAACATCCACAATATCGACCGCGAAGATCCGGCCCGCCATTGGGATGACGACAACTGGGAGGTCGAAGTCAACCCGACCCACCTAGCCGCCGACGAGCAGAATCTCACCGCCGAGCCGGTAAACCGGATTGCCTATAAATGGGTCGTGCCGCCGCTCGAAGGCGTCTATCAGTCGCTCGAGCCCATCGGCAACCTAGCTTGGCTTTCGGACGGGGGCGACTTTACTTCGTACGGCTGGTCTTTCGATGGCGATCAGTTCGGCGAAAGCACCTATTACTATGAACTAGGTATTACGCCGATTGCCGAGATTCCCCGGGAGGGTGCCACGCCCGACAATATCGAGATTTACGACCTCGAAGAGGACGATATCATCCACATCTCGATCAACAACGGCGATATTGACGCGCCCCAGTCCGACCACGCCTATAATGGTTTCTGGGGCACCACCCCGGAGAGCAGCAATATCGCGCTCAACGACTTTGTCCTCGCTCCGATCGAAGAGGGCATTGACTTTTCGGAGACGAGTGTCGAAGCAACCAGTTGGGGCCAGCTCAAGAGTAGCTTGGGCCGATAAACCCACCTGTTAGCTCCTTACTCACCTCCAAGTCCCCGTTTCGCTTCTGTCTGCGAAACGGGGACTTTCTTTTTGACGAGCTTTTCGCGGGCTAAGCGCAACTGATCCGCCACTCGAGGATAGCGAGGATCCAACCGCAGTACGGCCTCCCACTCGCGAATGGCCGCTGCGTACTGCCCCTGTGCGGCATACACCTGTGCCAGAGCGTCGCGAGCCTCGACTAGAGTGGGATCGACATTCAGGACCATCTTGAAGGCCTCCACGGCCTGATCCAAGTCGCCCCGTTGGGCATAGGCCATACCTAATTTAGTCCGCACTGCCTGCATACCTGACTGCAACACCAGAGCCCGATGATAGGCGGCGATAGCCCGTTCATAGTTGCGGAGCTGGTGATAGGCCTGGCCCAGATCGGCAAAGGCCCCCACCATATCCGGCTGTAGCTCGCAGGCTCGTTCATAGGCCTCAATCGCGGCTTGCAATTCGTTCTTGTAGTGCAGTGCGGCACCCAAGCCGTAATGAGCCGGCGCATAGCTAGAATCGATGGCGATGACCTGACGAAAAGTGGTAAGGGCCTCCTCAATGCGCCCCTGGGCCATGTAGGCTTCGCCCAACAGATGGCGAGATTCGATATCGCCTGGGAAGGCGACTAGGTTCTCCAGATGGCGCTGCACTTTGTCTTGTACAGGCCGCAACTGCGCGAAAATTTGCCGCTGCCGCGCGGCCGCCTGCTCCCTCCCCTGGCGCTCATAGATACGGGCTAAATTCAGGTGTGGATGCGGCTGCCACGGTGCCTGGCGCACTGCGTGCTCAAAGGCCGAGATCGCCGCCGTCAGATTTTCACTGCGGAGCTGGGCCAGTCCCAGTCGGTTATAGTTCTCCCACTCAGGGTCCAGTGCCACAGCGCGCTCAAGTAACTGAATGGCCCTGTCTTTGCGGTTGAGGTCCATATAGACCACTCCCAAAAGCGGATAGACCTGTGCCCACGACGAATCGCGGGCCACCACCTCTTCCAAAACCGCCGCTGCCTCCTCGGCTCGGCCCAACCCCGAATAGAGTGCAATACCCAAGGAGTAGTAGGTTTTGAGATCATCCGGCTCCATGCGGATAGACGTTTTTAAGGCGTCAATCGCCTCCTCGTAGCGCCCCTGT
This sequence comes from Candidatus Latescibacterota bacterium, assembly GCA_965261395.1. Classification (GTDB taxonomy): domain Bacteria; phylum Latescibacterota; class UBA2968; order UBA8231; family UBA8231. Next base: position 4,977,979 of record OZ253462.1, read on the forward strand.
CTGTACCGTTCGATTCCCACTTTATAGTGGTCTGCGGCAGTCTGGTCGTCCCCTGCTGCGTAGTGGGGGACAGCCGGCTGGCTGGCTATTTGGACTGGCTGCTCACGTGCTATCAAGTCCTCTGTATCCGCCGGCCCGACATAACTAGAAACTATGCCCTCTTCCCCTTCCTGCACCACCAAGTAGCGCCGAGTCTCCGGTCGCTCCAATACCTGCACCCGGCCACTAGGCCAACGGATCTCTACGCTCTCCACTTCCTCGGCCGCTCCCAACCCGAAGAGCACCCGGCCGTCGCTTTGCGATAAGTACCCGACTCCGCGCTGTACTTCTCGCATCTGCTGTCCATTATCCGCAAAAAGTGCGACCCGTGCCCCCTGTGCATCGCGGTTGCTCTCCGTGCCCACCAGCTCTAGCCCCAGCCAATTGCTACGGCTCCCGCCGCGATTGTGCAAAAGAGTCGGCGCGTCGTTCAGGTTCATTACCAGTAGGTCCAGATCGCCGTCATTATCGTAGTCGCCCAGTGCCCCGCCGCGACTGACCTTTTCTTCGGCAAAGCCCCGCCCAACCATAGCCCCTACTTCGACAAACGTCCCACCCGCATTCTGGTAGAGCAAGTTTCGCTGAGCGTAGCGCAGTCCCGAAGGATGCTGGGCGACTTGGGGGTAGATGTGCCCGTTGACCGCGAACAGGTCCAGCCAGCCATCGTTGTCGTAGTCGAAAAAGCCCGTGCTCCAGCCTAGGTAGGGCCGCACCTCACCTCCCAACCCTGTCGCCGCAGTGAAATCGACGAAGTTGCCGTCTCCCTGATTCTGATACAGCGTGTTGACGTCGTCCGAAAAGTGGGTCATGTACAGATCCAGATCGCCATCGTTGTCGTAGTCGCCGGCCGCCGCACCCATGCCGGCCTGCGCCCGTCCATCCTCGCTGTAAGCCGCCCCAGCAAAGGCCGCCACTTCCGCCAGTTGCCAATGTCCGTCGTTGCGATAGAGCAGGTTGGGGTAGCCGTCGTTGGCCACATAGAGGTCCTGGTCACCGTCGTTGTCGCTGTCGAAAAAAACCACCCCCAAGGATGCCTGCTTGTCTGAGTCAATCCCCGTCGTCTGGCTCATATCCGCAAAGCCGAACCCGCCCTCGTTGCGGTAGAGCACGTTGGCCTGGGGCACCATGCCGTGCGGACCGCAATAGACGTCCAGCCCCTTGAAGCCACTACAGAGCTGGCCGCCGCCGGGTGGGTTTTCCAAGTCGAAGACCAAATAGTTAGCCGCGTATAGATCCAAGAATCCGTCCGCATCCACGTCTCCAAACGCCGCGCTGGTCCCCCAGCCTCCGTCCTCCACCCCCAACTCGACCACGACAAACCTGCCCCCGTCGTTGCGATAGAGCACATTGGGGCCCCAATAGGTGATGTACAGGTCCACATCGCCATCGTTGTCGTAATCCCCCACTGCGCACCCCATTCCCCAACCCGTCCGCCGCAGATCAGCCTCGTCGGTTTTGTCTTGGAAGATGCGCCCATTGGCTCCTTCGGTGTTGCGGTAGAGCCGATTGGTGGGATTCAAAGAATCGGCCTCCACCTGCGTACTATTGACCAAGAATAGATCGAGATACCCATCGCCATCGTAGTCGAAAAAGGCGGCACCCGACGACATCGATTCGAGAATATAGTGCTGCTCTGCGCTACCGGAGACCTGGCGAAAATCGAGACCGACGGCCTCGGTCACATCGACGAACTGCACTCCGGGAATCACCGTTTCGACTTCTGCTTCTGGCTCGCATCCTACTCCCAACATCAGGCTTACAAGCCCAATGCCGGCGATCCATCTACGTATCAGTTTCATTACCATAGCGGCTTCTGCGGCTTCTATAGTCTGTAATTAGAGGAAGTGGCTCTGGTCACTGCCCAAAATACGCAATAACGTGCAAAAATAAACCCATCGTCTGTCATTGCGATTGACCGTATATTTTTTGTAGAAAACAGGCATCTACCCAAACACCGAATAACTCATGCGAAATCCCCTAGGCTTCCTTGCCCTCAACCCCCTATATGCGATGGTCCTGGCCCTCGCATCAGCCCTCGCTCCGCCGACCTTCGCCGACGTACGATTGCCCAAGATATTTGGCGATCACATGGTATTGCAGCGCGATAGCCCCCTGCCCGTCTGGGGTTGGGCTGAGCCTGGGGAACAGGTCAGCGTCGAATTTCTCGACCAAGTCACCAGTACCAGCGCCAATGCTCAAGGCGAGTGGAAGGTAGAATTGCCACCAACCAAAGCCGGTGGCCCCCATGCGCTGACAGTAACAGGCACCAACAGCATTGAATTGCAGGACGTGCTCGTCGGCGAGGTGTGGCTCTGCTCGGGGCAATCGAATATGGAAATGGGCGTCGGGCTCTGCCTCAACCCAGAAGCGGAAATCGCCGCCGCCGACCATCCACAGCTCCGTCTCTTCCAGATTTCCAAGAAACTCAACGCTGAACCGCAAAAGGATGTCGAGGCCGACTGGACCCGCTGTACCCCGGAGACCATTGCCAAGGGTGGCTGGGGCGGGTTTTCGGCTACTGCCTATTATTTTGGTCGCCACTTGCAGCACGAGCTCGACGTGCCCATCGGCCTAATTCAGGCAGCTTGGGGCGGCACCCGCATTGAACCCTGGATCCCGCCCGCCGGTTTTGCCGCAGTACCCGCGGTGAGCGATATCTACGAGCAGCTACAACTGCAAAATCCACGCAGCGACCAGTACAAAGAGCGCCTAGACACGGTATTGGACGAAGTCGAAGACTGGCTCCGCGCGGCCCGCACGGCGCGACAAAGCGAAGCACCAGTAGCGGAAATGCCGACCTATCCCCTCGAACTCCTGCCGCCAAACGGCCCGCAGCAACCCGCCGTGCTCTACAACGCCATGATCCACCCCCTCGTCCCATTTGCCTTGCGCGGTGCCATCTGGTACCAAGGCGAGTCCAACCACACCGAAGGCATGCTCTATACCGAGAAAATGAAGGCGCTCATTGAGGGCTGGCGCAGCCTTTGGCCGGGCGGGGCGTTCCCGTTCTACTATGTGCAGATCGCCCCCTTCGCCTATGGCGGCGAACCACCCAGCCTACTACCCAAATTCTGGGAAGCGCAAACGGCCGCGCTGGCAATTCCCCACACCGGCATGGCTGTCATCCACGATGTCGGCGATCTCGGCGATATTCACCCCAAAAACAAGCAGGAGGTCGGGCGGCGCTTGGCACTAATGGCATTGGCCAAGACCTATGGCCAAGAGCTGATCTACTCAGGTCCACTCTACCGCTCACTGCGGATCAAAGACGACAAAATCTATTTGCGCTTTTACCACAGCAGCGGCCTGAAGACGCGCGACGGTGCTCCGCCGGATCATTTTACAGTGATCGACCAAGAACGCGGCGGATTCGTCAACGCAAGGGCCGCAATAGTTGGAGATGAAATCGTCGTCTCGGCACCGGGAGTCGCAAACCCAATCGCGGTGCGCTTTGCTTGGCACAAGCTGGCCGAACCCAACCTGATCAACGCCGCCGGCCTACCCGCCGCCCCATTCCGCGCTGGCACCGTGCCCCAACGCGATCTGCTCGAAATGGAAGTGCCCGAAGCGGGCGACTATAGCCTCGTTTACGACCTCGATCTGGCCAATCTCGGCGTGGATATCCACTACGACGTCGACAATAGTGCCGCGATCACCGCGCCTTTTGACCGCATCGCCTATTTTGTGGAATTGCAACCCAGCGATGGCGAAATGCGCTTTCTATACGTTTCGCTGGATGCCTTTACCGACGATCTCAAAATGATTGGCGTGCCGACCTTAGTCTCGGGTGCCCACTTCCAACAACCCGGCACCCGAATAAACGTCTGGTCCAACACGGGCGTGCAAAACGGCATCGGCCTGGAAGGAGGCCGCATCGAATTCTGGCCCAACAACTACACCCCAGCCAACGCTGCTGCCGTGCCCGGCGCCTCTCAGCAGAGCTACGACTTTGGCGACCAACCAATAGACCCCGCCGATGGCTATGGCAGTATGCAGCTACACAACGCCACGGCTGAACAGACGCTCTTTGCCATCAACCACTGGCGCCGAGGCGAGCGCACTGATATCGGCATTGGCAATCGGGCTGAGAAAAACTCCGATTGGACTTTTGCCGGCAATGCCCAGAGCTACTCTGCCAAAAGACTGAGAGTACTGGTGCGGAATCTCGATAGACGATGACTCCCAAGCGTGAGGACGACAGGAATTGACCAAGAACGAGGGAGGCGATACCTTAAAAAGCTTTAGCTTCTTGGACGAGATCACAGCGATTTTCTTACCGGTGAATCGCTCCCCCATCCATTAAGAAGCCTATCTTCATTCAATTCATGCAACAACGCCCATCCCAATCACCAATTCACCCAAATACGGAATTCCAATGAACATCCCTGGTACGGACCGTCCCTTCGTCGTCATCGGCGAAAACATCCACACCACCCGCGTCATCTTGCGCAAGGGCAAGCTCATCGGCGCAGACCCCCAAGGCATCGAATCGGTGCGCTTCCGCGACGCCAACAACAAGCGCCGTTTCCTCCAAATTCCCGCAGCAGTCAAAACGACCCAAGACTACGAGGAAGGCCGCGTCAAACACCTCAAGATCGCCGTGCAACAAGCCATGCTCGGCAACGTGGATGCCCTCGACTATATCCGCCGCCAAGTACAGCGCCAAGAAGCGGCCGGCACCGATTTCCTCGACCTCAATGTCGATGAGATATCCCTCAAGCCCGCAGAGCGGCAAGAGGCCATGCGCTGGTTGGTGCAGGCGGTATCGGCCATGTCGCAGACGCCTCTGGCCATCGACTCCTCCCAGCTAGATACCCTCGCCGTCGGCCTCGAAGCTGGTGCCGACCTCCCCCAGCGCCTACTGCTCAACTCCGCGTCTTTAGAGCGGCCCGAAGCCCTAGAGCTGGCCAAACAATACAACGCCCAAGTCATCATCACCGCGGCGGGCGAGTCCGGCATGCCGCAAAGCGCCGAGGAACGAATTGACCACGCTCGGCGCATGGTCGATAAGGCACAGGCACTGGATCTGCCGCTTGCTGACCTCTACATCGACCCCCTGATCTTTCCCATCTCGGTTGACGCTCAATTCGGCCACCACGCCTTTGACGCCATCCGCCAACTGCGCGGCGAGCTAGGTGCCGACATTCACATCACCGGTGGCTTCTCCAACGTCTCCTTCGGTCTGCCCTGCCGCCACCTGATCAACGATGCCTTCCTGCTGCTGGCCGTCGAGGCCGGTGCCGACAGCGCGATCATGGATCCGACCACCACCTTCCTAGCCGACATCTTTGCCACCGATCGCCAAGCCCGCCCCTACCAACTAGCCGAGGATATGCTACTAGGCCGAGACGAGTACTGCGCCGCCTTCCTCCGCGCCTATCGCAAGGGCGAACTCGCCGCCTAGCGCGTTGGTCATTGTTGTCCTTATCCCGTAGATTAAAAATTGAGTTTAGGACGGGATTTGTTGCCGTCGGCCTGCAGATCGCCAACGGAAAGGAGGGTCGATATGCGGAAAAACAAAATCTGTACCTTTGCTGCTCTGCTGTCTTTGACCCTCACCGCTTGCAGCAAAGAAATATCCCATACCGAGTTGGTCGCCGATTTAAGCAAAGATCACATCGTCCACACGTTGGGCGGCCAACGCCCAGCCCTCTTGGTCCTCCCAGCCGATCACGACCCCGAAACGCCTCTTCCGCTAGTACTCATCCTGCACGGCTTCACCAGCCATTCAGCCCAGCACGACCGCTATTTCGGCCTCTCGCAGCGGGTGAACGACGATCGCTTCGCCCTCATTATGGCCAATGGCACGCGCGATCCCGATGACAATCGCTTTTGGAACGCCACGGATTTCTGCTGCGACCTCCACAACACCCAAGTCGATGACGTGACATACCTTTCCGGGCTACTCGAAGAGGCCGCCACGCATATCGCCGTAGAGCGCATCTTCGCCTTCGGGCACTCCAACGGCGGCTTCATGTCCTACCGACTCGCCTGCGAAGGGATCCCAAAGCTAGCCGCCATTGCCAGCCTCGCCGGTACTTCCTTTAGCGACCCTTCCCGTTGTGCCTTCGCATCCCCGGTCTCGGTGCTACAAATCCACGGCACAGCCGACGAGACCGTGGCCTACGACGGAAGCGCGGGGGAGCAGGAGTACGCGGGCGCAGAAGAAGTCGCGCTGCGCTGGGCCGCACTCGCCCGCTGCGACCTCACCGATCCAGAAACCCTCCCACCGCTCGACCTCGACCAAGACCTCGACGGCCCCGAAACCGTCCGCACCCGCTACCGCACGGGCTGCCGCAACGACGTCACCATCGAGTTGTGGACCATAGAGCAAGGCTCGCACGTACCGCGCTTTGTGCCGGACTTTGGCCAACGCTTGCTCGAATGGCTGTTCAGCGCCTCCCGTACCGACACCCTGTCCTAGACGGAGACAAGCCCCGTGTCCCCTTTCCTCCAGCGTCTCGACGACCCGCGCCCCCTCTTGTACGACGGCGGCTTTGGTTCCCAGCTCTTCGCCCGCCAAATCGAGCTGACCAACTCCACCCTCGCCAACGAAAGCCATCCAGAAGCGGTCGTCGATATCCACGCCGACTACATCGCCGCGGGTGCCGACTGCATTGGCACCAACACCTTTGTTGCCTCCGAGCTGCATCTGGACATGGCCGGCAAAGACCCAGGTCAGGCCAGCGAACTGGCGCGGCGCGGGGCCGAGCTAGCACAGCGCGCCCGGGAACTCGGCGAGCGAAACGTCTTCATCGCTGGCTCCATCGGCCCCTCCCCCGGGGCCATCGAAGCCGACGCGGGCAGTACGGATTTCGGCATTGCCAACGACAAGGTCCGCGCCGCGCATCAGCGCATCAGCGACGCGCTCTACGAAGGTGGGGTCGATTTTTTCTCCGTTGAGACCCAGTTTTCAGCCGTCGAAGCGGCCATGATCTGCGACATTGCCCGCCAGAGTGGCCTGCCCATTGCCGTCAACCTCGCGCTTAAATACACTCGGGACCGCAAAACCAAGCAGATCGTCTATCGCACCGATTGGGGGCACTCGGCCGCCAACCTGTTGGACGTGCTCGCTTCGGGCCAATACTCCGAAGGCGACAACCTCCTCGACCACGTCCACCTCGTCGGGGTCAACTGCGGCGCCGAAACCCGGCGCAGCGAGCACACCGGCATGCCATACGCCCTCCACGGCGTCGAGCAGTTTAAGGCCGCTATGCAGGAGCGCGGCCTCGCCAAGAAGCTGATGACCTATCCCAACGCCGGCATGCCTCGGCTCAACAGCGCCCTCCGCACCATCTACTCGCAAAGCCCCGAGGAAATGGCCGCGTATATCCCAGATTTAGCGACCGCTGGCGTCCAGATCATCGGCGGCTGCTGCGGCACCACACCCGACCACATCCGCGCCTTTCGCCAAGCACTTGACTCATGATTCAATACCAAGTTCTCTACTGGCGCGACATTCCCGCGCAAATCAAGCTCTTTGTCGGCCGCCGGCCGCGCTCGCATACCTTGCCCGCCCGCTTCCAGCTCGCGATCGATCGCATCGCCATGCAGGAGGGCCTAGTGGGCACCGACGCCTATCTAGACCAGTGGCACTGGTCCGCAAAGCAAGAGCGCGCCGGCACACCCGAAGACGTGCTACAAACGATCTTGCGCGAAACCGAAGAGGAGGGCGACCGCATCCTCGCCGAGTATAAACGATCATGATTTACGACAAAGCGTATCAAGTCATCGTCGTCGGCGGCGGCCACGCCGGTACCGAGGCCGCACTCGCCGCGGCGCGCATGGGAGCCGAGACCCTGCTCCTAACTATGAACTTGGACACCATTGGCCAGCTATCCTGCAACCCGGCTATCGGCGGGATCGGCAAGGGACACATCGTCAAGGAAATCGACGCGCTCGGCGGCCAGATGGCCGTCAACATCGACCGCACTGGCATCCAATTCCGCCGCCTCAACACTTCGCGCGGACCAGCCGTGCGCGCCTCGCGGGCGCAAGCCGACAAAAAGGACTACCAATTTGAATTGAAGTACACCTGCGAACAGCAGGAGCATCTCGACATCCGCCAAGGCATGATGGAGAGCTTGCTGATCGAGGACGGAGCCGTCCAAGGCGTCGGCGTCAAGGGCGGTATCGCCTACCGCGGGCGCACCGTCATCCTCACGACCGGCACCTTCCTCCGAGGCAAAATCCACGTCGGCGATTTCTCCTATAGCGCCGGGCGCGCCGGTGAGACCGCGGCCGAAAAGGCCGCCGAGGGCTTGGTCGCACTCGGTTTTGAGACTGGCCGGCTCAAAACCGGCACCCCACCGCGCGTCAACGGCCGCACCCTCGACTTTGCTGCGTTCGACGAACAGCCCGGCGACGACCCACCGCGCCCCTTTTCCTATGCGGTGCAAAAAATCACCCAGCCGCAAATGCCCTGCTGGATCACCTACACCAACGCCCACACCCACCAGATCGTCCAAGACAACCTATCGCGCTCGGCCATGTACAGCGGGCGCATCGAGGGCATCGGCCCGCGCTACTGCCCCTCCATAGAGGACAAAATCGCGCGCTTTGCCGACAAGGAGCGGCACCAAGTTTTCGTCGAGCCAGAGGGGCGTCGCACTCTTGAGTTTTATCTCAACGGCCTATCGATGAGCCTGCCGGAAGCCCTGCAACACCAGATCGTGCGCTCCCTGCCCGGCCTCGAACGGGCCGAGATCATGCGCCCGGCGTACGCGGTCGAATACGATTACGCCCCGCCGACCCAGCTCTACCCGCACCTAGAGACCAAGCGCGTGGCCAATCTCTTCTTCGCCGGCCAGATCAACGGCACCACCGGCTATGAAGAAGCCGCGGCCCAGGGGATCATGGCCGGCATCAACGCCGTGCTCAAGGCTCGCGGCGAAGACCCGCTCGTGCTCACGCGCGCCGATGCCTACATCGGCGTCCTCATCGACGACCTCGTGACCAAAGGCACCCTCGAACCGTACCGCATCTTCACCTCGCGCGCCGAGTACCGCCTGCTCTTGCGCGAAGACAACGCCGACGACCGACTGATGGCCAAGGGCCGAGCGCTGGGGTTGGTCGGCGACGACCTGTGGCATCGGTTTCAAACCAAGCGGCAACAGGTCGCTGCCGAGCGCGAACGCCTACAGCACGAGCGCGTCAAACCGACCGAAAAGGTGCGGGAAGTCTTGGCGCGGCAGGGCACCGCTCCCATCACCGAATCGACCTCGCTCGCCGAGTTGCTGCGCCGCCCCCAACTCACCTACGACCACCTCTGCGAATTCGCCCCGCCGCCACAACCCCTTTCCCCAGACGCGGCCGAACACGTCGAGGCCGAGATCAAATACGCGGGGTACATCAAGCGCCAAGAGACCCAAGCGCAAAAGCTCAAGCGCCTCGAATCCATGCGCCTGCCGACCGATTTTGACTTTGCCGTTCCCGGACTGAACATTTCGACCGAGGCGCGCCAAAAGCTCGCGGCGATCCGCCCGCAGACCCTAGGACAGGCTTCGCGCATTTCCGGGGTTTCGCCCGCGGATCTCGCTTCGCTCATGGTCTTCTTGCACGCCCGCACCCAATCCGCCAGCTAGCGGACAAAAAAACGCCCCTGCACGGCAACAGCAGTGCAAGAGCGTCCAAGCGCGGCGCGGCGAGAGCGCCCCTTATCCTTCGGACTCTAGCTCGCTGATGCGGTCGCGGACCTTGGCCGCCTGCTCGTAGGCCTCTTGGGCGATGAGGTAGTCCAAGTGCGCCTTGAGCTGCTCCAACTGGCTTATCGGCTCGCCCGTCTGCGGATCCACAAACGCCTCCGACTGCTTCGCGGCACTTTCGTGCTCAGTTGCTTCATCCTCTGCGGGCGCATCTGGATCCTCCTCGGGTACAGCCGCTTGTTCGCCCTCGGCCCCTTCGCGCTGGTCGGAGTGCTCCAGCGGCTGGCCAGCCGCCTCCATTACCTCTGGGGTCATGAAGAGCGGCACGCCCAAGAGCGTGGCCAAGATCATGCCGTCGCTGGGGCGGCAGTCGAGGTAGAAGGACTGGCCCTGGGCCTGGACCAGCAGGTAGGCGTGGAAAACGTCTTCTTTGAGTGTGTGGACCACCAGCTTGTGGACCACAGCGTTGATTCGCTTGAGCAGGTTGCACAACAGATCGTGCGGCAACGGCCGCGGCAAGGCAATTTTGCGGATGGCCATGGCGAGGGCTTGACCCTCAAAATGGCCGATCGTGATGGGCACCACAGTGTTTTCCGTGCCCTTGATCAAGACCAAAAACTTCTGCGGGATGCCCAAGCCCTGCTCCGCGTCTGGATAGGGGTACATGTCGAAAATGTACACCGGAATTAGATGGCTTTCTTCGTCTTTCATCACTCCCGTACCCTCGTATAGATTGCTGTATTCGTCAGTAATATAGGCTTTTGCCGGGCAAATACAATTTTCTTTAGATCAAGCCGCGCTCCTTCAAGCTAAGGAAATCGTCGCTGCCGATGATGAGGTGGTCGAGCACGTCAATGCCCATGATTTCGCCGGCCTGCACCAAGCGCCGCGTCAGGTTGATGTCGTCCTGGCTGGGCGACACGTCGCCGGAGGGATGGTTGTGCGCCAAGATCAAGCTGGCCGCAGCCTGCGATACGGCCGTGCGAAAGACCTCGCGCGGATGCACGATAGCCGAAGATAGACTGCCGATGGACACGACCTCCTTGTGGATCACCTGATTGCGGGCGTTGAGATACAGGCAGAGGAAGTGCTCGCGCTGCTGATCCTTGATATCGGACAGCATCGACAGTGCGTCGCCGGGCGCACTAATCACCGGCCGCACCCCTAAGCCCTTGTGCAACCCGCGACGTGCCAGTTCAAACGCCGCGACTAAGACCCCGGACTTGGCCTTGCCCAGCCCCTTAATCCGGCTCAATTCCCCTATATCCATATCCACCAGCGATTCCTTGGGGTAATCGGCGAGGATGCCCTCGGCTAAGTCCATCACGTGCCGACCGCGATACCCCGTCCCCAAGGCCACGGCCAACAGCTCTTGATCCTTGAGCGCCTGCGGACCCAAGCGCGCGAGCCGCTCCCTTGGCAGTTCGTCGGGGCGGAAGAGTGGCCCCTCGCCCACGGTGCGGGCGGCAAAGTCGTAGTCAATGGGCTGAGTTTGCGTTGGCACGGTGCGTTCCTCCTTGGGCAAAGCTGTAGCAAAAAAACCACGCGACTGTAGCGTCCAGCTCCCACGAGCCACCGGGCACTAGACGCAACCGACGTAATAAGCAGAATCTGTGCCAGCACCTTGCTTTGCCCCGACCCCCCTCCTATATTTTTTCGCATTACCCCCCATTGCCGATGTCTAACCCACGCTTGGTCCTAGCCCCAACCCCGCTTTACCGCCTGCTGCTCGCCGCACTGAGCGGGGCCTTACTCTCGTTGGCCTTTCCCAGTCACCCTGACCACCCTCTCGCCTTTCTCTATCATCCGGTCTGGGCCCATTTTGCGCTGGTGCCTTTGCTGCTCGCACTGCAAGGTCGCGGCTTCAAAGCCGGCTTTGCCTCGGGTTGGATCAGCGGCTTGGTCTGGAATCTGCTGTCCCTGTACTGGGTGGCCTATACCCAAGGCGGGGGCCTCGCCGTGGTCGGGGGCACCGGGCTGATGGCCGCTTATTTGGGCCTTTTTACTGGTCTCTGCATCGGGCTGTTCAACGTGCTCGCCGCGCGGTGGGGCGCAAAGGCACTCGTGCTGCTGCCTTTGTTGTGGACCGGGCAGGAATATCTGCTCTCCCTCGGGGAGTTGGGGTTTCCCTGGCTCTTGCTGGGGCACAGCCAAGCAGCCCTGCCCCACTTCATCCAGTACGCCACCTGGACCGGCGTCTTTGGCGTCTCCTGTTGGGTCGTCGGCCTCAACGCGCTGTTTTACTTGGCGCTCGTCGAGCGGCGCGTCTTCCTCGGGGGCGTTGCCTTGGGCTATCTCTTGCCTTGGCTCCACGCTCAGAGCGCGCTGGCTGCGCCCGTTCCGGCCGAGGGCCTGCGCATCGGCCTGATCCAACCGAACACCACGTACGCCGACAAGTGGGGGCCCAACGGGCTGGAGCGCACTTTTTCAACCCTCGCCGCGCTCTCGCGCCAAGCGGCCAAGCGCGATCCCGAACTGCTGGTCTGGCCCGAAACCGCCTTGCCGTGCGATCCCGTGCGCCGGGCTGGTTGCCGAGGCCGCGTCCAAGCGCTCGTCGAGGAGCTGGACATTTCCCTGCTGACCGGCGCGCCGCACGCGAACTACAACGCGGCCTTCTTCGTACAACCTGGGGCCACAGCCCTGCCTTCGTACGCCAAGATGCACTTAGTGCCCTTTGGCGAGCGAACGCCCTACCGAGACGCCATCCCCTTGCTGCGCGACATCGACTGGTCCCGCCTGACCGGCGACCTCGGCCCGGCGGAATTTTCGCGCGGCACGGAGCACGCGGTTTTTGCCCATCCCCGACACCCCTTTGCCGTACTCATCTGCTTTGAGTCTATCTTTCCCGATCTGGTGCGCCAGCACGTAGCGGCTGGGGCTCGCGTGCTGGTCAACATTACCAATGACTCGTGGTTTGGCCGCAGCGCGGGACCCTACCAACACGCCCTCATCAACGCCATGCGCGCCGTTGAAAACCGCACGGCCATCGCCCGCGCCGCCACCTCCGGCATCTCCCTGTTCATCGACCCGTTTGGCCGCACCTACGAGGCGACCGACCTCTTCACACCCGCGATCGCGGTCGCCACCGTGCCGGTCGGCCAGCCTACGACTTTCTACACCCGGCACGGCGACTTCTTCGCCTGGGGCTGCCTACTGATCTCCCTAGGTGCCTTCGCCGCCCTTTTCCGCAAGCCGCGACCCACCCGCGAGGCAGCAGAAGCTGACCTCGACTCAGAAGTTCAACACGAACCAGAAGCTGACCTCGATCCAGAAGCTAACCATGACCCAGACCCGCCCCGGGAAAACAACATGCCCTTTCTCGACCACCTCGAAGAACTTCGCTGGCGCATTCTCAAGGCTCTAGGTGCGCTCGTCGTAGGCGCGGCGATTTGCTTCGCCCTCTCCGACTCAATCGTGCAGATCTTGACCCGGCCGTACGAAGAAGCCGTCTTCAGCTTGGAGAACCAGCAATCCTCGGGCGCGGTGCAGTTGGTGCGCCAGTGGTTGGGCCTGTCCGATGCTGCGCCGGAGCCGGACGCGCCAATCGCCGACCTGCCTCCGGCGCGTCGTCTGCAATCCCTCCGACCCATGACCTACTTCTTCATCAGTCTGCAAATCGCCTTTGTTGGCGGGCTGCTATTGGCGCTGCCCGCCCTCTTCTACCAAGCCTGGCGCTTTGTCGCCCCAGGGCTTTTGCAGCGCGAGAAACGGCTCATGGTGCCCATTATCTCGCTGAGCGTCTTCTGCTTTTCGGTCGGCGCGATGATCGCCTATTACATCGTCCTCCCGCTCGGGCTGCGCTTTTTTCTCTCGCTAGAGCCGCCCGACATGACCTCGCAATGGGCGGCCGACGAGTACATCGGCTTTGTGCTGCGGCTGATCGCCGGCTTTGGCATTGTCTTTGAGATGCCGGTGCTGTCGCTCTTTTTGGCCAAGGTCGGCGTGCTGACCGCCGCGCGGATGCGCCACATTCGCCGCTATGCCATCATCGGCATCTTCGTCCTCGGCGCGATCTTCACACCGCCCGACCCAGTCTCCCAGATCCTGATGGCCCTGCCCCTGCTCCTGCTCTACGAAATCAGCATCTGGGTCTGCAAAATCTCCGAGCGCAAATAAATTCTCTTCATCCGCCTCGGCGGGCGGCTACAACCCCAAAACGCTATCCGCATTTGCAGAAGACCTGACCTATGGACGGGATTTCCAAGGTTGCCAGGTGGCAGCAGAGGTGCGTTGAGGGGTTAAAAGAAGACGAGAGATGGGAGATGGAGATATGGACACAGCCGTTCGATTCATGCTCGCGTCGATTGCGCTCCTCGCAATAGTCAACCACGCGCACGCAAATACGGGCCGCGACGACGCCGAGGTCGTTTTGGAAGCCGGCGAGATCGACAGCAGCACGGTGGCAGTAGGTACCTTCGTCGTGGTCGTCTATGAACGGGAAGAACCACCGCAGTCGCTCTCGGGGGCTTGGGCTAAGCTGGATACGACGAGAGGCTACATTAAAGCCGTGGACCGGCAGGGATTGCTCCTGTCCCTAAAAGGCTGGCCGCAGAGGATCGCCTTGGATCGGATTCAAACGCTGACCCCAAAAATCAGCGAGTCGAGACACTACAAGGATTCAAGCGATACTGGACACCCTTTCGGCGAGAATGAGAAAAGGGAACTACACGGATACCAGTGAGCGGATTGGCCGAAAGTTGGGGTCCGGAATGCAATCGGGGCTTTTGTGTATCTTGCCAAGTGCTTTGTTGTTGGGCTCTATTCTGGCTAAAAAAGCCAACTGCCCCTTAGGGGAGATATTGTGTGGACTAGAATCTTCTATTCTCGGTGGATATATAGGCTACGTGGTTGGAGTACCCATCGGGGTAAGCGCATTGGATCGACACGATTATTTTCGATCGTTGGCCTTTTCGCTGAGTGGTAGCTTCTTAGGGGCTGGCATAGGCTTAGTGCTGATCCAAAGATATGAATTTTTGGGTCCCTTCCTTGTTATCGCCCCGCCTGCCATGGCTACGCTCGCGTCCGAATGGTTTCGCAATCCACCGGAAGTCTCCCAAGCCCACCGATTCTCCGTCGGTCTGGTACCGAACCCCAAGGGACACCTGTCAGCCGTCGCCACGCTACGCTTCTGAACGATGCGCTAAAAAATTGCCCACTCCAGTAGCGGAGCGGGTTTGTAGGTTTATCACTGGGCACATAACAGCAAACTCGACTATTTTATGCCCTCAAAATGGCCAGAGGCCAATCTGCAAAACACCCGAAAGGATTTCTCATGGATGCCAAAGCGCTCATCTGCAACGAACAGCAAAATTTCGCGCTGACTGCGGTCGTGCTGAACGATCCCGCCCCCGACCAAGTCGCGATCCGCACCCATTTCACCGGGGTCAGTATCGGCACCGAGTTCGGACTGATCAGCGGCAAGATCAGCAAGATGAACCGCAACCCCTTTCCGTTGTGCACCGGCTATCAGGGCACGGGCACCATAGAAGCCGTCGGAGCCGACATCGACAATTTTGCGGTCGGCGACGAAGTGTACTTTCGCGGCAATGACGCGATGAGGCTGGCCGACGGGACGCAGGTCGGGTGCGTTTCCGGCGGGCATTGCAGTCGCGTCGTGACCCGGCCCAATACCACGCATGGCGTGGCCAAGATGGTGCCCGGGGCGGGAATGGATGTGGCGAGTTTGTTTGTGATGCCGGCAGTGGGGCTCTATGGCGTCGATATGGCCAATCCGCGGATGGGAGATACGGTGGTGGTACACGGGGTGGGGATGATTGGCTTAGGAGTGGTGGCGGCTTGCGCACAGCGAGGGTGCGTGGTGGTGGCAGTGGACATTGATGAAAAACCGCTGGTGGTCGCCAAGGCGCTGGGAGCGGATCATGCAATCAATGGCAAAAAGCAGGACGTGGCCGCTGTAGTACGGGAGATCACACCCGAAGGCGCCGATGTGGTATTCGAGTGCACCGGGCATCCGCAGTGCATTGATCCGGCGATTGCCCTCTGTCGGCGGTTTGGGTCTTTCGTCTGGCAGGGCCACTACGGGGACGATCCGGTCGCCCTGGACTTTCCTACGCCGCATGGCAAGCGGCTACAGATGTTTTTCCCCTGCGACGACGGCTGGCAGCCCTGCCGCCGCGCTGTGATCAAGAACATGGCCATGGGAGCGCTCAAGTGGGAACACTGCATTACTCATCGGATAGGGTGCGCCGAGATGCCGGCGATGTTCGAGCGCATTAAGCGGGAGCGGGATGGGGATATCGTCGGGGTGGTCGTCGATTGGCGGGATTGAGGGGCCGCTTGTCAGCTATCTCCACGCTGCGCTTCTGAACGGTGCAGCGGTGAGACCCTATCACCAGCCAAAACGCGCCGTTTGTTCGCCATATCCCTAGCGAGTGCATATATTCGCTACTTCCGATTTTACCCCGTTTTGAGGAGCCAGACCATGCGCCAAACATCAACCCGCATCGGCCTGATCGGCTACGGCCAGATCGGCCAAGTCGTCCACCAGATGATAGAAGCTGACGCAGACAACGGCATGGAAGTCGTCTTCGTCCACGATCAAATGGCCGCGGCCGTCCAAGACCTCCCCGCCGACCTCTGTCTAGCGGATTTGGGCGACTTTGAGTCGCGGCAGCCCGACCTCGTCGTCGAGATGGCCCACCCAGCCGTCACCCGCCAGTGGGGACAGACGATCCTCGAAAAAACCAACTACATGTTCATCTCGGTGACCGCCCTCGCCGACCCAGCCATCGAAGCCACCATTGAAGAGACGACCCGCCGCGCCGGCACCCGCGCCTTCGTCCCGCACGGAGGCGTGGTCGGCATGGACGCGCTGTTGGAAAACCGCGACGTGTGGGAGTCGGTCGATGTGGTGATGAAAAAGCCCCCGCACAACGTCGATTGCGCCGCCGCCGGCCTCGATCCCGACGACATCAAAGAAGAAACGGTCCTCTACGACGGCCCGACGCGCGGCATCTGCCCGCTCTTCCCGCGCAACGTCAACACCCACGCGGCCATCGCGTACGCCGGCATTGGCTTCGACCGCACGCACTCGCTGCTGCTGGTAAGCCCGGAGTGGAGCGAAGCCGTCGTCGAAATCCACGCCCAAGGCCCAGGCCTCGACCTCAAGGTCGCACGCAGCGAAGGCATCACCGGGGTCACCGGGGCCTCGACGCCGGTCTCCATCTACAACACCGTGCAGATGATTGGCGCGACCGGCCCGGGCATCCACATCCGATGAAGCCTTTCGCCCGTATCCCCGCGTCCATTCCACGCTCGGGCATCCGCGAGATCATGGACTTGGCCTGGGACGTCGAGAAGACGGGCGAGGTCATCCACCTCGAAGTCGGGCAACCCGATTTTGCCACGCCAGCGTCCATTGTCGAAGCCACCTGCCGCTACGCGCGCGCCGGCCACACCAAGTACGTGCCCAACCCCGGAGTCGATGCTTTGCGCGCGGCCGCGGCACGCCACTTCGAGCGCCGCACCGGCGTGCCAACCACCAGCGAAAACATCCTCGTAACCCCCGGGGCGGTCATGAGCGTGGCGACCGCTTTCCTAGCCCTGCTCGAACCGGGCGACGAGGTCCTGTTACCCGACCCAGGCTGGCCCAACTACCAAATGGCCGTCTCCATCGTCCACGGCCAACCCGTCTTTTATAATCTGCGGGCGGAAAACCACTTTCTGCCCGACCTCGACGAGATCGACCGCCTAGTCAGCCCCCGCACCAAACTCCTGCTCCTCTGCACGCCCTCCAACCCCACCGGCCAAGTGTACGACGAGGCCCTGATGCGCCAGCTCATGGACTTGGCCCAACGCCACAACTTGTGGGTGCTGTCCGACGAGATCTACGGTCAGATCGTCTTCGACCAACCGCATCAGAGCGCGCTGCCGCACGACGCCGACGGGCGTGCCATCGTCGTCTCCGGCATGTCCAAAAGCTACGCCATGACCGGCTACCGAGTGGGCTTTACCCGCGCCAATCCCGAATACATCGAACTGGCCGCCAAGCTGCAAGAGCCTTTCGTCTCGTGCGGCACGGGCTTTTCGCAGTTGGCTTCCGCCGACGCGCTCGACGGCCCGCAAGACGAAGTAGAAGCCATGTGCCGCGCCTATGCGCGCCGCCGCGACATCGCCCTCGATGTCCTGCACCAGTACGGCCGCTACCGCTACACCCCGGGCGGCGCGATCTACCTGATGATCGACATCTCGGCAGCCGGCATGGACTCCGGCGAATTCGCCATCCGGCTGCTCAAAGAACAGCGCGTGGCCGTGGCCCCAGGCAGCACCTTCGGCCAGATGTGCCGCGACCACGTGCGCATCTCCATCGCCGCCTCCGAAGAACACATCCACCGCGGCGTGACCACCCTTTGCGAATTCGCGCAACAGGTGTAGGGGGCGGTTTACAAACCGCCCCCTACACATTAAAAAATCAGAGGAAAATCCGTTTTGGACAGCGAATTGTTACAACGGGGATTCGTCCCCCAGCCGCTGACGCCCGCGCAATACAACGAGTTGGACGCCAACGGTTTCATCATTTTGGAAGAGGTCATCGCGCCCGACCGGCTGGCCGAATTGCGCCATGCTTTTGACGCGATCTTTGTCAGAGAGGGCGACCAAGCTGGCGCTGAGGTGTCCCAAGTAGAGGGCGTGCGCCGCCTCGCCGATTTGGTCAACAAGGGGACGGTCTTCGACGCCGTGTACCTACAGCCGACGCTGCTGACCGCGGTCTTCCACGTCTTGCAGCGGCCATTTAAGCTGCACTCGCTCAATGGGCACGATCCACTGCCCGGCAGCGGATTACAGGCCCTGCACGCGGATTGGGGGCAGCCCACCGTGCCCGGCGGACCGTATCACGTGGTCAACTCCATGTGGATGCTCGACGATTTTACCCAGGGCAACGGCGCGACCCGCTGCGTCCCCGGCAGCCACCGCAAACCCGGCAGGGTCACCGACTACATGGACGACCGCTTGGCCGATCACCCCGAGCAAGTGCAGCTGACGGGCCGCGCCGGCTCGGTCGCCGTGTTCAACGGCAGCCTCTGGCACAGTTCGTATCGCAACCACAGCAGTGATCCCCGCCGCACCCTACACTGCGCCTTTATCGCCCGCGAACACCCGCAACAGACCAATCAGCGCGAGTACTTGCAGCCCGCAACCGCCCAGCGACTCTCCCCGCTAGCGCGCTACATCCTCGACGTAGAATGAACCTAGAGGTAGCCTCATGAACAGAACAACCCGTCGCAGATTCCTGCAGACCGGCGCCGCTGGCGCCGCCGCACTCGCCTTGCCCATCCGCTTCGCCCGCGCCGCCAAGAAAGGCGGTGTCATGCGCATGGGCAAGGGGCACGGCGGGACCCACGACAGCCTCAACCCGGCGACCCACGAGAACGGCTTCACTATCGCCATGACTCATGGGTACAACAACTATCTGACCGAAGTGGCTGGAGACGGCTCGCTGGTCGGCCAGCTCGCCGAGAACTGGGAAGCATCGGCGGACGCCGCGACCTGGACCTTCCAGTTGCGCAAGGGCGTTACTTACCACAACGGCCGGGAGGTAACGGCCGAGGACGTCGTCGCGTCCATCAACCATCACCGCGGCGAGGATTCGAAGTCCGCCGCCAAGCCGATCGTCTCGCCGGTCACCGACATCAAGGCCGACGGCAAGCACACGGCGGTCTTCACCCTCAGTGCCGGAAACGCCGACTTCCCGTTCATCGTCAGCGACTACCACCTGCCGATCATGCCGAGCGAAGGCGGCAAGGCCGACTGGCAGTCCGGCATCGGCGCCGGGGCGTACAAGATCAAGAGCTTCGAGCCGGGCGTGCGCATCGATCTGGAGAAGTACGCGGACTACTGGGACTCGGGTCGCGGGCACTTCGACGCGATCCAGATGATCACCATCACCGATCCGGCCGCCCGTACCAACGCCATCATCACCGGCGGGGTCGACGCCATCGACCGGGCCGATCTGAAGACCGTGCACCTGCTCAAGCGCCGCAAGGGACTCACGGTGCATTCGATTGCCGGCACCCATCACTACACCTTCCCGATGCGCACCAACGTTGCGCCGTTCAGCGACAACAACGTGCGCATGGCGCTCAAGCACGCTATCAACCGCGAGGAAATGGTGGAGAAGATCCTGCAGGGCTTCGGCGTCGTCGGGAACGACCACCCCATCGGCCCGGGACAGCGCTTCTTCGCCAAGGACCTGGAGCAACGCACCTACGACCCCGACAAGGCAAAGTATTACCTGAAGCAGGCCGGCATGGACTCGCTCACGGTGGACTTGAGCGTCGCGGACGCGGCCTTCGCGGGCGCCGTCGACGCAGGCGCGCTGTTCGCGGAGACCGTCAAGGAGGCGGGCATCAACCTGAACCTCGTGCGCGAGCCGAACGACGGGTACTGGTCGAACGTCTGGAACAAGAAGCCGTTCTGTGCCTGCTACTGGGGCGGTCGGCCCACCGCCGACTGGATGTTCGCGACTGCCTACGAGGCCGGGGTGCCCTGGAACGACGCCGCGTGGGAACACGAGAAGTTCAACAAGATGCTCATCGAGGCCCGTGCGGAGCTCGACGAGGCCAAGCGGCGCATGATGTATGCGGAGATGCAGCAGATCGTGCGCGACGAGGGCGGCACTATCATCCCCATGTTCGCCTCCTACGTCTTCGCCACCTCCGACAAGCTCGCCCTGCCGGAGCAGATGGCCTCGAACTGGGATCTGGACGGCGAACACTGGATGGAACGCTGGTCGTTCGCCTGATCCGCATCCGGCCGAGGACGCACCATAGAGCAAGAAGAAGGGGCCACGTGGCTGGAAGGACTGCGACAATGGAGGTCGCGCGCACTGGGCGCTTGCGGAGCACCATGAAATAAGCGATCCACGCGAGCGCGATGACAGCCGGGGGGTTCGGGTTTCGGGTTTGCACGCCCGGCCGCCTCGGAGGAGAAGAGCATATGGGCGTTCTGTCACTGGTGGCCAAGCGGCTTGGACTTGGCTTCGTCACGCTGCTCGTGGTCTCGATCATCATCTTCGGGGCGGTCGAGCTGCTGCCGGGCGACCTCGCCCAGCAGATCCTCGGCCAATCCGCGACCCCGGAGACGGTCAAAGCGATGCGAGAGGAGCTCGGGCTGGACCGATCGGCTCCGACGCGTTACGTCGAGTGGCTGGGCGGCGCACTCCAGGGCGACTTCGGGGTCTCTCTCGCCAACAAGCGCTCGGTGGCCGATCAGCTCATCCCGCGTTTCGCGAACACTCTCTTCCTCGCCGCGGTGGCGGCAGCGTTCTCCATACCAATCTCGATCGTGCTGGGGGTGCTGGCGGCGCTCTACCGCGGATCGGTCTTCGATCGGATTGCGAATGTGAGCACGCTGACCTCGATCTCGTCGCCGGAGTTCTTCCTCGGCTACATCCTCATCCTGTTCTTCTCCGTCCAGAATTCGTGGCTTCCCTCGATATCGAGCGTCACCGGCGACATGGCGTTCACCGATCGGGTCTTCGTCACCCTGCTGCCCGCCATCACCCTGACCCTGGTGGTGATCGCGCACATGATGCGCATGACCCGGGCCGCAATCATCGCCCTGCTGGCCTCGCCCTACATCGAGATGGCCCGGCTCAAGGGCGAGCCGCGCTGGAAGGTCATCGCGGTGCACGCGCTGCCGAACGCGCTGGCCCCCATCATCAACGTGGTCGCGCTGAACCTCGCCTATCTCATCACCGGCGTGGTGCTGGTCGAAATCGTCTTCGTGTACCCAGGGGTCGGCCAGTTGCTGGTCGACAGCGTCACCAAGCGGGACTTCCCGGTGGTGCAGGCATGCTGTCTGGTCTTTGCCGCGACCTACATCCTGCTGAACCTGATCGCCGACGTGGGGGTGATTCTCTCCAACCCGCGGCTGCGGCATCCCAAGTGAGGGCCACGTCATGAGCACTTTCGCCATCGTCTTCTTCACGCTCATGATCGCGGCCTCGTGTCTGGCCGCCTACTATCATCGGCGCGACGCCTTCATGGTGTTGTTCAGCCTCACCCTCGCATCGTTCCTGATGGGCCTGCTCGGGGGGGAGCAGTGGCTACGCGCCGTCGCGATCGGCATCGGGCTGTTCTTCGCCTCCGGGGGCCTCGCCTACAGCTTCCGCGAGTTTCTGGTGCAGACTCTCCCGCGCGATGTGGCCAAGACCATGCGCAACGCCCCGCTCACCGCATCCTTCGGTCTGTTCGTGATCCTCGTCTACGTCGTGGCGGCGGTGTTCGCCCCGGTGATCGCGCCGTACGGTGAATCGGAGGTGATCGGCAGCTCCTACGCACCCGCCGACGACATGATGCTGCTCGGCGGCGATCAGCTCGGACGCGACATGTTCAGCCGCATCATCTACGGCGCGCGGAACACGGTGGGCATTGCGCTGCTCACCACCGCCATCGCGTTCCTGGTGGGGTCGCTGACGGGCCTCATGGCGGCGACGCTCGGCGGCTGGGTCGACCAGACCTGCGGGCGCATCGGCGACACGCTGATGGCGATTCCGCAGCTCGTGTTCGCGCTGCTGCTGCTGACCATCGTCGGCACCAACGTGGTCAACCTCATCCTGGTCATCGCGCTGCTCTACTCGCCACTTGTATTCCGGCTCGCCCGGGCGGTGGCCGGCAACATCGTTGTGATGGACTACATCGAGGCTGCGCGGCTGCGCGGCGAGAAGACCTGGTACCTGATCGTCAGCGAGATCCTGCCGAACGCGACGGCACCGCTGGTGGCGGAGTTCGGGCTGCGGTTCTGCTTCGTGTTCCTGGCCATCTCGGCGCTGTCCTTCCTCGGCCTCGGCATCCAGCCGCCGACCGCGGACTGGGGCTCCATGGTGCGTGAGAACGCGACTCTCATCTCGTTCGGCGAGGTGACCCCACTGATCCCGGCGGCGGCGATCGCGCTGCTGACGGTGTCCGTCAATCTCGTGGTGGACTGGATGCTCCACCTCTCCTCCGGTCTGAAGGAGTGAAAGCTCATGGATGAAGAGAAGAGCTTGTTGCTGAAGATCCGGGGCCTGCGGATCGAGGGCCAGGCCGACGAGAAGTGGTTCGAGATTGTGCACGGCATCGACCTCGATCTGCACCGCGGCGAGGTGATGGGCCTCATCGGGGAATCCGGCGCCGGCAAATCGACGATCGGACTCGCCGCCATGGGCTTCACCCGCGACGGCTGCCGCATCTCCGCCGGCGCCATCGAGTTCGACGGCATGGAGCTGACCTCCTCCCCCGAAGAGGACCTGCGCATGCTGCGCGGCGCGCGCATCGCCTACGTAGCGCAGTCGGCGGCCGCGTCGTTCAACCCGGCGCACAAGCTGATCGACCAGCACACCGCGGCGCCGGTGCAGCACAAGATCAGGACCCGGCGCGAGAGCGAAGCGGACGCGATGGATCTCTACCGGCGCCTGCGCCTGCCCAACCCCGAGGAGATCGGCTTCCGCTACCCGCACCAAGTCTCGGGGGGACAGCTCCAGCGTGCGATGACCGCGATGGCGATGAGCTGCCGGCCCGACCTGATCATCTTCGACGAGCCGACCACCGCGCTCGACGTCACCACCCAGATCGAGGTGCTCGCCGCGATCCGCGACATCGTCGACCAGTTCAACACCGCCGCGCTCTACATCACGCACGACCTCGCGGTCGTTGCGCAGATGGCCGACCGCATCAAGGTGCTGCTCAAGGGCGACGAGATCGAAGAGGCCGACACCCGCTCCATGCTCTCGTTGCCGAGGGAGGATTACACCAAGTCGTTGTGGGCGGTGCGCAGCTTCCAGCGCAAGCAGAAGCCGCTGGCCGCTCCAGGCGAGACGCCGGTGATCTCGGTGAGCGGCGTCAGCGCCGCCTACGGCCCCGTCAAGGTCCTCGACGACATCTCCTTCGATATCCACCGCGGCCGCACGGTCGCGGTGGTCGGCGAGTCGGGCTCGGGCAAATCGACCGCGGCGCGGTGCATCACCGGCCTGCTGCCGCCGACCAAGGGCGAGATACGGCACAACGGCCAAGCCCTGCCGCCGAGCTTCAAGCAACGTTCGAAGGACCAGCTCCGCCAAGCGCAGATGATCTATCAGATGGCCGATACCGCGCTCAACCCAAAGAAGCGCATCGGCGAGATCATCGGGCGTCCGGTGGCCTTCTACCGGGGGCTGCACGGCGCGGACCTGAAGAAGCGGGTGGACGAGCTCCTCGACCAGATCGAGCTCGAGCCGTCGCAGTACTACCACCGCGTCCCGTCCGAGCTGTCCGGGGGTCAGAAACAGCGTGTCGGGATCGCCCGGGCGCTCGCGGCCGATCCCGAGTTCATCATCTGCGACGAGGTCACGAGTGCGCTCGACCAGCTCGTCGCCGAAGGGATTCTGAAGCTTCTCGACCGCCTCCAGGAGGATCTGAACCTCGCGTACATGTTCATCACCCACGATCTCGCGACGGTGCGCTCGATCGCCGACGAGGTGGTGGTGATGAAGGAGGGCAAGGTCGTCGAAGCGGGTCCGAAGGACGAGATGTTCCGCCCCCCGCACCACGAGTACACCGACCTCCTGCTCTCCTCGGTGCCGGAAATGGACCCGGACTGGCTCGACGGGCTGCTCGAGCGGCGCGGCGGCGACAACACCGGCGAGGCGGCGAGGAATGTATAGGAAAAATAAGGCACCGATAGCGGTACTATGCGGTCCGCAGCAGCGATCCCCGCCGCACCCTACACTGCGCCTTTATCGCCCGCGAACACCCGCAACAGACCAACCAGCGCGAGTACTTGCAGCCCGCAACCGCCCAGCGACTCTCCCCGCTAGCGCGCTACATCCTCGACGTAGAATGAACCTAGAGATATTTCTCGCACCCCTGCTTTTCTTTTAGCAGGTCCACCGCGTCTTTCACCTGCTGAGCCGCCCCCTTCCCACACACCAATAGCGCGTCTTCAGTATCCACCACCACCAAGTCCTCCACCCCCAGTAGCAGCACGATCTTGTCGGCCTGCCCGTACACCGTCGAACGGGCCGCGTCCAACGCCACCACCTCGCCTGCCAGCAAATTGCCCGCTGCATCCGTCGGTAATACGTCTGTCAGCGCCGCCCAAGAGCCGATGTCTCCCCAGTCGATATCCGCCTCTAGCGTGGCCACCTTGGAGGCGCGCTCGACCAAGGCGTGGTCGATGGAAATCGGCTTGAGTTTTGGATACTCGTGGGCGATGACCGCTTCCTCTTCCGGCGTGCCAACGGCTGCTTGGATGCGCTGCAATCCGGCGTGCATTTCCGGCTCAAAGCGGGCGAAAAGCTCCAGCACGGTCGCCGCCTTCCAGACAAACATGTTGCTGTTCCACAAATAATGGCCGCTGGCCGCGTACTCAGCAGCCTGTTGTGCGGCGGGCTTCTCCGTGAACTCGGAGACTGCGTACACCGGTGTCCCGTGCACCTGTGCCAACATGGGGCCACGGCGGATGTAGCCATAACCGGTCTCAGCGCGCGTCGGCTTGACCCCGAGCGTGAACAAGTAGTCGGGCCGGTCGGTTAGGGCTTGGTTGGCGACCTGCAACAAGCGGCAGAACTCCTCGGGCCGGCCTATGTAGTGATCCGATCCCAAGCTGGCGACCGTGCAGCCCGGATGGCGGGCCTCTAACAGCGCGCATTCCAAGCCGATGGCCGGCCCGGTATTGCGCAGCGCCGGCTCGACGATGAGCTGCTCGGGCGGTAGCGCCGGTATCTGCTCGCTCACCAGCGACCGCAACGGGCCTCCGGTCGATACGTACACATCGGCCGGCGCGGCAATCGCGCCGATGCGGGCGACTGCGTCTTGCAGCATGGTCTGCTCGCCGGCCATGCAGTGGAACTGCTTGGGCTTGCGCACGCGGCTATAGGGCCACAGCCGCGTGCCGACCCCTCCGGCGCGAATGACGAATTTCATGGGTTGACACTCCCTTATAGGTAAATTCAGCGCCGGGCAATATAACCAATCGCTCGGCCCCGAGCAGGGTGCGCTATTGACAGCTTAACCTGATGCTGTACTATGTACTTTTAGTATAGAAATTCCACGAGGAGCCTCGCATGGCGTATCCGCAATTTGACCGGGTCCCCAATCACTACGCCGGTCCCATTATCCAGCGCGTCAAGGATTACCGCCTGAAAAATGGCAAGCGTTCGCTGTGCCCGACGCTCCTAGAAATCGGTCAGCTACAGGTCTTAATCCCCCGGCACTTTGGCTTTTGCTTCGGGGTCGAGCGGGCCATTCACATGGCCTTTTCAGCCCTAAAGGAAAACCCGGATCGCAACACGTACCTCGTCAGCGAGATCATCCACAACCCCTTGGTCAACAACGACCTCAGAAAGCAAGGCGTCCGCTTCATCTACGACCCCGAGGGAGATCGCCAAGTCTCTGAGGAGGAGCTAAGCAGCGACGACATTGCGCTCATTCCGGCCTTTGGCACCACCATGCAGAACGAGGAATCGCTCCGCCAAAGCGGCATCGACATTGAATCCGAGGAATACCGGGAAAACTACGATACCACCTGCCCCTTTGTGTCCAAGGTGTGGAAGCGCGGCGAGGAGCTAGGCCGCCAAGGCTATACCATCATCATCCACGGCAAGTACAACCACGCCGAGACTCAAGCCACTCATTCCCACACTGAAGAACACACCAAAACCCTAGTGGTGTTCGACGCCGCCGAAGCCGAGAAAGTAGCCGCGTACATCACAGGCGCGATGCCACTCGCCGACTTCGAGCGCGCCTTTGCCGGCAAAAGCTCAGAGGGTTTCGACCCACAAAAGGACCTAGAGCGGGTGGCCGTGGTCAACCAGACGACCATGCTCGCCGAGGAAACGCAGGAAGTGGCCGCCATTTTGCGCCGCGCCATGCGCCAGCGCTATGGCGCGGAAAACCTCGACTACCACTGCGCTGACACCAACGACACTCTGTGCTACGCCACCCACCAAAACCAGAACGCCACGCGCACGCTGCTAAGCTCTGGTGCGGATTTGGCTTTAGTCGTTGGCGGCTACAATAGCTCGAACACCTCGCATTTAGTCGAACTGTGCCTCCAATCCATGCCGAGCTTCCTCATCGCCAACAGCGACGAGATCCTATCGGACCAGCGCATCCGCCATTTCGACGTCCACGCTAAAAAAACAACCGAGAGCGAAGGCTGGCTGCCGCGCCCCCTGCCTGTGCGGCTGATCATTACCTCGGGCGCGTCCTGCCCGGATGTCCTCATGAACCAAGTGTTGGAAAAGGTCGCTGGCCTGTACGGGTACGGCGCACAAGAAATCGACGGTGCCCCTTTGCAGCTCTTTGAGGAAAGCCTGTGATACTCGGCCTCGTCAAAGGGCACGTGATCTCCAGCGCCAAGGTAGAGGCACTCTCGGGCGAAAAACTCTTGATCGTCGAGATCCTCGCCGCCACGCCCGAGGGCTTGCAGCACACCCAGAAACACCTCGTCTGCATCGACGCCGTGCAAGCGGGTGAGGGCGAACTCGTCGTCGTCGTCCAGGGCAGCTCAGCGCGGCAGGCACCGGGCATGGATCAGATACCCGTAGATGCGTTGATCGTTGGCATCGTGGATTCGCTACAGGCGTTTGGACGCGCCCTAGAAAAGCAAGTCGCATGAGAGTCTGCCGCGTCATTGGCCACGTAGTCGCCAGCAGCAAACATCCCTTGCTCGTCGGCCAGAAGATCATGGTGGTGCGCCCCGAAGGCGAGGAGGGCAGCGCTTTGCAAGTGGCGGTGGATGGGGTCCAAGCGGGGATCGGCAGCAAAGTACTGGTCGTGCAATCAGGGGCCGCCGGGGCCGAGGTGACCGGAGCCGAGCGGCCGCCGTGCAGGAGCGTGATCGTGGGAATTATCGACGAAGGGACCGCCGCGTGAAGCTAGCCAAGGTGGTGGGCACCGTAGTGCTCTCGCAGTGCATTGAACCATTTCGCGGCCAGATATTGCACTTGACCCAAGACATCGACGAGCGCCTAGAGCCTGTGGGCGAGGCCGAGGTCTGCGCGACTTGGGCGGCCCTGCGCGAGGGCGACGCGGTGATCGTCGAAGTCGCGCGCGAAGCCTGCAATGCCTTCGCCCCTCCACTGCCTGTGGACGCGGCCATCGTCGGCAAGGTGGACGAGATACACCTCGGCTAAGCAGCACAGCGCTCGGCTCGAGCACCGCGCACCCTTTCCAGCTCTAGCATCCAAGCATCTTCGTACTGACGCAGCACCCGATACCAAGCGCTCAGATCCGCTTCGCCGCGCAGGAGCTGACGGGCGGTTTGATCGACGACTTTCTCGGCCCGCTGAACCTGGGGACGGGTGGCCGAGCCGCGCATGGGAATGGGGCCGAAAGCGCTCCGCACCCGATTGATAACCGCGCTGAGTTCGCCGCCCAGGCGGGATACAGATGGGAACGTGGGGGAGGATACGCGTTGCCTGTGCATTGGAACCTCCTAAGGGAGTACTGGCGCTCGGGGATGCGCCAGAGAGGACGTGGGGAATCATTTTACTGCACTTGTGTTCAGTAATTAAAATATACTGAACACAAGTGCAGTTGTCAAGCAAATTAACCCCTTGCAGCGCGTTTTTTTCGCCCTCAAATCCTCCATCTCCGCAGGCTAAACTCACCGTTGGCCAGCCACCTCCAGCCCACGTAGAGCATCGCCAGCATCAAAGCAACTTTCAGCAGCAAAAGCGCAGCCCCAAAGACGCCGGCCACCAAGCTCCACGCGGCCCAAAATGCCAGCCAGACTCCAGCGAGTAGGGCCAAGGCTCCGACGACCCGGCCCAAGATGCTCTCGCCGCGCAGCCAGCGCAGACCTATGTAGAGCGCCCCGGCAGCCAAGAGGCCGACCGCAACTGCGCCGAGCAAACCAAAGAGGCTGCCGAACACGGGCCAGATCAGCTTGACCCCCCAAGCAACGCCCCCGATTAGCAATATCACACCTAGTATTCTGGCCAACATGACTGGCCTCCTTTACGATGCTTTTGGTCTCGCCTAAAGGCGAGGTGAAGCCGCTTTCAGCGCGGCCATTTCCTCTGCGACTTTGCGGTCGCGCTCGGCTCGGCGCTCGGCAGCTAATTCGCGCAACACTTCGGCCTCAGCAACTGCCTGATCCACCTGTTCCTCAAAGCGCGTCAGTTCGTGCTCGCTTTGCTGCACTCGCTGCGCGATCGCGGTAAAGCGGAGTGCGGGCGCGTCTTCGCCGAATGCTACACCGCGCTCGCGCTCGGCGCAACAGCGGGCGATCAGCTTGCCCCGCCGCGCGCGGATATCGCGCAGCTTTTGGCGCAGGATCTCGACCTGCTCCTCTAACTGGACCACGGTATCGCAACTCTCTGCGAGGGCCGGTTCCAGCCGCACGTGCGCCTGGTCCAGCTCCGTCTTCTGTATCAAGGCAAGCCGCGCGCCCTCGTCGTTTCCGGCCTCCACCGCGGCTGTGGCCTTCGCTTGCCACATCTGCATCTGCTCGGCGTTGCGCTGGAAGTCGCGCTCCACGCGCCGCTTGGTGGCCCGCGCCTTGACCAGCGCGGCTACGGCTTGGTCAACGGCGCGCGCTACGTCGCGGACGATCTGATCCACCATCTTGGCTGGATCCTCAATCCGGTCCAGCGCCTCATTGAGGTTCGCCTTCCAGATGGCGGCGATCCGCTCTATTGCTCCCATTATATGGCTCCTATTGTTCACGCCTAAAGGCGCGGTGAAGCGGGGTTAGTGCTTTGGGCCACCCGACAGCGCTGCCGCTGCCGCCGCGCAAAAGGCGATTCAATGTCGTATTTGCGGCAGAGCCGGCTAAAGCTGCGTATCGTGATCCCCAGCGCCCGACTGGCGTCCTGATTGCATTTGTACATCCGCGCCACGCGCTCGATCTGCTCCCTGCTAAGTCCTTTGTTCACCAAGGTAGCCTCCTTGTTGGGGTAGGGGATTCACCCCGTTTATTAGCAAAGGGCGTACCGCCGTTTTGCGAGACTCATAACTCATTTGTAAACAATCGGATAGAATTTCAAGAGGAGCGTGGCACTACCCGTGTTTATGGCAGCATTCGCCACTTTTGGCGAGAGCCGCCAGCCGCATGTATGCATGCACATCGCGGCGCGCGTTGACGGGCTACAAGTGTATGTTCATATTGTCTTCCATTTGTTTTATATATGAAACAAATGTTTTATAATACGGTCATAAATTAGGATCAAAAGGCTTACCGAGGAAAAACCGCTTGAATCGATAGCTCAACTTGTCCATTTTGTCTTATATTCAATATTTAATATTTATAAAACCATGCTGCCGCGTACCCAGTTAGGGTATCTTTCAATCACTCAGTGATGGAGAAACTCAGTTGAATCCGCACAAGAGAGAAGTCATTGCGAGCATGGAGGATTTCGTCAGGGACCAACTCCCGTTGCTCAAGTCCGTAGAAGACAGTTGGCAGCCCGACGATTTTCTTCCCAATATGGGCACGGAAAACTGGGAAGACTCCATCCGCGAATTCCGCACCCGCGCCCAAGCGCTTCCCGACGATGTCCTCGTCGTCCTCGTCGGCGACATGATCACCGAGGAAGCCCTGCCCACCTATCAGACCTTGCTCAACAGCTTTGAAGGCGTGTCGGACACCACCGGCACGGATCCTAGCCCGTGGGCCCAATGGTCGCGCGGTTGGACGGCCGAGGAAAATCGCCACGGCGACCTGCTCAACAAATACCTCTTCCTCACGGGCCGCGTCGATATGCGCGCCATCGAGACGACGATCCAATACCTGCTGCGCACTGGCTTCAACCCGCAGGCCGCCCAAGATCCCTACAAGGGCTTCGTCTATACGTCTTTCCAAGAGCGAGCGACCCGCATTTCCCACAGCAACGTGGCCCGCTTGGCGCAAAGGGCCGGCGATTCGCACCTCAAGACCATCTGCGGCGTCGTGGCCGGCGACGAAGCCCGCCACGAAAGAGCGTACACGAACTTTATCAAGAAAATTTTCGAGCTGGACCCAAGCGGGGCAATATTGGCCTTCCGCGACCTAATGAAACGCCAAGTCGTCATGCCCGCTCACCTGATGACCGACGGGCAGGACCCCAACCTCTTTGAACACTTCTCGATCGTGGCTCAGCGGCTCGGGGTGTACACGGCCAAGCACTACGCCGAAATTACCGAGCACCTAGTCCGCCAGTGGGAGTTGGACTCGCTCTGCGGCCTCACCGGCGAAGCGGCCGCGGCCCAAGACTATTTGTGCAAGCTCGGGCCGCGCTACGCCAGGCTAGCTGAGCGCAACGAGCGACGGCAGAATCACACCTCGCCGCTGCGGTTTAGCTGGATCCACAACCGCAGCGTCTAACCGGGGCCGCAGTCAGCATGCGTCCACGGCCTTCCGATCCCTTTTTCGCACTCGTTCAAAAGGCGCGCGACCCCTCCGGCGAGATTGACCTCGCCCGCGGGGCCTTGCTCATCGCCCTACAAGCGTATCCCAACCTCGACCTCGAGCACTACCTGCGGCAACTCGACGCGCTGAGCGAGGGCTTTCGCGCCCGCTATGCCACGACCGATTCCCTGCCAGCCTCGCTGGCCAATCTGAGTCAATACGTGTTCGGCGACCTCGGCTTCCGCGGCAACCGCGCTCACTACGACGACCCCCGCAACAGCTATCTCAACGAGGTTCTCGACCGCCGCCTCGGCATTCCCATCACCCTAGCGGTCGTCTATCTAGAGCTAGGGAAGCGGCTGTCCTTTCCCCTCGCAGGGGTCAATTTTCCGCAGCACTTCCTCGTGCGCAGCACCCAAGGCGACGAACCGCTCTTCGTCGATCCCTTTGCCGGCGGCGCTTTTGTCGCTAGCCAGTCCCTGGGCGAGCGGCTGCCGGTCATCGAGGGACGCCGGCTAGAATTGGCCGCCGAGTTCATCGAGCCAGCCTCGTCGCTGCACATCTTAGCGCGCATGCTCCGCAACCTCAAACGCCTCCACTTCCAAGCCCGTGAGTTTGCCACGGCCATCCGCTGGGCCGAGAAAATCGCGTACCTACAGCCAGCCGAGGCCGAAAACTACCGCGACCTCGGCTTCCTCTACCACCACACCCGCGATCATCTCAAGGCCATCGAGGCTTTTAGCGAGTATCTCCGCTGGGCCGGCGACGCCCCGGACACCTCCACCATCGAGCACAACATCCGCGTTCTTGCCAATCGCCTGATCTCGCTCAACTGATTCAGTCCGCTTCGCGCTCTGCTGGGCTGACGTCTTCCTTGGCCGTCAACCAGCGCATGACCTCTCCCAACCGCGGCGGCTTGCCCGTCATCAAGATGCCGATGCGGAAGACCTTGCCCGCTCCATGCACCGCAAAGTAGATAGACAAGAGCAGCAGCACTGTGGTAGCCAAATACTCCCACAGGGGCGGTGAGCCAGCGGCCCGGTTCATCATGACAAAAGGGGTAAAGAGCGGTATGTAGGACATAACCCGCGCCAAGGTGCCGTTGGGGTCTTGGGTGATGGGTACCATCATAAGCAACGGCACGATCAGCGGGAGCAGGAGCGGCAACATCAGGCTCTGCGCGTCTTTTAAGCTATTGCACAGCGAGCCAGCCCCCACCAACAAGCAGGCGTACAACAGGAAGCCAGCCAAGAAGTAAAAGACAAAGGACCACAAGTAAAGTGGAGTGCTGGCAATGCCGACGATGGAGGCCGCATCGTCCCCCAACGCGGCCGGCGCGACCACCACCCCCACCACCACGCACACGACCCACGTAAAGACCAAGGTCAGTCCAACCGCGGCCGTGCCAGCGATCTTGCCAGCCATCAGTTCAAAGGGTGAGAGCGCGGACAGCAGCACTTCGATCAGGCGCGACGACTTCTCCTCCACGGTATTGGTCATCAGCGTCTGCGCGTTGATAAATATCGCCATCCACAATAGGTACACGAACGGTATGACGGCCCACTGCTGGACCTTGTCGCCGGTGGAAACCTCGGCTTCTCCGCCGCGCTTATCGACCTTGCGCTCCGCGAAATGCACTGGGGTCTGCAACCAGTGGCTCGTTTCCGCGTCGAGGCCCGCCTGCGCAATGCGCCGCGCCCGCACCACTTGGAACACCCGGTCTGCAAACCAATGGCGCAAGTCCCGATCGGTCAGATTCAAAGAGATGTATTTGCACCCCTCGTCGTTGGCGACTGGATCTGGGGCGATGACGAAATAGGCAAAGAGCGCGCCGTCGTTTACCATGCGATTGAGCGCGGTTGGTGCATCGTCGCCGCTGGGTAAATCCACCCGGACGTAGCGGCTGCGCGAGAGTTCCAAGTCGAGGGCCTCCAACTCCTCGGCCGACACCTGCTGCCACCACTCGACAAGGCCGGCCGCACTCTCACCTTTGCCCGCAGCGAGGTCCTGTACCAGCCCCGGCCGCTCCCCTTCCGCCAAGCTCACATAGCCCTTCGCGGCTGCCCTGACCGCGGCCGGCAAGCGCTCCCAAGCCGAACCGCCGTCGCGATAACGCGCCGCCGCGTCCCGCAGCACTATGCCCAGATCCTCGGCCAAAATGCCCTTTTCCACCTCCTGTAGCACAAAACCCGAATGGTCGATCACAGCATAGGTGCGTGCCTGTTTGGTTCCGATCAATAGAATGGGCACCACAACGCTCAAGGCGAGGATGAGCGGGAAGGCCAAGACGCCGATCCAAAACCCCTTGGTGCGGACGTTCTCCATGTATTCGCGCCGAGCAACCAAAGCAATTTTACGCATCGTCGGCCTCCCCTATAGAGCGGATGAAAATCTCGTGCAACGAGGCCGTGCGCAGAGCGAAGCCCCGGATATGCACCTTGTGGACGAGCGCGGCCAACACCGCTTGCGAGTCCGCGTCCTCAGCCAGAAAAAGCTCGGCCCGCTTGCCCGAGTCGTTGACCCGGATAACGCCCGGCAGATCGCGTAGCAGACGCCCGTCGCCATCGTAGTCGAGCACCGCAGCGTGCCCTCCGCTGGCGAGCACTTGGCCCAACGGGCCATCGACGACCTTCTGCCCCTTGTTGATCAGTGCGACAAAATCGCATAGCTGCTCGGCCTGCTCCATGAGGTGGGTCGAGAAGACCACCGTCTTGCCATCGCGGCGCATCTGCAAAATGGCATCTCGCATCAGATCGCGATTGACCGGGTCCAGCCCGGAAAAAGGCTCGTCGAGAATGACCAACTCGGGCTCGTGGATCAGCGCCGAGAGCAATTGCACCTTTTGCTCCATGCCCTTGGAAAGCACCTCGCAGCGCCGATCCTGATAGTCACCAAGGCCATAGCGCTGCAACAACTCGGCGGCCCGCTGCTGCGCCACGTCGGCCGCAACCCCCTTGAGCCGCGCGAAATAGGTCATCTGCTCGGCGACCTTCATCTTCTTGTACAGGCCCTTTTCCTCGGGCAGATAGCCAAGCTGGTCTTTGACCGCGAGGGCCTGTTGCCCATCCAGCAGGCCGATGCGCCCGGAGTCGGCGAAGAAGATGCTCATAATCATGCGGATCAGGGTCGTCTTACCCGCGCCGTTGGGCCCCAACATCCCATAGATACATCCGGCGGGTACGCGCAGCGACACCCCGCGCACGGCCTCGACCGCGCCGAAACGCTTCCACACGTCTTCGAGCTGCACTGCCGTTGAAAAAGCCATGCCTGCTGCACTCCTCTCAATGGGTTCGGGTTGGCAAGAAAAACCTATATGTATTGTTTTACCATGCAAAACCTAACCCTTTTTTCCTCAACCGCATCTCAGCATTTGATATAGGAGATTCCTCATGCCCAAGCTCTTTGGTCGCAACTTCACCCGCCGCCAACTGCTCAACCGCGTCGGCGACATCAGCCAACTCATGTACGCCCGCCGCGCCGAGCGCCGCGAAGGCTTCGAGCGCGGTGCCGACCTCATCGACGTGTTCAACGCTTCGGGCTTGGGGTTTTCCGTCTTGCCCGGTCGCGCCCTCGACATTGCCTCGGCCCACTACAAGGGCCAGTCGCTGTGTTTCCGCTCTGGCCCCGGAGACGTCGGGCCGGCCTTCTACGAGCCAGAGGGCTTCAAATGGGGGCGCGGCTGGTTCGGCGGGCTAGTAACCTCTTGCGGCCTCGACTTTGTCGGCCACCCAGAAGTTGATCCCGAAGAAGAAAACGCCGAAATGCCCCTGCACGGCCGCCTCTCGTACATACCGGCCAAAAACGTCGGCATTGAGGCGGGCTGGGAGGGCGCGGATTACGTCGTGCGCATCCGCGGCCAAATGCGCCAAGCCGAGGTCTTTGCCGAAAACCTAGAGCTGTCGCGCGAGATTTCGACCGTGCTCGGCGAGCGCAGCATCCACATCCGCGACCGCATCGAAAACCTCGCGGCCGACCGCTCGCCGCTCATGTTCGTCTATCACTGCAACCCCGGCTTCCCCCTCCTCGACGAAGGAACTCGCCTCGTCCTCCACAGCCGCCAGAGCACTGAGTGGACCGCGGACCAGCCCGTCAGCCCCGAGGACTACACCGTGGCCAAAGGGCCGCAACCGCGTGCCCACGACGATGTGTACGTGCATCGGCCCCGCACCGACCGCCAAGGGCGCGTTCACATCGGCCTGCTCAACGAAAAGCTCGGCTTGGGATTGTATTGGCAGTTCAAGCACAGCGAGATTCCCATCGTCAACCACTGGCAGCACTTCCACAAGGGCACCTACGTCACCGGCATTGAGCCGGGCAACTGCTCAGTGCTCGGCCGCGCTTGGAACCGCAAGCACGGCACCTTGCAGTACATCGAACCGGGCGAGGTGCGCGAATTCAACATGGAAATCGGCGTGTTAGACGGGGCGGATGAGATGCGCGACTTTGAGCGGAAGGTCAAGCGGGGATTGGCGAAGTAAGGCGGTGCTGAAACGTTAGCGGGACGAAAAATGTATCAAGCCCTGCCATCCCCTTCAAATGGCGAAAATAGATCATGGACAAAAACCAATGGCTGGATCCACAACCCTGGGAGCGAGACGTTGATGCACCCTGTCTGTCCTTGGGCGCAGCCGGTCAATTTGACGACACCCACCTTTTTGCTCCCTGTGTCGCTTTGGAAAACGAGCGCTATTACATGTGGTACGGCAGCTATAGCAGCTATCCGCCCGAGGTCATGCAAACCTCCATCGGATTTGCCGTCAGCGAAGACGGCCTCAACTGGACTAAAAGCCCTCACAATCCGATCTTCGGCCCCGACCCTTCGCGGCCATGGGAATCGCACTTTACCACTAGCCATTCGCTCTTGCGCCTGGCCGACGGCTCCCTGCGCCTGTGGTACGCTTCGCGCACCAAACCACCTTTCGTACACAAGTATTACGCCATCGGCACCGCGCGATGGCCCGCTTATATGGACGGACGAAAAAATAGATAACATGGCCATGAGTCGCTTTGTTCTTCTCATCGCTTTTGTTGCGTGTGCCAATCGCGCGAACACCACGCAGGGCAATGCGGCCGACTGTACCACCGAGGGAATCGCCGCCTTGGCCGCCCGTGAAGCATCAAGCGCCTATCAAAATCTCAAGGAAGCCGGAGTCGTTGCCGATACCCTTGCTGATTCCATTGCTGTGGCCGTCGTCGACTCGGTCGCCTATGCTGCCTATGACTCGCTCTTTGCCTCTTTGCGCACCATCTTCGGCCCCAAGGCGGCGGCGGCTTTCGATCAATATATGGATGCCAAACAGGCTTTCTACGAAGTAGGCACTCCCATTGACGAAACCGCGTTGAGCGGCGCTTTTGAAGTCGGTAAATACCTTTTTAACGCGGCCGGCGTTATGCACCGTCTAACCGCATCGGAAATAGCCATCTGGGGAAACGAGTATTACCCAGCTTGGGATCGATTTAACGCGGCGGGGAAAGAAATAACCAAGCAAGCCGCCGCTGCCGCGCATAAGGCTAACTGCGCTTTCTACAACGACGCCATTTTGTCTTTGGATGCACCAGACGCTTCCGTTGGATACCGGGCCGCTATCTTGGCCTTCTCTGGTGCGTATCTCGAAATATGTACCCCAATGCCGTCCTCGCAATTTTTCGGCTTCGCGTACGGGCTAGCTGGCCGCTTAGATCAGGCGGCTCGCTACAATGTGTTTCGGACCGCATTGAATACAAGCTACTACACGAGCAGTCTTTATTCGGGCTTGGAGGCAGTCTCAGAAACAGCCGAACAGGCTGCCCTGATTGCCCTGACCTTGGATTGTAGTCAATAAGACGGCAGTGGCCCTGTTCGCCTGTGGTTCCTGCCTCGCTGGCGTCTGGCTCCTCGTCGATGAGTTCGCCGGGACGGTGGGCAACTGCCTGCCGGTGTATTAATTTCTGTTCTGCTGATTCGCGAGAGGGCGACATCAGAAAAAGTCTATTTGATGGGAACGTAGAGAAGAGAGGGGAATAGACCGATGATTGATTATGGGAATTTTAGCAAGGCTCTGAAGAATCTTGAGTTGCAGTATGACAACTACAAAAACCTGGACGATGAATTGCCGGAACTTATGAAAGAGGCTGTGTCCGAGTCGGTGATTCAGCGATTTGAAATTTGCTACGATACGATGTGGAAGATACTAAAGCGTCATCTGCAAGAAGTATTAGGCCTTGCTGAAGTTCCCAACAGTCCTAGACCGATCTTACGTCTGGCCGATTCTAACAACCTACTTTCGTCTTCCTTCTCCCAATGGGACCAATACATACAAGCTCGTATTGATACCACTCACGACTACAGTGGGGAGAAAGCAAAGAAGGCTCTTGGAATTGTGGGTAATTTTATTGACGACGCCATTGATCTTTACCAGACCTTGACGGAGGAGACTTGGGAATGACCGACGCCATCGACATCAGCGTTGGCGATCACAAGTTGGTTCTCGGCCTGCTGAAACAGCATCTGCCCAATGTCGCCGTGTGGGCTTATGGTTCCCGGGTCAAGTGGACTGCACGCCCGCAGTCTGACTTGGATTTGGTTGCTTTTGTTTCGTGTGAACAGAAAGCGGCCGTTTTCAATCTAAGGGAAGCCTTGGAAGAGAGCAGTCTGCCATTTCCGGTGGACCTGTTTATCTGGGATGAGTTGCCGGAGTCGTTTCAGAAGCGGATTGAAGCCGAACATGTGGTGTTGGTGGAGAAGGAAGATCGGTAGTGGGCTACTATGAAAATAAAACCCCCGTACCAAGTACGCTGGCACGGGGTTTTTCGGTTCTCTCAGATTTCAAACTATCCCTCGACCGAATAGCGACAGCAGCTTGAACAGCATCAGCATCAGCATCATTGGGTTCCTTCCCTTACTACTGACATATTGCTGACACGACTTTTTCGCCGCTATAGCGTGGTTGTCATAACTCCTTGTTTTTATTGGAGCCGCCTCCCGGACTCGAACCGAGGACCGTCTGATTACAAATCAGATGCTCTACCAACTGAGCTAAGGCGGCTCTCCCTCAAATTATACGCCATCGGATTATCCTTTACAAATGCTGAGCCATCCGGCGCGCCAAGTCCCCGCGCGTTATGGGGTCGCGGCCCGCGAGGTCCGGCGATAGTCCTGCGGCCCGCAGGCGCTCGGCGGGCGCGCTAGCCAAAGCATCTGGATCAAAACGCAAATGATCGGCACAGCCCGGCCATATTCCCTCCACGGCCAGCATCTGCACGGCCGCAAAGGCCGGGTGCCCCAGCGGCACGTCCTCGTACCAATACAGCGGCACGCCGGCCGCCAACAAGGTCTGCTGGTACTGGCGGAGCAGAACCGCGCTGCTACACACGCTCGATGGGGTCCGTTGCTGGCCCAAGCAAAAAGCAGCCAAGGCACCAGCGGCCTCGCCGATATTCCACTCTACGGGATGCAGCCGGTAGCAGCCATTGGTAATGTGCGTGGTGCCGATGTTCTTGCAGGCCGCTAGCAAGTTGTCCAAGTGCCGCGACACGAGCGCGCCTAACGGGATCTGGAAGGGCTTGGTCGGCGCGATATACACTATGTCGGTGGCTTGGCCGTGGATGTCGATGGCGTACCAGCCCACGCCGACGCTGTCGCTAAAAGGAGCAGCGCGCGCATTGGGCTGGTGCGGGGCAGCTACCTCTTGCTCGACAATGGTCTTGCGCGCTTCGATGCGTCGGGACTCGCGGATGTAGGGGTGCTGGGAGAAGCCGTCGGCAGTCCCCATGATGTCGGGGCGCAGCCGCAACTCGGGATAACCGCGACCGCCGCCGTCGCGCGGCACCTCAGTTTGTAGCCAGTACAACAATCCCAAACTCAGTTCCTTGGCCGCCGCTAGCTGCTGCGCTCGCTCGGCGGGCGGCACGTCGATAAGGGTGCCGCCGGCGTAGTCGTTACCCGGCCAGTTGATCAACGCCACGTCCCTAGGCACTTGCCCCTCGGCAAATTGATCGGCACACAACAGGCGGCGGTAGGCCCAAAAGGAGCCGGGCAAGTCGCCAGCGGTCTCAAAGAACCGGTACGTGCGCAGACCGCGGGCGTACTGCAAGGTCAAGGTGTAGGGCTGCTGGTCGCGGTGGCGCTCGTAGTTGGGCGGGCGGGGAATGGTGTGATCTTGACCAAGGCAGAAATCGACCGCAAACGGGCAGGTAAAAGACTGAGTCAAATGCGGGGCGGGGCCTTCAGCGCGGGCGTGCGGCTCGCCGGTCTGGTCGCAGCTTTCAGCACCGGAGACATAGGGGACCGGCAGCAGGGGCAGCAGGTCGCCCAGCTCGGTGGCGTCGAGCACATACGCGGGGGCAAAGCGCAAGATGTGCGTGCCGCCGTCTTGGACGACATCTACGGTGCGGATGGACTGGCCTTGGACTTGGACGGCAGACGCGCGGGCGTGGTAGAACAGCATCAGGCGACCGGTTTCAACCTGGGGTACAACTAAGGACAGCAGGGCCGTTAGGCCGGCTCGCGGCTCAAAGCACAGGGCAGAGACCCATCCGGCCCCGGGGTTGAAGTGCGGGTCGTCTGGGTTTTTCAGTTTGTATTTGCGGCGATAGTACGCGCGGATGCCAGCGCGGAATTCGCCGTACAGAGCCGTGCCGCCAAAGTGCTCTATGTGCGGATGCTCGTCTAAGGCGGCGACACCCTGGCTGGTGGCTTGGCCGCCGAGCCACGGGTTTTCTTCGGTCAGGCAGACTCGATAGCCCAAGCGGGCGGCGCGCACGGCCGCGGCCACGCCGCCCAAGCCGCCGCCTAGGACCAAGATGTCGCATTCAATCGTGCGGGTTTCCATGTCACGTGAGTAGGGGCGACCGGCCGGTTGCCCCTACGATATCCACACGCTACCCAACGCGGCGGCCGTAGCCGCCACGGCTTCTTCCCGCTCCATGGCGCGCAGCCGCTGGCTGAACGGCTCGACCATGACCGGCCCGTCGTAGCCAATGTGCTGCAAGGCGCTGAGGAATGCCGCGATGTCGATTACGCCAGTCGTCCCGGGCAAGTCGCGCACATTGTCGAGCTGGTCGTCAATTTCTACGCCAGCCGGTGCGTCGTTGACGTGTACATCCACCACTTGCTGGGGGCGCAAGCGGCGCAGATCCGCAGCGGTTTCGTGGGCGGTGTACCAATGCCAGCTATCGAGTAGAAAGCCCGCGTTCTCGCCTACGGCTTGGCACAGTTCCGCCATTTGCTCCATCGTGTGGACAAACTCGTACTGCTTGCTCGACCACAGCGTTTTCGGCGCGACGTATTCCAAGCCCAACCGCACGCCTTCGTCGGCGAGTACCGCGGCGGCCGGCCGCAACCGCTCGACGTGAAAGGCGAAGTTCTCTTGGTAGGTCAACTCGTCCGAGGTCGGCATAATCCAAGTCGCCGTCCGCCGCACCCCCAACGCCGCCGCCACCTTGGCCAACGCCGGCAACTGCGCCAAGCTCGCTTGGTATGCGGCCTC
Source organism: Candidatus Latescibacterota bacterium (assembly GCA_965261395.1). Taxonomy (GTDB): domain Bacteria; phylum Latescibacterota; class UBA2968; order UBA8231; family UBA8231. The sequence continues at coordinate 5,018,441 of OZ253462.1, forward strand.
CTCCCCGCGAAAATCAACGGGAAATCCCCACGCCGACAGGCGCACGCCCTTGCGCTCGGCCAATGCGAGGGCCTCTTCCGCGCCCATGGCCGCGACTTCGCCAATGCTAAAGTGATACCCGGCAAACCCGTGCCGCGCGGCCAAATCAAGTCCATCTGCGAGGTTTTCTACGCTTGCGCCGATAGCCCCCGGTGATAGCGAGCGGAACATAGCTTCTCCTTTTTGATTGATTGTTGGCGAGCCTAAGCGATGGTGTTGGCCGCTTAAAGCATCTCCGATCATTTCGATGATTCTCTCAAGCTCTTCAATGATTCTCTCAAGCGCGTATAGTAGTCGAATAGCTCCCCGATACTTTCAGAATGATTCATGTCCTTCGGAGTATTGCCATCTTTGTCTCTGGCGTTCATATCTGCTTCCGCATAGAGCAACACATCCACCATTTTAGGATGAGTGCGCCGCACCGCATGGTGCAGCGGCGTCCAATCATCCTTGTCTGTGACGTTGACCTCTACTCCCGGTGCCTCGAGCAACAGACCCGCCACCGCAGAATGACCTTGCCACGCGGCAAGGTGTAGCGGCGTCCGACCATCCTTGTCTGTGACGTTGACATACGCTTTCTCAGCGAGCAACACCTTCGCCGTCTCCACTGCATTTATCGCCGCGGCATAGTGCAGCGGCATCCAACCATCATCTTTGTCTGTGGCGTTGACCTCTACTCCCGGTGCCTCGAGCAACAGACCTGCCACCGCAGAATGACCTTGCCGCGCGGCATGGTGCAGCGGCGTCCGACCATCCTTGTCTGTGGCGTCGACCTCTACTCCCGGTGCCTCGAGCAACAGACCTGCCACCGCAGAATGACCTTGCCGCGCGGCATGGTGCAGCGGCGTCCGACCATCCTCGTCTGTGGCGTTGACATACGCTTTCCGAGCAAGAAACTCCTTCGCCATCTCCACCGCATTTACCTCCGCTGCAAAGTGCAGTACCGTCCAACCAGACATCCAACCACCTTCGACTTTGGCGTGGATGTCCGCTCCCTTATTTAGCAAGTCTTTAGTTAGCCTAGGCAGGTTCAGTCTCACCGCAATATGCAGGTCTGGCTCACCCTCGTGCCCTTTATCCGGCTTTGGTCCGCGCCTTTCCCCCGTCTCTACGTAAAATCTGTCCAACTCCGCTTTCAACTCCGCTTCCTCCGCTTCTTCTCGACTCCTGTCCAACTCCGCTTTCTCCTGCCGCTTCTCCCACTCCTTTCGATAATTATCTATATATTTATCGACTTCGACTAGGAGGAGAACTTGTAGGAGAACTTGTAGGAGAAAAGCAACTATTGAGGCTCTGGAAAACCACTTGAATCGGGGCTTACGTGAAATTGGTCCCTGCTTAGTTGGAGGCACCTCATCGGCTGGCGGTTCCGGCTGCTGCATCATTTCCTTCCACTGCTCCACAGTCTGCGGACGCTTACGCGGATCTATCTCCAACGCCTTGTCAATCGCCTCACAAAACTCTGTTCTCTCTCCATCTACATTATAACACGGAGAGAACGTGTCATGATCCCCTTCCCTATCATCCCCCTTTGGGGGGGGCATACTTGTCAACGCCTCATAGCACACCGCACCCAACGCATAAATATCCGTCCAAGGCCCTTGTTTCCTCCCCCGCCCATATTGCTCTGGCGGCGAATAGTGATCCGTCACCATCACCTTTTGATTCGGCCCCATCGGATGCGCTGCACCAAAGTCCAGCAACACCGGCGAAACTGACGAATCAGACTTGCGCAAGATAATATTGCTCGGCTTGATATCCCGATGCAAAAAGTTCTTTTGATGTACCGCTTCTAAGGCATCCAGCAACGGAAATAGAATATCTTTAAGTTCGTCTTCTCGCGGCGTTCCCCCCTTTTCCCTCAGATACTCCGACAAGTCTTGCCCTTCCACTAACTCCATTACGATGTAGGCTGTTTTATACGCCTCAAAGATGTCATAGAAGGGGACGATGTTAGGATGCTTAAACTTATTCAAAATTATAGCTTCATCGCGGAAGCTCTTCAAGCCTTCATCAAAATCACCCTTTTTCTCTGGCACGGCCACGACGTCTGTCCCTTCACGACGGATAGCACACTCCTTGGGTAGATACTCCTTGATCGCCACGATTTTTTCCGGTTTATGGTCATCTTTATAGGATCCCTTATAGATAATGCTAAACCCACCTCTTTTGAGTTCCTGGTTGAACGTAAGTCTCTTTTGGCCCGCCCCAATGTTCGTCAAAGGAGGCAACGCCAAGTGATGCAGTTCCCCATTCATACGTTTGTCCATTCTTTCTTTTTTTACAGCCGTTCAATTCGGTTTCTCTACCCCCGCACGAGTGTTGTCCCCTGTCTTCCTCTCCTGATTCGGCGTCGGATGCCATTGGCACTTGAACATCAGAGCCTTTAGTGGGTTCAACATCCGTTGCCGTTGGCGTCTCAACCGCCGCATCTTCACCCCACCCAAGCCAACAAACTATCCCTAATAACACGACAAGGCATAGCAATATCCCCCGTCCGTCCCAGCGTTTTAATTGCGGCTTCCCCGAGCAGCTTCCCCCTCGTCCATAGCGACAAGTTCGAGTGTGGTCGTCTGATAATGACCGAGTAAAATCACGTCTGTCGGGCTTATAAATTCCTGTCGGATGGGTCTCTTCTCACTATTCCGCACAACATAACTACCATTTTTGCTGGAACAATCGGTGAGATAGTACGAGCCGCTTGGCGTCATAATCAGTTCGGCGTGGAGACGAGAGATCGAACGATCATTAATCTGAATGTCTACGCTCGGGCCATACCCGATTCGGTACACGGAAAAATTCGCTTGGCCTATAGCATCAACCCGGCTTGGTTCGGACGCGGACGCCACGAATACCAAATTGCCCAGCGCAACTTTGGCACCATAGGCCAACCGCGTCGGCTTAAAGGGCTTCTTCAGACGCTTCCCGTTGAGAAACGTCCCATTGAGGGAGTTCAAATCTTCAACGTAAAACTTATCGCCCTTGGCGACAATTCGCAGATGCCGTCGGGATACCGTTTCATCCGCGACGATTTCATCCACCAAATTGTGATGCCGACCCAGGGAAAGCCCCAAGCGTTGAGCGGCAAATCGGGCGAACGGCAACTCAATGCGGACATGGTTGCCGCGACCGTCAGAACCGTCCAGCACGAGGCCATATTCCGGTGCTTTTGCAACAGGCCTTATCCCTATGCGCCGACTCACCTGCTGGACGAACTGGAGCGGCTTCTCTAAGCCAACTACAACTACCAAAGCGACCAATACCACACCACCCAACAATAGCAGCCAGACGAGAGCCGCTCCCCAATTGCCGCCCTCTGACTGAAAATCAATGTCATGGTCGTCCAACAGGTTTACCAATTCCCCTATATGAGAAGACAGGTATATGCCCACTGCTTTGGGCACCCGCTTCTTCTTGCCGGCTGGAGTGGTAATGTAGACGAGAGACGCCTGCGTATTGACGCCGATTACCCGGCCATAATCATCTAGTAAGGGGCCACCGCTGTTACCCGGATTGACCGCCGCATCGTGCTGAATAATCGTAAATTTTTTCGTGTACCCCCGTTCGTTCCACGAGCCATTATAAATTTCCCCAACGACGCCCTTATGCACGCTCGGATCGCGAGCCGGTCTGTTGCGGTCAGCCTCACTTGGATAGCCTATGGACCATACCTCTTGGCCTATTATGGGGAGTGCGAGCGAAAGCGTAATCGGCGGTAGGGTTATATCTGGACTATAGGCAATTGCGAGGTCCAGTTCGCGGGATATGGCAACTACTTCCACATCGTATCGCTTGCTAGAGTTTGCTGGGATGGCTTTGATCGAATTGGCGTCGGCTATGACGTGGTAATTGGTCGCAATATAGCCTTGGTCGTTGATGGCGAATCCAGTACCAGCACGGGACTTTTGGCTGGTCTGGGTTACGATGCGTACCACGCTCTTCTTAAGCGCGGTAAAGTCTGGCTGGGCAACGGCGCGGCACGGCAGCAGGAGAGCAAAAAGAAAAAAGACGAGACACCTGCGTCTGAAACTGTGCAATGTTCACTCCTGAATTAAACTTACGGTAAAAACGACTGACCCAATCTCAAGCCGATCATTGTTTTGCAACAGCCCTGCTCACGGGGGTTGAGCAAGCGGCCATTCACCTTTGCACCATTCAGGGCATTCAAATCCTCTGCGTAGCCTGTGTGTTGCCCCTAACACTCATCCCTAATCTGAGTCCCCATCAGCTTGTGGCGCATACAGCAACACGGTCACATTGTCCTGATAGGGATGTCCAGCCGCTTCCACGGCTTGGATAAGGGCTTTGACGCTATCTTCCAATGGCGCGTCCTGCTTTTCCTGCAAGATACGTGCGATCTTTGGCTTGTCTAAGGTCAGCAAACCATCGCTCGCCAATACCACTAGGTCGCCTTTTTCCACCGCTACCGGCTGCCCCGACTCGTTGATCATCTCTATGCGGTCGCCCATGACCGCCGAGTTGAGCATATTCCGCCTTGGATCCTGCTCGGCCTCTTCCGCAGTCATGCGCCCCTCCGCCACGAGCTCGTCCAACTCCGACGCCATAGAATGATCGGCATTCAACCGCTTCAATTGCCCCTCATGGAACAACCACAACGGCGAATCGCCCACGCTAATCCAGTTCAGCCCTTCACTCGAAACAACAGCCGCGACCAAGGTCGAACCCATGCTAGCGAGTGCGGGGTTTTTAGCCACTTCCGCGGCAATAGCTGCGTTGGCCTTGCGGAGGCAGTGGTGGAGCCGATCGACGATAGAGCCAGAAGCCCGCGGATACTCCTTATATTCCTTGACAAAGGTCTTGCACAAAAGATCACTAGCCTCCGCACCGCCCACGTGGCCACCCATGCCATCGGCGACCAACAACAGGGCATGTTCTCCGTCGTCTAGGCCGAGATCGCGCTCATCCTTCGGGTAGTAGTTATCCTCTTGACGCTTCCGTTGGCCGAGAAGTTGATCTTTGGCAAAGCGCCCATCTAATACGTTCATTCTCCGCCCCACGTCACACCGCCACATTATTCCGCGGCCGCCCCTCCAAAAACGCAATCACATTATCCACCGCGCCCTCGTTCAGCAAATCCACCCCCTCGGGCGTCTGATCCGCTGCATGAGGCGTCAGCGCCACCTGATCGCAATCGAGGATGGGATCGTCGCTTGGCAGTGGCTCCTGTGAAAACACGTCCAGTCCGGCCCCGCCCAAATGCCCGGACAACAGGGCATCGCGCAAGGCGTTGATGTCCAGCACATCGCCGCGCGCGCCGTTCAACACCAACGCCCCCTCCTTCATCAGGCCAAACTCACGCGCCCCGAGCAAATGCCGAGTATCCTCGGTCAACTGCACGTGCAGGCTGACCACATCCGCCGCCTGCAACAGCTCGTCGAGTTCGACGAAGCGCACCCCGTATTCGGCTGCGCGCTGCGGTGACGGATTGAAGGTCCACGCGATGACCTCCATGCCAATGGCCCGCCCCAACCGCGCCATCTCCGCGCCAATCGGCCCCGTGCCCACCACGCCTAACACCTTGCCTTGCAGCATGGTGTTCATCTTGCGCGTCCAGCGGCCAGCCTTCAGCTCGGCAGTCTGGAAATAGGCGCGCTTGGACAGGGCGAACATCAGCCCGAACATGTGCTCGGCCACCACGGGCGCGGTGCGGCCGGGCTGGTTCGACACCACGATCCCGCACTCCTTGGCAATCGCCAAGTCGATCATGTCCGTGCCGATGGAACAGGTGGCAATCATCTTAAGCGCGGGCAAGCGGCGCATTTCCTCGCGCCAAGTGACGACCCCGCGCGTGTTGATAATGATTTGTGCACCCTCGGCCCGCGCGATTTTCTCGTCCGCACTTTGCGGCGTATCATCGAAGAGGGTGATATCCCCGTAGGGAGCGAGCCGCTGCAAATGCGGCGAACCAGCGATCTGAGTTGGATTGTCGCCGGGCACTACGATCTGTACGCGTTCTGGCATGGCATATCCTCTCTGGGAAGTGTATATTTTGGCTCGCTATAAACCCCAAAAACGCGCCCAACGTCAAGCGGAGTCGTCCCATGCCCCGAGCGCTCATCGCCCCGGCCGCCGAGCAAGTGGCCTTTCAGGAATACGCATCTCCACCGCTGGCAGAAGGCCAAGTCCGCGTCAAAAGCCTGTACGCAGCCGCCAAGCACGGCACCGAAATGTCGCAGTTTAAGGGGTACGCCGGCCCGCGCGGCCGCTACGACTCCGAGCGGCGCATCTTCGACTATCAGGGTGAGGGCGTCCAATACCCCGTGCCGCTGGGCAACATGGGCGTCGGTGAAGTCGTCGAGCTAGGTCCGAGCGTCACGCAGCTCAAAGAAGGCGACCGCGTCTTTGCCTACGGGCCATTCCGCGAGGAACACGTCTGGCCCGAAACCGCGCGCCGCTTGCCCGCAGACGTACCTTGGCAAGCCGCCGTCTGCCTCGACCCAGCGGATTTTGCCCTCGGCGCAGTGCGCGACGGACACATCCGCATCGGCGACGCCGTAGCCGTCTCGGGCCTCGGAGCCATCGGCCTAATCGCCATACAATTCTGCCGCTTGGCCGGTGCCCATCCCATCATCGCCCTCGATCCGCTGGCCAACCGGCGCGAAGTGGCCCGCGCCTGCGGAGCCGATCTCGTCCTCGACCCCACCCAATGCGATGCCGGCGTGGAGATCAAGAAGGCCACCGCCAACCGTGGCGCGGACGTGATCATTGATTATAGCGGGCATCCCGCGGCCATGCAGCAAGCCCTGCGCGGGGTCGCCTACCGGGGCACGATCGTGGCCGGCGCGTATCCCGCGGCGTGGACGACGGGCCTGGACTTGGGTGCCGAAGCCCATATGAACCGGCCGCACATCGTGTTTTCGCGTGCCAATAGCGAGCCAAACCCCGACCACCCCAATTGGGACAACGCCCGCATCTACGATGTCTGCTGGCGCATGCTCGCTGCCGGCCAAGTCGATTGCCTGCCCATCGTGCAACCCATCGTATCCTTTGACGACCTGCTCGACGCGTACCCCCAGATCGCCACCCAACCCGAAACAAACATCAAGCTCGGCGTCCAGTTTTAACGCTGGACCGCCAGAAGAAAGGACGCCATGAAAATTGCCTTACAGGAAGGTCTGCTGCCCGGAGAAAGCCTCGCGGAAAAGCTCGACTTCGCCGAATCGCTCGCCATCGAAGGGCTAGAGGTCAGCGGCGGCTCGCGCCTGTACGACCACGTCGAAAAATACGAACAGGCCCTCGCTGGCCGCTCCATCAAGATCGCTTCCATCTGCGGCCAAGAGACCTTTGACTGGCTCGACCCAGACCCGCGCAAGCGAGCCAACAGCCTCGCCGAGACCCGCCGCCAGCTAGCAGCCTGCGGGCACTTCCAAGCCGCCGGCCAGATCGTCCCCCCCATCTTTGGGCCGCCGCGCATCCCCGACCTTTCGCCGCTCCGAGACGCCATTTCCCTAGAGAAGGCCCTGCTCGTCGAACTGGTTAAAGACCTCGCCGCTTGGGCGGCTAGCAAGGGCACCCTGCTCCTTTTGGAACCCCTCAACCGCTACGAGCAACACCTCTTGCGCCGCCAAGCCGACGGCGTCGAAATCATCGAACGCGCCGGCAGCCCCCAAGGCGTGGCCCTGCTCAGCGACTTCTTCCACATGCACATCGAAGAGACCGACACCCCCGCCGCCTTCCGCCAAGCGGGCCGCCACGTCGCCCACGTCCACATGGCAGACAACACGCGCATGCAGCCGGGCACCGGCGACATTGATTGGCGTGCTGGCTTACAGGCCCTCAAGGACATCGGCTTTAGCGGGTATCTGGCCTACGAGTGCGGCATCGCAGGCGAGCGCCAGGAAGCACTCAAAAAGTCGGTACAATTCGTGCGCGAAACCATCGCCCAACTCGACTAACATGAGCGAAATTGCCCCACTACCCGAGTACGAGCGTCCCGAGCTCTACATCAACCGCGAACTCTCGTGGCTGGACTTCAACGCCCGCGTGCTCGAAGAGGCCCAAGACGAGCGCAATCCCCTGCTAGAGCGCGTCAAGTTCATGGCCATAGTCGCCAGCAATCTCGACGAGTTCTATGAAATTCGGGTAGCCGGCTTGCTGCAATTGCACGAGTCGGAAGCCAATCCCAAGCGCCCCGACGGCCTGACCCCGGCCGAACAACTCGAGCGCATCGCCCAACAAGCCCACGAGCAGGTCTCCGAACAGTATCGCTGCTGGAACGAGGACCTCATCCCGGCCCTAGCCACCGAGGGCATCCACCTGTGGGAAGCGCGCCGACTCAAAGACGAGCACCTCGACTTCGTGCGTCAGTACTGGGAGGAAGAGCTCGAACCGATCCTCACGCCCATTGTCGTCGATCCAGCCCATCCCTTCCCCCACGTGCTCAACAAGGCCCTCTGTATCGGTGCCTTGCTCGAAGAACAGGGGCAGACGATGATGGGTGTGGCGACTGTGCCGCGAGTACTGCCGCGCATCTTGCGCCTGCCCGACCAAGGCGACGGCCTCCATTTTGTGACCTTGGCCGGGATCATGGACTTGCAAGTCAACGAGCTATTTTTCGGCTACGAAGTCCTCGGCTCGGCCCCGTTCCGCATCACCCGCAACAGCGAGCTGTACGTCAACGAAGAAGACGCCGACAATTTGCTGGAAGAAATCGAGGAGCAGGTCACCAAGCAGCGCCAAGCCGACGCCGTGCGGCTAGAAATCGCTCCGGGCGCGCCCGACCCGCTAGTATCGCTTTTGCAACAGCAGTTCGACCTCGACGACAGCCTAGTCTTTCGGGTCAATGGGCCGGTCAACCTCCATCGGGTTATGACCCTTTATGGCCTAGTCTCGCGCCCCGCACTCAAGGACACCCCTTTCACACCTGTCGAGCGCGATTTCCCCCAAGACCCCGACGCCTTCTTCGACTCCATCCGCGCCGGCGATATTCTCCTGCACCACCCCTACGAGTCGTTTTCTACGGTGATCGACTTCATCCGCATGGCGGCTATCGATCCCAAAGTGCTGGCTATTAAACAAACTATCTACCGCACGGGCGACGATTCAGAGGTCGGGCAGGCGCTCATCGACGCGGCCGAGCGCGGCAAGGAAGTGACCGTGCTCGTCGAGCTGAAGGCCCGCGGCGACGAAGCGGCCAACATCGAGTGGGCCAAGCGCCTCGAAGACAGCGGCATCCACGTGATCTATGGCATCATGGGCCTGAAGACCCATTGCAAGCTCTCGATGCTGGTGCGCCGCGATCAAGATCGCCTGCGCCGCTACGCCCACTTGGGCACCGGCAATTACAATCACACCACCGCGCGGCTCTATACGGATCTGGGGCTGATTACCGCGGAGCCAACGATCACCGCGGAGGTGGCCGAGGTCTTCAACATGCTCACCGCTCACAGCCGCATCCGTCAATTCGAAAAACTGCTAGTCGCCCCCTCCGGGCTGATGCAGGGCATGCTCGACCGCATCGAGCGCGAAAGCGAACACGCCCGCGCCGGCCGGCCGGCCGCCATTATCGCCAAGATGAACGGCCTCATGGATCCGGCCATCATCAAGGCCCTGTACGAAGCCTCGCAGGCCGGCGTTGAGATCAATCTGATCGTGCGCGGTATCTGCTGCTTGCGCGCCGGTCTCGACCGCATCAGTGAGAACATCCGCGTGTACAGCATCATTGGCCGCTTCTTAGAGCACAGCCGGGTCTTTTACTTTGCCAACGGCGGCGACGAGGAAGTCTGGCTCGGCAGCGCGGACTGGATGAATCGCAACTTGCGCGGCCGGGTCGAAGTAGTCTTCCCCATCTTGGACCAAGGCCTAAAGCGGCGCATCTATCGCGAGTTGCTCGCGCTCGCGCTCACCGACCGCGCTAAGTCTCGGCAGATGCACCCAGACGGCACGTACGTCCGCCGCCAACCCGAGTGCGGCACCCCGGGTCACAGCATGCAAGAGCTGCTCATGCGCACGGCCCTCGGTGAGGACATCGATGTCCTAGAGAGTTAGAGGCAAGGAACCCGATGCACGATCATTGCGTTAAGGTAGGGGCGACCGGCCGGTCGCCCCTACCTAGAGAATTAAAAGAAAGAGACTCGATGCACGACCTGCTCGCAGAAATAAATTCGCCAATCCTAGACGACATCCACCGCATCGGCATCGTTTTGGCCGCTGGCCACGGCAAGCGCATCCGCTCGGAGACCTCCAAGATGCTGCACGAAATTTGGGGCCAGCCAACGGCCGTGCGCGTGGCCCGCGCCGTGCAAGAGGGCCTCGACAGCCCCAATCAGGTCATCATCGTGGGCATCAAGGGCGCGGACGTCGCCCGCGCAGCCGGCCCCCAACCGGGGCGTCTTTTCGCGTATCAAGCAAACCCGGTCCTCGGCCGACCGGCCGGAACCGGCGACGCCGTGCGCGTCGGCCTCCAAGCTTTCCCCGCTACGGCGACCGACCGCGACGTGTACATCTTTTTAGGGGATATGGGCTTGTTGACCGGGCAGGTCGTCGCCCACTTCCGCGCCAGCTTTGACAACGCCGACTGCGACATGATGGTGCTCACCGGCCTGTACAGCGGCCCAGCCGAGACCAATTCCTACGGTCGCATCGTGCGCGTGCCAGCCACCGACTCCTCGGGGCAGCCAGCGGGCGCAGACCGCGACAAGGTTATTGAGATCAGGGAGCACAAGGACATCCTCAGCCTCGATGCAGCAACGCCCTACGAGGCCACTTACAACGGCCGCACCTATACCTTCACGCGCCAAGAGCTGTTGGAAACGCGCGAGATCAACACCGGCGTCTTCGCCTTCAGAGAAAGCGCGCTGCGGACGTACATCCAACACCTCGACACCGACAATGCCCAAGGCGAGCTGCTGTTGACCGACTTGGTGCAAATCTTCAATCAGCACCAGCTCGTGGTGCGAGCGGCCACGGCCGACAGCGAAGAGGAACTCCTCGCCTTCAACGTCAAAAGCGTCTGGCATCAGATGCAGACCATAGCCCGCCGCTGGGCCTATGAAAAGCTCAAGGACACCATCACCATCGCCGACGAGGAGGACTTCTTCATCGCCGACGAGGTCATCGAGCAGATCCTCAACATGGACGCGGAGCGCGGCCCCTTGGACATCGTCATCGGCAAGGGCACCTATATCGGTCCCGAGGTCCAACTCAACCGCCGAGTCGCCATCGGCGACCGCAGCCATTTGAGCGGCCACGTGGTGCTAGGCGAGGGGGTACAAATCGGCGTCGGCGTCGAGCTGAGTACCTACCCAGGGCAAACCCTCTTCTTGGACGACGAGGTCGAAGTGCTCAGCCGCAATATCATCAAGGGGAACCTGCGGATTGGCGCGCACAGCCGCATCGAATCTGGCGTGCTGATGACCGGCAGCGACGAACACCCCATGCGCGTGGGCGAGCGCGTAACCATCAAGGGCACCAGCTACCTCTACGGCTGCCAAATCGACGACGACCTGCTGATCGAGCACTCCGTCATCAAGTGCAAGCGTGTCGAACAGGCGCGCCGCCGCGACGGCACCATCCAGCCCATCCGCTATGTCCTGCCTCAGCCCGAGGGCCTCGACTCCATCGCCGATCTATGAGCGCTCGGCTCCCATAGCCCCCAGCAGCGACTTGGCGACCTTGCAGACCATCGTATAGGCCGGGTCGTACACGTTCCCCATATCGTATTCCACGCACTGCCCCAAGAGCGCGTGGGCGCTCAACGCGGTCATCCCGTAGTCTTCGATAAGCCAGTTGACCAACTCGCTGGTAGCGTGCTGTACGCATTGGTCCAAGGGACGCGCATTGCCGGCCGCGAGAATGTGCGTGGCGTTTTCAGCGCGGGGCCAGCCGATCTGCTTGCCTTTGATCACATCTACCCTAAACGTCGCGTCAAAGGAAATTTCTACACCCGTGCCGACAATTTCGCCGTCGCCCTGGATGGCGTGTCCGTCGCCTAGGTGGAAGAGTGCTCCCGGGGCCGCGACCGGCAGATAGACAGTCACGCCCGCGACAAAGCCTCGGTAGTCCATGTTGCCGCCGTGGGTCGAAGAGGTCGCTGTGGAAATGGCCTGACCGCGCGGCGGGGCCACTCCGAAACAGCCCAGCATTGGGTTGAGGGGCAGCACCAAGCCCGGCAGGACATCCGGCTGCGTTGCCGTGCCCGCCGCTAGGTCAATCGGCCACCGGAGCGGTTGGTCGTCGCGCTCAATGCCGGTTGTAAAACCCGGGTCCAGCACGTTGGGCGCGATTTCCTTGGCCGTCCAGCCCCAGTCGCGGTTGGGGTAGAGCTTGTCGAAGTGGACGACCAAGGTATCGCCCGGCTCGGCTCCCTCTATGTAGAAAGGACCCGTCATCGGGTTGCCGCGCTCCGTGACCCGCTCGCCGTGCTGGTCTTGGCCGCGGGCGTCAACTGTGGTGGTAGAAACCGTATCGCCGGGGGCGATGGCCAACACGGGCTCGTGCCAGCCGATGGTAGTGTGGTAGTGGGTGGGGGTGAATTCGTGATGAGCCATAAGACCTCGCAGAAGGTGTGGAGTGCATGGGAATTTGCAAAGCTACTCAAATTCCTCAGGCGAAAAAAGCGACACTGGATGCGCTAGAAAGAACGCAGCTAGGTCGCCACGGGCCACGGCCTGTTCCAGCACCGCGATTTCCGCGCCCAACTCGTCGGCAATCCGCGCCCGGACTTCCGCATCCGCCACGGCGTCGTCCAAGTGCCCGACGAGCTGGTCCAACACCTGCCGACGCACGTTAGGACGCAGCCCACCCTCGGCAAAGCACTCGGCGCAAAAGCGCGACACCTGCGCCTCGTTGACCTCTAGCTCGGCGCGCCCCAAAGCCAACGCCAAAATGACGCGGTGCAGCACGCCGGCGAAATCCACCTCGACCTGTTCAAGCAAAGCGGCCACCGATGGCTTGGGCAACGAGCGCACAAAGGCCACCTTGCCGGTTAGCTCTTGCAGCATCTGGCTGTCGGCGCGCAGGTCGATGGCACTCGGACCGGTCCACGTCTCGGGCACGAGCTTCGTTAGGGCTGCGACTTTGGGACGCAGATCGGGCCAAAAGCCCAACTCGGGACAGCCGACCAAGGTGCGGGCCTGCTGACGCATCTCTTTCAAGCGCTGGAAAGCGCGCTCCCAGCCCTGCTTGTAGAGCGCGTCAAACGGGTCGCTGGCCAGCTTGGCGACGGCTGCGTTGAGGTCGCCGCCGCTTTCCTCCTCCAGCGCCAAGTCCATGCACGCCAAGCTTCGCTCCATGCCTTGGCGCAACTGGTCGCGGCCGAGGGCGATGCCGGTGCGCTGGCGCTGGGCAAAGGCCAGCCCGCGAACCCGGAGATAGGCCCGCAGCGAATCCATAAAGTGCGGCGGCAGCTGCTCGTATTCGAGGCCCGCGGCGACCACTTGGCCGATGAAACTGCTGCGGTCGAGTGGAACTTGGTTGAGATCAACGCGCGCTAGCCGATTCACGAGGCTTCTCCGCCGGCCCGTTCCCAAGCGGCGCGCAGCACCTTTGCCAGCAGCTCGGGTGCGGCTTGGTGCAAGGCGTGTATGACCTCGGCTACCTCCGGGTCGTTGATCGGCGGCAGCATCACGGCTTGGCCCGATTCCGACAGCAGGCTGAAGGCCGAAACAGTGCCCCAATCCGGCAGCCCTCCGACTTGGGCGTGCATGTCGATGCTATCGACCTTGTCGAGGAAGGCATCCTCTAGCAGGCTCTGATCCACCTTGTACAAGAGCGCGGCGCGCTTGTTGGGATCGTCTAGCGCTGCGACCGCTTCGAGCCATTCCCACGACACCTTGGTGCGGTTGCCGTGGTAGTAAATCGGATCGAGCGTGTCTTCTACGGCGCGCGCAAACGACTCCGCCGACATGGCTTGCAAAAGCGCGGTGTTGAACCTCGCCAGTTTGTACCCGCTGGGGGCGACCAACTCGGCGATGATCTCCGACGGCAGCTTATCGACGACAGCGGGCAAGTACCCCGGGCGGCCTTGGTCGTCCATGCCAGTCAGCGAGAGCACCTCCTCGGGGTTTGCGTCTATGGCCACCAGCGCGGCTTGTTCCTCAACGGCCTGCGCCCTAAGCAGCGCGTGGGCCTCGTCGGCGCGCCCTTCGCGCAGCATCTGGCGCAAAGAGACATTCTTGGCGATCAATTCTTCCAGATCGCCCGACCACTCCCCTAGCACCACCCGGCCACCCTGCATTTGCAGAGCATCGCTTTCGTGCTGGGACATCGGTCCTCCTGTATGGAATGATTTGGGAATTGAGGGCGGTCTTAAGGTAGATTAAGCGGTGGGTTGTGTCAATATAAAATTTTATATAACATGTTATTTATATTATACTTAAAACAATTTTCTGGACATTCTCTTTCTTTTTTCGTATATTATATAGCACGATGAGCGCGGGGCTTGTAGCCCGGCGCTTCTTTTGTATGGGCAAGCGACTTGACGAGAACCGCGCCGATTAGTAGCGCAGTACTAGGTTCTACCCTATATTGTCCCTTGTGCTCCCTCAGCCCCCTTGGGGCCGGGGTTTTTCATTCTATTTTCTGTCAGAGAGCGCGCCCATGAATTACGATATCGGCGACTTGCTCAACGGTTGGGAATTCAAGCCCGACGAATTCCTCGCTCGGCGCATTCGCACCAGTAAGGGCGAGGAAAAACTTCAGATCCGCATCGACATGGGGGTTCTTCAGCTCGAATTGGACGGCCGTCCCGACGGCCAACAACCGCACGGCTGCCCCTCACTGCTCGACTACTATCAAGACCTCATCGAATCGCGCGACACCCCGGAAGGCTTCGTCCTAGATGAAGAAGAGTGCGAAGAACTTTTCCAAGAGGCCTGGCAGTATTACCACCGCTATTTAAGCCTGTTCAATCTAGAGGACTACGAAGGGGTCGTCGCCGATACCGAGCACACCCTACAGATTTTTGAATTGGTCGATCAGTGCGCGCCCAACGACGAGATCCGCTGGTACTTTGAACAGTACTATCCACACGCGATTATGATGCAGACCCGGGCACACGCCATGGTAGCCCTGCAAAGCGACGACTATCCAGCGGCCATGCGTGCCGTGGAAGATGGCATTGCCCACATCGAGAGCTTTGTCGAAGAATGGGAATCCGAGCTAGAAGAGGATTTGCCCGAGATTTCCTTTTTGCGCGAATGGTACGAGGAACTAGAGCAGGAGCGCCCGCTGTCCCAGCGCGAACAATTAGAGCGCGACCTAGAGGTAGCCGTAGAGGCGGAAAACTTTGAGGAAGCCGCGCGGCTGCGCGACAAGATCCAGACCCTGTGGCCGGGGCCGCAGCACCTCCTCCGCCCCAAGCGCTGAGCTACACCCCAGCTTAACCCAGCCCCAACACGTCTCCCATCGAGTACATCCCCGGCGCGGCCTGCGCTGCAAAACGAGCGGCGCGCAACGCGCCCAAGGCAAAGGAATCGCGGCTCGTGGCGCGATGCTGCAGTTCGAGGCACTCGCCTGGGGCCGCGAAGAGCACCGAGTGCTCGCCCGCCAAGTCGCCGGCGCGGATCGCGTGCATGCCAATCTCCTGGCGAGAGCGCTCGCCGACGACGCCCGACCGCCCGTGTACAGCCACCTCGCGCAAGTTGCGGCCCAATCCGGCCGCGGCCCGCTCGGCCAGCGTCAGCGCCGAGCCGGAGGGCGCATCAACCTTGTGCCGGTGATGCGCCTCAATGATTTCCACATCGTAGTCGTCGCCCAGGATCCGGGCCGCCTCTTCGACCAGCTTGAAGAGCACGTTCATGGCCGTGCTAAAATTCGACGCAAACACGCAGGTAATGTCCGCTACCGTCCGCTTGAATTCCGCTAGCTGATCCGGGTTAAAACCCGTGGTCCCCACCACCATGGGCACCCCGCGCACCGCGCAAAGGGCCGCGTCTTCGAGAGTCGCCTCCGGGGTCGTGAAATTAATGACGACTTGGTCTGGCTCGACGATGCCCGCCAGCGTGTCGCTGACCGTTAAGTCGAGGCGCCGGGTGCCGACGACTTCGCCGATGTCGCGCCCCACAGCCTCGTGATCCGGGCGCTCCTTGCCGCCGCATAGCTCCAAATCAGCAGCCGTCAAAACCAAGTGGGCCAGCCGCTGGCCCATGCGCCCGGCTATCCCGCAAATTACGATTTTGGTCATCGCTCTAGCCTCGCTTAATACGATGGATACACCACGTGCTCGACCAGCGAGTCGTCGTGCAGACGCGCTTCCACATCCACCCCGAAAAACTCGGCGATCGGCGCCAAGGCCGTTGGGTCGTTGGCGTGTACTCGGCGCGCGGCGGTCAGCACCTTTTGCACGCTCGCGTGCGTCATCTTGCCCAGCGGCTGCCGCACCGGCCCGGCCGGCATGCCGAGGATATTCATCAGCGTCTTAACCGGCACGGGGTTGCGCGCCTTACACTCGACCGGGCCATAAGCACTCTGCTCGGTGGTCGCGACGCCGACGATGCCAAAAAGCGGTGCCAGCTTCTCAGCCAAACTATCAGCCTCGTCCTCTTGGCCCGCGTTGAGCAATTCGGTGAGCCGCTGGATGGGCCCCGGAATGACGTTGGACATCACCGAGATGACGCCAGCAGCCCGGATATCCTCGCTCTTCATCATCGCCACGGTCTTGTCGTCATCCCCCGAGAGGATGGTAAAATCGTCGCCGCAGAGCCGGCGGGTCTTGGCCATGTTGTCCAAGTCGCCGGTCGCCTCTTTGACTTGGGCCACGTTGGGGTACTGGTGGGCGAGGATGGCCAAATCCTCCACCTGCATCATGCAGCCGGTGCGGCCGGGGATGATGTAGGGGATGACCTGCACCTCGGGAAAAGCCCGCGCCACCGGCTCGACGTATTCGCGGCGGATCTCCAAGGAGCTGGGCCCATTGTAGTAGGGATCAACCAGCAGCACGGCGTCCGCGCCGATGTGGGCGGCGTGCTCGCTGCCCGCCAAGGTCTCCTTAGTAGAGTTGCTGCCCGTGCCGGCAATTGATAGGGTGCGGCCTTTGGCCAGCGCGACCGTGCGCTCGATAACTTCGTTGTGCTCCTCCCACAGCATAGTCGGGCTTTCGCCGGTCGTGCCGACCGCGAGTACGGCTTGGATATTGTTGGCAATTTGGAATTCCACGAGCTGCTCCAAGCCGCCGTAGTCAATGCTGCCGTCTGCGTTCATGGGCGTTACTAGGGCCGTACTACAACCTTTGAACATGGTCGCTTTACCTCGCCTTGGCTTGTCAAAATGGGGTTGATTGGCGATTGTCTTTTTGCCGCGATTGCCGAACATAATACGCCGCCCCAACTTTTGTCAAATGGCTTCATCGAGGAGGAACTATGCCCGCGACAATCGACATGCGCTATGGATGCAACCCCCACCAAGCAGCGGCCCGCTGCTTTATGGCCGATGGCCGCGCCTTGCCCATCGAGCCGCTCAACGACGCCCCTAGCTACATCAACCTCATGGATGCGCTCAACGCTTGGCAGCTCGTCCGCGATCTCAAACATGCTCTCGGCCTACCGGCTGCCGCTTCGTTCAAACACGTCTCCCCAGCAGGTGCTGCCGTCGCCGCACCGCTCGACGAGACCCTGAGCGCGTCCTACTTCGTCGCCGACCGCGACCTCAGCCCGCTGGCCACGGCGTACGCCCGCGCGCGTGGTGCCGACCGCCTCGCTTCCTTTGGCGACTGGATCGCCCTCAGCGACGTGGTCGATTTCTCCACAGCCGATCTCATCCGCGTCGAGGTCTCCGACGGGATCATCGCCCCCGGCTACGAGCCAGAGGCTCTGGAGATTTTAAAAAAGAAAAAGGGCGGCCAGTATCGCATCCTGCAAATCGACCCTGATTACTCGCCCGCCGCGACCGAACAACGCCAGATATTCGGTGTCGGACTCGCACAGCAACGCAACGATTTTATCCCCGACGACGCCTTTTTCCACAACATCGTCACGGCCCGGAAGGACTTGTCGGCTAGTGCCCGCCGCGACCTAACGGTGGCAACCATCGCCCTCAAGTACACCCAATCCAACTCGGTGTGCCTAGCCCGCGACGGCCAAGTCATCGGCACCGGTGCTGGCCAGCAGTCGCGCGTCCACTGCGTGCGCTTGGCCTGCGCCAAGGCCGACAACTGGTATCTGCGCCTGCACCCCAAAGTCTTAGGCATGAAATTCGCCAAGGGCCTCAAGCGCCCGGAAAAAATCAACGCCATCGACATCTATCTGCAAGACGACGTCACCCCGGCCGAACTCCGAGCTTGGGAAGCCAACTTCCGCGAGGTACCAGAACGGCTCAGCGCGGAAGAGAAGCGGGAATGGCTGGACCATCTCAAGGGCGTGGCGCTGAGTTCAGACGCCTTTTTCCCCTTCCGCGACAACATCGACCGGGCACAGCGTTCAGGCGTGGAGTACTTAGTCCAAGCTGGCGGGTCAACGCGGGATGATCTGGTAATCGAGGCGGCAGACGAATACGGAATGTTGATGATTAATTCGGGGGTGAGACTTTTTCACCATTGAGGGAATATGTCTATCTTTGCAAAGGAGAGCACCAAGAGAAATGCTATGACGCGAACAACCTATGAATTACCGATCCTCTGTACATCCGAAGAACTGCTTGGAGATTGATTATGATGAAACCAATGAACGAAAAAGAAACCACGGATGAAATTATCCAAGAGACAAGAAGGATCAAAGAAGCCTTGGCAAAGGCTATGGATTTCGACCTTGATCGCATTCTAGAAGATGCAAGGCAGAGGCAAGAAAAAAGCGGCAGGATTGTTCTCTCTCCTCCAATTCGATCATCTATTTGAGACTTCTCTAGGGGATTACCATGCTAAAGCGAATTCACATTGACAACTACAAGTGCCTCACCAACTTCGATCTGCGTTTCGGAGAACTGACGCTGCTGCTCGGAGCAAATGGATGCGGTAAGTCAGCCGTATTTGAGGTTGTGGGGAAACTGCGCGACTTCGTTCGCGGCGATGCACGGGTCGATGAATTGTTTCCCGCTGCTGACATCACGCACTGGAGTACAAAGCTTGAGCAACACTTTGAATTGGAAGTCGCCATACCCGGTGAAGTATGTCTTTACCGGCTTGTAATTGAACACAACTTGGAAAGACGATCCGCACGAGTAATACGCGAAGAACTCCTGTCCGATGACAAGCCGCTCTTTACTTTTGTAAACGGCGACGTACAGCTTTACCGCGATGATCACAGCGAGGGGCCAAAATACTCTTTCGATTGGACGCAATCGGGTCTTGCACCAGTGGCCGAACGGCACGACAATACCCGGTTGTGTGCATTCCGAGATCAAGTCCGCCGTTTTGTGATACTTTTTTTAGAGACGAGACGCATGAGGAGCGGTTCGGATTCCGATACCGATAGGCTCAGCGACAGCGGTGAAAATTTTGCTTCGTGGTATCAGGGACGCTTACAAGAGAATCCGAGCCGGATCTTTGAGGCGATGGATCACCTGCGCGATGTCCTGCCCGGTTTCGTGGAATTGAGACTCGTACAAAAAGGCACTGATTATAGGGAACTGCAAGCCGAGTTCTTCCCGAAGGATGGAAAAGCAGGTAGTATCTATCGGTTTGACCAACTCTCAGATGGTCAGCGTGCGTTAATAGTGATTCATTTGCTGCTCTTTGCCGATGACGCTGAGCGCACTTTGTTTTTGGATGAACCAGATAACTATATAACCCTCCCGGAATTGCAACCTTGGCTCGCCGAGTTGGAGGATGGCTGTGGCGACACTCTGCCGCAGACTATATTGATTTCGCATCACCCAGAAGCGATTGATTTTCTCAGCGACAAGGCGGTCTGGTTGGGGCGTGAACCGGAGAGTCATACACGCATCTTGGATGTCAAAAATGACACGATGTTAAAAACATCCGAACTCTACGCCCAGGAGCTCGCACCATGACGCAAACAAGCGAAAGCCTGTCTATCACCTTCAAGGACAGCGTTATTCACAGCCGCAAGGACACTATGAGCGGTATGCCTGTTTTCAAAGGAACCCGCGTAGTTGTAAAGAACCTCTTTGATTATCTAGCATCTGGGTACAGCCTAGACGTTTTCCTAGATGACTTTCCGTCTGTAAGCCGCGAGCAAGCGGTAAGGGCACTTGAAATGGCAAAAGAAGCTCTGGAGAGTTACGCTTATGAGAGTGCTTCTCGATGAGTCGGTTCCATGGGCATTGAGACACTATTTGCCCGGACGTGAAGTGCGGACAGTCAAATATATGGGATGGGACGGCAAGAGTAACGGTGAACTCTTAGATGTGGCGAGGAATGAGTTCGATGTTCTCATTACCGTTGACCAGAGCATCCAATACCAACAGAATATCAGCGAAAAGGATGTTGCGGTCATAGTTCTCGCCGCAAAAACAAACGGCATCGATGATTTGAGAGGGCTGGTTCCTGAACTGCTAAACCACTTGGACTTCCCGAAACGCGGGCAAGTCATCCGCATCGAAGCACCGTAACATGGCTCCCCGCTTATTGATATGGCTGAAAATTTAATCCTTCCACTTGAGGCTTTTGTTCGTTCAGTTGGCGTGAATCGAGCTACTCAGCATGCATTCTTCCTTGGTGCAGGCGCATCTGTTAGTTCTGGTGTCCCCTCTACCGAAGAATGTATATGGGAGTGGAAAAGAAGCATTTTCGCAACCAATAACCCAGGCCTCGAAGAGCAATTCTCTGAACTGTCCCTTTCCAACGTCCAGAGCCGCATTCAGAAATGGCTGGATCGAAAAGGCATATACCCAGAGGCTGGTAGCGCCGAAGAGTATGGGTTTTACATCGAACAATGCTACCCGATCGAGGAGGATTGCCGAGCGTATTTTCGAGACGGGATACGCTTCGCTAAGCCGCATGTGGGCTATCGTTTACTGGCACGTTTGGCTCAAGGCGACTTAGTACGGTACGTCTGGACAACAAATTTCGACGGATTGACTGCGCGAGCTTCTGCTGGTTTCAGCCTTATACCAATCGAAATTGGCATTGATTGCCAATATCGTTTGAAGCGGGTTCCATCCAAGGGGGAACTATTTTGCATTTCTCTACACGGAGATTACCGCTATGACTCCCTGAAGAACACACCAGAGGAGCTACAAACGCAAGAAATAGAACTCCGAGGGGCTCTTATTGAAAAACTCCGCAATACTCCACTGATAGTGACTGGCTATAGCGGGCGCGACCAATCAGTCATGGAAGCACTTAAAGACGCCTACACCGAACAGGGAACAGGAACTCTTTACTGGTGCGGGTATGGCGATGATGAGATGCCGGAACACATCGCCGATTTGATTAGACATGCAAGGACAAATGGACGACAAGCTTTTTATGTTCATTCACAAGGCTTCGACGATTTGATGGAACGCCTTGCCTTGCATTGTCTTGACGGCGAGGCACTCCAAGCGGCGAAAAACGATCTCTCCCGAATAGAGACACAGCAAATCACAAGCAATGCATCTGAGATTGAGTTCCCCAAGCAGTGGCTAACGCGAGATGCCGACGTCCACGCCTCCCTCGTCCCCTATCGCCTGCTGGAAGAAACTCCTGACCTTTCCACCGGCGACCCCAATGCCGGCAACATGCTCATCCAAGGCGACAATCTGGAAGCACTGAAGGCACTGCTGCCATTCTACGCCGGCCAAGTGAAGTGCATCTACATCGACCCACCGTATAACACGCGCTCGGCCTTTAAGCACTACGACGACAATCTCGAACACAGCAAGTGGCTGGCGATGATGTGGCCGCGCCTTGAACTTTTGCGTGAGATGTTGGCCGAGGATGGCTCTCTTTGGGTGTCCATTGACGATAACGAGGCGCACTACCTCAAGGTCATAATGGACGAAGTGTTCGAGCAGAAAAACTTCATAACCAATGTGGTTTGGCGAAAGAATTACGCGCCAAAGCCAAGCGCAAGGCATTTCTCCGAAGACCACGACCATATTTTGGTTTACGCTCGTAATGAGGATACCTGGATTCCCAACCCCATGCCGCCCACCGATAAACAAAACAGAGCGTATAGAAATCAGGACAACGACCCGCGAGGGCCTTGGCGGCCCAATAATCTTACTGCTCGCAACTACTATAGCAGAGGGACTTATAGTATTCGCTGCCCAGGCGGACGTTTAATTGAGGGACCACCTGCTGGTTCATATTGGCGAATTTCGGAAGAAAAATTTTGGGAGATGGATCGCGATGGGCGTATATGGTGGGGTAAGGACGGCAATAACGTCCCTGCACCCAAGATTTATCTGAACGAGGTCAAGCAGGGCATTGTTCCGCAGACATTGTGGAATTACGAAGATGTTGGTCACACGCAGGACGCAAAAAAGGAAACTGTGAAGCTATTTGGTAGTGAAGTTTTCGGAACACCAAAACCCGAACGTCTTATCCAACGCATCCTCCACATCGCCACCAACACCGGCGACCTCGTCCTCGACTCCTTCCTCGGCTCCGGCACCACCGCCGCCGTAGCGCACAAGATGGGCCGCCGCTACATCGGCATTGAAATGGGAGAGCACGCCGTTAGCCATTGCGTCCCGCGCCTGAACAAAGTGATTGACGGCGAACAAGGCGGCATCTCCAAAAGTGTCGGCTGGCAGGGCGGCGGCGGGTTTCGCTTCTATCGCCTCGGCCCACCCATGTTCGATGAGGAAGGGCATATTCGCTCCGACATTCGCTTTTCCGTGCTCGCCGCTCACGTCTATTTCAGCGAAACCGGGCGTCCGTGGCGCGGTAACAGCGTTTCCCCCTTCCTTGGCCTGTACGATGGCCGCGCTTATGCACTGCTGTACAACGGCATCCTCGAAGACAAAGGCAACGTCTTAACCCGTGAGACCCTCGCTGTGATTCGAGAGGAGATTACGCGCAAAGATGCTGATTTCGCCGGGCCGCTCACAGTCTACGGCGAGCAGTCGCGCTTGACGCTAGCGACGCTCGACCGGGAGCGCATCGTCTTCAAACAGACGCCCTATGACGTGAAAGTAAGGACTTGAGACGCGAATCTGACCAGAAAGGAGATTCAATATGTACCAAACCGGTGACACTATCCGAAAAATTCTTTATGAAATCGAGCGCCATGATATTGTGTTGCCCGCCATCCAACGCGAGTTCGTATGGAAGCCGGAACAAATCTGCCAGCTATTTGACAGCATCATGCAGGGATACCCCTTTGGTACCTTTCTCTACTGGAAGGTCCAGCCGGAAAACAGTACTAAATTCCAATTCTACGATTTCGTTCTCAATTATCATGAGCGGGACGACCCCCATTGCCCGCAACTGTCCCCGATGCCGAATCGGCAGTTGACGGCAGTACTCGATGGACAGCAGCGCCTGACCGCACTGAATATCGGCCTGCGTGGGACCATGGCTTGGAAGTTGCCGTACAAGTTTCGGACTAATCCCGATGCCTTCCCTGAGCGTCGTCTTTACCTAGACCTCCTTTGGAACCCTGACGAAGAGGACGAAACGGGGAGACAGTACCACTTCGATTTTCTGACAGAAAAAGAAAGTCAAGAGAGCGATGAGAGAGAGGGGGAATGCTATTTTCCTGTTGCGGATATACTGCCGATGGCCGGGGGGCTTCCTATGGTAGAGTGGCTAAACCAGCGGCTGCCGCAGGAACAAGTGAACCAAGCTTTCAGCACGCTCGATAAACTTCACCGGGTTGTACATGCTGAAAAGATAGTGGCCTTTTACGAAGAACGCAGCCAAGAGCTCGAGAAAGTCCTCCAGATCTTCATTCGTACGAACAGCGGTGGGACCATTCTCTCGTATTCGGACTTGCTGCTTTCGGTCGCGGTCGCGCTATGGAGAAAGCGTGACGCCCGAGAAGAGATTCATGCGCTGGTGGATGAGCTTAACAGAATTGGCAGCGGCTTCTTTTTCTCCCAAGACTTGGTTCTCAAGGCTGGGCTGATGCTGAGCGACATCGGCAGCGTTGGCTTTAAGGTGGATAACTTCAACCGAGAGAATATGGCCAAGTTAGAAGAGAAGTGGAACGATATAAAACAAGCCCTGATCTTGACAGTCCAGCTAGTTTCCCGTTTCGGCTTCAATGGACAGACCTTGAGTGCAGACAGTTCCATTCTGCCGATTGCGTACTATCTCTACATGCGAGACCCAGGAGAATCCTATCTAACGAACAGTAGGTTCAAACAGGATCGGCAGGAGATCCGTAAATGGCTAATTCGGAGCCTCCTGAAGGCTGGCATCTGGGGTAGCGGCTTGGATACACTGCTGACTGCGCTCAGGCAGATCATTAAAGAGAATAGCAGCAATGATTTTCCTGTCACCCGGATTCGTGAAGAAATGACACGCCGGGGCAAATCGCTTGTCTTTGAGAAGGAAGAACTGGAGGAGTTGGCTGATATGCAGTACGGTAACAAGCTCACATTCGCTCTGCTGTCACAAATATTCCCCTTCATTGATCTGAGCAACCATTTCCACATAGACCATATCTTTCCCCAATCTCGATTTACCGATCGGCGACTTAGAGATGCAGGTGTCCCGGATGACAAGGTAGAAGATTTCAAACAGCTCAAAAATGGACTTGCCAATCTTCAACTGCTTCAAGGTCCAGAGAACAACGAAAAACGCGCCAAGATGCCGGCTGATTGGCTATCCCAAATGTACCGTGATGATCCCAAGGGCAAGCAGGCAGACAAAGACCGGCACTTGCTAGGAGAGGTTCCGGAGGAAATAACAGAGTTCGATGTTTTCTACGCTGCTAGGAGAGCACGTTTGAAGTCGAAAATCGACCAGTTGCTGGGGAGTTGATTCCCCACTGGCGGGAGGACATCGTCTTCAAACAGACGCCCTACGATATCAAAGCGCGCACCTGATCCATGCAGCTAAAACAATATCAAGCCGACACCCTCTCCGTCCTGCGCCGCTTCTTCGAGGAAGCGCGTATCGCCGGCCCCAAAAACGCCTACGAAGCCATAACCCAAGAGCCAGAGCAGGCTGCGCGGCTTAGAGGCTATGCCGAATCTTACGCACCGCTAAAAGAATTGCCAGACGTTCCCTACGTCTGCCTGCGCCTACCCACCGGCGGCGGCAAAACAATCCTCGCCGCCCACGCCGTCTCCATCGCCCGCAATGCTTGGATCGAAAAGGACTATCCATTAGTGCTGTGGCTGGTGCCGACCAAAACCATCCGTCGACAGACAGTCGAGGCGCTGAAAAACACCCGCCACGCTTATCGGCAAGTGCTGGACGACGCTTTCGACGGCCGGGTGCGCGTATTCGACATCGCCGACTTCACCCATATCCGGCCGCACGACTTGCGCGACCACTGCTGCATTGTGGTCGGCACCATTCAAACGCTGCGGGTGTCGAACACCGAAGGGCGCAAAGTGTACGCCCACAACGAGGAGATGGAACCGCACTTCTCCGGCGTCCGGGATACTGCGCCTGGCTTGGAAAAGCTGGACAATGGCACCGTCAAATTCTCCTTCGCCAACCTGCTGCATCGCCATCAGCCCCTGATGATAGTCGATGAGGCACACAACGCCGTCACCGGCCTGACGCGGGAAATGCAGGCGCGAGTCAACCCCTGCGCCATCGTCGAATTCACGGCAACCCCGCAGCGCAAGTCGAACATCCTACACAGCGTCACCGCCCAAGAACTCAAGCGAGAAGAAATGATCAAACTGCCCATCATGCTCGCCGAGCACGACACTTGGCAAAACGCGGTGAACGGGGCCATTGCCGCCTGTGCTTCACTAGCAGAGACTGCGAAGGACGATGCCGACTACATCCGTCCCATCATCTTGTTCCAAGCGCAGCCGAAAAACCAAGAGGTAACAGTCGCGGCTCTGAAAAATCACCTGATGGACATTGAGCAAATCCCGGAAAGCAAAATCGCCATTGCCACCGGCGACCAACGCGAACTCGACGGCATCGACTTGTTCGACCGCACCTGTCCCATCGAATACGTCATTACGATCGAGGCGCTCAAAGAAGGCTGGGACTGCTCCTTCGCCTACATTTTCTGCTCCGTATCGCGCATCCAAAGTGCAACAGACGTGGAGCAACTGCTCGGCCGCGTACTGCGGATGCCCTATGCCACGCGCCGCCAAGCACCCGGCCTCAACAAAGCCTACGCCTTCCTATCCGAGCCATCTTTTGGCGAAGCCGCGCGCGCCTTGGCCGACAAATTGGTGGACATGGGCTTTGAGGAAGACGAAGCCCTCGACCACATCGAGCCGGTGCAGCGCACGCTCGACTTCCAGAGAGACTTGTTCAGTCCGCAGGAAAAGCCGGAGCCGATATTCAGCTATACGACCCCGGCAACCCCAGAAATCCTGTCCGAACTCAGAGAGGCAGTGCACGACGGGCTGCTAGTACGCGAAACCGCTGAAGGGCAGGTCGAGATCGCGCTTACTGGCTGGATCAATCAGGACCGCAAGCAGGTGATTTTGGAGGCATTGCCCGAGCAAGAGCGAAAAGGTTTTGCCACTGCCGTTACCCAATACCGCGCCGCAGTCAAGGAGCAAATATCCCCTGCCGAACAGGGGCAGCCATTCAAAGTCCCACGCCTGATGTCGGAAATCCAGGGCACGCTGGAATTCGCCGATACGGACGTGTTCATGGAATACCACGACTGGTCGCTACTCGATTATTCGCCAAAAATGGACGAACAGGAGTTCACTATCCACGAGACAGCGCGCAGTTTTGCAATAGACATTGACGGCAATCGCATCACCTACCAGTTCGCCAGCGAAGAGGAGCAATTGGCGCTGGACATTGCCGTCGAAGGCTGGACCGCTGAAGCGCTCGTCCTGTGGCTCGATCGGCAGGTACGCCAGATGGACATTCACCAGAGTGAATTACTCAAATGGCTGCGCCAACTGGTCAATCACCTGCTCAACACACGCGGCATGACCATCTCCGCGCTAATGCGTTGCAAATTCCTGCTCGCCAAGAAAACCGAGTACAAGATCGCGGCCATTCGCCAAAAGCAACGAAGCAGCGTCTATCAGCAGTACCTCTTGGTGCCCAAGGCCAACACAACGGTCTCGTTCGATACGGCCTTCACATTTGTGGACAACATGTATTGGGATCAACGGCGCTATCGCGGGCGCTGGAAACCAAGCAAGCACTTTTTAGGCCCAGATCGCGTTCCCGCCTTTGACGGTGCGGACGACGGCGAGGAAATGCGATGCGCTCAGGTCATCGACAGTCTAGCGGCAGTGAAGTACTGGATTCGCAATGTAGCGCGCCATCCCAACTCGTTTTGGCTGCCCACCGCAACAGACAAATTCTACCCGGACTTTGTCGCTTTGCTAAACGATGATCATCTCCTCGTCGTCGAATACAAGGGAGCGCATATCGCCGAAGGATCGGATACCAACGAGAAGCGGACCATTGGTGCTCTTTGGGAGAAGTCGAGCGACGGCAAGGGCCTGTTCATCATCGCGGAGCAAATGGTCGATGGGAAGGACGTGCGGCAGCAGTTGCAAGAAAAAACCTGTGGCCACCCCATCGCGTCTCTTCCACCCAAACGCATCCCCAAGGAACCGTCTTAGAGCGACTTCTGCGCCTCCGGTTGTGGCGCGCAGCGCGTCGCTTGTGCGTACGGTCGCCCTGCCACTTCCGCCAACAATTCCTCGCAATGCACATACAGACCCAACTGCCGTCGCGTGGCTTCCATCGGCCCGACGATCCCAAGGCGCACCGCAGCGCTCATCTGGTCTCTGAGCACTTGAAACATGTAAAGCTGTAATCGGCCTCGACCTTGGGGCTAAGAATCTTCAACGGTGCGACGGCCAAGCAAGATGTCAACCGCGACCTTCCCCCGACGCGGCTCACTTCGACGATGGACCAAGCCTCGTCCATGCCGATCAGATCGGCGCTAACCAACCCCCATCGACCGGCAACGCCGTCCCCGTAATCCACTCCGCGTCATCCGAGGCAAAAAACGCCACCGCCCGCCCAATGTCCCTCGGCAAGCCCAAGCGCGGCAAGGGCGTATCCCGCCGACATTGCTCGATGATCTCCGGGGTTAAATAGTCTTGGATCGGCGTCTCGATATAGCCCGGGCATACCGCGTTGACCGTGACGTTGTCCCCAGCCAGTTCCAACGCCGAATCCCGCGTCAGATTCACCACCCCGGCCTTAGTCGGCGCATAGGCCGGACCGCCACCGCCGCCGAAGGCGTGGACCGAGGCAATGTTGACGATGCGCCCAGCCGCGGATTTTCGCAGATAGGGCGCGGCAAATTTGGTCGAGAGGAAGATCGAGCGCAGATTGACCCCCACGACCCGGTCCCACGCCTCGACGGATAGTTCTTGGCTGTCTCCCAGTATGATGATCCCGGCGTTGTTGACCAAAATATCCACCCCGCCAAAGCGCTCGACACTGCGGGCGATTAGCTTTTCCACTGCCTTTTCGTCGGCCACATCAGTCTCGACGAAGAGCGCCTCGCCGCCCTCCTCGGCAATAATCTCGGCCGTGGGTGGCTGCGGCGCGGTCTCGTGAAACCTGCCGATCTTGGGCGCTTCCTGTATATCGGCCACTGCAACCTTGGCCCCTTCGCGGGCCAGTTCGAGACAAATACCCCGCCCAATCCCCGAACTCCCTCCGGTAACAACGGCGATGCGATCCTGCAAACGCATGGATTTTCCTCCTGTTTGTCGCAGAATCTATGGCGGCTGGACAAGGGAGACAAGGCGGATCGGCCTGTCGATCCGGCCATTTGATGTGGCAGCAAATTGACTCTAAAATAGACCAAGAGGAGAATTTATCATGCCTGTGAGACTATTCATTGTGGGATGCAAAAACCCGCTCTACGCCATCGCCTGCTGTCTATGCCTGTCCTTTGGGGCCGCCGCAGCCGACGACTCCATCCGCGCCCAGATCGAAGTCCTCCGCGCCGCCAAAGATAGCTTGCTCAAAAGTGAGGATTCGCCGCTGCTGCCAGCGCAACGCGCCCGCTTTGAACAGCTTGCGTACTATCCCATCGACTTCCGCTATCGTCTGCGGGGCGAGCTGCATATCTACGGTCGCCAGCGCATCGTCGAAATTCCCAATACCGACGACACCACCACCGAACTCGAGCGATTGGGGCGCTTTGTTTCGGCCTTTGGCGAAAAAGTCTTTTGGCTGGAGGTGTACCGCAGTCCGCAAACCGGCGAAACAGAAGTCTTCTTCAAGGATCCGACCAACGGCCATACCACGTATGGGGGCGGGCGCTACGCGCGCCTGATTCGAGAGGACGATGGTATGTATGTCATCGATTTCAATAACGCTTATAATCCATACTGTGCGTACAATCCCGCCTATATTTGCCCGCTGCCTCCGCGACAAAACTACCTCGATTTCGCCGTGGAGGCTGGTGAGCTAATGAGCGCTGCCGACTCACGCTGATGCGCGGTGCGCGTTTTTTGCGTATAATTTTCAGCGCACCCTCTCCCCCTGAACAGCATGAAAGCATTCCTCGAACGCCTCGAACAAGCCGCTGATTTGCGCGAAGTCCAATCGCTCGTCGATCACATCCTCGACGCGGCGCGGGCCGGCGGCAAGCCAGAGGACAAGCGCCGCTTCCTCCGCGATCTACTCTTCAATCGGGCGCTTTTGTCCCGCCTAGAGACCCCCGTGGCCATCGACGCACTCCTCGCGGCAACCACGCCTCGCGAGTGGAATGAGCTCTTCGGCGATGCGGTCGTCCAAGAGCTGCCGCAACTAACCGTCGATCTGGTCGATGGCTTGGTCGATCTCGACCACCGCCAATTGCTGCGGCTTTTGCCTCCCGAATCCCCCAAGGCGCTCTTGCAGGTGCTCAGACGCCTCAATGCCTATCTAGAAGAATGCGATGTCTCGGTCCGCTGTCTGCGCGGCATGCGCGCCGCTCGCATCATGGCCGACATCTACCCAACGCTCGCCGCCGAGCCGCGGGCCTGGCGGCGAGCGCTGCCGCCCTGCTGCATCGACGGTCAAGACATCGTCCAACTCAAAGAAGCCAAGCACATCGACAAGCTAGCCGCAGCCTACGAGGCGCGAATCAACCAACTACAGAGCATCGACTTGCAGCGCAGCTTGGCCGCCCTCGACAAGAGCCACGCCGCCGCGCCACGGATGATCGAATCGGCCTACGAGCAAACCTTTTGCATCCAATCGCCCCTGCGCTTGGGCATCTCCAGCGCCAATGCCTCAGACAATCACCTGCGCAGCAAGGAACAGGGTGGCAAGACGCTCAACATCGCCGTCAATCTGCAACCGGGCCAGCAAGAGCGTGCCCAACCGCCGCTGGAAGTCACCGCACGGAGGCTGGCCGAATCCCAGCTCATCCTCCGCTCCCGCTCTATGGGCTTCAAGGCCGACTTTGAGGCCAGCAAACACAGCTCGGCCGCGACCGTCAGCGAGCTGTTCTTTGCCTACCGCCGCAGCGGCGACGAAGCCCTGCGGTTGGTCAAGCAAGGGCTGGTCCACGCGGGCATCGTCCGGCCGGACTCCACAGATGTCATCGAAGACATCGCCGCCTTTACCAACGGCGGTGGTTTGGAACTCACCACCAGTAGTAAGGTGCTACAAGGGTCCGGCCTAGGCACCAGCGGCATATTGTCCGCCGCCATTCTCAAAATGCTCTACCACCTCTCCGGTCACCCCCACGCCGCGCCCGCGTGCGAGTACCCCAGCCTCTACGATCACAGCCTCATGCTCGAACAAAGCCTCGGCCTCAACAGCGGTTGGCAGGATGCGCGCGGTGCCAGCGGCGGCCCCTCGGCCATCAAGAACTTCTACGCGCCACCGACCGACGGCCTGCCCGCGCCCGAACGCACGTTCCTCACCGAGGTGGACGAGAGCCTGTTCACCGAGCGGGTCGTGCTCTTCGACACGGGGATATCGCGCTCGGCTACCCGCGGCCTCAACGTCGTTCTCGACGCCTATTTGTCGCGGAATCGCCAGCGCTATAGAGCCATTCGCGAGTCGCTGGCCATTCACGACGAAATGGTGGCCGCGCTGCGCGCGGGCGCCTACGCCGATCTCGGACGGCTGGCCGACCGCTATTGGCAGTTGCGCTGCATCCTCGATCCCCAGGCCACCAACGACGCCCTGCAACACCTTTTCGAGAATCCGCAGATCACCGACCTGACCGAGGGCGGGCTTCTCACCGGGGCTGGCGGCGGCGGCTTCGCCCTCCTCATCGCCGCAGAGGGGCAAGCGGCCGCGTTGCGCGCAAGGCTCGACAAGCTGCGCCAACACGCGGCCTTTACCAAAAGCAGCGTGGTCTCCTATCAGCTCAACACCCAAGGCATCCAACTCGTGTGAGGACGGCAGGGTGGATACCAAGAAAGAGCACCTGCTCATAGATGGGTACAATCTCATCAAATCGAGCCAGCTTTTCCAAGGCCGAGGCGACACCCTGGAACGAGCACGCCACCGCTTGCAGCAAGAACTCGCCGCCTACGGCCGCCGCGCCGACAAGCATATCACCCTGTACTACGACGGCACTGGCGCATCGCCGAGCGCGACAAACGCAAGCAGCCCATACGTCACCATAGAATTCTCGCGCTACCCTCAGCAGGCCGACGACCTAATCGCGCAGGCGGTCGAAAAAAAACACGGTGCCAAGTGGCTGCGGGTCATCAGCTCCGACCGCGCAGTCCAGCGCTGCGCCGCGCGCCACAAAATCCGCTCGACCTGTTCTGAGGATTTTCTCGACGAACTCACAGGACCCGTCCAGGCATCGAACGCTTCCGAGCCTGCCCCCACCCACGACGGCACCGAATCTCACCCGCCCCTCGACCCAGACGACCTAGATCACTGGGAAGCCTTGTTCCGCAAGAAAGCCAACCGCTAGGGCAGCGGCAGCACGAGGTCGCGCAGCACCGCCAAGCTGTGCTGCCCTTGGGTACTGCCCGCTCGCGCCAAGGCTTCGAGATGCACCTTTAGGAACCCCGCCTCAGCCGGCGTATCCACATCGTACCAAGGCGGCAGCAGGCCGAGCGTCTGCGTTCCCAAGCGCGCTAGGGTTTGCTCGAATACCATCCCGGTGCTCCAAGCCACGTCTTGGAATATCCGGCTTTCCCCTTTTCGCCTGCCTACCAAGTAGTAGCCGCCGTCCGTGCTCGGGCCTAAGACCACCTCCTTCTCGCGCAACAGCGCCAGCCCCTCGTCGATGTAGCGGGCTGGCAGAGAAGGGCTATCCGAGCCGATGATGACCACCCGCTCGGCCCCCCGCGCAAAGGCCCACTGCATCAGGCCCTCCATGCGCTGCCCTAGATTGCCTTCGGGCTGGGGTGCGTACTCGAAGGTGCCAATCGGGGCCAGCAGGGTGCGCAAAGCGTCTTCGGCATGGGCCGGAGTAAAGGCCACGACCTTGGCAGCGGCCTGTGTCTCGTGCAGTGCAGTGGCGCAATCCAGCAACATGGCCTCGTACAGGCGTGCGGCCTCAGAGGTACTCAAATGGCTCTGGAGCCGGGTTTTGACCGCTCCGGGGACTGGTTTCTTGGCAAAAAGCACGGCGCAGGTGGACATCTTCCCCTCCCTATTGTCTATCGTCGGCAGAGCGCGTACTTTTTGCAATATAATTCGCGGCAACCCTTCACAAAATCAACCGAGGAGCTCATGGCCCAAGTCAATATCGTCCGCCACAACTCGATCGCCATTTTTTCCAACCCCACCGAAGTGATCATTACCGACGACAATGGCCACGTCGTGCGCCTAGTCGAGCCTTCGGGTAATGTCGGCACTCAATACGCCAACGACGTTGGCTCGGAGTGGTTCGGCACCATCGAAAACCTCAACAAGGGCCTCGAAATTTGCGGCGTCCATTGGTCTGACGTGTACAAGACCGACGTCCTGTGGACCACCCCTTCTGCTGACCGCGACGAGTGCGACCAGCGCAAAAACGACTTCAACGCCTGCTACGGGGCCATGATCGCCGCCGTCACCAGCGGCCCCTTGCGCTCCAACCGCATGGCCCGCTTCACCCACCCAGAGGGCTTCCCAGACCCAGCGGCCCTCTTCGAGGTCCAAATCAAAGCCTGTGCCGGCGAGACCGTCTCCATCAGCAGCGGCAAAATCGACTACGGCACTTGGGTGGATCACCAGCCCTCGGGTGCCTCGGTCATGCACCAGCGAGACGGCGAAATGATCACCACCCTCGGCGACGACCTAACCGAAGAAATGCGCTTCATCCTCGACGAGCAATATGCCAAGCCCTTTGCCGAGCAAGGCGTTGACTTCAAAAAGCAGACCGTATTCATGGAGATCCTCGTGGCCGTGGACGACGATCCCGCCAAGACCTGGGAGCGCATCGAAACCACCCGCCAAGTCTTTGCGGATTACTACGGCGACGACCGGCCCTCCGGCCTGATTTACCCGGTGTCGCGGATCCCCAATCTCGACAGCATCATCGAGCCGCAGCCGCGCGTGGTCTCCGGTGAAGTCGAAATCGTGCGCTCGGGACAGATCGAGGACGGCTTCTCGACTTGGGCGAGCTTGCGCCACCACGGCGTGCGCGAAGTTCACGTCTCAGCCGTCGGCGGCAGCGACGCTGGCCAACAACTCGACACGCTCGACGCCCGGATCAAGGAAGCTGGAGGCGCGGGTCTCAAAGAGGACGGCGTCTTCAATAACGCCTACATCGTCGCCGGTGCCGACTCCGCGCAAAATCGCGCTGGATTGGTCGCCTTCAACGAGTCCTTTAGCGCGTACTACGCCGGCACTGCCCCGGCTGGCCGCACCGCCCAGTTTATCGGCGGCATCCAGCAGCAAGGTCATCAGAGCGGCATCTCCACCCGTGCAATCTTCGCCGAGTAAGCCCGTGATCAGCGCCGCCAAGATCATCGCCGCCCTCGAACGGCACGGCATTACGCACGTATTAGGGGTCCCAGACAACGGCTCGTGCGTCCTGTACGAGCGCCTGTGGGACCACCACACCATCGAAGTGATCCTCACCAGTCGCGAGGGCGAGGCGTATGGCTTGGCCTCCGGCCTGTATTTGGGCGGTGCCCATCCGCTGGTGCTGATCCAGAATACGGGCTTTTTGGAGGCCGGCGACGCCTTGCGCGGCACGGCCTACAACATGGGCATTCCCCTCGTCATGCTCGTCGGCTACCGAGGCTACGCGACCATGGCCCCAGGTGCCCCCCGAGTCGATACGGCCGCCACCTTCTTCGAGCCGACTCTCAAGGCTTGGAACATCCCCTACACCGCCATGCACACAGACGACGATAGCGGCCAGATTGACGCTGCGTTCGCCAAGGCCCAAGAGACCTCGCTGCCAACCGCTGTGTTGCTGGTCGCGGAGACTGTATAAGATGCTCGACAAATACACCTGCCTCGAAAAACTGGCCGCCAGACGCACGGACCAAGTCGTGGTCACCACCATGAGCGTGGCCATGCCTTGGGCCGCGCACTCCGACGGCCCGTTAGACTTTGCCCACGTCGAAAGCGCCATGGGCCACGCCGCCGACTTTGCGCTGGGCTTGGCCATCGCCCGGCCCGAGCGCCGGGTCTTGTGCATCAACGGCGACGGCAGCACCCTCATGTCGTTGGGCGTGCTCGTCACCTTGGCTCAGCGTCCGGCTGCGAACCTAACCCTCGTCATCACTGAAAACGGCACCTATGAAGTAACCGGCAGCCAGCCCGTGCCCGGTGCAGATTTTATCGACTACGAGCAAATCTGCCGTGGGGCCGGCCTCCAGCGCGTCTATACCATCGACACCGACGACGACTTCGACGCCAAGCTCGACCAGCACTTTGCGGAGGAAGGCCCGGTCGTCTTTATCTGGAAAATCGCCCCGGCCACCGAGCCGGTGCCCAAACCGGCCCGACCGATCCGCGAGCGCGCCCAGCGCCTGCGCGCCGCCTTGGTCGGCGAGGGATAGAGGTACCCACCGTGCAATTACCGCAAATGGCCCCCGTTAAGCAGCACTTTGCCAACGACTCGCTAGCCGATGTGGCCGGCGAGGTCCGTCGCCAGCTAGCGCGCGCCGATCTAGCCGACGTCATTGCCCCCGGTGCGCGAATCGCCGTTACGGGCGGCAGCCGCGGTATCGCCAATATCCCACTCATCACCCGCACCGTCATCGACTGCGTCAAAGAGGCTGGCGGCAGGCCCTTCCTGCTGCCGGCTATGGGCAGCCACGGCGGCGCTACGGCTGAAGGCCAAAAGCAGGTGCTGGCCAGTTACGGTCTCGACGCTGAGAGTATGGGCTGCCCGGTCGAGGCGACCATGGATGTCGTCGAGGTCGGCCAACTCGACGACGGCACCCCAGTGCTGCTCAACCGACTCGCCACCGAAGCCGATGGCGTGGTGCTCATCAACCGCGTCAAGCCGCACACCTCCTTTCGCGGCGTGTTTGAAAGCGGCCTGATGAAGATGATGACCATCGGCTTAGGCAGCCACAAAGGCGCGACCATCGCCCACGCCGGGGGCGCCGAGAGCCTCGCCCGCCTGATCCCGGCTTGGGGCCGCTGTATCCTCGACCAAGCGCCGATCCTCATGGGGTTGGCCATCGTCGAAAACGCCTACGAAGAGACCCTCCGCGTCGAGGCCCTGCAACCCGGGCAGTTCCCAAGCCGCGAGCCGCAGCTTTTGGAGGAAGCGCGGCGCACCATGCCCCGCATCTTAGTCCAAGGCATCGACCTGCTGATCATCGAACAAATCGGCAAGAATATCTCGGGTACGGGCATGGACACCAACGTCGTCGGCCGCATGCTCCTGCCCGGCGTCAAAGAACCGGAGTCCCCGGGCGTGGCTCGCATCGTGGTGCTCGACCTGACCGACGAAACCCACGGCAATGCCAACGGCGTCGGGCTCGCCGACATCATCACCCGCCGCCTGCACGAGCGCATCGACTTCAAAGCCACGTACGCCAACGTCTTCACCACCACCTTCCTCAATCGCGCGTACATACCCGTCGTCATGGCAACCGACCGCGAGGCCATTGAGGCCGCGCTTGCGGTGCAAAACCTCGCCAACCCCGAACAGGCGCGCGTCGTCCGCATCAAAAACACCCTCGACATCGGCCATATCCAACTCTCCGCGAGCCTGCTGCGGGAGTTCGGCGACCATCCCGACCTAGAGCAAACCGGTGCCCTAGCCGCGATGGCGTTTGACGAGCACGGCCGCCTCGGTTAGTAGACGGTAAAATCCCACACTGTAGGGACACCCCTCGTGGGCGCCTTCTATCCATCCAACACAATCGGATCTCTACGCAGTGGGTAGGTACTTATGAAAGAGGACCCGATCACCGATCCGCACCAAGCGAATCGGACCTTTTGGGACGCTTCCACCGAGTGGGGCACCTTAGCCGATTGTTATGGCACGATTTCGGTACGTATGTGTATATTTTACAGTAACTTGTTCTATTCTTTTGCCGCCTCCCCCGCGGCACGCTCCCCTCGATTGAGAAAGAAGGGGAGCAATGCCTGCGATTCTCTCTCTGGCGCCCTTTCAGCAGCGGCAGCAGTGGGCGCGCTTTCGAAGTAGAGCGCATGAAGCCCTGGACGAGTTGCTGGATCGGGTGGAGACGCAAATGAGCGAGCACGGATCTACTCCGCCGACGTTGATGGAGATTACCGAGGCGGTGTCGCAAGAGCGCTCCGGGCTTACCGCGGCGGTGGTGGAAGCCTTCATCGAACGCCGCCACGGCCAGTTCCTGGCGCAAGAAGAGGCGGCCTGCCCGAAGTGTGAGCGCGTCCTGCGTGCGCGACCGTCGCGCTCGCGCACGGTGGAGACGCTGCTCGGGCCGGTGCCCTTGGAGCGGCCCTATTTCTACTGCGTTTCCTGTGAGCACGGCTTTTATCCTTTGGACGAGGCCCTGGGCCTGTCGGGGCACCGCAAGCAGTGGGACGTTCAAAACGCCGGGGTCAAGCTGGCGCTGGAGATGCCCCACCAGCGCGCCGCGAAGCTGCTGGACGAGCTGACCGACGCGTCGATGAGCGACTGTGTGATTCACGAGGTGCTGCAACAGACCGGGTCGTTGGACGTGCTGCAGGTGTGTCCGGACGCGGCCGACATCCAGGATCGCATTGCTCAAGCCGCCGCCGCTCGCAAGTGGCGGCCCATCGTGGTGTTGGCCATCGACGCGGCCGACGTGCCCAGTCGTCCCGAGACCGCCAAAGGGACTCGTCCGGGGCGCAAGAAGAGCCGGGCTCGGCGAAGGCGTTGGCAGGGTGAATACCACGAAGCCAAGGGCTTTCGCTTCTACCTGGTAGACGATGAGCGCATCGAGCAGCTGATCTCCTGGCACCAGATGGGCGACGAACAGGCCTTCGGCTCGGCCTTGCGCCAGGTCAAGGAGGCGGGGCTGATCCCGGAGGAGCAGGTGCGCTTGTGTGCCATCGGGGACGGAGCCCCGTGGATCTGGAAATGGGTGGAGGAACTGTTCCCG
Organism: Candidatus Latescibacterota bacterium; assembly: GCA_965261395.1. Classification (GTDB taxonomy): domain Bacteria; phylum Latescibacterota; class UBA2968; order UBA8231; family UBA8231. The sequence continues at coordinate 5,055,821 of OZ253462.1, forward strand.
AGCGCCCGTCAGATCCTCGACTACTACCATTGTAGCCGCTACCTGCACGCGGTGGCCGAGGCTCAATACGGCACCGATGCGGCGCGCGCCAGCCATTGGCTGGAAGCGACTCTGGCGCGCCTGTTCTGCGGTGAGGGCACCGGCGTGGTTTGGGGTCTGCAGCGCATGCAGGCGGTCTCGGAAGAGGCCGAAGAGGCGATCGGCACGGCCTTGACGTACCTGCAAAAGCGATTGCATCAAGTCGATTTCGGCAGCCATCGCAAGGGCGGATACCCGATCGGGTCGGGTGCGATCGAATCGGCGCATCGCTTCATCGGCCATGTTCGTCTGAAACGCTCGGGCGCTTGGTGGTATAAGGAAAACAGCAACGCCATTCTTGCCCTGCGTTGCGCCTTGTACAATGGAACGCTTGACCGGGTCTTTCAGCAGTACCGAGACAACCTAAAAACAACCACCAAAACCGTAACAATCACCTAATGCACCCACCGAGTGGTGGCAGGAACAGGAGGATCAGCGCGGCCTGTGGAGGCGGGCACACCAAGAACCGCGTCTAGTGCTAAGCGAGGCCGAGATGCGCTATGTCGCGGATATACAAGGGGTCGAGGTCTGCGTGTTGGGGAGCGGCGACAACGAGGTAGCCTTTGCATTGGCCGGTCTCGGCGGGCGCGTCACCTCCGTCGATATTTCCGCGCGTCGCCTAGCCGTAGTCGCAGACCGGGCGCGCACCCTCAATTTCTCCGTGCGGTTTGTGCAAGCGGATGTGACGGACCTATCCGTCCTCGCGGACGATTCCTTCGGCTTGGTGTACACCGGCGGACACGTGTCCGTGTGGGTTGCAAACATCCAACAGTACTATGAGGAAGCCGGGCGCATCCTCGCACCGGGAGGCCTTTTCGTCGCGCACGAGTACCACCCCATGCGGCGGATGTGGGAAGATGCCGACAGCTACGAGCCCCGCTATCGCTATCTAGATCGCGGTCCCCATCGCAGCTCTTCGACATTCGAATACCACTGGACGGTTGCCGATCACGTGCAGGCCGCTATCGATGGTGGCTGCCGCATCGTCGAGGTCGTCGAATACGGAGAGCAAATCGAGGAAGAACAGTGGCTGGAGAAAATGCCCGCGCATTTGTTGATCGTCGGGCGGAAGGAAGGGAGCGCAGGATAGAAGGATATGCCGGCGGCACTAGACGGGATTACTTAGCCTATTTTCTAATTTGATAGTCATTCCATTTTTTAGATTTTCCATAAAATGTTTTTAATGCTCTCTTCAATTGAGGGTCATTGATTGCGTCTATCCAGACTTCATAGCTCGCCGACCAAACATCACATTCGTTTGCTTTCGCTAGTACACCATCCATATCTTTATCTTTTTTAAATTTTTCCTCATACTGATTAAATCTATCTCTGATTTGTTGCGTCATAAATTTTTTATTAATTTGCTCATCAATTTTGTACTTCTCAAGTGTCTCTTCAGGTGCAACAACTGCGAAGAAAATTTTACAGGATGTGTCTTTTGTTACATAAGCAATACAAGCCAAACTGCGGCTTGCCTGATTATAATTTTTAGCATGTGTTACACCTTGTCCCAAATTACTCCCCATCTTCGCTTCAACGAGGCCAAATAGGTTAGGATTGTTTTTTAACTTGATTTCCGAGTTATATTCAAATTATCTTCAATTGAAAACTTAACTAACAACCGAGTCATCCATCCCTCATTGTATATTTGAGTAGGATTTAAATTCGACTGTTTCTGATCTATACTATCAATAATTCCGTTTATACCGCACAATTCCGTGCGAGTTTCCATAATATTTATCTTTCGATTAAATGAAGTCGGATTACTCCAATAACGCCTTGAGCAACGCATCTGGCACATCGGAATAAAACAGGATATTGATTCGCGTCGCCATGTCATCCGACAGTTCGAATAGCTGCTTTCGCGCCAACACCGGCATCAGCAGGGTATCTACCCCCCTATCAATTGCGATATCAACGACGCTGACCGCATTGGCCAACGGTTCTACCGACCCTCCGAGATTGAGAGCACCGACAACAACTAGGCCACCTTTCGTACCCTTCTCAAGCAACCCACTACAAAGCGCCATTAGTGCCGGCAGCCCCAGCGCGGTGCCCCTATGATCATTATCCATTGCACGAAGCTGCACGGAAAACTCGTGTAAATGCGGGTCCCGGTCTCCAACGAGTTCTGCTGCCCGAGTATACAAATTCTGTTCCGCGTACCTGACGCTTTCACGGAAAGCAGGCGGGGCTGGGGTATTCAGTATCCTGACACCGTCCCCTCTCCCGACCGTTACTTCAATACGATAGAGACTCGGGCCTGTTTCAGGCTCGCCAGGGCTAATGCCCCAAACTTGGCCGGGCGGCAAGGGATCCAAGTCAATGGCTTCGTCGCTGTGGAGTTCCGGCGTCGAGACGAACTGTTCGATGCCGTCCTCACCAATCGAGTAACTGAAATGAGTGTTCCGGAACTCGCTTTTGAATACCCGTTTCTGTTGTTCCTTGACCCGACGACGGGCTTCCAAAGCCATGCGAACCATATCTTCTAGCTCATCGTCTGGCACCTCCATTTCCGGATCTGGATAGAGCAGTTTCAACAGTCCGCTTACAGTCTTGTTGACGGCGGTAATGTCTCGTCCGCTCAGAGCACCACCATAATTTACGCGCCCTTGCAGCACTGAAATGCGGCTGCCATCACGGAGTCGGCTCCAGCATTCGGACAGAAAATCAGAGACCAAGCCGAAGTGATCCGTGAAATGTTCGTTCGGGTTAAGTTTTGGGAAATCCCATCCCGGCACGTAGGCATGGATGCGATCCATGAACGCCGTATCTTCCCTCATCTCGGACGGCAGCGGGCTCAGGAGATGGCCGACGCGCTGTTGATGTTCGACATCGACATTCAGATTGCCAACCATCACGATGCCGCCGTCCGCGCGTATGCTCTCCTTGCCGCGAGAAAATTCACCGGACTCCATGTAGCCTTTCAGGATGTTCACGCCATCCTTCTGATCGAAGGACACGCCAGAGATCTCATCGAAGCAAACCACGTCGTACTGACACACCAGACCGCGTTGGCCAGAGGCATTGTTGACGAACATCTTGGCGACGGTCGCCTTGCCACCGGAGACTAGGTGTGCGTATGGGGAAATTTGCTGGAACAGATGGCTCTTGCCGGTACCACGCGGTCCTAGCTCGACGAGGTTGTAGTTGCGCTCCACGAACGGAACCATCCGTATCAGAGCGACCAATTGGGCGCGCTCCGACAAGGCGGCCGGCTCTAAGCCTATACTGCGAAGCAAAAGATCCGTCCATTCCTCCTTGGTAAACTCGCGTCGGGCACGTTGAAGTGCATCGAGCACATCGGCTTTCGATAACTGAATTGCCCGGAGGCCGTCGATGGCAAATGGACGACCTCCCTGTTCCAGCGCGATCACCGCGTCATAGCCCAACGTCACTTCCGCATAGAAACCATCGGTCAACATGCGTTCATGCTGCTTGACCAAGTCGTCGTCTATCCGTACGCCCCTGATAGCAAGACTTGGCAGTTCGGCAATAAATGAGTCCGTTTTCGCGTCTAGCTTCGCCTTGATGATATCTATTAGCTTGATGGAGCCCTGTTCCCGAGATCTAGCTTTGAACAGTTCCTCTTCGCCCGTTCTGACGGTGCGATCCGCTAATTGACGCTCGACGATCTCCAGCCCTTCGGCGATTTCCTGCTCGTCCGTACTCGCGCAGTAACGCCCTAGAAGGAACTCAACCACATAGGTCGGCACCGGATATTGGCGGCTGTACTTGCGCACTAGATCCTTGCGGACCAAGTAGCCGTCAAACGCCGATGCAGCTAAACGATCCAACTTGTCGAGTTCTACACTCATGAATAACCCCCTACGATTACAGCCTGTTTTGCCAGCACATTACCGCCATCATCCAGTACGACGACCACAGCCGATTTGCCCTCCAAATCGTCGTCTTCCACTAGCAGGCTTGTCGAGCCTTCGGCATTCACTGTGCGCACACCAGTGATGCTAGAATCGGCATTGTTGACCTCGGTACGCACATCAACGGACCACCCTAGCTGAGCCGGCTCGATCCGCACTCGACAGCGGAACCCAACCCAAGACACCTCTGCGATCTGTGGAGCCGTTGCTTCTGGTGCCGTTCCGCCTGTCACGCTGATGACCGGAATCAAGCCCTCTTGCAGACTCAAGCCGCCGTGTGCGTACTTGTGGCCTTCTGAGAAGCAGGCAATGCCAGGCGCAACCGCGACCCGTTCCTCGACATTCCAGTTCCAGGGGACGGTGGGAACTTCGACATTGGAGCCCCCCTTTATCACGGCGCACCGAGCCCAGCGGCTCTCGGTCAGGTACCTCGGCAGCTCAACCTTCGGCAATCCGCCGGGTAGCCAGAGCCAACCATGATCCGTTACCACCCGAACCTCATCCCAACCCGCTTTGAGGAGGGACTCGATACGTTCAAGAAGCAACTCAATCTGACCGTGGACTTGCCCCGCGAGTTTGTCTTGCAGCGAGTGTCCCTGCGTGTCCAGATTGCCGCTCTCGGTCCAACCACGGCTTGATGGATCGCCTGTTTCATCCGCGCTCAGGTATTGGTAGCCAGCGGCGGTCAATAGCTTGCGGAACTGATGTGTAGTCAATGGCTGCCCTGCATCCGCGATCGCGGGAGAGAAGTCCTCTCCGAGCGAGAGGCCCTTGACACTCTGGGAGATGGGCGAAACCGCTGGCTTGGCGGTCGCGGTTACGCTCGGTAGCCCCGCCCATCTAGTCTGCAGAGTCACTGACCAACCCTTGATGTGCATCCGTTCTACAAGTCGCTGGGAGATATCGAATCGAAGGCCATCTGCAAAAAGAATTACTCCACCTAACTCTACCACGACATCTTTTAGCCCCTGAGCTTCCTGCCCCGGCAGGGGGTCTCTTTCAGCCAGTTTCTGTAGGTGCTCGGCGGCAGACTCCAGCCAAGACTTGTAGATGACATCCAAGGTCTTGCTCACGGCCTGCATGTCAGCAGCCGTCTTCACCGTGGCCATCGCAGACAGCGCGGCAGCATCAACCTTCCAAGCTGTATCGACGTACTGATCCGCCATCTCCGCCGTGGATGCACCGCCAAGCCCCGTAGCCGTGTGCTCGGCCAGTACCGCCAAGTGCGCGAGCGCACGGGCAAGCGGAGCTTGCTCCAGCTTGGCCCAAACCCAATCTCGCCTAGGGCCATGCTGTGTCTCAAGTTGCCGTACTAACTCACGTGCTTTGGCAGGCGTCGAATGTTCCAAGGCGAGCAACGCTTGCCGCAACTCCTGCTCTTCCTTCTCGTTCACTTGGGGCCAGGAAGAACGCTCTACGAACAATTCACTCGGCATGGCCTTCCGCAAGAGTGCGGGAATTCCCGGATAGAGCACAGGAGACTCCGCGAACCGCCCCCACACCACTGCCCACGGGTCTTCCCGCTTGCCCAGCAGTTCAGCACCGACCAACGCGCCGTCCCTGTCTGGGTCGAACTTGTAATCATCTTGGCAGCACGATTTGAAGGCACTCCAGCGGCTATCGCTCCATTGGGACTTAACCGTTTCCGGCTCATTCAGCCAGCGCAGCAGATCCCTGACTATATCGTCGGAAAAGAGCCGGTTGAAGTCCTCCGCCTCAAGATGCTTGCCGGTTAGATGCTCTACTGCCGTCGTAGCTAACTCCTCCAACGCGCCGAGCATTGCCTGTCGAGTGGCATCATCGCGCGCGAGGTCCAGGCCAAGCCCTCCGTCCTCGGACACAAGAAATGCCTCGACCGTCCAGTCCTTGCCGTTCTTTTGAGTCCAACAGACCCCGCGATACTGAAGCTCGACCAGCGGCTTCAGGTTGTCTGGGCACTCCTGGACCGCCCGGAGCTTCTGCCGGCTAACGTGGGGGAGGTATAGAATCGGAGGATTCTCTTCGAGCCATTCAATGTTTGGCAACGCCCGGTCCACTGCACTTCGCAGCCAGATCGCCGGGCCGGTGCGTTGATCTGGCTGGTATTCCCCGAGCGTCAGGAGGTGCGGCAGCAGTTGCCGGAGTAGAGGAATAATAGGCTGCCACTGAGCCTCCTGATCCGTCCACAGGATGGCGCACGGACGCACGGCGTCATTTGGGTTGTACCTGACCGCATCCTCAAGGGAACGAATCAATGCCTCAGTTACCGTTAATCTCGAGTGGTCGGCCTGAATCTCCATGGTGTTCACGATATATCCGCGGCCCAAATCGTCAGCATGAGCTCCGACTCGCCGATCGGGCGGTGCTCTGGAAGTTTACCGGATAGTCTTTCGCTGTTGTCCATGATGATGCGCACGCCTTCTCCACGTGTGTCCATCATGGTTCGACGATCCGTCGTCAGCCATGCCTTGTCAGTCGGAACTAGACATTTGGCGAGCAGACTAGTGATGATTTCATTTCGAGCCGATTGCAGGTAGGCAAGGTCCTCAACTGTCATCGCATTCGGGAGCGAGCCCGGGGAATAAAGCTCTAAACGGTCGCTGAACAGCCGTAACCGGATCTTTGAGCCGTGAATGGAATAGTCTCGGTGGGCGACCGCGTTGACCATAGCTTCGAAGACAGCCGTCATGTCAAATTGCGGTCGGTCCAGACGCCCCTGATCCTTAAAGGCGGCTGTCTTCATGTTATTTGCCACGAACCGACAGGCTTCCACGACCTGTAAATCGAGTGGGCCAGAGATATCCGCGGCGTCGAGTTGATAGGGATCGGTGGATTCGTCGGTTCGAATATCAACTCCCCGATAGGAAACGGCCTGTACATAGGCATTGGGGAGCCATTCCCGGGGGTCTTCGGAGGCCATCAACACGCCAGCGACCGTTGGCCTCAGCGTCCCGTCGTCATCGGTACGTGCCATGTGGAGCTTGGACAGGAAATTCTCTCGCTCGTCTCGGGATCGAGAAGTCAGGAATCGCTCCCAAAGGTCTGGCTGCAAGTCGTGCAATTCAGCGGGATGAACGATTTGCTCGTCGAACCGGATGATACGGGTCTGACTGCGCTGCTGGAACAATCGAGCAAGGTATTCGGATGACATAACGCGCTTGGTGCTGCCGACGCGGTGCAGAAAACCCCCAGGGCTTCGATGTACGAAAAGACTGCGAGGCACATCAATCCTAATAACGGCCACATCCTCGCCGGTGGTCGCGGGCAGCCGCAAGGGGTCAATGATGGGGGCTATGGGCGGATCGATGGAGTCGTGGCAAAGCTCGTGGACGAAACGCTCTACCACGTCGAGATGCTGTTCCGGAATCCCCAGAATCTCACGTGTCTTGTCATGTACGCCGAGCACCAGCACCCCGCCGTGGCTGTTGGCGAAGGACGCTAGCTCATCGGCGAGGTCGCTTTGCCTTGGACCACGAATCTTGCTGCCGGCAAAGCGCACCTCCTTCAGTTCGAGAAAGCTGCCTTCGCCTAGGTGGATCTTCTCCAGCAGTTCTCCGCGTGTTGCAAACATCTCAGATCTCTCGCCCCAAGCGTTCCCAGCGCCGAGCGAACGCCTCCCGTCCGCCCTCCATGACCCGACAGACTTCTTCGCGGACTGCTCCTTCCTGTAGGGCACCGTGCTCAATGACTCTGCATTGGCCGCCGCTAAAATCGAAAGCATATACCATTTCCGCGTCTCCGTTGATCATCACATTGGGGTTATGGGTGACTATGATCAGTTGTCGCCGCAATTTGTTCTCGCGAATCTGTCGTACGACCAAGTCGTAAATCAGGTGGTTGTCCAGATCGTCCTCGGGCTGATCCAATACAAGGGGCTCATCGCCAAATGCAAGCAGGAACGCCAGCAGTGCCGCTGAACGCTGTCCTTGCGAGCCTTGGGTGATGGACGTCCAATCACTGCCGTCCCCCTGGCGGCTGTACTCAATCCGCAGGTCGTCCTCTGGAAACCAGCACTGGATGTGATCGGCGAACTCCAGCTTCCCGTGCTTACGTTCAAGGTAGTTGCGAAATTGGCCGTGGAAATCAGTGCAAGTTTCTATCAGTCGCCGTTTAGCAGCATCTAGCGCCACTTCGCGATCTTCGTCCTGAGCGATGTCAAAGGCCAAGCCGCCAACGGGTTCGCCTCCTTCCTCCCGCAGAATGTCGTGTTCAAAACGACCATCTGTCACCTCGGTAATTCTACGTAGGCTGTGCTCGATATGACGAGGATCAAAGCCGAATCCGACGACCTCAATTTTCACGAAGGTGTTGGTCTCCAGCGTTTTCGCAACGAACTCAGCGCGTGCCCGTGTGATGGCCTTGCGCGCTTCAAGCACTCGTTGCCACTGTTCTTTGTTGTCTTCGTTAAGGCGATCCCAATCCTGACGCAACTGATCGAGCTGCTTTAGTCGCGCTTCGAGATTCTGACGCTCCTGTACCAAACGCCCAAAGGCTTGCGGATCGGTCACTCCCTGAGCGGCGAGTGTCGTTTGAAGAGCCTTGTAGTCCGATCCGGCCTTCTCGGCACGCTGCTGCCACAGGCTAAGTCTTTCGTCCTTTCGCAGCTTCTGCACCTTGTCCGTAAATGTGTCGGCGCTACGAGTGAGTGCCCCCCGCATTTCTGCCACGAGCTGCTCGGTTTCGCTCCGCCAAGCGAGGGCGTCGCCATCCTGTGCGGCATCGAAGACGCCATCTGGCCAGTCGTCGAGCAGCAAATCCTCCGCCAACGCCGTAATACGTCCAAGCATTTCTCGCAATTGTTCCGAAGTCGTATCTATCTCCCGGCGTTGACGCAGTGCCTGTTGGTGAGCTTTCAGTACTTCAGCGTGATGTGATTGTGTGAACGCTGCGAGCTTGCGGGTCAAGTCCGTGAGCCTGCGTTCCAATTCCGGTCGCTCACCTAGTTTTCCACCCAGTTCACGCAGCCTAGCTCGCTGTGCTAAATAGGTGGTTTTCATCTCGTCGAAGGCGCGATGTAAACCGGCGACGTCAGCCGAGTCGTCGATGACATCGAGCAAAGCCTGCCGACTCTCGCCCGCCATGGCCGCAATCTGGCCCTGCGAAAGCAGCCGGATTGGGAAACGCTCGGAGTTCACCTCTTGGCTCGCAGCGGGCTGCCATTGGCAGTCCGTGTCTCGTTCTTCAACAACGGCCTCTTGACCATCTTGTCGCCAACGCAAGATGTGCTCTACACCGTCGCGCATCAGCTCCACGCGAATCTCCGTAGCATCGCGCAACCCACCATGCCCATTGCGTCCCTTGACAGGTTGGGAAAAACTTTTGAACTGGCGATAGGCTTCTGTTTCTTCGCCCAAATGCTGTAACTCTTTATCGCGCCGATACGCGAGACGCAACGCATGGACAATCGTGGACTTGCCAGTACCGCGCCCACCAATCAGCGCGTTGTAGTACGGTGTGGGGGCAAGCCGTGTCGTGGTGTCTATACCCATAAATCGAGCAGATTCGACCTCAATGCCGGTGATGAAGTGAGTGGGCTTCCGGAACGGATCGAACTCCCCCTCGTCATCGCTCCTTCGAATCGAAATTTCGTTGCCATCTAGGAGTGCGAGACGTAGCCCTTCTAATGTGGGCTTTGCCATCTTGACCCAAGCGTAACGAGATCCGGGAATACGCTTGCCTTGGAAGCTGTGGCAGTCACTACCGAGCACCCGCGCCAACTTTTTGACCCGTTTCTCGAAGTGCCTAGGGAATGGATGCCCCATGTCTTCCCACTCCATTGCCAGCAAACATTCAGTATCAAGTACTTGGCGAACCGTGTTGGCGTCGAGTTGGCACTGACAGGTGCCTGCACGTACAGCGAGAAGGCCCTTGCCGTTGCCATTTTCACCTTGCCGGTCAGCGTGAGCTGGGATCGGAATGCCTCCGGCGTCCCTAATTTCACAAACCACATCGGCTGCGCCCTTGCGCGTCACCCCGGCGCTGTCTCCCTTGGTTCCGTCATAATCCACCTGCCCCAGTAGAGTGTCGATGTGGCTGGTGGTGGCATTGGGGGCTAGGATGGCGAGCAGGTGGAATCCCCCCTGTACCGAAATCTCGACCCCTGGGAACAGCGTCAGTTCTCGAAACCCTTCCGGTGGCGATCCCCCATCGGCTTGCCTTTTCATCGCCTCATAAGCGGCTTTAAGGAGATCAACCCAGGCACCGCTGTTGTGGTCAGTGATCGCCACACAGTCGATTTCGGCGGCCATGTATCGGAGCAGCCATTTTTCCGGTGCTAGGTCGATACCCTGTTGAGCCCAGTAGGTGTCGGCGGAAGCCGGCGTATGCGTGTGGAAGTCGAACTTCCACCAGCGCGATCCGGGGTAGGGCCAATCTTGCTGTGTGCTTGTCATCGTCCCTCGTCCTCCGCCCGGTCCCGGGCCGCGTGTTTCTCTGCTTTGGTCCAATCGTCGTTGACTCGTTCTCCGGTGAAGTTGCCGTTGTTCCAGAACCAGGGGAACTGCTCCTTGTCGCGCATCGGTTCCTTGCCGCGGTCCTTTTTCCAATGGATTTTCGGCGCGGTGCGGAGGACGCCGGCACCTTTCTTGCCGTCGGGAAGGTCTTTGGCCATGAAGGGGCGGATATTGAGGCGCACGCCGTCGTTGATGTCCGGCTCCCAGCCGATGGGTTGTTCCCTGATCGGCTTCCAGCGGATGAAAAGATCGCAGGGCGGCTCGCCTGCGAGGATGGCGACGAGCCGCTTCTGTAATTCCAGCGCTGCGGCCAAGCGGTCTTCGGCACCGCCCTCGCCACGCTTTACGCCATCCTGCTGGCGGGTGATCCAGTCGCCGAGATAGCTGTAGGTCAGCGACTCCAGCAGGCGACGACCCTTGCCTCCGCCCTCGGCCAGCTTGTGATAGTTGATCAAGGCGTGGAAACCGTCGCGTCTACGGCCGTCCCAGATATGCCAGACGAAGGGACGCTGGTGGAACAGCTTGCAGTGTTCCTCAAAGAAACGGTTGTGCAGCCAGTCGTCTAGGCTGGGACTCTCTGTTGCGGTGAGCAACTTAGCAAGGATGTCATCGCTCCAGTCATCGCCCCAAGCGGCCTGCAACAGTTCCAACAGGCGTTCGTGGGCGGGACGCTCGCGCGCTACGGAGGGGATGCAGACGATGCCGTCCTTGTCCTCAAATGGGTGCAATGCCGTTGTCTCCTCAACCCAGGCACGAGCCTCGTCGGCGAGTTCCATGTCCGGGTCGTTCTCCGCCGGCCAGCGGTAGCCGAGCAGGCGGGCGACAGCGACTTGCAGGACGGTCGGATCTGTGCGGCGCGGGCCGTGAGTGGTCCACTTTGTGCCTTCGTCCCAGATCACTGAGCCGCAGGGGTGGCCGTGGAAGATCCATTGGGTGGGATCGTCGGAATAAGGCTTGGGCAACCCGTTGGGATAGCGTTCTGCGGCGACCTGGGTCCAGCGTTTGAGGTCGAAGGGGACCTTGACCAGAGTGGCATTTGTGACGTTCAGCTTCTGATCAATCCGCCGCACTGCTTCGTTGTATTCGGGCGAGGAGCAGAAGCACCAGATGGCAGGGACGTGGCATTCATCATAGGGAATGATGGTTGCCACATTTTGGTGAAACCTCTCCTTGCCATAGTGATAGGGAAATAGAACCCCCATCCTGTGTACAGCAATACCGGGTTTACCGAGAGCTTTAAGTCCTTTAGTTGGAAGAGCTGTTGGTAATGACAACAGTAGGCCTTTCCCTTGTTCCCAACGCACCATCCGCGACTGTCCTGCATACTCCTCCGTATAGACATCAGGAGTAGCCTGCATAAACTCCCATGTCTTTCTATTGATCTGAGCCACTTCCCAAAAAGCCGCAACAAACATGGGATCGTCGCTAGTCTGAAGTCCAACTAGTCCATCAGCATACTGACTAAGTAGGGAAAAGGTCGTTTCATCATATAGCGTCACTCTTGCATCAGGGTTCTCTAACTGCCTTCTCTGAATGACCACCACAAACTCACCACTCCGCAAAACATCCGCCTTTTCCGCCGCCGTGCGTGGAGTGCTCGCGTCAATACCGGACAGTTGATCTTCAGTCTGTGGGCGGGCGCGGGTCAGGGTGAGCAGTTGAACATTGAAATCCCACATAGGAGTCTGAAAAGCCTTCGCTCCGAGGCGAACGAGGAGATTCCAACGCACCTGCTTCAGTAATCGCCCGCGCTGCGCCTTGTAGCTGGTCAGGAACAGCCAGTTTTGTGGCATGACTATCTGGGTGACACCAACTCCAGCTTCCAAGCAGAACTCCAGACACCTTTCCAAGAATACATTCGCCAAATCCTGCTTCGCCCTCGCATATCGCCTCTCAGCGAAATTTCGCAGGCGTTCACTCTGCTTACCGCGAGCGAGATATGGCACGTTGGTGATGACGAGGTGATATTGCTGGCTCAGCAGCCGGGTCGCCTCGGTCAGCCCCAAGGCCGCGATGGTCGTCTCTTCCCATTCCTCCTCGCCAGCGTGTTTATTCAGCGCTCGCTCAAGCGATGGCTGTAGCTCGCTGAATCCGGCCGTCAGCATATCCTCGGACACGGAAGTGGGATCAATCAGGCTGCCGAGCAGAGGCGCATCCTGAAAAGTGTCGTAGAGCAGCCCCATCCCATTTTCAATCCGACCATCACCCCCGGACAAAGCAGTCCATTGTTCCCGCTTACCGCCGACCGGCTGACCACACCAAGCAAGGTTGAATCGGGGCAGCGGCCGGTGATCGCCCGCATTGGGATAACGCCATGCTTCCATCGCCAGCGCAAAGGCGGCAATAGCCACGCAGCGCTGGTCCAGTTCCAGCCCATGCAGGTTGTCTCGCAATACGGCGTCAGCGGCCTCTGCCGCACTCAAGTCTTCCAACGCCATCCGCATCGGCACCAGCATCAGGAACGCCGCCACCAGAAAGTGCCCAGAACCGCAGCACGGGTCGAGCAGACGGAACTCCGAGAGATCGTCGGGCCAGCCCTCGAAACCGCCCGCGACGGGTGCGCCGTCCTCTGTCTGGCGCAGATAGGTGAGATCAACCGGACACCGCTCGTTGGGATGACGAGTCTGCCACCAAGCACCGAGCGAGTTATGCAGCAGAAACTGCACCATGTAGGGCTCGGTGAAGAGCTGGGTCACCGCCGGCAATTCGTCCGCCCCGATCTTATCTTCGGATTGGTTAACCTCATTCTTCCTCTCCGTCTGCCAGAACTGATACACCCAACCGAGCGAATCGGTCGCCATGAATACCGCTGCCGGCAGACCTTCAACCAAGCCCTCCAGCTTTAACCGGTACTCCCGCGCCAACCGGACTTCCAACCCCGGATGCTCCGTCCTAAAAACCTGCGGCAACATGGAGTGAGCATACTGCGCCGCCAACTCCCACTTGTCGCTGCCTTTGTCCCTAGCCAAATCCTCGCATTCATCGAGCGTTACTGCGACATTGATCTCTGGTTCAATCAGCAGATCGTTCTCCGCGAGGAAGCGGGCAAACAACATGCTGTGCCAGTGTTCATACGCAGTCTCCTGCACCAAATGCTCAATGGTATGCTCTCCCGTGCGTGCGTTGGGACGGTCCCCAAGCTGGCGAGCATGCGCCCGCAGCCGCCGGCGCAATGTGCGCTGCTCCGTGTCCATGTGCTCGTAGAACTCGCGGTGATGCACGGCAAGCTCCTTCAATGCCGCGCGGGCACCGGCCTCCGCCACTTTGCGAGCCTCAATGACGGCGCGTTCGAGTTGTTGCCGAAGGTCTGTCGGAAGTGTCTGCATGGGATCGGTCTATTCTCCTTAGCTTACCACGATGGGGCCTTGCTCGACCTGTTTGAGCAACTCCCGTTCAGTCTCGCCGAGCCAATCCTTGACGTCTTCCGGCGTGCGCAGCGTGGTTCTGCGGGGCTTGAAATGATGGGTTTTCGGCTCGACCAGTTTGTCGGCTCTGATGCGAGCGTCCGCAAAAAGCTGCGGCAAGGCCGCCGTGCGGGTTCGCCAATCATAGAGCGAGATCCGCCCGAGGGATTCCAGCACTTCCTGTTCGGTGCCGGTTGCGCCCTTGGTGACCTTCTCGATACGCAAATCCTCAAGAATTCGGTCGCGCTCGGCCTGCTCAATCTCCCGCCAACTCTCGGCGGATTCCAGTTGTTCCAGTTCCTCGTCATAGGTCGTGGAGAAGCCTGTCTCAGCCTCTACTAGGGCAGTACGTAGCGCGTCCACTAGCATCCTAGTGAGATCAGGTACGGGGTCCGAATCGGCGAGCAAACTGCGGTTGACCGCGATAGCTCCGATCTGCGGCTGCGTCTCCGACGCCACATCCATCTCTTTTGCAGCATGGCTGGCTAAGGACAGCAGACGCTCGTACGAAGGGAGGCGCTTCTCGGCCAGATTCCCTGCCTTGGTCCAATCCTCAATGTTCTTTTGTAGTTCGTCGTACCGATCCAAGATGCCGACCAGTTGCTCATTGCCGGCAAGGGATTGAAGGTCTCGCAGATGGCTGGTGTCAGGGCGTTCGGGCAAAGGCGCATCTCCACCGGCACTCTGGGCGAGTCTGTCGAGCTTGGCCAAGAATTCCGCAGCAGCCATGGCTTCTTCGTTGGGCTTGCAGGTGACCCCAACGCTCCGGAACAACCCGCGTACCTTGATGCGCTGGCGGGTATCAATGATGGCGCTCTCGACCCGAAAATCGGAGACCGACACTTTCGCCTGATCGAGCTCCCTAGGCTTGAGCGGCGTGCCGTTGGCGGTCGCCCGCAAATGACCGGCTCCAAACAGGCTGATGAGGGCGGCGTCAATCGCATCGCGGGGCCAGCCGTAAGGCGGGGCCGAGAAATGGTCGCGTACCTCTTTGCCCTTCTTTCCGGAACCTACGAAAGACAGGACCTCGGAGCAGACCCGGTAGTCTTCGGTCTTACCGTCGTAATCCAGTACTTCTAGAGGGTGCTCATCGCCTCTTCGGGCGCGCTCGATCACCCTAGACCAACGACCATCGTCGGCATCCCTGAAGTCGTGGAAGAGGCGGTCCAAGGAGGCGTTGGCTGCCTCCCTAATCTTGTCCTGCAAGGTGGCACCTAACCGTTCGGAGCCGCCACCCTGATAGACTTTCGCCTCGCCGACGATTGCAGCCACCAAGCTCCGCTGGTTGTTGGCGGCCTCGGTCCGCCGGGTCTCCATGCCTTGGCGGGCCTCAATACCTTCCGCAGTCGAAGGCACACCTTTGTATTCAAGCGTCTCATTCGCCGCAGCTTGGGCGGCGACCACGCGGGCCAAGTCATCAGCGCGCGACTTGGGCAGGAATACGTGGATGACTGGGCTGTCGGAACCATCGGCACGTGCATCAGCGACGACGCTTCCCTCGTCCGCTCCCCAACCATCGCGAATCCAGACGGGTATCTCATGGGTTGCGCCCAGCGGCGGTTCCGCCCCTAAGTGCAAGGCGAGCTTTCTGGGCTCCTTGCACGTTCCATGCAGTAGCCTCACCGATCCGATCTCCTCCTGAACCGCCGCCCCCAACAACTGGGCGCGCTTACTGCTCATTTGCGTGAGATCGTTGACAAGCCTTGTCTGCCGGTTGCGAAATTCGTTCTCCCACTCGCTGCTCTCGCGCGTCTGCAAACTGTACTCGTCTTCAAGCTTCATCAGCGTACTGTCGGAGGTCAGTTCATCCAGCAATGCAGGAAGCCGCCCCCGCAGCGTCGCGCCGTCCTGGGCCAGATCCTTGACCAGCAGATCTGCCAAGGTTTCCTCGGTTGCGCGAACACCGATGTCGATACCGGCTTCCCGGGGCAGCTTGCGGATGAGGAAGACCAAAGCGCACAGACGCAATTTGAGACGCCCATCGGGGGTGCCGTCGTCCTGCTTGAAGATGGTCTCGTTTACCTCGCGTAGCAGTACGCCACTTCGCAGCAGGTTGGGAGAGATTTCCTCAAATAGGAAGTCGGCCGGAACGACCGTGCCGACCGGATCGTCGGCGGTGTATCGGATCGCGTCATATACGATGCGCAGTTGCGTACGAAGCTGTCCGGCGGTGCCCGCCCGATCGACCGCACGCAGGGTATGCTCCCAGAAGCGTCGCCGCACTGGGAGCAGCGGGTAATCCTCCACGAGTACCGCCTCGTCCTCGCTACGAGGGCCGATCCGAGTGCTAACCAAGTGGCGATTGATCTCGCCGGTGTTGTCGTCCAGAGTCGATTTGACAGCGTTGGTGCGGTCCGGGCGTTTCGCCAGCACGACTCGCCGGGTGACCACTTCGACATCGATGTCTGAAAGCTCGACGTTGACCGTGAACCGGCCCTGGAGACGTTGCAGGGCCGGCGTACTGGAGAGCGCCGTTTGCCCGGTGCCAAGAAGCAGTAGGCGGTCGCCGAAGCGTTTGCTACAATCCTCCACTACCCCCTGCACCTCATAGGAACGGCTGCTATCCTCACCGATGTACTGCTGCACCTCGTCTAGGATTATAACGGTGCAGGGCAACTCGCCCTCGGGTGCCAGGGTGTCCTGTAAAGCGGTGACGAATTCGTGGGTAGTGATGTCCTCCGGTTTCGGAAACTGGTCGCGCAGCGCGGCCCTAGCGTCCCTCTCGCTACCCGCAAAATCGGGATCAGTCGCGAGCAGGGCTCTGGCGATGAGCGGACTCACGTAGAGATCGTTCAACTCGCGCCGAAAGTCACGGCCTTCCGCCTCGACCGCGATGCGGACCGGGTCGTAAATGTCGTTTTTTCTAAGCCAGAGGCAGAATTGCGCCTGTGGGAAGCTCTCGGGAAGGCCTGCGGATTTAAATACAATGCCGAGCAAGGCAAGCCGTACGCTGTCGCCGGCCCCAGCACCGAGCGTACCTGCGGCAGCGTGAAGCCCATAGGAACGCCGACCGAGAGTCACGAGCTCCGTAAGCAGTTCAGTCACGTCATCCGGCAGCCGTGCAAGACCCCGGGCACTGGCACCATCTTCCGGAAAATGGTAGTCAATCCACAGAAAGCGTAGCATCTTCGCCAAGTGCGATTTGCCGCTGCCAAAGAATCCGCTCACCCAAGCCGCTGGCTGCTCGGGCTGGCCCTGGTTGCTGAGGTAGGAATCGAGGATGCGGACGAGACCCCTCCGGTATTCCCCTTCGCAGACGAAATGCTCAAGTTCGAAACGCAAGGTGCGGCGTTCGTCCTCGTCTAAGGCGTCTGTCATCGTGGCAACGCCGTTGTTCAGCAGCGTGATCTCGCTGGGGTCCCGTTGGTAGATTTCCCGATTTTTCATACCGCGTATGCCTCTCGATCCTCGTGCAAAGTGATCGGAACCGCGAGGTAGTTCCACCCGTCCCGAGCATCCATCAATCGATAGTTGTTGTTCTCGTATTCTCCGGGGAAAAACACCACCACGCGCCCTCGGATATCCCGCTCGATCGCCTCCATGAGCTCCGATACGCGAACAAAACCAAACAGCGAGGCCACGCCGTAGATACTGACCACCGCGTTTTCATCGGCCTCGGGGACTTCCAGGACATCCTTTACGCGCCCGGCCACATGCTCCAGAAAATCGGATTCCAGCTTGAGCTCCAGATCCTCCGGTGATTCGAAATAGCTGTCGCGATACTCGGTATTGGCCATCCACTGAGCAAAGACGTCGGTTAGATCACATTCAATCCAGCCGTGGCCTGCTTCCTTGGTCGCCATCTCGAATAATCCCTTACGTACCCGTAGGCGTTTTTCATCTGTCTTGTCATAGACTACGAAGATAACCCGCTGGGCACCGGATAGGTGCTTTTGCCAAGGCAACGCAATATAGCGCTTGTACCGCTCCGCCAGTGTATCAATGTGACTCATGGATCACCTTCTGTTCTTGTTGAGTGAAGCTGGCAAAGAATGCCGGAAATGAGACTTCGACGATTGACCCCGCTTGCTTGAGTTCGAGTAGCCCCCGGCTCCGGGCAGCAGAGGCGGACTCCAGAAGTTCGTCCGGCGCGGCATCCATAATGGCGACCCAAGGGGACTCAAACAGCCGCAGGCCCCGCCGGCCTACGGCAAACCCTAACAACAGGGCGTAGGCGGTTGCCGCTGGCGTTGTTTCCACCGGCAGCCTTACCTTGCGGCCTCGTCCGCGAAAGTGGCCGGCCTGTGTCCACGAGGAAGAAGCGTTGCGCACCACCTTGTCCAGAGTGGCAGCGCCGAAGCGATCACCAACTACTGCAGAAACGGCGTCCAGCATAGACTGCCGAGCGAACTCGTGGCTGTGGGGGGTATTAATGACGGCCAATACGGTCGAACGAAGCAGCGGGTCTCGAGCGAGGGCCAGCAACATGGCCATTAGTGGGCGGCTGCTCTCGTGACTGCTCCAGAGGTCTTTCAGTATCCGAAACAGAATCACTCGGGGGTCAAGGCCGTAGAGCTCGATCAGATGTTGCAGAGAGTGCTTGCGGTTTGCCGTCGTCCGCTTGCCCAAGCAGTTTTCTTCCATCACGGCAGCCGTGTAGTCCGCACGGCTAGCATTACCTCGAACTACATCTAGCAGCAGAGATAGCTCTTCGAGCATGATCGTGCGACTGCTGTGGGTACCTCTGGCTCCCCGACGGAACCCCCAAGCCGTAGCCTGAGTATCTGTCAGCCGATCAATTTCGACTTCAAAATTCAAGTAAGATATGTCCATGGTGGCATATAATAATGAAAACCAATTTTCTTGTCAATATCTCTTATTTTTCACCGGCAAACTGGCCGGTGAAAAATAAGACAGCCTAATAGAACTTCTACAAGTAATCCTACCGACGCCGCTCCAACAGCGAGACCTAGATATAATCCGGCCCCCTCCCGGTGAATGACACCCCCGAAATCGGAGTGCCGTCGCCCATTACCCTAACACAGTACTGGCCGTCCGAAGGGCGGAATCTGTCAGATGTTTACGAGGGAACTCACGGCAAGCGACAACAACTAGGGGCAGAAACGTACCCGCGATGACTGTTCGGCACTACGCGTGTTATAGTTGAAGGAGAAGATCGATACGAGTCGGGGTAACGCGAGTCTTTAGTTCGGCTCTTTACAGCCTACAACTCCTTGCGGTAGCGCTGCGAAGGAATTTTTAGTTGATCGCGGTATTTGGCCACGGTCCGCCGCGCAATTCTCAAGCCACCCTTGCTCAGCTCCTCGACAATCTGTTGGTCCGAAAGCGGCCGGACCTTGTCCTCGTCGGCGACGAGCTGCGAAATTTTCTCCTTCACCGAGCGCACGGACACGTCTTCGCCCTCGTCCGTGCTGAGCTTGTTGTTGAAGAAGTACTTCAGTTCAAAGACCCCGTGCGGCGTCTGCATGTACTTGCCGTTGCTAACGCGGCTAATAGTCGATACGTGCATCCCCACAGCGTCGGCCACATCCTGCAAGACCAAGGGCCGCAGACGCGCCGGCCCTTCCTCGAAGAAAGGCAACTGCGCCTGCAAAAGGTAGCCGGCTACCTTGAGCATGGTCGTGCGGCGCTGGTGGATGGCGTTGATGAGCCAGCGGGCGTCGTTGAGATTCTTGGACACGTAGTCCTTGACGGCGTCCTTGCTGTTGCCGCGGAAGTTGCTGAGCTGCTGCTGGTACGCAGAATTGATCTTTAAGGACGGCATGGATCCGTCGGCCAGCGACGCGACCCACTCCCCGCCAACCTGCTCGACGACCAAGTCCGGCGTGATGTACGCGACCTCGGTATCTAGCGTCAAGAGCTTGTTGTAGTCCCTGCTCGCAGACAGGCCCGGATGCGGCTGTAAGCGCTCGATCACCTGCAAAACTTCTTTGAGCTTCTCGTTGGAGATATCCAAGGAGCGGGTGATGCGCTGCAGACGCCGCCGCGTCAGGTCCTCTAGGTGATCGCACACCACCTGTAAGGCCAGCGCGCTGAGCGGGTCGTCGCGCTGACTCAACTGGATCATCAGACACTCGCGCAGGTCGCGCGCGCCGACCCCTGGCGGGTCAAAGGTCTGAATGACGCGCAGTACCTTTTCCACGGCCGCGACTTCGACCGCTAGGTCGGCGGCGATCTCGGCGAGCGAGCAGCCAACGTAACCGCGCTCGTCGATATTGCCGATGATGTACTCGGCGATAGCCCGCTCTTCCGGCCCCAAATCGCCAAGCTCGCCTAGCTGATTGTACAGGTGCTCTAAGAGGGGCGGCATGGCGGTGATGCGGTTTGCCTGTGGCTCGCGGTCGGTCTCCCAATTGGGATCGTATTCCGTGCGTTCGCTGTTGTACGCGCCCGCGTCGAACTGGTCGTCCAACAGCGCATCCCAATCGACCTTCTCCATGTCCTCGGGCAGTTCCTCCTCTTCCTTGATCCCCTCCTCCTCCCGCTCAAGCAACTCTTCTTCCCCTTCTTCGCGCAACTCGACCGCCTCTTCGAGCAAGGGATTGAGTTCGAGTTGCTGCTTGACCTCCAGCGTCAAATCCAAGGTGGACATCTGCAACAGCCGCAGCGATTGGATGAGCTGCGGTGCCATCTTTTGCTGGAGGCGTAAGCTGGTATTTTGCTCGGGACGAAGCATTGAATAAGTTGTTGTGAATTAATTACTTAATAAAAATTACCCGTCCTGCTAGTAGCTGTACAAACAAGCCCGTGCAGTGAGAAAAGTCAAGGTGCAAGCGCACCTACCTATCTACCCGCCGACTAAAACGCTCGCCGAGATAGATCCGCCGCACCTGCTCGTCGGCAATTAGCTCCTCTGCCGTGCCCGCCGTTAAAATTTTGCCGTCTACTAAGATGTAGGCGCGCGCGGCGATTGCCAAGGTCTCGCGCACGTTGTGATCGGTAATCAGCACGCCCAAGCCCCGGCCTCTTAGTTCGGCGATGATGTTCTGGATGTCTTCGACCGTGCGCGGATCAATGCCGGCAAAAGGCTCGTCGAGGAGCATGTAGTGAGGCTCGCAAGCCAAGGCCCGCGCGATCTCAACTCGGCGCGTCTCGCCGCCCGAAAGCGTGTCGGCGCGCTGGTCGGCGCGCGCTAGCAAGTCCAGCTCGGTCAATAGCTGCCGTTGGCGCGCAACGATGCGCGCCTTGTTGAGCCCCTGCGCCTCCAAGACCGCGCGGATGTTGTCGGCCACGCTCAGCTTGCGAAAAATGGAGGTCTCCTGCGGCAGGTAGCCAATGCCCATCTGCGCGCGGCGATACATCGGCAGCCCGGTGATGTCCGCACCGTTGAGCAAGATGCTGCCCCCGTCCGGCGCGGCAAAGCCAACGATGCTGTGAAAGGTCGTGGTCTTGCCCGCGCCATTGGGACCCAACAGACCGACGACCTCCCCTGGCTCGACGCGAATGCTGACCCCATCGACGACCGCCCGGCCCCCGTAGTGCTTGCTCAATGCGCGCGTTTCCAATGCCATCTTACGGCTCTTCCGCGGGTGGATAGTAACGGCCTTCGATCTCCGGCCCGACTCGCACCTCGGCCAGCGACCCAGCGTCAAAGCGGATATCCAACTCTTCGCCGCTAACCTCGTTGACGGCAATCTCTTCGTCCTCTTGGAGCCGCGTGACCAACTCGGCCGCGCCCTTCACCAAGGCACGGCGCAATCCCGTCGCGTCAAAGTACAGGGTCATCTGCTGCCCGCGAAAGCGATTTATTTCTTCGTTCTCGGCCCGGCGGTGCGTCACGTCGGCTGCGGAACTCACTTCGACCCGTTCCAAATCCCCGTCGGCCATAAAGACTTGCCCACCTAGGCCCTCGATCCAGCTATGGCGGTCGCCCACCTCAATTTGGCCGCTCACTTGGCCGGGTATGGCGATCCACTCGACTCGGTTGTCCGCCAATGCGACGACCATGGAATCGGCCATCAATCGGCTGTGGTAGTCGCGCTCGCCGTCTTGCTCTTCCAACACCACGCCCTCGGCCACCAGCACCCGCATGGAATCCGCTTCGTATGCACCGCGCTCGGCCGCAACCTCCAGCCCTTCGGTATGCAGTGCAAAACCACCGGCCCCGACCAACTGTCCCCGCACGAGATCGAAGCGCAATACAGGGGCGGCGAGTACAAGCTCGTGCTGGCGCAGCGAGGGCGCCCCCCGCACCCACCCAGTCTCCTGCTCCAAGTCAAAAAAGAGCGAATCGCCGGCCAGTGAGCCATCCAACTCGGGTGCCGTTAGGACAATCGCGCCCTCGGCATAGACTTGGCCATCGCGCAAATAGCGGAGAGTTTGCGCCGTCAACTCGCGCGCTCCTGCACGCAAGACCGCCCCACCCTGTGCCGTCAGTTCGCGCTTGGAGCGCGAATACGCCAACTGGCGTGCCTCAATCTGCCGCTCGCCCTGCACAAAGGTCGCTGGCTCCCCGCGGGCCTGCAACAGCTTTGCGCTGCGGTCGTCCTCGACTTCTTCTGCCCGCAGCTCGGCCCCCTCCTCTCGGTAGCGGACCGCGCCGTGCGCCACTAGCCGCTGCTTTTCTGCATCCACCGAGACCTCGCCGGCCGTAAATTGCGCCAGCGAGTCGGCCCCCTCGACCCCCCCACTGATATCGAAGCGGCGGGCCTGCGGTAGGAACGTGGCGCGCGGCCCGGTCAATCGTACTCCGTCGTAGCGCACCTCGACGCTATCGTAGGCGATCTTTTGCACGCCCTCGACGCGGCGGCTTTCCTCGCGCTGGGCGCGCACCTCCACGACCACTCCGTCCCGGCCACGCCAGAGGCCCTCGACGGCTTCCAAGGACCACGCATCCACGGCGAAATTGCTCGTGAGATTGCGCCCCCACTCCCGTCCCTCGCGGACCTCCACCCGCAACGCGCCCGGAATGCGCAATTGCTCGTGCGCGCTTTCCCACAGCAGGGTGTCGGCTTGCACCTCTAGGCTGTCCCCGGCGCGCAAGACTACGCCACCGGCCAAGCCAAAGCGATCTCGCTTATGGTCTATAACCAAGCGCTCGGCCCGCAGCGTCGAAACGGCCTCGTCTCCGCGGAACGCGACCTCTACGCCGCCGGTGGCGATGACCTGCTCGGACTTAGAAAATTCGCGCAAATAAGCGGCGCGGATCTGGATGCGGTGGCCGGGGCGTCCCATCTCGATGTGCGCGTCCCATGCTTCCCCATCGACCTCGGGAATCTGCAGCGGCTCTTCGGGCACTTCTCCCGCGCCGCAGGCCCAGAGCATGGCCCCGCAGCAACCAGCGCGAAAAAGCCGCGCTCCCCTTGGGAAAGCGCGGCCCTCTGAGACAATTGTCCCGCCCACCGAACTAGGAGGCCGCCGCCTGCCGCTCCTCATGGCTTGCGACCTCCTGCTGGTAGGCCAGCGCGGCCTCGACAAACCCGGCAAACAAGGGTGAGGGATTGTCCATCCGCGACTTGAACTCGGGATGGGCTTGGGTGGCGATGAAGAAGCGGTGATCCGGCAACTCGATAAACTCCATCAAGCGGGTGCCGTCCACGCGGCGATGATACCCCGAAAAGACCAGCCCCTCCTCTTCGAGCAGCTCGACGAAGCGGGGTGAGACCTCGTAGCGATGGCGGTGGCGCTCTAGGGCGACTTTGTCGCGTTCCAGCATGACCAAGCCAACGCGGAACGCCTGGTCGGGCTTGGCCAGCAGTTGTTCTATGCGAAGAGCATCTTCGTCGAGGCGGCCTGTCGCCTCGTAAACCTGGAGGACACGGCTGTCGTTTTTGAACACCGCGGCGTACGCGCCCAAGCGCATGCTGCCGCCGTAGCGGTTTTGCTCTAGCGCGCTCTTCTGCGCCTCTTGGACGCAGATGACCTGCCACTCGGAATCCGCGTCGAACTCTTCGGAGGTGGCCCCGGCGATCCCGGCGACATTGCGGGCGTATTCGATCACGGCAAGCTGCAAGCCGTAGCACAGGCCCAAATAGGGAATGTTGTGCTCGCGGGCGTAGCGAATGGCCGCAATCACGCCTTCGGCCCCTCCCGCGCCAAAGGCCCCGGGGACGATAATGCCGTCGAAGGCGTCGAGTTCTGACAGCTCCATTTCGCCGCGCTCAAACTGGTGGCCGTCAATCCAGGTGATCTCGACCCGCGCATCCGATGCCACGCCAGCGTGTATCAGCGACTGGTTGACCGAGATATACGAGTCCGTGAGCTGAAAGTCGCCCGTGACCACGTATTTGCCGACCATGGCCACGCGGACGCACCGGCTCGGATGCCGGCTGCGTTTGACTAACTCCCGCCAAGGCCGCCAGTCCGGGGTCTTCTTGGGCGCGCAGCCGAGCCGGCTGAGGATCTTCTCGCCGAGTCCCTCTTCTTCCAAAACCAGCGGAATGTTGTAGATCGTCTCCGAGTCCGGGGCCGAAATGATGTGGTCGTTGGGTACGTTGGCACCGATCTGGATCTTTTTCTTGCGCACCTCGTCGGTGGCCGTCTCGGCGCGACAGACGATGAAATCGGGAAAAATGCCGTGTTCGCTGAGCATGCGAATGGCCTGCTGCGTGGGCTTGGTCTTCATCTCGCCGACGTGCGGCGGTATGGGAAGATAGGTAATCAGCGCGTACGCAAAGTGCTCCTTGCCCAAGTCGCGCTCCAAGGTCTTCATGGCGAAGAGGAACGGCTCGTTCTCATAGTCGCCGACAATGCCACCGATCTCGACCAGCACGATGTCGTAGCCCGCGCCCGCCTCCTGCAAGCGACGGGTGATCTCATCCGTAATGTGGGGGATCGGCTGCACGGTCTCGCCGAGGTACTCGCCGCGGCGCTCGCGCTCGATGACCGTGAGGTAAATCTGCCCGGTAGTCAGGTTGTTGGAGCGCGGCAAATCCAACCCCAAGAAGCGCTCGTAATTGCCCAAATCCTGATCTATTTCGCCGCCGTCGTCCGTCACCCATACCTCGCCGTGCTCGGTGGGCCGCATGGTGCCGGCGTCGTAGTTTATATACGGATCAATCTTGACGGCTGTGGTGCTGTAGCCGTATTGCTGCAGGATCTTGCCCATGGAAGCTGTGGTCAAGCCCTTGCCCACACCGCTTATCACGCCGCCGGTCACGACGACGTATTTGGGGCCTTTGTATTCTCTGGCCACGTTGCGCGCTCCTCCGTGCTACCCAAAAAAAGAAGCGGAGACAGGGCCCTGTCTCCGCTTCTCTATTCACTCGATAATTCTCGGAACCTTGAAGTAACCCTCCTGGCGCTGCGGAGCCGCCGCTGCAATCTCGGCCGTCGCGGGAAAGGGCGTTGCCTCGTCGCGACGAAACGCGTTGGCGAGGGGCAGTACGTGAGACGTTGGCTCTACGCCAGTGGTGTCTAGCTCGTTGAGCTTGTCCATGTAGCGCAAGATGCGGTTGAGTTCCTCCACCAGCCTTTCCTCCTCTGCGGGCGAAAAGCGCAACCGAGCCAACTCGGCGACCCCGTGGACCTCTGCTGTAGTAACCGCCATAGGTGAACTTTGAACTTAGCTCAAAAAAAGACGGGGCTGGCTGCGCCGACCCCTTCCTCTTCGCAAAACAGTGTTAAATATCACGCATCGCCAAAGGTAGCGCAAGGGCTTGTAGCGCGGCACCTCAATGCCTATACTTTGCCGCACGGCAAGCAAAAGACTCTCATCCCATAAAGTCCCATGACGCGCAAGGCATTTACCATCGAAGAGGCCAACGCTACACTGCCTCAGCTAGAGGACGCTCTCCAGCGCATCGAGGTCAAGAAGGGAGCCGCCCGCTACCACGACCAACAGTTGCAAATTCTCGACGCGCTCTGGGGCCAAGCGGTCGCTCGCAGCACCAACCCCGATCGCGATGCCTTCGACCAGCACCGCCAGCGCATCAACGACCTAATCATCGACATCAAGCACATCGTCGCCGAGGAAATTATCGCCGAGGGCATCCGCTTCCCGGTCGGCGGCCTCGAACGCGGCCTCCTCGACTTCCCCACGACCTACCAAGGCCGCTGGGTGCTGTTGTGCTGGCAGCGCAGCGAACACCAAGTCGCCTATTGGCACGAACTGAACACCGGATACGCAGGTCGCCAAGAGATCACCGCCGAGCACATCATCGCCATGGGCAAGGAAGACGACCCCGCCACGGTCGATGACTCGGCACTGGACTTCTGATAGCGGCAATTGCCTTGACAGCGTTTCTCGTTTTTGAGTACTTAAAGGATGGCCTTCCCCTAGGCCATCGCCTGCTCCCCTAGCATCGCCCGCCCCTCACCTTCTCCCCAGCGGAGCGCCCCCTCCCCAGCGCCCGGCAGGAGCTAGACCGTGCGCCTCAATCAACTCGAAATTTTCGGTTTTAAGTCCTTCGCCCAAAAGATCGTCATTCCCTTTGAGCCGGGCATTACGGCCATCGTCGGCCCCAACGGCTGCGGCAAGTCCAACGTGGTAGAGGCTATCCGCTGGGTCTTGGGCGAACAGCGCGCTGGCACGTTCCGCAGCCAGCGCATGGAGGACGTGATCTTTGCTGGCACCCGCCAGCGCAAGGCCCTCGGGATAGCCGAAGTCGCGCTGTCGATTGACAACCGCGATAACGCGCTGTCCGTCGAATTTGCCGAGGTCGTGCTGACCCGGCGTCTCTTCCGCTCCGGCGAAAGCGATTATCTCCTCAACAAAATCCCCTGCCGCCTCTTGGACATCACTAATCTGCTCATGGATACCGGCCTCGGCCAAGGCACTTATGCGGTGATGGAGCAGGGTATGGTCGATGAAATCATCAGCGATAAGACCGAAAACCGCCGCCGCATCCTCGAAGAGGCCGCCGGCATCACCAAGTACAAAGTTCGGCGGCGCTCCACGAGGAACCGCCTAGAGGCCACCCAAGCCGATCTCCAGCGGATTGAAGACATCATCGCCGAGGTCAAACGCCAAGTTGACCATCTCGGCCGCCAAGTGGGTCGGGCGCGCCGCTACCGCGAACTCAAAGAAGAGTTGGACCAACTCGAAGTGCGCTTGGGGCGCCAGCGCTTCTTCTCCCTAAGTACCCAAATCTCCCCGCAGCAAGACGAATTCGCAGCACTCAGCAAGGCGGCCGAAGAAGGCTATACCCGCTTCACCAGCCGCGAGGCCGAGCTAGAAAAGGCGCGCCTCGCGCTGACTGAGGCCGAGAAGGCTATGCAGGAGGCGGGCCTTGAACTCAATCGCCGCATTGAGGCCATCCACGAGCGGGAACAGCTCCTCGTAGCCGTCCGTGAGCGTCGCGACGCCGCCGAACAAATCCGCGAGCGCACGGCCCGCGAGCGCGCGGATTACAGCAATCAGCTCGAAGCTGTGCAGCAGCAGCGCCGCGACAATGCCGCGCATCTCGACGAAGCGCGCACGGCCTTTGTGCACATAGAGCGAGAATTGCAGGTTCACCAGCAGCGTGCCGCCCAAGCCGAAGAGGAATATGCCAGCTACCGAGCGGAGCTGGACCAACGCCAGCGCGGGCGCATGGAACACCTGCGCCAAGGAGGCGAAATAAGCCGAGCGCTCGAGCGCCAACAGGCCGAGCGCGACGCCCTCGACGAGCGCGCGGTTGCCATGCGCAGCGAAGAGGAGACAGCCGCGGCCGAGCGCGATCAAGCCCTGCAAGCGGCCGCCGCAGCCGAAGTCGCCCTCGCGGAAACTCGGCAGCAGCTATCCACTTGCCAGCAACAGCGCGCCGCAGCCCTCGCCGCCCGCGACCAAACCGGGAAAGACCTCCGCGACCTCGGCGAACAACGCGATGCGGCCCGGCGTGCCGCTGAGGCCAACCAAGCGCGGCTCCAAGTCCTCGAAAAAGTCCGCGCCGGCTACCAAGGCTATCAAAGCGGAGTCCGCACCCTGATGCTCGAATCGCCCCACGCCGCCCTCTTCCGCGGCGTACTCGGCGACCTAGTCGAAGTCGAAGCAGAATGCGCCCGCGCGGTCGAGGTCGCCCTCGGCGAGTCGCTCCAAGCATTGATCGCCCACTCGGATAACGGCTTGCTCAAAGGCATTGCCCATCTCCGGGAGCGGTCCGGGCGCGTCGGCATTCTCTCGCTAGAGGCCCCCCCTCGCACCCTCGGCCCGCTCTTGGACCCAGATCCCATGCCCGGGCTGCGTGGCCCGCTCTTGGATTACGTGCGGCCCGAAGCCTCCATCGCCCCCCTGATCGCCGGCCTCTTGCACAACACCTTTCTAGTGGACGACCTGCAAACCGCATTGGCCCTGACGCGCCGCTATCCGAGCGCCTACGTGCGCTGTGTCACGGCCGATGGCGACGCCGTCGATCTCTTTGGCCTCGCATCGGGCGGCCAGAGCCAAGCCGAGGATTCGGGCGTCCTCGGCCGCGGGCGGGAAATCCGCACCCTGCGCTCGCTCGTCGCCCACCAAAACGCTCGCTACGCAGCCCTCATCCCCCGACTCGACGCACTCGCAGAGCAACTCGACGCGCTCACGCAACGCCTAGAAAACCTAGCTGCCGAGAGCGAAACTTGGCGCGCCAAGGAGCGCGAGCTGGTCCACCAGCACCAGCGTGCACGCGCTGACGCCGAGCGGCTCACAGCGCGCCTAACGCAACTCCACAGCGAAAGCACCAGCTTGGCCAAGCGCCGCCAAGCCCTCGACCAAAGCATCGCCGAACAAGCCGAGCACCTGCGCCACAACGAGACCGAGAGCACCCGCCTCAGCGAGGAAAGCAGCGCCTTGGAAGAGGATCTCAAACAGAGCGAAACCCGCCGGCGCGAGCGGCGCGAAGCACTAGGCACCCTCCAAGTGGAGCACGCCCGCACCGCCGAAATAGTCCAAGGGCTAGACCGCGACGCCAACCGCCTAAAAAACATCGACGCCAACCTGCACAATAACATCGAGCGCCTAGAAGCTGAAGGGACCGAGGCCGAGCGCCAGCAGGCCGAGTGCAGTGCGCGCAGCACCGCCTTGACAGACGAGCTCAAGGGGCTGCACCAAGGCCGCGAGACCTTGGTCGCGGAGCAAGACCAGCGCCGTCAGCACTGGGCCGCAGCCAATACCCAAAACCGCGAGTTGCAGGAAAACATTAGCCACTTGCAGCGACAGCTCAACGACCAGCGCGAGCGCCGCACGAGCCTCGAAGTGCGCATCTCCGAGCTGCAGCTACAGACCCAGCACATTCGCACGCGCTTGCAGGAGGAGCATCACTGCGATGTCGAGACCATGGGGCCCCTCGACGAACCTATCGACGAGGAAGCTGTGCAACAGCGCATTGATCAACTGCGTCAGTCCCTACATCGCTTGGGCTCGGTACACCTAGGTGTATTGGAAGAACACCAGGAACAAAAGGAGCGCTACGACTTTCTCCGCCAACAGCGCGACGATCTAGTGATCGCCGCCGAGGATCTGAAGAAAACCCTCGGCCTGATTGACCGCACGGCGCGGCGGATGTTCCTCAAGTCCTTCGAGCAGATCCGCGAGAAGTTCAAAGGTACCTTTACCCGTTTCTTCCCCGGGGGCGAAGCCGATCTCCGCCTCGAGGAAAACATCGACGCTCTAGAGGCCCACATCGACATCATCGCCCGCCCCCGTGGCAAGCGCCTGCAAAACATTGCCCTGCTGTCGGGCGGCGAGCGGGCGCTGACGGCCATCTCCCTGCTCTTTGCCATCTACCAAGTCAAGCCCAGCCCGTTCTGCATCCTCGACGAGGTCGATGCCCCGCTCGACGACGCCAACATCAACCGCTTCGTGCGCGTGCTCAAGGAATTTGCCAGAGAGACGCAATTCGTCGTCGTGACGCACAACAAGATCACCATGGCGGCGGCCGACGCTCTGCACGGCGTCACCATGCCCGAGGAAGGGGTTTCTCAGCTCGTTTCGGTGCGGGTCGAGGGCGAGGAATTAGAAGCCGCGGCGGGCTAGCTCAATCCCGCCACAGCGACTCGTCGAGCGCGTAGGGATTTTCGGCAATCAATAAGCGCGCGCGTGCAGCGGTCCTTGCATCGTCCCCGTTGAGGGCCGTCCGCACGATTTGGGGATGCCTCTGGAGAAAGGCACGCATGGCTGCGTGCGGATCGCGGCGATAATGGGTGAGCAAGGCATGGCGCGCTTCGTCGATCTGCCCCATCGCGCGCAGGCGGTCAAATAGAGCGTCGTCAATCCGCATGAGCGCCCCGGCCGCAAGGCCCTGTTTTGCGAGTATCTCAAGGCCGCCTTGGCCTCGGTCGATGACATTGGCTGCATACGCTATCCGCCCCCCGCCTGCGGCCACGGCCGGGATCCAATCGCGCACGTAACTCGACGCCTCGGTCACCAAGTCGGCCACATGCAGCACGTCCATGTCGTTTGCCCGTGGTGTTCGCAGCCTTTGGCCATCCAACACCACGGTGCGGCCATCCTTGTAAATCAATAGCGACGGCTTCCCCAATCGCTCGGCTACGGTGAGAGAAAAGAACCAGTCTCGGCGCTCGCCACCGGATACGCCGTTAAAGTGCGCGCCGCTTTCTCGCGCCAGCGCGACCAACCCATCGACAATTTGGCGATACACGGCATTTCCCGCGTATTGCTGCTCCACGCGCTCCTGCAAGCGCTGCGGAAAGTCCGCGTCCTCTTTGTGCTCGTCAATGAAGGCGAGTACCTGCTGTGCCTGCTCCGACCCTCCATAGAGGTATTCGGTATTAATGTAATAGGGGCCTACCGTGCCCGAGGTGTACCAAAACACCTCGCCCGGTGGGGCAAGACGCAACGCTTGCGTATCTAAGAGAGCCGCTATAAGGTCAAAGGTCATTTTTAGTTAGGCAGGTCCTCGGCGGGAATGTCTCGTAACTGCGGGTTATTTCGGTCTCGCGGTGAAAGGATCGGCACCCCCTCAATGCCCCAGTCCAACCCCACATCGGGATCATCCCAAGCCACGCCCCACTCGTCCGTGCCGTCGTAGTAGGCATCGACCAAGTAGAAAAGCAGCACGTCGGTGACAGCGTAAAAGCCATGCGCTACCCCCGCCGGAATAAAGACGCCCCGCAATACCTCTTGGTCTAACTCGATAACCTGCCCCTGCCCGCGAGTCGGCGAACTGCGGCGCAGATCGAGTAGCCCCACGCGTAGCGTGCCCATGCCGCAGTGCCAGTAGTCAACTTGGCGATGGTGATAGTGCAGGCCGCGCAGCACCCCCTGTTGCGACTCCGAGCGGCTCCACTGCACAGCGTCCCAGCCGCGCTGGGGAAACCACTCCTTGCGATACAGCTCGGTAAAGCGGCCCCGCTCGTCGCCGTGCGACTGCAATTCGGCGATATAGACACCTTCAATGGCCGTAGAGGGGTGGATCTGGGCCATCTCAAGCTGCCTTGCCACAGCATCTTTTGAATTTCTTACCGCTGCCGCAGGGACACGGGTCGTTGCGACCGACCTTGGGGGCTTCGCGGCGGAAGGTTTCTACCTTGCCGGGAAAGAGCCGACCGCCGTCTAGCATGGTGGCCGGTTTTTCGCCTTCTAGCGCGGGCCGCGGCGTCTGCAACCACTCCTCGTGCAATTCTTTCATTGCCTCGCTCATCTCCGCTTCACCCAACTCGCCATCGAACCCGCGCTCTTGGCAAAAGGCGCTAAAATCGGCCAGCAAGGCCCCCCGTGGCGAGCGCAGCATTTCCTCGACTTGCTGCATGTCAACCCCGGGCGGCAGAGACTGCTGGAGTTGGTCCAAGTCCAACTCCTCCACCGCGGCAGGTTCTTCGTCGCCTGTATCCGCAGCGGGAGCAGGTGCCACCGCATTGGCGATTTCGGCCAGTACTTGGCCCATTTCACTGCGATCGGCCTCAGCCTCAGCCGGCAGCACTTGATCGACGATCCAATCTACCTCTTCGCCATCTGTCAACAGCTCGACTATCTCTTCAGCCGAGAATTTCTCTACCCCCTTGGCTTGGCACAATGCCTCCAAGCGCGTGACCAACTCTTGCACGAGCACACTCCATTTTCATTGAGAAACTAGGCGAATTTACCGGTGCGAAATCTACCGCTTGCCCCTGTACCTGTCAAAAGACGCGCCTCAGAAATCTGAGGATAATCAAATATCTGAGTGGTCCATTCGGCTTTTTGTTGCCAAAAACCCCTAAAAACGGCGATAAGAGCCACATTTTCGCCTTAGTGAGGAATGGCACGATTCTTGCTATATACATCGTAGAGATAATCGCTTGAGTTGCGTCGCCTTGCCCTCAGCGAGCGGCGCACCCCATCAGAAAGGATCGCAATCATGGAAGCGATGAATGCACTCACGGATAGGGAAATTTTGCTGCGGGCCACCGAAGACCAAGGCCATCTCGGCGTGCTGGTCAAACGCTACCGCACCCCCTTGTACAACTTCGTCTATCGCTTTGTCGGCGACCGAGAAACGGCCGAGGATATCGTCCAAGAGACTTTTCTCCGCTGCCTGCGCCACAGCCACCAGTATCCAGCCATCGAACAGGTTTCCACATGGCTCTACACCATTGCAGGCAACCTAGCCAAGACCGAATTGCGCCGTCGCAAGCGCTGGAATTGGATTCCGATCAGTCCCAGCGACGACGAACAGCCCACCGCCTTTTACGAGCCGGAGGCCAAGGACCCACTCCCCGGCGAACAGACCGACGGCAACCGCGTCGAGTCCGTCGTCGTCCATGCCATCGAGGACCTGCCCACAGAATTTCGCGCCGCCGTGCTCCTCCGCGATTTGAAAGGGCTCTCGTACGAGGAAATCGCCAAGATCATCAACTGCCCCGTAGGCACGGTCAAGTCGCGCGTCAATCGAGGCCGCCTGCGGCTACAAAAGAGCCTGCGCGGACTGGCTGAAGAAGTTATTGGGTCGCTTGCCGCTCCGGCCTGACCCTTTTGCCGGCTGACCGCAGCGGCGTTTTCATTGCCCAGCGACGTGCTCCTAATTATTTTCGTTCACCTCCCATTAGGAGCACTCCATGACCATTGATGCCCAACGCCTCTACGGCTTTGTCGAGCAACTGCTCGCCGCGCACGCGCCCTCGGGCGCAGAATCCGCTATGGACGCCCTCGTCACCGAGCTCGCCGCTCCCATCGGCGACGCCGTTTGGCAGGACGCGGCCGACAACATCATCATCCACATCAAGGGCCAAAGCCACGACCAACCCGTGGCAGCAGTCGCCCACAAGGACGAGATCGCCCTCATCGTCAAGCGCATTGAAGCCGATGGCAAAATCAGGGTGCAGCCCTTAGGCGGCTTGCACCCTTGGGCACTAGGTGAAAGCCCGGTAGAGATCATGGCGCGGGACGGCCTCTGCCCAGGCGTGCTCTCCACCGGCGCTAAGCACGTCTCCACCGAGAGTCCGGCGGGGCGGCTCAAAGACGGCCAGCCTCTCAAGTGGGAACAGATGTGGATCGAAACGAGGCTCGCGGCCGCAGAACTGACCCAGCGCGGCATTCGCGCTGGCACTCGGGTCGTCATCGCCGGCAAACACAAGACGCTCTGGCGTTTGGGCGATTGCGTCTGCGGCTACAACCTCGATTGCCGCGCCGGCTTGGCGGCCATGCTCGAAGTGGGCCTGCACTTGCGGGAGAACCGGCCAGCCCAAGACGTATATCTCGTGGCCAGCTCCAGCGAGGAAATCGGCGGTCACGGTGCGATCTACGCGCTCGGGCGGCTGCCGGTTGACGCGGCTGTTGCCGTTGACATCGCGCCCGCGGCCGCCGAGTACGGAACGGTAAACAGCGGCGACCCCATCATCGGCGTCCGGGATAGTCGCGGCCTGTACGATGCGCGCATAATCAACCGCTTGGACACCCTGGCCACCGCCTGCGGGTTCGGCATCCAAACGGCCGTCCTCACTTCGTACTCCAGCGACTCGTCGATTGCCAAAACGTCTGGTGCCATTGCGCGCGCTGCGTTGATTGGCTATCCGGGCGACAACACGCACGGGTACGAAATCTGCGCCTGGGACGGCATCGTCAACACAGCGCGGTTGCTCTTGGCTTATTTGGAAAATCCAGCGGTGAGTTAAAAAGCGCGCCGAACCAGAAAGTCCAGCATTTCTCCCAACATATCGCGCGCGGGGTTGGCCGGGAGTTTCTCTAGGTGCGCCAAGCTCTCTTCGACCTTTTGCTGGCACACGCCCTCGACATAGCGGTCGCATTCGTAGTGCTCGACCAAGGCGATGACTCGCTCGATTTCGGCGGCCGTATTGCGCTGGCGCTCTTGGTGCAAGATCGCCAGCACTTCCTCGCGCTCCGCCGCCGTGCATTTGCCCAATAGGTCGATGATAATCAAGGTCCGCTTCCCTTCCGCGATATCCCCGCCCCGCTCCTTGCCGTAGGCTCCAGAAGTGACCCCGGGCGCAGAAGCAGCATCTTGTTCGGAAGAACTCAAGTTCAGTAGATCGTCGCGGAGTTGGAACGCGATGGCCATGGACTCGCCGAAGTCGCCGATACAAGTTCTCAACTCCATCTCGGTACCCGCGATAATCGCCCCGGCGGTACACGGCCCTCGGCCCGTGTACCACCCGGTCTTTTTGCGCAACATGGTCATAAACTCGTCCTCGCTGGGAATATAGCGCTGGCGAATCCAGCCCACGTCGTATGCCTGTCCCTCAAATGTCTCGCACGCGCCGCGGATCATCTCGTCCATCAAATCGAGCGCGACATCCGCCCCCAATAGTTCGCGGTTCGCACTGAGGATCTCAAAGACCTTGGCGTACAGGGCATCGCCGACGTTGATGGTCAATGGGATCCCGTGCAGCTTGTGCAAACAGGGCTTGCCGCGCCGCATCTCCGAATCGTCTTCAATATCGTCGTGGACCACGGCAAACGACTGGAACATCTCAAAGGCCACCGCAGTCCGCATGGCTTTCTTTGGATCGCCGCCGCAGACTTGGCAAGCCAGCAGCACCAACGCCGGGCGGAATCGCTTGCCGCCGCGCTCCGGGTAGTCGCGCATCAGCCGATATAGAAACTCCTCGGGTTCGCGCACGACGAGGAACGAGAACATCTCCTCTTCTATTTGCGGAATGTAGCGATGCAAAAACTGGCGCAAGCCTCGGGGTACCGCAGACATATTTAACCTTTCGTTGCAAATAGTACGAGCACATCTACCATCTGGTGCGCCCCACTTGTACCTCGGGGTGCGAGACAATTAAATGCCATATGACGGCTTGGAAGGATTCCGTCAGCGGCGTGACCGCATCCGGGGCGACCGTCGGCACAATCGCGCAGGCATCGGCGACTTGGGCTGTAAAGCCGCCATCCCGCCCCACGATGCCGCAGATTTTGGCTCCGACCTCTTTGGCGTACTCCAGTGCTGCAACCAAGTTGACGCTCGTATTCAGCGGGCGATTGCCGCCGCCGACGGAAAGGACCAAGATCAGATCCTTTTCGTTTAAGCGGCTGCCCTCCAGCCAGTTGGCGAAGGCCGTATCCCAGCCCTCGTCGTTGATGCGCGCCGTCAGCTCCGAGACGTTGTCCGTGGGTGCGTAGGACTCAATACCAGCGATCTTGCGAAAGTCATTGACCGCGTGGCTCGCATTGCCCGCGCTGCCCCCCACGCCGAGGATAAAGAGCCGTCCCTCGCGCTGACGGGTCTCGACAAAGAGCCGCACCATCGCGTCGATCGCACTGCGATCTAGCTGCTCAATGACCTGAGCCGCTGCCGCCAAGTACTGTTGGGTATAACTCATCCGCCGTGCTTACAGGCTATAGCCGGCAGCCGTGGCATCCGCGTAAAAGATCTGCACCGTCTCTAGCGAGAACTGCCCCAACTCCTTGCCCAAGGTCGGCAGCTTTTTGATGATGTCGCTGGTGCAGGTGATGATGTGGCAGCCGATGCTGTCGGCTTGGACGACATTGTACACCTCGCGGGGGCTGGCCCAGATGAGTTCGGCTTGGGGGTTGGGCGCGAGCAGTTCGACCGACTCGGCCATGACTGGCATGTAGTCTAGCCCAGCGTCGGCGATACGACCGGCAAAGACCGACACGCAGCACGGTGCCCCGCCCTCGACCGCGGCCGCTACTTCTCGCACTTGGTCGAGCAGAAAGATCGCCGTGACATTGACCTTGACTCCGTCTTGAGACAGCCGATGGACCAAGTCGTAGCTTACCTCGCCCTTAGTGTTGCTGACGGGGATCTTGGCATACACGTTTTCGCCCCAAGTGGCGATCTCGCGGGCTTGGCTCTCCATGTCGTCGAACTCGTCTGAAAAGACCTCAAAAGAAATGTGGCGATCTGGAATGGCTGCGACGATGTCGTGGGCAAAGGTTCGGTAGTCGGTGACGCCCGCTTGGCGCATCAAGGTGGGATTGGTCGTAAACCCAGAGACTAGTGGGTTGGCATAGCTCGCCAGCATGCTCTCGCGGTCGGCCCCGTCGGCAAAGACCTTAACCGCGAGGTCGGCGGCGGATTTTTCGTACGCGAGCACTTGGGAAGTGAGGGTGGTCATGGCATTGCTCCTTTAGATTACGCGATAGGCTTAAGTCTATTAATATTAAACACTAAATATAAAACTCGCTGCCGAAAAATAGCCGTGGGGCCCGCGGGGCGCGGTTGGCGTTGTAAAACGCGTATCGTATAATTACAAGCAACTGCTGTATCTCGCTCGCCATCCAATAAGAAGGGATTTTGCGATGAAATACCAATGGGCACTGGTCGGTTTGCTGATTGCCACCACCTGCTCCACGGCCGAAGTCCTCTCGCTGCAAGAGTGCATCGACTTGGCCATGCAAAACAACTTGCAACACCAAATGGACCAACACACCCTAGCCAGCAACCGCACCCAACTGACGGCGGCGCGCGCGCCTTTTGGCTTCAACATGAACGCCAACGTCATCGCGCCCAGCTTCACCGGGCTGCGCGATATCCAAGAAAACATCGCCCTCGAAACCCGAGTTCGAGAAGAGAGTACCGATAGCTCTTACAGGGGCAACTTGCGCATGACCCAGCGCCTGCGCCACCTCGGTCAATTCACGCTGACCACTACGGCCCTGCGCCGCGACTTCTCGTCCAATCGCCGCGCCGACTTCCTCGACTATGACGGTTCGACGCTCCTCGCGTTTGAGCGCAACATACTCGGCCAGCCCAGCGAGGAGATCGCGCTCAAGCGGGCCGAGCACAGCCTGCAAAGCGCACGCCTCAACTTCGACCGCCAGCGGCTCCAGCTAGAGGGCCAAGTCATCGACGATTACTACGACTTGGTGCAGAGCGTCCGCGAGCTCGAAATAGAGGAACAGCGCCTAGCGCAGTCGCGCGCCAATTTGGAACTGGCCCAACGAAAATTTGAGGTCGGCCTCATCGCCGAAGTGGAAGCCCTGCGCCTACAGGTGGAGATGCTGCAGGCCGAAGCCACGTACGACCAAGCCCAAACCAATATCGAATCGAGTCGCGACATTCTCCGCGAAACCCTCGGACTCGATGTGTGGGCACCGCTCGAAATCGACACCGAGGTCCAGTACGAGATCCACCCCATCGACGCCCAACGCGCCCTTGAAATCGGCTTGGCGCGCCGCACCGACATGAAACGAGCCGAAATTTTCGAGGAAATCCGCGCGTTGGACCTAGAAGACACCCGCCGCCGCAACGGCATTAACGCAACCTTCGGTGCCAATGTCAGCATGCGGGGGCACGGCGATGAAATCGGCGCTGTCAGCGACAATTTCGAGCGCAATCGGTGGGGAGTTGACCTGCAGATAACCCTGCCGCTGATCGACAGCGGCCAGCGGCGCGCCAACGTCAGCCAAGCGCGCATTGCCTTGGAGCAAAGCCGCCTCACCCGCGAGCAGCAGCGCCGCCAAATCATCCAACAGATCCGCGACGCCACGCGCCGCGTCCACGAAGCCGAGCGCCAGATCGACCTGCGCCAAGCCACCCTCCAGTTCGCCCAGCGCACCTACGACGTCGAGCAGAGTCGCTTTGAACTCGGCTTAGCCGACAGCCAGCAATTGCTCCAGGCCCAAGGCAATTTGACGCAGGCCCAGATCAACGCTTTAGGCGCGGTCATAGGCTACCAGCGCCAGCTCAAAAACGCACGGCTCGCCACCATGGCCGAACTCAAAGAGCTAGCGCCTTAGCTTCCCAATCCCAATTCAAACACAAAGGCGGCCTAAGTTTTTCAAAAAACTTAGGCCGCCTTTAGTTAAGCTCGAATAACGCGCGGATTAAGCGCCTATTTATCGTCTTCTGAATCCATCAGCGGATGCGAGAATGCTTCTATGTCCTCGCCAAACATTCGCCGCGGGCGCAGCCGGGTATAGGATGGGATCTGATTCTGCTCTTCCGCCTCCTGACAAGACACGCACAGCCGCGCCGTAGGCAGGGCCTCCAAGCGCGGCTTGGGAATAAACGGGCAGGTCGGGCACATGTTTAAGGGCTTTTCGAGACAGGCTTCGCACTTGCCATACGTTGTGCTGTCCAGCTTCTCGAGTGCCAGCATGACTTCCTCCAACTCGCGGCGCTCGGTATCCCCTAGGGCTACCAAAAGCTCCATGGCCCCGGCCTCGACAGCTCGGTCGAGGTCGTCTGCCTTGGGATCTTGCAGTTCGTCAATCTCGTGCTCGGTGCCGTCCAGATCGCTGAGCAATTCAGCGCGGCGCACCAGGAGTATCTTCTTTATTCGCTCTCGATCTCGCTTATTGAGGGCCACCTTTTTGGCCATAGTTCCCTTCTCCTTTAACCGGCTCCCAAGCCAGTGGATTACCTGTTCAAATGCCCGCTGTCTGCAAGCGAAAAACCGCCGTCCCCAGCGGCCCTAACTCTGCGGCGAGCCGCCCTTTGGCCAGCGTTGGGACGGCCTGCCCGTGCAGCACTTCGGCCCGCCCCATAGGCGGCAAGCCTGCTAGGCGCAAATCGAGCCGTCGCGGCTCTTGGGCGACATTGACAGCAAATACGTAAAAATCGCGTTTGTATTCTTTGATCGCCACTTCTACCCCGTCACCAGCCGGTTGAACCTCCAAGCTGTACTCCTCCTGCAAGAGCACCGGCCCTAATTCGGTAAGCTCGGCCGCGAGGCGCTGCACTTCTTGCCACAAGGCCAGGGGCTGGATGTGGCGTTCGTTCTCCTGGCAATAGCGGTAAAACAACACTCCCTTAGCCCCTCCGACTAGCCCTTGGTAGATCATGTTCCGCAACTCGCCCGCCGTCGGCGAGCGCGCCCAGTGCTCCACGCCGCCAAAGGCCTGGGCGATCAACCAGACTGGCTTTCGCTCCAGCGAGGTCCAACGCGCCTGCTGCATATAGTCACCCACTTGGGTGATGGGGTAATTCGGAATCGGATAGACGTCGATGGCCAGAATATCGCTGGCGTCCGAGTATGCTGCGTATGTGCGCGACCGGTTATTGACTAAATAGACTGGATGATATGGATCGAGTTCCCGGATCAGCTCGTATATCGCCAAGGCAGACGCAGGGGCCATCTTGGTCTCGGCTGGCTCGTCAACCAGATACCATGCCAAGAGCGCCGGATGCCGGCGATAGCGTTTGACGAGGGCGGCAATAGCCCGATAATCCGGTTCGGGCTGCCGCCGGGCGTACTCGGTCAGTTCCAGAAGTATCTGCATCCCCTCTACGGCTGCCGCGTCCATGAGCGAGGCGACCTCTTCCCCGCGCAGCTTGTAGAAGTAATCTCCAGAATTGAAGTGCAGGCGCCGCATCGGGCCGAGGTCCTCGGCCCGCAGCCAGTATAGCCCAATGGGAAAGAACGGCTCGCCATCGACGAGCAAAGACTGGCTGAACAGGTCTATTTTCACCTCCCGTGCGGCCGGCGCTAACTTCTCGCAGGCCACGGCCAGCGAATCCGCACCGCCGACCGGGTCCAGCCACCGCGCTGCTAGCCAATAGCGCCCCTCGGGCAAGGCGTAAGCGGCAAAGGCCCCAGAGACCTCCTGCCCGACCATGTTTACATCCAAGCGATCCAAGACCTCGACGCCGCGCCGCAACTCGACCGTCACGGGGATGGCCATATCGCCGCGGCGATTGCGCCGCAGCCGGAAGCGAATCTCATCCTCTACGGTATAATACGAGAGATCGCCTGAAAGCTCCCAAGCAGGCCGAGCAAAGAGACGCAACTCTTCGACAACATGGATTGGTGTGCCGAGCTCCTGATCGTACAGCCGCAAGGCCGCCCGGTGTATGCCGGCCTCTTCCAACCGATACGGCAGCTCATAGCGCACGAGACGCCCCTGTGGCACCTGCAACCGGTGCTCGACCTCGCGCTGCTCGCCCGCAGGGGTTTCCCACTCCAGCCGAGCTATTAGGAGGCGCGAACCAGAACCCGGCCTGAACAACTGCAGATCGAGCAGGTTATCGCCTACTATGGGTAACTGTTCTTGGATAATCTGGACCGTCGGCACCTCGGGCGTCGTCTTGGGGGCCATTTGCCCGCAAGCACTTAACAGTGCGAACAGGGCAAAGTAAAAGGGCCGGGAGACAGCACCCCTCGGCCCACTCCTCGGCACCAATCGCCCTTTCAAGGCGACCTACCGGCTTGCTCGGTCTCAAGCGAACGCAAGCGGTCCCTGAGCGAAGCGGCCAACTCGAACCGATCCGCCTCGACTGCGGCCTGTAAATCGGCCATCAACCGCTCTCGCGGTGTGCGCGGCCGGGTGCTCTCCACTTCGCCTTCCCACTCGCGCAAAAAGAGCAGTTCAGGGCACTCGTCGAGCTGGTCCAATTGACCAATCTTGGCGAGGAACTCCTCAATCTCGGCGATGCCCCGACGGATCTCGGTTAGGGCCTCGGTGTGGGCCTCGGCCTCTAGACAGGCCAGCGCTCGCGCCTGTACCCGATGCGCTGTGACAAAGACGCGGTATTGTTCGGCTAGTTGGCGGTCTTCGTCCTCTTCGGCGTATTCGTAGCACAAGTCGAGGATGGCGAGGTTGTGCACGGCGTCCTCTTCGGCCCGCTCGTATTCCTTCAGTTCGAAGAAACCAATCCGCCGCCAATAGTATTTCATGGCCTCTTGGGCTAGCTCGGAACAATCCTCGTGCGAGAGGCTAAAGGTACCCGGGCCGTGAGCTTCCTCCCACTCGCGTCGCTTTTGGCAGTAGTAATCCAACAGCGATACATAGCCGTGCGGGCGGAGCGCGTCGGGACGCCCCCGCCACTCTAGCTGCATCAAGCCCAGGTCCATGCGGATTTGGAGCTTGGCGCTGCCATTACCACCTCGTATTTTGCGCACGCTCAACTCGCCTGGGGCATATTTCCACTCGCCGAGGATCGGGCCAATATCGCTTTCCATAATGGGTAAAACCTCGAACTATACTTGGCCTTCAGGCCAGGGGTAGGGATCGCTTTTCACAGGCAAACCAAGCGTCTGCGGGCCTCTCCCTCAACGGGTAGGCATCGCGTATCTCGGTGATTTTTCGGGTTTTATTATATGCGCTGGGCGTACCCTTGTCAACTCACAGGCGGGAGGCCGTGGAATCGGCTTTTACCGCCGGAGCGACACCTGTGATTTCGCCTATTATGGCCAGCAGTTCCTTCTGCAGAGTCGGGCTTACGCGCAGGCTATCTAGGTAGTTTTCAATCACCGGAATGGCGTCCGTTCCCACCGCTGTAATAGCCTGATGGGTTAGGGTGCGCTCTTCGGGGGTGGGGTCGTATTCCATCTGCGTGGGTTCGATGGGTGTGCCGAACATGCTCACTCGGGGCTGCCCTCCCTCCCCAAAGGGATCCAGCCCCACGTTTGGATAGCGCCGTGGGCCGCCCGTGGAGTCGGCGAGCTGTCCATAGGGCCCGTAGGGAAAGGATTGCTCCTCGCCGGTGAACACCCCCCGACGGGTTCGCTGCTCAGCGCGCAGGGTAAGTATGTCGTAGTAGCCAAGGGCATTGACCAAAATCTCAGCCGCCTTGGTCCCCCCCATTTGCCCGAGCGCTTCAACGGCGGCCATCCGCAACTCGGCGTCGGCTGTATTGAGCGAGAAATCGAGTAGCCTCCCTATAGCCGGAGTCGCGCTCTGGTCGCCAATGGCACCCAAGGCGCGGAGCGCATCCTGCTTGAGGGTGGTGCGCTGGTCGTAGTCTTGGAGCGCCATCTTAAGCACCGGCACGGCGCGCGGGTCGCCTATCTCGCCGAGAATACGCGCGGCCTTGCGCCGCGTGGCATAGGGGTAGTCCTGACGGGAGACGATCTCCATAATCCGATCTAATTGCCCGTGGTCTCCCTCCTGATAGAGCTTGTGCATCTGATTGACATTCGTGCAACCCAAGGGGGCCAAAACGACCACTAAAAGCGCGATCCTATACATGGCTAGCTCCTTTGTCGCTCCCCTTGCCGCGCCGAAGTCTTTCCTCTATACTTCAAACTTTCCACAACGCAGCAGGAACTCCAGTGAACGCTCCACAAACCCACAACCGCCAACCCATTCCCGGCATTAAAGATACACTAGCCATAGCCAGCGGCAAGGGCGGCGTCGGCAAGTCCACGCTCTGCGCCAACTTAGCCGTGAGCTTGGCCCGTCAAGGGCTACAGGTCGGCTTGCTCGACGCCGACATCTACGGCCCCAATATCCCGGGCCTGCTCGGCCTAGAGGGCCGACCAACCGCAGATGACGGCCGCATCCAGCCCTTGTCCGCGCACGGCCTCAAAGCCATTTCCATGGGGATGCTAATCGACCCGGGGATCCCGGTCGTGTGGCGCGGCCCCATGCTGGCCAAGATGATGCACCAATTTCTCTTCAACGTCACTTGGGGTGAGCTCGACCTCCTGCTCATAGACCTGCCTCCCGGGACTGGAGACGTACAAATCACGCTGACTCAAGTGGCACCCTTGACTGCGGCCTTGATTGTCACCACGCCCTCAGCCATTGCCCTCGAAGACGTGCGCCGCGGCGTCGAGATGTTCCGCCAGACCGAGGTGCCCATCGTCGGCTTGGTCGAGAACATGAGCTATTTCCGCTGCGACAACTGCGGCCATACCGACCCCATCTTCGGCACCGGAGGAGGCCGCGCCACGGCCAGTCGCTTGGACATTCCCTATCTAGGCGAAATTCCGCTCGACCCGCTCGTCCGCAGCCAAGCCGACGCGGGGGAGCCGGTCGTAAGGACACATCCCGATGCCGAGGGCAGTCAAGCCCTCGCGCACCTAGCCGCCGCCATCGGCGCTTATTTTCAGCCCGCATGAGCCGCGTCCAAATCGCCTGCGTCGGCGCGGGGTATTGGGGCAGAAACCTAGTCCGCGTCTTCCACGACTTGCCCGATGTACATCTGCGCCAAGTCTGCGACGCCAGCCTGGAAATCCGCAGCGACATCCAGCGCCAGTACCCGGAAGTCCCTATCACCGCTAGCTACGACGAGGTGCTCGGCGACGACGCGCTCGACGCCGTAGTATTGGCCGTCCCAGCCGCCGACCACTACGAATTGGCCCGCCGTGCCCTAGAGCGGGGCAAGCACGTGTACGTCGAAAAGCCCATGACCCTCAACGCCACCACGTCGGCTCACTTAGTCGAATTAGCCGCAGAGCGGGACCGGGTGCTGATGGTTGGGCACCTGCTGAAGTACCACCCGGCCGTGCAAATGCTACATGATTTAGTACGGGAAGGCGCGCTAGGCGACTTGTATTATCTGTACTCCCAGCGCGTCAACTTGGG
This sequence comes from Candidatus Latescibacterota bacterium, assembly GCA_965261395.1. Taxonomy (GTDB): domain Bacteria; phylum Latescibacterota; class UBA2968; order UBA8231; family UBA8231. Next base: position 5,099,085 of record OZ253462.1, read on the forward strand.
CATCGTCCGCCGCGATGAAAACGCCTTGTGGAGTTTGGCGCCACACGACATATCGGTCATCCTGTACCTGCTCGGCCAAGAGCCGGACGCCGTCAGCGCCCGCGGCGAGTGCTATCTGCAACCCGACATCGAAGACGTGGTTTTTGCCAATTTGCACTTTGCCGATGGCAAGATGGCGCAGATGCAGCTCTCTTGGCTCGACCCGCACCGCATCCGCCGCCTGACCGTGGTCGGCAGCCGCAAGATGGCGGTATTTGACGATGTGGAAAGCACGGAAAAGGTGCGCATCTACGACAAATCGGCCGAGCGACCGCAATACGACTCTTATGGCGACTCCATCGCGCTGCGCTTTGGCGATGTCGTCATTCCGCGGCTGCAAATGGCCGAGCCACTAAAACTAGAATGCCAGCACTTCGCCGAGTGCGTGCGCAGCGGCCAAACGCCCCGCAGCGATGGCCGCGATGGGCTGCGCGTCGTGCGGGTCTTAGAGGCCGCGCAGGCGTCGCTGCGTCAAGCCGGTGCCCCAGTGCCGCTGCGCTAGCGCACGGTAAATTCCGCGTGGGTCTCGGCTTGGTTGCCGCTCATATCCCGCACCCTCAGCACTAGGCGGTGCGCGCCCGGCGATAAATCTTCCGCCAAATGCCCGTACACGCGCCCGGCTTCTGGATCGTATTCAGCGATCAGCGGACGTCCGTCGAGCTCAAACTCAAGGTCTGCTTCCCGCCCAATGCCCGCGCCTTGGTCGCGCACCGCGCCGCGAATTTCCGGACGCGAGCCAACGACGGCCCCTTCAGCGGGCTGCAAGCTGCTGATCTCAGGGGCTGCAAGGTCGGCCAACAGCGCATAGCGGCCAAAGCGACGCACCCGTGCCACGACCTGTCGGCCCAGAGCATCCCATTCGTTGCTCACCAGCGACCACTTTTCAGCGGCGATCTCTCGGTAGATGCCCAGCTTCTCCGGCGGCAGTGTTCCCCGGTGGTCGTAGCGCAAGCGCAGCGCAACCTTGCGGTCAAAACTAACATCAGGCCCCAAGGCAAAAGCCGGCCCGGCTGCCATTAGCGCAGCGGGCACTTGCGGTTCAAAGGTTTCGACTTGCGGGAAAAACGGCGCGTACGCGCTCGCCGCGGCAAAACCCAATTCGACCGCGCCGCCAGCATAGGTCAACTCAGCCGCAGCTCCCGGCTGCACGAGCTGCCGGTCGAGGACGACCTTTTGCACGGCTGCCTTTGGCGTCCGCAGCAAAACCGATCCCGCTGCCGAGCCGTTCGGACCGAGCGGCACGGTGACTCGGAATTCGCGCAAACCGGTCTGACGGGGGCTGATATTAGCGGTATCAGCGCGGACTAAGGGCGTAGCGCTGGGCACTTGTGAGTATCGCATCACGAGCTCCACGAAATCCGCGTGGGAACGGCGCTCCAAGGAAAAGGGCGGCGCAGCGGCCCCGGCGTCGGGCAGGCGACAAATGGCAAAGGCCGTAGCGCCCGCTGGATCCCGCGCCTGGATTCGCCAATAGGAAGCGTTGCGGTGGATCTGCCACTTGAGCGGACCGGGGCGGCTCTGCCGCCGATCTACGCGCCGCCACGTCTCGCCATCGCGCGAGCTGGCCAATGCTACTTCCACGAGCGGGTCGTCCGCATCGGTCAGCCGTGCCTCGATAAAGGCTCCGTCCCCTTTCTCCACGATCCGCGCCCCGGCAATGACCGGCGGTTCATCAACCACCAACCCAAAGCGCGCCCGGCTCTCATTGCCGTTGACATCCGCAACAACGACGACGGCCTCGTGCCGCCCCTTGGCCAAGTTTAGCATTCCATCGTCAGGCCCCTCGTAGAATTCGAGCCGATTGCCCGGCAGGCGGCACAAATTGTAAAAGCGACCCACCCCGCCCTTAAAAGCAGCCAGTGGCCGGTCCAAATACATCTGGTGCATATCGCCGTACCCGACCCGCTCGTAGCGCGCCGCGAAAACCGGCTCGCCGTCGATGTGCAAGGACGCGCGATAGGGGGCTAGTTTGTTGGGGGCTGCATCGGCGCGATCGTACATCAACGCGCTGATGCTCACCGGGCCGAGTACCTGCACGGGCCGCGCCCCGGCGAATTCCCCCCGGCCCGGCTGCCAGCGCAAATTCAGCACATAGGGATCGTGCCCGCCCTCGACTTGGGCATTGTGGCCATGCGGCGTAATGGCCACTCGTTGCAAGGTCGGCGCAATCGTATCGGCGATGGCGAACCCGTGCAAGAGGGGATTGATCGCCACGTTATTTGCGTCGCGCAGTTCTAGGTGCAAATGGGGAGGACCGGCTCCGCTCTCGCCGCTCCAAGCGATGACCGAGCCACCTAGCACTGGAATCTCCCCCTCCTTGAAGTACAAATCCACGCTGTAGCGTCCGCGCTGCTGCTGTGCTTGCTGCACGTGCTCGGCCACGGGCGCGGCAAAGCCCTCTAGATGGGCATATACCACGATGCGACCATCGGCCAGTTTCTGGTACAAGGCCCGACCATAGCCCCAAGGTGAGGTGCGCACCCGCCAGATATAGCCGTCGGCTAGGGCTTGTACAGGGTGGCCGGTCTCGCCCCAAGTCTTGAGGTCTATGCCGGCGTGGAAGGCTCGGGAACGCGATTCGCCGAAGGTGGAAGACAAAGCTGGCGCAAGGCGCAGCGGCCAGACGAGACCCCCCTCTTGCGCGCTAGCCGGCAGCCACGCGGCCACCATTAACAAGAGCATCCATTTAATCACAGTCGTCCTCATATGTATGTAGAGCCATGCGGTCCGGGGCTACTTCGAGAAAGTGGAGGGGTTTTTCGGTCCAAGCACCGGTGTTGAAGTAGCACCGGCCCTGCCGCTCAATCGCCATGGCCGCGTGCGTGTGCCCGCAGACTATGGCTTCAACTCCCTCATGCCGTGCCACGCGCAGGGCGTTGCGCGCCACGTGTTCGTTGAGCACCCGGTAGAGCAAAGACCATTTCTTGGCGTACTCGGCCACGTGGGCATCGCGCCCGCCGAGCCAGATGCGGCAACGGTGCAAGCAGCGGAAAACCCACTTGAACGCCGAGTGCCGAGGCATTAGCTGGTCGAGCCTATGACCATGGATTACGAGCAGCCGCTGATCGAGCCGCCAGCTATCGACAAAGCGGATCCGCCCCGGCTCGGCCAGCTTGAATTCGGCATCGTGATTGCCGTACACCCAGATTACGGGCCGGTATTGCGACTCGCTCACGAGGCGCTCCAGCACGGCCCGATGGGCGTCGGGCAGGGCTTGGCCCGGCTCATCTATGACGTCGCCGTTGAGCACGAGCGGCACCCCTTTGGGCAAAGCATCCAGCCAAGAAGAAAAGTTTCGATGGCAAAAGTAAGCCGATCCTAGGTGCAGATCGCTGACGATGAAGCAGCGTGCGACGCCCATGCCCCTTGCTGTATGGGTTATATTATTGAATAATTGCCCGATGAATAAACAGAGAACCCCATCTGCGCGCAAAGCGTACGACCCGGATAAATTACAGGCCCTGCTCCAGTACATTGGCCATCTGCTGCCCAACGACCAAGAGCGCGCGGCCTTTGATCGGTGCTCGCGCACGCCCCCCCCCGCTTCGCTGCGCTTGAACGCGCTCCAAGCCCAAACGCGACACGTACGGCCCCACTTGCTCCAACGCGGCCAAAGCGTGCCATGGTGCAGCGATGGCTTCGCCTTGCCAGAGAGCGACGCAAGCTTCGGCCAGACCCTTGAACACGCCATGGGCGCATATTACGTCCAAGCCAAGGCCCCCATGCTAGCCGTCGAGGTGCTGGCCCCCCAGCCCGGCGAGCGCGTCCTCGACCTGTGTGCCGCCCCGGGCGGTAAGGCCACCCAGATTGCCGCGCGCATGCAAAACAGCGGCCTGCTGCTGGCCAACGAACTCCAGCGCAAGCGCATGCCCGCCCTCGTGGGCAATTTAGAGCGCTGTGGAGTGGCCAATCACGTCTTGACCCAAGCCCCTGGAACTATGCTGGCGCGTTACTTTCCCAACTTTTTCGACCGCATCTTAGTAGATGCCCCCTGCTCGGGCGACGGCATCGTGCGCAAAGACCAGAGCATGCTCACCTACTGGTCGCCGCAAGACGCCCAGCGCCTCGCGCAGCAACAGAAGGGCCTCTTGCGCGCCGCCTATGCAATGCTCCGCCCCGGCGGCACCTTGGTGTATTCGACGTGCTCGCTCTCGCTGGAGGAAAACGAAGAAGTGCTCCTCGGGCTGTTGCGCCGCTATGGAGAAGACGTCGCTATCCTCCCCATCGCAGAGTTCGAAGGACCGCCGCTGCCGGATGCACTGGCCGCCCAATTCCCGACCGAGTTCGCCCGCTGCGTCCGCGTCTGGCCCCACCACCACGACACCGAAGGGGCTTTTGTCGCTCGTCTTTCCAAACGCGCGCCGACGCCAAGCCCCGAAGACGCCCCTGCTTGGGCTGTCTCGACGACCGATCCCGCCGCCGCCGAGTCCCGGCACGCCATCGAAGGCCGGTGGAGCGGCACCCTGCCCTGCCCCCCGGACCAGATATTCACCCTCGGCAGCCGCCACCTGTGCCAGCAGCCGGCGCTCGGCCCGGCTATCCAAGAGCATCTGCCCTACTTCGTCCGCAGTGGCATGAGGGTCGCCCGTCCCCACAAAGGGTACTACTACCTGTCCCAGCAAACCGTCTCCCTATGGGGGCATCTCATGCAGGGACCTAGCATCGAACTAGACTGGCCCCAACTACAAGACCTGTTCGCGGGGCGTCCAATCCACTGCGACCCGCCCACGGGCCTCAAAGGCGAAGTGTTCTGCCGCTTTGGGCCGTGGACCGTCTGCCGCGCCATAGCCAGAGAGGAAGGCCACCTGCTCGAAGGCATGCTGCCGCGCGCGTTGTTCCGCGCCAATTTGGATCGGCTAGTGTAAGGGAGAATTATCGCGCAGGCCCCGGCCAAGGCGGGAAGAGCTGGTGCTCGATCCGCAGCACGTTGCAGATGCGGCCAGCGATAAAATCGCCCAAATCGTCAAAGGTCTGCGGCTTTTGGTAAAAGGCTGGCATGGCTGGCAGAATGACCGCTCCGGCTTCGGCCGCCGCCGTCATATTGCGCAACTGAATCAGATTGAGCGGGGTCTCGCGCACCACCAGCACCAGCGGCCGCTGCTCCTTGAGGCTGACATCGGCGGCCCGCTCCATTAGGCTCGCAGACGCCCCGCGAGCGATGCTCGACAGCGTCTTGGCCGAACAAGGCACCACCACCATGCCGTCGATAGGCACCGAACCGCTGGCGATGGGGGCCGATAGGTCGCCGGCATTGTATTCGCACAGGTCGCCAGCTTGGGTCTCCTCCCCATAGCACCGCGTTATAAATGCGCGCAAGCTCTCCTTGTCGGGGCGGAAGCCCAACTCCTCGACGAGCAGGTAGCGCCCGTATTTTGACAGGACCAGATGCACTTGGTGTCCGCCGATCAGCAGGGCGCGCAGCAGGCGACCAGCGTAGAGCGCGCCACTGGCCCCGGTGATGCCGACGACGATTTGCTTGCCGCTCACGACGTCCCCTTTAGCGCCTCGCGGCCCGCTTCGAGCGTGGCGACAATCGCATCCACGTCATAGACGCAACCACCCCAAGTGCCGCCGCCGACGTTTTGCAACGCCGCCCACAGCTTAGTGTCGTCGGGTAGCTCCGCTTCGGGCGCAAGGTCTGAGCGCAAGGTGCGTTCGGCTAGCACCCGCTGGCCTTCCTCTGCGCCGAACTCCTCGCCTTCGCAGCCGACCAAGTCGATGCACCCGCGCAGATTGTGGCAGTCGATTTCAATGGCGATCAAGTCGCCGTCCCGCAGCTTGCCAATCGGTCCGCCAGCCAGGGCCTCCGGGCCGATGTGCCCGATGCACGGGCCGGAGGAAAACCCCGAAAATCGCGCGTCCGTAAGCAGGGCCACTCGCTTGCCGATATCCGTGTACTTGAGCGCGATCGTAACCTGCGCCACTTCCTCCATCCCCGTGCCCATCGGCCCGCAGCTAATCATCACCAGCACGTCGCCTTGCTCAATCTCGCCGGCCTTGATCGCGGCGATGGTGTCGCGTTCGGTGGTAAAAACCTTCGCCGGCCCCGTGTGCCGATAGACCCCCTGCGCGTCCAGCAATGAAGAGTCAATGGCCGTGCTTTTGACGACCGCGCCCTCGGGCGAGATGTTGCCGACCGGGAAGCAGGTGGTGCTGGTCAGGCCCTTGGCGCGAGCGCGATCGGCGTCCATAATCACGTCGTCCGGGTCCACCCCGTCTAGCTTTTGCAATTCCTCGCGGAAGCGGTGACGGCGCGGCGCATTCTCCCACCAGTCGAGGTTTTCGCCCAGCGTGCGGCCCGTAACCGTCATCACCCTCTCCTCCAACAGCCCTAGGCGGCGCAGGTGCAACATGACCTCCGGCACCCCGCCAGCCAAAAAGGCGCGCACAGTAACGTGGAACTCTGGGCCATTGGGCAGCACATCGACCAAGCGCGGCACCTCGCGATTGATCCGGTCCCAATCCCCTACCTCTGGCCGCTTCCGCCCGGCCGCATGGGCAATAGCCGGCACGTGCAATATCAAATTGGTCGAGCCGCCAAAGGCCGCGTGGACGACCATAGCGTTGTGCAGCGCCTGATCGGTGACCAACTCCTGCGAGCGAATGTCCGCGGCCTCCAGCGCCATCAGCGCCCGCGCCGAGCGCACGGCCATATCGCGCCAAACCGCTTCTCCCGAAGGAGCCAGCGCCGAATGCGGCAGCGACAGCCCCATCGCCTCGCCCACCACTTGAGCCGTGGCCGCGGTCCCCAAAAACTGGCAGCCGCCTCCCGCTGTGGCGCAAGCCCGGCAGCCGAGCACCTGAAAGTCGTCAATGTCCATCTCGCCCCGTGCCAGCCGCGAACCCGCCGACTGGATCTTGCCCGCGTCCTCGCCTTCTTCCGGCGGCAGGGTCACCCCGCCGGGCACGACAATAACCGGCAAGTCTGGCATACCAGCTAGGGCGATGAGGACCGCCGGCAATCCCTTGTCGCAGGTGCCCACGCCCATCACGCCGCGCCGCGTCGGCAACGAGCGGATCAAGCGGCGCAGAACCATGGCCGCGTCGTTGCGGTACGGCAGGCTATCGAACATGCCGGTCGTGCCCTGCGTGCGGCCATCGCACGGGTCCGAGCAATAGGCGGCAAAGGGAATGCCGCCCCGGCGGTGGATTTCCTCGGCCGCGGCCTCCATCAACAGGCCGATTTCCCAGTGGCCAGTGTGGTAGCCCAGCGCGATCGGCCGGCCATCCGGGGCGCGGATGCCGCCCTGCGTGCTGATGATGAGGAACTCTCCCCGGCCCAGCTCGTCGGGGTTCCAGCCCATCCCCGCGTTCTGGCTGTAGCCAAAGATGTGGCCGCTCGGCGCTTCGACGACCTGCTCTATGGTCAGCGGCAGCTTGCCGCTGGGTCCGGGAGCGCGGGTGCGGATCTGGTAGATCGCATCATCGGTCTCGCCGACGATTTCTGCAAAGGAATCAGTACTCATGCTACCTCGTTATTTTTTGGTTCAGTCCTACCAGCCCTCTTCGCGGACTTGGATTTTCTTTAGCAGGGGACGCCACCAAGCTTCGTTGTCGCGGTACCAGTGGACCGTATCGCGGAAGCTCTGAGCAAAATCAACTTGCGGTTCCCAACCCAATTGGATGCGGATTTTGCTTGAATCAAGTAGGTAGCGCCGGTCGTGGCCAGGCCGGTCATCGACGTAGGTTTTGTGCGCAGCGTCCATCCCCAAGGCGTCGAGGATCAGGTCGGCGATGGTTTCGATGTCTTTTTCAATGCCGCTGCCAACGTTGTACGTCTGCCCGATCTCGCCTTTTTTCAGCACTAGGTCTATGGCCCGGCAGTGATCATCAACGTGAAGCCACTCGCGGCGGTTCTGGCTCGATTTGTACAGCGGCATCTTCTGGCCGGTGAGCAGGCGGACGACGAAGAAGGGGATGACTTTTTCCGGGAATTGATAGGGGCCGAAGTTGTTGGAGCAGTTCGACAGCGTCACGGGCAAGCCAAAGGTGTGGCCATAAGCGCGCACGGCCAAGTCGGCCGCAGCCTTGGCCGCGTTGTACGGAGTGCGCGGCCGATAGGGCGATTCCTCGCTGAAGGTCTCGTCCGCGTCGAGGGCCAGATCGCCGTACACTTCGCAGGTGGAAATGTGGTGGAAGCGCGGCACTTGGGCATCGGCCGCGGCCTGCAACAGCTTTTGCGTCCCCACGACATTGGTCTGGAAAAAGGCCGAGGGATTGACAATGGCCAAGCTGTTGTGCGATTCCGCGGCAAAGTTGACCACGTAGTCGGGGCGGTGGACCTCGAAGAGATGACGGGTCAGATCGGCATTCTGAATATCGCCGCGGACAAAGGTGTAGCGGTCGCCATAGCTTGCTTCCACGTCCTGCAGGCTGGCCAAGTTGCCGGCGTAGGTGAGCAGGTCGTAGTTGACAATGCAGTCGTCGGGATAGGTCGATAGCCAGTAGCGAATGAAATTGGAGCCGATGAAGCCAGCGCCGCCGGTGACGAACAGGGTAGTCATGGATTCTTTTGGTTAGGGATTGGGTACGTGGTCCGTTATTTAATCAATTGTTTAACATTTGGGCAACTCGCAGCCGGGATTTCAGTAAATACCCTTATTACTACCCTTATTCAAGCATTACTACCCTTATTCCCGATAAAACGCCAGCGCGCACCCGGGCCTCGACCGCTGCAAGTTACATCGCCGGATTTCTTTAGCTCCGCCAAGAGGGTGCGAATCCATTCGCGGCCGACGCCGGGGCAATCGCGTTCTAGGTCGCTCAGGCGGAATTCGCCCGGTTGGGCGCGGATGGCGGCGAGCACCCGCTCAGACTTGGCACCCCGTGGGGCCTTGATCTGACCAGCGCGTTCCTCCAATTCGACGTAAGCACGGCGGATGATCGCGAAGAGGAAATTGAACCAAGGCGTCAGTTCGTGTTTGCCATCGTGCCAGCGCTGTGAACTGAGCCGGAGGCATTCGTAGTAGGACTCCCGGGATTCCTCAATGAGGCGTTCCAAGCTGATGTAGCGACCGACCTCATAGCCGTGCTGGTAGAGCGCCAACAGGGTGAGCAGCCGAGACACGCGGCCGTTGCCGTCCCGGAAAGGATGGATGCAAAGGAAATCCAAGACGAGGGCGGCGATGGCGATGAGCGGCGGGATATTCTCCTGGTCGAGGGCGTACTGGTAATGCTGGCAGAGTTCTTCTACAGCCGCCGGGGCCTCCGCGGCCTTCACGCAGCGGAACCGGACCACCGGGGCCTGTCCGGGCAGGAATTCCACGATGTCGTTATCAACTCGTTTTAATTGGCCCGCGTCGCCGCTGGCGGATTGGCAAAGGGCATGTAGGCGTTGCAAGGTATCTGGCGTGATAGAAAGCGCGGCGTAGTCGGAGTGAATCTCGTTCAAGGCGCGGCGATAGTCCTGAATCTCCTGCTCGGAGCGGTCACGGGGTTTCGCTTGGCCGAGCACCAGCGGGTAAAGGCGAGCCGGGGCGACCGTCACCCCCTCAATGCGGTTGGAGGACTCAGCGCTTTGAACGACAGCCGTGTCGCGGAGCGCTTTGAGGGCTTGCGGCGACTGGCGTGTGAATAGCTCCTGTTTGCCCCTCGACTCGGCGATATCGTTGAGCAGCCACACTGTGCTCAGAGGCGTTTCATGGTCGCGTAGGCGGTTGTTGCGGAAAGAATTCATGGTTTGAGAAGATTTTAGTCTGGAGGGGATTCAGCAATCTGCACATAGCTATAAAAGAAGATGCAATACCTTACTGGCTCTCAGTATCAATGTCTTTGATGAGCTGATAAACGCGACCTGCTTCTTTATTCTTCTCCAGAAATGCCTGATAAGTCCGATAGGCGTCTTCAATAAGTTCACCATACAGAACAACCCGTACATTTTTGGCTGCCAGCGATCTCTTGGATTCCTCCTCCTGCTCGGAAGTTTCCCACTGCTTGAGTCGCTCGCCTACGATGCAGATAACTTCAATCGGTTCGTTCTTTCCTGTTTCCTGAATCAGCTTTCTCAGTGCATTTCTGTATTTATCGACCTGTCCCTGCAGTTCAAAGTCCTCTAGTTTCCTCCTAGCGCGTTTGAGCTCGATTATAACGTGTTTCCCCGATGTCATTTTGTATTTGATGTCAAATCTCCCCCTCTGCTCTTCTTCGGTCAATTTTGCATCGAGTTTATTGAATTCGATTTTGACATTTTGCTCCATCAACGGTGTTTCAGTCGCCCTATCCCATGAAGGGTCAAGCAACCAAAGGTGTTTGTAGAGATGTTCTTGAACTACCTTTTCAAGGACATTGTCCTTATTCTGCTCACGTAAGGCATCAATTACCTGTAGCCGCTCTCGAACAATCTGGTAATAGAGCGAAGCTTCAATATCATCCAGATCTGCGAAAACTTTAGCAAACTCTTGGATATTTTCGGGAGATACGTTATCAAGGGCAGAGAGATAATCCTTGTATCTAAGCTTTTCAAACGCTAACACGCTATGCCGGTAGAGTTCTGTTCGCTCATTTTCTTCTAGAGTGAGTTGACCGATTTTCCCCAACATTGATTTCGCCTGTTTCTGCTTGTCTTTGCCCAATCCCTTCACCCATTCGTCAATCGCAGGAATCTGTCTAGCTTCTTTTTCTCCTTCCTGGGTACGCAGATCTGTCCACTGATTCTTGATATTTCTCAGTTCGTCTTTAACCCAGTTCCTAAGTGCCTGGTATCTTGGATCGTCTTTGATGATTTCTTGTCGGTTGCTGGTCGCAATATCTTCTTGGCCATCAAGGTCCAAAAAATCAGCGTGGATTTCGCCGATAAGGTACTTTGTGTACAGTCCACCTTCGGGAAAGTCTTCAAGGATGTCTTCCTGAGCAAGTTTTCCGCGAACCATGATGACGATCTTGTTGAGGTTGTCTTCACCGTCTTTGAGGTCGCCCGATCCAACGGCAGTGCCAATCCAACCTGTTACCTGATAGCCAACCGCTCCAATATCTCCTTCACTTTCTACTTCAATTTTTCCCTCCCTTTCTTCTTCGTGTTCGAGCTTTTCCGAATTACAGAATGCAGTATACCTCTCACCTTCTCTGCCGTAATACCATAAATGCTGGAGCTTGTGGAAGTAATCACGGTCTGTGATTTCAACAGGGTTTTCATTGATGCGAACCGTGAAATTATATTCAGTTCCGATGATGCTGAATCTCCTTGCCAGTCGCTTCCTCAGGGCGGCGGGTGCTTGGGAAACCCGCTTTTTTAGTTCCGTGAGAACAATCCGCGTTCCATCTTTATCAAGGGTAAATTTGTCGTCTGGCAGAGGATCAGGGTAGTAGGTACTACCATCCTGCTTACTAATTTGGTCTTCAATCTCCTGCGCTGACATCACAAAACCGTTCTTTTTTCCGTCTTTGACCGTCTGAATCTCAGCAATGCCAGCAATCGAAAAGAGCGATAGCTTGCCGATGCCCTTGCGTCCCATGACAGGTCGCTCGTACCTAGGCGTTTGCTTGGCCTCTCTTTTTCTTCTCTCATAACCGACAGTGAGATACTTTTCGTTTATATCTGCCTCGGTCATACCGTGTCCATCGTCGGTAATTATGATTTGGTCGGATTTAATTTCTATGTCCACGTTTTCAGCATCAGCATCCCAAGAATTAGCGACCACTTCTGACAGAACGGCTGGGACATTACTGTAGAGCTTGAGACCGAGATGATTGAGGACATTGAGGTCAATGCTCATCTGATATTTGGGATCAGGCACGGCAAATCTCCTCCAGATGCGTTTGAATGCTTTGGCCGATAACGGCTGCGAGTTGGACAGGTACGGCGTTTCCGACGTGAATTCCTAAGCGCACGAATGAGATCGGGAGATTCGGATCTACAAAGTCGTACTCTTTCGGAAATGTTTGTAGAAGTGCCCCCTCGCGGAGCGAAAGTGCCCGATCTTGTTCTGGGTGTCCGAAGCGTCCAGTGCCGAAGTTGTAAAATTGAGTCGTGATGGTCGGTGCGGGTTCATTCCACTCCATACGTGCATAAACCGACTTGTACGTCTGGCCTGACTTTTTTTTGTGGCATGGGGCACGTAGGGCAACATCCCAATCTAACCAAGTGCCGCCCGGAGTTGACTGTTTCATCCGTTCCTTATTAAGAGAAGAAAGTTTCCGCGACCTATGCAGCGGGTCTTCGTCAGATATTTGACCATCGGCGATTGCAGGAAGGTCTCCAATAGTAGCCTGTACTGTTGGGAGAGGATTCAACTCTGCCTGTGGGGAACATGCATGCGTTTGGGGTAGCAGAGAGACTTCCCCGAAGAGAGAGGCCATGAGAACGAGGCGGCGACGCTTTTGCGGAATGCCATAGTTGGGGCAGTATATCGACTTTTGATAGACGTAATATCCAAGAGAGTCGAGTTTCTCGACAAAGTCTGTAAAGACCTGCTGATTTCTGAGTGGCGTGACGTTCTCTATGGCGATCATTTCAGGCTTAACTCCCTCGGCTAGCCTCCCGAAGTGGGCGAGTAATCCCCACCGTTCGTCTTTGTCTCTATCTCTGTTTTTTCGCGTATGAGACGAAAACGGCTGACAGGGGGCGCACCCGACGAGCAGTCTGATAGCACCTTGTGGGTACAGGGCGGCAAGCTCGGCATTGGTGACAGAGCGAATATCTTTTTCAATAAATTGCGTCTGATTATTCTTCTCGTAGGTGTACCTGCATGTCTTGTCAATATCAATCCCCGCGCTCACGTTTATATTGGCCTGCTGGAGACCGTGCGTCATGCCGCCAATGCCGCAGAACAGATCAACGGCGGATATAGGCACTTGGGTTATCTCTTTTGATAATATGTTCATGGCGATCACCGTTTGAACTGCTAGAGTTTGATATCCTCAAATCGGTCAAAGTCTTTATCAAATGTTGCCACATGGTCGCCGGATGCCGCAGCTAGGGCAGCCAAGTAGCAATCCAGAAAATCGCATTTTGTCGTCGCAAAGCGATACAAAGCATCGAGCATTTCATCTTGCTTCATACAGCGCACACCGGCACTAATGATGACCTTACGCAGCCATTCTGCAATCTGTTCGCGCTCGGTCTGGTAGAAGGAATTGAGCACCCACACCGCTTCGGCAACAGCCACTTCGGTTAATATCAGCACACATTTTCCATCGCAAGCGTCCGAAAATAGTGCCCGAGCAGCCGGGGAGTGCTGAGCATCGTCGCCGCGCAGAAAACGAAGGAGGACGTTGGCGTCTAAAAGATACTTGATCATTCGTATCTTGCCGCTCTTGCTTTGCGTGCTGCCTCTCGTTCCTCGGATTTGGACGCAGAGGGCTTGTCGTCTGCAAGACAGCCATATAGATCCTTGAGCGTTTCGGGCTGGGGCTTCACCAAAACGGCACCGTCAGTCAACTCATAGATGAGCTGCTGCCGAGGCTTGAGGTGGAGTGCCTTGCGGACTTCGGCCGGGATGGTGGTTTGCCATTTATCGGTTAGAGTTGACTTGATCACGGGTCCATCTCCTTTTCATTGTTTTTATGAATCCATTGTATTAAATATAACAATGCAAATCCAGTCCGCAAGCATCGGGTCCCAGCGGCGTCAATCAAGCAATAAGGGCATGTAGGCGTTGCAAGGTGTCCGGCGTGATAGAAAGAGCGGCGTAGTCGGAGTGAATCTCGTTCAAGGCGCGGTGATAGTCCTGAACCTCTTGCTCGGAGCGGTCACGGGGTTTCGCTTGGCCGAGCACCTAAGGCGTTCATCATTTTCCCCGTATCACCGTTCGGGCAGATCACGGATCCCCGAGATTGATTCTCTGTATGATCTTCTTTGCCAAATCCCTAAAATCCCGGTGTGCGTCTTTTGCCGCGGCGGCATGGCTGCCAATGGCACCATCGGCCGTGGTGAGGTGAAAAATGGGCTTGCGTGCTTCCTGAGCCATCGGCACCAAGCTCCGGTAGTGCTTGACGGTGGCAAGGGCGTGTTCCTCATCCTGTGTCGGTGTCTCGGGGTACGGTCCTTCGTTATCATCGCACAGGTTGCGGGCGTATTCTTCCGGCATTCTATTGACCCATTTGTCATACGCCCTGACGGGGCGGTTCAGACGGACGCCGTGCTGTTGCACTACATAGCCGACGGGTTGCATGGCCCCATCCGGCAGTGGAAAGTCCGGTTGCGCCCAGTGGTCCCTTCGCCGCTGCCAGTCTTGTCGCCACCGATTCAGCGTCGGGCCGAGATTGCGCAGACCTTGGAGCGAAAACAGGTCAGCACCCAGCGGAACGACGATGTAATCGGTGGCAATCAGCGCGGAACGATTAATCGCACCAAGATTGGGGCCGACGGCGGCTAGGATGACCGAGGCGTCCATCTGTGCGGCTCCAGACTGCATGACGGTCGAGAAGGAAGTCAAAATGCGGAAGGGGCGGTATAGCTCGCTAGAACCCAATGCGTTAGGCCATTCTGATGACAGAGTATCTTCAAATCCGGCCAGCGCCAAGTCTCCCGGAATCAGGCACAGCCTAGATATAAGCGTAGATGTAATTTCAGCGAGCGTCGGGTCTTTGATATCGCCAACTTTCGTCAGAGGTCGGACGCATTGCAGTATGGTCTTAGCGGATGCCTCGTTGTCTTCATCCCACAGCATTTCCAACTGATCTTCATTTAGAAATGCAGCGGTGAGATTCGCCTGTGGATCGAGATCGCAGGCCAGCACCCGATAACCACTGTCGGACAGCATCCACGCCAGATGATAGACAAGCGAGGTCTTGCCGACCCCCCCCTTGTTATTGAAGAAAGTCAAAACGGGAACGGTCATTGTTATGCTATGCTCCCCTGGCCTTTACTGTTACCCGCGCAAAATTATTGGAAATATCAAATTCAGGTTCCGGATGTCCCGCCTCCGCCAATTGATTCTTAGCTATCGGTATTCCTACTCCAAAACGCTGGACAAATCCGAGTGTCCTCATCGCGTCCGCAAGATTTGGATTGCGATAATCAACCAACCCCGGCTCTCCAAAGCTCTCGATTGTCACTGCCCCAAATGCGCCGCCGGGACTCAAAATCTCAATGCGGTCATTGAACCAATAGACATGAACGGGTGCGTTGGTCGCCTCGTAAGTCCTGTGCATCACTGCATTGCGAGTGATCTGGTGCAATGCTTCCATGGGGTACAACTCTGTTCGTTGTTCAATGTAGCTCTTTGTAATATCCACAGCGACGCGATTGTGGGCCGTCAGTTTTTCTTCGAGCTGGTGCAGGAGTTCCGGGATGGCACCGCGTATCTCTTGGGCATCGATTATCTCA
Source organism: Candidatus Latescibacterota bacterium (assembly GCA_965261395.1). Lineage (GTDB taxonomy): Bacteria > Latescibacterota > UBA2968 > UBA8231 > UBA8231. Next base: position 5,114,389 of record OZ253462.1, read on the forward strand.
TCGGCGTATCCGTTGCCATCGATTCTGAGGAATTGCACATAAGCACCTGGCAGAAAATCCTGCGGGTTTTTGCCGATCGCGAGTATGCCCAGCACGGTCGCGGTGGGTTGGTCGGCGGCGACGATCATTTTTGTCGCTGCCAGTTGCTCATTCAGGCTGCGGTCGTTTGCTGCTAGCACCTCATCCGAAAATGCTGCGGTTAAGTATTCGTTCTCAAACTGGGTCAGATTGAGGTCGGACAAGCCGGCGGTCGGGATCGGTTGAAGGTCAAAAGGGCGGTCTCCGTATCGCCTCTTTTCGTTGAGAATCCTTTCGTCCTGGGATGTGGCGGTACCACGGCGAGGGCCGGTACGGAACATGGATGGCACCCTTGAAGCGAACCGGAGGCGAGTTAGAAGGTTGCACTATGATCACCGCAACTTCCTTGCCTTGCAGCCTACGCTTCTCCACCGTCAGCGAGGGTGGAGGTACAATATTGCCATCGGTTTTCATATCTGCCAATTGCTCAAGTAACCGATCTGTGACCGCTATAGTACCTATCGTTCCATCGTCCTTCACACCGACGAAGACGAGGCCGGGTTCTTCGTGCCCAGCCAAATCATTGGCAAAAGCGCAGATAGTTTCCCTGATTCTAGTGGCGGCGTCGCCAGCCAAAGACTCCTTGAACTCGACGCGGGCAGTTTCGCCGGCTGCGATGATTTGCAGCAACTCTTGTTCTGTAAAATCTGGCATTGGATTGCTCCGCTCATGTTGACTTGGTATCAGCCTGTGCGTTCAAGCACAACGAGCCAAGTTACCAACTCAAATGTTCGGCTTGTCGGATTGCACAGGTAGCCTAAAATCGCGCTGACCATGAATGCCCAGTTGCTGGATCGGCATAGCTCTGTCCGCTCCGCCGATGTGGGCCATGACCTCATTCAACAGGATGAGTTCGTATTCCGCCATGTCGCATAGGAAAAGAGGCGAACAGACTTTCAATTACTTAGTGATTACTTAGTGATTGTCTAGCACCTGAGCAACCCGCAGCCAGATTCTCCCGTCAAAGGCGCAGCAATTCCCCCTCGCCAAAGACGAGCAGATCGGCCAGGATCGCAGCAAAGTAGATCAGGCTGACCGTGCTGTTGACCGTCATAAAGGCCGTGCTCATGCGGGACAGGTCGTCGGCCCGCACCAGCCGGTGCTCGTACACCAGCAAGCCAGCTACCACTACTACCCCCAACCAGTACAAAAAGTTCAAGCCAGCCATGTGGCCCACGAGGATCAACAGCACCACAAACAACAGGTGTAAGGCGCGAGCAATGTACAAAGCGCGAGCAATGCCAAAGCGAACCGGGATGGAATGGAGTCCGGCCCGCACGTCAAAGGCGTGATCCTGGCAGGCGTAGATGATGTCAAAGCCAGCCACCCAAACCAGCACTCCCAAGCAGAGCAGCAGCGGTATGAGGTCAAAGCCGCCGGTGACCGCAATCCAGGCGCCCAGTGGTGCCCCGCCCAAACTCAGCCCCAAAATCAAGTGAGAGGCCCAAGTGAAGCGCTTGGTCAGCGAGTAAAACAAAAGCACGGCCAAAACCAACGGCGACAGATAAAAGCACAACGAGTTGAGCCGGTAAGCTGCCAAGACCAAAACCAAGACAGACAAAACCACGAACAACCCCACAGCTTGCGGCGAGACCACGCCTCGCGGCAATTCGCGGTTTTCGGTGCGGGGATTGGCCGCGTCGAGGTGGCGGTCAACGAGGCGATTAAAACCCATCGCCGCGCTGCGCGCCCCCACCATCGCCAGCGCAATCCAGCCGATCTGAGCCGGGGTAATGCCCGTGTAAGTCGCGGCCAGCAAGGCACCGCTAAAAGCAAAGGGCAAAGCAAAGACGCTGTGGGAGAATTTGATCATGCGGCCGTACACCGCAATGGCCTGCAAGGGAGCCATCTCGACCTTCCTTCAGGCTGCTGGATAAAAGCGCAGCGGAGGGACCGCGTCGATCAGGCCGTGGCGATGAGCCAGTTGGTAGAACAACTGCAAACCAGCTTGGGCGGCCTCGTCCAAATCAAAGCGGATGTGGTGGGTCAGGTAGCGCTCGTAGAACTCGGGCGAGCCGCCGCATTCTCGGCTATACGCTGCGGCGATGGATGGCACTTGGCATACCCCTTGATCTTTGGCCCGCTGCAATTGTTGGACTTGGGCGGGTGTGAGCGCCTGCTGGCGGCCAGCCCAAAAGGCAAACACAAAAGGCAGATCGGTCATAGCCGTCCATTCCTGACCCAAATCCAAGCTCTCCACGTCCCTGTCCAAGTGCGGAAAGACCTGATCGCCGATGAGCAGGGCCGCGTCGGCACACTCCAGCATGGCCTCCAAGTCGGGCGGAGCTTCAATCAATTGCGGAGTAAGAGCGAACCTTTCGCGCAGGAGAATGGACAAGAGAGCCACTGAAGTGCGGGAACTGGTATCTAAGGCGATGCGCTCGATCCGCGACAACGGACGGCGGCAAAAGAGGCGCACCGTCAGCACCGATCCCTGCGAGCCAATGGCTATATCGGGGACGATCCAGTAGGGGTGAGGACTGCGGGCGTATTCGATCGCGGGAATGACCCCCACGTCGATCGTACCGGCCGCGAGTTCCCTCGCGCAGCGCGAAGGAACTGAATAACTCAAGGCGAAAGGTGCGGGGTCGCGTTCAAGGGCAAAGACGAGGGGCCGCGTGTTGAGGTACGGGACCGCGCCCAAGCGCGGCTTCATGAATGGAGGGCCTCTTGCAAAGCGTCGATCCGACAGGGTGAAGCCACCAACTCGTAGCGGGTGTTGCGCCGTTGGGGCGCAAAGCCGGCGTCGCGAATTAGCCGTTCCATCGCATCCAAGCTCATCTCGTTGGTGTGGCTGGTGCCGGCGGCGCTGACGACGTTTTCTTCGAGCATGGTGCTGCCGAAGTCGTTGACTCCGTAGTGCAAGCTAACTTGGGCGATTTTAGGCCCTTGGGTCACCCACGAGGCCTGCAGGCTGGGGATATTGTCGAGGAAGAGCCGCGCTACCGCCACCGTGCGCAGGTGGTCGTACCCGGTTGCTTTGGCACCGTTCCAGCGGGTAGCGTCCGCGCCCAAGTCCGTGTGGTCGGGTTGGAAGTTCCAAGCGATAAAAGCGGTGAAGCCACCGCGCTCGTCCTGTAGCTGCCGCAGGTGGTCAAGGTGCTCTAGGCGGTGTTCGACCGTCTCCACATGGCCGTACATCATCGTCGCGGTGGTCGGCATCCCCAGTTTGTGCGCCACGCGATGCACTTCCAGCCACTCCTCGGTGCGATCCTTGCGAAAGCCGATAATATCGCGCACCTCGTCGTTGAGGATCTCGGCCCCGGCCCCCGGTATCGAATCCAGCCCAGCGTCGCGCAGGCGGCGAATGGTCTCATCCAGTGGCAGCCGCGACAGGTGTGCGATGTAGATGATTTCCGTGGCCGAAAGACAGTGTAGCTGCACCTGCGGATAGCGGTCCCTAATCGCCGCAAGCAACTGTTCGTAGTAATCGAGACGCAGCTTGGGGTTGAGACCGCCCTGCATCAGGATTTCGCAGGACTTGAGCTCGTCGCCGCCAAAGGCCACCAGTTTATCGATTTTGGCAAATATCTGCTCTTGGGGCAGGACGTAGCCCTCGTTGGAACCCGGCGGCCGGTAGAAGGCGCAAAAGTCGCACTTGACCCAGCAGACATTGGTGTAGTTGATGTTGCGCCCGACATTGTAGGTGACCATCTGCTCGGGGTGTTTCTGCAGGCGCACCCAATGCGCCAACATCCCCAACTCGGCAAGGTTGTGGTGCGCGTAGAGGCGACGGGCATCATCGAGCGCGAGGCGCTCCCCGGCATAGACTTTTTCGGCAATATCGGTAATCACGGGCGCTATCCAGCCGCCGCCAGCAGGGTCGAGGTATCGGCGACGATATTGTAGAGGGAATCGCGCTCCAAAGGCTGGCGCCCGGCCTCGACGATGCGCTGCAAGAGGTCGGCCTGCGTCAGCCGCTGCTGAGTGTCAGCAAAGCTCTTGCGGGTGATTTCGTAGTCCATGACGGTGCCGTCGATATCGTCGGCCCCGTACCAGAGCGCGGTCTGCGAAATCTCAATGGTGTTCATAATCCAGAAGGTCTTGACGTGGGGGAAGTTGTCGAGCATCAGCCGCCCCACGGCGATTTCTTTGAGGTCTAAGCAACCCGTCGGCCCGGATAAGTGCTCCAGTTCGGTGCGCTCGGGATGAAAAGAAAGCGGGATATAGCAGAGGAAGCCGTCGGTCTCGTCCTGCACTTCGCGCAGTCGCACGAGGTGATAGACCTTCTCCTCAGTGTTTTCGATGTGGCCGTAGAGCATGGTGGCGTTGGAGGGCAAGCCGGCTCGATGCGCCGTCTGGGCGATTTCCAGCCATTCCTCAGAGTCCGCCTTGGTCCAGAACAGGTCGCCTTGGACCCGATCGCTAAATACCTCGGCCCCACCGCCGGGCAGCGACTCTAGCCCAGCCGCCTTTAGGTCGGCAAAGATCTCCTCCAGCGGCTTTTTGGCGATGCGCTGAATCTGGGCGATCTCGATCATGGTGAAGGCCTTCAGATGCGCGGCGGGGCGGGCTTGCTTCATCGCCCGCAAAACGTCGAGATAGTATTGGTAAGGCAACTTGGGATTGACGCCGCCGACCATGTGGATCTCGGTGATCGGGGCTTGGTCGTACTCGGCGACCCGCGCGGCGACCTGCTCGGGTGCCAACACGTAGCCGCGCTCGTCTTTGGGCTTGACGTAGAAGGAGCAGAACTTACAGAGCTTGTTGCAGATATTGGTATAATTGATGTGCTGATTGCGCACGTAGTACGCAGTGTCGCCGCTTTTGCGCTCGCGGACGATATTGGCCAGATAGCCCAAGATAGGCAGTTCATCGCAGGCGTACAGGCGCAGGCCGTCGTCCAAGCTCAAGCGCTGTCCGGCCAGCACTTTGTCGTGGATATCGCCGAGGCCGGCACGGCCGATAAGATCGTCGTAAATCACTTATTTCTCCCGCGTTTAGTACATAATACCTATGGGTATCCTATTCGTCAACCGGCCTTTTGACGCCCTGGTACACCGCGGCAATCCCTAGGGTCATGGGCATGTAGCGCGTCTGGCTGAAACCAGCCTCGACCAGCAATTCGACAAAGGCCTGCCCTTGGGGAAAGGTCCCCACCGAACGAGGCAGATAGGCATAGGCCCGGCGCTGGCCGGAAATTAGGCCGCCGATTAGGGGCAGCACTTTGTGGAAATAGAACAAGTACAATTGCCGAAACAGCGGCGCAGTAGGCTCGCAGAAGTCGAGCACCAAGAGCTGGCCGCCGGGTTTGAGGACGCGGTAGGCCTCGGCCAAGCCGCTGGGAATGTGCCCAAAATTGCGCACCCCAAACGCCCCGGTCACCAAGTCGAAGGAGGCATCCTGGAACGGCAACTGCTCGGCGTCGCCGACCAATAGCTCCAGCGACATCGGCGGGCGTTTTGCCGCGGCTTTGGCAGCACCCAACCGCAGCATCTCAACGGCCATATCGACGCCTACTACTTGCTGCGGCCTCAGCCGCGCCGCCGCTAGAGCAAAATCGCCGGTGCCGGTAGCTAAGTCCAAAACGCGCTGCGGGGAGGCTTCCAAGGCGCAGTCGAGGGCACGCCGCCGCCAGTACACATCTACGCCGCCGCTGAGCAGGTGGTTGAGCAAGTCGTAGCGCCGGGCAATGGCGTTAAACATGTCTCGGTTGCGCCTCTTGTGTTCGGCGACGTTTTGCTTATTCTCCATGCATGAAAAGCTAGTCCCCTGCCCGTCACTGTCAACAAGAGCTTATGTCCCCACTCCAGGCCAACATCCTCATCGCCGACCACTCGCTCTTTATCCGCGAAGGACTGCAAGAGGCATTGCAAAAACCCGGCTATGCCATCGAAACCGCTGCGGACGGTGCCCAAACGCGCCGGATGCTGAAAGCCGGCGACTTCCACTTGGCCATTCTCGACTTGCAGATGCCCGGCCCCTCTGGGATGCAACTTTTGCAGGAGGTCGGCCAAGGCCACCCTGACACCCTGTGCATCATACTCACGGCCCATGACAACGTCCACACCGCGGTCGAAGCCATGCGCAAAGGTGCGTATGACGTGGTGACCAAACCCGTCGATCTAGACCATCTGCGCGTCGTAGTCGCCCGTGCACTCGATCGCTTCGAGCTCGTCGTCGAAAACCGCAAGCTCCACCACCGCCTCGAAAAAGAAGCCCCCTTCCGCCGCCTCGTGCGCCGCAGTCCGGCCATGCAAGCCGCCGCGGCCACGATCAAACAAGTGGCCCAAGCGGACGTACCGGTGCTCTTGCGCGGCGAGACCGGCGTCGGCAAGGATCTAGTAGCACGCGCCATCCACGAGCGCAGCAAGCGCCGCGATGCCCCCTTTGTTGCCGTCAACTGTGGCGGCTTCACCGAAGAGCTTTTTACCAGCGAACTGTTCGGCCACAAGCGCGGGGCCTTTACCAGCGCCCACGCCGACCGGCCCGGTCGTTTCACCCTCGCCGAGAGCGGCACCCTCTTCCTCGACGAAATCGGCGAGGTCTCGCACAAAAATCAGGTCGAGCTATTGCGCGTCCTAGAGTCACACGAGTTCCAACCGCTGGGGGACCCGCAGGTCCACCGCGCCGATGTGCGCATCATCGCCGCCACCAACCGCGACCTCGAAGACGCCGTCGCAACAGGCGCCTTCCGCGAAGACCTGTACTATCGCCTCAACGTGGTCCCCATCGACATTCCTCCCTTGCGCCAGCGGCGGGAAGACATCCCGGTCTTAGTCGAAATGTGCCTCGACGAAACTTGCCGTGCTCAAAACAAGCCCCCTAAAAAAATCAGCCCGGAAGCTATGGAGGGCCTCATAGCTTATGATTGGCCGGGCAATGTGCGTCAGTTGCGCAACCTGCTGCAGCGGCTCGTGGTCACCACCCCGGTTGCGGTCATCCTCCCCGAACACCTGCCCGGTCCGCTCGGCGAGCTAGCCGATGGCCCCGGGCAGTTCTCAATGGCCCTCGGCTCTTCTCTACAAGAGGTCGAAGCCGAACTCATCCGCCAAACCCTCCAACGCCTCACGGGCAACCGCCGCGCCGCCGCCGCCATTTTGGGCATTAGCGTCCGCTCCCTCCAGTACAAGATCAAGCGATACAACATCACGACCAAGTAACACTCTGTCGGCTGACGGCACACGTGCAACAAGTCGGCAACCCATGCGCCAACTTTAGGCGACTCCTGCATTTTTTGCACTTTTGCGCCTGCGCGGCCTCTCGGCCCGCTTCTCGCCCAGCAGTGCTTCTTTCGTAAGTAAATTATTCACAATGCCTTAACTAGTAAGCAATCAAGTGTGGCATTGGATTTGCTTATCTATACGTGAGTCGAATGGAGCGCCGGTCGCCCTTCGCGCGACCGAAAGAGTTTCACAGCCCGCATCGACCTTAACTATTTGTTAACACAGAGCAAACAATTTTGTCTCACCGGGCATTGAGCAACGCGGGGGCACTTTGCAGCCCCCAACTAAAACGGTGAGAGTGCAAATTATGCACTTTAAGCACATAGAGCCTGACGCTCCTAACTCGCGTAATTCAAGCGCCTTGCGGAACGTCGGCCCAAAATTGTTACAACTGAGTGCAAAAATTTGCACCTGCTGACCCCATTACCCAAGGAAGGTTTCGCACATGGCTTACGCGATCCAAGAAGCCCTAAGCGATGAGGACAACACACTGCGCCTCTATTTCGACGACATTGCCGAGTCTCGGCCGCTGAGCCGCCAGCGGGAAGTCGAGCTGTCGGCGCGGATCCAAGGCGGCGACATGGCCGCCCGCGACGAGTTGGTTCAAGCCAACCTGCGCTTCGTCATTGATGTGGCCAAAAACTACCAGAACCGCGGTCTCTCGCTAGAGGACCTTATCAGCGCGGGCAATGTGGGCTTGCTGACCGCTGCCGAGCGCTTCGACGGCACCAAGGGGTACAAGTTCATCTCGTACGCCGTGTGGTGGATCAAGCAGTCCATCTTACAGACCATCGCCGAGCACGCCCGCACCGTACGCCTGCCGCTGAACAAGCTCAGCCTGCTCAAGGACATTTCGCGGGCCGTGCGCAAGCTGGGCCAAGGCCGCGAGAGCGAGCCAGAGGTCGAGGAAATCGCCGCTGAGCTGGGCCTGCCAACTGAGGAAGTACTCGACACGATGCTCAGCGCCCGCTCGGTGCGCTCGCTCGACGAGTCTTTTGAAAACGACGACGATCGCAGCCTGCTCAGCCTGCTCGCCGACGACAATCAGGCGACGCCCGACAGCCACATCTTGCAGACCTCGGCCCGCGCCCACTTAGAGGAAGCCCTCTCCAGTCTCGAAGACCGCGAGTTGCGCATCATTCGCCTCTACTTCGGTCTCGATGGCAGCCAAGCGCTGACCTTGGAGCAGATCGGTGGATTGATGAGCCTAACGCGAGAGCGCGTGCGCCAGCTCAAGGAGCGCGCCCTGGGCAAGCTCCGCCACCCGACTCGCTACCAGTCGCTCCTCGCGTTGGTAGATGAGACGGAGTTTTACTAGGATTGCAAGCGAGTCCGCTGCCCTCTTTTAGGTCAGCGGACCGCTAGTTTGGTAGGGGGTATGGTTGCGGGCGGCACCGGCTGCTCAGCCTTCGCCCTCCCGCAATTTTTTGAGTTCGTCGCGCAAGAGCGCGGCTTTTTCAAATTCTTCGCTATCGACCGCTTCTTGTAGCCAGCGCTCTAGCTGCTCCTTTTGGCTCAGCGGTTTCTTTTGTAAGATTTCCTGCTCCAACTCATCGAGCGCGGCTTCTGAACGCTCGCGCTCAATGTAGAACTCCTCGGCTTCCACCTCGGGCCACGTACCAATCCGCGCACGGGTCTGCTGCACAATGACCAATGCGCTGTCGCAATCTTGGTCGCCGATGGCAATCATGGCCCGGGCCACGCCGTTGATGCGCAAGATATAAGGCCACCATTTCTCTAGATTGTCGCAATCTTCTTCGCGCTCGGCATAGCGGTTGACAAACCGAAAGAGTTCCATGTTGCGCTCGGTATCGCGGACGACCCGCCGGTAGTCGTTCAATTGGATCAGAAAGGCGTAGCGCTTGTACAACCGGCTCCCCTCGTCAAAAAGCTCGCTGCAAGCTGCTTCGTCGAGCGCGAAGCCCTCGTCGCTGGCCCCGTGCTCGCGGCAGTATTTTTTCAATTCGTCTCGGTAGTAATCGAGAGCAAAGTCCTGCCCGTGGGGCCGGCGGCCATCGGGCCGGCCGTCGAGGTTTAGCTGCAAAATGCCCTGAAAGGCCCCTTGATCCACGCGAATCTGGATCTTCGCCTCCCCGTCCCTTCCCGATATTTTCCGCACATTCGCCTCTGGATCGAAGGACCATTCATTTAACAGGTCGGTCATATCTCGACTCATGCCGACCTCGCACAACGGCTGTTTACTGACATTTCAGGCCTCGCGCCTGCAGGACGGAAATTCTCATAGCAGAATAATAACCGAGTTGATGCGTTGCGGCAATGTCCCTCCACAGCCTTGGGGATCACACCCTTCCCGCGGACCTTTTGGATCTGAGTCTGCGATGGCATAGTTTATGCTACAACAATGTACGACACATTCTCTACATTTACTCGAATGACGCCCTTTTCGGCGTGCGACACTGTATTTTTGGTCGCTTTTTCGCTTTTCACCACGAATATGTGGTCTTTTGATATTTACAAAAATGTAGTTTTTGACCACATTAACGACAAAAAAGTCGTAACATAGGATCCGTACATGTCCACCCTACCGACCGCTGCCCAACAACATATCTCCATCCTGCACGAAATCGGGCAAATACTAGGCTCGACAACCAAATTTGAGGAGGCGCTCAACGTCATTCTCAAGCTCATGTGCGACCAACTCAACATGGGCTTGGGGACCGTCAGCCTCTTGAGCCAAGGAGCCACCGAAGTCTCCATCGACGTGGCTCATGGACTATCGCAATCGGAAATCAAGCGCGGCCGCTACGACGTGGGGGAAGGCATCACCGGCAAGGTTGTAGAATCGGGCAAACCCGTGATCGTGCCGCGCATCAGCAGCGAGCCTCTCTTCCTCAACCGCACCGGTGCCCGCGGCAGCGCGGCCAAGAAGAGCCAGACCTCGTTCATTTGCGTGCCCATCCTACAGCAGCAACAGGTAGTAGGCACCATTAGCGTCGATATTCCTTATGAAGACAACGAAAGCCTGCAAGATACCGTGCGCTTGCTGTCTATCATGTCCGCCATGATCGGCCAAGCGGTCGCCGCCCGCCAGCGCGCCCGCGCCGAGCAAACCCAGCTTCTCGACGAAAACTTGCGCCTGCAAAACGAGCTCCGCGAGCGCTTCCACCCCACCAACCTCATCGGCAACTCCCGCCCCATGCAGGAGGCTTGCCAGCTCATCGGCCAAGTGGCTCCCAGCGACGCCACGGTCCTATTGCGCGGTGCGAGCGGCACCGGTAAGGAACTTGCCGCAGATGCCATACATTACAACAGCTTACGTGCCGATAAACCCTTTGTCAAAGTGCATGTCGCCGCCCTGCCGGAAACCTTGGTCGAATCCGAGCTATTCGGCCACGAACGCGGGGCTTATACCGGGGCCTCGACGAGCAAAGCCGGCCGATTTGAACGAGCGAGCGGCGGAACGATTTTCCTCGACGAAATCGGCGAACTCAGCCTAGGCGCGCAGGTCAAGCTGCTCCGCGTGCTGCAAAACCGCGAAATCGAGCGCCTCGGCGGCCGCGGCCCAATGCCGATTGATGTCCGCGTTGTGGCGGCAACCCACATAGATTTGGAAAAAGCCATAGCCGAGGGAACCTTCCGCGAGGATCTCTTCTACCGACTCAATGTCTTTCCCATCTTCATTCCGCCCTTGCGCGAACGCAAATCCGACGTCCTCCAGCTCGCCGACCACTTCCTCGAAAAGTACTCCCGTCAGCACGGCGTGGAGATGCACCGTATCTCTACGCCCGCCATTGATATGATGATGAGCTACCACTGGCCAGGCAACGTGCGCGAGTTGGAAAACTGCATTGAACGGGCGATCATTCTCAGTAACGATGGCGTCATCCATGGCCACCATCTGCCCCCCTCCCTGCAAACGGCTGACGCTACCGGAACGCCGGTCGCCGGTTCGTTTAATACGATGATGCGGGCCTATGAACGAGAAATCATCATCGAGGCCCTCAAAAACGCCCGCGGCAATATGGCCAAAGCCGCCCGCACCCTCGGCACTACGACCCGCATTTTCTCTTATCGCATCGAGAAACTAGACATCTGCCCAAAAAACTACAAGAAGTAGCCACACAAACTACAAAATTGTTATTTTTACTACTATTTTCAATTTTGTAGTTATGCTGACCTCGTTCCTCTCTTTATTGTTATTTTTTTAACTCCCTAATTTACAATAAGCTACAATTCTGGAGTGTCTGCGCCCAATCCACTTGGCACATTTCTTGCTTTATAGCAAGTCGACGTTCGTATATACGAGGCGTCGATCGGATGCCTCCTCATACCTCATACAAGGGAAGGGATTGCCCATGTCTGTTTTTCGCAACCGTCCTTCACTCTTATGGATCAGTGCCGGGGTCCTCGGAGCGACTACACAGGCTTCAGCGGGGGATTTCACAACCGTAGAAGCCTTCCAGGCCATGCCCTTGGCCTATCCCAAATTCATGGTGGACAACCTGTGGATTCTCATCGCCGCAGCCTTGGTCTTCGTCATGCACTTGGGCTTTGCCACGCTCGAATCCGGCCTGACCCGGCAGAAGAACACGGTCAACATCCTCTTCAAGAACCTCTTTGTCCTCTCAGCCGGCATCCTCACTTACGCCTTGTGCGGCTTCAACATCATGTATCCGGGCGACGATTGGCTCATCGCCGATGTGCTGGCCCTCAAAGGTTGGATCGGCTTTGACGACGATGTGGCCAATCTGACCAATCAGTACGCAAATTACACCTATTGGTCGGACTTCATCTTCCAGGCCATGTTTGCCGCCACTGCCGCCACCATCGTCTCCGGTGCTGTGGCCGAGCGCGTCAAGCTGTCGGGCTTCATGCTCTACGCCGCGATCTTGGTGGCCTTTGGCTACACCATAGCAGGCTCCTGGAAGTGGGGTGGCGGCTGGCTCGATGACCTGGGTTTCTACGATTTTGCTGGCTCCTCGGTAGTGCACGCCTTTGGCGGCTTTTCGGCCCTAGCCGCCGTCATGGTGCTGGGGGCGCGCAAGGGCAAGTACCACAACGGGGAAATCAGGCCCATCCTCGGCCACAGCATGCCGCTGTCAACCATCGGCGTCTTCATGCTCTGGCTCGGCTGGTTCGGCTTCAACGGCGGCTCGGTGCTCAGCGCCGACCCGGCGGCCATATCGCTGGTCTTCGTCACCACGACCCTCGCGGCTGCGGCCGGTTGTATGGCCTCGATTTTCACCTCCTATATCTATCTTAAAAAGCCCGACATCACCATGGCACTCAACGGCATCCTCGCCGGCCTAGTCGGCATCACGGCTGGGGCCGATGTGGTCACTTGGGCCGGGGCCATCTGGATTGGGCTGATCGCCGGAATCATCGTCGTTTTCGCCATTGTCTTTATCGACCGCATCAAGATCGACGATCCGGTCGGTGCCATCTCCGTCCACGGTATCTGCGGCATCTGGGGCACGGTCGCGGTCGGGCTGTTCAGCACCAACGCCGACCACAGCGCGGGTATCCAGCTATTGGGTACCCTGTCTTTTGCCATCTTCGCCTTTGTCTTTTCCTTTATCCTCGCGACCATTGTCAAGGCGACACTCGGGTTCCGCGTCGATGAGGAGGACGAGGACGAGGGCCTCGACTTAAGTGAGCACGGCCAGCCCGCGTACGCGGATTTCCAGCACATCAACAACTAAAGCGAGGGGAGAACTAACGATGTATAAGATTGAAGCATTTCTCCGGCCATCGGCCCTTGAGGACGTGCAGAAGGCCCTGGGCGAACGAGGCATCGCCGGCATGTCCGTAACCGAAGTGCGGGGCTTTGGCCGCCAGCGCGGCCACCGCGAGGTCTATCGCGGCGCCGAGTACCGCATTGATTTCGTCCCCAAAATCAAAGTCGAGGTCGTCGTCAAGGACGCGGACCACGAGCTAGCGATCAACACCATCGTCGAGGCGGCCAAGTCCGGCAAAGTCGGCGACGGCAAGGTCTTCGCCTCGCCGATCCAAGAAGCCGTGCGCATTCGCACCGGCGAGACGGGCGAAAGCGCCCTGTGATATGCAAGGGGCCGGCGTGGCCCGTCTGCGCCGGCCCTCTTACACCATCAACGCAGCACCTCTCAACCCACCTAACCCACCCAAGGAGAACTTGATGAATCGCTTGCTTTTTGCCGCACCCCTTCTCTTCGCGCTGACCTTAGCCGCCGTTCCGGCCGATGCCGGGGTTGGCTTTGGTGCCGACGTAGTCAACCGCTACGTGTGGCGCGGCACGGATTTTGGCAATGCCGTCAGCGTCCAGCCGGGCATGTCCATCAGCCACGGCAACGTCGAAGTCGGCGCTTGGTCGTCGTGGGCTATCACCGACGGTGGTGCCAACGAGAACGACCTCTACGCCAGCTTCTCCTCCGGCCCCATCGGCATTACCCTGACCGACTACTACTTCCCGGGCCTGACCGAAGACGACATGTTCTTCAGCTACAGCAACGACGACGCAGTACATATCCTCGAAATCAGCGCGTCCCTCGCCCCGGACGGCGTGCCCTTGAGCGCCATGGTCGCCTATAACTTCTCCGGCGACGCCGACAAGTCGTTCTGGGCAGAAGCGACCTACGACTTGGGCGAGATGGAAGAGACCGCCGTCAGCGTCACCGTCGGCTTCGGCAACGGGTTTTATACTACAACTACCGACCCGGCCTTGGTCAGCGTCGGCCTCAACATGAGCAAGGGCGATTGCTTCGCTTCGTACATCCTCAACCCAGACAAAGAATCCACCTTCCTCGTCTTCGGTAAGAGCTTCTAAACTTGGTCGGCATCCCGCGCAATCAACGGCGGGGCCGGATCAGAAGCAGGGGGCGCGTGCTGCGGGGAGCGCGCCCCCTGATCCCATCTCAACTCAACCACTTTTTGCGAAAGGAATTCTCATGGCTAAAGCCAAGGCTAAAGCCAAAACGAAAGCCAAAGCCAAAACGAAGTCATCCGGGCCCAGCGCGGTCGATGCCGCGCTGGCCTTAGCACGCAACCAACAAGCGCAGATGGTCGATTTCAAGTTCGTCGATCTGCCCGGCACCTGGCAGCACTTTACCATGCCCATCGCCGGCCTCGAACCCGACCTGTTCGACGATGGCCTCGGCTTCGATGGCTCCTCCATCCGCGGATGGAGGGCGATCGACGAATCCGACATGCTCGTCGTGCCCGATCCGACCACCGCCGTGATGGATCCGTTCACCCAGGTGCCCACCCTGTCGCTGATCTGCTCGATTGAAGACCCCATCACCCGCCAGCCCTATAACCGCGATCCCCGCGGCGTTGCCCAGCGCGCTCAAGCCTACTTGCTGCGCACCCAGCTGGCCGACACGGCGTTTTTCGGGCCGGAAGCGGAGTTTTTCATCTTCGACAACATCCAGTTCGACCAGCAAGCCCATCAGGCTTTCTATGCGATTGACTCGACCGAAGGACGCTGGAACAGCGGCGCCGACGAAGGGCCTAACCTCGGCTACAAGCCCGACTACAAGGGCGGCTACTTCCCCGTGCCGCCCACGGACTCCCAGCAAGACATCCGCAGTGAGATGGTGCAGACGATGCTCGACTGCGGCATCGACGTGGAGATTCACCACCACGAGGTGGGCACCGCCGGCCAGGGCGAAATCGACATCCGCTTTTGCCCGCTGTTGATCTGCGGCGACCGGATGATGATGTACAAATACATCGTCAAGAATGTGGCACGGCAGCACGGCAAGACGGCTACGTTCATGCCCAAGCCGCTGTTTGAGGACAACGGCACCGGCATGCACACCCACCAGAGTCTGTGGCAGGGCGACCAGCCGCTGTTTGCTGGCAGCGGCTATGCGGGTATCAGCCAGATGGCGCTGCACTACATCGGCGGGTTGTTGCACCACGCACCGGCGCTGTTGGCGTTTACCAATCCGACGACCAACTCCTACAAGCGGCTGGTGCCCGGCTACGAGGCCCCGGTGAACTTGGCCTACTCGCAGCGCAACCGCAGTGCGTCGGTGCGCATTCCGATGTATTCGCCTAGTCCCAAGAGCAAGCGGGTGGAGTTCCGTTGTCCGGACCCGTCGTGCAACATTTACTTGGCGCTGTCGGCGATGCTGATGGCGGGGTTGGACGGGATCGAGCAGCAGATGGATCCGGGGGAACCGCTGGACAAGAATCTGTATGATCTGTCGGCGGAGGAACGGGCGGGGGTGCCGCAGACGGCCGGCTCATTGGAGGCGTCGTTGGATCACTTGGAGCAGGATCGGGACTTTCTGTTGCAGGGCGATGTGTTCTCCGACGACCTGATCGACGCGTGGATCGACTACAAGCGCACCGAAGAGGTCGATGCCCTCCGACTGCGTCCGCATCCCTATGAGTTCTCACTCTACTACGACGTGTAAATTCAAACTACCTTACAAACGACACAAAAGGGGCGGTGCCAGCTTGGCATCGCCCCTTTACATTTTTGGTAAGCCCGCGCGATTTTCGTATATTCAGCCCACCAAAATAAGGAGAACATATGCACTTCTTGACGATCCTAGTGCTCGCCATCCTCCCACTCGCAACGTACGCCGATGCAGATCCGCAGGCGCAGTACGCAGTCCAACGCGCGCTCGAACCGGTCGTTGTCGATGGCAAATTGGACGAATTCTCGTGGGAACGGGCGCATCAAATCAACCGCTTCGAGCGCATCCTCAACGACTACGACGAGGTGCTCTTTCCCACGCGGGCGAAGATGCTGTGGGATGGCGACTACTTTTACTTTGCCTTCGTCTGTCAAGACGCGGACATGTGGGCCATCTACGAAGAGGAAGACGATCCGCTGTGGGGAGAGGAAGTCGTGGAGATCTTTATCGACCCCGACGGCGACGGCAAACGCTACCTAGAGCTGGAGGTCAACCCGCGCAATGTGGTCGTCGATTTGCTGATCTATTCGGTGTCACCCGAGTGGCACTCGTCCAAAGACTGGGATATCGCCGGGCTTAAAACAGCGGTCCGAGCTTACGGCACCGTCAACGACTCGCTCGCGCTCGACTGGGGCTGGACTGCGGAAATCGCCATTCCCTGGGCCGCTCTAGCCGATAGCGTCACCGGTGGCGCGCGCCCGACAGCAGGCGATGTCTGGCGACTCAACCTCTACCGCATCGAACGCAAGGGCGGGCGCAATCTAAAAAGCCGCCTAAACGACCTCCAAGACGCAGACGCGCTCCAGCAGCACTACCACGAGCAGACCGAGTACACGGCCTGGAGCGAAACCTACCAGCGCGGCTTTCACCACCCCGACCGCTTTGGCGCGGTGCAATTTGCGGAATAAGCAGCCATGGATAAGCTCTTAGCCCTCTGCCTGTTACTCGTCCTGCCGGCGCTGGCCGCGGCCGATGTGGAAGGCATGGTATGGATCGGCCCGGACTTCTACATCGACATGTACGAGTACCCCAACCAGCGCGGTGCCCTCCCCACAGTCGACGTCACCTGGGGCGAAGCGGAATCGCTCTGTGCAGCGCAAGGCAAACGGCTGTGTACCGAACAGGAATGGCAGAAAGCCTGCACCGGGCCGCAGAATTTTGCGTATTCCTATGGTGCAGAATTCGAGCCGGGGCGCTGCAATACGCGCTTTGCCGTCGATGGGGTCTGGCAGCGTGGACCGGGCCTAGCGCCCAGCGGTGCGTATGCAGGCTGCACCAATGACTACGGGGCCTACGACATGATCGGCAATGCTTGGGAGTGGACCGCATCCTGGTATTCGCGCTCCGACCGCTGGCGGATCGTGCGCGGCGGCTCCTTTTTCCACAGCGTCAACCTAGCCCGGGCCGACACCCGCTACGGGCGGTTCCTCGACCCCGACTACCGCCTCGATTTAGTGGGCTTCCGCTGTTGTCTCTCGGCTGCTGCTCCTCAAGCGCCGTAACGCCATGGCCATTCGCAAGGTGTCGCGGATGGGACATCCGGTGCTGCGCCAACGCGCCGTAGAGATCCCCCCTGCCCAGATGCAAAGCCCCCAGATGCAGCGCTTAATCGACGACATGATCGAGACCATGATCGACTACGAGGGCATTGGCTTGGCCGCGCCGCAAGTCTTTGAACCCTTGCGACTGATCGTCCTCGGCGACCCAGAAGCCGACCCCCAAGACGAGACCGCTATCCCGTTGACCGTGCTCTTCAATCCGCAGTTTACCACCCTGTCGCCGGAGCATCTAGACGGCTGGGAAGGCTGCTTGAGCATCCCCCAATTGCGCGGCGGCGTCCCGCGCTCGGCAGCCGTCGAGGTCCGGGGCTACGACCGCGAGGGTCGAGCGGTGGAGCAGACGGCAGAGGGGCTTTTTTCCCGCGTCCTCCAGCACGAAATTGACCATCTCGACGGCGTGCTCTTCCCAGACCGCATGGCCGATCTACAGACCCTTACCTTTATAGAAGAATATCAACGCTATTGGCTCGATGCCGAAGCGTGAGGCCGCCGGGTCGGTGAGAGAGAGCCGACTTGACAACCGCCCCAGACCTCGTACTATGTTTGCGTTCATTTCCAACCCTATCAGATACGCCCATGGATCCCCGCTTCTCACTTGAACAAGGCACGGGCATTTACACCGGCAACGAGCTGATCGTTAAGGGTGCCTTAGAAAGCCAAGTCGGCATCATCACCGGGTACCCCGGCTCGCCCTTGGCCGAGCTTTTCGAGACTCTCGAAAACAACAAGGACCTCTTTAACGAACACGGCATCGTCGCGCAGATAGCCAACAACGAAGCCCTCGCCGCGGCCCGCCTCAACGGCTCGCAGATGGAGGGCATTCGCGCCTTGGGCGTGATGAAGAGCGTCGGCCTGCACGTGGCGGCCGACGGGTTGGCCCTTGGCAATATGGTCGGTGCGTCGCCCAGCGGGGGTGTCCTAGTCGCCGTGGGCGATGACACTTGGTCCGAGGGCACCCAAGTACCGGCTGACTCGCGCTTTCTATCCCAGCATCTCTACATGCCGGTCCTCGAACCCGCGACCTTTCAGGAAATCAAGGACTGGATCGGGAAGGGCTTTGAGTTGTCGCGGCGCTCGCGCCTCTATCTGACCTATCTGGTCACCTCCAACCAAGCCGACGGCGGCGGCAGCGTCACCGTCTATCACAACCGCTTTGCCGCCATCAACCGCAAGCAGCGCATCGCGCTGGACACCAGCACCATTTGCTCTGACGACCGCGTCATTATCCCGCCAGCTACGGCGCTCAAAGAGAGTGAAGTCGTCCACCAGCGCTACCCCCACCTGTGGCAGTTAGCGCGAGAGGCGGGCATCAACCAAATCCTCTATCCTCCGAGCGCGGCCCCCAAGCCGCTGGGCTTTATCACCTCTGGCTTGGCGTATAGCTATCTCGAACACGCCCTGCACATCCTCGGGCTGACCGGGCATTTCCCCATCCTCAAGCTGGGTATTACCTACCCGGTCGATCCCCACATGATCGCGCGCTTTGCCGATTGCGCGCAGACCTTCTGCGTGGTCGAGGAAAAGCGGCCCTTTATCGAGCCGCAGATCGCCGCCGAGTTGGCGCGGCAACAAGACCTCGCCCCCGCGCTGTGGGGCAAGCGCTTCCCGGGCAATGTCCCAGGCTTTCCCGATGTCCAGGGCCTGCACCCCTCGCTCATCGTCCAAGACCTATCTCGCCTCTTTACCGCGCTGGACGCCGAGCTGCCCATCGACCGCGAGAAACTACAGGCCGAACTCGACGCCTTGGCACCCGTGCCCTCCACCACGACCGTTCCACCGCGCGCTCCCTCTTTCTGCCCGGGGTGTCCACACCGCGACTCGGCCAGCGTGCTCAAGAAAGCCGCGGCCGACTTGGCTGCGCCGCCCGAGGGCCAAGCCCCCGTAGATTTGGTCTTCCACGGCGACATCGGCTGCTACTCCATGCTCAAATACGCGCCGTTTTCCGAGCTGATGCACAATCTTTCCGGCATGGGCTTGGGCGGCGGCACCGGCGCGGGCATCGACCCCTTCATCGATAACAAACAGGTCGTCTTCATGGGGGATTCGACCTTTTTCCACACCGGTATGATCGCCATCTCCGACTCGATCAAAAACGGCCAGGACATCACCTACATCATCCTCGACAACAAGACCACGGCCATGACCGGGCACCAGCCCACCCCAGGCGTGGACGTCGACGTCTTGGGCAAACCGACCTTTGCCCAAGACATCGAAAAGACCGTCGCTGGCCTAGCGGGCGACTCGTCGGCCTTTATCGCCCGCATGGACCCATCCCAACGCCAGGACTACGACGCCCTCGTCCGCAAGACCTTGCTCCGCGACGGGGTCAAAATCATCATCGCCGACAAGGAATGCGGCATCACCTACCACCGCCGCGAGCGGGCGCGCCAAAGCGCGATCGCCAAAGAACAGGGCTTCCTGCCGGTCGAAAAGCACATCAACATCAGCGAAGACGTCTGCGAGTACTGCCTCGAATGCACCCAGGCTACCGGGTGCAGCGGCCTGACGGTCGCGGCCGCCACCGAGTACGGCCCCAAGATCGCCATCGACCCTTCCTCCTGCGTTGCCGACGGGGCCTGCACCCGGGTCGAAGTCGGCGATGGCGACAAAACCTGTCCCTCGTTTGAGGAGGTCACGGTCCAGCGCAAAGCCCCACCCACCGTCTCGACCCCTCCCATTGACGTCGGCCAGTTGCCCACGCCCGCACACCGACCCCTCTCCGACATCTGGTACACCTACATAGCCGGGGTCGGCGGCATGGGCGTCAACGTAGTGGCCTCGGTGCTGGCTCAAGCCGGGGTGCGGCAGGGCTACGAGGTGCGGCTGACCAACAAGAAGGGGCTGGCCATCCGCAACGGCTCGGTCTATTCGCATTTGAGCTACGCGCCCAAGGGAACTCCGGTCTCCCCGCTGATTCCCTGTGGCAAGGCCGACTTGCTCTTCGGGCTCGACGTACTCGAAGCGGCGCGGGGCCTCGAACCCCAAGGCCGCTACCGCATCGCCCACCCGGAGCGCACCGCAGCCATCGTCAATACCGCCAAGACCCCCACGATCGACACCCTCATCGGCCAAGAGGACTTCTCGGCCGAAGTCCAAGCCGACCTAATCCGCCAACACACCCGCCAAGACGCGTACTTCGGCACGGATCTCTTCCGCATCTGCGAGCACTACTTGGGCAATAAGCTCTACGCCAACATCATGATGCTCGGCGTGGCCTTCCAACGCGGGTTGCTCTCCCTAGAGCTAGATACTTTGCTCTGGGCCATAGGCCGGGCCGTGCGCCGCGACCTAGAGACCAACCTAAAAGCCTTTAACATGGGACGGTACCTAGCGCTCGATCCGAACCATTTTCCACTCGAAGAAAAACCACTTAGCTACGCCGAACTCGTCGCCGACAAAACTGCGCTACTGACTCGGACGCGGGGCAAGCGCGTCGCCGAGGCCTACCGCGACCGCATCCGCGATACGCCCATCGCCGTAGCGCGACGGCACTTCGCGCTGCGGGTGTACGACCTGATCCAGTACGAAAACCTCGCGTACGCCGACCGCTATATCCACCAAGTGCTCGCCGTGCAGGCCAAAGACGGGCCCGAGCGCAATTTCGCAGCCACCCGCACGGTCATCCACCAGCTCGCCAAGGTCCTCGCCATCAAGGACGAAATCTACGTGGCCTATCTACTCACCTGCGAGGAGAAGTACCGCCGCGACCGCCGCCGCTACAACATCGACCCGAGCCGCGGCGACCGCATCCGCTACCGCCACCTGAACCGGCCGAACCTGCGCCTGTTTGGCCGCGACTTCCGCCCGGATATCAAGCTAGGCGATAGGCCGCTGAAGTTGATCGCCCGCATGAAGTTCCTCCGCCGGCTCTGCTCCTCGTGGTGGCACCTCGAAGAGCGCGACTTCGTCGCTTGGTACGAAGGCCTAATCGCCGACTTTTCTCCTCATTCCGCCGCCGAGTACGACATTTGGGTGCAAGTCCTGTCGCTGCCCGAGGAGGTGCGCGGCTACCGCGGCGTCCGGCAGCCCAAGATGGAGGCGGCCAAGGTGCGGGCCGCCGAACTGCTAGCCGGACGCGAGCCCACCCCAGACCCAGCGCTGTTGCAGATCTCCGTATCCATTGTAAGCTAACCTCGTGATTCGACCCTATCGCCCAGAGGACTTGGCCGCGCTCAAGCGCATTACGGCCGTCTGCTTCCCCGGGGTATCCATCGACCACAACATCGAGCAGCGCTTCGGGCTAATCGGCGGCCGCGACTGGCAATTTCGCAAGCTGCGCCACATCGACGACGACGTGGTCGGCGAGCGGGCGAGCGGCGTCTTTGTATGGGAGTCAGACGGCGAGGTCGTCGGCTACATCACCACCCGCATCGACCACGAGAGTAAAATCGGCGGGATTCCCAACATCGCCGTCCTGCCGCACTGCCAAGGCGAGGGCGTGGGCCGCCAGCTCTTAGAGCACGCCCTCGCGCACCTGCGCGCCGCCGGTATGGAGTACGCCAAAATCGAGACGCTGGCGCAAAACCCCATCGGTGCGCACTTGTATCCCAGCCTCGGCTTTGAGGAAGTCGCCCGCCAGATCCACTATTGCACGCGCCTGTGATTGGTAGAGATATGACGCCGAAAGAAGCCGCAGGCCGCCGCGCCGCCGAGTACATTGAAGCCGGTATGATCGTGGGGTTGGGCACTGGCTCGACCGTCGAATGGACCATCCGCGCCCTTGGAGAGCGAGTCGCGGCCGGGCTGGCGGTTACGGCCATCCCCACCTCAGAAGCCACGACCGCCTTGGCCCGCGCCCTCGGCATTGAGCTGATGACGCTCGCCGAGGTAGCCAGCGTCGATTTGACCATCGACGGGGCCGACGAGGTCGATCCCAGCCTCGACTTAATCAAGGGCCTCGGCGGCGCGCTCCTGCGCGAGAAAGTCGTCGCCTCCATCACCACGCGCCAAATCATTGTCGCCGATCCATCCAAGCTAGTCGATCGGCTCGGCACCAAGGCCCCGCTGCCGATCGAGGTCGTCCCCTGGTCCCATCCCCTCATCGCGCGGGGTCTCGAAGAACGGAGCCTCGAACCAGCCTTGCGCTTGCGCGCACCGAACATCCCTTTTGTCACCGACAACGGCAACTACGTCATCGACGCTCGCTTTCCCGAGGGGATCGACGACGCCCGCGCAACCGAGCGCTGGCTCAACACCCTGCCCGGGGTCGTGGAAAACGGACTTTTTATCGGCATGACCCATCTCGTGATCGTCGGCCAAGACGACGGCTCCTGCCACCTGATCAACAAAAGCTGAGATTCCCATGCACGATTCTGCACCGCGCTCGCGCCGCTCCTTTCTGCAAAGCGCCCCGCTGCTAGCGGCTGGCACCTTGGCCGCCTGTGGCGAGAGCCAGCAACAGCAAGCGGCCCCGGCCGTCCAATCCCAACAGCACTTCAAGTGGAAGATGGTCACCACCTGGCCTAAGAACTTTCCGGCCTTGGGCACCGGGGCCAACAACCTCGCCCACAGCATTGCGGCTCTCTCCGGGGGACGCCTGCAAGTCAAGGTGTACGGCGCGGGGGAGTTGGTGCCGGCCTCGGGCGTATTCGACGCGGTCTCCGGCGGCACCGCCGAGATGGGCCACGGAGCCGCTTACTACTGGAAGGGCAAGCACGAGGCGACCCAATTTTTCTCGGCCGTCCCCTTTGGGCTAAACGCGGCCGAGATCAACGGCTGGCTGCGCTATGGTGGCGGCCAGAGCCTGTGGGACGAACTCTACGCCCCCTTCAACCTCCGAGCCTTTCCCGTCGGCAACACCGGCGTGCAGATGGGCGGTTGGTTCAACAGGGAAATCAATACCCTGACCGACTTCTCCGGCTTGGTCATGCGGATGCCGGGCTTGGGCGGCGAGGTCCTGCGCCGCCTAGAAGTCACGGTCAAAGCCCTGCCCGGCGGCGAAATCTTCCAAGCCCTCAGGACCGGTGCCATCGACGCCACCGAATGGGTTGGCCCGTACAACGATCTCGCCTTTGGACTGCACCAAGCCGCCAAATACTACTATTGGCCGGGCTGGCACGAGCCGGGAACCGCGCTAGAGTGCATGGTCAACAAGCAAGCCTTGGAAGCCCTCCCCGCAGACCTCCAAGCCGTCGTCGCATACGCCTGCCAAGCGGCCAACGACGACATGTTCAGCGAGTTCACCGCGCGCAACAGCCAAGCCCTCAAGACCTTGGTCGACGAACACGGCGTCCAGCTCAGGCGCTTTCCCGACGAGCTCTTGGCGCAAATCGGCAAAGTGGCCGCCGAAGTCGTCGCCGAGATCGCGGGCCAAGACCCCTTTTCCAGCCGGGTCTATAGCTCGTTTGACGCCTTCCGCAAAAACTCCATCGCATACACGCGCATCTCCGAGGAAGCTTATACCCAGGCCCGCGCCCTGACCTTTGGCTGACGCCCGCATGGAACGCCTCAACCGCTTCATCGTCCACACCGTACCTTGGCTGACGCTGGGCATGGTCTTGGTGACCTTTGTCATTGTGATCTTGCGCTACCTCTTTGGACGCGGCTGGGTCTGGATGCAGGAAATAGCCCTGTACATGCACGCCTTTACCTTCCTCCTCGCGGCCGGCTACACCCTCTCGCGCGACGCGCACGTCCGCGTCGATATCCTCTACCGACCCTTGGACGTCCGCCGCAAGGCCCTAGTCAATCTCTTGGGCAGCGCGCTGCTGCTGATTCCCTGCTGCACGGTGCTGATCTACCAGTCGCTGCCCTTTGTCGCCGACTCCTGGGCCGTGTTCGAAGGCTCCCAAGACGGCGGCGGCTTGGAGGCGGTCTATCTGCTCAAAACCGCCATTCCCCTGTGCTTCGTGCTGCTGTTTTTGCAAGCCCTAGCCATCATTCACCACAGCGTGCAAACCCTCCGCACCCAATGAGCGAACTCGCGCCGCTGGCCATGTTCCTCTGCACCTTCGCGGTACTGCTATCCGGCTTCCCGGTGGCCTTTTGCCTCGCGGGTACGGCCCTTGGCTTCGCCGGCCTCGGCGTCCTCACCGGCCACTTTGACGCGGCCTTTCTCTCGGCTTTGCCGTCCCGCATCTACGGCATCATGTCCAACGAGACCCTGATGGCCGTGCCGCTCTTCGTCTTTATGGGGGTCGTGCTAGAGCGCTCAAAAATTGCCGAGGACCTGCTCGAAACCATGACCCAGCTCTGCGGCAGCTTGTGCGGCGGGCTGGGGATTTCGGTCTGCCTCGTCGGGGGCCTGTTGGCAGCCTCCACCGGCATCGTCGGCGCGACGGTCGTCACCATGGGCCTCATTTCGCTGCCGGCCATGCTCAAACGCGCGTACTCCCCAGCGGTTGCCACCGGCATCATCTGCGCTTCGGGGACGCTCGGCCAGATCATTCCACCCAGCATTGTGCTAGTCATCCTCGGCGACGTCGTCTCCTCGGCCTACCAACAGGCCCAGCTCAAAATGGGCAATTTCGCCCCGGTCTCCGTGTCGGTCGGCGACCTCTTTATGGGCGCACTCATACCTGGCCTCGTGCTGATGGGCCTCTATATCCTCTATATAGTCGTCCTTGGCCTCATCAAGCCGGCCGCCGTGCCGGCTGTGCCGGCGGAGGAACGCGCGCAAATCCTCAGCGCGGCCTTCTTCCGCCGCCTCGGCGCGGCCCTCGTGCCGCCTCTAGTCCTCATCAGCGGGGTGCTCGGTTCCATCCTCTTCGGGGTGGCCACCCCGACCGAGGCGGCTTCGGTCGGCGCAGTTGGTGCCATGCTCTTGGCGCTGGTCAAAGGGCACTTCAACCGCGCCGCGCTCAAAGAAGTCCTGCGCACCACCACTGAGATCAACGCCATGGTCTTTATCATCCTCATCGGCGCGAGCGTGTTTTCGCTGGTCTTTCGCGGCTACGGGGGCGACGAAGCGGTCGAGAGCTTTCTGACCCATGGGGCGACCGGCGGCGTGGTCGGCTCTTTCGCGCTGGTGATGGCGGTGATGTTTTTGCTCGGCTTCTTTCTCGACTTCTTCGAGATCATCTTCGTCGTCGTCCCCATCGTCGGCCCGATCCTCTTGGCGATGGGCTTAGATCCAGTGTGGTTCGGCGTGATGATCGCCTTGAATTTGCAGACTTCTTTTCTCACGCCCCCGTTTGGCTTCTCGCTCTTTTATCTGCGCGGCGTCGCCCCCCCTGAGATCAGCACGCCGCAGATCTACCGGGGGGTCGTGCCCTTTATCGCGATTCAGGTGCTGCTGTTAGTGGGGCTGTGGTTCGTGCCGGAGCTGGCTACGTATCTGCCGGCGAAGGTGTTCGGACGCGGGTAAAGTTGGGTGGAATTCGCGTCGCCGGCGACCATTCGGTCGAATTTTTGGCTTTGGCCGAACGCTTTATAGATCGAACAGATCCGCAGTGAACGCCGACGCTTCTTACCATCTGTGAGGCCAAGTGCTCAGAGGCGCTCTTGGTCAGATTCCCTCACCATAGTCAGAATCCCGACATAGGCGTCGTAGAAATTCTGAATGTTGCCCACGTAATGCACGGGCTGGCCGCAACGACAGAAGCCGTAGCGAGCTCGTTCGTGATACGCCGGCTTGGCAAGCAGCCGCATCGCCTGTTCCACGTGGCCAAACCACTTATCGGGATTCAACCCTTTCTCGCGGGCCAAGCGACGCGCGTCGAGCACGTGCCCGTAGCCGACATTGTAGGCGGCCAGCGCAAGACGCATCCGTTCCTCTATGGGGATTTGCGGATCGAAGCGGTTGACCAGTTGAGACAGGTACTTTACCCCCGCGTGGATATTCTCTTCGGGGTCGTGCAGATCGGTAAATCCCAACTCGTGCCCGGTGACCGGCATGATCTGCATCAGCCCGCGAGCGCCGACCCAGCTAGTGGCCTGAGGATCGAATTTGGATTCCTGGTACATCTGCGCGGTAATCAAGCGCCAGTCCTGGCCGTACTGGCGGGCGTATTTTTTCACCAACTCATCATAGGGCGACAGGCGGCCGCTCAAATCGACCCGCAGCGAATCCTTTGCCTTGGCGATGGTGCGCTTGTTTTTGAAGTATCGCTTCTTCATCATGTTAAAAAACAAGCCGCTTTTTTCTTCTTTTACGTACTGGTTGAGCGCTGCCAGCAAGGCCGGATTGTCCTCGCGCACCGCCCACCCCAAAGGCGTCGGCTTGATGCTGAAGGCCGCCTTGAGCTGGCGCCCGTAGGCGAGTTCCACGTCGAGCAGATTGGAGTCGCACAGGGTAATGTCGTAGCGACCCTCTTCGACGCCGGCCAAGATGTCTTCGGTTTCGAGGGAGTCGGGCAGGGACGCGACCTGCAAACCCTCTATGGAATCCTGGAGGGCCATCAGGGTGGTGAAAAAAGAAGAGCTTCCGCGCACGTGGATCGTGCGCCCGGCCAAGTCCTGCAGGCTGGTAATCGAATCCTCCTCTGCGCGCACTACCACGAGTTCGTCCACCTCGTTATAAGGCAAGGTGAACGCCGCCTGCGCCCGTCGCTCCTCGGTAATGGTCATCGCCGCGGCCACGATGTCGCCTTTGCCTTCGTGCAAATACGCCAGCAGGTCGGCGTGACTTTCTGGGATGACGATATCGAGCCGCAGGTCGTGCCGGTCGGCAAATTCCTTTATAAGCTCGTATTCAAAGCCCACCTGTCGGCCGCGATGGATAAAATAGGTCAGCGCATTATTGCGGGTGATCATGCGCAACCGCCGACGCTCCTTTAAGCCGGGCAGATCGTCGGTGAAGGCCTGCTGGGACTGGCGCGTAAACTGCTGGGCAAGCAGATATTCATCGACCTTGGTCTTGAACTGCACATCGTCGGGCCGCATCATCAGGGCAATCGGGCGGTTTTCGGCCACCATGAGCGGCGTAACCATGTTGTCGTAGTATCTTTTCACCGCCCGCCACAAGTGCTCATCGGCTACGGTCGCCGTGTATTCGCCGCGGACGATGCCTTCTATAAGGTGTTCGAGGCCAAGCTGTTCCGGCGCGGCGTGAATGCGCAACGACGGCACCTGTTGCTGAATGTCCAACAGGGTCTGGTAGTGCGAGCTGGAGCGCCGGACGCCGATTTTCATCCCGGCCAAGTCCTCAATCGTCGTCGGCAGGCTATCGCTGGCCGCGGTAATCAGGTACTCGTCCACGTAGAGATACGGCACGGAAAACGCCGCTTGCTCCTGCCGCGCTAGCGTAACCGTCAGACTAGCGGCGACGATATCGCCTTCGCCTCCCAGCAGCTTCTGGACCATCTGGGCATAATTTTCGGCCTTTACCAGCATCAGCTCTAGATTGAGCTCCTCGGCCAAGTCGCGGGCGAGGTCGTAGTCAATCGTCACCGGTTCCGCGTGCTTGGGCATGTGGTCAAGCGGCTCCGGCGGAACGATGACGCGCAGCTTGCCGTGGGATTGCAATACCGATAGATCGCCGGTGTACTTGGGCAGCGGCGGAGCAGGGGTTGCCGGCTGGCTGCATTGAACAAATGTAGAAAGGGCAATAAGCCCTGCAGGAAGAAGCGTTCGAGTGCGAAATAACACGACGCACCTCCTTTCCAAATCGGCCCGTTCGACGGGCCTCCGTAGTGTTTTAGTCTGGGATAAAAAACGGCGCTTATGGGTTAAATATTGCGCCGTAGAGGTTTTTGGTAGGTTGTCAGCTCACTGGGCAATATCATCAAAAAGTAGCTACTCCTTTACATCTTCCGTTTGTGCCTAGCGATTGAGTACAAGCGCCTACACTCGCTAGCTCTTCAGATGTAATTTTGCTACTGCCCATAAAGTCATCTTCTCAGTTGATGATTTAATCTACCATATCTTGTAGAACAAATTTGCTCATATCCCAAAGTGTAGTATCATTTAATTTTTAATACCATCCATGATATTCCCTACACCAATATGTATTAAACCAGATGCCTTTTACTCGTACCTTATACCACCATTTACAAAGTCTGTCTATGTAAATTCACTTGTCCTGATTCACGGCGACTAAATCCCCGTTAATTTCCACCGCCTCCTCGGGCGCAATAAACCCCTTGTGCCCGCGAGCACGTCCGCCAATGATAGAATGGTCGGCATCTTTCGTCAAGCAGTTTTATTCCCTTTGTACGGCTTGACGCCACTCCCCTAAAGGGCCTTTATATTTTCTGTACTTGCTGCCAATACAGCCCATTTAAGGAGGATTGACCGCCGTGCGAACCCATGGACTCACCGTCGTCAAGCCGGGGCGGATTGAGGTTGCAGAGACCGATCTCGACGACCACCTGCACCCCCATGAAGTACTAATAGAGACCGAATACTCCATCATCAGCGCCGGCACCGAAGGCGCGGGATTTACCGGCCTCGTCAAGCAGATGCCTTTCGGCGACGCCGGCCAGTACCCCCGCGACACCGGCTACGGCAACCTCGGCCAAGTGCTGAAGGTCGGCGACGCAGTCTCCGGCGTACAACCGGGCGACCGCGTATTGTCCTTTACCCGCCACGCTTCTATCGTCAAAGCGGATGCGCAGCGCATGGCGCTGCCCGTCTCGCGCGAGGCCCCCGGCCAGCACCTCGTGTTTACGCGCATGGCCGGCGTCAGCATCTCCGCTTTGCGCTCTTCTAGCGTCCAGCCCGGAGACACAGTGCTGGTGGTCGGCGGCGGTCTCGTGGGCAATTTCGCCGCCCAGCTCTTCCGCCTAGCTGGTGCCGATGTCATGCTCGCGGATTTATCCGAACTGCGCCTGCGCCAAGCGCGTGCCTGCGGCATCAAGCACACGGTCAATCCCGGCCGCGACGATCTGGAAGAAGTGGTGCGCGACTGGACCGGCGGCGCTGGTGCTCGCATCGGCGTCGAGGCCATTGGCATCAGCGAAGTTATCGCCCAGACCGCGATGTGCATTGCCCGCCACGGCGAACTCATCCTACTCGGCAGCCCGCGGGCCCCGGCCCACTTCGATGTCACGCCCATGCTGCTGCGCATCCATCTAGAGGCGATTCGCATGATCGGCGCCCTCGAGTGGCGCTGGCCGCAGCACGAGACTGAGCGCTGCCGCGATCTCGACGCCAATTATCGCCAAATCGCCGTGTGGATCGCCGGCGGCCAGCTCGTCGTCGAACCTCTGCTCTCCCACCTAGGCTCTCCAGCAGACTGCCAGCAGATGTACGAAGGGCTTACCGCCAATAAAGAGGAATACCTCGGCGTGGTCTTCGACTGGTCGCTCCTGAGTTAGTTCCATGTCAACGCATTACCTCGCGCTAGACATCGGCTCGACGACCGTCGTCGCCATCGTCATTGACCTCGACACCAACGCCGTCGTCGGCGCAGCCAGCACGGCCAATCTGTCCGAAGTGACCTCCCCGGCGGACAAGCGAATCAGCCGCTCGGAGTGGAACCTCGACGCGATGACCGAGCTGGCCATCGGCAACGCCGCCGCGCTCGTAGCCCGCATCAACGCCCGGCCAGCAGCCATCGGCATCACCGGGCAGCAACAGGGCCTTCAGCTTCTCGACGCCGCGCTCAATGCCGTAGGCCCTTTCTTCTCCTGGCAGGACCAGCGCGCCCAAGAACCCCTACCTGACCAGCAACACACCTACCTAGACGCTATAGCCCAGCGCGGGGGTGCCACCGCCGCCGAAGACGAGCAGCCCGCCTTTGCCCATACCGGCTGCCCTCTCGTGGCCGGCCACGCTGCGCCGCACCTGTTTTGGCTGCAAGCCAACGATCAGCTTCCCAGCGGCGTCAGCGGCACCACGGCCCCTGAGTTTGTGGTATCGCGCTTGGTGGGCAAACAGCCCGTTGTCGATCCCACGGACGCGCACGGCTGGGGCGTCTATGACGTGGCCAAACGCGGCTGGGCGGACGAGCTTATCGCCGCCCTTGGCCTAGGCCAGTCGCTGTTTCCCGATCTCGCCGAATCGTGTACCATGGCCGGTCCCCTGACCACAGCAATGGCCCACAAGCTCGGCGTACCAACGGGCTTGCCCGTCGCCGTGGCGTCCGGCGATCACCAGTGCAGCTTTGCCGGCACGGTCGCCGATTACGCCAACACCGTGGCGGTCAATGTCGGCACTGGCGGGCAAGCCGCACTGTATATCGAAACCCCACTGCCGCGCGGCTGGCTCGAATTGCGTCCCTATATGCAGCGCGGCTATCTGCTGGCCGGCGTGGGGGCCGTTGGCGGGCGGACGTTCAGGACGCTGCGCGACTTCTTCGCCGACGCCATCTATGCCCTCGCTGATGTCCAACCCGACCGCGAGGCCCTCTACGAGCGGCTCGTCGCATTGGCAGCCGACGTACCGACCGGTGCCGAGGGCGTGCGCGCCGATCCGCTGTTTTCCGGGTCGCGCAGCAGTCCACACGCCAAAGCCACTTTCCGCGAGCTGACCGCGGCGACGCTGACTGCCGGACATCTGACGCGCGCGCTATTGGAAGGCATGGCCGTCGAATTGGCCGACTCATACCGCGAGGCCATCCGCCTGGGCAGCGGCACGCGCTCCAAGCTGGTTGGCGCGGGCAACGGCATCAAGCTAAATCCCGTGCTGCGGGCGGCGCTAGAAGCTGAGTTCGCTATGCCGCTGCACGTGGGATCGCACGGCGAAGAGGCGGCCGTCGGTGCCGCGCTGTGCGCCGCCGTGGCCGACGGCGCGTTTGGCTCTATTGCCGAAGCGAGCGCGGTGTTTGCTAGAGACCCTCCTTCCAAATGAAAAAACCGAGGGTAACATGAAACATATCGAGATTGTCGATGGTGTTGAAATGGATAAGTCGACTATTAACCACTTAAAACAGGAGTCTTAGATGAGACGAGTTTTGATACTGTTCGTTGTGTTTCCACTGCTGCTGTGCGCCTGCGCCAGCACGTCGCCAACGCCCGTGCAACAGGCCGCGATGGAAGAGACGACCGAGGAGAAGCTGCCCATTGATTCGCTGGTGACCGTCGGCCAGCTAGACAACGGCCTGCGCTATGTCATCCGCAAAAACCAGAAACCCGAGAACCGAGTCGAGCTGCGGCTAGTGGTCGATGTAGGCTCAGTGCTGGAGGACGAAGAGCAGCAAGGGCTGGCGCACTTTGCCGAGCACATGGCCTTCAACGGCACCAAAAACTTTGCCAAGCAGGAGTTGGTGGACTATCTGGAGCTAATCGGCATGCGCTTTGGGCCGGATCTCAATGCCTATACCAGCTTCGACGAAACCGTGTACATGCTGACGGTACCTACCGACAGCACCGAGGTGGTGCACACAGCCTTCCAAATCTTGGAGGACTGGGCGCACCAGATCAGCTTTGAGACCGAGGAGATCGACAAGGAACGGGGCGTAGTCGTCGAAGAGTGGCGGCTGGGGCGCGGCGCACAGCGGCGCATGTTCGACAAGCAATTGCCCATCCTCCTAAAAGATTCGCGCTACGCCGTGCGCCTGCCTATCGGCCAGAAGGCCGTGCTCGACACCTTTCAGCACGAGGCCCTGCGCCGCTTTTACCAAACCTGGTACCGGCCCGATCTGATGGGTTTTGTGGCCGTCGGCGACATTGAGCCAGCGGCAATAGAGGCACTAGTGCAGGAGTATTTTGCGCGCATCCCCTCGGCAGAAGGCCCCAGCGAACGCACGGTGTTCCCCGTGCCCGACCACGAGGAGACGCTGTTCTCCATTGCCACCGACCCAGAAGCCACCTACAACAACGTCAGCATCTACTACAAAATGGACGTGCGGCCCCAGGGGACGGTGAGCACCTACCGCCGCTCGCTCATTGAGGCCCTATATCACCAGATGTTAAACCAGCGCCTGCACGAACTGACCAAGCTACCCGAGCCGCCTTTTTTAGGGGCCTATTCGGGCCAAGGGCGCTGGCTGCGCTCCAAGGAGTTTTTCATCCTCGGCGCTGCGGTGCAAAACAACGGTTTCGACGCGGGGCTTGAGGCTCTGTTGATTGAAGCGGCTAGAGTGCGGGAATTCGGCTTTACCGCCTCCGAGCTGGAGCGCGAGAAAAAGGAAATGCTGCGCGGCATGGAGCAGTCCTACCGCGAGCGCGATAAGCAGCAGTCGAGCGGTTTTGCCTCCGAATACGTGCGCCACCTGCTGACCGACGAGGCCATCCCCGGCATTGCCAAGGAGTACGAACTCTATCAGGAACTGGTACCCGGCATTGCGCTGGCAGAGGTCAATGCGCTGGCCAGCGAGTGGACGAGCGGAAAAAACCGAGTGATCACCGTGGAGGCTCCCGAGCAAGAGGGTATTGCCGTGCCCAACGAGCAGGATCTGCTGGCGATCTTCGCCGAGGCGGCGCAGCAGGAGATCGAGCCGTACGCCGAAGAGGTGTCCGACGAGCCGCTGGTGGCCCAGGTGCCAGCTCCGGCTGAAATCGTCGAACGCAGCCAAATCCCCGAGATCGGCGTGACTTGGTGGACCCTCGCCAACGGCATCCGGGTCTGCCTGAAGCCGACGGACTTCAAAAACGATGAGATCCTCTTCCGGGCCTATAGCCCCGGCGGGCACTCGCTGGTCCCCGACGCCGACTACGTGGCGGCTTCGACGGCGACCTCGGTGGTAAGCGAAGGCGGCGTGGGGCCGTTTAACAAGATCTCACTGGAGAAGAAACTGGCCGGCAAAGTGGTGCGGGTATCGCCGTGGATCAGCAGCTTGCGGGAGGGCATTTCTGGCTCGGCCTCGCCCGAAGATATTCAGACCATGTTCGAGCTGATCTACGCCTTCTTCACCGCGCCACGCCAAGACAGCACAGCTTTCCAAGCCTACCAGACGCTCATGCGAGGCTCCATCCAAAACCGCAGTGCGCGCCCAGAGACAGCTTTCGGCGACACCATTGCGGTCACCATGGCGCAGTATCACCACCGGGCGCGCCCCTGGTCGCTGGAGTTGCTCGACGAGATGGACTTGGCCACGTCGATGGCCGTGTATCAAGATCGCTTTGCCGACGCCGGCGACTTCTCGTTTTTCTTTGTCGGCAACTTCACCCTCGAAGACATGGAGCCACTGGTGCGCACTTATTTGGGCGGCTTGCCGGCCACGGGACGGGAGGAGACTTGGCGCGATGTCGGCATTGAGGCCCCAGAGGGTGTGATCGACAAAGCGGTCTATCGCGGCATCGAACCCAAAAGCCAATCGCGGATGATTTTCACCGGCCCCTTTGAATACGACGGCTGGAAAAACAACCTCGAACTCAGGGCTATGACCTCCGCGCTGCAGATCAAGCTGCGCGAGGTGTTGCGCGAGGACTTGGGCGGCACCTATGGGGTATGGGTCAGCAGCAGCGGCTCGCAGTACCCGGACGAGAAGTACAGCATCTCCATCTCTTTCGGCAGCGACCCCGAGCGCGTCGAGGAGCTGACGCAGGTGATCTTCGAGCAGATCGACAGCCTAAAAACCGTCGGTACCACCGACCTCTACGTCGATAAGGTCAAGGAAATGCGCAAGCGCCAGCGCGAGACCGACCTTAAGGAAAACAGCTTCTGGGTCGGGTCTCTGGAGTCGCTCGACTTCAACGGGGTCGATCCACGGCTGCTGATTCAGTATCCAGCGTTGGTCGATTCGCTGACTGTGGAGGCGGTGCAGCAATCGGCGCAGAAGTATTTCAATATGGACCGCTATGTGCGGGTGGTGCTCTATCCAGAGGAGGGTGAGTCGGAGGAAGAGTAGCGCTACGAGGAATCGTATATTTTTCTCGCCACTACGTCGCCGTCGGCCCGAGCTGTTTTGGTTGGGTCGGCGGCGACTTTATCACCGTGGCCGAAGCAAGAGAATGCAGCAGACTCTCGCCCCCAACTACAACTGCCACATAATGCTACCATCGTTTCGCGTGGTGAGTACCTTTCGCCACTCCTGTCCGCGCGGACCATTGAACCATCCACCTGTGGCGTGTTGTCCGTATATGCCAGCCATTTCCTGCGTGTCGTACTGAATTGGCCCATCGGACATGACCACCAGCGATGGACTACAGTAATCGAAAACCTCTCTACAATAGCCGCTCTCTCGACCGTGATGCGAAGCAACAAAAATGTTGACACGTCCAAGTAATGTACAGACATAAGGATTCTTGAGTAGTTCAATCCAGCCCGGCTGTTCAAGATCACCTGGAAGAACAAAGGAAAGATTGCCAATATCCAAAAATATGAGCAGACTCAGATTGTTGGTATCTGTGAACGATGGATAATTGTTATGGAACGTCTGCACTCGGATCCCCGGCGGCTCAAGCTGATCGTTGGAGACTACTCCTGTATAATTGTCAATCATTTCGAGTAGTTTATCCATAGCAGGGCTGATAGGCGGTGTCTTCAGGTTACGCAGTTGAGTAGAATTAATACTGGAATTACGAGTTAGTATCTCGATCTTGAAATACTGCTGTAACATCGGCAAGTCTGCAATATGGTCTTCGTCGTAATTTGTCACAAATAGCCAACGTATAACTCTTATACCTTGTGTCCAAAGGTATTGAGAGGGCTGGCATGTCGATGAATAACCACAGTCAAAAAGAAAAACGCTACCGTCTTCCGCTATAGAGTAAGCGGCAAATCCATGTTCTACATTTAGAATCTCGAACTTCATCAGATCAAATTCTCTGTAATAGAGCCGACATACCAAGCCTTGAAGGTATTGCTGTAAAAGGTGTCCGAATTTACCCGCTTGGCGAAGTTCTTGTGCGTCACGTAGAGTACCATCGGTGTTGTGCTCGTATCAACAACCATACAATTCGCCTGGTTGTTGGTTATATAGGAGAGTTCTCGATGCCGCCATGCAGAGTAAGCTAGATGCTCAGAACGTGCATTCCCGAAGAATGTCAGGGTTGGATTGAGTGTATCAAGGAACTCATACGAACGTCCAGAATCACGGCCATGGTGAGGCGCAATTAGCAGATCGATATTATTCACGTAGTTCCGATAATTTTCAAGAATGTGTGCCCATGTGTCGTCGTGCGAGTCTCCACCGAAGACAATACGGTTATCTCCTATTCGATAAAGAAGCACGTAAGAGCAATCGTTGTAATCCTGGTCCGTCTTGTTCGCAGAATCTATAAGTTCCTCAGTTGGAGCAAGGATGTGAAGGCCATCGCCCCCAGAAGAGCCGTCGTCTCCAATGTTCCAATATTGTCCTTCTGCGCTAGCTAATAATGCTAGTCGCTTCGGGTCGTCGTCTGGTTTCGTATCCCGCAACTCCTTGTAGAACTTCCAGTCATCCTCGTTATATGGCGAGTTCTCCCATGACGACTTATCCATCTCTTTCTTGTTATCTGTATCCCAAAAATTGACAGGTCTAAACTCGTCAAATAAAGCCTTGATCCCATCCATGTGATCCATATCGGGGTGTGTCTGAATGTACCGGAAAATGCTGGTGATACTATGGTCCTGTAAGTAACTGATGGGATTAACCGGATGTTTTTTCTGTTGAAAATTTCCACGGACACCCATCTCAAGCTGCGCCGTTTTGGCGGTCGATTCTTCAGTCAGTACGTCCGGTGGTTTTGCATTACAGACATCGATCACCGTTATATGCCCAGAATTGTGGTTAATAACTGAACAGTCGCCTTGCTTAACGTTTAGGAAGTGAATTATCGCCATCCTCTACCTCCAAATCTAGAGAAGCTTCTAAGAGGAAGTGAGCATAACGATCAGCAGTTATCCTAACTGCTCCCTCTGTAAACCACCGAATCCAGACTAACGTTAATCCAAAATTAATAGATCCGGGGACGATAGTTAGACCCGATAGATTTTCTGTTTTCCAATCGTCAAAGCCCATTATTAGACAGACTGAGAAAGATAAAGCAGCAATCGTTAGACCGTAAGGTTTCAAGGCGAATATGTTGCGCCGGAACCCATAGTCCCTTAGTTCTTCAAAAATTCGTGGGAAACGTTCTCTATCGCGTGTTCGGCGGCGGAGTTCATAGACGCAAGATTCATAATAGTCGTCTGCCGCCTGCGGATTCTGTTCCTGTTCTTCCCGAGAAGGAATGTAAAATCCAAGACTACGAAGCTTGTCGTGGATGCGGTTACGGGTAATCTGGTTGAATTCTGTATTGCCATGCCTAAGGAGACGCGTTGTTGGTGGCCCATCCCATTTATCCCATAGAGCACTTTCGCGCTTTTTCCCTAAGTCTCCACCTATTTGCTTGCATAGATAGGAAAGAGGTAAAAGAACGAAGGAAGCTAATCCCCCAAGTTGCCAATCAATCCCTTCCGGTAGAATAGAAAACAGAACCAACGCAACCGGCACAATAGTTATGTAGACTGGAAAAGCCCGTGCGTAAGCGAAGTAAGGATTTAATCTAAGTCCTTTCATACCATCCTCCTGATGGTTAGCGGATTTACTGTGCATAAGTGATTTTCATACCATCGGCATCTTCACTATCGACCAATCATTCCTCCCGATCCGTATCTTCAAACACGTCTCAGGTTTCCTCATTGAGCGGCTTCCACGGCAAACTTCTCCCACACCTCAACATCCAACCCAACCCGTTTGCGCCCGGTCGGCGGCGACCCGCTGGCTTAAGGTGGTGCTGCAAAGAAAGCCCGCCGCAGTCAGGGCGGTGGCTTTGATTTCCGTAGCGCCACCTTTTCAGCCATCGTGCTCCCTTTACGCGTCGAGATCGGTCATCGCTCCTAGGGTGCGTCTGGGAAATCCAATCTGGCGCGACCGCAAGCCGCGATCACCCCACGAGCCTAAACCAGTGCGAACCAGATGCAATTCGGCTCCTTGGACGCGGTAAATCAAGAGCCAGTCCGGCTCGGTCGCAGGCTCAACGTTCGGCTTGGACCAAACTTGCATCATGGTACTTCTTTTAGTACCGTTAAATCGTCATGCGAGCGAAGCATCAGCGCACGCTGGAGAGTGTGCTCAAGACGCCGACGCCAGCAGCCATCCGGTGGACTGACATCGTCGCCATGCTGAAGGCAGCAGGCGTGGAGGTGTCTCAGCGTTCGGGGTCGCGCATTCTGCTGAAGAAGGGAGCAGAACGGATGGTAGTTCACCGACCCCATCCAGAGCCAGAGACTGGTAGAGCGACGGTGCGCGACATCGTCGTGTTCCTCAAAGCCGTAGGAGTCAAGCCATGATTCAGTACAAAGGATACGCTGCCGAGGTCGAATTCGACGATTCCGTGGGATGTCTTCACGGACGGGTCGTCAACAGCGGTGCTTATTCGATTGCCACCTTTGAGGCAACTGACGTCGAGGGGATTCGGCGCGAGTTCCATCGCTCCATCGACGAGTATCTCAAGTCCTGTGAGGAAGACGGCATTGAGCCGCGAAGGCCTTTCTCAGGCAAGCTCAACGTTCGGCTCGGGACAAACTTGCATCAGCGCGTTGCGCGCTCGGCGGCAGAGAGCGGTCTGAGCTTGAATAGCTGGATCACGCAAGCACTGGAGAAGAGCGTGTCCGAGTAACCCTGTCAACAACCACCAGAGGGACGCCGCATCAAATATTGAGCTTCTGAAACATGTCATCGGCGTCTTCACATTCGACCAATTCTTCCCCTCGATCCGTCTTTGCAAAAACGTCGCGGGTTTCCTCATTCGTTCGTTATTCGCCGCAGGCGAAATAGGAGCCCATCCTACATTAACCGATCAGCCAACGCCTTTAATTGCCCCTCGTCAGCACTCGGCCCGGCCAACGCGATCTCCGCATTCCCCTCGCCTTTTATTACAACCGCAACCTGCTTCGACCGCACGCCCTCAACTACGATCTCCCGCGCCGCCGCTCGCGCCTTTGCCCCGACGCCGCTGCCGAGAAAAACCTTCGCCGAAACCTCGCCCATCGAATCCTTGCGCGCCCCCTTTTCAAAATACTTTCGCTTCTTTCGCTCGGCGCTCCGCTTGACCACCACGTCCGCCACCCCTTCCAACACCATCAGCAAATCATCCGTATCCCGACCCGACAAATAGAGTATCATCAGTGCGCCACCGATCCGTCGACGTGAAAACTCCCCTTGTTTTCCCACACCTCAACATCCACCCAACCCGTCTGCGCCCGGTCGGCGGCGACCCGCTGGTTTAAAGTGGCGCTGCAACGGAAGCCCGCCGCAGTCAGGGCGGTGGCTTGGGGATGCAAGCCAGCGTCGCAATAAGCCAAGCAGGTGTGGCTCGCTGGTATCTCTAGGGTCTGAAGCAAGGCGGCTCCCTCCTCCCAAAAAGCCGGGTGGCAATACAGGTCAACCAAGCAGGCATCGGGCCACAAAGGATGCTCGGACCACATTGCCCATCCCACCACGGCGCGAGTCTCTTGTTGCACCAGAGCCAACGCGCGGGGCGGAAGGCCGCTTGCGCCGCGCTCCAAGCCGTCCTGCAACAACGGCAGTAAAGGCCCTTCGGTCGAGCGGCGGCCCCACACACCCAAGCCAGCGCCGCGCACGACGCCGGGAAAAGCACCCAAAAAGAGGGGAATCGAAACGGGCCAGTGGAGCCAACCGACCGGCTCTATAGCCGTGGAACCTGGGGCGAAATACGCTCTATCGAATTCGTCTTGCGAGGCGCTGTAATACTCCATATAACCGCTTTCTAACTCGACCCCAGCAAAGCCGTTGACCTGATAAATGTGATAGGGCGGCGTATCGTAGCCCGTGCCCAAAAAGAGGGCTTGGCCGCCGCGCTGCCTAAAGTGGTCCATAAGGCAGGCCATTAGCTGCATGGCAGCGCCTTGGCGGCGGTCTTCGGGGCGGGTGTACACGTGGCCGAGCAGCCCCACGCCGCGGTATTCGATGGTCATTATATTGGCAAAGGGATCGCCATCACGATGCAGCAGGTAAAAGAAGACGTCGAGGCCGGTCTGAGTGCGCAGCACCTGTTCGTTGCCCCAGCGCCAAGACGGGCCTTTGTGGCCCAAGAGGGTTTCGACGCGCTCGGCCCAGTCGAGATTAGGGCCTTGCACGACGCCGGCTTGTATAGCTTCACCGGATTTGAGCGTGATGCGGTCTAATTGTTGGTACATAGTTCGCCTTTGCGTAACGACGCTTGCGGCCTGATTTATTCCTTGAATAAATCAGCTCCCCGTTTGTTCGTCCGATTCTCCGTTCTCCCCTTGCAGCACGGACGCCTCTGGTGAGAGCAGCAGCAATCCCGCCACGGATGCGAAGTGGCGATCCATCGAGACCAGTCGCAAACCGTGCTCCATAGCCAGCGCCGCAATCCAGATGTCGTTCGTCGGGATCGGGGTTCCAGATCTCCTCAAGCCGTCGAGGATCTCGGCATAGAACTCGGCTGTATCCTCGCTGACGCCGCATATAGACACGCGCCGTGTATCGAGGAACTCGGCCAGTTCCTCGCGGTTTTTGCGTTCCTGTGTCCCGCCCTTGAAACCTGATAGCAGCTCCCCGATGCTGATCGAACTCAGCACGATTCGCGAGGCTCGCCGGAGCAGGGAGACGACCGCCGGATCTGCGCGCATCGCGTGCGAGTAGATGTTGGTATCGATCAGAAATTCGTTCACTGCCACAATTCCGAATCAATGCGCCGCTCGGAATCGATCTTCTGCTGAATCTGGGTGAACTCATCCTCGTCCCAGCGTCCGAACAGGTGATCCAAGTCGTGATGGACCTCGGTGAACCGACGGGATTTGTCCAATCCAAACTGCTTGCGGAGGGCGTCCAGCGCCGTCTGGTTCACGCTCTTTCCTTCCCGCTCGGCCACCTCCCTCAACTTGGCGGCAAGCTGGGGATCTAGTCCACGTAGGGTCATGCTTTTCAGAACATCGGCCAAGGCGTACCTCCTTGAAATGCAACGAATATGTGATGGCGATATGATTTCATTATATGAGATCATACTTTACTAATCAAGGGATAGACCGACAGTCTCAGCTTCCCGAGTAGATATCGGGCCTAATGAGCGTTCCTTCTTTCGCGACCGATTGAGATCGGCTCGCTAGCCTCCGACCCGCCCGCCATACAGATCCCGCACCCGACTCACCACCACGGCCAACAAGATGATCGACCCCAAAAACGCCTGCTCGTAATAGATGTTGGCCTCCAGCATCACCAAGCCGTTCTTGATGAGGACGATGATGACCGCCCCCAGTAAAAGGCCCAGCGCCGAGATGCGCCCGCCAGCCAACCCAGTCCCGCCGACAATAGCCACCGCAAAGCTGGTGATCAGCCAGTCCTTACCCGTCGCCGGTTGCGCCGAGCCCATCCGCGAGACCCACAACACCGCGGCTAGCGCACCCACTCCGCCCGACAGCACGTGCGACAACAAAATCATCCGATCGGTATTGATCCCCGCCAGCCGCGCCGCCTCCTGATTCCCCCCGGTCGCCAACAACCGCCGCCCAAAGACCGTATGCCGGAATGCGTAGTGCGTCGCCAGCAGCACCAGCCCCATCGCCCAGAACAAATTCGACAGTCCCAAAAACTTCTGCCGTCCCAAGAAAGTGAACTCCCGGGGAATGTCCGTGTAGGCGTAGCCTTCGGAAAACCCATGCACCAGCCCTGTAAAGACAAAAAGCGTCGCCAGCGTGGCGATAAAGGAATTGATCTGCAACCGCGTGATGATGATCCCATTGACCCACCCAGCCACGCCGCCGATCCCCAGCGCCACCAGCGCCGCCAACCACCCCGGCAACCCCAACACCTGGATGCAGTACCCAGTGGTGATGGTCGCCAAGCCGCCGACGGCCCCCACGGATAGATTCATCCCCCCGGCGACCAGCACCACCGCCTGAGCCAGCGCCACCAACACCGAAAAAGCGACGATCCGGGAGACGTTGAAGAGGTTGTACGCCGACAGAAAGCTCTCCGAGCTAAGCGCACATCCCACAAACAGCAACCCCGCCGACAAGGCAATTCCGGCATCGTTGTGCCGCATGAGTTTGCGTAGATATTCCATAGTCAGTTTAGATGGTGGCCGATGGAGCGGCTTATCTCGTCGTAGCTCAATCCCCGCTCGTGGATCTCGGCGACTTCGTGGGATAAGAGGAAAATTCGGCCTCAATTATCGAAGGAAGTAGGGCGAACAAGGCTACCCAATCACAAAGCTGTCATCAGCATACCGTGATAGCTGCTCTACTTCGTCGCAAAACTTTTCGTAGTCTCTCAGGGCTATAGGCCGGTAGTGAGCTAGTTCAGTACGGATCCGCCACGAACAATTCACTAAGCGTTGCCATCTTCGCTCTGTACTCAACTCTCGGCGCTGCAGTAAAGATTTCAGATGCCCCCACTGACAGGCAAAAGGCGTATTGATTACTTCCTGAAGCTCTCTATCTGTTTCCGGTTTTTGCCACCTATGAGGCCAATCCTGTCCATAAGACCGGTTTAGGTGGTCACACAAAGCCAACCGTGTTTCGTCAATTTGGGGTAGGAGAAATCCAGCCTGACCTCGCCACAAGCGGTGGTCTAAGGCTTCTTGTCGATTCAACAGAGCCAAGACCGCGCTGTGGCATTCCAAACCGTATTCCGGAGTCCAATGCACCATCCCCTGGGCCCAGGCCTGGTACAAAGTAGCTGACAACGGCCAGCTCTCCAGCCAAGATGTCGCGTCCTGGGGAAGGTTATGCACTGGCCAAGCCTCCAACTCGGCCTGATTCCAGCCGCGGTCCTGAGCAAAGGCCCGCAGCACGCACGCCAATTCGGCTCCAGTATGATGCACCTTAGCCCACAGATAATCGCCCAAGTCCAAGTCAGAACCCGCAATGGCCGGAATCGTATGCTCTTTCCAGCGGCTCAAGGGAGCAGCATCCTGCTCGGAGGCCAATTGACACAACAGCCGCATTTCCAAGGTCGTGGGGATGCCCCGCCAGACCTGGATAGACAGAAACACATCAGTTAGGGGAGGTGGATGAGGGACCTTCGATGCTTGGGCCAGCAGACACAGCGCCGGGGGGATCTCGGGGCCATCTTCGTCAGTGGAGTGCCTGCTATGGCATACCTGAGCCCACTGCACCATAAATTGCAGCCATTGAACTCGGGCTTCTTCAGCCAGTCTATCAAAACCATCGAGAAACAGAACTTCAGGCAAGCCTGCTTGTTTTAAGAGATTCCCCACCGTGCGTGGTGTAGTGGAAGCACCCCAATCCACTCCCAGAGCTTGGCCTAAAGCCGCCGCTGGAGTTTCGGCGTCTAACTGGGATATGAAGATCTCGTGGATATGCAAGTGCAAGTGTCCGAGACCATCCCACAAAGCCGACCGTAGCAGGCTTGGATCAACTCCTTCGGGCAGCAAGCCCAACACACTGTGGCCGCGCCGCAATTCCTCCAGTAGCCGGTTCAGTAGCTGCTGGGCAGTGGGCATCTGCATGAGGGAGGTAGCCAGTCCCAAGCTCATAGAAGGCCAGCGACTCGACCCAAGACGGGCTCGGCGCTATACTCCCCGTCCCTATTTCCAATACACCCCAGTCGGCGCAAAAATTCCACAGCCGCCTTGCAGCCCTCTGGAGTGAGAGGCGGATCCCCTTCAATCAAATCCCCCAAAGTCTCTAAATCCGCATCTGAGACTTTGTCGCACTCAACTAGCGTCTTTAATACTCGGAAAGGCTCCGCCTGAGCATCCAGCCCGACCTGCTGTAACAACTTATAACCTAACTCCGACCTTGGCTGGTCCATCTCCTCGACCAGCATTTCTGCATAAGATCGAGGATCATCATCGACGGCGCACCGGCGTAAAAGGTCGTCCAGCAAGAAAGGCCATCCCCCAGTAGCTTTCAGCACCTTCTGGCAGACCTCGGACGAATCCAGCTTACCGGCTTGGTTCAACCGCTGCTGAATTCCCACTTCGTCCCAGCGACGCAGATAAATTGGGTCAGCCCGGTTTTCCAGATCGGTCCGCCGGTCCGCAGGCAACTTCAGCCAAGCCCAAACAGCCTCTGGATTGAGAAAGAAAACCACCTGCAGGGGCCGTCTTCGCCTTTGGTTAAAGTCTTTGCACTTCTCCAATACTTTCCAGACGCATTGGGCCATATCGCCCCCTGTGCCCCTGAGCCGGCCATAGGCCAATACCTGCTCGATCCCTTGTTGCTTTTGGGCGTGGGAATCCAACCACGCACAGGTCCGATTGGCTTGGGTCAATTCTTGGGCAGGGATCTCACTTCCCCGCTTTAAGGCTTGGTCTAGCAACTCCAGCCCCAATGCTTGGGAGCCAAAGATTAAACTCACGCCGGACGACCGAGTTTGTTGCAAACGGCCTTCCTGCACTAGCGTTAAGGGGCTGTACAGACGGTTCTCGGCATCTAGCAACAAATGCTGACTGTCGGATTGGGATTGGGTCGGCTGAGATTTATCAGACAGCTCTAGCAAACGGTTCTCTATATCCTTCTCGGTACCCATGAGACGGACCAGATTGGGACTGCGCAACAGGTACCGGTTTTCTAAATTGCGTACCAATATGCCCAGACCAACCATTTCTCCCAGCAACCCTCTCAAACTTTCGGTATCGACTTCTTTGAAGCCTTGAGACCACCACTCTTGCGCTAGTTTGAGGAGTTCGGCCACGCTAAATGGGCGGACATAGCTATCGCGCGTCTCTTTTTGCTCACAGATCATGGCCCAAGCGATGCACTGATACCGGGGGTCCAGTGCCAAGGTCCAGTCGAGCCGTTCCCGAATGACCTGCCGAGCTGATGGGGAGCGATATACCGCCTCCACATCATCCGATCTCACTTCATAGGGCGGTCCCGACGAGGGCCTTTTGGCTTGGAGCCGACGCACGAGTTCATGGCAGAAGTACTGTATCAAACCCGGATGGTAATTGGTGTAGGACAGGACTTTGAGCACCGTGGTCTCATCGACGAACCGATAGCCCAATGCCCTTAGGGGATCCCGCACCAACTGCCGGGCCGGCCTAGCTTCGAGGGGCCCCACCAGTAGGTTCTGGCCGAAATGGGCCAGAGGCTGGTTCGCGATATTGTTAAAACGCTGAACGTCGTGCAGACCAGTAAAGACCACCTTGAAGCGCGATTGAGTATCCTGCATCAAGGTTCGCAAGCCGTTGACCACTTGGAAACCTTCCCGAGCATCGGCGTTGAGAAAGTGGTCGGCTTCGTCAAACATTACTAGAACTTTCCGTTGGGGAGACTCAGTGATCGCGTTCTTGATGTGTTTGATGATATTGTCAGGTTGAGTCGCCTTTATACTGTCTTTTATCAGCGAGAGTTTCTTAAAACCATCGCGCAACTTGATCCACAACTGAACGGGCTGTTCGCCTGTAAGGGGATCTCCCACTAGCTTGATGTCCTCAACCCAAGCGAATTGCTCGCTGTCGGGCTGGTGAAATTCGCGCTCCACTTGGCGCAACAGTGCGGATTTTCCCAACTGTCGCC
The DNA here is from genome assembly GCA_965261395.1 of Candidatus Latescibacterota bacterium. GTDB lineage: Bacteria > Latescibacterota > UBA2968 > UBA8231 > UBA8231. Next base: position 5,158,759 of record OZ253462.1, read on the forward strand.
CGCCGAATACGATGCAGCTACCCTCGTTTTGTAGTTGACGGACCATCGCGTCGCGGCCGTAGTATATTTCAGGCGGTACATTTCCCGCTTGGAACGGCGTATAGGGATTGAGGGCAGAATAGGGCAAGCTACAACGCAGGAAAGCTGGAAGGCGGGTGTCGTCAGACTTGGCCAAAAATACCAGCAGGATTTCGTCTAGTACCACTATAGCCAATTCCCGTTCTCTGGCCTGGGCGGCTATGTCGCGTCGCCGCCGGTCGGTCAATCGCCCAAGAAAAAAAATAATAACCGTCTTAGTATCTAGTCCTAAGTCGTGCAAAAACGCTCCGATGGAGGCAGCTCCAGGTTGTTCCCATAAACACACCACATTGTAGCAGCCGCTGGCTTGCGAGCCCAACTGCGGGATGGGCCGAGCCAAGTCGCTGGCCGAGGCATCCACCTGACAGTAGAGCCCATCTTGGCCGGACCTCTTGAGGCGCACGACTGATTCTCCCTCCGGCAGATGAAAACCGAGGTAAGCCAGCAGGACTGGGATATGCCGATGGGCTGCCTTTGACTGGCCCTGTTGGCGTTTGAGTTGGTGCCAAGCTTTAAGTGCCTTGGCTGCCTCGTCCCGGCGTGCTTGGGGCAATGTGCCAAACGGCACACCTTCCCACGTTTGGCCTTGCTCAATCATACCGGCCAATTGATTGACATTCCCCAAGCTGCTAAGCCCCGATTCGATGCTAGGAAAAGCCTCTTGGAACTCCTTAAAGATGTCTCGCTCGTCAGGTGGGACAAACCACTCGCTCTCGCCTCGGAGGATTTCCCGCAAACGGACCAAGCCTTCTTCCACTACCATAGTATCGCGCTGATCGAAAGCTCTTTGAATAAAGGCTTCCACGGCGTCAAGTTGATCCGCTTGGGACGATTGCGCTAGATCTTGCCGCATATCCGTCCATTGATCCTCCAACTCTTGCAGTCGGTCTGCGAGCTTTTGTTCCAATTGCTGTCCAATATCATTTAACCGCCCGAACAGAGGTCCGAAGCACAAAGGATCTTCAACAGCCACTAGTTCCAATTCAGTAGTGAGACCGGCGCGCTCTTCTTCAAAGAGCAACCCATCCACCACCCTCTGTTCGATAGCCCCCTTCACTTCGTTGACTCGGTCCGCTAGCGCCGCCCGGACACCCTTGAGATTATCGTCGTTTAGGTCTTCGATCTCTCGGCGATCTTCATCGTTCTCCAACGCATTCCACAATACGTCGGTGAAGCGAAAATCCTGGCTTTCAATCCGCAGGATGCAAGCCTCGCGGGGAGAGCGTCCCACAGCCAGAGATTGACGCAAGGCCTCAGCAATATTGGCCCTATAGGCCTCTTCAGGATGGCCCTCTTCGTCGAGGGGGATTTCGGGCATCCACAACAGGCGGCGGGCTAAAGCCTCCTCCAGTGAGCCATTTTCGCGCTTCATCCATACCTCGAGGTCTTCAATATCGGGCTGCTCCTCTATGCCTAGCATACCTGTTACTTGGCCTATGGCCCGCTGCAGAACACGGCCCAAAGCGGCTTTTTCCTGGGGTTGGTCCTGCGCCTGCATTTGCTCGAGTTCGGCATTGACGGCGGGGAGGACATCCTGTACTTGGCGGCGCAAATCCTTTACATGATCGCTCCACCAGTCGCCCTTGTAATGGGGGTCCTGTTTCTGCGCAATCAGGGAACACCAGCGGTGGGCCAGACCGACGGCCTCTTCGACACTGCGCACCAATTGATCACGAGGAACCCCTGTGATTGGTCTGGATGGGCGGGCAGATGTCCGCTCTTGGTCAATCTGGCGGATGAGTTCTACAATCTGCTTGCGCTCCTTGAAACCGCTCATGCACTGCCGGACCTGATCGACTTGGTCGGCCTGATTTTCAATTACCGGAGTGAGTAGGCGGGTCAAGTCGCCATCTTGGTCCACCAAGCGGTGCAGTACGTTTGTCGCCCTTAGCATTTTTAGCTTACGGTCCTGATTATTCTTTAAGAGGCGGAGGGCTTGCTCAATGGTTTCTTCGATGCCCTTCTCGCGAGTTTCCATGCCTTCGGCCCCCTTTAGATCTTCGGCCCGCAAGGGATAGCCCGCTGACGCAAAGGTGCGGACGGCATCGGCAAGCGTACCCAGCGCGGGATTGATTTCATCCCTTTGAGGGAGCCAGCCGACCAAACCGGTGCACTGCGGGGCAACCAAACTAGGGCGTAGGGCCGCAGCCAACCCCAGCAACCGCTCGGAAGTAGTATTTTGGGGAGCCCACTCCGAAGCAATTTGCAGGATATCGAAGACCAAACTGTCGGTATCGTTTTTCAACCAGCGCGACCCCTGAAGCACGGCAAGCAATTCGGGGGCGACCAGTACGTCGCGGCCCGCTACTTTCAAGGAGCTAGCTAGCCAGTAGGCTCCGGCCCAATCCCCTTCGGCCAAGAGGCTCCACCCCAACGATACCCAGTGTTCATCGGAATCGTCTTCTTGCAACAGGAGTGCCACATCCCGGACCGAGCGCAAGGGCAGCGGCTTTCCGTCAGGGAGCTGAGGTTCAGGTGGGGTAGTCTGGATGTGCGTTGGCTCGTGCTCTTCAGACTGGGGTAAGGGTTCAGGCTTGGCTTCTTCCTCGGGAGAGCTGGACTCCTCTTGGGGAACCTCTGCAGATGGGCTGACGTCTTCTTCGGCTTTTTGCTCTTGATCGGAATCAGGGGAATCACTAGAAGGGCCTTGTCCGGGACTAGTCGGTTCCGGGGAAGGTTGATCACCCTCTTCGGTATCTTCATCCAAAATCTGTGGAGGCTCCGGGGTGGTCGCGGAAAAATCTTGGTCGAGTTGTTTCAACAGTGCGCTGATCTCAGCTTCCACGGCATCCAAGTCCGTTCGATGCTTTCTGGCTTCCTGGTAATTTTGGGGGTGTTGCTGGGTCAAAGTTTGGCGTTGGTCCAGTTGTGCCAGCAGGTTCTCCACCGTCTTCGTCCGCTCGGGAACCCACTTGATGGGACAGCGGGTCGCTTGCCAGTGAGCTAGATCAGAGTTATCGAAATTAAAAAACGCGAGAGTTTCCTCGTGATTTTTCCGCAATTGATCGAGGGTCTGCTGGAGTTGGAACCGCCCGGCCTCTTCTCGTTCTTGGCATTTCTGCTCAGCTATGAGCTGGACTTGGTCGATAAACCCTTGGACTTGAACTCCTTCCCATTCTGGAGCATCGGAAGGCCACTGACTCAATTCCTCAATCAAACTAGTCCACTGAGTATCTTGGAGGCTCTCCGTACTCTGTGTCTTTTCGTCGGACATATCATATCCTCAATTCTATGTCTATTTGGTTTTCGGGTTGGAGTATAAAAAGAAATGGTATTTGCCCGTAAGATAGTCTGTCTGGTTTCGGGGATGTTCCCTCGACCCGGAGAGCTTCCTGCGGGTATACAATCTCTTCCATTTGGCTCAATTCAGATGGTGGCCGATGGAGCGGCTTATCTCGTCGTAGCTCAACCCCCGCTCGTGGATCTCGGCGACTTCGTGGACGATCTGCTTTTCCTTAAAGACGAGGATCCTTCCCGCCAAGCCGATGATCTCCGGCATGTCCGACGAGATCAAAATGATGGCCTTGCCTTCTTTGGCCGCCAAATCCCACAGCAAGTGGTGGATCTGTGCCTTGGCTTGGATATCCACCCCGACGGTCGGCTCATCGACGATCAGGATATCGCACTCGGCCGCCAGCCACTTGCCCAAGCTAACTTTCTGCTGATTGCCGCCGCTGAGGTGGTTTACCTCCTGCTCTAGGCCGGTGGTGCGAATATCCAGCGCCGCGACCAACTCCTGCGCGGCTTTGGTCTCCGCCCGGGCGTCGATCCGGCGGGTGAACTTGCCGACGATCCGCTCCCATATCGTAATGCCGAGATTGGTCCGCACGGCTGAGTCCAGCAGCAGGCCCTCTTCTTTGCGGTTTTCGGTTACGTAACCCATGCTGTATTTGTACAGGCTGTCGGCCACCGAGCCGATCCGCGCTTTGGCTCCGTTGATATAGACGGCCCCGCGCTCGGCCTGCTCAGCCCCCACCAGCAGCCGCGCCAGCTCGGTGCGCCCGGCCCCCACCAAGCCGTACAAGCCCAAAATCTCGCCAGCGTAGAGCGAAAAGCTCACGTCGTGTGCTCGGTCCGCTGCGTACAGCCCCTCGACCCTGAGCACCTCCCGCTCCCGATCCACTGCTGGCCTGCCAAACGAAGTCGTCTCCGCGCGACGGCCGATCATCATCTCAATAAGCTCGGCGCGCGGCAGCCCAGCCAATTCCCTCGTGCCCACGTGTCGCCCGTCCCGCAATACGCTGACTTGGTCGGCGATCTGATAGACCTCGTCGAACTTGTGCGAGACAAAGACGATGGCCACGCCCGTCTCCTGCAACTGACGCAAAATGCCAAAGAGGCGGGCCGCTTCGTGCTCAGTAAGCGACGACGTCGGCTCGTCTAACAGCAGAACCCGTGCCTCGGCCGACAGCACCCGAGCGATCTGCACGAGCTGTTTGTGGGCCGCGCTTAAATCGCCAATGGGCGCTTGCGGGTCAACGTCCAGCCCGATCCGCGCCATCGCGGCCCGCGCTTGGTCGCCGAGCCGTGGCCAGTCGAGGCGGCCCCACCGGCTGAAGGCGTCTAGCTTGTCGAGCATGATATTCTCGGCGACGCTGGCCTCAGCCACTACTTGGATCTCCTGATGGACGAGGCCAATGCCTTGGTCGAGGCAGTCGCGACAGTTGCGCACGCGCAGCGACGCGCCGTTGAAGAGCATCCGCCCGGCGTCGGGCTGGTATATTCCGGTGACAATTTTGAGCAGGGTGCTCTTGCCAGCGCCGTTTTCGCCAACTAGGGCGTGGATCTGGCCCGGCTGGAACGAGAGCGACACGTCGTCCAGTGCTCGGACGCCGGGGAAACGCTTGCTGATGGATTGCAGTTCGAGCACGGATCAGCGCGGCGGGCTAAGATATTTAGTCTCTAACTCGCCCATAATCCGCGTGGTGATGGCCATGATTTCGTCCTCGAAGGTATCGACGTTATCCTTGGTCACCAGCACTGTGCCCGAGTTGACGAAGTAGTGGTCGGGATTGGCCTGCCAGCCGTCGAGCAAGTAGCTCAACAGCGCGCACGTGATGTAGCCGTGGCCATAGGGGTTTTGCGAGATAGTCGCGTCGATGGCCCCCTCGCCGATCGCGTCGAGTACCACCGGGTCCGTGTCGATGCCGACGAAGTGGATGCGCTTGTTATCCGGGGTTTGGTTCCACTCCGACAGAATGGTCGCCGCGGCCACGGTCGGCGTGTACCCCGTGCAAATCACGCCGTCGATCTCCTCGATCCGTGCCGAGAGCGCGCCCTGGATTTTGGCGGTGCTGGTCTCAATCGACTCCATGCCGGCAATTTCCTGGATGATCTGGACCGCTGGGTATTTGGCCACCGCCGCCTCGACGCCTTCTTTGCGCAGGATGGTGTTGGGGTCTTCGACCAATTCGAGCACGTTGAGGATGCTGCCTTTGCCGCCCATAAAGCCGATCAGCGCCTCGGTGGCCTCCATCGCCGCCTGTTTTACATCGGTCGCCACGCAAAATGAAGCGGGCGTCGGCAGCGTCGTCGGCGCTCCATAGCTGACGACATAGGCCCCGTGTTGCACCAATTCCTCGTAGAGTCCGTTGGCGGCGCTGGCGTCGGCTGGGTAGAGCGAGAAGGCTTTGTAGCCTTGGGCGGCCAGTGGCTCGACATTGGCGTTTTCGTTGTCCTGGGTCCAAGTCTGGCCGATCTGGCGCTTGATCTTGGTGCCGGTGTCGCGCTCGTAGCCGATCACCCCTTTTTGTACCTGTTCGACATAGGGATGCACCATCAGGGCATACCAGACGATTTTTTTCTCCGTGGGCTTGTCGCCAGATTCGCCAGACCCGCCGCACCCGACGGCAACGAGCGCGGCGATCCAAATTAGTAGCAAACGCATGCAGGCTGTCTCCTTTTAAGGTTTCTCAATATAACCAGATAACCATCCCTGCGCCCCTTGAGCCAATACCCGCTTTGGCCTGCCTTGCCGTCCGACCCCCAAAGCCACAAGAGACGCCGCCCAGCGCGTCTCGCAGTCGGCAATTTGGTCGGCTGAGCGCGCGCGGGGGAACACTTTAACTTGCCCGGGGGCGACGAGGCGGACATTGGGCTGGAAGCACTCTACATAACCGGCCGGCGGCGTGCGCTCGTGGGCCATCATGCGCTTGGCTGCCGGCTCGGGGGGCGTGCGGGCGATGACGTAGTCGTTGAGGCCGTGGATGTCGAGGATGTTGATGTGGGGCAGGTGCCAGGCCGGGATGCCGATGGCGGGAAAGAAAAAAACCGGATGGTCGGCCGAAGGCAGAAACTGACCCTGAGCACGCGGCGGGAACATCCCGGTGAGGAACTGCGCATTGGCTTTGTGTTCTTGGTGGCGGATGCAGACAAAGCGGTCGATGAGCCAGTATTGCAGATCGTCAAAAGCAGCGGCGTACCAGCGGATTGGAGCGGGAAAGTGAGGGGCCACAGGCACTTTGAGTTGCAAGGTCTGGCCGCGGCTGGTGATGTCGCGAGTCTGGGACCAATGGATCCAAGGAATCGGCCAGGAGAGCACCACCGCGAGGCCGAGGGCAGCAAGCGCTTTTTTTGGTTGGACTCCCACGGCGTTTAAGCACCACGCAAAGGCGAGGTAGCACAAAGGCACCAAGTGCGCGTAGATCCGGTACTCAAAGTGGTCGCCGCCGTGAACGAACGTGTAGTACGCAGCGTGTCCGCACAGTGTAAGCGCGGCCAGCAGCCCATGCCAAGACGGCCTGAGCACCTCCTTCTTTTTCCATAGCACATAGACCAAAAGCAGACCCCACGTCCACAAGGCGTATTCGAGGGCAAAAGAGAGCGCGTAGCGGAGGCCGCTGGCCGGCCAAGCTCCGACAGCTTTGGCGTAGTAGGTATTGGGCAGCCATTCGCCGTAGAAGCTCTGACGCCAGATCAGATGCAGTGGCGCGACCAGCAGGGGCAGAGCTTGGGTGAGCCGCCCAGCGGGATAGCAGCCGGTGCGCCAAGCCCACAAGAGCGCGACAGCCGTGGCACCGAGGAAGAGCAGACCATCGGGCCGCGTCAGATAGATACCAGCGGCAGCGGCGGAAATGGCTAAAGGCCATCTTTGGTGGCTAGGAGCAACAAAAGCGCAAGCGTAGGTCCAAGCGAGCACCAAGCAACCAAACAGCGCCGTTTCCAAGCCCGAACTGCTCCAAGCCAAAAAGGTGCGGTTGGTAGTCACCGCGAGCAGCAAGAGGGAGAGGAAGACCAAGCGATAGGGGCGCAGCCCAGGCGACCAAGGCAAGCGCAGCAGCATCTGTGAAGCGATGTACAGCGAGCACAGCGCAAAGCACAGGGCGAGATAGTTGGCCGCCTCGGGAGGGTCAACGCCCAAGATCTGCCAAACCCCATAGAGCAGGGCGATCCACAGAAAATTGGTGTAGCCTTCAACCGGACGAAACGGGGGCGGGTTCCACACCGGGCCGTAGCCCAAAGCCCAGTTGCTTATGTAGCGGAAGGAAATGTAGGCATCGTCGGTGAGGAACCAGTACAGTTTCCAGCCATAGCAGAGCACGGCACCAGCTAACAGCAGGAGCAAAGCGTAGAGCAGGCGTTGGCGCTGGTTCATCGTCCGCTGCGGAATACTTGGTCGGCGGCCAAGTCGTAGTAGTCGGCCCGAGTACCATCCGGCCAGCGGATTTCGAGATGCTCTACGCGGGCGCAAGTCCCCAAGCCAAAGTGGAGGCGCGGATCGCTGGCCGACAGATAGCTGCCACCAGCGGCAACGGTCCGCATCTGCTGGTGGCCATCGCATAGCAGGCGGACGCGGGCACCGGCCATTAGCCCCTCCACCAAGAGCCAATGGGAACGAGGTGGCAGGTCGTTGCGGTAGAGAGCCACCGGACCGCTGGCGTGGGTGACCAACAAGTCGAGGTCGCCATCGGCGTCGTAGTCGCCATACGCTGCGCCACGCGAGACCGCGGCCTGAGCAAAGGCCGGGCCAGCCGCCGCCGACACATCGCGGAACCGGCCGCCGCTATTGGCGAAAAGCTGGTCGGGTTGGGCGTAGCGGAGGTCTTCTTCGAGAAGCTGAATCCGGTCCATGACATGGCCGTTGGCGACGAAGAGGTCCAAGTCGGCGTCGTTGTCCGCATCGAAAAACAAGGTTCCAAAGCCCAGGGGGCGCAGGCTCGGATCGGCGAGGCCGCTAGCGGCTCCGCTATCGGTGAAGCGGTGAGCACCGTCGTTGCGATAGAGCGTATTGCTCTCGCGCGAGAAGTTGGTGACAAAAAGGTCCGGGTCGCCGTCCGCGTCAACGTCGCCGGCGGCCACGCCCATGCCGGCCTCAGCTTGGCCGTTGCTGTTGTACGCAGCCCCAGCGGCGAGCGCGATATCGACGAAGATGCCGCCGTCGTTGCGGTAGAGCGCATTGCGCACTCCGTCGTTGGCCACGTAGAGGTCCATATCGCCATCGGCGTCAAAGTCGCTGGCCAGCGCCCCCAAGCCCTTGCCAAAGCGGTTGAAGACCCCCGCCTGTTCAGTGACATCGACAAAGGTGCCGCCGTCGTTGCGGTAGAGCACATCAGGGACGCCATTGTAGCGGCGCGGGCTGCAATAAGTGCGGAGTGCGAAGGGAATTTTCAGCAGCTCTTTACGCCGGCGCTTGGGGGTGATGGTGCCGCCGCAAACGCGGTTGTTGGCTGGGTAGAAGTCGAGGTAATTGGCCGCGTAGAGGTCGAGGTCGCCATCGTTATCGCAGTCGAAGAACAGGGCACTGGTGCTCCAGCGCGGATCCCCCACACCGGCTTTTTCGGTAACATCGACAAACGCGCCACCATCGTTGCGATAGAGGACGTTGGGGCCGTAGTTGGTGACGTAGAGGTCTGGGTCGCCATCCGCGTCAAAGTCGCCGACGGCCACGCCCATGCCATAGCCGGTATCGCCCGCCCCGGCTGCACCTTCTACCGCGCAGAATGTCCCGTCTCCCTCGTTGCGGTAGAGTCTATTTCCCTTGGATGGATGGGTGGTGGCCGAGGCAACTTGGTAGGCACTCTCATCAACTAGCCCCTTGAAGCTCAGACTGGGCCGGTAGTCCTTTTCTACCCAGTAGTGGGTCTCATCGCGGTAGCTGAGGTTGATCGGCGGATACTGGCCGCGCAGATGCGACAAGTCGAATCCATCCACCAAGTAGATGTCGAGCCAGCCATCTTGGTCGTAGTCGAGAAAAGCCCCGCCAGCGCCCATGGTCTCAATGAGAAAGTAATCGCCCGCCGCGCCGTTGGTGTAGGTAAAATCGAGACCAGTATCCTCGACCACCTGGAACGGACCAGGAAGGGCGGGTGGAGCAGGCTCGCAGGCGGCGCAGATCACCACTAGCAGCAACAAGCGAGTCATTATCATTAGCGCAGCTCTCGCCGCAGGGCCAAGCCGTAGAGTGAACACAACAAGGCCGCATCGGCCACCCACAACGCGCCCACTCCATTATACAACCGCCAGCTTGGCAACAAGGCAAAGCAGTACCCACTCGCCAGCACCGCCGAGCACACAATCGGCACTCGCCACAGCCAATGCGCCCGGGCGTCACCGAGCACCACCCACAACGCCGCTTGGCAAAAGGGCAAGAAGACGAAGTAGTGAGGCCACGAGGTCGGCACCACAAACGGCAAGGCGATAAAGAGCGCCACCGCGGATAGGGCCATCCGCTGCGCGATTTTTCGCTTGTGCAACCACCACACCACGACGCTGTTGGCGCAAAAGACCAGCACCCCTGCAAACCGCAGCGCATCGAGCGTCGATTCTAAAAGGCGATATCCCAGCGGCTGCCCCCAGCGGTTGAGTACATGGACAAAATACTGGGTATTAAAATCGCGCAGGAGCCGTGCCGCCTCCGGCAGCGATTGTGCGGATGCGCGCTCGAAATACCACCAATCCACAGGCCCCAACAACGCGGCTGGCAGCAGACCGTAAAACCCTAATAAGCCAGCCCCGTAAGCCGCGAGAAAGCGCCCGTCGCGGCGGACGAAAAAATAGATGACAAATGCGCCGGGATAGTACTTGATGCAGGTGACCAGCGCCAACGCGATCCCTCCCAGCGCGCTCCGACCCTGCTGGTGCAGCGCCAACGCCGATACAATGCCAAGCGTCACTAACACACTGACCTGCCCCCATTTGAAATTGTGCAACAAGGGGAAGGAAGCCAGCAGCAACAACAAATAAACCAGCATGCCCCGAGCGGAGAGTCCGAGCAGATAGCGGCCCGATACATAGTAGAACACGGCCGCCCACCCCACCTGCAAAAACCCCCACAAAACAGTCGCCGCCGCCAGCGGCAAGAGTGCCACAAGGCTCAGCCCCAACGCAAAAAACGAGGTATAGTAGTACCCCCGGACGGGCCATTTGTCGGCAAAAAGCACCTCGCCCATCGGATAATAGAAGCGCTGAAAATCGCCAAAGAGCTGCTCGCCGTGGTCAATGGCGTTGACAAACCCATCAACCGATCCCCACAGCAGCCAATAGCTGCCAAGCACCAACCCCGCCCCCAGCAGGCCCAACCCACAACTCCGTTGCGGTTCTTTGTCAAAACCAAGCAAAATGTCCCCTTTTCTAGCGCGTCTTAGTCCGCCTTTGCCACCCGAACCGCGCCCTCAACTGACTGGCGGCTCCCAGCGGATATAGGTATTTTGAGACACAAACCACGAAGATATAAGATACCAATAAATTGTCCGAACATCCCTTCTCGGCATGGCGCATCGGCCTCGCCAGCCTTCTGGCTGCCTGTACCCCAGCGGAGCAAAACCTGCCCCGCGTTCACTTCGTGGAAGTAGCCCAACCAGCCGGTCTGACCCTGCGCAACATCTGCGGCAACCCAGACAAGCGCTACATCGTCGAGGCCAAGGGCGGCAGCCTCGCCGCCTTTGACTACGACCAAGACGGCGACCTCGACCTCTATATCGTCAACGGCTCGACCCTCGAAGGCTTTCCGCCCGAGACCGCCCCCCGCAACGCCCTCTACCAAAATGCAGGTAATGCGACCTTCCAAGACGTCGCCGCGACCACGGGTGTCGATGACGCACGCTGGGGCATGGGCGCGGTGGCCGCCGACTACGACAACGACGGCGACCCCGATCTCTACGTCACCAACTACGGCCCCAATCGCTTCTATCAGAACACCGGCAACGGAACCTTCTCCGATCAGGCCCCGTTAGCTGGCGTCGCCGATACCCGCTGGAGTACCGGTGCCGCGTGGAGCGACTACGACAACGACGGCGACCTCGACCTCTACGTGGCGAACTACATCGACTTTGATGTCAATTTCATCCCCAAGGGAGCCGACGCGGGGATGTGGCGCGGCCTGAACGTCATGTATGGACCCCGTGGTCTGGTCGGCGCAGCAGATGCGCTCTATCGCAATGAAGACGACGGCATCTTCACCGATGTCACCCAAGCAGTCGGCGTCACCGATCCCTATAAGCGCTATGGCTTTACCCCGCTCTTTAGCGACTTCGACCGCGACGGCGACCAAGATCTCTTCGTCGCCAACGATGCAGGTCCCAACATGTTCTACCGCAATCAGGGCAATGGCACCTTCGCGGCAGAAGCACTGGAGGCAGCCGTGGCCTTGCTCGAAAGCGGCGATGCCCAGGCATGTATGGGCGCGGCATCGGCCGATTACGACAACGATGGCGACTTCGACCTCTACGTCACCAACTTCGCCCTCGACTACAATACCCTCTACCAGAACGATGGCCGCGGCTTCTTCAAGGACGTCTCCGCCACCGCCGGCCTCATCTACCCCACCTGGCCCTTCGTCGGCTGGGGCACGGGCTTTGCCGACTTTGACAACGACGGCTGGCAAGACCTATTCGTGGCCAATGGCCACGTCTATCCCCAAGTCGAGCAATTCGAGCGCGGGGCCTCCTACCGGCAAAAAAATCAACTCTTTCTCAGCGCGGGCGACGGACGCTTCAAGGAAGCCACTGCAATGGCCGGGCCGGGTTTTGCCATTGAGGAATCGAGCCGCGGCGCGGTCCTGGCCGACTTCGACAACGACGGCGATATCGACATTGCCGTCCACAACCTCGACTCGACGCCCTCGTTTCTGCGCAACGATTCACCGACCAGCAACCACTGGCTTATCGTCCGCGTCCAAGGCGTGGAAAGCAACCGCGACGGGATCGGTGCCATCGTCGTAGTCGAAACCAGCGCCGGCACTCAGCTCCGCGAAATCCGCGCTGGCAGCAGTTTTCTGGCTCAGGATGACATCCGCGCCCACTTCGGCTTGGGCGGAGAACGCGTGGTGCAACGGCTCGAAGTACATTGGCCTAGCGGTCAGGTTGACCGCTTCGCCGCAATCCAAGCGGACCGCATCCTCACGGTGCGCGAGGGGCAGGGCCTTTTCCCCTGACCCTTGCTAGGAATCTTCCCGCCAATTTATTTCGAGCCTATGTTCCGCGCCCTACTTATCCTTTCTCTAGCCCTGCCCGCCTGTAGCCGCGTCCCCGAGTCGCTGACGGTCGAACTAGCCCCTGGTGTAGCGATGGAGTTCGCCTACATTCCACCCGGTGCCTTCGCCAGGGGCGCAGCCCCGGGCGAGGAGGGACCGCTCGACGACAGCGAGGAACCCCAACACCACGTCGAACTGTCGCGCGGATTCTACCTCGCCAAATACGAGCTTACTCAGGCCCAATGGCGCGCCGTCGTTGGCACCCAGCCGTGGCGGCGGCGTCAGTACGTCAAAGAAGGGGCGCAATACCCGGCCACCTACATTTCGTGGATCGAAGCCGAACACTTCATCCAGCGGCTCAATAAAAAGGCCGGCCAAACGCTCTACCGCTTCCCCACCGAAGCCGAATGGGAATACGCCTGCCGCGCCGCTACCACCACGCGCTGGTTCTCCGGCGACGACGAACAAACACTGGCCGACTATGCCTGGATCAGCGGTAACGCCTGGGCAGTCGGCGAGAAATACCCCCACGCCGTCGGCCAGAAGGCACCCAACGCTTGGGGCCTCTACGATATGCACGGCAATGTCTGGGAGTGGGTCGCCGACTGGGAAGGGCCATACGGTGCGGATAAACAAATTGATCCCCAAGGCCCGGCCGCAGGCGAGCGCCGCGTCGGCCGTGGTGGCTCCTTTGGCACCCTGGGGCTGGGCGGGCGTTCGGCGTCGCGCTTTTTCAGCCCGCCCGACGCCCGCAGTCCCGATGTAGGGGTCCGCATTGCCCGCGAAGTTGCAGCCGATTAATAGCGTCGATTTTTGAGAATCAATACCGACGGCCCCCGCCGCCAACGCGCTTCTAGCTCGGCCGACACATTGGACCAGCCCATGGCGAAGGAGCCGAGGACGATATCTTCGTCGCCGTCGAGGTCAATGTCGCCCACATCCATCGTTAGCCAGCGGCCCGCCAACACTTCGTCGAACGTCGAGGGTGCAAACTGCATTCCGCCCTCGTTGCGCAAGTACACGAAGGCTTCTGCGGGCGCACCGGCGTAGTCGGCGAAAAAGCCGATCGCGGCTATATCGAAATCCCCATCCCCGTCGAAGTCAGCAGCCTGCGCCTTGTAGGCACCGTTGAGCGGAAAGAAATAGGCCTCTGCGAAGCGATTGCGACCGTCGTTGAGATAGAGCCGGACCCCGTGGTACGGTTTGAGTAGCAGCGCGTAGTCGGCGTTGTCACCGTTGGCTGTGAGTAGATCGAGGTCCCCATCCCCATCGAAATCGACCAAGCTCAGATGCGCAGCCCCGTACGAAGGCGGCCACTGCACCACGTAGGACTCCTCAAAGGTGCCGTCGCCGCGATTGTAATAAATAAACACCCCCTCACGAGCTTGCCCCATCAAAGCGACGATGTCCGGGCGGCCGTCGCCGTTGAAGTCGCGCACGTAGTGGCTAATGGCCCCTGGGTACTGGTTGAGCCAGCGCTCCTCGTAGCTCCCGTCTTCCTTGGCAATAAAATAGGACAGCTGCCCCAGCCGGTTGCCGAACTCGGAGACGACGATCTCCTCTGCCCCGTCGCCGTCCAGATCGGCAAACGAAGTGGCAACCGGCCGCGACAACTCCCTCAGCACCCGTCTGCCGACCGACAGCAAGGTATCGCCTTCCTTGGCTACTGCCATCAACAGGCCCTGTGGATCGTCTGACGGGAACGGCGAGCCGATTGAGGTGACCCAGATAGTTCCCTCGCGCCAGTCGATATCAGTCGGGGTTAGATTGAGTCTCAGCTTCTGCGCGAGCTGCCCCTGACCGTCGAGGATTGCCAACGAGCGCTCGCGCGAGTCCCCTGCGTAAATTCGCCCCTCATTGATCGCCACCAGCGTCGTAAAGGGATTTTCGACGCGATACTCCGGTGTCAAGACGTCAAATTGCCCCAAGTCGCGACTGATCGCTGTCCGCGGCCCCTGGGGCAAGAGCTGTTCCGGCGCGGCCTGTAGATAGTATTCGACAATCGGCACCCAGACCTCCACGGGGATCAACGGCTCTTGGGGATAGATGCCCGGTTGCTCGTCCTCCCGCTGATGCTTCTTAGGCGGCAAGCCCGCCAGTTCCGGCGGCAAACCGAGGATTTTGGCCAATGTCGGCAGGACCCACTCGCGCAGCGTCGTTCGGTCCAGCAGATCAGGCTCGGCGAAGACGTGGCAACTCTGGCAGTACAACTTGGCCAGACGGCGTCCTTCGCTATCGGTGGAATCGGGTGGCTGGAAGTGCAGGGTGCGGATCAGCGCAGGATCGATGGCAGCAGATGGCCGTGTGGGGTCTGTGTCCGACCCTTGGCAGCCACACAGCACCAAGACCAGGCAGATCGTCCGCGTCCAAGCCATGCTCGTCATCGTTAGTAGGCGACGGCAATAGTATGCAAGACCTCCCCGGCCCCAACCCGTGCCCCTTGGGTATCGGTATCCACCCGCAGGCGCACCACATACACTCCTGGTGCAACCACCAACCCCGACTCATCCCGACCATCCCACACCACTCCGTACTCTCCCGTACTCACTCCGCGCTGCTCGACCAACTGCCGCACTAGCCGACCGCTCAAATCGTAGATCAGCACCTCCACCGGACTGTCGTCGCCTACCTTGATTACCTTGAAGTGGAACGACACCCAGTCGTTGACCCCATCCCCATTGGGGGTGAGGACCTCCGGCACCACCACGTCCTCCAGCAATGATCGGCTCTGCACGGCACCCCTCAAGGTCGTGGTGTTGCTGACTACCGCCCCTACTGCATCGCCCGGATCCACCCGCTGCCAATCCCATTCCTCCGAGGTGCTGTTCTGCAGCGACACCTGCAACACCGCTCCGGCCGAAAAAAGCGCCGTGGTGAAATCCAGCCGCAACACCTCCATCCCCGACTCCGGGTTGATCAGCGGAAAGGCCAACCGCAGGCTGTCGCCGCCCGTACCTACAACCTCGACATCGGCCACCGCCAGCCCGTCCAGATCGCGGCCGGCCAGCACCTCGCCCGCACCGGCATACAGACCGTCGAACCCAAGCATCATGTCCGCCGGTACCACCAGCAGGAGCTCGTCGAAGCCGGGATCGCGGGGGGCAAAGGTCGGCCGCACGAAGAGCGAAAAGCGCTGCTCTTTCCCCAGCGTCTCTACTATCGCCGGTGCCACCTCTCCCTTCAGGCTCTGCGCCACCGGATGAGTGAAGTTGAGGTGGATCGAACGCAAGGTCGCGCTCACTGCAGGAGCGTCCGACAACAGGGTCGCGCGGATTTCTAGGAACTCGCGCGGCGACGGCGAAGTAATCGGACTGCCGCTGGGATCTTCGCTAGGCTGGCTCCAGTCGCTCCAATCCCCGCCCACTGCTTCCTCGGCGACGATATCCCCCTTGAATATCGAAAGCAGCTTGTCGTACTGGTCTTTGCTCACTTCAGTGCCGTCTTTTTTGAAATAGCGCAGATTCTCGGCTAGCTCATTGCCGGTGCGCGTCTGCACCAGCACACTCGTGCCCGGCGGCACATCCGCGTCCCATTCGATTGAGACTAAATTGCGGCTACCGCCCAGCCGCACCAGCCCCGAAGTCAGGCTTACCTCCGACATAAACCCTTCCCCGTAGAGCTGCAACTCGGACGGATCGGCCAGAATGGCCGCACCGCTATTGCCTACCCCGCGCACAATCTGATTCCACACGAAGCGGAAAAAACGCGCCCTTAGGGGGCTAAAGTCGCTGCCCATTACGCTTTGGGTACCAATCGCGCTTTCTCGGAGGACTTCCGCACCGCGCCCTGCGGCCGCGGAAGTCCACTTGAGACTGCCGTCCGCTTCGCGCTCGCCATTGGAAAAATCCAGTCTATAACCCTCAAAATTCCGCTGGCGCGCTCCCAAGGCCATGCGGAAAGCGTCGATCCAGAACGAGGCCCCCATATCGAAAAATATCTCACCCTCTGGTTCCTTCAATTGCCCGGGAGAGAAGATGAAAATCACCTCGCTGAAGCTGAGCACATCGCCGTCGAACAGGCTGGCAAGCGCCAGCGATTGGGTCGAGGTAACCATGCCTCCGCGCTCGACCGTATTGATCAGGATCTCGTCGCCCTCGGTCCACACTTCCAACTCGGCTAGGCGCGGCCTTTCGCGCACGAAATAGCGCACCGGGCCTTGCCGCGATGATTCGAGCCGGTCATAGACCCCCTTTTTGACCACGGCCTCATTGCCATTCGGCAGCCGCTTGTGGTAGAGAATCGCTCCTCGGTCTGCCTCTGGTAGGGCCTCGTACTCGTCGCGGCTGATCTCTCGACCTTGGGCAAAGTCGCTGCCGGTCACGATCACCTGTACGAAGCGCAGGCCCATGCCCGCAAATTCTTCTGTGGACTTCAGTTCGATCTCAAAGAGCCGCTGTTGCTTGTTGGGTACCAAGGTGCGCGCCACCCGTCTGAATTCCGGCGTCTGGGAACGGCTATTGCCTTTGGGCTGGCGACCTTCCGAGACCAACACATCAAACTGCAGGAAGGGGTCGCCGAGTGCTTCATCGACAAACTTGAGCACGATCTTGCGGGCCATGACGAAGCGGCCCAGATCGACGATAAACCACCACTGCGTCGCCAAGTCGATACCTGGGTTGAGTGCGTCAGGTTCCCAATAGGTCTCCATATCGCCGTCAAAGAGGTCCAGTACGCCCCGTGCGTTGGAGCCGGCGCGGATTCCATCGCTGAATTCGATATCGGCCGCGTCTTTTTTGATGTAATTGGGAGGATTCAGGCGCAAGAATTCGCGGGCATTCTCCACGGCATTGATATTTTTGCGCAGCCGCCGTGGTCGGACTTCACCGTCAGCCCCGATGTCTAGGGTGCCCGCCCCGAAGGACCAGTTCTGCCAGTGCTGTTGACTGTTGACTACGACTTGGTCGGCGGTGACGCGATGGCCTGCTCCCTGAGCGCTGGCACACACCGTACCCAACAACAAGGCGCAGGCAACAGTCCAAATGGTCTTCATGGTACTCTCGGCCTTTAATAAGCCAGCGCAATGACGCGCTGGAGGATTTCTCTACCTTGGTCGCTGGTCACCTTTAGGCGCAACAGGTAGCACCCCGGCCCTACCCGCTCCCCACTCGCCAACATCCCATCCCACACCAAGCCAAAGCGGCCGCTCTGGGCCGTGCCGCGATACACCGCTCCCAAGCGACGGCCCGACAAATCGTACAGATCCAATGCGACTGGCACCGCTCCCAAGAGATTCAACAGTTCGTATTCAATCTGCAGCTCGTCGTTGACTCCGTCGCCATTGGGCGTAAACACGGGCGAGACTAGCTTGAGCGCGTTGACCGCCTTGTGTTTCACTTCGACCAAACCCACGCTCAGCGTATTGCTTTCGACCAGTGGATCGGCGTCGCCCGCGGTGAGCTGCTGCCGCACCTCAAAGGGCCTTTGGCTGTCCGACACCCGGCCGGTGAACATCGTGCCGAACTTGAACACTTCCACCTGAAAGTCCACCTCAACCAATTCTTCGGTGCGCTGCAAGTCCATGCGCGGGATGCGCAGCGCAAAGCCCTCCGCGTTCGAGCTCAGGACGTCAAAGCCGACCTCCATCCCGCTAATACGCACCGCGTCAACACCCGTCACCTGCACAGGCGTCTCAATCTCAATGGTGTCAAATCCCAGATCGTCCTCTTCAAATTGGGGCAATACCGCATAGGTAAAGGATGTCACCTCTCCCGCTTTTACCTGCGCCGGAACGATCTCGGCCAGTACTTGGGTGGCCACCGGCGGGTCCGAAACGCTGAACTGTACATAGTCCAGCCGCCCACCGGCCTCCTTGAGCGATTCAAAGTCGGCGCGCAGTTGCACGTAGCGCCTGGGCCGATCCGCCTGCATCGCCCCCGTGCTGGCCACAAAATCGTACGCCTGACTCCAAGGTTCCCATTGCTGAGTATCGGGCGTGATCCCGGCCCGCTCGCCCTTGTTGAGCTTGTTATAGGCTTGGCGCGTCAGCGCCCGACCCTCGGTGTCGAAGCGACTCTGCTCATCGCCGCGAAAGGTGAAGCGCCAGTAGATGTTGGGAGTCGGCGTGTCGCCGCTGCGCATAGTCAAAGCAACGCGGGCACCCGGCTCGACCACCCCCGACCAGTTCAGATCGCCCAAAGACACCGCTCGGCCCAGATCAATGACATTACTCCGATAGCCGGCAAAGGGGGCAAAACCCGCGCCATAGAGCTCAAGTTCGGCCAGCTCCCAGATGCCCCGCGTGTTCTCCGGTGCCCGGAAGAGCACCTTCTGCACGGGTTCTGCGGGCAGTGCTAGCTCAATGATGGGATCGGTATTTTCCCTGATGTCGTGCAGCACGTCAAAGGCGACGACAGACCCCCTGCCGAACCCACCCACGCCGGCCTGCAACTCTCGATGGGGATCTTTGAGCGGATCGCCATCGCTGATACCGATGGTAAAGCTCTCCACGAAGCGGTCGTGCAGGTGTCTTTCGCGGGGATAAAACTTGATTCGCTCGAGGAAAAACAGCCCGCCGAGATCAAAAATTAGACTTTTGTGTTTGGGGCCATGCTGAGCAAAGTGCCCATCGCCCAAATAGGCCGTAGTGGGGTCCTCATCCCAAATGAACCAATCATCCACGTCGGGACCACCCCAGCCGATCCAAGTCAGGTAGAGGATATCGCCGAGGAACTCGGACTGAGGCAAGAGCGGCGTCAGGTTGACCGCCGGATCGAGTTGGCGCGGTGCGATGTGATTGGGAGTTACTTCGATTAGGTTGGTCTGGCCGTACCGATCTTCGGCGATGTCGGCCCACGCTAGCTGCACGAACTCTACTCCTTCAACTGCCGCCAACTCCGGGGCCGGCAGATCACTACCCCCCAGTCGGTAGATCGTCAGCGCGTCAAGCGGGCCGCTAATGAACAGCCACAATCCAAGCCACACCACTACGTGCCTCATCCCATCTTCCTTAATAGGCCATGCCGACGACCCGTTGTGCCCGATCAACTCCTTCGTCCGCTTCCACAGTAAGCCGCAGCAGGTACGTCCCCGGCGGCGCGAGTCGCCCATCGACATCGCGCCCGTCCCACTCCGCCGTGAACCGGCCGCTGACCTGTTCGCCGCCGTCGATCTGGCCGATCTCGCGCCCTGCCAAATCAAATATCTGGATCGCCACGGGCGCGGCTTCTACGTTCAGCAAGTCGCACTCGATCTCGACCACGTCGTTAATCCCATCGCCGTTGGGGGTAAAAACGCCGGCCTGCACGCGCAGCCCTTTGATGCTCTTTTGGGCCAAATCCAGAATATCTACGCTCAAGCGATCGCCCTCTATGAGCGGGTCCGCATCACCGGCCGTCAGCGCCTGCCGCACCTCATGTGGTTTCTCGCTGTCGAAGACCCGCCCGGCAAAAAGCGTCCCAAATTGGAAGACCTCGGCGCGGAAATCAACCTCGATCCGCTCGCCGGTCCGCGCCGCGTCGATCCGGGGAATCCCCAATTCAAAGCCTCGCTCGTCCAGCCGCCGGATCTCAAAGTCCACCTCCTCGCCGCTGATCCGCACTGCGTCCACCCCGCCGGGCAGGCTCGGGGTATCGATTTCAATCGAATCGAAGCCCAAATCCCGGGAATTAAACACTGGGGTCAACACATAGGTAAACGCCGCCGGCTCACCCGCCCGCACTGCGCCCGGCGTGATTTCCGCTAGGACTTGGGTCGCAATTGGCGGATCCGACACCGCAAACTGCACGTAGTCGAGTTGACTGCTCCGGTCGCGGATCGAGTGGAAGTCGGCGCTGAACTGCACGTAGCGACGCGGTTTGTTCGCCTGTATATCTCCCACCCCGGCACTGAAGTCGTAGGCCGGACTCCACGAATCCCAGTTGCGGGTATCATAAGTAATCCCCGCCTTCTCCCCCTTGTTCAGTTTGGCGTAGCTCTGCCGGGTAAGAGGCCTCCCTTGCTGGTCGAAGGGCGACTTTTCGTCGCCGCGGAACGTGAAGCGCCAGTAGTTGTTTGGGTCGGGGCTGTCGCCGCTGCGCGTCCGCAGCTCGACGGTGGCCTCTGGATCCTGCCGTCCCGACCAAGTCACGGTACCCAGTGCGACCGCCTCTCCTAGGTCAATGATGCTCGAGCGGTAAGTGGCTTCATTGGCGAAGCCGAAGCCGTATATTTCAAACTCTGCCAGTTCCCAGATCCCGCTCGTATTTTCCGGGGCGTCAAAGAGTAGGCGCTGGACCGGCTCAGAGGGCATGGCCAGCTCCACCACCCCGCTCGAGTTTTCCTTGATGTCATAGGCGATATCGAAGTCGAAAAAAAAGCCCCGGTGCACGATCGCGTGCTCGCGGGTGCCGTCCTTGAGGGGGTCGCCATCGCTGGTGCCGACTTTGAATCGCTGGACAAAGCGCTCATTGACGAACTTTTCGCGCGGGAAGAAGCGAATGCGCTGAAGGGTGAATAGGCCGCCGAGGTCGAAGATCCAGACCTTGGTGTAGATCCATCGTCCCTTGCCCCAGCTCTCATCGAGAGAGCGTCCGCCAAAGAAAATGGATCCCCAAGGCCAGTGGCCGTCGCCTAGATAGACGGTTTCGGGGTTGCCGTCGAAGATGAAGCCGTCGTCTTCCTCTAGGTTCTCAGTCCAGCCAGTGTGCGAATGCATGACGAATACGGTGCCGCCGTCCAATTCGTAAATTTGCGGTGCGATGTTGACGGCGGGGTCTAGGCGCTGCGGATGGATGAAGTCGGCTTCTACTTCGACCAACTTGATTTGGCCATCGCGGGCTTCGTCGGCATCGTCCCAAGCCAACGACACGAATTCGTAGGGCGCGTCCAATTCGGGCGGCGGCAGGTTCTGGCCACCGATCCGATAAATCGTCAGCGCCGGCGCTTGGCTCCAGAAGAAACCGAGGGCCAGCAGAACCAGCGATACCCGCATAGTACTTCCTCCGCTGAGAGGAGAATCCTAATAAGCAACGGCGATGGTGCGTAGGATTTCGGTGCGGCCAATGCGGGCACCCTCGGTGTCGGTATCGACTCGCACCCGTGCCAGATAGACTCCCGGGGGCACCACCGCCCCCTGCTCATCCCGGCCGTCCCACTCCATGCCGTAGATCCCCGTGCTCGTCGGACGATGCTCGGTCAAGCGCCGCACTAGCCGCCCCCGCATGTCGTGGATCAACACTTCCACCGGACTAGCCCCACCCACCTTGACTACCTGAAAGTGAAACCCCAGCTCGTCGTTGATCCCGTCGCCATTGGGCGTAACCACTCGCGGATCCACTTCCACCGCCTGCACCAAAGCACCCTCCTGCACCGCCCCCACCAGCGTCGTCGTATTGCTGGCAATGGCTTCCACTGCCTCGCCCGGATCCACCCGTTGCCAGCCCCCCTCTCCCTCAACACTGTGCTGTAACGATGCCTGCAATACCGCCCCGGTCGAAAACAAGGCCGTTGAAAAATCCAGCCGCACCACCTCCACCTCCGAAGATGGGCCTATCTCCGAAAACGCCACTTGCAAACTATCGCCGGCGGTGGGGACGACTTCCGCTCCGTCCAAGGCCCAATCGGCTCCCACGTCGGTGGCCAGTGCCGCCGCCGGACCGCCATATACCCCTTCAAACGCCAAGCGCATATCCGACGGTGCTACTACTAACAACTGATCAAACCCCGGATCGCCGCCGGCAAACTCTGGGCGCACGTAGAGCGAAAATCGCTGCGGCTGCCCCAACTGCTCCACCGCAAAGGGGGTCACTTCGCCCGACAGCCCCTGCGCGACCGGGTTGGTAAAATCCAACCGAATCGACCGCAGCGTCGCGCTGTAATCGGGTGCGTCTGACCGTAGCACCGCCCGCACCTCCAAGTACGCCCGCGGCGATGGTGAGGTAATAGGGCTGCCCTCAGCCACTTCGTAGGGCGCACTCCAGTCGCTCCAGTCCCCACCGGCGACCTCCTCGCCGACAGTGTCGCCGCGAAAAATCGACAGCAGCTTGTTGTACTCAGCCTCGGAGACTTCGGTGCCGTCTTTTTTGAAATAGCGCAGCACTTCGTCGAGTTGGTTGCCGGTGCGAGTCTGCAAAACTACGCTAGTCCCCGGCGGCGTATCGGCGTCCCAGGCAATCGACAGCAGATTGCGGCTGTCCCCCAAGCGGATCAAATTGGAAGTCAACACCACCTCCGGGTGATACCCCCGCCCGTAAAGCTGGATCTCCGCTGGCTGGCCGGTGGCTCCGCCGCGGGCCGTGGCACTTTCGACCTGCTCCCAAACCAAGCGAAAGAAGCGCGCTTTTATCCGCTCGAAATCGTTACCCTCGTAGGCTCCGAATCTGAGATTAGTCTCGCTTTCCCACTTCGACCCCACCGCGGTAGGGGAGGAGGTCTGGCGCGTCCCCCCAGTGACCCACTTGAGGCTGCCATCCGCTTCGAGACTACCGTCGGAAAAGTCGAGCCGGTAGTCCTTAAATGTCGAGCCACCGTAGGCCATGCGAAAGGCGTCGATCCAGTAAAAGGCCCCCAAGTCAAAAAAGACGATACCCTCTGGATCTTTGAACGAACCGCGGCCGAAAGAATACAGAAACTGGACCTTGCTCTCGATCTGGCCGTCAATCAGGTTGTTGATCGCCGCCGTTTGCGTCGCAGTGCCAAACCCACCGCGGGCCAAAGTCCCGGTGAGAATCTCGTCGCCTTCGGCCCAGACCTCTAATTCGGCCAACCGCGGACGCTCCCGCTGGAAGTAGCGGATCGGCCCCTGCTGCGCGGCGGTTAGCAACTCGTAAATCTCCGACGGCACCACCGTCTCGCTGCCGTCGGCCTGCTTTTTGTAAAACTCAACGGCCCCCTGATCGCTCGCCGGCAAGGCCTCGTATCGCTCCAAGCTCACCTCCCGCCCGCGATCAAAGTCACTGCCGGTAATGATGATCTGCAAGAAGCGCATCCCAGTGCCGGCAAAGGTCGGCCCCGAGTTGGTGACTAGCTCAAAAACCCGCTGTTCCTTGTTGGGCTTTAACGTGCGGAGGATGGTGGTAAACTCGGGCGTGGGCGAACGCTGGTTGCCCTTGGGAATATTGCCCTGTGAGGCCAAGAGGTCGAACTGGAGGAAGGGATCGCCCAACTCCTCGGCGACGAACTTGAGCACGAGCTTCTTGGCCATCACCAAGCGCCCCAGATCGACGATAAACCACCACTGAGTGCTCAGATCCAGCTCCTCGGTCGGCGGGTCAGGCTCCCAATAGGTAGTCATATCACCGTCGAAAAGATTTTCCACGCCAGCTACATTGGAGCGGGCACCGCCTAGTAGGGCGTCGGCGAGGACGATGTCTTCTGGATCTTTCTTGAGGCCCTTAGGCGGACGCGCCTGCAAGTTGGCGACGATGTCGCCGACGGCATTGATATCGCGCCGCAGACTCCGGGGTTGTACCGTCCCGCTGCTCCCTAGTTCCAGCACCCCCGGCGGAAAGTTCCAGTTTTGCCAGTGAGCGCGCCTGTCAACCACCACTTGATCCGCGGTTATCCGGTATCCCGATTGGGCGAACGCAGTGCCGGCGATCAGCATGGCTAGGACCAAAGAGCGATTCATCATTATGCTCCCTCTAGTAGGCAACGGCGATGGTGCGGAAAATTTCGGCATTGCCCACCTGGGATCCCTCGGTATCGGTGTCCACGCGCAGTCGCGCTAGATAGACCCCTGGTGGAACGACTTTGTCCTGTCCGTCGCGGCCATCCCAAGCGATCCAGTACGACCCCGTGCTCAACTCCCGCTGCTCGACCAGCCGCCGCACCAGCCGCCCTTGCAGATCGTAAATGAGCACCTCCACCGGACTATCATCGCCCACCTTGACCACCGCAAAGCGGAACGACGTCTCGTCGTTGATTCCATCGCTGTTGGGCGAAAACGCCGCTGGCACCACTGACACCGCTTGTACCAAAGGCCCAGACTCGACTTTTCCCACTAGGGTTGTCGTATTGCTGACGACCTCCGCGACTGCCTCACCCGGATCTACCCGCTGCCAGCTTCCAACTCCCAATTCGCTGTGCTGCAACGACGCCTGCATCACCGCCCCGGTCGAAAACAGCGCGGTCGAAAAGTCCAACCGCATCACCTCAACCCCCGAATCAGGCCCCAGCGGCGAAAACGCTACCTGCAAACTGTCGCTTGAAGTAGGCACGACGTCAGCAGCGAGAGCCGTCCCAGCCGTCTCCCCGGCCGCTAGCTCGGCCGCTGTACCACTATAAAGTCCCTCAAAGCGCAGATTCATGTCGGCGGGAGCGATCAAAAGCAACTGATCGAAGCCGGGGTCGCCGCGGGCGAAGTCCGGGCGTACGTAAAAGGAAAAACGCTGTTTTTCGCCGAGGTTCTCGACCTCGAAAGGAACAACTTCGCCGACGAGCTCTTGCGCGACCGGATTGGTAAAGTTGAGCCGGATCGAGCGCAGCGTCGCACTGACTTCTGGATCGTCCGATAGCAGGACCGCGCGGATCTCGAGAAATTCGCGCGGACTAGGCGAAGTAATCGGGCTGCCACTGGCGTCTTCGTAGGGCGCACTCCAGTCGCTCCAATCTGCGCCAGCCACCTCCTCGCCGACAGTGTCGCCACGAAAGATCGACAGCAGCTTGTTGTATTCGGCCTCGGTGACTTCGGTGCCGTCCTTTTTGAAGTAGCGCAGCACTTCGTCGAGTTCGTTGCCGGTGCGGGTCTGCAAAACTACGCTGGTGCCAGGAGGCACGTCGGCGTCCCACTCGATGGAGGACAAGTTGCGGCTGCCGCCCAAGCGCACCAAGTCGGACGTCAGGGTTACTTCTGGCTGAAAGCCCCGCCCGTAGAGCTGAATCTCGGCTGGCTGGCCGGAGCCGCCGCCAAAGCCACCGCCCGCCTCGAACTGCTTCCAGACGAGATGGAAGAAGCGCGCCTTAATCCGCTTGAAGTTGTTGCCTTCGTAGAGGCCGAAACCCAACCCCTGACTGCTGCCATAGTCGCTGTTTTCTGTGCGATTGACCGCGACCGACCACTTGAGGCTGCCGTCGGCTTCGAGGCTGCCGTCGGAAAAGTCCAGATGGTAGGCTTGAAAGGCCCCGCCAGCGTAGGCGATGCGGAAGGCGTCGATCCAGTAGAAGGCCCCTAAATCGAACAAGACCCCGCCCTCTGGGGATTTCAGCGATCCCCGGCCGAAGAGGGTGATAAATTGGACCCTGCTTTCGATCTCGCCGTCGATCATGTTGCTGATTGAGGCCGTCTGCGTCGCCGTACCGGAACCACCGCGCTCCAGCATCTCGGAGAGGATCTCGTCGCCTTCGGCCAGAATCTCCAACTCCGCCAGCCGCGGACGCTCCTTGCGGTAGTAGCGGATCGCGCCTCGGCGGTCGGCATCGAGGCGGTCGAAAACTTTCTGCTCCACTAGGGTCTCGCGGCCCCCAGCGAGTTTTTTGAAGTAGTCGATCGCCCCCTGCTCTCCTGCCGGCAGGGCCTCGTACTCGGCTTGGCTCAGCTCCCGACCGCGGTCGAAATCGCTGCCGGTCACCACGATCTGCACGAAGCGGAGGCCGGTGCCGGCGAAATCATCTCCCAACTGGTCCATGTCGATCTCGAAGACGCGCTGTTCTTTGTTGGGCCGCAAGGTGCGCAACAGTGTGCTGAACTCTGGCAGCGGCGAGCGCTGGTTGCCCTTGGGCTTGTTGCCCTGTGAGGCCAGTACATCGAACTGCAAAAATGGATCTCCCAAATCCTCGGCGACGAATTTGAGTACGATCTTCTTGGCGATCGCCAACCGGCCCAAGTCAACGACGAACCACCACTGCGAAGCGAGGTCGGACTCCCCGCTCGCCGAGGCTGGTTCCCAGTAGGTCGTCAAATCTCCATCAAAAATATTGGGCACCGCGGCGATATTCGCCGTGGCCCCGCCCTGTACCGC
The DNA here is from genome assembly GCA_965261395.1 of Candidatus Latescibacterota bacterium. Lineage (GTDB taxonomy): Bacteria > Latescibacterota > UBA2968 > UBA8231 > UBA8231. Next base: position 5,185,120 of record OZ253462.1, read on the forward strand.
GTCGAGTGGAACGATGTCTTCGGGGTCTTTTTTGATTCTTTCTGGGGGACGCAAACGCAGGTAATCAACGATATCCTGCACCGCATTGATGTCGCGGCGGACGTTCTGGGGCCGCACCGAGCCATCGGCACCTAGTTCCAGCACCCCCGGTGGAAAGCTCCAGTTCTGCCAGTGGGCGCGGCTATTGACGACTACCTGACTCGCCGTCACTCGATGCCCGGATTGAGCCGAGACGCCCACTGCCCAACCAAGCACTAATAAGACGCTGATACGCTGCATACCCATCTTTCAGTAGGCTAAAACGACAACGCGCTGGCGTGCTTCTTTACCTTGGTCGCTTTCTACTTCCAGCCGCAGCAGGTATAATCCCGGCACAGCCACCGACCCGTCCGCTAACTTCCCGTCCCAGCGCAGCGCGACCCGGCCGCTCGCCGCCGTGCCCCGATCCACCGCTCCGATCCACCGCCCTGACAAGTCGTACAAGTCCAACATCACTGGCACGGCACCAAAAAGGTTCAACAACTCGTATTCGATCTCAAGGGCGTCGTTGATGCCATCGCCGTTGGGCGTAAACACCGATGAGGATAGCTTGAGCGCGTTGACTGCTTTCTCTCCGACCTCGGCTAACTCCACGCTCAGGGTATTGCTATCGATCAGCGGGTCAGCATCGCCCGGGGTTAACGCCTGCCGCACCTCAAAGGGCTTTTCGCTATCGGAGATCCGGCCAGTGAACACCGTTCCAAACTTGAACACTTCCACGGCGAAATCTACCTCGATCCGTTCGCTGGTTTGCTGCACGTCCATCCGTGGGATTTTGAGGACAAAGCCGGCGGCGTCCGAGTGTACGACCTCAAAGCCAACTTCCTGGCCGGCGATTCGCACGCCGTCGATGCTGACCACTTCGACTGGTGTCTCAATCTCGATGGTGTCAAATCCCAAATCTTCGCGCTCGAATTGCGGCAGAATACTATAGGTAAATTGGGTGATGTCCCCGGCTTGGGCACTCGGCGGCGAAATTTCGGCCAACACTTGCGTCGCTACTGGCGGGTCCGAGATGCTAAACTGCAAGAAATCTAGCTGCCCACCAGCGTTCTTCTGCGCGGTGAAATCGGCTTTGAGCTGTACGTAGCGACGCGGTTTGTCGGCTTGCATCGCCCCCGAACCGGCCGCAAAGGCGTAGGCCTGACTCCAAGACTCCCAGTTCTGGGTATCGGGCGTGATCCCGGCCTTCTCGCCTTTGTTGAGCCGGTCGTAGGCTCGGGCCGTAAGCGGCTGGCCCTTGGCATCAAAGCGGCTCTGCTCGTCGCCGCGGAAGGTGAAGCGCCAATAGATGCTCGGGTCTAGCACGTCGCCACTGCGCATCACTAAGTCGATCTGGGCACCAGTATTGACTTCGCCCGACCAACTCAAGTCGCCCAAGGCCACCGGCTTACCCAAATCGATAATGTTACTAGTATAATTGGAAAGGGGCGCAAAACCCGAACCGTAGAGCTCCAGCTCGGCCAATTCCCAAATCCCCCGCGTATTCTCCGGTGCCCGGAAGAGCAACTTGCGGATCGGCTCGTCGGGCATCTTCAACTCAATGACCGGCTGCGTATTGTCGCGAATATTGTGAATCACATCGAAGGGCACATAATCGCCCCGCGCCCCAGCCTGCAGTTCCCGCTGTGGATCCTTGAGCGGATCGCCGTCGCTGGTGCCGATAATGAAGCGCTCGACAAAGCGATCGGTCAGGTGGCTGGGCCGCGGGTAAAACTTGACCCGGTCGATAAAAAACAGCCCGCCAAAATCGAAGATCAGGTTTTTGGTATTCGGCCCATGCGAGGCGAAATGACCGTCTCCCAGATAGGCCGTATTGGGATCCTCGTCCCAAATAAGCTCATCGTCGTCGTCGAACCCTCCCCAGCCGATCCAAGTCAGGTAGAGGATATCGCCGAGAAAATCGGCCTGCGGCAGAAGTGGTGTCAGATTGACTGTGGGGTCGAGTTGCCGCGGCGCGATGTGGCTGCCGGACACTGCTAGCAAGTTGATACTACCGTGCAAATCCTCGTCGGTATCGGCCCAATCGATCTGCACGAACTCCACCCCCTCAACCGATGCCAGCTCCGGCGCGGGTAGGTCGGCACCCCCGATTCGGTAGATGGTTAGAGCACCCAGATTGCCTGCTCCAACCGCCAGCGACCCCACCGCCCACAATGCGACTATGTACCTCATCTGGCTCATCCCCATCCTCAATAGGCTAGGGCAATGACGCGCTGACGCGCTTCCTTACCTTGGTCGCTGTCAACTTCTAATCGCAGTAGATACAGCCCTGGCGCTGTCACGGCCCCATTCGCTAGCATTCCGTCCCACATCAGCGCAAATCGTCCGCTCGCCGCCGTCCCTCGATGCACCATCCCTACCCGCCGTCCCGATAGATCGTATAGCTCCAGCGCCACCGGCACTGCGCCGAAGAGGTTCAACAGCTCGTATTCAATCTCGAGGACGTCGTTGATGCCATCGCCGTTGGGCGTAAACACCGGCGAGGACAGCTTGAGCGAGTTGACCGCCTTCTCATCCACATTGACCAGCCCCACGCTCAGCGTATTGCTTTCCACCAGTGGATCGGCGTTACCGGCGGTCAGTGCCTGCCGCACCTCAAAGGGCTTCTCGCTGTCGGAGACCCTCCCGGTGAACACCGTCCCGAACTTGAATACTTCCGCCGCAAAGTCAATCTCAATTAGTTCGCCCGTCTGTTGCGGGTCTATACGCGGGATCCGCAGTGCGAATCCTCGTGCGTCCGAGCGCACAACGGCAAAGCTGACCTCTTGGCCATCGATCCGCAACGCGTCGATGCTCGCAACCTCGACCGGGGTCTCAATCTCAATAGTATCAAACCCCAAATCCTCGTCGCGCAACTGGGGCAGAATCGCATAAGTAAAAGACGTCACCGCGCCGGCACGAGCACTCGCCGGCACGATTTCGGCTAGGGCTTGGGTCGCCACCGGCGGATTCGAGACGCTGAACTGCAAAAAGTCCAGACGACCGCCAGCTTCTTTCTGGGAAGTAAAATCGGCCTTGAGTTGCACGTAGTGACGCGGTCTATCCGCTAGCAGCACATCCCCTCCGGCGGCGAAGTTGTATGGCGGACTCCAGTCGGACCAGTTTTCGGTATCAGGTGTGATCCCGGCCTTTTCGCCCTTTTCCAATCGGTTGTACGTGCTGAGCGTCAGGGCGCTACCGTTGGTAGCGAAGAGACTGCGCTCGTCGCCGCGAAAGGTCAGACGCCAATAGGAATTGGGATCGTCGTCATCGCCGCTGCGCATCGCTAGCGCCACCTTTGCCCCTCCCTCGGCCTCCCCCGACCACGTTAGGTCGCCCAAACTAGCCATACCGCCTAAGTCGATGACGTTGGTTGTGTATTGGCTCTTGGGCGCGAAGCCGATACCGTAGAGTTCAAACTCGGCGATCTCCCAAACGCCGCGGGTGTTGGGCGGTGCCTCAAACATGAGTTGGCGGATAGGCAGATCTGGGATACTCAGCTCGATCACCGACTGCGTGTTCTCGGTGATGTTGTACACCAAGTCGTAGTCGCGAAACTGGCCACCTTCGCCGCCGACGACGTACTCACGCGTATCCTTCTTGAGCGGGTCGCCGTCGCTGGTGCCGACGACGAAGCGCTCGATGAAGCGGGTGTCGAGAAAGCGTTCGCGGGGGTAAAACTTGATGCGATCGACGATGAAATTGCCGCCCAAGTCGAAGATCAGAAGCTTGTTTTTGACCCGACCATAGTCTCCGCCCCAATCGCCATCGCCGAGAAAGTGCGTCGTTGGGTCGCCGTCGAACATTGGTGCATCGCGGGCCGGAAAGCCTGCGAAACCAACGATCGTCTGCAAGGTCTCAATCCGACCACCGCGCTCGTTCAAAAGGGGAGTCAGGTTGACTGTCGGGTCTAGCTGCTGCGGCACGATCCCATCGGGGGCGAGCGCCATTTGTACCGCGCTACCATGCGCTTTGGCATTTATGGCCTCCCACTCGAGCTGGACAAATTGATAGGGCACGTCCAACTCTGGCGCAGGCAAATCCGCTGCGCCGATGCGGTAAATGGTCAGCGCACCGCTGCCCCCACTCCATCCTACCACCGCCCAAAGCGCCAAGAACCATAAGCCCCTCTTCATGCTCGCGATCCCCAAGGTTTGTAGAATGTACAAATCATAATACAAGGAGGGAGGGTAGAGCAACTCTACCCTCCCTCCTTAATTGGTACTTAAAACTACTAGCTGTTTGCGCCTATTGGCCGAACGAAGCCTTGATATGGCCCCAGCTATTGCCCTCGACAGCCGTCGTCTGCTCCGGCAGCAGCTCGGTTTGGACCGGCAGCAGAATGTAGTCGCTACCGCAGGCACCGTCGCCGTTGATGCAGGGCTGACCGCCCAGCGCCCACTTGGCGGTGCGAGGATCTTCCGAACTCGGGCCGTTGTCGTTATCGACGACTTGGATACCGACGCCGATAATCTCATTCTCGACAAAGTCGTGGAGGATGCTGTTTTCGGGGCTGTTGTGATCGAAATCATCCCAACCAACCGTGTACCATTCGGCCTGGAAGTTGGACTCGGTGCCGTGGGCACCATCGAGGTTGAAAGAGGTCGCGCAGCACGAATAAGGCTCTTTATCGTGCCAAGTCGAGCTGCTCAGCCAGAACCAGTAGAAGCCAAAAGGCTCAAGAGCCGGCCAGCGATAGTGCCCCGTCTGGTTGGTGCGGCCGTTGTTGCGGGCCCGTTCCTCCGGGTCTTCGTAGTCGGCATCCCAGAAGGCGTGGCGATCGGCGCTGTGGTCAGCGTCGAGGAAAATCTCAATGCTGTCGTCTTGGCCACAGCAGCCAAAGCCGCCGGCATCGCGATCCCAAATGTCATCGAAGCGATCATAGACATAATAGATGCGATCCAACTCGTCGTTCCAACCAATGGCGACGCGGAAGTTGAGGTTAGCCGTGTCGATCTCGCGACCGATATCGCCCTCGGCGACTTCCGTCTGGAAGATGTCGATCCACAACTCCGCCGGCAGCACATTCCACTCGGAGATGTCGCCATCCAAGTTGGGAAGGTGGGTCGACGGCCACTGCCACGCCCCGAAGATCTGGCCTTCTGGGAAGTGGGCGAGGCTAGCCGTGCTAGTCAGCATCAACGCCGTAGCGGCAAAAGCTAACAATTTTCTCATTGTTGCGACCTCCTAGATAAGGTTAAATAAAAAAAGCGGCGTCACATCTACCACCGTTGGCGACCGCCTTTACTTGAGAGCATTTACGCCGAATACTCCCTATACAAACTGCCAACTAACAAAAAAAGGATTGAATAATTTGTCAATGATTTTTCTCAGCGAGTGTTATCGGCCAGTACCGTGCCCGTAGCCCACGGCATCGCGCTGCGGCTTAACTCCCTGCGCTGAGCTGCCTTTTCTAGGTTATGGACCAGGGCGGAAATTCTGATATGATCTGCTCTGTTTTCCTGTTTTTTATACACTTGAGCTAGTGCCTGATATGCGCGAATATACTGGCTATCCTCCTCAATTGACCGCTTGAAAGCCCGCTCCGCCTCGACTAGCTTGCCCATTTTCCAATAATCTACACCTAGATTGTAATGGGCCTGGGCCATTTCTGGATCCAAATCGATGGCCTTGAGGTGGAATTCTATGGCTCGATTCGGGTCGCCAGATAGCGAATAGGCGATGCCAAGATGGGTATAGGCCGGTGCGAATTCAGGAGCTAGGTCCACCGCTTTTTGGTGCTCTTCTATCGCGCGCTCGTACTGGCCTTGCCGCACGTAGGTCCTGCCCAAGTCGTCGTGGATTTTGCCCACGTTCGGCGTCACCCGCGCCATGTATTCTCCCATTTCCAGATCCGACACCGAATAGGTGGCGTCGCTCCAAGCCAAAAAGAGAATGGGTACGCCGAAGTAGAGCACCTGTCGCCCTGTCTCGAATGCATAGCGCAATCCCACCCAGCGACCAACGCTTTCCTGTAGCCTTTCGCGCAGCCCCTTGCGCCCGACCGCGACCGCTTCGCCCTCGTCCCCGGCGACGAAGTTCTGGCGGATCTCTTTTCTTCGCACTTTCCACATAAAACCGTCGTAGTAGTAATGCAAAAAAGCCGAAGCGGCGATGATGACCTTAGCCACATCGTACATCAGGTAGTTCTCTGTCGCTCGGGCCAAGGCCTCAATTCCGCCATAAGCCAAAATCAGAACCACGTAGAACAACACGATGCGGAAGCGGCCGTCGGCGAACAAGAAGCGAAAGAAGGACGCGCCCAACTCCTTCGAGCGCTTGAGCACCCCGTGGTTGTAAATCCAGACGATGGCAAAGTACTGAATATCGTGGGCCAAGGCCGTAATCGCGTAGCCGAGGATGATATCTTCAAGGACGATATAGGCGTAATAAACAGTGGCGAAGGTCGTCAGCGAAATTGCCAGCTTCGGCCAAACCACTGGTATGCCCCGCGCTCGCTCGACGACCATGTTTACCACGTAGAGAACGGCTATTCCGACAGCCAGATAGAAAACCCACTCCCTAAGCTCTAAGACAAACTCCGGTGTGATCCAAGTGTAGAGGCCGAAACCGTAGCGGTGGCAGCGTTCGAGGAAATTGATCAAGTAATGGGGGCTGTCGATGATGATATAGCCGAACCAAACGGCCGTCAGCCACCAGTCCAGCCGCGAGCTAAGGCGTGAGGGCTTGCGGCGTTTGACATCGTAGATCCTCATGAAGCCGTAGTGCTGCATGAAGAAATGCCACAGGTCCCACAGGGCCAAAAAGATGAAGAAGCCCAGATGGCCGTTGAATACACTCCAAGCCACGAAGGCGGTCACCACCAGCGGCGAGACGAGGAAGGTCGCCTTGTGGCGGTCGAAAAGCTCTCTTTCGCCGTAGGCGCGCATGAAGCCGGGTAAGTGATGGCCTACCGCAAAGAACGCCAACACGAACCAAGCAATGTCCGCCGAGCTGAAGTATTGTGAAGCAATGAGTAACGCGACCAGCGACAAAAGGGGCGTGCCGATAAAAAAGATCGCATCGCAGCCGCGATTGATGATCCAGCCTTGCACCGTAGAGACACCGCTCATGTCGTGGGTTTATCTATCTCAGACTGGCGAAAATCGAGAGGAAGGCCAGCCCCGCCGTGCGCGTCTCAGCGTCGCCATCGACAATCTCGATCGCACGTCGGTCGTAGCGTATGCCGAGCTGGGCGGTGAGTTCGTAGCCCAAGTAATCCCTGCGGTTGGTCAGTTGCACGGCCAAAACCGTGCCTCTGAAATCTCCAGTCCGCTCCCCTGCCGCCAATTTATCTTCGTCGGCTATGAGGTTGTAGAACTGGCGCTGTTCAACGCCGATGTCAACACTGGAGCGCACTAAGACCGGGAAGCGCACCAAAAACGACCACAGGGCGTCCCAAGAGCGCCGCTCAGCTAAGTCGCGATTAAATGGCACTTGGCGTAGAAATTCGCTTTTGAACCTAGGTGAAATCCACAGCTGTCGCCAGTTAAAGGCGTAGTCAATTTTGTCGATTAGCCCAATGAAGCCCGAGGTCTTACGGCCATTGCGCCCCTCGGGACCGAGCGGGTCGAAAAGCACCACCGGATCCCCCTCCGCATCGAGAATCCTCTCCCCAGCCTCGTCGAAGGCGAAGACCGCGTCCTCATCGCGCTGGTGCCACCAATCCCACTTAAAGCGGTGCCGCGTGGCCCAGCGTCGCGGACTCTTGTATTCCCAGTCGGCATAGAACGTATTGATCCAAGTGTCCTCGGCGGCCAACAGGTCGGGCACTGGAACGTTGCGCCCACTGACCTCTTCGACGACGCTACCCAACTCCAGTTCGGGTAGAATCCACTGCGAGAGGGGGTCGGGGATGGTGTCCTCAGCCCTTTTGAGCATGTCATAGACCCGCAAGGCACCCCAAGTAGGCCCAGCCTGCTGATAGGTCAAAATTCCATAGGCCGTCTCATTGCGGCGATTAGTCTCGCGCTGGTCCTGATAGAGGAAACCGCCCATCAGGCGCATCTCTGGGTTGACTTGGACTCGGGCGTAGGTGTTGTAGCCCCAGTGGTCCTTTTTGTAGGGGTAATCAGGCAAATCGTCGTTTTCAAAGCGCTCGGCCCAGCCATTGTTGTTTAAGTCGATGCCAAAAAGGAACTCCGGCCGGTCCGAGTGGTAGCGCAGGAAAGGCTCTTCGTAGTCGGGAAAAAGATTCTCGGTGTCGTCATTGCCATTCTGGTTGAAATCCGAGATAAAGTCGCCGTTTTCGTCGTAGCCGGGGAAAACCGCTGGATCGGCCACGCCTTCGGAAGTCACCGTGAAGTTGTTGAGCGAGGTCGTCTGTGGCGGGATCAAACTCCCTTGAAAAATCCGCAATTGATCCGGGTGCCTGTCGTTGTCGTCGTTGTCGTCAACGAAGTCGTAGAGCAGGTTGGTGGCCTCGGGTGAGTAGTCGGCCACACCGCGGCCATCGACCGGCAACACACTGGTAGAGTACGTCTCGTCCATGCCGAAGCCCTCCAGAAAAAGCAACCACGGACCGGACTTCCGCGCTAAATTGAACATCCAGCCGAGTGCGGTCTCGTCGTCGACGATCCCCGAGAAGCTCTCGTGCTTTTTGCGATTGATCGAGGGGTATTGACGGTATTGGTTGCTGACGTTGAACTCGCCGTAAAAGTCGAAGCCGTAAAAGTCCCGCAGTTCGGCGCTGGCCCCGAAGATCTGGCTGGCCGTCGGCAGGCCGTAGTCGATGACGACCTCGCGCTGATTGAGTTCATTCTTGATATTGCCCGGTGCCCGCTCCATGACGATGAACTGGGGCTGGCCCGAGCGGTTAGGCTGGCGATCGGACGACACCTCCACCCGGTAGTCGTTGGCCAGCACCAAGCGGAATCTCACGTTCTTGATTGCGGTGACCGCGTCGGCGGCCTCGGCCAAAGTCAGCCCTAGATGCTGCTGCAAAAGCAAGCGCAGGGAGCCTTCCTCAGAAGCATCATCCTCGGGTGCCAGTATGTACTTAAGTACAATGCTCTCAGCGCCATCGGCGCGTAAAAAGCCGTCGCGGAGTTCACCGCCGTCGCGCACCGGGCGAAAGCCTATGCCGCTGCCGACGATGGTGGTGTCGCGCGCTACTAGCTGTACGCTGTCGCCGACTGCAACCTCGCGGATCAGAGTGGTAGTGATTTCCACGTCGTCGCTGAAGAGCACCGCCCCTCCTTCGCCATCTTCGGGCGAATCATCCGCAAGCCTGACTACCAGCAGGTTCAATTGGCGATCGAGTTGACCCGAAGTCAACAGGCCTTTAAGTGGGTTGCCCTGAAAACTTTCGCGTGCGCCGTTGCCGTTGTGGACGTTGACCAACGTTAGCCCCAGAGTCGCCTGGTCGGCCACGTCGAGTTCAAAACGGCCAGCCGCCAAGTTCGAAAAATTCTCCAGCGAAGCCGTCGGGACATCCCCGTCAATATCGACGATGGGCAGGGTCACCCGCGAAAACAGGCCCGTAGCCCGGGTGCGCCCCGCCGCGAAGCTGGTCACCAAGCCGTTGAAGCCGACCTTGTTGAAGGTCATCGGCGTCAACGTGGTGCGGATCTCGTCGCCGACGGTAATCGAGTAGCTGTAGGTGCTGGTTTGGTCTGAGGTGATAACCAAGCGGTTAAACCAGCTCGCGTAGCGGCCCGTCTTGGTGATCGAACTGCTCTCAAAAGCACGCGGCTGGGTCTGACGCCAGTCGTAGATGACGTAGCCGCGGGTGATGAAATCCCCGTAGGCGTCGTAGAAGTAGTTGCCATCGAGATTGCGGTTTAGGTAGCGGCGATAGGATTCTCTGGCGTAGTTGGTATAGCTCCATTGGCGACGCCCGTGCTCGCTGAAGAGCTCCTGCGGCATGTACCAGCGCATGATCGTCGGGTCAAACACGTCCATATCGACCGCTGCGCCAACCGAGGAGTAGCGCACCTGTTCGCCCACGCGGTACCCCAAGCGGTTGCCGTAATCCATGCGCTGAGCCTCCGCCTCACCCAGCGCTAGAGATAGGACGACGACGAAAATCGCCGTGCACCTCGACATTGTTCGCTCCCGTCTCATATTACTCTAGCCCGGCGAAGACCGTAATAAAACTGGTCGTCTCGTTGCTACTCTCGTCGCCAATCACAAAGGTACCCGGCCGGCCGCTGTCCTCAATCACCTGTTCGGTGAAAATCCGGCCGTAGCGCAGACCGATCTGAGTCGTCAGCCGGTAGCCCAGATAATCCGAAGTGGTCGAAAGCTGTACGGCGACATTAGTAGAACTCAGGTCACCCGTCTCCTGCTGGCGACCGGCGGCAATAAGCGCGTTCTCGTCCAAGCTCTGGTCGCTGAACCACAACTGCTCCAGTCCGGCCTGAATAATCGTATGGCGGAGCACCGGCAAGGTCACTATCAACTGCGCCGTCGCCGTCCATTCCTCGCGATCATCTTCTACGACGAGAAAGGCCGTCTGACGCAGCAGCTCGCTTTTGAACCTCGGCTGCAAATTCAAACGTCCCAAGCCGTAGGTGTAATCAACCTTGTTGATCAAGCCGAAAAAGCTGGCGTCGTCCTCCATCAGGCGACCGTTGGCGTCGCGAGTCTCGGCTTGGTTCTGACGGAAGGTCTCCCACTTGAGCTTGTTGACCACGTTCAAGCCCTCGATGCCCTTGTAGTCGAACTGCACAAAGGCGGTGTTGATCCAAGTATCCTGCGCTGGGAGGATATCGCGGACTACTGGCTGGATCGGCGCGCCCTCAAAGGGCGTAGGCTCGCGGCGGGCATCGGGGATGGTGTCCTTGGCCTGCTTGACCATATCGAAGACCCGCAGGCGCCCCAAGCCCGCGTAGTTCTTGTCGAAGGTGAACATCGCGTAGTTGGTCGCGTTGATCGCGTCGGTCGTCTGCGACTCCTCGTCGGTGCGGCCGATGATCAGCCGAGCCTCCGGCATCAGGTGCACTCCGCCAAAGACATTGAACCCCCGCCGATCGGGTTTATAGGGAAAATCGGGCAAGTCGTCGTCCTCAAAGCGGTCGATCCAGTTGTTGTTGTTGAGGTCAATGCCGAAGAGAAACTCCGGCCGATCGACGTTGTAACGCAGGAACGGCTCCTCGTAGTCGGGGGTGATATTGCCTACGGTGGCGTTGTCGTTCTGGTTGAAGTCGGATATGAAGTCGTTGTTCTGGTCCCAACCTGGGTAGATTGCCCGGTCGTTGATCGTGCCGAAGCGAACCCAGTCGGGGTAGCGATCTTGATCGTCGTTGTCGTCGACAAACTCGTAGAAGTGCCGCTGGCTATTGTCGTATTGCACATCGCCGTTGGCGTTGACCAGAAAGGTAGTACTCGAATAGGCTTGATCGATGGCGTAGGCCTCGCCGTAGAAGAAATAAGGAAAAACATCGCGCGAGACGTTGAAATACCAGGCGTCGGACGTCTCTGAAGAGATCGCGTGTTTCTTTCCCTCGTTGAATAGCGCGGCGTTGGGGTACTGAGCATAGCGCTTGTTGCGGTCCCACTCGCCGTAGAAGTCGAAGCCGAAGGCATCGGCTCCCTCAATGGTAAAGCCGCCGATTAGGTTGGCGGTCGGCAAGCCATAGTCGAACTTGATCCGCTGCAAATTGGAGATGTCCTTCACGTTGCCCTCGGCGCGCCGAAGTACTAGGAAGGCCGGCTGGCTGTTGTCGATTACTTCGCTGGTCAGCGGGGCCGCCGGTACCGCCCGCTGGCCCGTCTGGCGGTCGGACCACAATTCGATCTTGAAGTCGTTGGCCAGCACGTAGTTGAAGTCGACCCCGACAATGGTCGTCGGGTCCGGGCCGATATAGGCCGGATCGTTGAAGTCGTAGTTGACGATGATCCGCTCCGGGCCATCCGCTGCCAAAAAACCCGGACGCCGGAACCCGCCGAAGATGACCGGCCACTCGGAGCCGGGCCGGACCACCTCCTGCAAGGTGGAGACCGTCTCCCCGCCGGTGTCAAAGTCGCGGCTGGTGATCCGCACATCGTGACTGAACAGCGCCGCACCCCCCTCGCCGTCTTCGGGCGAATCGTCGCTCAGGATCACTGCAATCGCCGTCAGCGGTGTAGTGCTCTGTCCAGCGGTGAGGCTGCCGGCGACTAGGTCGCCAGCAAAGAGATCGAGGGTGGTGTTGGCGTTGCGGGCATCGACTAGCGTGGCTCCCAGCGTGATGAAGTCGCCGACCTGAAACGTCGCCCGCCCACCAAACATCGAGGTCGTGTTGGTCTGGGTGACCGGCGCGGTGCTGCCGCCGAGGCCCTGCGAGGAGCCGCGGATCGGCTCGCTGATACGCGAGGCGAGGATCGTCGCCTGGTACTTGTCCGAGGCAAAGTCGATCTGCACCCCGTTGAAGTCCGGCTTGGAAAAGGTCATCGGCGTCAGCGTCGTGCGGATTCGGTCGCCGACCGTAATCGCGTAGTTGTACTGCCCCTGCGAGTCGCCGCTGATGGTCACCGCGTTGAACCAAGTATTAAAACGCGTACCCTGGAAGATGCCACTGCCCAAGGGCAACGGCTGGTCCTGGCGCCAGTCGTAGATCAGCCAACCATGGGTGGTGAAATTGCCGTACACATCGTAGAAGTAAGCACCCTCGCGGGTCGTGTTGACATAGCGCTCATACGGGGTGCGGGCGTAGTTGGAGTACTGCCACTGGCGCCAGCCATAGTCGGCGTATAGCTCCTGCGGCACGTACCACTTTTTGACAGTCGGGTCCAGGGCACCAAATATTACGCCTGGGCCGATAGGCTCAAAACTGACAGCACCACCGCGCTGTACCCCTAACCGACCCCGGTAGTCTTCCTGCCCATGCGCCGGGGTTAGGCCAAGTAAAGCGCCGATCACTGCAAGACTTCGCATCGCTTTCAACACTGCTCTCCCTCGTTCCAAAAAAGGCTAGTGCCTTAATAAGCCAAGCTGACCATGCCGAGGCCGCGTTCCTGGCCGGTGCCAGCGTCCAGCGTCACGCTGAACAGATAGTTGCCTGGAGGCAGCGCCTTCCCGGCGTCGTTTTTGCCGTCCCAAGGACGAGCATGGCGCCCGCTGCTGTCGAGTCCGCGATAGAGCTTCCGCACCGGCCGCCCCGCCAAGTCGCGCACCACGATTTCTACATCGGTCGGGCGGGCGATATTGGTGATGTCGTACTGGACCGCAGCTTGGTCGTTTATGCCGTCCCCGTTGGGGCTAAAGGCCCCGGGGACCGCACGCACGTTGACTAGCAGGTCGCCGACGATCGGTACGGCCACCGAGAGGTTCCCGCTGAAAGGCGTACCCAAAGGCTGCAAATCCGGGTCAACCTCACCCAGATCGGCGGCGTTACCCGATACCACATCTTGGGCAATCTGCACTTCCTCGTCCGAATTGAACGCCCGCGTCGTAAAGGTTGTGCCAAAGCGCAAAACCGCGTTGTCGAAGGTCACCCGCACCTCGGTGCCATCCTCGGTGACCGTTGGAAACTCAAAGATGAAGCTGTTGTCGGCGACCTCAATCACCGCAAAGTCGCCGCGCTGGAGCGGCAACTGGTCGAGTGCCGCGCCGCTGAAATCGGCCTCATCCACCGTGCCGTCCGGACGCCGGACCTCCATCAGTGCCACATTTTCGACCTTGAGCGGAGTATCGACCTGTAGCCGATTGAAGCCGCGATCGCGGCCCGGACGGAGCTTGCTCAACACGGCGAGAGTAAAGTCCGTCTTTTCGCCTAGCGCCGCTTGGCGCGGGACGATCTCGGCGATTAACTCCTCGGCAAAAGGCGACGGCAGAACTTCAAAGGAAATCCCCCCAACGCCGGTGGCCGACTCGAACTCGTCGCTAGAGAATTCAACCGCGAACTGGAAATAGCGGCGCGGACTCGGCGAGACCACCGGTATCCCCAGCAACGCGTCGGCCAAATCGGCGTCCGCACCAACCAGCGCGCTGACCGGATAGGGGGGTGACCAAGCGCTCCAGTTGGTCACGTCGTTGCGGATATTGCCCTTGTCCTCATTGCGCAACCGGCCGAAGTCGGCGGCTGTCAGCGAGATCTGCTCCTGCTGCTCCAGCGGCAGATCCTTGAATATCTGCAGCGCCTCGCGCAAATCGACATCCTCGTTGTCGAGCACCGTCTCAACTAGGGTTTTTAGCTCGGCATCCTCGATGTCGGCGGCGAATTTCCACGGCACTTCGTCGCCGCGGGCCGTGGTCCCCGTTTGGCTGGCCCCGCCGCCCAAGCGGAAGATCTGCTCACCCGGGCGAATTTTGTTGTATTCGACTGGCTGTGGGTCATTGCCGGTGCGGGTGCGGATCAGGACCCGCGACAGCCCGCTGTCACCCGCTTTCTGCTCGACCCAGCGCAGCATTCCAAAAAGCGACAGGTCACCGAAGTCAAAGACATTGGAAATATAGAAGGCCTCGGGCACAAAGCCGGTGCCAAAGACTTGGAACTCGGCCAAGTCAAAACCCGTCGCCGTCAGCGACTTGAGCCGCACGAACCGCACGTACTGAGGCGGGATATGCACATCAACTACTGGGTCTTCGTTCTGGTTGGCCAGCACCACGGTCTCGCGGATCGGCACCCCCTCGCGCTGGGTCTCAGGCGTACCGTCGTTGATAAATATCTCGAAGGCGCGCATAAAATCGTTCTGGTATGGGAATGCCGGAGCGGGGAACGCCGGGTCGGCATTGCGGGGAAAGAACTTGAAGCGATTGATCCCGAAGCGGGCCCCTAAGTCCAAATCGATAATAATGCCCAACACGCGCGCGCTCTGACCACCGGCACTGGCGCGCAAATCCAGTGCCGTCTCGCCGTTGTTGTCGATGATACTGGGCAGTTCCGGCCGGATGTTGATGGTATTGGGCGAGGTGATTGAGCCGCCGCGGGCTTCGGAATTAGCCCCGATGGCGATATTGAGCGTAGTATCGGCACGCTGCGGAAAAATCCAGTTTCTGAAACCCTCGGCATTGAAGTCGATAACTCCGCCAGGCGCGTTGGTATTTTCCACCGAAGTCGCACTGCGGATGACCGTAGCCTGAATCTCTCCGCCGCCACTGACCCAATCCAAACCGCCTTCGCCGCCGACGATTACGACTTCAGCGGCGACCGGCCGACCGCCGAGTAGGCACAATAAGAGAGCATATACACTAGCGCGTTTCATAAGCAGAAGTTCGTCGACAAGTGAATTCGGACCCGAAAAATTCAATAAGTTCATTATTATAAAGACATTATGCACAGCTTATTACCGCGTAATCCTCTAGCAGGCCAACTATTTATAATCAATAGCTCTTAGCGCCGCAAGCATCTTTCAAGCCTTGCCCCATCCTATCGCCCCGGCGTTTTACTTTCATTTCCCCCCTCTTTATATTGGTCTTTTTCCCTTCCTCAAATTAGGAGCATCCCAGTACTATGAAAACGAAGCATCTCAACGCCCTGCTTTTGCTTAGTTGGCTCTTCGCCGCCTGTGGAGATCAGCAACCGCCGTCCTCGCCGGCCGAACTCGTCGTTGCCGAGGTTGGCGACAAGTCGATTACCGCGGCTGAGTTCGCCGAGTTCTCCTCCATGATTCCCGAAGGAATGCACCAAGGAGCCACGCCGCTGGCCGTCGCCCGCAATCTGCTCAACAGCTTGATCGACAAGGAGTTACTCCTACAAGAAGCCCGGGCGTCCAACATCGAAAATATGATTTGGTTTATCGACGAGTTGACCAACTACGAACGCTCGCGCATCCTGCGCCTCTACGAGCAACGGGAAATCATCAGCAAACTGAACATCACCGAGGAAATGGTCGAAGCCCATTACCGCGCAACCCGCCGCGACCGCTCAATCCGCCTCGGCGGCATCATGGCCAATACCGAAGAAGAGGCCAACGCCCTCTACCAGCAGCTTCAAGGCGGTGCCGATTTCCACGAACTAGCCCGCACCCACTCGGTCCACAGCGAAAGCGCCGAGCGCGGCGGCGATACCGGGCTATACCAGTTGCGCGACCAGCTCATGCCCGAAGTCGCAGCCAAAGTGGCCGACCTAGAAATCGGCGAGATCGCCCCGCCGGTGCCGCTGTTCGTCGCCCGCGAGCAAAAGTTTGCCATCTTCACCGTCCTCGACGAAATCCCAGCACCGCTCGAAGCCTCCGAGTCCCGCATCCGCGAAGAATTGCTCATCGCCCAGCGCAACCAGCGCCTGCAAACCATGCTCGATTCACTACGGGGCGAGTACCATCCCCAACCGCAGCCGCAAAACCTCGCCCTATTGGCCGAGCGCATTGGCCAGTTCACCGGCGAGGAGTTCGCCCTCGCCGAGGCCGACGCTGCCTTGCCCGTCTGCACCTTCGGCAAGGGAGACCCCATCGACCTAGGAAAATTCGTCGAGACCATCCGCCAGATGAGAATAGCCCCGCAAATGCTGATCGACACTGAGCGCGCCGCGGAATACCTCGACCGCCGGGTCGTCCCCGAACACCTGTTCATGTCTGAAATCATCAACGCCGGGCTGGACCAAGACCCCGAATTCCGCGCCAGCATCGCCGCCAAGCGCCAAGAATTCATGATCACCGGCCTACGCAAGCTCATGGTTGACCAGCATCTGTCAGTCTCCCCAGAAGAGGCCCGTACCTTCTACGACGAGCATCCGGAGAAATTCACCAAACCCACCACCACCGTCGCCATCGAAATTTTAGTTGCCAGTGACTCGCTAGCCCAGGGTCTGCTCACTGAGTTGGCGCAAGCTACTGAAGCCGAAGCCGAAACCCTCGCCGTACGCCACAGCGAACGCGCCGAGGCCCTCCACCACAAGGGACGCATCAACCTCAATATATACACCGAGCAATTATTTCCCGGTATCTCCGACTTGGCCCAAGATATCGAGGTCGGCCAAGTGGGCGGCCCAGTCCGCACCCAGCGAGGCTATTCGGTATTCAAAGTCGTGGATCGCCAACGCGAACACATCCCCTACACTGAGGACTCAGAGCGACGCGCCCGAGCCTATGTGCTCATCGACAAGGCCCAGCAGCGCTACGTCGAATACGTGCGTAGTCTGCATAAAATCTATCCGACAACCATCCACGAAGCCCATTTGAAGCAGTACACCGCCGCCCAAAGCTGATGGTCTCCCGCCTGTGGGCGCTTTGCTGCCTCCTCCTAATACCACTCGGCGCACGTGCCGAGCGCGCCGACACCACCATCGCCGACCAGACCTACGCCCTGCTTCCGGCGGCGGACCTGCTCTCGCGCTTACAACGGGCAAAAGGGCCGATCCACCTCCGCGCCACCGCCGTCGTCGGCCCCCTCTACGCCCCTACCGCCGGCCTCGACACCGTGCGCGCCGCGCTCTATCTCGACGACGTCTTCTTCTTCGACGAGGTCACCCTCAACAACGTGGTCTTCCTCGGTCCGGTGCAGGGCGAGCGCGCCACATTCGCCAACGGCCTCTCGCTGATAAATACCCGCTTCCACAGCGCATTCGGCCTGCGCGCAAGCCGGTCCGGCAAGCACCTCAACTGCAAACAGGCGGTCTTTCACGCCGACGCCGACTTTGCCGACGGCGATTTCGCTGGTCCCAATTCGTTTATCAACGCCCGCTTCGCCGGTGCCGCTCGCTTCGCGCGCACCCGCTTTGCAGCCGCCGCCTACTTTGAAGGCACCCACTTCGCTGGCCAGACCGACTTTGCCGACGCCCGCTTCGCCGGTGTCGCCTCCTTCAAGGACGCCCGTTGGAATGGCCCGGCTTCCTTTGCCGGTGCCCGCTTTGCCGAACGCGCCCTCTTCTGGCGGACCCAGTTCCGCGCCGCAGCCGACTTTGCAGCGGTCCGCGCCGACGGGGAGGTCTCCTTCAACCAAGCCACCTTCGCCAACCAAGCTCATTTCGCCGACTTCACCTTCGCCCAAGCCGCCCACTTCACCAACGCGACTTTCGCCCGCGCGAACTTTGGCGGCAGCTACTTCCGCAAAGAGGCCAATTTTAGCGGCGTCCAAGCGCAGACACTGCGTTTCAACTCCTTTTTCAACCGCACCCTCGACCTGCGTCGCTCCACTATCGGCACCCTCGATCTGCACCCAAGTGCCCAAGCTGATTCTACCTTTGCCGAGAGCGCCCAACTCTACTTGCAGCAAGCCTATTTCGAGCGCCTCCGCGTCCGCTGGGCGCACGTGCGCCACCGGCTAGCCGCTACTGACTCGGCGTCGTTCACCGGGCTCGACCCTGCCTACAACAGCCTGCGGCACCACTTCCTCACCCAAGGACTAAAAGACGACGCCGCAGCCTGCGAGGTCGAGCGTCTAGACCGCCAACGCGGCACCCTTAGCTGGGCCGCGCCCAGACGTTGGGCGTTGGAGCTGTGGAACCTCAGTTCCCGCTACGGCACCGCCCCGCTGCAACTCGTCCTCTGTATCCTTGGCAGCATCCTCCTTTGGGCGCTGATCTACCGGCTGGCCCCTAGCACCTTGCGGTCCGCCAACGGCGACGAACGCCCCACCCTCGCCGACTGCATCGGCTTCAGCATTCACGCCTTCACCCGCACCGATCCCTACCCCTGGTACGCAACCGGCAAGCTCAAACTCCTCGCCAGCGTCCAAACCCTGCTGGGCTGGGTCTCGCTCGGCTTAGTGCTCGCCGTGACCTTGGCGCATCTGCTGTGAGCACTCCGTGGCCGTGGCTGGCCGCCCTCGCACTGTTGAGCGGCTGCACCTCCGAGCCTTCTGCGCCCACCGCCTCGACCCACTTTGTCGACGTCGGCCGGGCCGCCGGCTTGGACTTTACCCACTTCAACGGCTTTTCCGGGGAGTACTACTACGTCGAAACATTTGGTGCCGGGGCCGCCTTCCTCGACTACGACGGCGATTGGGACCTCGACCTCTACTTAGTCAACGGCACCTACCTAAAAGGACTTCCCCCCGACCCCCTGCCCCGCAATCACCTCTACCAAAATCACGGGCAAGGAACCTTCCACAACGTCAGTGGCCTCACCGCCGCAGCCGACCCAGGCTATGGCTTCGGGGTCTCGGCCGCCGACTACGACGCCGATGGCGATCAGGATCTCTTCGTCGCCAACTACGGCCCCAACGCCCTCTACCGCAACGACAACGGCACCTTTGCTCGCAAGGAGGTCGGCGTCGAAGACCCGCGCTGGGGCACTAGCGCCGGCTTCTTCGACTACGACTTGGACGGCGACCTCGACCTCTTCGTCGCCAACTACGTTCACTTCAGCCTCGACGCCAATATCGTCTGCAAGGTCGGCAAGACCCGCTCCTACTGCGAGCCGGCCGCCTATTCCCCAATCGGCGACATCCTCTACCGCAACGACGGTGGCCGCTTCACCGACGTCAGCGAGCCGGCCGGCATTACCCTAGCGGGCCGCGGCCTCGGCGTGGCCTTTGCCGACTACGACTTGGACGGCGACACCGACCTCTATGTGGCCAACGACGGGACGATGAACTTTCTCTACGAGAACCAGCGCGGCACTTTCGCCGAGGTCGGGCTGGCGGCCGGCACCCGCTACGATGAACACGGCCACGCCGAGGCCGGCATGGGCACTGACTTTGGCGACTACGACCGCGACGGCGATATGGACCTTTTCGTCACTAATTTTGCCTTTGAGACCAACACGCTCTACCAAAACGACGGCCAAGGCCAGTTCGCCATCGCCTCTGGGCGACTCGGCCTGGGTGAGGCCTCGTTCCGGCCCCTCGGCTTTGGCACCCGCTTCCTCGACTACGACAACGACCGCGATCTCGACCTCTTTGTCGCCAATGGACACGTCATGGACGTAGTCGCCGAATGGGACTCGACCCAGACCTACCGCCAGACCAACCAGCTATTCCGCAACGAGGACGGCCAACGCTTCGCCGATGTCTCTGCTAGTATGGGACCAGCCTTTGCCCAAGCCAATGTCGGGCGCGGCACGGCGGTGGCCGACTACGATGACGACGGCGATCTCGATTTGCTGGTCACCACCGTGGCCGCCCCACCGCGCCTATTGCGCAACGACGGCGGCCACCGCCACCACTGGCTGCAAATCTTCCTCACCGGTCGGACCCACCCCGATGCCCTCGGTGCCCGCGTGGTCGTCACCGCTGGCGATGTCCGGCAAACGCAGGAGCGCCAATCGGGCAGCAGCTATCTGTCCAGCCACGACCCACGACTGCACTTCGGCTTGGGAACGGCCACCCGCGCCCGCGTCGAAATCACTTGGCCTTCCGGCCAAGTGCAGACCCTCGAAAACGTCGCCGCCGACCAAGTCCTCCGCGTCGAGGAACCTTAGATCGCCACCATGCTCGCTCAGCTTTCGGGACTGCCCACCTGCCTCGTGCGCAAACAGGCCAAAGAATACGGCACCTGCAAACTCGCCGAAGGTCCCGACATTGCCAGCAAAAATCTGCTGATCGTTGAAGATGTGGTCACTTCCGGTGGACAAATTGCTCTTTCCGCTCAGGACCTGCGCAATCTCGGCGCAGAGGTTTCGCAGGCCATCTGCGTGATTGACCGCGAATCCGGCGGCACCGAGAGCCTAGCCCGAGCAGGCATTGAACTCCGCGCCTTGTTTCGGATGAGCGAACTGAAGTGACGGTGGGTGCCGAAAGCGACTCATCCATGAATCGTCCCAATATCCTCTTCATCCTCTCCGACCAGCACAGCAAATTCCACCTCGGCTGCTACGGCGACCCGCTGGTGCGCACCCCGCACCTCGACCGCCTAGCCAGCGAGGGCATGCGCTTTGCCAACGCGTACACTCCCTCGCCTTTGTGCGTACCAGCGCGCATGGCCTTTATGACCGGGCGGCGGCCCAGCGCCAACCAAGTCTGGGGGAACGACCACATCCTCAACTCGGCGCTGCCGACTTGGGCCCACGCCATGGGAGCGGCCGGATACGAAACCGCGCTGATCGGCCGCATGCACTTTGTCGGCCCCGACCAGCGCCACGGCTTTGAGCACCGTCCCATCGGCGAGTACAGCGCCCGGCATCCGGGTGCGGCCCAGCAGGGCGGGCCGATGTTCAAGGACATCCCCGCCAGCACCTCGGGCCAGACCCGCGAATGCGTCGAAATAGCTGGGTACGGTCGCACCACGTACCAAGCCTTTGACGATCGGGTCGCTGAGGCGGCTTGCGCTTATTTGGAGGAAAAGGCGCAAGCGCACGATCGGCCCTTTGCCGCAGTAGCCGGCTTTGTGCTGCCGCACTGCCCTTTTTTCGCCCCCAAGGATCTATACGATTATTACTACGACCGCGTCGATGTGCCGCAACCCGACCCGGCCGGGGAGCCAGCGGCGGTGACTAATTTCAAAAAGCGCCGCCTCATTGACGAACCCCTGCCCAAAGAGCGCATCCGCGTGGCGCGGGCGGCCTATTTTGGTCTGTGCGAATACTTCGACCGCAAAGTCGGCCAGCTCCTCGACAAACTCGACGAGACCGGCTTGCGCGACAATACCTTGGTGATCTACGCCAGCGACCACGGCGAGATGGCCGGCGAGCACGGCTGCTGGTGGAAGAGCAACTACTACGAAGGCTCGGTAGGCGTCCCCCTCATCGCCCGTTTGCCTGGAGTGATACCAGCGGGCGTGGAAAACCCGGTGCTGTGCAATTTACTCGATTGGGCACCCACGGCCGTAGAAGTAACCGGCGGCGAGCCCCTGCCCGCGGCCGACGGCCATTCGCTGTGGCGCGAACTACAAGGTCACGCGGATGACGCCCGCCCCCATACCACCTTCAGCGAACTGGGGCCCTCGCGCGGAGGCCCTCCTTCGCGCATGATCCGGCAGGGGCCGTGGAAGCTCTACAAATATCACGACGACACCCCGCCGGCTTTGTTCAATCTGGCGGACGATCCAGGGGAATGGAACGATTTGGGCAGCGCTGGTGCCTACGCTGCCCTGCGGCAAAATTTGCTCGACCAGCTCTACGCTGATTGGGACCCCAAACAGGTGGCCCGACGCAGCGCTGAAATGACGCGGAATGCCCAAGTGCTGACAGCGTGGGGACGGGCGGTGCAGCCCCTGCACGAAGATACTCTGCCAGTCGAAGACGACGAGGATGTGGTGCGCTGTTGAGGGAGTCGCCTCACATATACGACAGAAAATGCCCAGTCTCCCCCAGCACTCCATCAATGCACAGCCACAATCCGGCCGCCGTCGCCTCGCCCAAAATCAGCCCTAAAAAAAATGGCTTGGCCCGCTCGTAAAGCGGCATCCCGCCCCACTTGACAATGCCCAGTTTGAGCGCCCACGCGATGCACACTGAAAACCACACTTGATTAGCCAGCCAGCCCACGCTGACGATAAACCCCAACGGGTGCAACGGCCACCAATAAAACCGATGGTGCCCCCACAAAAGCACGGCCTCGAAGAGTCCGCCGATGCCGGTAAAAAACCAACCCCGCCCGTCGGCTGGCAGCGGATCGACGATCGGCCGCGCCATGTCGGTAAATGTGCGCCCGGCCTGACGGGTCATAAAGAAGGGGTGCAAATTGATCCCGCCGTGCTCGTAACACACCTGAAAAATGATCCACGTCGCCCCGGCCAAACTCACCACCAACGCCAGCGCCATCCCCCAAAACAGCCGCCTTTTAGAGCCAACCACCGCCTCGGCCAGCTTGAGCGAATTGGCCGCGGCAATCATCGGAAAAAGCCGCATCTCGGACTGCCAGATGTAGGTAAAGGTCAGGGCCGTCAGCCCCTTGGCCCCAATCACCGGTGCGCCGACCGCGGAAATGACGAAAAACGCCGCCACCATCGGCGAACGCGCCGTCGCCAACCCGGCCGTGGCCACCGCCCGCGTGACGAACACGTAGAAGAGCAGGCACACCAACAAAAACAGCGGCAAAATCGCCAGTGGCACCCCGGACGCCCACAGCCAGACGCCCACGAAAAACAGGCTGGCCAAAAAGCCAAAGACCGCCACCCGGTAGGAAAGCATCTCCCCTGAATCATCCACCGTTGGGTCGCCGCGCCACGCCTTGCGCCACACCGCCCCCAAGTGCTGCCGCCCCATCCACAAGGTGTAGCCGACGAAAATTAGACAAGCCCCCATCACCTCGTGCGTCAGATCCGCGGTCTGCGAGTAGGAGTAGAGACTCAGCTTTTCGCTGCTGGCAATGCCTAAGTCGGCGAAAATCCCCTCTTGTGCCTTGTTGAAGACGTAGAAGAACCAAATCGAAAAGGAAATGTTCAGGTTGACCAAATAGAAAAAGCCGATCCACGCGTACACCCAGTGCAAATTCAGCTTATTGCCGATCCACGACAGGAGCCCAGCCGACTGAATCGGCTGCGGCACCGCCGGGAAGTAGTAGTGCAGCCCCTTGAACGACAGCAGGACGAACGGCACCGCAAAGCCGATCCACAACAGCCGCTGCTTAAAAAGCGGTGCCAGCTTAAATCCCGGCCGGCCCTCCTCCACCATCTTGAGCGGCAGTTGCACCATGGGATAGGCCAGCCGCTCGTGCTGCGACCACTGCCGGTGCAGGATGGAACTCATGCAGAGCATCATAAAGCTCAGCACCAAAAAGAAGACGTACCAATAGCCCAGGGTCTCGCTCCAAGCCCCCCACGGAATGCTCTCCCCAGGCGGCAGCCCCTCGTGCAAACCGACAATCGCCTGCCGGTCCTGCGGTGCCAGCCACGGCGTCACGTGCGGAAAGAAAATCTCGCCCCAGTTGTTTTCCGGGGTCGCGTAGTAGTACAGCCCGCTGATGATCGGAATCAGGTAGCCGACAAACGCCTGCGTTGGCACCGCCGACGCTAGCAGCATCATCGCGTAAATGAGCACCAAATCGGCCCGCCCCAAGGCGAGGCCGCGGCCGAGCGCCCGCAGCAGGGTATTGCCCCCCACCACCAACACAAAAAACAGAAAGATCGCCCCGGGCGACGAGCTGTTGAGCGCCATGTACGACCCTTGTAGCATAATCACCGCATAGGGTGCCCCCATGCCGATGCCCAAGGCCAACAGCGCCCCCACCGCAAACCCCCGCCAAGTAAAGGACGCCGACTGTTCCGCTGCCAACTGTTGCTCCACCCGCTCCTCGGCCTGCTTAGCCGCCAACGCTCGCGCCGACTCCACGTGCTGGACTCGCTCGGCCTCCCGGAGCGCATACCAAATCAACATCTGCTTCCGCAGCGCCTCCACCAGCCGCAGATTGAGCCGCTGCCAGTAGTGGTGCTCGCCGCTTAGTCGGCGCAGCCTGACTTCCATCGCCCGTGCACGCGCTTCGGCCGACACGAACTCCACGACCACCTCTTGGCTCACCCCCAAGTCAAACGGGGCCAACCACAGCGTAAACGAGAGGCGATAGCCGTCGGCCTGCGTAACTTGCATATCTTCGACGTAGAAATCCCCCAGCGTCGCCCGACCAAAGGCCCCAAAGTAGTTGGCCAAAAAGCCGCACACCCCCTCGATTTCTCCCTCGCCGAGCATGAAGGGAAACTCAAACAGCCACTCGTCGCCGCTGGGCGGGTCTGGCCGCCAGCGCCGCACCACGTCCGGCACCGCCTGCCGCGCTGCCTGCCGCGCCGGATAGATCGTCGAGAGCAACACCACCCCCATCACCGCCAGCGCGGCCCCAATCGCCGCCAGCGACGAGTAGTTCAAGGTAATGCCCTGCAACAACCCCAGTGCTAACAGAACCCGCCCCAACCCCTGGCCCAGCAAGTAGCCCAGCGTCGTCCCCAGCACCGCATAGACGCAGGCTTCGGCCACAAACAGCAGCGCGATGTGCAAGGGAGCCAGCCCCACCGAGGAATAGATGCCGATCTCGCGCAGGCGTTCGTGCACCGCCCCCATCATCGCATTGAGCACAATGAGCGCGGCCACCAGCGCGGGAATCGCCAGCGCCCCCAGCCCCTCCACAGCCGTCAGCCCCACCGAGCTCAGGGCCGTCACCTCCCCTTCCGGCGAGCCGACAAACAAGGTAGCCGCCACCCGCGTCAGATAGTCCTCGACCAGCGCCTGCCCGTCGGTCGCCCCCGGAAAGCGCACGGCCACCGAGCGCAAGCTGCCCCCGGCCTCGGCCAGCGTTTGATAGGGCACGAGGACCACGTGGTGCGGCTTTAGGTGGATGAAGGGCCGCAGTTCGTGTGGATCCTCCTCGTCGGCAATATCCACATCCTGCGCTGCCCCTAGCTGGAGCACCTCTGCGCCCGACAGGACAAAATCGGCCGGCATCAGACTCTCGTCGTCGAGGTCGCGCAGTTCACCCAACCGCTCCGGGTCGGCAATCCCGCGCACCTTCAGCACGCGCCCGAACACTTCGACCTGATCCCCGACCCCGATACCCAACGCCTCAGCCATGTCCAGCGGCAAGATGCAGGTGGCCTCGTCATCTGCGGCAAAAAACGATCCAGCCACCAAGCTCGCATCCACCCGGGTGATCTGCGCCTCCTCTGGCGTCAGGCCCAACAAGCCCGTGGCCCGCACCGCGTTTCCAGCCGCCGTCACCGCGATCCAGCCCCCCTTGCCGCCTTCGGCCGCGTACCAGCCGCGTCGCCCCATCCAGCCGCTGCCGCCAAAGTGCGACTCAGCGTAGTCGAGCGCCTCCGGCGTCAGGCGCTCCCAGCCGCGATCGCGGATGAGGATCCCGGGGTACGATCCAGCGTGTGGTAGCTGGAAACTCGCGTAGCGGATTTGCTGTTCAAACGAGGTAAAAGAGAGCAGGGTAAACGTCAAAAGCGTCAGCGTCGCCAGCGTCAAACCGGTGCGCAGAGGCCGCCGCCGCATATTGGAAATCCCCAGCATGAAGGCCGCATAACTCGCGCTCAAGCGGCTCAGGTCCTGAGCGTGGACCCGCATCTGCTGGCTCTGGTGCTGGGCCATGACGCGGTTGAACCGGCTTACCAGCATACAGAGCACCAAGGCAGCCATTGCCATGATCGCAAACGCCAACAGCACCACCAGCGGCTCGGCCAGCTCAAAGGCTGGATGTACCTGCGCCAAAATCAGCCAAATCGCCAGCAATAACAGCCCAAAGCCAGCGAGCTGCCGGCGAATATCGGCCGCGGCAAACAAGAGCCGCTCCCCGAAAAAGGCCGCCGGCAACAACAGCGCCATAAAGAAGATCACCCCTTCGAGGACGTCGTTGAGCGTCGCCAAGACCTCCGGGTAGGCCCGCGTCTCCAAGCCCAGCGCCTTGCGGCTCCACGCGATGTACTCATCCCACTTTAGTTGCTCGGCCGCTGCTGCCGCCTCGGCTATGGCCGCCGCCGCCTGCGCGTGGAGGCGCGTCAACCGCTGATTTTCAATGCCGTGCTCCTTGAGCACTCCCAGCCGCGCCGCATCCAAGTTCCACACGTCTTGCGCCGCCTGCAGCGTCGCGGCCCCAAATCCCTCCTCGGCCAGCAAAAATCCCCGGCCCCGCGCCTCGACCTCGCTTTGGCTGCCCTCGCTGTTGAGCAACAAAAGCTGACCGTCCAAAATCACTTTGACGCGATCGTCGGCCGCGGCATCGACCGGCCCGTAGATTACTCCCACCGAGCCAATGCTGCTTGGACCCAGCGCGTACCCGTACTGGCCCGGCTCGCCCCCGTCCGCTGACAGCACCTTGACTTGGTTCAACGCGCGCAAAAGGCGCGGCTCGACCAAGCCGTACAGAGGCCGACCCACCCCGGGGAAGAGCACGGCGATCTGCTCGTTTTGCGGCCAGCGCACATTAGTGGCCAAGCGGCCATCCGCCCCCGGTTTCCCGTGGTGCGCTTGCGCGCGGGTGCTCAAATCCACGACGTGGGTAAGCACCCCCCGCTCGGCGTCCAGCGCCGCCACCGCCAGCGGATACGTCCCCTGCACCAGCCCAGGGACCCGCGCCGTCCCGGCGGCATCCGCGAGAAAGTAGCGCGTGTCGCGCACTCCTTTGCGCTGTTCTTTTTCTACCTGCACCGCCACCAGCGCCCCGGCCACCGGCCGGTCCGGCACCTGACTGCGCCGGGGAAACGTCCGCGCTTTGACCCGCAAATCCCGCAGCCGATCCTCCAACGCCTCCTCGAGCCGCTCCCGCCCAGCCAACAGCGCCGTATCGGCCAACGCATAGGCCAGTAGATCGGCCACTAGCGCCGCCTGTCCTTCCACATGGTCCCACGCCACGCTCTCGCCCGTGTCCTGCGGCAAATCCAGCGCAAAGCGGGCATCGCCTACCGTGGCCAGCGTCAGCGACGGGAACCCCGTCTCAAGCGCCAACTCCCCATCCGCGACCAAGCCCCCAGGCATATAGCTGTCCCAATCCATTCCCCGAATTGGGCTGATGCCATTGGCCACCGCCTCGGCGCGGCCCAGTGCCTCCGCGTACTCGGTAAAGCGACGGCCAAAGGGCACGAAAAACCGCTTGAGCGCGTAGCTATCCGTGTTGTTCCACAGTACCACCCGCTCGCCGTGGCTGGACAAATCAAGACCAATGAACAGAGCAATATCCAGCGGCTCGGCCAGCCGGGCCGCGTAGTACTCTTGGCGGCGAGCGTGCCGGTCGAGAAAGGCGACCATGCCCTGCCGCCCTTGGAAGTGGGCACCCAGCGCGGCGATCACCACCGTGTGCGCTGGTGGGTTTGCTTGCAAGCGAGCAACCACCTCCAACAGCGCCGCTACACTCACCGCCGCCTCTGCCCCCGGTGCCCGCGCGGGCACCACCGACGGCGCGTCGTAGTACGCATGGATGAGTACCGTCTCGTCCCGCGAGGTCCCCGCATCCTTGCCCGGCACCACCGCCCACACGTTGTACGCCACTCGCTCCTGCCAATCCATCCGCCCCCACAGCCCCACCTCCACCTCTCCATCCACCAACCGCCGCCGCAGCCGCTGTCCAGCGGCCCCCTCCACCCAAAAGCGTGGCACATCCAACGGTGCCCGCACGTACTTGCCCTGCGCCTGCTGCGTAGTAGCCGAATCCGCAGCCACAAACACCACCGCCCGCGCCCCCAACGACGCGGCCTTCAGCCAAGCGTCCCCACTGGCAAAGTCCAGCACCACCACCCGCCCAGCCACCTCCTGCCCATTGAAATCGCCCCAATCCCCATCGCCGCCCCAAATCGCCGACGCCCGCAACCCCTCCGGCGGCACGGTCGAAGTCCGCGCCCCATTCGGCCACACCGCGTACAAGGGTACCGACTCATCCTCCCACTCCAACCGCCCACCCCGGTCCATCGGCACCACCACTGCAAAGGAGTCGCGTCGCGTCGCCAGCCCCAACGCCTGCAACCGCCCCTCTACATACTCCGCCGCTTGGGCACTCCCCGGATACCCCGCCACTCGCGATCCCAGTGAGGACAAATGCTCCACAATAGCTCGCGGCTCTGCAGAAGCCGCCACCGGGCCGATGGCAAAGGCGATCAAAAAGGCGATCATCAGCGCAATCATAGCGTCCCAATATCGGCCCCCAACGTCCCGTATAGCAAGCAAACTAACGGACGCGGCTTTGTCGGCACGGGCTGGAGTACCGCTTCTGCGACGATTATCTTTTTGCAAGGGGGAACTTCAGCTATCGGCAAGACGTTCAAACGCAATTGAAGGAGGGCTTCATGCTCTACCGCATCGCCGCTATCGGCTTCATTTTTGCCTGCACGAGTGTCGCTTGGATCATCTTGGCGCAGGTCGTATCCTACCGCACCCACCACCAAGATACCAAGCTCAAAGCCGCGGTGGGGCAATTGTGGGGCACCCCTCAGTCCCAACGCGCCCCACTCCTGTACTGGACCACCGAGGAAACCGTCGTCACACAGACCTCCGACGGCCAAGCGACAGAGCGGCGTCACCTCCTGCCCCTAGAAGCTAGCCGCCTACAAATCGATCTACATCTCGAACACCGCCGCAAGGGCCTGCTGTGGTACGCCACCTACCAAGTGGCACTAGACGCCACCTATACCGCGACCAACGCGACCGACCATCCCCTCGACCTGACCTTCGATCTAGCCCTGCCTACTTCCCAAGCTGTGTACGACGATTTCGCCCTGTCTATCGACGGCCAACCCATCGCTCCGCTGCCTCTAGCGGAAGGGCACTTGCAACAGCCGTTGCATTTAGCGCCGGGCCAGAGTCGCCAGATCCGTCTTTCCTATCAATCGCAGGGTTTAGAAGAATGGTGGTACCGCTTCGGCGACCACGTCGAGCAAGTCTCCGATTTCGAGTTGATCATGCACACTGATTTCGACGCCATCGACTTCCCACGCGAAAGCCTAGCACCCACTCAAAAGGAGCGCACGGCCGATGGCTGGCGTCTCACTTGGCAGTACGACCGCTTGCTCACCGGGGCTTCCCTCGGCATGGTCATGCCCGCCCGACTCAATCCAGGTCCCTGGGTACAAGACGTGACCCAAGCCGCGCCCATATCCCTCTTTCTCTTTTTCTTTGTGCTATTTGTTTTCGCCGCAGTAAAAGGCATCGATATCCATCCGATGAATTACTTCTTCATCGGCGCGGCCTTTTTCAGCTTTCACTTGCTTTTGGCCTACCTAGCAGACCACTTGCTCATCCACTACGCCTTTTTGGTAGCTGCGGTGGTGTCCGTTTTCTTGGTCGTCTCCTACATGCGGCTCGTGGTCGGCCTGCGGCTGGCCTTGATCGAGGTGGGCTTGGCTCAACTCATTTACTTGGTGCTCTTCTCCTACACCTTCTTCTTCGTCGGCTATACCGGCTTGGCCATTACCGTCCTGTGCATCGCCACGCTCTTCGCCGCCATGCAGCTTACCGGCCGGATGGACTGGTCGGCCGCTTTTGCCCAACCGCCAGCCACTCCTCAAAAATCCAAGTAGCCTAGCCCATCACCCGCAACCGCTCAGGCACCTCCACCGGCTCCCCCCACGACACACCAGCGGAAAGTGCGAACCGGCCTCGGCCATAGGCGCATTATCGGGCAAATCGACGAACTGTTTCATAAGGTGCTCGCCGCTTTGGTCGAAGCGCGCCGCGCCGGTCATGTAGTGGATGGCAATGGCGCGGCGGGGCCGGGGCGACTGATTGAAGGGCGAGCCTGAGCCCTTCGGGCAGAGGTTGGCGCTGAGACCAGAGTTAGGAACTACTGCATATCTTTCATCAGGGAATAAATTGTAGATTATCCAAGACGAAGCTCAACGGTGATCGTAGGTTTGTCCTTCCGTGCTGTCTTCACCGCAGTCGCAGTAGCGACTATATTGCTTCCTGAGTCGATTTCAGGCGCTAGGCGTTGAGCCAGACCCCGCGATAGGAAGCCGACTTGCCCAGCCTTATGACGTACGGTGACTGCATTTGAGTCTACAGGGTTGTCATAATCTCGGCGAAGTTCAAGTTTGTCTCCTGATCTAACTCGCAGCGCAGCAATTCGGCGTTTTCCGTAGGACGCCCCAACCACTTCCTGCTGAAGAGGAAGGACTTCATGGAGCGGCCTAATTGGATTAAGTAATGGATTGATCGCCATTCTTCCCAGCTTGTATCTGAGGTCGTCGAGCACATATCCAGTAACCTCATGTTCGTGACGCAGTGAGTCATCAGACAAGCTAGACAGCCAAGCAACGAAGTTTTCGTGGGAAGAAACATCCGAAGCTTGCTCCTCAAAGCCTTCTGCCAAGCGAAGTGCAACATCCCGCGTGGAAATTCCTATAGACATCGCCCACGAAGCCACTGGGTTAGGTAGTCCATATTTCACCATTGACGGATAGCATCGAATGTACTCTGAAAGTCTCTCATCTTGGATGCCTAAAAACTCTTTGGAAATCCGAAGAAGCGCAGAGATAATCCAAGGCAATCTATATCCAAACAACTCTTCTACATATCGAGATATACTCTCCACCGAGTCCGTATCATCCGGTGTACTCTTAACTATCTCCTTTATAGACATTCCGTCCAACCAGTGACCAAGCAAGACCTCGGGGTCACCCTCAAAAGCAGTTGTGGTTTCTGCCTCGGGCAATTGAAGACTAGCATCAAGCACTAGGTGGTTCAATGATTCGAGGTCATCGTATCCGGCATTGAAAAGCAGATCACGCAATTTATCTGCGTTTGCATCCACGAATTGCCTTAGCGTCTCACAAGAGGAACTGCTTAGGCCAGTTTGGGCATAAACCCGTCGCCACGATGGGGCGGGGGCTCGCCTGAACACATTCTCAGCAGCCAGTCGAGCGGACCTGATTAGTGGATCGATATCCACATCCTGACTATAAGCCTGCTGCAGTGCGTATGTTCCCGCTAGGCTAGTGATCCATTTGTCGGAGTCGCCAAGCTCAAGCCCCTCTTCCACCACAATCGCAAGTATTTCTGGATCTAGAGTCGCCGCAGCATTCTCTATCGACTCCTCGGAAATGCGAGAGGAAACGAGTTGTTGGAGAAGTTGAAACAGTGCTCCAGAAACGGGCTCCAGATTCTTAGGATTTCTATAGTGATTATAGTCTCGTCTGTCCGAGGGATTCAGAGTTATGTGGACAACCAAGCCTTCTGTCTCATGCCCGGCACGACCAGCACGACCAGCTATGTTCCAGTAGTCACGCAGAGGAATTCGCGAGCGTTCGCCTTCTTCGTCTGCACGCCATGTGCTGTGTATAATCACGGTCCTGACAGGCAGGTTAACACCTTGTGCTAGAGTATTGGTCGCAACAATCACTTTGTAATGACCGGCACGACAATCAATCTCAATGGCCTCTCGAACGACATTAGGCAACCGTCCGTGATGAGGAGCGACCCCTTGGGACAAGGCTTGCGTGGCGATATGTTCTTCTCCCAGCCACTCCCTCGCGAGTTTGAGAGATCTGGTCGGCACCGCACCGGCAAAGTGGGGATGGATCGGTTCTTCAGCCTGTCGCCTATACTGGATAGATTTATTGAGGATCACCTTGCATATACTCTCAACCCATTTTGGTTGTGTGCAGAACACGAGCACGGGACCTTGCTCCGAAAACACATACGCTAACTCGGCAGCAGTATCTCCCTTACCCGGCTTTGGATACTTCCGAACCCGCCTGCGCCGCGTATCAGGATTTATGAAAGAATACTCTCGTTGCTGGATAGCTCCAGGAACAAATGAATCCAAATTTGAAATTTCTGGATCCCGCTCGAATCGGATGACACCATTAGTACCTTGCCATTCGAATAGCGCTCGTCTTTGAATTGTTGGTCGCCAATTCGACATGACAGTTCTATCAGGCGAATCCGCAAGCCATGTAGCAAAGTCTTTCAGCGTTGAATCCGGGACCACGGCGGACATTACCAAGAAGCGGCTCGTTGGCAATCTGTTCTTTATTCTGCTTAACAAAAACTCAAACTTGATACCGCGATTTGCGTCATCCATGATGTGGACTTCATCCAACACTATCAGCTTGATCTGATCAAATACCTCTGGGCGGAGGCGCAGAACAAGGTCCAGCTTTTCGGGCGTAAGTATTAGCAGATTGGCTGTTCGCAGAAGAAACTCCTCAAATTCATCCGACTCGTAAGAACCGATGACGGATGAAACTCGATAACCCAAGTCATTCAATACCGCCCCCATACTCCTTTCAACTTCTGATGCCAAAGCACGATACGGAGCAACAAACACGCACTTGGCTTCGGGATGCCGCTGAAGAGTGTCAAGGATGGCCATTTCTGCGATACGTGTCTTACCACCGCTGGTAGGTAAACGAATGATAGCACTATCATTTGAATCCAGGAAACCAGATTCAAGCACTTTTATCTGGGATGGCCATAGTTCAGTCACTCCACCAGATAGGGGCCTTGCAAGAAGAGTCAAGTAACGCCTCCACACTTCAGATTTCCTGGAATGGCGCTCAAGCTGGGACCAAGTGCTTCGCTTTATCATTAGCGGGAGCACTGATTGAATTCCATACGCGATGTTCGAGTGTAATGGAGCGCCGAGTCCAGTGAATATCTTAGTAGCTTCACCCAACAACTCCATCGCTTCACGATATGCCGGTTGAGCACCACTCAGAAAAAAACGGCACGCTTTGGATAACCCGTCTGCAAGAACGACTTCACCCAACTCTAAAGATAGAGCATCTAGGGGCAGCTCAAGGTCTGGTGGGAACTGGAGGAGACGATTGGCAAGCTGCTCAGTAACAATTATCCTCCGTTGTATGAACGACGCGACAAGTGCCAGGGCATCCGCCCTCGAATCGGGTTGAGGCTCGGGCAAGACTTCCTTAGCGAGATATGCTGCGTTGGCTTGGTAGCCTGCAAGTTCGTATGCTAGGGCAGCATTGAGCAGGGCGGTTGGCCTTGTTATTCCCTCGGTTAGTTCAGCTAGACTCTCCCACGCGAGAGCGAGTTGGCGCGAGTGTCCTTCATTTCTTTTTGCATAGTCTGGATCAGCAAGGGTCGCTGCCTCAAGCGCGTACAAAGCGGCGGCTGAATTTCGAGAAAAACGATTTGCAACATAGGTCCAGTGCGGGGGGTGCTGAAGCTCGCCTATGGCCTGCAATGTTGCCTTCGACCTAACCTGAGCCAGTTCGCTCTGGAATCCTGGGTCGGCCAACACAGATTGCATACGAGATTGCAAATCAATGTGAGTGTCATTGGTCATCATCGACTACCTCCACTTCAAGCTCCAAAAATGCCGCGTCAGTGAGTTGCCTAAGACCAGTGATTCTTGCAATGTACACATGTAGATGTTCAATATCAAGATTTTCGTCTTCAAGATTTTCGAGGATCCGCTCATCCCATATGGTATTTTCATATAAGATCATCAAGAGAAACTCATCCAGCTCAGCATCACGATCAAATATGTAGGCTTCGATCAATTCTGTAAGTGGATCACCCGTTTCTCGCAGTTGGCGAGCCACAAAGGTCAGGATTTCAGAATCCACGTTGTCCGCATCTTCCTGTAGTTGCTTTGTTCCTTGAACAGCTACAGAAAGGTCTGCAGAAGTGCGAAATTTCGACTCGACGAACGCTACTTTGACGAGCTTACCATCAGAAAATTTAAATGCAATACAGTCGGTTCCGGGTAGGGTCTGATTCGCACTGATTTTGTACCTGAGCTTCATCACGGGGACACGATAGCCTTCCACGGTCTTGAGATATTCAACGGTTACGGCTTCCCCAAAATCGCCGCGCCTCACTGAGGGCAGCATCCCTGCACGGGACCTAAGAATTTTGTCGCGAACTTCCCCGTATCCGTATCTTGCTGCTACATTGGCGAGGTAGTCAGTGTCCCAATATGCGTCGGTCATAAGATCGGCGAATTCGGCAGCCGATGGTACTGAATTGGTCTCTTTGAGGTCAGTGACCTTAAATGAAAAGCTAGAACCTGCTCGTAGAGCCGGGTTTAGCCAGTTAACTATATTCAAGGTGTCCTTTCTTGGAGTATCGAGTAGAATCGAGGTTGTCCTTCGTTTCGGTTGGCAACGGAAGCGTGATACTCATCGGCCTCAAGGCCCTACTGCCATCTGGTACCCTTATCCGGGCGCGATGACCGCCTCCAAACGCCACTAAACGCCACTAGTGGTGAGACCAGAGTCGTTTCTTTTTAGGTTCCATGATGGTTATCTCTTTGAGGATAACCATCTGAACGGACTCAAGCGTAAATGCAGAAGACCACCCGAGGCGCTTCGTATGGAATTTCTACGTTCCGATCGCGGCAACGACGGGATTTACCGAACCGTCAGCTAATCCTCGTCAGTCCGAGCAGTAGCCTAGCCCATCACCCGCAACCGCGCCGGCACCCCCACCGGCTCCCCACCGCGACACACCACCGGAAAGTGCGAACCAGCCTCGGCCATAGGCGCATTATCGGGCAAATCGACGAACTGCTTCATCAGGTGCTCGCCGCTTTGGTCGAAGCGCGCCGCGCCGGTCATGTAGTGGATGGCAATGGCGCGGCGGGGCCGGGGCGACTGATTGAAGGGCGAGCCGTGCCAAGTCATCGAGTGATGGAAGGAGACTTCCCCGCGCATCACGGGGCACGGCCGGGCCTCGACCTCGCGGATCTCGGAGTCGGCTGGCGGAGTAAAGCCCTGTAGGTCCTTGAAGTTTTCCAGCAGCGACAAATCTCCCTGCGTGCGCAAAAATGCAATCTGGTTGCCCCACTTGTGGCTGCCGGGCACCATCCACATGCAGCCGTTGTCCTCAGTCGCGTCGTCCAAGGGAATCCACGCCGAGACCGGCGTCATCGGCTTGATAATCGGCCACAAGGGCGCGTCTTGGTGCCAGTGAGTCGAGCCGCCGTAGCGGGCAGGTTTGTACTGGATTTGGTCGTGCCAGACCTGGAGGTCGTCATGGCCGGTAAGCTGGCTGATCCCCCGGACGACAGCCGGGTGGTAAATTAGCCGCTCCCAAGCCGACGCGGCCTCCCAGATATTGACGATCTGCCACACCGGATGCTCGCTGACGCCGCCCCCGCCGGCTAGGTCGCGGAAGGATACCGGCTGCGCTTCACCTGGGGCAAAGCCGTCCGGGCCTTTGGTCAGAATCTCGTCGAGCGCGTCGCTCAATTCGCCGAGCTCTTCGTCGGAGAGCACCCGCCCGCCGTTGAGAAAGCCGTTGCAGTGGAATTCGTCGATCTGTGCTTGCGTGAGCATCGTCCATCCTTTCACCGATGTAGGGGCGACCGGCCGGTCGCCCCTACTGCATTCGCCGGAGCAGCTCGCCCCGAGCCTCGTTGAACAGGCCAATCAGCCGCTGGCGAATCGCCTCGTCGCGGAAGACGCCGATCCTTTCGGCCCAAGCAATGCCACCTTCGAGGTGCGTCAGCAGATAATTGCCCTCCGCTGGCGCAAACGCACAGCGTCGGCCCACGTCGATATAGACCGGCGAGGAATGGGCCATCACTGGGCCGGCGTCCGTGTGGTGCGGCCCCCAGCAACGGGCCGCGACCCAGCAGGAATGCTTGGCCTTGAGCTTGAACTTCAGTTCGATCTGCTGGGCACCGGACGCGGCGACTTCGCGCGCGACCGACTCGCCATTGCAAATAAGCTCCAGCCCGGTAAGCGGCCAGACGCTGTCGGCAGTCGCTACCACTTCGACGGTGCCGCCATTACCGGGTAGGTGGATTTCCTCGCCCATCTCCCGCCCCTCGACCTGTAGGTTGATCATCGCGCCCGTGCTGGCAAAGGTCTGGCCGCGCCGCACGGCTTGACACCAGTTGTCAAAAGTAAATTCCTCGCCGTCGCGCAGCTTAACATACGTGCGCGAGCCGCCCAAAATGCGGCCGTTGGACATCTTGTCGGTGCCGCCGACAATCGGCAGCTTCTGACCCACGTTGAGCCAGCGGTAGTAGCCCTGCTCAGCCGAGCTGATCTGCTCGCCCTCCCAAATCCAGCACATCTCACCAGCGTCGGCGTGGCCCAAGACGATGTTGGCCGCGTTCTCAAAGTCGGGCAGCGGCATGTGCGGCATGATGACCAGCCCGCCCTGTTTTTTGCACTCCTCGGCCCAATCGGCCATCAGCGCATCCACCGAGCCGCCAACCCAATCCTCATTGGCCCCGCCGGTACACATCGGCGCGACCAGTTCCTTGAGACCGAGCAAGCTGATGTGGCCAAGCACGTGTTGCCGGTTCTCCTGGCTGACCCAAACCAAGTGCTCGTCGCTGCTAGTTGGTGCCAGGCCGCCGGTAAACTCCTCCCACGAGGTAAACAGCCGACCCCACTGGCTGGCCAACAGATGCACCACATTGAGGTCCTCGCCCTCGGCCTCTAGGTGAGCCGACTGGGAGGAGAGAAAATGCACGTGGGTATCCCCCGAATAGTAGCCGCGCTGCTTCATGTCGAAGGCGCGTTTGACCTTGAGAGTCAGCGCGTTCTGTCCGGGCTTGATCTCGACCCGCTGGCGCAGCGGCTGGTACTCAAAACCGCGCACTACCTCCGCGTACACCGGGCCGATGGGCAAGTCGATCTGGCAGGTACCGTCAATGTACGCGTAGGGCACGCCCCCGGTCTTGCAGTCGCCGCCCATGTCCTCAAACCACGCCACATTGACGTCGGCTTGGTGGCCGTGCGGTGCCAGATAAGCTCCGTGCTCGGAGCGGAAGTGGACGCGGGTCCCTACGGGCTGGCCGGTATCCGCGTCCTCGACCCGCACGTGAACCCACTGCTTGCCGGACGGCGCGACGACCTCAATGCGCACTTTGCCTTGGGCGACCTTCTTTTCTTTCAGCACGTCGCCCCAGCAGATGCGCTCTTCGTCGTCCCCCGTCTTGATGGCGAGTTGACCTTCGGCTGAGCCGTGGATTTCCAGATAGCCACCAGCGACCGTTTCTTGGCCGCCTCGTCCCCAGCCTGCCTCCTCGGAAGTGAGGAAATCTGCACTCGGCACCCAGAGCTGATCCCGACGCACGATTTCGCCGCGCTCCATCGCCACTTCGGGCGCTCCTGCGGCATCGACCCGCAGCGCCACCTCCTGACGCGCCGGCCAAGCAAAAGGATCGCGCTCCTCGTGGCAGAGCGTAATCCCGGCCAAAGCTAGCGCCGTAGAGCCAGCCGCCGACACCGCGATCGCTGCAATCTCCTTGTCGGGCGCGGGATTTTCCCAGTCGTAGAGCCACCAGCCTTGGAGATCGCTACCCTCGCGCGTAAAGGTCCCGGTCTGCACCATGCCATAGCTGTGCTCGCGGCTGTCCAGCGGCACCGAGTAGAAATGGCGGCAGTTGCGACAGAGAAAGGGATGGTGCCCCCAAGGCACCTGCACGTCGTGGATTTCAAAGCGACGACGCAGCGGCTGCTCGACCGAACTGCCGTCGGCATAGAGGACTCGATAGGTGCCAATCTCTTCGCCCGTGCCCTCGACCGTGGCCCATGCCTCCGGCACCGGCGCACAAGCGTGGGCGTAGAGGATGCGTCGGGCCTTGGCGCTTATCGGGATCTCCGCCGACGCATTCACTCCACCCCCGGCCTTTTGCGCCACCAGCACCACGGCCCGGTCAGCCCCTGCGGCTGCCAAGCTAAAGGGCACGCCCCAAAACTGCTGCTCGCCCCAAGGCAGATTCACGAGCGGAGTATGGTCGGGCGCGTCGTCGGGCGCCGGCCAGAGCTTGTCGCTTTCAGACTCAGCATTGCCGGTGCCAGCGTTATACGTTGCGCTCAAATCCAACGGCACAAACGGATCGTTCATCGCAGTTTCCTCTTTAAGGTGAATGGCCGCTCAATATATCTCCGCCAAAATCCTCGAACAAGGCGGCCTTAGTGCGGCACGCCCAACTGGTGCATCCGGCGATGGATCGCCTCTCGCGCTTGCAGGAAGGGCCGCTCCAGATAGGCGAGGTGATCCGCCTCACCGTGGTGATGCGTAATGTCGTCGCGCAGATGCTGGCGGCTGTTGTGGCGGATGTAGTGCAGTGAGCCATCCACCAAGGTCAGCATGTACTGCGCCGTCTCTTGGTTGAACATCCACCACTCGCCGCCGCAGGCCAGATACACCGGCGAGGTGTGCGCCATGATCCCCCGGCCCCATCCATCGAAGTGCTGTACGCTCTGTTCGTAGCCCGGCCCGCTGCACCGCGCCGCCAGCCACGAGTGGCCCTCCACCTTTACCGCAGCCTGCAGGCGCAACTTGCGCGTCCCCTTGGCCTCTTCCACAGAGGCCACCACCCGCCCCTCCTGCACCACCTCCAGTGTGTGGATCGGCACCACCGACTCGGCCTCGGCGACCACCTCCACCGTGCCGCCATTGCCCGGCAGCCGCACCGTATCCCCCACCTCATGCCCATCGACGCTGAAGCGGATCAGCGGGCCGCCGCTGTGGAAGGTGCGACCCGCGGCCATGTACTTGCACCAGTTGTCGTAGGTGAACGGCTCGTCCTTGGGGATCTGCACGTAGGTGCGATAGATCCCCACCGGCACATCGCTGCTCATTTTGTCGGTGCCGCCGACCAGCGGCAGCTTGTAGCCGCAATTGAGGTAGCGGTAGTACTCGCCGTGCATGTACATCCCGTGCCGGAGCATCTCCACTGCGTCGGCGCGACCCGTGGCAATCAGGGCGGCTGGCTCGCCGTTGGGGCTGGGCAAATGCGGGATCACCACGCTGCCGCCTTGCGCTCGGCAGCGGTCGGCCCACTCGGCCATGGGCACTTCGAGCGTTCCGCCCAGTTCGGCTTCGCCCAGGCCGTCCGAACACCACGGCATCACCGGCTCCTTCAGCCCCATGAGGATCAGATGCCCCAAAAAGTGCTGCCTATTTTCTTGGGATACATAGACGATATGATCGCCATTAGGCGTGGCCATTTCGCCGCCGGTAAATTCTTCGGTATTGGTAAACAGCCCGCCCCACTGCGATTGCAGCAGGTTGACCACGTTCAAATCCTCACCCTGCGCCTCGGTAAGGCTACCCTGCGCCGAGAGGAAATGCACGTGCGAGTCGCCGCTGTACCAGCCTTCCTCGTTCATCTGCCGCCAGCGCTTCAACCGCAGCTCCAAGATGCGCTGGCCTGGCTCGATTTCCACTTTGGTGCGCAGCGGCTCGTATTCGTAGCCACGCGCCACATCCACGATCACTTCGCCGCGCGGCAGCCAGCCTTGGCAGGTGCCGTCAATGTACGCATAGGTGATCTGCCCCAAGCGCACATCGCCGCCCACATCGAAGTGCCAAGTCCCCATGTTGGAGTTGACGTGGGCGTGGTGGCCGTGCGGAGCGTAGGGGATGCCCTCCGGCGAGCGGAAGTGGACGCGGCAGGGCACGGGTTTCCCAGTGGCGTCGTCGATGACCTTGGTATGTACCCAGTTGCGCCCGCGCTCCACCACCTCCAGCCGCACCCGTGGCGAAGCCTCCACGCGGCCCTGCTGCCGCACCTCCTCCCAGCGGGTCTCGCCCAAAACTTCTCCGTCTCGCTTAACCTGCACGGTGGCCGAAGGATTGGCGGCAATTTCCACGTATGAAGGGCTGCTGCCCTCGTTTTGGGCTTCGCCCCAGCCCTTGCGCCCATCGAGGAAATCCTCGGCCGTTGCTTCCGGCAATGGGTAGGGATAGGTCGCAACACCCCGATCTACTTCCACTTCAAGGGCGGCGGATTCGCTCGCGTCCTCTTCTTGCGGCAGAGTGATAATGACCTCGCGCATGCCCTCGCGGCAGATCGGCTCTTCGTCCAAATCGCTCAGGGTGATTCCACTAATGACAAAGGCCGGACCCGCAGCCTCGATGGCGATTTTTTCCAACCCCTTGTCCGGGTGCGGATTCGGCCACGCCCAGAGCACGAAGTGCTGCGCGCGCCCGGCATCGGCCTCGGTCTGGCGACGCCCGACCATGTCCCACGGGCCCTCGGTGCGCGGCAAGAGTTGATCATTCGTATCGGGCACCGCCACAAACGGCGCACCCCCATACGACGACGGCACAGTCGAGATTTCAAAGCGATCGCGCACTGGCACCTTGAGCACATCCCCGTCCTCGTAGTGCAGCGCGTATTCAGCTACCGCCACCGCCAGCGGCCCATTGTCGGCGATCCGCGACTCCAACAGACGATGCGCCACAATCATCCAAGTCACCCGCCGACCGACCGGGATTTCCACACCGGACCGCTCTCCACCACAGGCGATCAGACAGCGCCCAGCATCGCTGCCAAGCGCAAAGGGCAAGCCGCGAAAGCATTGTGCGCCGAGCGGGCCTTGGCCCCCCAAGATGTCCAGCCCAGCGTTGTACAGCGCGTTCAAATCCAGCGGTGTGTAGGTGCCCATGGTCTCCTCCTTTGGAGTTGTCTTGCGTTTGGGCTGATAAAATGGCTTGGGGGACCGAGTTATGCAAAAAAGCAGTCAGTACAAGGGATGTCAGATTAGTTTTTCTGCGTGTTGACCCACAGGCTCAGACAATAAGCTCAATCCTCGTCCTGACCCCAGATTATATCGAGAGAAAATTCGGACGCTTTGGTAAGCCGACGATTAAACACCAAATCATAATTCCGCCAAAAGTTAGAGATAAGGCGCTAGATCAAACTCCGCCGGGCATTTTCTGTTCAGATACGTCTGCTCTTTCTCAACATGTAACGGGGAAGTATGCTATTCCGACCTCTCCAATAGGTGATAAACCTATTTTGGATCAGCTATTTTCTTTGAAATTGCTGCGAGAAATGCTAGTGGATGGGCTAATTGGTGAACCATTGGATCAAATGGCTACAAAAAACAGAGGGCAAGCGTTAGAGCGCTTGGTTGCTTGTCTATTAGGCTACAAAATTAGTGATGCTGAGCTTTTAGAGGGGAATTTTCCCGATATTCCCAACCAAGCCTTGGAAGTCAAGGTACAGGATTCGCCGACCGTAGATCTAGGAAAATTCAGTCCCCAGTTCAAAGAGTGCGTACCGTCCTGTCCTAGCTTAACGACGTTAGATGTCCGCTACTTGATAGCCTTGACTGATGCAGAGACGGGCATTGTTCAGGGGATAATTTTATGTCCTGGTGAGAAGTTAGGTGAGCATTTTTCATACGTAAGCGACACTAGTTTTAAGTGCCAAAGATCAATCCCTATGTCTTTTTTTCATACGTACCAAGGCAAAGCACTTTACAATCCCTGAGACGAGAGTAGCGGCTCGACGCCAAAGGCTTCCGCTACAACAATCTCTAAATCAGTCTCATATTTCTCGGTCATATTGTCGCCTACGTCAGCCGACACCAACTTTTTCACCAAATCTACGGCTTTGGTGCATGAATTGGTGTTTTTTTCGGTTGATCGGTTGAATAAAAACAGGCTCCTCAGTAGATTGAGCACGACTTTCGCCAAAAAACCCATGCTTTCTCGTCCAAGGAACCTGTCATGGCCAACCTATCGTCTTGCCCCTCTTCCGTCAAGCCTGGTCGCTCGCCTCGCCGTCGCTCCAACGTCGTGTACCGGGTACGTAATTGGGCCGACTATGAGGCCGGGCTGCAACAGCGCGGTAGTCTGACGGTGTGGTTCACGCCCCAGGCCGTCGAAGCTTGGTATTATCAAGGGCCGCCTCAGCGGGGGGCGCAATATACCTTTTCGGAGGTCGCCATCCAAACGGCGTTGACGCTGCGTCTTTTGTATCACTTGCCCCTACGCCAAACCGAGGGGTTTGTCGCTTCGGTGTTGGCCCTGATGGGCTTGGATCTGCGGGTGCCCGATCACACGACCCTGTCGCGCCGTCAGGCGGGTTTAGCCGTGGCGTGGCCGCCCCAGCGGGGAGACCAACCGATGCACTTGGTGGTGGATTCGACCGGGCTGAAAGTGTATGGCGAAGGCGAATGGAAGGTGCGTCAGCACGGCTGGAGCAAGCGGCGCACGTGGCGCAAATTGCACCTCGGGGTTAATGAAGCCACCGGCGAGATCGTCGCGCAGACCTTGACGACGAATAGCCACGATGATGCGGGGCAGGTGGAGCCGTTGCTGGCACAGATCGAGGCCCCCGTGGAGGCGTTGGGCGGCGATGGGGCCTATGACAAACGCAAGGTGTTCAAGGCGTTGGCCGCGCCCGAGCAGGGGGCACCTATTCATCCGATCATTCCGCCGCGCAAGGACGCCAAAATCGAGCAACATGGCAACACCAACGCCGAGCCGTTGCCCCGCGATGAGACGATTCGAGCCATCCGCAAACGGGGCCGTCGAGGTTGGAAACACGAGAGCGGCTATCATCGACGCTCGGTAGCCGAAACGCAGATAGGCCGCTACAAACAGATACTTGGTGACACCTTGCGCACCCGAACCCTAACCAACCAACAGACCGAAGCGCGGTTGGGCTGTGCCTTGCTCAACCGGATGCGGGCGTTGGCGAAACCTGAGTCCTATCCGCTAACCAAAAAAGCGTAAATCACACGCGAAAGAAGCCAACACGGCCCCGACCGGTTTTCATGCAACAAAGCCCAAATCTACTATCCTCCTAGAATACGCAGAATGCCTATCTGGCATTGGGTATTTTTCTACATATTGAGTTAAATAGCGCCGCCGGCCAGCGTACAGTTTGTTATTAAATACCAGCTCGTGATAACGAGTCATCAGATTTGAATTCGCTATCCCTTGGATAAGGAAGAGCATATCCGTGTTTTCTTCTTCTGAGACGATCCAGTAACAGTTGCCATCAACCATCAAACCTTCGTGATCATAAAAGAACATTGGACTAGGACTAATATCGGGAAAGATGAGCTTGGGGCGCTGCAAAGCTAAAGGATCTTGGGGCACCCAAATCTCGTACCATTTTCTATTAGCCTCAATTACGTATTTCCGTCTTTCTAATCTCTCACGGTGTTGCCTAAGATATGCCGCCGCGCATGGATACTGTTCTATGTCAATAGCTACTCGTTTCGCGTCCCTGACTTCATGAGTATATAATATTTTTTTAAGCGATTCATTCCTTGTGCCAGATCGCCAGCGGCTAGCGTCGTCGTGTGAGAATATGGGACGTAGTAAACAGTCCTCCGGTCGCCTATCTTCAGGTACATCGTCCCAGTCCGAGCGAATAAAAACTCGATCGGCTGTCGTCTTAATACCAACCCTCACCTTCACAACGTCGCCAATTCGGCACTTTGCCGCCGATTCTACTTTACCAATCCACTCTTTCTCAAGCGCAGTTGCCATCCGCCAGGGTTCGGAGGGTAAGTTAGAAAAGGAAAGACTCCCCGTCGAA
This sequence comes from Candidatus Latescibacterota bacterium, assembly GCA_965261395.1. Taxonomy (GTDB): domain Bacteria; phylum Latescibacterota; class UBA2968; order UBA8231; family UBA8231. Next base: position 5,228,519 of record OZ253462.1, read on the forward strand.
AATTTGAACCGGGTTTTAGATACCAAATATTCACCGTCAGAATTTTGTCTGAGAATGTCGTACACTGAGTTAACATGGACTGGCTTTTCTCGATCATCGCGATTATTTGTCCTATTCTCGTAAATTCTGACAAATCTATTTAGCAGCCTCGGATCCATAGAGGAACGCAATGTAGAGGGTACTTTTCTAGCGATCAAAATAGCTGGCAGAACGGCAGCCTCGAAAAGCTTGGTGTCGCCAAGGTCAATCAATTCGACGATCTCGTAATTTTCGGCGATGAACGCTCTGATGGAGGCTCCACCTTTTGTTGAAATAAACCGATTGGACGTGATGACGCCTATAATGCCACTGTCTTTTAAGCACTGGGTCATCGCCACCAGAAAAGCTTGGTATAAATCGATTCTGCCTTTCAGGCGAAAGGCTTTTGCTAACTCCTGTGATTTCCGAGCGCCGAGGACCTGCGTTCGGACGTAAGGAGGGTTGGCGATTATAATATCTACAGGAGGAATAGTCTTGTTAGTTGGAGGCCCGTTGTTAAACAGCCCTATCTGTGCCTCTGAATCGGTGTAAAGTTCCAGGAAATCCATCCTCTTGAGAAAATTCGATTTTGAGCTGAGCACTTCTAACCGCTCTTGGGCTTTCCCGAGGGATAAATCGTCGAGCTCTATCCCTGTAATGACGGTATTTCTTAGTGCATTATCTGGCAGTGAGTTAGCTAAGGCGACTAGTAGTTCTCCATCGCCACAGGCTGGATCCAAAACCCTTAGTTCAGGGAGTTGATGAAAGTCCGCTTCGGCGACTAGTCTCTCTGCGAGAAAACGAGCAAGTTCAGGAGGTGTGTAATGCGAACCAGTAGCTTTTTGTTTAGTAACAAGTGGCATCTGGGCATAGCCCTTTGTTTTCAATATTAAGGCTGTAAGAATCAAACTAAGAATCGAATATCAATGGACCCATGTCAACCTGAAAACCTGTGAATGGTTACATTTTTAAACTAAACTTACTACTCACACGCAGATACTTGGGTGCTCTTGCCCCCAATAAGTCTGCTCGCTAACTTGCTGGCCAATGAGGCCGAAGTCCCCGTTACGCTTCCCGCCATTAGCTTGCGCCTCCTCTCCCACGCCCGTACCTTGGCCGCCCATCGCCTTCCCCGCCCTCAAGGAGCCTCCCAAGATGAAAATCACCAACATCGAAGTCATCCCCATCTTCCCCAAGCTGGCCAGCCGCTACGCCGCGCGCCGCGTCGATCTCTACGGCATCGACTGCCGCGTCGTATACAAAGTCCACACCAACGCCGGCATCATCGGTTACGGCGACATGCGGGTGCGGCCCTACGCCCAACCGTCCCGCGACTCCGTCGCCCAGTTCATTGGCCTCAGCCCCTTCGACTTCATCAATGACCATCGCTCCGCCGTTCCCTCGGGCCTGCTCTGCGCCCTGTACGACGCGATGGGCAAACACCTCGACCTGCCCGTCCACAAACTCCTCGGCCAGAAAAAGCGCAACGCCATCGCCGTGGCCGCCTGGACCCGACCCGCTTCCCCAGAGGTTTTCCGCGACGAGATCAAACGCGCCGCCGCCGAAGGCTATCGCGTCTTCAAAATCCACACCTGCACCCACCACGACGTCTTCGAGCAGACCCGTCTAGCTACAGAAGTCGCCCCGGAGAGCTTCCGCATCCACTACGACTTCAACCACAACCGCAGCCTCGGCAGCGCCCTGCCGATCATCGCCGAACTCGAACGAAATTTCCCCATCGTCGGCTACATCGAAGACCCGCTCGACAAAAGGGACATCGACGGCTGGAAGCGCCTGCGCCAGCAGACCAGTCTGCCGCTAATCATGCACGGCACGCCCTTGGGCGGGGTCCAAGAACTGATCTACGGCCTCGCCGACATGTACATGATCGGCGGCACCCTCGAAGATACCATGGCCGCTGGCTGGGCCTGTGGCCGGGCCAATGTACAAGTTCTGCTGCAATTTGAAGGTGGTACTCTGGGCAAGGCCATGGCCATGCACATGGCCTCGGTGCTGCCGACCCACACCGCCCATTCGATTAACCTCGACGACCAGTACGCCGAAGACTACACCACCGAAACCATTCCCGTCGTCGATGGAGCCTCCCCCGTACCCAACGGCCCGGGCTTAGGTTTTGCAGTCGATGAGGACGCGCTGGCGCGGCTGGCAGCCCAATCGCTCGTCGAGCGTCCAACCCACGTCGGCGTCTTGCAGATGCCCGGCGGACACACGTACTACGGCCCGTCCTACATCTCCCCCACCAGCATTACCGGCCATCAGGAGGGCGTTGACCGCGGCTTCCGCTCTTCGATTTGGGAAGACGACGGCTCCGCCGAGTTCGCCAAAGTCCACGACCGCGTCAACAAGGAAGGCGTCTTCCGCGCCGACTGACGATTTTACGTTGTCAAATCGCGGCTAGAAGCGCGCCGCGGCTAGAGGGCCGGGGTCGCGTCCGTCCAGGGCCAGTTCCACCATGCGTTCGGCGGCCAACAGGCCGATGGAGTTGCCGTAACCACTAAAGCCTAGGGCAAAGACCGCGTCGGGCAGATCCGGGAGGGCACCGACAGCCGCCCGGCGATCCGGAGTGAAGCCGTGGATGCCGGCCCAGTGGTACTCGATTTCAAAGGAGAGGCCCGGGAACCAGCGGCGCAGATAGGTCTCGAGGTTCTGTAGCAGATTCGGGGTGACGGCGTCCTCGGCAGTGTACTCCTGCTCCTCAAAAAAAGCCCGAGCACCACCGATCATCAAACGCCCATCTTCAAACTGACGGAAGTAATGGTATTCGGTGATGCCGGCGACCTCCATCAGGGGTTCCACTGGGGTGGTCACGAGAATCTGGCCGCGCACTGGGCGCACAATGCGGCGCAGGTACGGGTGCAGATCGCAGCCATATCCGTTGGTGGCGATGTACACCTTGCGGCAGCGGATATGAGCACGGCGTCCACGCACCCTCAGGCCCTGGCCCTCCGCTTCGATGCGATAGACCTCATTGTGGTCGTAGAAGGTGGCCCCGGAGGAGGAGGCAATGGCCTCGGTGAGGCGTGCTGGTTGCACCATGAAATCGCCCTCCACCTGTAGAGATGCCGCGTACCCAGCGCCATAGGGATCGCTCTGGGCAAACTCGACCTCAACGCCGTCGGCTGCAAAGGCGCGGGCCCACTCTTCCAGTTCACGGGCGTCGGCTTGGGTTTCGGCTAGGTGGATGGCACCCTCTTCCCAGGGCACTTCGTACTGCTTGGCCAAGGCGCGCATCCGGGCGACGTTGTCGCACACCATGGCGAGGATTTGGCGGGCGGCCGGGTGCCCCACTTGGGCGATGAGGATGGGGTACGTCTCGCGCTGCGAGGTCAGCACAAAGCCGGCGTTGCGGCCCGATGCACCGGCGGCCGGAAAGCGGGCATCGACCAGGGCCACATCGCGGCCCCGCTGGTGCAGCAAGGTAGCTGCGTACGAGCCGACAATGCCAGCGCCGATCACCACATCGTCGTGTTCAGCCTGCAACGGCTCAGATACTTCCTGCCATTGGGATACAGTCATAATGCCTCCAAGGGGATGATGGCCGTTCCGGGATTGTCGCCCCCGATAATCGGCCTAAGTTGACGACCGCGTCAACAAGGGTGGCGTCTTTCGCGCCGACTGACGCGAGTGCCTCTAAACATCCTGCACCCGACGCCAGCGGTCGTAGTAGCCCTGCATCCGCGCCGGTAGCCCGGCCCGCACATTGTCGGCCAGTTGCCAGCGGAAGCGCTCGTCGAGGACTTCGCGCGGTTGATCTTCCTCGTGCTTGACTAACGCGCCCGTCAGGGTCAGCCGCTCGGCCGCGCCAGCGGGCACGCGACCCCGGTGAATAGTGTTGCCGGTCCAGAAAATGGTCTGCCCCTTTTGCAGCACGATTTGCTGTGCATTGGGTACGGCACCCTTGCGGTCGTTGATCAGCACTTCGCGCTCGCGCTCGGTGCGGTAGCGGCGCTGGCTGCCCGGCACCAGCCACAGACAGGCGTCGTCGGCCAAGGCCAAGTGCCATTTGACCAAGTTCTTGCGATAGCGGCCCAAAATCTCCAGCTCCACCTCCCGGCTGCCGTCGCGCTCCTCGTGGCCAAAGTCGCGGTGCCAGCCCGTGTCGTAGTCCGTCGGGCCGCACAGGACAATCAGCCCCACCCAACCCAAGCGCAACGGGCCGCCCACCACGGCACGCACGCAGGTCTCCACCGGCTCCGACATGAGGTATTCGGCAAAGATCGGCTCGCCAAACTCGGGCGCGATCAAGCCCAAGATGTGGCGCGGTTCCACGCCCGGGCCGCCGGTGCTGATCCGCTCGTCCGTAGCCACCACCGCGCCGGAGTGCACCTTTTCCGCCGCGCGCCGTGCCCCGACCTCCAAGGCCGCTAGCATGTCCGGGGCAACTGCGTCGTCGGCAATGAAATAACCCCGCTCGCGGTATTGCTCAATCTGCAATGATGTCGCCATGTAGCCCTCTCCTCTCCGCGCTAGGGCCGGTACGGCTCGCCCGTGCGCCGCAGCTTCTTGGTCACCGCGATCTGACAGGTCGCGTACCCGCCCATGTAGCCGGTGGCAAAGCCTGGGCGCGCGTCCCCAATGGTGCCGACGATCATGTTGGCGTATTCGTACGTGGTGTCGTAGCGGTCGCAAATGAGGGCCACCATTTCGAGCCACGCCGCTTTGAGCGCGTCGCCCCACTCTTCCGCGCGCGCGCTGGTGAGGTATTCCTCGGCGTCTTCCACAACCCTAGTGGTCTCGACCACGGGGCTGCTGTTGGGAAACCCAGGCGAGCGATCTACCTTGAGCGTGATGGCCGAGTCGATCTCGACCCCCGCCCCGGTCAACTCGCCATCGCCCATGCGCGCATGGACATCGCCCAACGAGAGCAATCCCCCGGGCTTTTGCGCGCGGATGTGGACGGTGCTGCCGGGCTGGATGGCATTGAAATCCATGTTGCCGCCGTGATCGATGGCGTTGGGTGCCCACGATTCGAGCTGGACAACGCCGATCATCGGCCGCACTGGTACGACAAAATCCGGCGGAAAGTAGATCAGCCCGTCGCGTACCGGCGCCACGCAGCGCCAATTGCCCCAATTGGGACCGCCGTTGCGATAGAATCCATAGGGGCCAACCTCCATCTCGACGATCTCAATGGCCACCCAATCGTCCGGCCCAATGCCCTCGATGAGAAAGGGACCGCCGGGGCGGGCGTAGCGGCGATGGCTCTCCCCAGAAGTAATCATGCCAGCGCGAGTCTCCCCGGCCGCTTCAAAGTCGTTGTCCGCGCCGCCAATGGTCTCGATGATGACGGTTTCTCCAAGAGCCAAAGTGCCGCGCACTTGGCCGATTTCCGGGTCGTCCGGCCCGCTGTAATGGGGGGTGCGAGTAAAGCGACGCATAAGCGTTCTCCTTGCTGAGGTCGGCGGCCCAAGCTACAAAAAGGCCCCGCGCCATGATGGATAGGTTAAGCGGAAAAAAGTGTGTGTGTTAGAATCCTAGCGCCCCTCGGCAAACGGAAAGGTCCCGTTGTACCCGAGCGCGGCAATAGCCGGCAGCGGCGAACTGACAAAAGGAATCCCCGGGAACATCGGCGTCTGCTGATAGTGCAATACCACATTGCCGCGGATGGGTGCGTCGGCATCTTCCTTTAGCTTTGCACCCTGGTGCGGGATGTGGCTGAAGAACACCACTGCGTCGCCGGTCATGGGATGGAGGTGGATGTGCTCCTGCTGCTCGCACCACTGGTAAAAGGGGTTGTCGGAATTGTACCCGCCTAGGTGGCGGATTTCTTCCGGCAGGGCGTTGTGGCAGAAGTTGTTGATGAAGGTCAAGCGCCCGGTCTCTGGCGCGTTGTCCGTCAGGTAAAACGTGGTGTTTATGCACAGTGGCCGCAGCGCGTGTCGCGCTTCGTCGGGCGCGTCCCAATAATAGCCAAAGTCCTTGTGCCACTCTTGGGTATAAGCCCCCGGATTGAGGTGCGCGCGAAAGCTCCGCAACTGGCATTGCCGCCCGAGCATGGCCTGTAAATACGACGCGACCGAGGGATGGCCGATCATGGGCCGAGCCAGCTCGGGTTCCTGCTCCAACAGGTGGTCAAAAGCCACATTGCCCACTTCGTTGCTAATATCCCATTCCCGCCGCTCGTACTTCCGCACCAAGCACTCCCGCCAAGCCAGCACTACATCCTCGGGCAGCGCGTTGCGCACCAATAGAAAGCCGTGCCGGTCGAGCGCGTCGAGTTGATCTTCCAACTCGGAGATTTGGGCTGTATCCGCAATGATTTCGCTCATGGAAAAGTTCCTAGTCTTTAGTGGTCATTTACATTGCGCGCAAAATACCGCTCCCAGCACTCCGTCGGCTCAAAGCCCAAGATGCGCCGGGCCTTATCGATATTGTACTTTCCGTGCCCCTCCCAGCTAAGCAAGTTGAACTCCTGAAAGCAGTCCGGCACCTCGGGGATTTCCAACGCCAGCCGACAGGCGTGCTGCAAGTCCTCCCACACCACCGTAAAGGGCGGAAAGTCCCCAGTGCTTTGCGTCGGTCGCGGCCCCAAGCCATTGAACACAAAACTGATCGTCTGAATGCCATACGCCCGTGCATACGTCCGGCAAATCTCGCTCGCCAAGCCCTTCGTCAGGCAGTAATAACCCGTGGTCAAAACCGGCGGCACGTCCGCAATGTCAAAGTCGTGGTCATAGGTGCGGCGGACGAATTGCGGGGCGGAGTGAATCACCTTTTTGATCCCGTGCTCAGCCGCGGCCTGCATCGCGTTGAGCGCTCCGCGTGTGTTGACGTGAAAACTCTGCTCAGGATGGTTGCGCACGACCGTAAAATTCATGATCGCGTCCATGCCCGCGGCTGCATCCCGCACCTGCTCCCGCGACGACACATCGCAATGCACGATGGGCTTGCCATCCGGGTGCGGGGCGATGTCCGCCAGCGTCATATCGTATGTATCTTCGAGACCGGGCAGTAGATTGGGGGCGATCATCCCCGAGGCCCCTAACAGCAACACTTTTTTCTTCACGCCTTGCCTCCGCGAAACTCGCGCTGCGGCCGATAGCCCATAGACTTAGCTTGATCGAGCAAAAACTTGGGATGGGCGATGGGCGCGGCGATGTGGTACACAGCCCAGCGCGGCACCCAATTTAGGGACGCGCTCGCGTCGCGCGCCAACGCCGCGCAAAACGCCTGCGCTGCATCCCGAATATCGACCCACATCAAATCGCGTTCCCGCCCGGCGACCTCCTCCTCCCGCACCAGCTTGCCGAGGCGCAACGCCGTGACCGTGATGGGATACTCGCGCGCAAATTCGCGGCACGTAATCTCGCCCAAATACCGCGCCAGCACCGCCATCTCGGGGGCAGGCAATGGCTTGTAATGCTCAGTGACGTACACTGTGTCGGGATACGCGCGAAATACTTCAAGAGTGCTGCCGTACACAAACCGCTTGACGCCGGCCTCCACCGCCGCCTGAAACAGCACGTGCGTACCGCGCGTCGCTCGGTCGAGCAGGGTCTCTTCGCTCTCGGGCGCAGGCGGCGGCTCGCCCGTGTGGACGACGGCATCTACATTGCGCACCGCCTGCCATATCGCGTCTGGATCCGTCAGCCGGCCTGCGACCCATTCGACATCTTGCCGCGGCGGCGCGCAGTCGTCCAGCAGACGCAACTCCGCGTTTTCCGCTTCCAGCGCAGCGGCCACCTCTTGGCCTAGTGCACTAGCCGCGCCCGTAACCAATACCCGCATCGGCTCGTATCCTTTGCAATATTTCTAACGGAACCAATCGTACGTCAGCGCCAAGCTGCGGTCGGCCAGCGGCAATTCCACCCGCTCGCCGCCTTGGGCCGCCGACCGCTTCAGCCCCAGTTCCACTTCCAGCGCGACCGCGACCCGCCGCCCGGAATTTTTCGGCTCGTCCAACCGCCCCTCCATGCAGGCGATCAGGTCGTCGAGACAGTACACCGTCCGCATCCCCGACAAAAACTGCGGCGCGGGCCACGGCATTTCCACCCGCCCTGCCGCCGGTGTTTCCACGTCTTGATAGAGCCGCCACCGATTGTGCTCAAAGACCATCTCCCCCCGACTCCCCGAAATCCGCACCTCGGGCGCGCCAGCACGGATGTGGACCACCAAGCCATCGCTGCACGCGATCATTCCCTGCCCCATGAACTCAGTGCTGCCGCGCTCCCGCCGCGGCTGATCGCCCGTGCCGCACACCCAGATCGGATCGCCGGTCAAAAAGTAGCTCCAGTCCTGATGCTGAGCGAAAACCGGAACCCGCGCTTCGAGTGACCGCACCTGACCAATCACCCCCTCCTCTACCAACGACTTGGCCCGCGCAAACGACGGATGCGAAACACTCGTCGCCCCACCCACTAACGGCACCCCGGCCTCGGCGCAAGCTCCGACCATGGCGTCGGCGTCGGCCAGCGAGAACACCATCGGCTTATCTACCAACACGCCTCGCACCCCAGCGGCGACCGCGGCGACCGTCAGCGCGGACCGCCCCTCCGTGTTCGTCGCAATCGCCACAATGTCTAGCCGCTCCTCGTCCAACATCTCCTGCGCATCCGCGTACAGAGCTTCAATGCCGTAGCGTTCCCCGTACATAGCCCGCCGCCGTGGATCCCGGTCGGCCCCGGCCACCAATTCCACTTCGGGCCGGTCGAAAAGGGCCGCAGCATACGAAGTAGCCAGCCCCTCCTGCCCAGGGTGATCGTAGAGGTGAAACGTCCGCTTGACATCGAGTCCGTCCGGCAGGGGCCGGTCGGCACTTTCAACATCGTATATCGGCGTCTGATACGACCCGCCAATGCGCTCGTAGTCGCGCTTGCCCAAGTCGTAGAGAAACCCCATCCACCCCAAGCCGATGACGCCGGCGCGATATTTTCTTTGTTCCATGCGAAATTAATCTCCTCGTCCCGCTCTGTGCCTCCCCGCCATGCGGCGGATCAACTCGTCGGCGATGACCCCCGCTAAAATCACCGCACCGATAATGGCAAATTCGAGTTGGGTGGGAATGCCGGAGATATTGATGGCATTGTAGAGCAATCTCATGACCGCCGCGCCAATGACGACCCCCAAAATCGATCCCTCACCGCCGCGTAGGGAACAGCCCCCCAACACGGCCGCGGCAATCGCATACAGCTCGTAGAAATTGCCGTGGGCGGCCGGTTGCACCGAGTTGACGTCGAGAGCGAAGAGGATACCCCCCAAACCAGCGGTGCCCGAGCATAAGACGTACGCCAACACTTTCATCCGCTCAATTTGGATCCCGCTGTAGCGCGCCGCGGTCTCGTTGCGGCCCAGTGCCAACAGGTAGCGACCCCATATCGTGCGGTTGAGGAAAAGGGCGGCGAGGACTCCGACAATCAGCAAGAGGAAAAACGGAATCGGCAGCGCAAAGCCACTGCCCAACGGGACCTTGCCAATCGCCAGTTGGCGCAGGCCCTCGTAGGACGAGCCAAAGCCCTGCACTTGGTCGTGGGTCAGCCAGCGGGCAAAGCCTCGGTAGAACAGCAGACCACACAGCGTGACGACAAACGGCTGTAGCCCTAGGCGCGTGATTAGCAAGCCGTGCATCAACCCAATGGCCAAGGACAAAACCACCACGGCCAACAGCGCAATGGCCGGCGCGTACCCAGCGACCAACAGCATGGGCAGCAGACAACCGACCAAGCCGATCAACGAGCCAATCGACAAGTCAATACCGCCCGTGATAATGACAAAGGCCACGCCGATGGAAATGATGCCAAATAGCGAGGTCCAGCGGATGATATTTTGCAAGTTATAGGCGCTGGCAAACTTAGGTTCGACGACCCAAGTGACCACAAAAATCGTCACCAACAAGCCGAGGATACCCAGTACTTTCTTCATCTTTTAAGCCGCCTTACCCGTCGCCAAGTGCATAATCGCCTCCTCGCTGAGCGCGTCCCGCTGGAGCTGGCCGGTAATGCGGCCCTCGTGCATGACCAACACCTCATCGGCCATCCCCAGAATTTCCTCCAACTCACTCGACGTAAACAGCACCGCTACGCCGCTTTCGGCCAACTCTTCCATCAGGCGGTAAATCGCTTGTTTGGCTCCTATGTCGATGCCGCGAGTCGGTTCGTCGAGCAGCAACACGCGGGGCGCGAGAGCCAGCCACTTGGCCAGCACCGCCTTTTGCTGGTTGCCACCGGATAGGTACTGAACGATTTGGGCCGGGCCGGGGGTGCGGATGGCGAGGCGCTCAATCATCTGGTCGGCGTCTGCGGCTTGGCGGGCAAAATTGGCCCAACCGGCAAAGTGCTGATAGTGCCCCAAGCCGGGCAAGCCGATGTTGTCGCACAGGGCCATTTCGAGGATCAGGCCCTGTTGCTTGCGGTCTTCGGGCACGAGGGCTAAGCCAGCGCGAATGGCGTCGGCCGGCGAGCGGATCACCTGCGGTGCGCCGTCGATGAGAACGCGGCCTCCGAGCGCGGGAACCAGGCCGAACAGCACCTCTAACAGCTCGGTGCGCCCCGCGCCGACCAGACCGGCGATGCCGACGAGCTGACCGCGCCGGATCGCGAAATTGAGCCGGTGAGCGGGCCAAGCAGGGATGACCAAGTCCTCGGCTTGGAGGGCGATGTCGCCGGCTGGATGTGCTTGGTGCGCGTAGTACTGGGCAATGTCGCGGCCGACCATCTTCGCCACCATGGCGTCGTGGCTGATCTCCGCGCGGGCCAGCTCGCCGGCGTTTTTCCCGTCGCGGAGGATCATAACCCGGTCGGCTAGAGCTTCTACCTCTCCGAGGCGGTGGGAGATATAGACGATGGCCACGCCGCGCTCACGCAGCTCGTTGATGACCGCGAATAGGGCCTCGGCCTCTTGGCTGGTGAGGCTGGAGGTCGGCTCGTCCATAATCAGCACCCGCGCCTCGGTCGAGAGCGCCTTGGCGATTTCGACGAGCTGCTGGTGGCCAATGGGCAAGTCGCCCATCAGGGTATCCGGCGACACCTCGAGCCCGAGTTGTGCGAGGGCTTGGACGGCCCCCCGGCGGACGGTAGCGCGGTCGATCAGCCCCCACTTATGCGGCTCGCGGCCGAGGTAGAGGTTGGCGGCGACCGAGAGATTGGCGCAAAAGTTGAGTTCTTGATGGATCAGGGCGATGCCGAGCGCAGTAGCACGGCGCGGCGAGTCGATTATCACCGACTCCCCATCGCGCACAATCTGGCCGCTGTCCGGGGTCTCAATGCCGGCGAGAATTTTCATCAGGGTGGATTTGCCAGCCCCGTTTTCGCCGATGACGGCGAGGACTTCTCCTGCCTCCACCGCCATGTCCACTGCGTCGAGGGCACGGACCCCGGGAAAGCGCTTGCTAATGCCGCGGGCGGCCAACAGCGTCATTAGTGAGTGCCGGTCAGGGTTTTCAGTTCATCCCAAAAGGCTTCGACATTGTCGCGGCGGATGGACCGCGCTGGTACGTCGAGTACTCCACCATCGGGCAAGACCGAGCGGTCGCCGCGGGCAAGGGCAGCGAGGATCCGCACCGACTCGTACCCGTAGCGATACGGATTTTGCACCACCGTGCCGTAAATGTGGCCGTCGATGATGCCTTGGAGGGTGGGGGCTTCCTCGTCAAAGGCGATGATTTGGATCTGGCCGGTCTTGCCAGCTTCCTTGATCGCTTCGAGGCACATCGGCGGATTGTAGGCAAAGAGGCCGACGACGCCGTGCAGGTCCGGGTACTTGGCAATGGCGTCCTCGACTTGGGCCTTGGCCTTAGCGTAGTCGAACTGGTCGGTGCGGGTGTCGAGAATGGTGTATTGGTCGCCGGCGATCGGACCGCTGTTCGGGTCGTGGCGCGTCGGATCAAAGGAGCGCCCGAGCAATTCGTCGATGAGGCCCTGGCGGCGCTGGCGGGCGTTGAGCTGTTCGAGGCGACCAACGAAGATCATGATGTTTCCGCCGTCGGGCAGAGCCTCTTTGACCAGCGCCCCGCAGACGCGGCCAGCCGAGTAGTTGTCGATGCCAATAAAGCAAAGGCGGTTGCTTTGCGGAGCGTCCGAGTCGTGGGTGAGCAGGTTGGTGCGGGCGGCGGCTTCGTTGAGCAGGCCAGTCTGATTGTCCGGGTCGATAGGGCTTATGGCCATGCCGTCGATTCCTCGGGCAAGCAGGGCTTGAATGATGCGCTTCTGATCGGCGACCCCCTCGCCGGGCATTTGCACCTCAGCGTCGGCGGCAAATTCGGCGGCAGCGGCTTCGACCCCTTTGGTGGCAATGGTCCAAAAGGGGCCAACGCCATTGGTGACAAAGGCGATTTGGGGCTTGGCCGCCGGTTGCGGCGCGTCGCTACAGGCGATAACAATCAAGGCGAGGAGCAAAAGGGACGTTTTCATAATTATCTCGCTAGGAGGTTTAAGGACGCGACACCCGCTCTATGGCCGTCGCGCCCTCGACGAGAGCAGGATACTCGTAGGAGCTAACTCTGTTGCCCCCGCGAATGCGGAATGCCTATGTTACGTCCGGCAAAAAGGAAGCGCAAGATTAACGATAGAAGGAGGGGCCATGCAAAAGTACTTCACCGCGTCTTTAGGCGTGACCAGCGCAATGTTACTAGCGGTCGCCTTGGCCGCCACCGCAGGAGAGGCCAACGTGAGCAAAGACAGCTTTGGAACCACCGCGACGGGACAGCCCGTCGATCGCTATACCCTCGCAAACGACCACGGCACTATAGCCCGCGTCATCACCTATGGTGGGATCATCACCGAACTCCTCGTGCGCGATCGCGCCGGCACGCTGGGTGATGTAGTGCTAGGCTTTGACCACTTGGAGCAGTACGAGAAGGAAAATCCGTACTTCGGCTGTATCACCGGGCGAGTCGCCAACCGCATCGCCGGCGGCAAATTCTCCCTAGATGGTCAAGAGTACATGCTCGCAGTCAACAACGGGCCTAATCACCTACACGGTGGGCTAGTGGGCTTCGACAAGGTCGTCTGGGACGCCGAGGTCGTGGACGATACACGCGGGCCGGCAGTGCGCTTGCGTTACGTGAGTCAAGACGGCGAGGAGGGCTATCCAGGCACTGTGCCGGTGAGCGTGACGTACACCTTGACCCACGACGATGCCCTAGTCATCGCATACGAGGCGACCACGGACAAGCCTACGCCGATTAATCTGACCAACCACTCCTATTTCAACTTGGCCGGCAGCGGCCCCGTGCTCGGGCATATCCTCACCCTCCACGCCCGCTACTACACCGAGCCGGACGCCAACCAAGTTCCCACTGGGCGCATTTTGCCGGTGGCCGACACCCCCCTCGACTTTGTCAAACCAGCCGCCATTGGTGGGCGAATTGGGCAGATCGGGCAGGTCGGCGGCTACGACCACAACTACGTACTCGACAATGGGGGTCGGGCTGAGCCGGGGCTAGCCGCCGAGGTGTACGAGCCGGAGAGCGGGCGGGTGATGGAGCTGTACACCACCGAGCCGGGCGTGCAGTTTTACTCGGCCATCCACCTCGATGGAGTGCAGGGCAAGGGCGGAACAATCTACAATCAGTATCACGGCCTGTGCCTAGAGACCCAGCACTATCCCGACTCGATCAATCAGCCGGGCTTTCCGTCGGTGGTATTGCGTCCGGGGGAGATCTACCGGACGGTTACAATCCACAAGTTTTCGACGCGGTAAGGAGCCGCTTTTGCAGCGCCGATGGCCTGTGAGTTAGCCCGTCCAAGGCTCGGGATCGGCGAATAAGCAGCGGGCCGCCGGGCGCAAGCGCTGAGCGGCTGCCGGGCTGAGGGCACTGGAAAAGACCATGTGCGGGTCGTCGCGGCGGCAGAAAAAACTGGTGAGACTGCGGCGACTGCTAGCACTGCGGTTGCAGGTGGTGCCGTGCCAGACGTGGCTGTTGAAGACGGCGACCGTGCCAGCCGCGCCGAGCAACAGCTTTTGACGCGGGTGATCTGCGGCGGGGTCCTCCAGCGCCTCTTTGGGATCTCCACCACTTCGATGCGTACCGGGAATCACCCGCGTGGCTCCGTTTTCCAGCGTGAATTCCGTCAGCATCCACAGCGAGTTGCACACGGCGTAGCGGCCTGCATGGGCCGCTGGACCGTTGTAATCGACGTGCAGAGCCTGCTGCTCGCCGCCGGACGGATGGGGCCGGCCGTGAACGCCGAAGGACTTGATAGAGCCGTCCAAGACGTGGCAGATGGCGGCCAAAACGCGCGGATGGGTAAAGCAGATGTCGAGCCCAGGGACTTTGTTCTGTATGTAGCTACTTTCGGCCGGGCCATCCTTTTGCCCCGTGCCCTCGGCGGCGTACACCCCGTCCATTGCACTGCATATCGCGGCGATCTGCGCAGCCGAGAGGATATTGGGCAGGACCACGTAACCTTCGCGGTCCAAGTGCGCCTTCTCGCCCTGAGAGAGCGTATCGTCGCGCACCCCCAACTCGTATAAGGCCTCCTGTAGCGTCATCCCCGATTATTTCGTTGCGACTTCACAATGGATTGCAGCTAATGGCTATTTGGTTATATCGCAATGACCTTTTTGGCCCCTTTACTCTCCGGCCAGGCAATATGAATACTCACCTCGCAATTTAGGCGTTCAAGGAACCGCATCAACCGTTCGATGCTGGAATAAGAAAACTTGCCGCTTTTAAGCCTGGAAATTTCTGATTGCTTAACTGCTAGAATCCTCGCGGCCTTTGTCTGAGTCAGTTTGCGGTGTTCGAGAATCCGAAAAATTTCCGCACCAAGTTGGGCTTTGAGCAACTCTTCTTTCGATTTCTCGTCACTAAGAAGCTGTTGAGTTGTTAGGAATAATCTACGAAAAAGGGTTGTTTTCAGCCGTATAACTCCATTTTGAAGGTCCCTGGGTGCAGAAAAATCCCCGTAGAAATGCCTGATTTTCCCGATATTCGTTTTTAACTCAACAGCTCTTAGAGGTCATTTTCCTTGCTTTTTTTGCAAAAAATGCACATATTATTGCCCTAATGGGTTTGGAGGCCCAAATTATGTTGGTGTCATTTAGTCTACAGAATTATCGCTCGTTCTCATCTCGACAGACCATTTCAATGGTTGCCGGTGCTGGAGCAAAACGACACGAGGGATTCTCATTCCCCTCGGAAAATCCATTTTCCCCGTACCTTCTGCGGTCCGCCTGCTTGTTCGGGCCGAATGGTGCTGGTAAGTCGGCTCTGGTGGGAGCTTTAGATTTTTATAAAGATTTCACCGTTTCCTCAGCCAAGAACTCGCAAGAAGGCGAAAAAATCGATACAGTCCCTTTCAAGCTGGATGAGAAATGGCGAGGACAACCAACCGAACTCGAAGCAACGTTCATCCACAGTGGTGCTTTGTATCAATATGGTTTTGCGGTTGACAGAAATCGAGTGTGGGGCGAGTGGCTATTCTCCAAGCCAAATGCGCATGATAGAAAAATCCACACTTTATTCCAGCGAGAATATGATCCAGAAGCAGGAGAATATGTTTGGAACATAAGCAAGACAAAAGTACGAGGTGAGAAGGAAGTTTGGAAAAATTCTACCCGAGACAATGCACTTTTCCTTTCAACAGCCATTCAATTGAAAGCCGAAGCCTTCAAGGAACCCTTTGATTGGATTCAGAACTATTTAAGGGTTATTGAGTCCACTGAACGGCTATTACCACGCTTCACCGCTCGCCAATGTGTGGAAGAAGGATGGAAGGGTAAAGTTCTCAATCTTCTGCGAGCGGTAGATATCAAAATCAAGGACATTGAGATTGATGTACGAGATATAGATCTGAAAGATTTTCCGGAAGATATGTTTTCAGACACGGTAAGTGAAGAAATAAAAAAGAGCTTGCAAGGGAAAAAACAATTTCAGATCAAGTCCTGTCATCAAGGTGCTGATGGGAATATAGTCGCCTTAGATTTTGACGAAGAATCTGACGGTAGTCAGGTTGTTTTCAACATTGCCGGTCCATGGCTGGATGTACTCAGCAATGGATACACATTAGTTATCGACGAACTGCATAACAGCTTACATCCCCACGCCTTAAAATTCTTAATCAATTTGTTTCACGACACTGATATTAACACTAAGAACGCTCAGTTGATTCTGACCAGTCATGAAACGTCTGTGATGTCTAAAGGCTTCATGCATCAAGATCAAGTATGGCTTGTAGAAAATAATGAAGCAGAGGGTTCAAAACTAATCGCACTCTCTAACTATAAAGTACGTGACGTCTCAGCCTTTCAGAAAGCATATCTCGACGGTCGCTATGGTGCTGTCCCAAGTCTGAGAGAATTTGTGAATGCCTAGTCGTAGTGACAAGATTTTTCAAAAAAGGAAGGCGAAAAGTAAAAAAACCTTAAAACGTAGTAGAGCCACCTTTTCCGAAAGGAGAAGGGTAATGATCGTCTGCGAAGGCGAAAAAACTGAACCTCTTTATTTTAAGGCGTTGGTGGCTCGCCTAGGTCTTACAACTGCCGAGGTAGAAGTTTGTGGTGAATGTGGCTCGGCACCGAAAAGCGTAGTAAGATTTGGTAAGAAAAAATTTGATTGTGACCCCGATTTTGATCTGATTTTTTTTGTTTTTGATAGAGATTCCCACCCTGACTACGATGATGCTATAAGGCTAGTACAGCAATTCCAACTCCAGAGAAAACTTAAAGGAAAGACTGTTGCAGCGATTACTTCGAATCCTTGTTTTGAAGTTTGGTTTATGCTGCATTTTGAGGCATTCAGAAAACCTTGCGCAGTGGGTGGAGGGAAATCTCCATGCGGCAATTTAATTTCTTTGCTAAAAAGAAAGCCGGAGTTTGGAGATTACGAAAAGGGTCAGGGTAATCACTTTGAGATTCTATATAGTCGTCTGCCGAAAGCAAGACTAAATGCCGCTCTAACCTTGCAGCAGAGCCGAGAGATAGGAGATCGTGAACATCACGGAAACCCGACAACGTTTGTGCACTTACTGATTGATGAGCTAGAAGGTGTGGCAGCGACATACAAGAGATATGGGGAGATAACAGAAGAACAGAAGAAGGCCAAAACGGCTCACCCGCATGTGAAAGCCTGAGCTACAATACTGCGACAGAGTGCAGGGGTGCGTCACGGTCGGAGGAGTTGCCCACGGCCATCCCTTCTGTTCAAGCCATTTCCCACCGCTCCCATCCCCGGTGCTCGTGCGTACCGCCGAAGTGTTGGGGATGGAAAATCTCGGCGAGAATTTCAGCCGATTCTACCAAGCGCGGCCCTGGACGGTTGAAAAACTGGTTGCCATCAGTAAAGAATACCTGCCCCTGCTGCACGGCTTGCAGCCGGGACCACAGCGGATGCTGGGTAAGCGCTGGCAATTCGCTTTGCGAACGGGGTATATCAAAACCGCAAGGCATCAAGACGATAATATCCGGCTGGGCCTTTTTGAGCATCTCCCAAGATAGCCAAGGGGAATGCGTCCCTGCCGCCGCGAAGAGGTTCTGACCACCGGCGATCTCCACCAATTCGGGAATCCAATTGCCCGCGGCCATCAGCGGCTCAAACCACTCGATGCAGGCAATGCGCGGACGATGGTCGATAGTACGAGTGCGAGCGGCGATTTGGTCCAGCCGATCCCGTAATTGGGCCACCAAGGCGCGGCCCCGCTCCTCCACTTCTAGCGCCGCAGCCACCCGCTCAATATCACCCCAGACATCGGCTAACGCGTTAGGCTCCAACGACAGAATGGAGGGCCGGGAGCGCACCAATTGACAGGCGGCTTCTTCGACGTCTTTGAGACTGACGGCGCAAACCTCGCACTGCGATTGGGTCACCAACCAATCCGGGGCTAAGTCGTCGAGCAGGTCGGCGTCCACCCGGTACACCGAGGCAGCTTCCTGCAAGATAGCTTTGACCCGCTGATCAACCTGATATGAGGTCCCATCTGGGTCGAATTTGGGAGCCGTGCAAGCGGGTAGGTCGCCGACGCCGGGCGGATAGTCGCACTCGTGAGAGCGGCCGACCAAGTGCTCGCCGCAGCCGAGGGCGCAGATGATTTCAGTACTGCTAGGCAGGAGGGAAACGATGCGGCTCATAGGACAACGCTGCTCAGTTTCCGCATCCGTTTGACGTGGCTCAAGCGGGCGGCAAAATCCAATACGGCGAGGATGTCCAGCGCTTCCAGATCGTCGTAATCGGCGAGGATGTCCTCGTGCGTCATCCCCGCGCTCAATAGCTCCAAGATCGTCTCGACGGGATACCGCAGGCCGCGAATGCAGGGTTTCCCATGACAGATTTCAGGATCGATGGTAATTCGGGCGCTCAGATCTGTCGAATCGTTCAATTGCTGCGTCATAGCTATGTCTCCATTTTTAACTTTTTCGCTGACGATACGCCTGCACTTTCCAGCATCGTTGTCCGCCGGGAATTGTAATGGTCTATCCTTCGCGGGTGTACTCTATAAGGTACCTGCAAAATGCACGATTCGCCTGAGAAGCGTCAAGCGGTTACATCCAACTCGTCGAGGAGGAACACTGGAAACGTATGGACCGAAGTGGTGCTTCTGCGTCCTCGACAGCGTCCGTCTCCGTTTCCTATCTTCCCCAGTCAGGCACAAAGCCCGCTGTCCGAAATCCCGGGCAGCCAACCCGTGAGCGCACCCATGACTGCTGAAAACCGAATCGAACGGATGGAAGCGCAGATCCGAGAGGCCGGCGATCTCGCTGCCGCCTTGGCCCGCGACCCGCATCGGCCAGCCTATCACTTCACGCCGCCAGCCGCGTGGATGAACGACATCAACGGAGCCCTGTTCTGGAAGGGTCGCTACCACATCTTCTATCAGTACAACCCGGACGGCGCCTACTGGAATCTCATTCAATGGGGCCACGCCTCCAGCACCGACCTCGTGCATTGGGTCCACCATCCGGTGGCGCTGACGCCGGAAGCGGACGGACCGGACCGCATCGGCTGCTTTAGCGGCGGGGCCTTGGTCAGCAAGGAAGGGATTCCGACGCTGATCTACTACGGCAATCCCGACGGCCTCTGCCTCGCCCGCAGCAGCGACGATCTGCTGATCGAGTGGACGAAAGATCCGGGCAATCCGGTGATCCCCCAGCCGGAAGAAGGAAGCGCCGACTTCGGCCGCTACACCATCCACGATCCCTGCGGGTGGTTGGCAGGCGACCTCTACTACGCCGCCATCAACAAACGCGATCCGCAAGACCAAGGGGATGCAGCGTACCTGTTCAAATCGACGGATCTGCGCACCTGGGAGTTCGCCGGTTTGTTCTACCAGTCGCGACGGGAGTGGACCGAAGGAGGCGAAGACTGCGCCGTACCGGACTGTTTTCCACTCGGCGACCGGCACCTGCTGGTCTTCTGTAGCCATTTGCAGGGAACCCAGTACTACATCGGCCAGGTCCGGGACGAACGGTTTTATCCCGAGGTTCACGGGCGCATGAGCTGGGAAGGAGGTCAGCTCGGCGGCCCGCGAACCCTGCTGGACGCAACAGGCCGGCGCATCTTCTTCGATTGGATCCGCGAGCTGCGCGGCGGCGAGCGCGAGCGCACCTCGGGATGGTCGGGCGTTATGACCGTTCCGCGCCTGTTGTCGCTGGACCCCAGCGGTCACCTGCAGATCGACCCAGCCCCAGAGTTGGAGGTGTTGCGGCTGGATCAGCACCGACATGGGTCCATTGACGTGGCCGTCGATTCCGAGGTAGTGGTCGAGAGAGTCGGCGGTGACTGCTTGGAATTGGCCGTTGAGATCGATCCGCAGGAAGCGCGGGAAGTGGGGCTGAAGGTTCGGCGCTCCCCAGGGGGCGAGGAGGAAACAGCCATCTCCTACGATGCCGCAGCCGCCGTGCTGCGGATTGACGTCAGCCGGTCGTCGCTCGACCGCGAGATACGCTACACCCGCTACCGCAGTCTCCAGCCGCATCTGGCCGAGAGCGAGCAGTACGTCACCGCCCAAGAAGGGCCGTTCGAACTGGCCCCGGACGAACTGCTGACCCTGCGCATCTTCTTGGACCGTTCGATCCTCGAAGTCTTTGCCAATCGCCGACAATGCGTGACCCAGCGCATCTATCCGACGCGAACCGACAGCATCGGCGTTAGCCTGTTTGCACGCGGAGGTAACGCCAAGGTGCAGTCGCTGCAAGCCTGGACTCTGGCCCCGACGCGGATGTGATACCCTCCGTACTAAAGGGCACGTCCCAGCTCTCCGGTGGCGCGCATCCTGCGCAACAAACAGAGTCGTCTGAAAATGCACGAGTCCCCCAGAAGCGTTAATCAATCGCGTCCTGTTTCAAGTACTTGACCACCTCGTATAGGGTAGTGCAGATGCGCTCGCCAGCCGCCGTGTAAAGCCGCCAAACCGTGCCGCCGTTGTCGTGGATGATCTCGACGCACGTCGGCGCGTCTTCCGCCACGCGAAACCCCGCCCGTTCCAACGCGCGCGCGGTCCACAGGGCATGGATCCCTTCCCCAACCAAGCCGATCTCTCCTTCCGGCTCTTGCGCCAGATGAAAAGAACCAATGGCCGGGTCGAATTCCACGTCCGCAAACGTCCGTTGAAAAGCCCCGCTCAACACCAAGTCTTCCGGTGCCCCAGTTTGCAAAGGACCATCCAGCGGCAGCAGCCAGAGGCGGTCGGCACAGCGCAGGGCCAAGTCCAAATCGTGCGTAGAAAGCAAGACGGCGCGATCGCTATCGCCGACCAAGCGGCGCAACAACTGCACGATTTCTACCCGCCGCGGCAAGTCCAAAAAGGCTGTAGGCTCGTCGAGGAGCAGCACCGCTGGTTCCTGTGCCAAGGCGCGGGCAATCATCACCTTTTGCCGTTCGCCATCGCTTAGTTCGCCGACGCTGCGCGCGGCCAAGTCCCTAGCCCCCACTGCGTCAATAGCCCAGCGCACCACCTCTTCGTCCGCAGGGGAAAGGCTGCCGTCCCAGCCCGTGTACGGATAGCGACCGAGCGCCACGAGTGCATAGGCCGACAAGTTGCCCACATCCACCCGCTCGGTCAGGACTAAGCCCAAAAGCCGCGCCCGTTCGCTATCGGTCAGCCCGTGCAGGTCGCGGTCTTCGAGAAGCACCTCGCCAGCCAGCGGCTTTTGCAGGCCAGCCAGCGTGCGCATGAGCGTGGATTTGCCAGCACCATTGGGTCCCAACAAGCAAACCAGTTCCCCCTTGAGCAATTCCACGCCAAGGTCCGCGGCCACGGTAATGCGCGGGCGTCGCTTGGGCGCGTAGCCAATGCACAGGCCGCGCGTTTGTAGGATGGTCGCAGCCACGGCGTTCAGGCGGCAAAAGCCTGCCGCAGCGTGCGACGGCGCAAGATGATCCAAGTTACCACGGGCGCGCCGATCAGGGCGGTGACCGCGTTGAGCGGCAGGGTAGCTTCGCTGCCGGGCAAACGGGCCACCAGATCCGCAGTTAGAGCCAAAATGCCACCCAAAAGCACGCTGGCCGGCAGCAGTACGCGGTGGTCCGAGGTGTTGAAGAGAGCGCGGCACAAATGCGGCACGGCCACGCCCAAAAAGCCAATGGGACCGCAATAGGCCGTGACTGCGCCAGCCAGCAGCGCCGCACTGGCAATGATCCACAGCCGCGCCTGCCGCGCGCCCAAGCCCATACTGCGCGCATAGGTTTCTCCGAGCAGCAGGGCATTGAGCGGTTTAACCAGCAATCCGGCAATCCCTAAACCAGCCAGCACCACCGGTGCTAAAAAGGTGAGTTGGCCCCAAGCGACCGCGCCAAAGCTGCCAAAGGTCCACAGGACGTAGGTCTGCACCTGTTCGGGAATGCTGAAGTAGAGCAATACGCTGACCACGGCACTGGTCAGATAGCCGAACATCAGGCCGAGGATGAGCAAGGTCATGGTGTGCTGCACGCGCCGACCCACGAAAAGCACCAAGCCCAGCACTAGCGCCGCCCCAGCCACGGCCGCAACGACCACGCCGGCTTGGCCCAAAAGCCCCAGACCGGCCAAAAGCCCGCCCCCGGTGACGCCCGTGCCCAAGACGACCAACGCCACGCCCAGACTAGCTCCGGCACTGATGCCGAGGATGAAGGGGTCGGCGAGGGGATTGCGGAACAGGGTCTGCATTTGCAAACCGCTGGCACTCAGGGCCGCGCCGGCCAATAGCGCGGTGAGCGCGCGCGGCAGGCGGATCGCGTAGATGATATGGCTCCAACTGGGCTTTTGGTCGGCTTCACCCCACAGGATGGCGACCACCGCATCGAGGGGAATGGACACTGACCCCAAGCCTAGGCTGAGTGCAAAAAAGCCGAGTAAGGCCGCAGCCATCCCGAGGAAAAGTCCCCAGCGCGGACCCAGTCGGGGCCATGCAGCAGTAGTGGAAGCAGATGCCACGGCGTCTTCAGTCCAGTTTCTGATAGAACTTGAACGCGTGTTCCGGCAGGCGGTCGGGATACAGGATTTTTATGAAATCGGCCAACACGATATGAGGTTCGACAAGGCCGCTTTCCCAGTAGTCGTTGCCACCGTGCGCGTTGAGCCGGGCATTGGCGTTGTACACTCGGCCGCTTTGGAATGCGGCGAACGCAGAGTAGCGCTCGTCCGCGGCCTGCACCTCGGCCAGCGAATGCCATTCGTTGCGCATGGTCAGCCAAACGTCGGCCGCATGGGCCTTTTCGTACACAGCCTCAAAGTCCAAAGGCAGGCTTCCCCCGGAATCGTCGTCGGCCCATAGGTACGCGCCGCCGGCTGTGGCGACCAATTGCGCTGCGTAGCTCTTGCCGCCAGCGACGTGCCAAGTGTCGCGCCAGAGGGAGCCACCGAACACCGTGGGGCGTTGGTCGGTGGGTACATCCTGCACCAAAGCCGCGTATTGCTGGTACTGGGCCACAATGTCCGCAAAGCGTTTTTCAGCCAAGGCTTCCGCATTGAAAAAAGCCGCGGTGAACTTGAGCCATTCCGTGCGGCCCAAAAGCGAAGGCTCGGTGTACTCGGCGTTGATGGCCACGGCCACGCCAGCCTGCTGCAAGACCGGGTGGGCATTGTACTGGGATTGGGCCGAGGCCACCGTCATCACCACGTCGGTCTCCAATTCCAGCACTAATTCGAGATTGACCCCGGCACCGTGACCGATTTCGGCAATTTTGCCAGCCGCAAAGCGCTGGTTGACGCCGGGCGAATGCACCATCTCAATGTCGCTGACCGCGACCAAATTTTCGAGCGCGTCGAGCAATTCGAGGTGCGGCAATTGGGTGGTCGATAGCGCCGCGAGGCGGCGGATGGGTACTGTGACGAGCTGAACGCCGTCGTACCCGCCGGGTGCAGGGGTGCCGCACTGGACCAATAAATACTGGACGGCTTCTTGCGCACCGGGCCAAGGAGTATGCACGGTGACTACTTTGTAGTTGTTGAAGTACTCAATCGCGAAACTCTCGGCGTATTGTAGTTCGGCCTTGTGGGGGAAATAGTCCTTCGCCGAATCGTAGGTATCGACGCAGTCGGCCCCATTCGCCGCCGACACGCCGAAGACCAGCCACGCCCAAAAACACACTTTGCGCATCAAACACCTCCACCAAAAATCGACACCACCAAGATCAACTTACTCATTGGTCGCGCCCTCCCCCGGCTTCCACAACACATCCGCCTCCCCGCCGTCGTTGACGGCCCGAGCCATCGCGAACAGCAAGTCGGAGAGCCGGTTGAGATACAGCAGAACCGGCTGGCCGACCGACTCTTGCTCCGCTAGCTGCCAAGTTGCACGCTCGGCGCGCCGACACACCGTACGCGCCAAGTGGAGCCAAGCGGCGGAGAGCCGTCCCCCAGGCAAGATGAAGCTCCGCAAGGGAGCCAAGTCTTGCGTGAGGCGGTCAATCTGCTGCTCTAGGAAAAGGACCTGCTGCGGCTGCACGCGCAGGCGCTCTTCTGCGCCATCCGCCTGCGGGACGCACAAATCGGCCCCCAAGTCGAAGAGATCGTTTTGCACCCGGGCGAGGACGTCGTCGTGCTCCGTGCCACTGGCTCGGGCCAGCCCTATCACCGAGTTCAGCTCATCTACACACCCATAAGCGGCGATGCGGGGACTCGTCTTGGGCACTTGCGACATATCGCCCAGCCGCGTCATACCGCCGTCGCCTGTCTTGGTGTAGAGCTTAGATAGCGTAACCATGCCTGTTGCCTTTCATTTTATCAACATCACCTTGCCCACAGCGCTTTGACTGCCAGCGCGCAACTGCACCAGATACGCGCCGTTGCCCACCGGCTCACCTGCGGCATTGCGACCGTCCCAGTGAAGCACGTGTCGCCCGGAGCCCATCGGGCCGGAGGTCAGGGTGCGGATGGTGCGGCCCAAGACGTCGTGGACGGTCAATTCGACTGGGGTATTGGCCTGCCATACCGCAAAGGGAATCTGCACCGAGGCGTTGAAGGGATTGGGATAGGCCGCCTCCAAGGCGAATTCCTGCGGCAAGCCGCTGTCGGCAGTCTCTTCCACGGCCGTGGGGACGGTCACACCGCCCAACACCACGATACCCTGCGGCGGCAGGCCAGTGTCGATTGGACCGCGCAGAAACGCGCCGGTGGCCGCGTCATAGAATTTGAGTCCGGCGGCGTCCGGGTCGGAGAAGGAGCCGCGGTCAGCGACAATCAAGCGGTCGCCATCTACAGCCAAGCTGGGGATAAAACCGCCGCTGATGTTTTCCAAGGGTGCGCCCACACTGCCGCTGGATAACTCAAAGGACCGGACGCTGTTGGCAAAATTCTCGTCCGTGACCACAGCATAGCCCCGGTTTTGATCGACGAGTACCATAGATGTAATATCCCCGCCCAAGTCCCCTTCGCTGACGGCCAATCCAAGGCTGCGGTTGGTCGCCGTATCGACGATTTCCACCCCGCCGGACCGGTCGCCAAAACCGACCACGACCCCCACGGCGATCTGCTCGCCGATCACGGCCATGCTGTTGGGATTGGCGGAGCTCAGGGCAATACCTTGTACCCCCTCGGTGTCCAGGTCCACGTCCACGAGGGTGTCGCTGTTGAGATCAACGACGATCAGATAGCTGACGTCGGCCGGTCCCCAGCCGCTGTTGCGGTCGAGGCGCTGGCAGTTCAAGTAGAGCCGGTCGCCCACGCGGACGATTTGCGATACTTCGGGCAGGCCATCCGCGTCGGCGAACGCGCTCAGATCAATTTCGCCCAATTCTGCGCCGTCCTGGGGATTGACGATCAGCAGGGATGCCGCGTCGTAGCGCGTCACATACGCCTTGTCGGGTGCGACGATCTCAATGTCGTGCGGGTTGGCACCATTGCCCACCGAAAACTGAGTCAGAGGAGTGCGCAAATCCATCGCGTCCAGCACCAAGATATTATCCTGGCCCAAGCGGTTGACGATATAGACGCGGCCGTCGTGGTAGTGCCCCACTGCGTCCGAGTGGATGCCCAACAGATTCACCTCAGCCTCGGCAGCATCCGCGGCCAAAAAGGCCGTGCTACCAGTGGAAAAGTCCGTGGTGATGACGAAGAGGTCGCTCTGCGCCGACGACGAGTTCGCCAGCAGCAAGAGAGAGACGGCTAAAATGGAAATGCGGTACACGTAAATCCTCCTTAGTTCGTGGTTAGTAGGGGCGTCCCCTAGGGAGCGGGGCATTTGGACGCCTACAAGGGTTGCCCCTACTGGTACGCAGCATAGTGCACGGAAAGCCCATACGAGCGGCCCGGCAGCGGGTAGCCCCACAGATCGGCCACTTGATTGTCGGTCAGGTTGCGCAACTCCCAAGACAAGGAGATGCCCTCGACCAACGGCACAGTGCCGCCGAGGTTGTATAGGGCGCGGACGGGCACGGCGCGCAGATTGGCCCGGTCGAGAAAATGCCGGCTTTCACGGCTAAATTCGCCGTATAGCTCAGCACGGCCTAGGTCGAGGGAGACGCGCGTATTGAGCCGATGACGCGGCGCATTGGGCAGGTCGTTGCCCCGTTCAAAAGAGAACGGGGTGCGGTTTTCAGCGCGCTGGTATGCGTAATTCCCACGGAGCGCCAGCCTTGGCAACAGCCGCGCTTCGACCCGAGTCTCCGCGCCGCGCAGCAAGGCCCGGCCCATATTGTGGGGCCGCGACACCCGCTGTGAGTTTTGTATAAAGCGAATGAGGTTTTCAACGCGATTGCGATAGTACACGACCTCGGTCAGAACCAGCCCCACTTCATCGGCGGGACCACGGAAAACCACGCCCAAATCCCAGTTGTGCCCTTCTTCACTGACGAGGTTGGTATTGCCGATCACCGCGCCCCGGTCGCCGAACAGTTCAAAGAAATTGGGCGCGCGCTGATAGCGGCCGTTGTGGGTCTTGAGGGCCAAGCCAGCACCTAAATCCAGGGCCGCGCCCATGCGGTAGCCCCACAGGATTTCGCCGTTGTCCCGGCTCGGCAACACCGCACTAGGCACGAAGTTCTTCCGATCGAAAAAGCGGTCGTCAAGCCCTTCTGCCTGCGTGCCGGCGTTGAGGGTCAAGCGCTGCCCAAGCGCTACCTCCACCTCGGTCCCGACGGCCAACGCCCGGCGGCGACTGCGCAAGAACCGACTGTCGGGCCGGAGTAGATCGTCGGGCACAAAGGTTTCGTGCCGAGCCGCTACAAAAGCGGTCAGCAAGGACTGGTCGGGCAGGAGGGCATTCACTTCGCCGCGCAGGCCCAAGCCCTGAGTGATGTTGCGGTCGTGCTGGCGGCCCAAACCCACTTCGCCGCGCCGATCCCGGTATTCGTCTTTTTCGCGGGAGAGGTGGGCTTTGAGTCGGTACCCGGCGCGGCTGTGCCCCAGCGGGCCGAAGAGCGCCGCTTCGGCAATATGACGCCACGTGTCGTAGCGAGTGTGCAGCGATTGGTTGTTGCCAATGCCGGGGATGCCTTTGTAGCTCAGGTCAAAGGTGTTGTGAATCTGCAAGCGGCTGGCACCCAAGCTGCGCCCGATTTTGGCCAAGCCGCGCAAGCCGCGAAAATCGCTGTTGAGCCGTCGCGCCCAGCCGTCGTCCTGAGAGTTGTACTCGGTGCCGTTGTCGTCCCAAAAGCGGAAGTCGTTGCGGCTGGCTCGGTAGTTGACCAAGCCCAAGTACTCCCAGCCCTTATAGGGGCCGCTGAGCGAAGCACCCAGTTGGCGGGTGTCGTACGAACCGGTGGCCGTGTGCAAGCGCGTGCGGACTTTGCCACCGAGTGGCTGGGTGCGGATGTGGACCACACCCCCGAGGCTGTTGCCGCCAAAGCGCGCTGGCACCGCGCCCCGGTATATATCGACGCTTTCGACGCCGCCGATGGACAGGCCGCCTAGATCCACACCACCGCCCACGGCTTGGTTGAGCGGCACCCCATCGAGGAAAACTTGGACCTGTTCGGCGGTGGACCCGCGAATGGAAAGGGTGCTAAAACTGCCCAACCCGCCGTAGCGGCGGATGTTGACGCCGGTGGCGCGGTCGAGGGTCTGGGCCAAGTCCGCACCAGGGGCGCGCCGGTTGCCCAAGGCGATGGTTTCGACGAAGGAGGCAATATGCTTGCCCTCGGGGTCGCGGCGGGCGCGGACCACCAACTCGTCCATGAGCATGGGCAGGGATTGCAGGTGCAACTCAACTGAAGTGGGGGCTGCGCCGATCTGGATGTGGCCTTGCAGGGGCCGGTAGCCCAGCCGTTCCACGCGCAAATCCCAAGTGCCTGTTGATAGATTTTCGAGCCGGAAGGTGCCGGTCGTATCACTGCGGACGGAACGGACTGCGCCGGATGGGGCGCTCAGCGCCAATACGGCCCCGGACACGGGACGTCCCGCGTCTGGGTCGAGCAACCGGCCCTGTAGCGACCCGGCCAAAAGAGCCTCGGGATACAGGGCCAGTAAGAGAAAAACAATAAAAAAGCCCGTCCTCGAATGAGGGCGGGTCTGGGTGCTTGTACTAGGCACCGGTGGACCAACCTTTCTGCCGAAGGGTGTCGTTCACCTCGGTCGCAGGCAGGTCTCCTGACTTCCGGTTATGCGCCGTCCGACTCCTTCCCGATCCACATGGGGATCAGTGGCTGATGTCGGGGACGCGACGGCTAGTGAGCCGTCAACCGTTCACAGTGGCGGGACCGCGGCAGATTTGCACTGCCTTCCCTATTCTTCCGCTGCCGTAGCCGTACAACAGCGGACACCTGCGCCGTTATTTGATTTGGCTATTAAAAGGGCTGCGTTGGATTTCGTCAAGGGCACGCTGAAAAAACCCGTCTTCAGACTCGCGGGCTTTTCCGCGGCGATCATGGCACGGAAGTCCTCGTACACGGCCGAACCCTAACGCTGGTGAAAGGCCGTGCGCCGTTCTAAGAGCAGTTTAGCCAGCACTTATCTCTCTTGCGAAGTCTGTTTTCCGCGGAGTACTCTGGCCCGATACTTCTCGTCCAACTCCTGATAATGGCGGACGAGTCTCCCCGGATCGTTCCCAACTTCTTCGGATATCTTCCGGCGGATAGCTCGAACTCGATCTATCACATCTTTAGAGTGCTCAGACATCATCCTCACCTCCAAGGAGTTCCAAGGGCGTCACAAGATACACTCTTCCGCTCACTGTAATCTTCCTTCATGAAGTGGGTTGACATGAAGCCGTCTCTGAACCTCCGGCGGCCTTCGCTTGTAGCTCACCCGGAATTTTAAGACGGCTTCTAACCAAGCCCGGCAAGGCCATGTTCATGGCGTGGTCGATGCCTAGGCAGTTCGCGCTGTTCGACGATTTCGCCGAACAGCCCCTACCGCTCCCAGCAAGTCTTTCCTGTGGCCCAACGCCACAACAAAGGGGTCGGATGACAAAGCACTGCTAGTCCCTCAGTAGGATGTTCTGCTCCTTCAGGCTCTGGATTAGTTGGCTAAATTTAGGCACCAATCGGATCACGATACGTCGGTTAGGGGACTGTTCATCCTTTGTTCCGGTTAGAACAACCAGCTCTCGCTCGCCTAAGCCAACCGGGACGATATCAAAATTTTCCCAAGTGAAGCCGACCTGCTCCCAATAGTCCACTATAGTTTGAGATCGTTTCAGGGATAGACTGCGGTTGTATTCCTTCTCGCCGTAACTGTCGGTGTGACCCTCTACCACAATACTGAACAATTTACTGTCTTTTTTTTCTATAAACTGCTTTAATTTTTGACCTATTCGCCTGAGCCGATTTTGCCCTTCGACGGGAATATCATCCAGATCGGATTCATTAAAAGAGAACAAGATATCACTACGCATCACAATAGTACCCTCTTCCACGACGACGTCTTCCCCCCCCATAAATTCCTCTAACTCATCGAGATCTTTCTCTATCTTACCCACCAACTCTTCTAGCGTCCGCAGACGGCTCAGATCCACATAATTTTTGATCACCATCACGACGAGAAAAAAAGTGACGCAAATGAAAATAGCCGTGATTGCGTCCGTGAAAGAAGGCCAGAAATTGAGCCCACTATGGCTACTGTGATTCCTTTTCATCCAGGGCTGCTTTCCCAAGCATTCAGCCGATGGGCCTGACTATTCCTTGCTATTTTTCTTGAATAATCGACGAATCCAACCCCAATTTCTTCGCGGTCGTACGGTTACAACTTGCGGCGATTTCGCCATGCCGTCCAACTGTTTTTCTATAGCCTGCGCCGTCGCATGCATGTCTTCAAGCTGGGGGATTACCTGATCGATAGCTTTCAGTACTTGGAGATCCTCGTCCGTTTTTTTGAACCCTTGATTGATGGCTCCTACCATTTGATCTAGCTGGTTCTGCAACGCCCCTGTCGCTTTGCTCAATCCCTGTAGATCTTGGCGAAGCCCTTCCAAGCCATCTTGTACAGGTTGGTTAGCCCGTTCAAACGCTTCGCCTTGTTCCTTACCCAATCTTTGCAGATCTTGGCGAAGCCCTTCCAAGCCATCTTGTACAGGTTGGTTAGCCCGTTCAAACGCTTCGCCTTGTTCCTTGAGGCCATTACTGACAGCACTGAGCAGGTTCTGGATATTCGTGAAATGGGGACGATAATCTGTGTCATTCAATCCTCTTATCGTCTCTAGAGTCTCCGCTAGGCCGTTTCCTAGAATCTCTATTCGCTCCTCAAATAACTTGGATTGTTTGTCTATCCGCTCATCAAAGGCTTGAAACTGTCGGGCCATCAGTCGCTCGCTCTCCTTGAGCATAGTATCGACGCTGTTCTTGAGCGCATTCAGAGGCCAGCTTAGCCGCTCAAAGTTCTCGATGTGTCGAGAAAACTCTATAGCCGCTCTCATTATTTTTTCCGCCCCCGCAGCTACCGTATCCTTGTGCTGCTCAAAAATCTCCGCGCTCTTCAGACTGGCCTCGCTACTTTCCTTGAGCTTCGTGCCGCTCTCTTCTATAAGTAAGACCATGCGGGCGTTACTATTGACAATCTCCTTGAGTCTTTTGTCTAAGTATTCGGAAAGAGCAGTGAAATACTTATCGTATAGGTCGTTTACTGTTCGAGTAAAGGCGTGACTCAAGCGCAACTGAGGAGGGATTACAGCAAACTTGGGAGCGATCTTCGCGTTGAAGCACTCTTCCATGTTTGCCAATAATGTGTTCCTACTGTGGAGTAGTGGGCTGTACAGAGCATTGAGGATTAAGGTGGAAAAAAGTCCTATTATACTGGTAATGAACGCCAGCGGCATCCCGCTTACGGACTGTCCTAATCCTTCTAGGATGGTACTAAATACATCCTCTATTTTTACCTCTTGGCTCAACGTCGGTGAAATCTGCGCTCCTTGGATAATACCTGGGATAGGTATGACCACGATTATTAAACCAACGAATGTGCCCAGTAGGCCCAATAGAATGAGGCTGCTGGTAAGTGAGCGGAATGCTTCGTCGTACCGGGCGAGTTCGTGTTCGATAGAGCCGATAAGACCGTCTACATCTGGAGCTTTATTTTGCCGGTATAAGGCCCTAAAATGTTCGAGCCAACGGACGGCTAGAGGATGCTGAGCTTTCTTAAAAACTTCGGGAGATTGCTCAGTCTCTTCCTCCATATTGAAATTAGGATTGCTTTTCTCCCATCTCTCCATAGCATGCAATCCGCTGCGATATCGCCGCGTTTCTCTGCATCCTTGGACAAATAGGACAAGTGCAACTAGACCGACCAAGATAATGAGAACGATAAAAACGTCCCGAATCTGATCGCTGTTTTGGGCTAAAAAGTCTAAACTCATGGGAGAGGATTTCTCTGCTGTAGTTACAATTCAGTCACAGGACAGGCACCCTTTTACTCATTTCGCTAGCAAAATCCCGGACTTAACAATTACCTCAGTTCCCCGACGTAATCCAGGTGTAACAAATCGAATCACTTGACCGCGGCCTACCTGAGAATCTTCTCGCTCATCGGAAATTTGGTGATCTTCTGGCGAGTATTTGTCCCCTTGCTCTGGCCAAATCAACTCAAAGTCGCGTTCTTGGGCAAATCTTTCCAATTTTGCGGGTTTCTGTTCTAGCGATTTTTCTTTGCCATCCAACTGTTTGATTAAACCGATCAGTGCAGAATCCCACGGACTGCTACAACTGTCTATCTTAGCTTGGATCGTCGTCCATTGATCTTTGAGAGCCGATCCCTCCGATATAAAAGAGACAAAATCCAATTTATTCACTGCCTCTTTGATCTTTTTGATGTCCTCGTCAATGGTCTCGGCATACTGTATCGACGGCATACTCTTTTCAGGTTCTAGTGGCAGTTCGTCGAGCATTTCTCGGAAACGATCTCGGGTATTTGTAATCTTTGAGTATTTTTTCATCCATTCTTCGGCAGCATCCCGTACTTCTTCTTGGAATGATCTTAGTCTCTTTTCCACATCAACCTCTAGCTTTTGCAGCTCTTGAAACTTGGTGTTGATAGGGATAGACTGGTAGAGATCTGCGTAATCGTCGTAGGAGGCTTGTATATTGTCGTGGAACTTTGTCAGCTTTTTTCTGAAGTTACTCAAATCGTTCAAAAACATGCCAACTTTCTTCACAAAGCTCTCTTCCGCTCCATCGAAGCCCTTGGCTACATCGAGGATATCCGAGAAGACGAGGCTGCCGAGATCGCCCTTGTGTAGTTTCTCGCGGATATGTCTTGTCTTATCGACCATTTCTCGCAGACCTTGGAGTTCTTTCTCCCAGCAGGCAACCTCGCTGCCTAGCGCGTCAACCTTTTCTTGAAATTCTGCCATTGATACCTTACCCATTTAATGTTTTGCTGATCTTTACTTTTAGTGTCTTACCTGAATCTATCTCATAAATGCCATTGATACCGTAGGGACCGATTTATGAGATGCTTCGACTCGGCTGCGCGGAGTTTATCTTGAGCGAAGCCGAAAGGCTCAGCATGACAGGGGCTAGCTCGGTCCGTGCTTATCATGCTGAGCGTAGCGAAACTTCCTGTCAGGTGCATTGGCATTGCTACAAGGCATTCAACTGTAGTTAAAGTTCTTGCATTCCAAGTATTCACCATAGATTTCTTCAAAATCACTTCCATCCTTTTTCTGCCCTACCGCGAAATTGTAATAGAGCCGACCGAGATTGTTTTCATCGCCTCGAAGCTCGAGCTTGTACTGCCAATAAGCGATCTGCCGAAAAGCCCTGTCCTCTATGTCCTCTAGCGGTATGGGAATATCCGCTACTTTATGCCGATCTGCTCTCCGATTTTTGTAGTTCCAATCGAAGAATTCGTACAGTGAGATCTGAGAAAGTCGATCCTTAGAGAAAACCTTGCTCGTATAGGGATGTACCTCTCCCTTATTTAGGGAAATCCAACGATCGAAAATGGGCCTGAAGCCTCGCATTGGATTGTAGGAACCTATCGGATAATTTAGCTTGTGTATCCCGAAGACTTGAAATCTGAACTCTGGATCGCGTTGAGACATGCCGTAAATAGCCGCTCCCGAAGCTACGCTCGCCTTCAAGTCATTATTGGAGCCTGCCTCTGAAAGAGCAGGGTCAGAAAACTTTTTAGCCTGTATCTCCTCTGAGGCGACTTCTTGCACAATCGGCAACTTGGACGAATTGCCGGCCAAGATCAGATGATCCAGCCGCATTTCTGATATAATCCCCCGATCATAAAGTTCCTTCTGCATCATAGCTAGTTTTTTGAAACCCTGTTTCAATTCTCGGCTGAACACCGAGCGAATAGCCTCGTACTTCATAGGGCTAAGTTCCTCCGGCAAGGCTTCGTCCTTGTCCTTGATGCTGCGCTTTAATCCCTCCGTGACTTGAAATACATCGCCCCCATCCGGGCTGACCAATTCAATTTTGGGCCACTTTAGTTCCTCGTCACTGGCTAGCAGGTCCAGCAATCCCTTATCTCTTGTCTTTTGTAGTTCCTCGTAGCGTTTTTGGGAAAAACATTCGTCGAACAACTCATAGCTCTTGCTGTTTGTCTTGATCCTCTCAGCTAACTGATAGAGGTGCAGAAAGTTCCTTTTCACACTGGTATCTTGGGTGCGTAAGCCATCTCGCAGATCTTTTGCAAAGGGATAGCGACTGCGGTACTGTTCCGGGACGAGTTCCTCGTAGAAGTATTTAGCCAAGTGAAATGTCAGCAGGTTCCCTCCCAGCAGATTGTCGCCATCGGAACCGAGAATTTTCACTTGCACTTCATTATCATCGCTAGTGTAACGTACGATAGACATATCGGTCGTTCCCCCACCGCAGTCGAATACCCCAATGATCTGTTCATCTCCCGGATTATCCTCCCCGAGCTTCCACACATAATACACCGCAATAGCTTCAGGTTCACTAATAGCTAGATCTCGGTCGAACTTAATGTCGTGATCCTGCAAAGCCTGTTCGACCGCGTTCTGCAGAGCCTGTTTTTGGCGATTGAATATCGCCGGATAAGTTAGTACGACCTCGCTAGGTGAATACCCGGATTCTCCGATGAAGTGCTCTACCATAAACCGGAGATAAATAGCTACTTGGTCCACCGGAGTCAGGCTGATATGCCGCCTATTTATAGAGGGATGTCCATTGATCAAGATACCTTCCGACATCCCGGTAGAAATATAGAAATTCTGATCGTCGGGTTGGCTGAGAGCGTATTTGAAACTCCAGCAGATACTGCTCATAAAGTTCCAGAACTCATTGACGTCATTATTGTTATTGAGCGAAAGGTCATTCATCTGCCGAAATGGCTGACGACCAAAGCGCATGATGGCTTCCTCGTTCTCGGTTGCAACCAAGTGATGCTCATTCGGCTCCAGAGAGTGGGTCAGTTCCAAACGTTCCGTTTTATTATTTATTGCCAGAAGCTGAAAGACAGTCGGTATTTCGACGCGAGGTTCATCGCTCTCGAGGTCTGCCAAGTGAGGCATCTCTCCATCTTCAACATAATAAGCCAAGCAGGAATTGGTTGTCCCAAAATCGATGCCAATGGGATAATCTAACGGTTTGGGAGGAATAACCTCGACAGGGAGCGAAAACCTCTCTTCGAACGCCGGATCTTCCGCTTCTATATCCTCAGCCTCTCCCTTGACTATGATCTCGGGTTCAAAATGCTTTGATTCTGTTGTCTGCGGGATATCGATAGTCTTCACTTGCAACTGCAACTGGAGATTCAGCACACTCTCCTCATCAGCACCCGCCGCTGCACTCTGAGAGTCAAGGAGGGCCTTCCTTGGGGGGTCAACGACCTGTAGCCAAGGCGTATCGCTGGTCACGCTATTTATGCGTAGTGGTGCGCCCCGTAAGTGCGTAATGGTGGCACTCACCTCTTTCGGTCTTCGACTTCCGCTGATAAGTGCCGTATCACCGGATAAACTCAGCGGATTGAAGTCCAGCTTGAGCACCGGCTGACGAGTGTACTTTAGATTGAGACGAAATTCGACGTCACCTATGTTCTGGATGGGAAAAACGAGATGTACAGGATGTCCTTCTTCAGACAGATCTTGATGTCGGGTGAGCTCTACCGAAAAGGCTTTGTATGGGGCCAAGCGGAAGGGATAGTTTACCTCGTTTTCCAGCACCGCCACTTGCTCTTCCTGGGACAGACGGGGACACTTTCCCAAGACCACTTCGCTTGTAGCGTGCAGGGCCAGATTGTGCCTCCAGGCTTTCTCATTCACCGGCCACAACTGTGCGCCGTCAGTGCCTTGGTCAAACTCCCGCCCCTGCTCGTCAGCCAGCCAGATTCGGGGAGCCTTTTGGACCCGATAATGAAATGAAATCGGTGACACCGTGGAGTGCAGGATCAACCGCTCCCGTTGGCCGTGAGACTCGGCATGCAGCCGACGTATTTCTATTGCTTCCCCTAGATCCAAGGAGACGGGCCAATTCGCTTCCGAAACCCATGCTCCCCATTCTACTCCATCGAGACGTTCCAGTTTCACGGGTATTTTCCCGGTATTCTCGAACCGCATGATGACTGGAAAGCCTTCGAAAAGCGTCAACGACTCAACGGGCTTGGGAGATACCTCTAGACGGGCGAGTTGAGTCCCGCAACTGCTGCAAAAGATGATTCGGCTTCCACAAGGCCACTGACAAACAGGACAAGCACCCATCGCCTTATCGACCCGCTCTTGACTCGCTTCCCTAGGCATTGGCACCATCCATCACATATATATCGTCTTTGCAGTGAGGATCGCTATAGTCTAGGGGTTTGGCAAAACCATCTTTGTTCTGCAAGTGTTTGCCGATACGGTCGTCCAATTCGCTGTCGCTAATGCCCAAGCGCTGCTGCACATCCTTGAAATTCTCTTTGAAAGCCTTGATAAGCAAACTGTGGAACAAGTCATCCACATTCACACTCTGGCCGTCTATTACAACTCTTCTTTTGGGATATACCTCACTCACTAGATGGCTTTGGAGGGCCAAGTACTGCTCAAAAACGAGGCCATTGCCATCCGATTTCCAGTTATCCCAAATCTTTTGCACCGCTTGGCGCAGCCTATTTCGTTTCTCCCGGTCTCGGGCCAAACTCCGGCGTGCCACCTCGATATTGGGTCCGTAATCGTCCGTGTGCTTTAGGCCCTGTTCTTGGTAAGTTCGGTAGAATCCCCGTCTGTCAAAAGTCACTACCTCGAGTAAGATACCATCAATGAGCGGCTGTAGGGCATCCACTAGCATCCGCGCTTCTTGGTCGTCCCTAGGCGGTAGTATCTCCGGATATTTGATATAGTCTTTGGTCATGTACCGACGGAATACATTCTGCGGCACTCTAAGGTTGTTTTCGTATGCTCTGTGC
Source organism: Candidatus Latescibacterota bacterium (assembly GCA_965261395.1). GTDB lineage: Bacteria > Latescibacterota > UBA2968 > UBA8231 > UBA8231. Next base: position 5,264,632 of record OZ253462.1, read on the forward strand.
AGCTTCCTCAAATTGTCGATAGCGAACAGAGGAAAGGCCATCCATTGACTGACAAATATCACCGAATCGGGGGCGTGATACTCCGCTTTGTATCCTCCCACGTTTTGGTCGACTAGCTCCTCCCACCTTTTTTCATTTGGGGGAAGTCCTATGGTTTTCCGAGTGTGGTTCGACATACCCTGCGGGGCAGGTTTCAACTCGGACATCCGCGCTTCGGCTAGCCGTGCTCGTTTCTGCATCTCCTCTTTCTCGTTATGTTTCTGATTTTGCAACTCTTGAACGGCGTTTCTATCGGCATAGAACTCCTTAAATAGGTCAAACGCGAACCGACTCAGTGAATCCTCTACCTCTTCCCAATCACGAGGGGCATTGTTCTTATTCGCCGAGCGATTGAAAATAATGCGGGTACAATCTCGTATGGCATCGATCTCTGTCCCTTCGAGATTAGCGTACTCAGCAAACAGCGGCTTGGCTTCTTCCGAGCGGAAATACCTCCTCAAAATATCTTGCAAAATTTCCTTGAAACCGGCACCTGTCAGTCCTCTTTTTTCGAGCTCCTTCCTTATTGCCTCCTCATAGTTAAGTTCGGGCATGAGACTGAGGTTGCGTACACTAGGCATCCGCTTTCTATAAGAATTATGGAACCCCTCAAATCGGCTAGCCAGATCTTGGAGATGTTTTTGAAATTCCTCTACCTTGGCCAGCAAACCGCTGAATTCCACATGGAGTTCACCATCTGCACCCCGGACTTCGGTCTGTTGGCCGACAAAGCCGATCATATTGTCAAGCAAGCCCTTTTCCTGCACCCGTCCCCCGGAATTGGGATTGAGCAGACGCCCAGCCGCTTCCTTCTCATAGCGAGTGGTGACCCATTCCTTGAGTTGCTTCTCGACAGCCTTCACCTGCTGCACCAGATTACGGGTGATAAGCTCGGCGTTCTGCTTAAGGGATTGCTTTTTGCGTCCTTTGTAATGGTTGATAGCAATGCGTTTAGTTGAGAAGGCAAAGGGCATCTCCTCCCTAGCCGCTTTTAGGCGAGCCTCGTATTTCTCGTAATCTTCGGTAAATTCGATTTCGAGCGGCGGTGCCTCTAGTGCTTCTATGTCCTGATTCTCCCTAGCCTGCAATTCCTCTTTGATGCGCTCCAGTTCGCGGACGGCGATCTTCAGCCACTCAACCATAAACTTGGGGCCGAAATTCAAGGGGTCGCACAATAATTCAAGACACTCATCCTCTACCCGCTTTTCGAGCTTGGGACGATCCAAGCCGATATTTTCCAGGATCTGCGTCACACCATCGCCCTTTTTGGTGCCTTGCTGTAACAGTCTTTCCCCTACTCGTTCCTTCACCTCGCGGACTAATCTACCCATATCCTGCCGCGTTTTTTCCACTAGGTGATGGCTTTGGTGCATGAATTGGTGTTTTTTTCGGTTGATCGGTTGAATAAAAACAGGCTCCTCAGTAGATTGAGCACGACTTTCGCCAAAAAACCCATGCTTTCTCGTCCAAGGAACCTGTCATGGCCAACCTATCGTCTTGCCCCTCTTCCGTCAAGCCTGGTCGCTCGCCTCGCCGTCGCTCCAACGTCGTGTACCGGGTACGTAATTGGGCCGACTATGAGGCCGGGCTGCAACAGCGCGGTAGTCTGACGGTGTGGTTCACGCCCCAGGCCGTCGAAGCTTGGTATTATCAAGGGCCGCCTCAGCGGGGGGCGCAATATACCTTTTCGGAGGTCGCCATCCAAACGGCGTTGACGCTGCGTCTTTTGTATCACTTGCCCCTACGCCAAACCGAGGGGTTTGTCGCTTCGGTGTTGGCCCTGATGGGCTTGGATCTGCGGGTGCCCGATCACACGACCCTGTCGCGCCGTCAGGCGGGTTTAGCCGTGGCGTGGCCGCCCCAGCGGGGAGACCAACCGATGCACTTGGTGGTGGATTCGACCGGGCTGAAAGTGTATGGCGAAGGCGAATGGAAGGTGCGTCAGCACGGCTGGAGCAAGCGGCGCACGTGGCGCAAATTGCACCTCGGGGTTAATGAAGCCACCGGCGAGATCGTCGCGCAGACCTTGACGACGAATAGCCACGATGATGCGGGGCAGGTGGAGCCGTTGCTGGCACAGATCGAGGCCCCCGTGGAGGCGTTGGGCGGCGATGGGGCCTATGACAAACGCAAGGTGTTCAAGGCGTTGGCCGCGCCCGAGCAGGGGGCACCTATTCATCCGATCATTCCGCCGCGCAAGGACGCCAAAATCGAGCAACATGGCAACACCAACGCCGAGCCGTTGCCCCGCGATGAGACGATTCGAGCCATCCGCAAACGGGGCCGTCGAGGTTGGAAACACGAGAGCGGCTATCATCGACGCTCGGTAGCCGAAACGCAGATAGGCCGCTACAAACAGATACTTGGTGACACCTTGCGCACCCGAACCCTAACCAACCAACAGACCGAAGCGCGGTTGGGCTGTGCCTTGCTCAACCGGATGCGGGCGTTGGCGAAACCTGAGTCCTATCCGCTAACCAAAAAAGCGTAAATCACACGCGAAAGAAGCCAACACGGCCCCGACCGGTTTTCATGCAACAAAGCCCTAGGTGATCCAAATCCTTTTGATCCTCTACCGCCGATGCCGTGTGCAACTCGTTCTGCAACTCATTGAAAGCCGGTTCGATCAACTCGTTGACGACCTCATCAATCAAGGTGAAATCCTTTCCCGGCTTGGCCAAGCAGCGTTGCAAAAAGAGTTTCTCAGTTAGGCCCATCCCCTCTAAGCGGGGTTTGACATCGGCATCATCATAGCCCTGAGGGATTCTGTTGTCCTTGGCCATGATAAGTTCTACCAGATACTGAGCGCAACGGTTAGCAGCCGCATTGGCCAGACGAGGCTGATTCAATTCAATCTGGGAGAGCCCGAAAGATGCATATCGGCATGGAAAATACTGGACATAGCTTCCGTTGTGGTAGCCTGTCACATCCTGTAGGTACTGCTCCATATTGGAACGTACGCTGCGCTTTTGAGCGGCAAATCTAGTCCGGTCGAAATCCAGCAGCAGAAACTCAGCAATCATCTGGAACGTATCGGTAAATTCGGTGATGCGTTCGCCAGCCACATTCTCGTTGTCGAGCATATAGACCGTATCAAAAGGCGGTGCTGGCACCGGCCGAGGGCTACCACCACCCCAATTAAATTCGTGGGTGGAGTATTCGCTTGTCTCCTTATCCTCGTCGGCGACAAACCGGGGCTGCATGAAGTATTCGAGTTCCTTGAGGGCGGCAAAGCCATTGGCATGGACGGCTTCTGTCCCGGCGGATCCCACTACATCGTCGAAAACCGTGGGCATGGCAAGAAAAGCCGTGCGCGTAGAAGTTGGGAACAAAACTCGACACAGAAATCCGACATCGATAAAGCAGCCAGACCCCGTTCCACCGCCGAGAGACGATATAATAATGATATCGAAGGCCCTAGTATCTACCGTATAATCTGGGTAATCGCGGTTCATGTCCGCGAAGGCCTCTTGGGCAGTTACTTTTCTCCCCAATCTTTCGATGGCGTCGTGAATTTCCGTGTAATGGTGGAAGAAAGCCAATCGCCCGAAGGAACGGATCTGCCCAGCACCTTGCATGATGGCATTAGCAGGCAGCGCGTCCAGTTCGCTGGGAAACCAGTCCCATATATGCGGATAGGCATTCTTGTTGAGCCGGTATCCAGCCAACTCCTCGGGCTGGACCCGTCCATCAATTTTCTGTGGAGCGGTAAGGTCAATGCGCTTGTCCAACTCGTCGGGCACCTCTCCGCTCAGGGACTGATTGCGGATATCAGTATCAAACCATAGGTACTCCATGATGGGTAAACCCGCTACTCTGTACTTCTCGTAGAACATCCGTCGCAGCCGCCGCAGTACTTCCTTTCCCGTACCTCCCAAGCCGATCAAAAGCGTGGGACGGATATCGATCGTTTGGCTTCCTTCTTTTGCTGTACCTATAGTAGTTATCTCAACCATGGTGTTCTCCTTCAATGTTGATCCAACTCAGTCATTAGATGCTTTTCAGGTCGAAGCCCCCGACGGCTGTCGTACGAGGGCATTGGGACTCACTCGGAATTCTCAGCGGCGGCTTGGCCGGGTGACAAGTTTTGCTATCACCACAATGCAGAGGATCACCATCCCAAAGATGAGGATTCGCCATTCAATTTGCGAACTTGACTCCCAGCCCATCAAAAAATCAAAAAATCCGCTCAACCCCAAAGAGGCGATCAGCGCAATGCCTCCCCACAACACGAGGGCGGACCAACCAAAAGCTGTGGCCGGGTGCATGTCTCGGGTCTTGATGAGTCCGCTAAAAAGTAAGACCGAAAGGATATAGACGATTACAGAAAGTACCAAAATCCAGACTATGCGCCCAACCTCCACATAGCGAAAGGTGCCCTTCGATCTAGTCTCCGGCGGAGGTACCCCTACCTCGACAGGTTCATATTGGTCCGAGGAGATGCCCAGCAGCGGTTTAGCTTCATCAATTGAGACCGCAAAGTTGAGATTCTGCCCCTCGTCGTGGCTAGAGCTTAGATTAAAACTTACCACGCCAATTACCTCTCCGTTCTGGTCGAATAAAGGCCCGCCGCTATTGCCCGGCGATACGGCGGCATCCGTCTGAATCAGTCTGAGGCCCTCCGGGGTAGTGCGAACCTCGGAGATAATCCCTTCGGTGACCGAGTATTCTAGCCCCAAGGGGTTGCCTATTGCCACCACGGGATCGCCCGAGCTCATATATTCTCCTGACCCAAGCCTAGACGGCTGTAGGTGTTGGCCGCGCGGATCGACGTTTATCACCGCCAGGTCTTTGAGTTCGTCTTGGGCGACAACGCCCGTAATCGGCATCCAAGTTCCTTTGAAAGGCTTGGCCCATCCTTCTTTGATGCCCTTGATTACATGGTGCGCCGTGAGAATTTGGCCCGTTGACTTGATGATGATTCCGCTCCCCAGCCCTTCTCCCTCATTGGTAGAGACCTTGAGGAATACTACGCTTCCCTTCTCTTCCTTGGCAATCCGCTGAGTAAACGTGGAGCCGCTTTGTCCCGACCCGCCACACCCCATCCAGCCGATAGCCAGTATGAATCCGAGCGTGATGTGCCGTTTCATCTTGACTCCCTAGTGTTATTTGAGGCGTTCCAGTTCAAATTCATTGCCCTTGTGTTTGAAAACCCATTTTTCATCCTTTTCAAAAGCCATCCCCTCCTCACCGACTGGATCGTCCATCCGATTTCTTAGTTCGGCCCTTTCGTCGCCCTCTTCGGCCGGCAGTAAGCGGTATTTGCATTTGAACAGGCCGTCTCGCCGCAAATATCCCAAAACGATATCCTTTCCGCTTTGGTTTGTGTACTCCAATTCCTTTTGACCGCCGGGGCGCATCCAGTACTTGTACTCGACGTCTGCCAGCCGATAAACGAGCCTCCTGAAATAAACCATTCCCCCGGCAGCTACCACAGCGATGGGTAGCAAGATCACCACGACCCAAGCCCGCCACAGATAGAGAGGGGAACGGACTTGCAACCTGCCTCTTATGGCTCCTCCCTTGGGCACCACTTCCAAACCCTCTCGGTCTCGGTGCAGGAAGTGTATCAGATCGTCTGGCGTATAGATACGCTCGACCTCTTGGGGGTTGTCGGTAAAGTACTTCTCCTGATAAAGAGGAGTCATGCGAAACGAGCCAGGCGGTATTTCCAAGACAACCTTGGACATATATTGCATCGGAATCGGGCTGGTACGCGCCATGTCAAGCTGGTCGAAGAAGCCAACCTCGTTGGGCTGGAACGGGCCTAGGCGGATCCGGCACGAATAGCGGTATTTGTTCTGGGTATTGTGCTCCAGTTTCTCTTCAAGGCGGGGTGGAGTAACTCGTCCTCTCCCACTGGCTCGAATCCAGTACCGCCGGTCTTCGGGCTGCATGGGAACGATCCTAGGCTGACTCACCTTCAACCGCACCGGATTACCATGCTCATCTGTCGGCTCGATATTCAGGTAGCTCAATTGCGACTCTAGAGTAAAGGAGAAATCGACCGACTCGGATTCGTCCATGCCGATATCACTTAGCTGGTCCGAAGGTGTCCTGCGTTTGCGATGTAGAACAATGCGGTGGTCTAGCGGTTTCATCAGCATCGGTTCCAAGCCGCCAGCCTTGAGTTGGGAGATGAGTTTGCCGAATCTAGCGCGCTGATCTTCTTCTGTGAGATAGGCATACAGGACCACCCCACGCGGACCTTGGTGGTACGCCTTGTCCGGGTGATTGAACAACCGCCCGTCAAAGGGCAGACTCAGCGGCACGGCATATAGTACTTGTACCACATCCTCCGCAAAACGCGCATAGAGCCCCCGAACATCCTCGTCATTGGTGGTCGCCTGCACATTATCGGTTAAGAAAAAAGTAATCGGCGCCCATCCAAGCCCTTCTTCAAAAGCCCTGAGCAAATTAGTATAGCTGCCCCAGCGTGCGTCTTGGGTCTCCTCGATCCACACTAGCGAATCCGGGTGTTGGGATACAAAAAATAAAGTGCCCGCCTCCAGTTGCTGGTCTTGGCAGGCTTTTTCCAACGAGGTCAGCAATTTCTGTAGCTCACCTGTCTGCTGGAAGCCCTCCATTGAACCAGAGCCATCGACCAATATGCTGACATCCATCCCAGCGGCGGCACGAGGGCCGCCAAGCCCTAGGCAGCACAGCAGAGCAGCGTACCAGAATGACCGGCTTTCAAACGGCCAATAGGTCATAGCGATACAGATGGTACTCATGATCGCGGGTCATCACGTACACGTATTTGCCGAAACCCGCTGGCGGCACAACCGGATCTTCGCCTAAAGGCCAGCCGCGCAAGAAAGGTTCCCCTCCTCGTTCATCAAGACGGGAAAGACGAAATTCCGTATTAGCTCCCACTCCTCTTTGGAAGTTGGCGACCAAGCCGCCCAAGCCTTTGGTCTGATCAATGTGCCTCATGGAATATCCGAGACTACACTCCAATTTGGACGTAACTTGCCGATTCAATGGATCGAACAATAGCATAAAATTAGACCCTATCGCCATATAGCAATAGCCGGACTCGATCCGCAGTGCCTGTAGGGCCTGTACCTCTACCTCGGTTCGGCTCGGAATTTCTTTTAGCACCTGTTGGCCGACTAACTGTAGGGCACACAAGCCCCCTTCTTGAGTCAATAGCCATATTGACGGATCCTCGCCGCGCATCACGCCCGCCGAAGCGGCTAATGGACCGCCGCGGGCATCCTCATCCTCATACGAGATTTTCTTGCCCTGTTCCAAATCCAAGAAAACAACCCTGTTTTCCTCTTCTATTAAGCCCAGATAGGTCTCGCTTCCCCGAATTGGGATCATTTCTTGGATAGGCAACGAATTTTTGTCTAGCTCTTGCTTTTGCAATTCGTCGAAAATGCGGTTTTCGCTCTTCCAGTATCGATCGCAACTTGCTTTATCTACCTTATATACATGAATAGTCAACGCCTCTTGGTCCAGCAGGAAAAGCCGATTCCGGCCTAAGGCAATCTTCTCGACGCGCTCACATTCCACGGCAAGCGGCTTCCATGAAGCAGCTTTCAGCATATCGTCGTTCAACAACGAAGAGGTCGGAAACACCTGCAGCGTCCCCACCTCCGTGAGCGCGTAAATCCACCAGCGGTCAAAATCCACCTGACGCAAGGAAGTCGAATCCCCTTTGAGTGGAGGCAGGTCGTGTGGCTCGTTCTCTATGTAGGTACTCATTTCTCCGCTGGATTTATCCACTAATAAAGGCTGGCCGAATACGTTAAAGAGGTCGTCGACTTGGTCCATAATGACCGGCAGATTCCTGACAGCACTGTCTTTACTCTCTCCGGAAGGTATGTCGGCCATGTAATCGACAGGTTTGCTCTCGACAGCACCGCCGCAAACGGCGCAAAAATTAGCGAGCGCATGATGCTCGCGGCCATCTTTAGAACACGTCCAAGCGTTCTTATGCCAATTCCAGTCTTGCATCATTTCTCGCATCCTCACCCTATCTCAATCCCGCGTACCGCTTCCGATCTCGGTTATAGACTTGTCCCCGTAGGGCGGTCGGCGGCACTCTAAAATAGAGGGCCACTTTGTAACGTCAATGACAGAATACCGCCCCGCTCCAGCCCCTAAATCCCAGCTTCCCACACATCCTCCACCCCAGCCCGCAACAACTCGGCCACGCTCCACGCCTGGGCGATGCAGCCGCGAGGCGCAAAAGGCGGCTCGGCGTCAAATATCTCCGAGACCGTGCCCAAGCCCGCTTCGTTCAAGTGCACAGCAAAGCCGTCGAGGAGGGCACGAGAACGCTGGCGACCCGCGCGACCGTGGCAACGGCAGAGGGCGGTAATGTACGGGCCGATGAGCCAGCCCCACACCGTGCCCTGGTGATACGCGCTATCGCGCTCCCAAGGGCTACCCACATACTGGGCGCAGTACGCCGGATCGCTCGGCGAAAGGCTGCGCAGGCCGCGCGGGGTCAGCAAGTGTTGGTCAATCACGGATAAGATTCGCCGCGCCTGCTCGCCCTCAATGAGCGGGAAGGGCAGCGAGAGCGCGAAAATTTGATTGGGGCGGATCGCCCAATCCGGCCCCTCGGGAGCGACCACGTCGCATAAATACCCGCGCTCTTCGCACCAGAACAGACGCTCAAAGGACGCGCGCACCTCAGCGGCGCGCTGGCCGTACTCGGCGTGCTGACCAAATGTCTCGGCCAAGTGCTGCAAAATTTTGAGCGCGTTGTACCAGAGGGCATTGACCTCCACGGGCTTGCCCATGCGCGGCGTGATCACCCAATCGACGACCTTGGCGTCCATCCACGTCAGTTGCACCCCCGGCTCCCCAGCCGCGAGCAGGCCATCGACATCAACCCGGATCTGATAGCGCGTGCCGCGTTCGTGCCAAGCCGCTATGTCCTCTAGCGTCGGCCACAGCTCGCGGGCAAACTCGTAGTCTTGGGTGTATTGCAAATACTTGTAGAGCGCGACAAAAAACCACAAAGTCGCGTCCACCGCGTGGTATTCTGGAACCTCTCCCGCGTCGGGAAAGCGGTTGGGTATCATGCCCTCGCTGACGTGCTCGGCAAACGCCGCGAAGATGCCCCGTGCCTCGGCAAAGCGCCCGGTGACCAAGCACAGGCCGGGCAGGGCGATCATGGTGTCGCGGCCCCAGTCCGTGAACCAGTGATAACCCGCGACAATGGTGTGCAGACCGTCGCTGCGCCGCACCAGAAACTGATCGGCCGCCCGCGCCAGCGATTGCAGCAAAGGGTCGGTGGTCCAAGGGGCGCGCACCACCACCTGCTGACGGCGGTCGCTCTCGCCGGCGAGAAGTGCGAGAGGGTCGCGGCAGGCGGGAAGCTCGGTGGCCGCAAGTACGCCAACGGTGGCCCCGGGGTCGAGTTGCAGACGCAGGCGACCGGGCGTGAACAGGTCCTCGCTGTAGTCGAAGCCGCGCTCTTCCTCGCGCGGATATTGGAAGTTGTAGTACCAGTCCGGGGCGGCCTCCCAGCACGCGCCCGGGGCGAGAATGTGAGCGGTGGGCTGCCCCCGATAGGGGCGATAGACCAGCGTATCCTCAGTCCAAACGGCCGTTGGAGCCACCTGATCGTTGGCCTGCATCAAGTGGTGATAGTCCCGACCCGCGAAAAAGGGCCGCAACTCCAAACAAAGCGGGTCAGGTGCCTTCTCCAGCTCGTACGCGACGACCAAGGCGTGCTCGTCCGCGAGCAAGGCCAGCCGCTTGCGCAACACCCACCCATCCCCCGCGTACGTCCACGTCGGCACCGGCTCGGACGCGAAGGCAGTTAGCCATTGGTCGCCCCGTGGATGAATGACCCCGGGAAAAATGCTGCAACTTAGCTCGACGCGGGCCGTGGGCAGGACCAAGGTCTCGTCGAGCCGCGAGAGCAACACCACCCGACCGACCGGCGGCTGAGTGGCGACGACCAACAGACCGTGATAGCGCCGGGTGTGCGCGCCGCTGACCGTGGAAGAGGCCCAGCCGCCCAAGCCATTGGTCTCCAACCACTCGCGGGAGAATTTGTACTCGCTGCCTTCAGGTAGTCTATTTGTTGGCAATGAGCGAGTCCACGACCGCTGGGTCGGCAAGCGTCGAGGTGTCGCCGATAGAGTCGGTTTCGTCAGTGGCTATTTTGCGCAGGATGCGGCGCATGATCTTGCCCGAGCGCGTCTTGGGCAGGCCCGGTGCCCAGTGGATGACGTCCGGGGTGGCGATTGGGCCGATCGCCGTGCGCACCTGTTGCTTGAGCTCGTTTTTGAGCGCGTCGGTGTACTCCTCACCGGTGTTGAGCGTCACGTAGGCGTAGATGCCCTCACCTTTGATGTCGTGCGGGAAACCAACGACTGCGGCCTCGGCCACCTTGGCGTGTAGCACCAACGCACTCTCGACCTCGGCCGTGCCCATGCGGTGGCCGGAGACATTGATCACGTCATCGACGCGGCCGGTAATCCAATAGTATCCATCCTCGTCGCGCCGACAGCCGTCGCCCGTAAAGTAGTAGCCCTTGTACTGCTGGAAATAGGTCTGCTCAAAGCGCTCGTGATCGCCGTACACCGTGCGCATTTGCCCCGGCCAAGGAGTGCGCATGGCCAAGACGCCGACGACGTCGTTGCCTGCTAGCTCCGTGCCCTTCTCCGGGTCGAGCACCACCGGCTCAATGCCGAAGAAGGGGAAGGTGGCCGAACCGGGCTTGGTTGGGGTCGCCCCAGGTAGCGGAGTGATGAGGATGCCGCCGGTCTCGGTCTGCCACCACGTATCGACAATGGGACAGCGCTCCTTGCCGGCGTTTTTGTGATACCAGCGCCAAGCTTCGGGATTGATCGGCTCGCCGACCGTGCCGAGCAGACGCAGGGAAGGCATTTGGTAGCGGGAGGGCCACTCCTCGCCGGCCGCGGCAATGGCGCGGATGGCGGTCGGGGCCGTGTAGAACTGATTGACGTTCCACTTCTCAATGGTCTGCCAGTAGCGGTCCGGGTTGGGATAGGTGGGGATGGCTTCAAACATCACGGTGGTCGCGCCGTTGGCCAGCGGGCCGTATACGATGTACGAGTGGCCGGTGACCCAGCCGATGTCGGCCGCGCAGAAGTAGATGTCGCCGTCTTGGTAGTCGAAGACGTACTTGTGGGTGGTGGCCGTATAGACCATGTACCCGCCCACTGTGTGCTGCACGCCCTTGGGCTGGCCGGTGGATCCAGAGGTATAGAGAATGAAGAGCGGGTCCTCGGCGTCCATGATCTCGCAAGCGCAGTCCGCGTCCGCGTCGGCCATCAGCTCGTGCCACCAGCAGTCGCGGCCGTCCTGCATATCCACGGCAAAGTCGGCGCGATCAACGACGATGCAGGTCGCTACCTCAGCGTCCATGCGCGCATCCGCGTCCGCCATGGCCTGATCGGCTACGGGCTTCATCAGGATGGGCTTGTCGCCGCGATGGGTGCCGTTGCAGGTAATGACAGTGGTGCAGGTGGAATCGACGATGCGGTCGGCGAGCGCGTCCGCGGAAAAGCCGCCGAACACAATCGAGTGAATCGCGCCAATGCGAGCGCAGGCCAGCATGGCAATGGCCAGCTCGGGCACCATCGGCAGGTAGATGGAGACGCGGTCGCCCTTTTTGACGCCGCGCGCTTTGAGCACATTGGCGAATTTGCAGACCTGTTCGTGCAGCTCTTTGTAGGTCAGGGTCGCGTCTTCCCCCGGCTCGTTGCCCTCCCAGATGATGGCGACCTGATCGCCTTTTGCATCGAGGTGCCGGTCGAGGCAATTGTACGCGATGTTGGTCTGGCCGCCGGCAAACCACTCAAGCGCAATCGGCCCCGCGTCCATGTCGTAGTTGTACGACCGCACGGTATCCCACTTCTTAAACCAGTGGAACTCCGCGGCCTTTGCGGCCCAAAACGCCTCTGGGTCGGCGATGGAGCGCGCGTACTCTTCCCAGTACTCGTCCATGCTTTTGACGTGAGCGCGGTCGCGTAAATCGGCATTAGGTGCATAGACTTCAGACATGCGAGCTAACTCCTCATTAGGGTGTAAATAGCCATCAATAGCGCAAACTACTTACTGCCGGCCACCGGTGGCAAGGGCCACTCGTCGCCGGCCATGAAGCCGCCATCAACGTAGATGCACTGCCCGGTGACGTAATCCGAAGCTGGCGCGGCGAGAAAGACGGCTGTGCCGACCAAATCTTCGGGCGTCCCCAAGCGGTTGAGCACAACCCGCCCCTCGCCCCAAGCCCGCATGGTGTCGTCGGCCCACAGCTTCTCACTGAGCGAGGTGAGTATAAAGCCCGGGCAGATGGCGTTGACCTGGATGTTGTGCGACCCGAACTCAATGGCTTGGCCCTTGGTGAGCTGGCCCACGGCCCCCTTGGTCGCGGTGTACACCGATACTTTGGCGAGGGCATAGCCCGTGGTCAGCGAGCCGATGTTGATGATCTTGCCGCCTTGGCCGCGCTCGATCATCTGGCGGCCGACCTTCTGGCTGAGGAAGTACAGGCCCTTGAGATTGACGGCCATGATCTGGTCGTAGTTTTCCTCCGAGACCTCGACGATGGGCTGGCGGATGTTCATGCCGGCATTGTTGAACAGGATGTCTATGGGGCCGCATTGCTCCAAGGCCGCGTCCATGCCCTCTAGGTCGGCCATGTCCAATTCGACCGCACGGGCCTTGCCGCCGGCGGCCTCAATGGCAGCGACAGCTTCGTCGAGCTGGCTGCGGGTGCGAGCGGCGCAGATGACCGTGGCTCCAGCCGCAGCCATACCTGCGGCCACGCCGCGACCAATGCCGCGACTAGCACCAGTGACAAGGGCAACTTTTCCCTCTAGCGAAAATAGATTCACAATACACTCCTTCGTTGTTTGTGGTTGCGTTGGTTTAATGATAAGCGGGGTTGGCGTTCCAGCAAGGCTTTTCAAGTGGGGACGGAAGCGATTAGATACTCCAATTTTTCGCCTCCCAGCGGCGAGATCTCGCAAACGCGCCCAGCCGGTACTAACGCAGTCGCGCCCGTACCCAAGGCGCACTCACCCACGCGCGCCAGACCGCGGACGACCGTCAGCGACAGAAACGATCCCTCGGCCCGATGCTCGGCCCGACCCCCGTCTAAGCCACAGCCGCGCAGCACAAAGTGCTCGGACTCTACCAGCACTTGGCCGCGCAGCACGGGATGCGGCACCGGCCCGGGTAGGTGCTGGGCAAAGTCGATGACCTCAAGGGCCTGCTCCCAGTGCAGGGCGCGCGGCCGGCCGTAGTCGTAAATGCGGAAGGTCAGGTCGCTCGTTTGCTGCACCTCGTACAGGACGACCCCCCGGCACAGGGCGTGTACTGTGCCCGGCGGCACAAAGAGCACGTCCCCTTGCGCGACCGGGTAAAAGCGGACGACCTCGGCGACGCGATTGGCCGCGTGGGCGGCGACAAACTCCGCGCGGCCCACGCCCTCGGCCAGCCCACAAGCTACGCGGCCGCCGTCTGATTGCAGCACGTACCAAGCCTCCATCTTGCCGCTGTCCACCAACCCATTGCGCTGGGCGTACTCGTCGTCGGGGTGCACTTGGATCGACAGATCTTGCTGGGCGTCGAGGAGCTTAATAAGCAGAGGAAAGCGCCCACCGTAGCGCGCCCACACCGCAGCACCGACCAAGTCGGCGCGATGCGTTTCCACCAACTCGCGCAGCGAGCGACCATCCGCCGCCCGGCTCTCGCGGCCCTCGTACGCCGACAGCTCAAAGGACTCGCCAATGAGCGCATCGCCCGGCAGGGCCTTGCCGTAGAGCGCGGCTAAGCGGCGACCGCCCCACACCATCTCCCGGTAATAGGGCGTCAAGGGAATGACATCGGGCAATTTATCCATCGGCTGCAACACGTTCACAGCAGTCTCACAAATTGTTCTCCAGGAACCGCTAGCCCATCCTCCTCAAGAGAAACAATGTATCCTTCAATCGCCTCTCTGATGTTGGTGATCGCTTCTTGCTTTGTTTTCCCTTGGCTGATACAACCGGGCAAGCTAGGACACTCAGCAACCCAATAGCCATCTTCACCTCGATAAATAAGCGCTTGTCTCATTGTCTCATCCTCCTCACCTAATGATCGGGCACCAAGTTCAGTTAAGCGTTTTAGTCCTTTATGACGAATAGAACGGATGAACATTTAACTTAGGATTTCTAACAAGAATTGTCTCACCTCCCTAACGCCCCAACACCAACTCCCGCGAGGTCGCCAACAGCGCCTCCTTGCGCGACAGATCCGCAGCCAGCGGCAACTGAGCCACGCCGATGAGCCGCCGCATAATCTCCATGCCGGCAAATTGCAGTGCCAAGCTATGGGAAAGCGAGGAGTTGGCACCGTAGTGGGCAAACACCGACTGCGCCAGTTCCAAGGGGCGACCGGCGAGCAACAAGTGGCCGACGAGAATGCCCACGTCGAATTCCGGCGGGCCAAAGAAGCAAAACTCCGGGTCGATGATCCACACGCCCCCGCCGGCGCGCACCCAACTTCCCGGATAGAAGTCTCCGTGCAACAGGCAGGGGCCGTTTTCCAAGTAGAGCGCGCCCAAGCTTTGCAAGGCTTTGCAATACGCCGCGTCGCCTTGCAAAGCTTGGGCGACCCGCGCCAGCCCAGGCGTGATCGCGTCGAGGTCGAGGCCGTTGTCCGGGCGCAGTGGGAAGCAGTACAGATGCTCGTGGTTGAGCTGGCGCATGGCGCGGTTTTCCAAGCGCGTCCGGGTCGGCTCGTCAAAGGCCGCTTGGTGCAAGGCCGCCAACCACTGGCACAGACCCGGCAAGGATGCAAACGCAGCTTCGCCATCATTGTACAAATCGGTACAATCCGCAGTCTCCCCCAAGTCTTCAAACGCGGCAACAAAATTCTCCTCGTCCCAGCCCAAGAAGCCGGGCATGCGCTCGGCCACCAACGGGCAGCCGGCAACGGCTCGGTAAAAGGCAGCCTCCACCAGCACCCGCTCCTCGGGCGCGGGGATGGCTGGGTATTTCTCGACCCAGGGACGCGATTGCTTGAGTATGAAGGAACGCTCTGCGGTCTGCACGCGCAGGGTGAGGTTCATGTTGCCTTCGCCAGCGCGGCCTAGCGCACACACCGATTCCGCGGGCAAAAGCCATCCTCGGGAGCGCACGTACGCGGCCAGCTCTTCAGGCCGGTCGATGTGCAGCAACGTGTAATTCGCTCGGTTTTCCATTTTATATCGCGTTCGTCTTTTTGCTTGCCACTAAGGTATAAGACGACGGGGGCGAGACAATACCAAGGGCGGGATGCGCACACTCCAATCGGCTTGATAGCACCCCCACCAGCTTGACATCAAGCGAGCAAACCCTATCAATTGAGGCATGTCCCATCGCGCAGTGCGAGTCAAAGCCGCGATTCCACAACCAAGCTGCACCGGCGACCTCAGAATCTATGACACCTGCTGACCTTGATATCCTCATTCAGCAAGGCGAAGGCACCACGCTTGAGTTCAAAGAGAGCCTCTCGTCGTCGTTCTCGCGAGAGCTCGTGGCTATGGCCAACACAGTCGGGGGCAAGCTCCTGCTCGGGGTGCGCGATGACGGCACGGTGATCGGCGTCAAAGACTCCAACGCCCTGCGCGCCCGTATTCAGGACATCGCCCGCAACTGCGACCCTCCGGTGAAGGTACTGGTGGAGCCAGTGGATGACGTATTAGCAGTTCATGTACGGGAAAGCGACGCCAAGCCAGTGCAGTGCAGCGAGGGCTTCTTTTGGCGTCAGGGCGCGGGGACCCAAAAGCTCAGCCGCGACGAAATCCGCGATTTCTTCCGCAGCGAAGGCGTGATCCGGTTCGACCTCTCGCCCTGCCCCCGTTTCAGCTACCCAGAGGACTTCGACCGCGCGAAGTACGACGCTTGGCTCAAGCTGTCCGGCATCACTGGACAACCGCCGGTTGAAGACGTGCTGGTCAACATCGAGGTCGCCGAGCGAGCGGGCGACAAGCTGCTCTTCCGCAACGCGGGCGTGCTCTTCTTCGCCAAGAACGTGCGCCACTTCTTCCCGGAGGCATACATCACCTGCCTGCTGGGCAAGGGCGCGGACAAAGTGCATATCCTCGACCGACGAGACTTTGACGGCGGCATCGTAGCCGACATTGAGGACACCCTGAGCTTCATTGAGCGCAATACCCGCACGGCCTATCGCATTGAAAGCCTGCGCCGCGAGAACATCCCGGAATACCCGATGAAGGCGCTGCGCGAGGCCATCACCAACGCGGTCATGCACCGCGATTGGTTTTTCGAAGGTGCCAATGTCTTCGTCGAGATCTACGCCAATCGCATTGAGGTGATAAGTCCCGGTACATTGCCAACGGGACTGAAGTTGGCCGAACTCGGCCGCGAGAGCATCCGCCGCAATCCACTAATCGCCGATCTGCTCCACCGCATCGAATTTATCGAGAAGGCGGGCACTGGCATTCGCCGCATTCGGGACGAGGCGCGGGAACAGGGCTGCCCAGAACCGGAATTTAAGATTCGGGGAGCCTTTTTCGTCGTTGTTTTCCGGCCGGACCCCGAGGTGCGGGCACTAGAAGATCAAGTTACCGGGGAAGTTACCACGCAAGATACCCCCCATGATACCATGCAAGTTACCCCCCATGATACCCCCCATGATACCATACAAGTTACCCCCCATGATACCGGAATAGTGCGTCTGTTAGAGGTAATATCGAGCGAGATGAACAGAAGACAGATCCAAGAAGCCTTGGGCCTTAAGAATACCAAACACGTCCGCAAAACCTACCTATTGCCCGCCCTGCAAGCCGGCCTGATCGAAATGACCATCCCCGACAAGCCGCGTAGCAAAAAGCAGCGTTACCGCCTAACGACGGCGGGACGCGAATATTTGCACAAATTCAAAGGGCAGGATAATGGCGAAGACTGAGGCTCACTACCGCGTACACCGCAGGCGTCTTCGCGAACACTTCTTTAAGAGCGGCTTGGCTGAACAGTGCTAAGAAGCATTCTTAAAACTCACGTCGGATGTCAGGTATCGGCACATGCAAAAGCGCCCGATGCCGAGGAGACATCGGGCGCTTTGCAGGGGTCGAAGAATGGAGTAGGCGCGACCGGCCGGTCGCCCCTACTTGAGGTAGAGTAGGCGCTGAGTCTGCACCCCACCCGGATAGTGCAGCCGCACCAGATACATCCCCGCCGACACCATCGCGCCGCGCCGATCGCGCGCATCCCAGCGAACCTTATAGAAGCCAGCGTCCTGGTATTGATCGACCAGGGTGCGCAGGGGTTGTCCGAGGAGGTTGTAAATCTCCAGTCGCACCGCGCCGGGCGTGGCCAAGCGGTAGGGGATGAGGGTGCGGCTGTTGAAGGGGTTGGGGAAATTGGGTGCCAAGCCGGACGACGCGGCCACCACCTTGGCCGCTGCGGCCGTCACGTTGACATAGTTGGATCGGTTGCCCACGCCAGCAGAGTTGATGGCCTTCACCCGGTAGGCGTGCCGCACCTCCGGCGTCGCCTCCGTATCGGTGTAGCTCGTCGCCGTGCTGCCGGTGTCGGCCACGTAGATTAGCAGTTCGTCCTCGCCGAGGGATGGGCGTCGCCGCAGGATTTGGTAGCCGGTGATCGTATCGTCGTCGGGCGCGTCCCAGCTCAGGGTGATCGAGCCGTCGCTGTTGGCGACTCCCGTCAGGTTCTGCGGTGCCGGCGGCGGCTCTTGGGGCTGTTCTTCCTCCGGCTCCGCCGCTTCTTGCGCCGGGCCCAGCACTATGGCCGCAATGCTCACCGACAACGGCCGCCCGGCACCGGTGCAGATCGCGCCCGTCTCGTCGCAGGCCTGTGGTGGCGAGAGCGAGACGGACACCGCCGCGTCCGACGCCGGCTCCACGGTGATCTTCCACAGATCCCGCCGCTTGTCGACCCGCCGCGCCTTCGTCACCGCGCCGCCGCTCACCCCCACGCTGTGGTCGCGGAACGCCTCGTAGCCGATCACGATCGCCTCGCTGAAGGCGATCCGGAAGGTGAACGCGGTCTCCCCGTCGTGCGTCGCCGGCAGCCCCTCGAACGCCGCCGTCAGCGGCTCCGCCACGCTGGCTTGGGCGCCACCGGCTCCCGAATCGCCCGACGAGTCATCCTCGTCCATCACGAGTTTCAAACCACCGACAGTAGCCCGCCCATGCCGCACCGCATGGCCGGCTATATCGGGCGCGGCATTGAGCAGCACGGCCTGCCCATTTACTCCAACGTCATCTATCTGCGTCCTGACGCCGGCCGCACCGATCCGGGGCACTATCTCCAAGAGCGGCACGGCTACCGCGTCCTAGTGCAATACAAGGTGATTCGGCTGATTGAACTAGATGGCCAACGCATTCTCGACGCGAGGCATTCGGGCTTGCTGCCGTTTGCCCCGTTGATGCAGCGGCCGACGGGAGTGGATGCCGAGGCGTGGTTGCGCCAGTGTGTCCACCGGGCGCAAGAGGTACCGATGGACGAGACCGTCAAGGCCAATTACTTGGCCAATCTTGCGATTTTGAGCGGATTGGTGTATAACTTAGAAACGATTAGGACCATCATCTCGGAGGAGACTATGTACGAATCGTCGGTAGTGCAGTATTTTACGGAAAAGGCCCTTGAGCAAGGCATCGAGCAAGGCATCGAGCGAGGAGGCCGAGAACGCGCCATTGAAGATCTGCTCGACGTGCTGGCGATTCGCTTTGCGCTGGCCGCGTCGGATCCGTTGGCCGCCCGCATTGGGGCCATTGACGATTTGCAGCGCCTCAAGCAGTTGTTTCGGGCGGCTGTACAGGTGCCGAGCCTCGAAGCCTTTAGGCACCTGTTAGATGCCGCAGAGTAGGGGCACGGCGTAACGTCAGTAAGTAATCGTCTTCGCCAACACTTCTTCAAGAGCGGCTTGGCCGAACAGTGCTCAGGCGTCCCTCTCTCGGTTAGCTAAACCCCCACCCCCGTCCCCTGCGCCAACTTCTCGCCCTCAATCAAGTATTCCTCCCGCACCTCGGGCGCAATCGTCCGCCAGACCAAGAAGCGCTTGCGCAGCACGTTGAGGAAGCTGGTGTTGAGCCGCTGCCAGCTCACCACATCGCCGCTGATGCGCTGCAAGTGCATCTCGATGCGGTAAATGCCCGGAATATCGTCGGTCGGCAAGGTGCGCAGGAACACCCGCTGGCTCACTCCCAAGTCGTAGGGCGCGAGCCACACCATCAGTTCCAGCAAATAGACCGGCTGCGCGCCGCCCTGCTCCAAGTGGAAATCCACGCCCTCGGTCATAAAGTCACCCACCGATCCCTCGCCATACGACGAGAAAACACGATGCAGGTACGCGCACGAGCCCAAGGCATCGCCCTTGGCCAGCGTAAAGGGAAAGTCAAAGCGCCAGTCGTCGCCGTCGGGCGGCGGAAACTCCCAGCGCCGCGTCACGTCGGGCACGGCCATGGCCGCGGCCTTGCGCGCCGGATACAGGGTCGAGAGCACCACCACCACCATCACGATCAAGGTCGAGAAGATCGCCGACAGCGACGAGTAATTGAGAAACATCCCACCCAAAAGCGCATAGTGCGCCAGCAGCAAAGTCGTCGTCTGCCCGACCAAATAGCCCAGCACCGCGCCGACAATGGCAAACACGAGAGCCTCGGCCATGAACAGCGAGGCAATGTGACTCGGTGCCAGCCCCACCGACGAATACACCCCGATCTCACCGGAGCGCTCGTACACGGCTCCGAGCATGGTGTTGAGCACGATCAGCGAGGCGATCAACAAGGGCACGAAGAGATTGCCAATCCCCGCCAAAGACGCCGATCCCATAGACGTGTACACCCGCACGCGATCACCAGCGCCGACAAAAAGCGGCACGGCAACCCGCGACACGAATTCCTCAACCTCAGCGAGCAAGGTCTCCCGATCGGCAAAGCCGGCGATGGCAATCGAGCGCAGCGTACCACCCAAATCGACGACCTGCTGGTAGGGCAAGAACGCCACGTTGTTGGCCAGCAGGTGAGTAAAGGTCTCAATCGCGGCCGTATCCATTAGGCGCGGGTCCAACCCGGCCATTTCCTCCATCTTCTTGGCCTCGGCAACCGTATCCACGGGCATTAGGCTCTCGTTGTCCAAATCGCGCAGCCGGTCGATGGCCTCGCCGTCGATTAAGCCAATGACCCGATAGGAGCGCCCCATCAGGCCAATGTGGGCCGTGCCCACATCCTCCGGGCCAATGCCCAAGATCGCCGCCATAGCCACCGGCAGGATGCACACGTCGCGCTCGCCATCCGCAAACCAGCGGCTCGCCGGCCCCACCAACAGCCCTTCCAGCCCCATCACCGCGCCCTCGCCGGGGGTCACCCCGAGGATGGCTGAGGCAAAGCTCTTCTTTTGCACCAGCTTGTGTTCAATGTCGATATAGGCCCGCTCGCCAATGACCTTAGACGTCACCCACGACCTCGGCAGCACGTGTGCCTGGTCGCCAAACGCGCTCTCCGCATAGTCGAGCACCGATAGCTGCAAGCCCTTCCAGCCGCGGTCGCGCAGCAGGGCACCCTCGTAGCTGGGCACATTCGGGCGGGGAATCTGATAGAACTTGAGATAGCTCTGCACCGAGGTGAAGGCCTGGGCAGTAAAGGTCAACAGCGTCAGGGTGACAACCGTCAGCGCGGTGCGCAGCTTGCGCTTGCGGAGGTTGGAAATCCCCAGCGATGCGGCCGCGGCCGTGGCGCTGAGGCGACCGATGTCCGCTTCGTGGACGCCGGATGCGGCCCGCTTGCGCTGGCCGACGGCGCGGGTAAAGCGACCCATAATCATCAGCAGGGCCGTGCCGCCGATGGCGAAGATGACAAAGGCCAAAAAGATGATGTACGGCGACGAGCTCAGCTTGAAGGCCGGGTGGATAAAGCGCATGATGAGGAAGATCGCCAAAAAGAAAAACGCTGCGCCCGCCACTTGGCGGCGGATGTCGGCAAAGCCGAAGAACAGCCGCTCGCAGCAAAACGAAAACGGCAGCAACAGCGCGAAGTAGAAGATCACCCCATAGACCGTGTCGTCCGCGGTCGATTTGATGTCTGGGTAGCCCCGCCCTTCAAGGCCCCACGCCTTGCGCGTGGCCCGCTTGAACTCGCTGTAGCGCCGCGCCTGTAAATGCTCTTCGGCCTCCAACAGGGCCAAGCGCGCCTCTTCGTGCAGGCGCATGAACTTGTCGTTGCGCACCCCGTAGCGCGCCAACTGCTTGATCCGCACGTCGTCGAGGACCCACATGTCGCGCGCAGCCGCGTACCCGGGGCGCAACACCACGCCTTGATCCACCAGATAGCCGCGGCCGAGGGCCTGCTTTATCGTCGCCTCATCCACGTCTTCAGGGCGCACCGGCTCGGCCACCCATTCGGCGGGCGCGCCGCTCAGCAGGTAGCGCACGCCGAAGAGGCTGGTACTCATCAGGACTTTGACTCGGGTGCCGGGTTGGGCATACACCACCGAAGCGAGCGTTACCTTGCCCTCCTCATTGCTCTGCCTTTCGACGAAGTCGGCCCCCCACGACTGCGGCACGCCGTCGCGCTCGTCGAGTACGGTCACGTGGTCCAAGACCGACAGGTAGCGCGAGTCAACGGTCTCGAACAGACTCAGCGCCCGGCACTCGAAGAGCACTTGCAGCATCTCGTTTTCCCACCAGCCCCACGGATGCACGGTCGGGTACGTCTCGTCGCCCTCTTGGCCCATGTCCGGCGCTGAGATAATCGCGCCGTAGGGATCGAGTTCGTACGCGCGGATCGCATTGTCTAGCTTGTTGCGCATGATGTCAAAGTGGAAGCGACCCGCGTCGTCGGCTTCTTGTGCGATCAAGGTGCGGACCCCGCCGACCGAGTTCGGGCCGAGTTGTTGATAGGTCACCAACGCCTGCGGCACCGGCTTCTTGGGCACGGCAAAATTGACGTCGCGGTCGAACCAATAGATCGCGCCCGCCAAGCTGTGGCCGTAGTCTTCCAGCTCCAACTTGGTCGGCTTGAGCAGCTCGGCGTCGCGGCCAGCCCACGCCAACATGGCCGCCAGCGTCTGGATCTGCCGCGTGAGGTTTTGCATGTCCACGGCTTCCGGCAGGTCGAGCGGCGTGTCGACCCGCTCGCGCGCATCGTTGGCCGTAGCCAGAGCGAGGGCCTTTTGACCGACAAAGGCCGCGGCCTCGCTGGCAAAGGCGAGCGGGATGGACATGAAGTTTTTCCACGTGCGCTTAGGCGGGGCAATGCCCTCGTAGTGGCGCGTGGTGTCGCCAAAGGTCTCTTCGACCGCGAGGCTTAACCGCTTGGAATAGGGCGTCAACATGTATTTGATGTAGTTGTCGGTGCGCCACTTGGGATTGTAGAAGGTGCCCATCCCAAAGCTGGCCGTGCGATCGGCGTGGCTCGACAGATCCAGCGATAGCATCAGGTCGAAGTCGATGCGCTCGGCCGGGTTCATGCGCTCGCGGAAATAGTCGCTGCGGCGGCTGTGCCGATAGAGGAAATCATTGATCCCGGACAGGCCCTCAAAGTGCCCGGAGGTCGCTAAAAATAGCACCGAGTAGTGAGGGCGATGTTCTTTGAACAGCTCCACTAGCTGGAGCAGGGCGACGATCCCGGCCGCGTTTTCCGCTCCGGGGGCGAGGGCCGGCACGACCGAGATGGCGTCGTAATAGGCTTGGATGACGATGGTTTGGTCCTGCCACGCCTGTGGCTGTTCTCGGCTCTTGGCAGGCAGCATCTCTGGCGACCCAGGCAGGTAGCCATACACATTGTGCGCTTCCACGCCTTCCCAATCCATCCGTGCATTTAAGTGGACAGCGACCGGCCCGTCTTGCAGGCGCGCCAGCAGGTCGAGCGCGTCTTGCCGCTCGAGCCAAAATCGCGGAATGTCAACCGGCACCTTGAGGAACTTGTCGGCGGCTTGCTCGCGGTTGACGCCGCCATTGTCGAAGAAGACGATGGCCTTGGCCCCCAGCGATGCGGCGTGGAGGTAATTTTGACCGCTGGCAAAGTCCAAGAGCACGACGCTGCCCTGCACGGGCTGACCGTCCAGCGCTTTGAGTCTCCCTTGACCTCCGTAGATCAGGGGGCCGCGCACGCCGTCCGGCCCCAGCGAGGACGTGCGCACGCCATTGGGCCACAAGCTATAGAGCCGCTTGCTGTCACCGCCTTGCACCACCAGTTCGCCGCCGCGATCTATGGGCACGGCCACTTCAAATGCCTCGCTCTGCACGTCCTCCAGCCCCAGCGCCTCAAACCGCTGGCGCACGTAGTCGCGGGCCTGCCGCTCTCCTGCATAGCCCGGCACCCGCGAGCCGAAGGCAGCAAAGCGCGCGATCTCAGCGGCAATGTCCGCCTCGTCAATGCCGGCGGCCAAGGCGCGAAGCTGGGCGGCTTGCGCAGGATCCACCATCCGCGCTTCTACGGGCGGGTTGGGTGCCCAGCCGAAGAAGTCGTTTACCGCGCGATTGATTGCGCCCGGATCGCCGAAACCGACGACCACAATCATAGCAGCGGCGAATAGCAAGAAAAACGCATTGAGTAGTTTGGCCATGAAATTCGCTTTGTCTGTAGAATGGGACGAGCGGCTGTCAAGATATGGCATCGACGGGGGAGGTTCAAGCGCGAAAGGAGATCAGTCGGTCCCCAAGTCTCAACACCGTACCAGAATAAGCGGAAAGAGCGTCTTTCCCAACGATTACTTCTCACGGCTTGATTTGCTTGACATGGCTAAACATGGGAAGTAAAATGTGAGAAAGTCGCTACGGGATCGTTAGCTAAGAATCTATTTGAGAGCTTCTCAAGAGATTGTAGCCAGTCATACATGGAGGTTCATACTGTGGAAACTCATACAATAAGACGCGTCGATATTGCAGTGTACAGTCCAGATAGGAAACTCCAACTTGTCGTCGAAATCAAAAATAAACTTGGTGCATCCGCTGAGTGGGTCACCCGTATGCGTCACAATTTATTGGTTCATTCGTTCATACCGCATGTGCCTTACTTCTTCCTCGTGCTCCCTGACTTTTTCTATCTGTGGACAGACACCACGCCTATGAATAATCTGGCAAAACCTGACTATAAAATAGAGGCCGCGAAAATACTGGCACCATATCTTAAGCCAACCCGCTCTCTTAACAACCTAAGTGGGTATGGACTCGAACTGCTTACGATTTCGTGGCTGGAAGATATGGTTCGTACAGATTTGCAACAAAACTCAGTTAACCCAAATCTCCAATGGCTCTTTGACTCAGGTTTATACGAAGCGATTGCACACGGTTCTGTTGCGATCGAAGATACGGTATGATTGTGTATGTAGAATCAAATTTTGTCCTTGAACTTGCTTTTCTTCAAGAAGAACATGAAAGTTGCCTGGAACTCTTGAGCCTATCAGAGTCAGGAGATATTTGCTTGGTGTTACCCGCCTTCAGTATTGGAGAGCCGTATGAAGCGTGGGTGCGTCGCTCAAAGCAAAGACGAGGACTGCATGAACAACTCATTACGGCTATTCATGAACTCTCTCGTTCGAGACCATACCAAGGATCATCGGATGAGTTTCAGGAGCTCACGGATTTGTTGCTCAGAAGTGATGAAGAAGAGAAACGCCGACTCGATGATACTCTGCAAAGAATATTGCAGACGGTTGGAGTGATACCCATAGGTTTAAGCATCATCAGAGCCGCGATAACATTCCAAGAGAGTCGCAGTCTTTCGCCGCAAGATTCGATAGTCTATGCATCGATTCTCGACCACCTGACTACAGCATCCGAGGAGCTTCGCTGTTTCATTACCAAGAACTCCAAAGATTTTGCGAATCCGGATATTGAAAACGAACTGACGACGCACCATTGCCAATTTCTGACAAAGTTCGCTGATGGCTTGGGGTATATCCGTAGTCAGTTGTAGATGAGTACGCGCGCTTGGAACCTGACTATAAGGAAGGCGACGAGCAGACGAAGAAAGAGTCCACTAGCCCAATAAGGCCGGTGGGCTTTTTGCATGAGAGTTACTGAATAGCGTTAAAACGACAAAGCATGGCGAATTCACTAGCTGTCGTCATACGCCACTCAACCATGAAAATAGGCGTGCCCCTCGCCCATAAACCAGAAAATATCCACCAAATACGACAACCCAATCCCCAAGAAATATCCGGCGATCAACCCCATGAAAAACGGCCGCGCCTGACGGTAGGCCGCGATCCCCCCATAGCGCATAATCGCACTCTTGGCCACCCACGCCAGAAAAACCGAAAACGCGATGAGTCGCGTCATCCACAGCGGGGCAACCGCAATGCCCACCGGATGCAGCGGCCACCAGTGCAAGCGATACTGGAGGAAGGCCAAAAGTGAGTACGCCACCATCCCGACCCCAAAGTAGGACAGCTTGTTCCAATCGGTCGGCCACGGATCGTTGAAGTGGCGGATCACTCCATTGTACGCCATGCCGCCCGCGCCACCGCCAGCGATGAAGTACCAGGAGCCAAAATTGCCCGCGCCGTATTTGTAGCACAGCGAGAGAACGAAGTAAAGACAGGTAGTGAAGCCCACGACCGCGGCAAGGCCCAGCGCCAAGGCCATCGACCGGCGAATCCGGTACAGTTCGCCGAGCCGTGCGCCGTGCGCCGCCGCCGGCATAAAGAGCGATTGCACGTCCCCAAACCAGGTATAGGAAACCCCCAGCGCCACCAAATTGTGCCCCCCGACACTCGTGCCGGTTATCGCCAGCGCAAAAGCCTGAGCACCCACCGGCGGCGTCAAAAAATAGACCCCGGCCTGCACCACCAGCCGCGTGATGCCGTAGTAGGCGACCAATACGCCAAAGACAAAGAGCGCGGCGATGTGAAGATCCATCCCAGACCGCCACAGCCAGCCGAGGATATAGACCAACGCGGCCATGAATCCGCAAACCGCCGTGCGATAGGAAACCATTTCCTCGCGATCGTCTATCGTCCGCCGTCCCCCCAAGGCTTGGCGCACGACCGCCACTAGATGGCCCCGCGCCATCCACAAGCTCAACAGCACCATCGCCGTAAACCCACCCCAAGCCTGCCAAGAAAGCGACTGCATCCCCCAAACGAAGGCGTCGGGTCGCGTCACGTCGTAACCGATGCGATTGGTAATCCCCTCTTGCACCACGGCTACCAAATAAAAGAACACGATGCTGAACGAAACGCTGGTGCTGACCAAGTACATAAAGCCGATCACCGGGAAGTAGAGCATCAGGCTGATGGTGGGAAACTCCCGGCTCAGTTGCAGATTGACGGCGTGATTGAAGTTGATCTTGGGAAAGCCGATGTAGAACGAGCCAATAATATTGAAGAGGATCATCACCAGTGGAATCGCCGCGCCGATCCAAAACCCCTTAGAGCGCACAATCGCCCGCCCGTCGTCGTCAATCAGCAACCGAGGCATCTCCATCAGAGGAAAGACCAGCCGCTCGTGCTCGACCCACTGGCGGCGAAAAATCACCACCAAGCAGAAGCAGGCGAAGTACACGGCCAGGATCAGACTCAACAACCAAAACAGCGGCCCGATCCAGGCCTCGAACGGCAGGGCTTGGCCCTTGGGCAGTCCCTCGTAAAACCAGCGCATGGCATCGCCATCGGCGCGGGGCACGATCCAATCGGGCAGGTAGGGATGGATGTTACCCGCCCAGTCGTTTTCCGGGGTAGCTCCGTAGTACGGCGATGAAATGATCGCCAGCAAGGTCCCGACGATAAAGGTCGGAATCCCGGTCGCCGCCAAGCCCATGATCACAATGGTAGCCAGCTCGGCAGGCCGCAACGCCCACGTGGGCCGCACCCACCGCACCAGTGCATTCGCCAGCAGAATCACTACAAAGCAAAAGCCGGCGCTAGTCGGAAAATACGACCAAGTAATCTCCGATGAGCGCACCATCCAAATCGAATAGGGTGCCCCTATGACAATGGCCATCACGACCACAATCCCCAGCACGGCCGAGCGAAAAGTCACGTTATACCGCCCTTGTGCAATCGATAATTCACAGCGTTCATTTATATATATTTAATGTTTCGCATCAACGTACTGACTATGTCCACTAACGGCCTCATGCCCCTCATCCTCGCACTGCTGCTGACGGCTTGCTCCAAAAGCACCGGCCCGGATAGCGGCCCGCAATCCCGCTGCACGGACGCGCCCGGCACCATTTGCACTTGGGCCGGCACGGGCGAAGCCGGCTTCAATGGCGAGGACCAGCCGCTGCTGGCCGCCACCCTCTACTGGCCAGTCGATCTCACCTTCACCCCCTCAGGCCAGATCTACCTCCTCGACTGGAACAACCACCGCGTGCGCCGCGTGACCCCGGAGGGCACCCTCGTTACCGCCATTGGCACGGACTTCGTCGGCGACGGCCCCTACGACGAATCCGACCAAGTGCCCCCCGGCGCGCCCGGCACCGAAGTCCACCTCAACCACCCGACCCACCTCCTACCGCTGGCCGATGGCACCCTGCTGCTAACGGCTTGGCACAATCACAAGCTGCGCCTTTACGACCCGCAAACCGGGCTCGTCCAAGTCATCTGCGGCGCGGGTCCGGGATTTGCCGGTGATGGCGGTCCGGCCCGCGACGCGCTTCTGAGCCAGCCGCCGCAGACGGTCTTAGGCCCCGACGGCGGGCTATACATCCTCGACCAGCGCAACCAGCGGGTGCGCAAAATAGACCCCGACGGCATTATCACCACCGTCGTCGGCAGCGGCGTGGCCGGGTTTGCTGGCGACGGCGGCAGCCCGCGCGAAGCCCAGCTACAGCTGCCAGCCGGGGCCAACCCACCGCCGGCCGGGGGCTTGGTCTTTGGTCCGCAGGGCCGACTCTATATCGCCGACGCCCTCAACCACCGCATCCGTCGCGTTGACTTTGACCTAGACCGGATCGAAACAGTGGCTGGTACCGGCGCGGCCGATGGTGGTGGCGACGGCGGACCGGCCCTCAGTGCAGCCCTCAACAACCCACGTGACTTGGCCTTTGGTCCCGACGGCCGACTCTACATTGCCGACGAACTTAACCACCGCATCCGCGCCCTCGACCTAGCGACCGGCATCATTGAAACCGTTGTCGGTAGCGGCGCGGAGGGCTTTGCTGGCGATGGCGGACCGGCCCTCAGCGCAGCCCTCAACCGACCTGCCGGGCTTGACTTCGACCCGCAGGGGCGGCTCTATATCGCCGACACGTACAACCACCGCATCCGCCGCGTCATCTTGCCATGATCTACCTAGCCTTCTTGCTCATCGCCCTGTCCGCTTGCGGGGAAGCACCCATTGGCCCTAGTAGCCCCTACGAACGCATCGAAACCTTTGCCGGCACCGGCGACGCGGGCAAAGGCCCCGAAGAACCAACGCTGCGTCAAGCGCTCTTCTACCTGCCGCAAGATCTGACCTATGGTCCCGACGGGCGGCTCTACATCCTCGACTGGAACAACCACCGCGTCCGCGTGGTCACCGACGGCCGCATCAGCACCCTGATCGGCACCGGCGAACTCGGCGACGCCCCGGCCGGCCGAGCGCGCGAGATCGGCCTCAATCATCCGACCCACATCTCCTTCGACCCGTTCGGACGCCTGATACTCTCGGCTTGGCACAATTCGATAATCCTGCGCTACGACTTTGCCACCGACTATATAGAGCCGGTCTGCGGCACCGGCGAGCGCACCTACAGCGGCGACGGAGGGCCCGCCGGCCAAGCGACGGTCAACCTGCCAAGCGCTACCGCCTTCGACCCGCTCGGACGCATGTATATCTCCGACCAGGAAAACCAGCGCATCCGCATGGTCGATATAGACGGCACGATTTCCACGGTCGTCGGCACCGGTGAGCCGGGTTTTTTCGGCGACGGGGGTCCCGCCGACCAAGCCCGGATCTACGCTCCGATAGGCCAAGCGGCCCCTCCTACCAGCCGCATCGCCACCGACGAATTCGGCAACCTCTACATCGCCGACACCTTCAACAACCGCATCCGCAAGGTTGACGCAGCAACCAACATCATCACCACCATCGCCGGCAGTGGAGCCTTCCCCCCCATGCCCGGCGGCGAGCGCGACGAGGGGGCCGCGGCGATCGACGTTTCGCTCTATTGGCCCTGCGACGTGGGCATCGACTCCGAAGGCCGGGTCTTTTTCGCCGACACCTTCAACCACTGCGTGCGCTACATCGACCTCGACGGTGCGCTCTATACCGTGGCCGGTCAGTGCGGCAAATCCGGCGATATGGGCGATGGCGGCGATCCGCAGGCCGCCCTACTCAATCGCCCCTACGGCATCGAACTCGACCCGGACGACAACCTCTACATCGCCGATACCCGCAACCACCGCATTCGCCTAGTGCGCAAATGAAAGGCGACCGCGACGGCCGCTAATCATCTAGGTTGCCCTGGACTATCACCGCTCCTGCAAATCCCTCGGCCACCATCCGCTCGGCAAAGGCCCACACCTCGGATTGGGGCAGCAGCGCGTTGTTGCTGATGATCAAATCCGCCCCCACGTGGCCGATGCCGCGCAACCCATCTATACTTTGCAGCGCGCCGTTGCCGCTGACTTCCAAAAAGTCCCGCACTCTGGCCAAGTAGTGCAGGCCCTCTAGGCTTTGCAGTGCGTCGTTGAACCAAATGTCCACGCTACCTTCGATCTCCACGAGGTGCGGCATATCCGTCAGGGACGTAAGCGACTCATTGCGGACGAGCGACAAGCCCCCGCTGACAGAGGCCAAGTTTTCCAGCCCTTTAAGCGAGCGCAGGGCCTTGTTTTCAAAGATCAACAGTCCTTCCACCACGTGAGCGGCTTTGCCAGCCGCCGGTGTGGGCAAGGGCGGCGGTGCGGCCGCCGGACCTAGCCCAGCGCCGACGCTTTCAAGCCCTTCCAGCCCCGTTAGGCTTTCCAAGCGGTCGTTAAACCAAATCTCGACGCTGCCCTCGACGCGCCTCAGCCCCTCCAAACCCGTCAGCGCGACTAAGCTGCTGCCGACGATCTGCAAGTCGCCGTCGATGATGTACTCAGCGCCCCCTCTTTCCCTAAGGGCAGCGACATCCGCCGCCGACGCAATGACAACGCCCTCTGCCAAGATGACCGGTGCTACCGGCTCTTTGCCACAACCCGCCAGCGCGACCAGCAACGGCAAGATCGACCTAGCGCACGGCTCAAAAATCCCGCGCACACCGGAACCCAATGTCAATATCGGTCAACAGCGGAAGATAGGCTTCTCGATTCGCCGCGGGCAGGGACTCCTTCTCAAACCACCACGACCCACCCCGCAGCACCCCGAACTCCCCGCGCAACGGCCCCTGCGGATTGTCCCGTGGACTCTCTGCATAGTAAGTGTCCCCGTACCAATCGGCCACCCACTCCCACACATTGCCCGCCATGTCGTGTGCCCCATACGGCGACACTCCGGCGGGACGGCTGCCCACCGGCTCGGTCGCTCCGGCAATAAAGCGAAAGTTGGCCTCGTCTCCTTCCAACTCGTATCCCCAAGGATATATGCGCCCATTAGTTCCACGCGCGGCCTTCTCCCACTCGGCCTCCGTCGGCAGCCGCAGACCAGCCCACGCGCAATAGTCGAGCGCGTGTTGGCGGTTCGCGCAGTTGATGGGATGAGTGTCCTCTATATCTTTGTCCCAGCTACAGTTAGGGGCATAGGCTGGCTCGTCGCAGGCGTCGGCCTCCACGCAGCGCCGGTACAGTCCTATGGTGACCTCGAACTGGTCTATGTAGTACGCGGAAAGAAATACTTGGTGCGGCGGCTGCTCGTCCGGCTCGCCCGCGTCCCAACCCATCACAAAGAGGCCTTCGGGCACGAGCACCATGGCGTGCTCGGCTTTGTTGATCTCGGCGACTGGAGTAGAATCTTCGGTAGCGGGAGCCTCGCCGGGCGAGGTGGGCGCAACCACGCGAGTCCCGCTCACTTGCCCCGGGTCCTTTTGGCCGCAACCAAGTGCCCACAGGGCCATGCACACTAGCGCGCGACTCAACGTGCGGCCCCTTAGAACACGACCTGCGACACGGCCTTGGAAATCAGCGCAACGGCAATGGACGTCATGCCGATCAGACCCACGCCGCACGAGTACCCGGCCAGCACGATGGGCGCGTACGCGTACCAGCGCTCGGGGCCAAAGCGCTTTTGCAAGTAGAAGCGGCCCAGCAGGGCACCGACGAAGTTGAGGATGGCAAAGTGCGGCCACCCGCCGAGGCCGGCGACAAAACCATAGAAGATCCCCAGCGGCGCGCTGAGTGCGCTCAGCAGCGCGTACAATGCGCCGCTAAAGGCCAGTCCAATCCCGATGTAATCCCAGCGAATAATTTGGGTCACCAAGCTCTGGCCCGCGCCCGGCAGGGTGGACTTGGCCCAGAACGCCTGCATGGTGGCGTGGAAGGGCCACATCTTTTGCACGAACGGGTACGCCGAGGAAGGAATCGGCCCGAGCTTCCATATCAGTGACCAAAACAGAAAGCTACACACAAACATGACGGCCAAGGTCAGGGCCGTCATCTTGACGATGCTGCCAAAGCGGGTGCGCGTCAGTTCTAGCTGCTTGAACACTTGCGCCTCGTAGCCCCACTGGAAAATCGGCACCGGCGCGAACCAAATCCCGGCCCCTTGGTAGCCAGACAAATAGAAGCTGGCCTCGCGCAAATAGGGGAAAGTCACCCCCTGCGGCGATCCTGTTAGGCCGATCATCCGCGTGCCGATGTACGAGTAGATCGGCGTCCACACAAAACCGAAGAACGCCGTGATCCACCAGGGAAAATCGGGCACCAAATAGTACACCATCAGCACGAAGCCCAGCGTGCTTACTGCCCAGATCCCCAAGGCCATGACAACGCGGATGTCGCCGCGCTCGGGGCCGGGCCCTTGGCTAGGCTCCCGAGTTGGCGCGCGCTCCTTGCTGACGGCGAGCAAGACCTTGCCCGCCGTATAGAAGCCTACGGCCGCGACCACGATGGCCCCGCCCAGCGAAAAACTCAGCCAAAAGTCAAAGGTATTGGCAATCTGGGTGGGGATCGACGACATGCCCGGCTCCCAGGTATGCAGGATGCCGTAGGCATAGAGGATGGGGTTGGCGACCAAGTTGACCAAGATCGACGAGGCAAACACCCCTACTACGACCCAGAACGGCAGCACGAGGCCGAATAGCACGTGGATCAAATCCGTGGCCAAGCCGATGACCGCGGCGGGCAAAACCGCCTTTAGCGGCACGGTGAAGTCGATGAAGGGAATCGGCAAAATCGACACGGTCTCGGTCAGAAAAACCGACGACAGCGTTGGCACCACCACGTAGAATACGCCCCACACCGCCCCGATAAAGGCCCCCGTGCTAAACACGTGCCAGCGCCAGCCCTCCTGCTTGGCCGAGGTCTCGGCGAGGGCAGTGGCACCGCCGGCCTGCACATAGGCCATGGGAAAGGGCAAGCGCTCAATGTCGTGGGTGATGCGGAAGAGCACATAGCCCAACGACAGGGCGTTGACCCGCTGCAATGCAACGGCGCAGAGGAGGATGACGATGGGCCTAAGCCACGCGCTGTCTAGAAAGCTGCGCTCTAAGAGTGCCTCCGACCCACGCGGGGGCACGACCCAAGTTGGAATGTGTTCGGCCAGCCCGTCGGCTTGGGGCGATTGGATCAGATATTGATCCCAGATCAACACGCCGAATGGGCCGCCGAAGAGATCGGCCCCAGTGCCCAGCTTGCCGCCCATCATCACCAAGCCGCCGGCCACCCAGTAGAGGATGATGATCTCCTGAGTCCGCAGATACACGAAGGTGCGCTTGGCCATTTCGATAAACAGAATCAGGGTCACCCACTCGGCACCCCCGGCCATGCTCATCCCGGTCACCAGCCCGAGGTAAATCGCGCCCGGCAGCATCACGAAGCCGACGAAGAGCGCCGCCCACAGGGTCTTTGTATTAAAGCCCGGTTCAAAGGGGGCGTCGGCGGGCATAACCGCGAAGCGCTCTTGGGTGTTAGCCTGTGACAAGAATCTCTTCCCTCGTCTGCTCAGTTCTGCACCAACTCGTCGTCGAAATACCGCAAGTGCTCTTCGTACACGTCAATCTGCTCGGCATATTTTTTGTGCAAATCCAGCAGATAGCCGTTGAAGTACTCTCGCTCGGTGCGCTCCCCCACGTCCCGCATCACTGCATCCCGCACCCGCTCTAGCTCTAGGCCGTGATAAATCTCTGGATATCGTTCGATAACCCGGAAGATCGAGTAGCCTCCCCTCGTTTGGATCGGCCCTTGGAGCTGGTTTAGCTCGGCGTTCATCACCGCGTTCATCCAAGCCTCCCCTAAAAAGGGAGCCTGTGATTCAGAGACGTACAGGAGGCCATCTTCGGCGGCGCGGCGCCGGCTGTGGGCACGCGCTAGCTCTGCCCACTCGGCACCCGCCTCAAGCTGAGCCGCGATCTGACGCGCCTCGCTCGGGGTTTCGAGCAAAATTTCCTCCAATTGTGCATGGGGGGGGCTGCGAAAGCGGTGCTTGTGCTCCTCGTAGAAGGCCCGTAGCTCGTCCTCCGTCGGCGCGGGAGCCTCCGCCAAGATCTGCTCGCGCAGTTTTATCAGCATCAGGTTGCCCAACGCCAGAGCCTGCGACCGCGCGAAAGCCTCGGTTTTGTCAAGGCCCTTGCGCCGGGCGTCGTGGGCCATGATGCGGGTGGGGAAGTGGCTTTCAGATAGTTTCTCGTTGACCGCGTCGGCTGTGGCTTCCGGCCACAGCCGGCCCGATGGCCGCACGGCCTCTAAGACCTCTGCCACATCCATCTGCAAGCCCTCGAAAGCATAGACTGGGTGCTGGCGCTGGGCCTCGTCCAAATCCGCATAACGGACCGCGCCCTGTAAGACGCCGACCACTATATCCATGCCCTCGGCGTCAAAAACCGTGTCCAAATCCCACTTGAGGTGCCGCAGGTATGATTCGCGCAGTTGCTTTTGCTGCTCGTCGCCGAGTGCTTCGCGGATGCCGTCCTCAACCTCGACCAATGCGGCGCGGCGACGCTCCGCCACTTTGGCAATGACGAATCCCCCGTGCAAGGGGAGCGGCTCGGTCTCGCCGCCCACGGGCAGGGCGAAGACCGCTTGCGCCAAGTCGGGGGGGCTGTCGAAGGGCGAATAGGCCAACCGCCGGATTTCACCGGTATGCACGCCGTAATAAGGGTCGGCGGTGAATTGGCGACCAGCTTCCGCAAAATCCTCGCCCTGTGCCAAAAGCGCTTGTACCTGACGCGCCTGTTCCCGGCTAGGCACAAAAATCTCCATAGTAGTGACCTTTTCTCCCCACCCTGGCCGCGCGTAGGCTTTTTCGATATCGTCCTCCGTCACCGCGACGTTGGCCGCGACGTTGCGCCGCAACATCGCGTCGGCGAGAGCCTTAGTTTCGCGCTTGGCAAGTTCGGCTAAGACCGCTTCGTCGCGCTGCAAACCCCGCCCGTTAGCCGCCAAAAGCAACACCTCGCGGTCAATGAGCGTCTGCAAGTTGTCCCGGTGCTGCGCGCGCATAGCGGCCGTTTTGAGATTGGCCTCAAAGGTACGCAGATCGGACGCAGTAATTTCGACCTCGCCGACCTTGGCCAGCAGCGAGGCGTTGTCTGGCCGCTCATCGCCACAGCTAATGCAGGCCCCGACTAGCAGCCCGGCCAACAGCGATTTGTGCATAAAAAGAGGAGCTAGACGGAAGGTCCAGCTCCTCGTAACGAGATATCCTGTCATACGCGTTATCCAGATGCGAAGCAGCGTCGGGACTCAACCCGCCCCGTCCGCTCCGGCCTTTTTCCTCGTTCCTTGGTCCACCGCAAAGCGGAACTCGACGTCGATGGTTTCTTCCGGATTGCCACTGGCGTCAAACGAAAGCACGAATTCGTGGAAGGTGAGCAGCAACTCGTCGTTTTCCGGCAGCAACGGGTCGAAGACCAACATGCCTTTTTGGCTGCTGTCGCGGAAGATCGGTCGATGGCGGTGAAAGACCGTCTTGTAGATAATGCCCATGCGCTCCAAGTTGATTTCGCGCTCGTTACCCGAAGTGCCGATCTCCATTTTGTAGTACTTGGTGAAACTGTTGCCCCCCAACACGACGGCTCCCTCGCGCCCCGGATCGTAGTAGCGATAGGTCTCGCCGCCCGATTCCATGGTCGCCTTGGCCGGGTCGAATTCGATCTTGGCATAGGTCTTGTTTATGACCTCGACTTCAAAAACGGTAAACTGGGGTGGGGTATAGCCCTTTTCGGGATCGATGTCGTCCCGGGTATAGGGATTGACGTGACGACCGTCGTACAGAGGTGGGAAGCGCTCGTTGAGCTCGGGGTCGCTCAGGTGCCGGATCTTAATCAAAAGCCCCTCTTTGCTAAAGACCATCGAGCTGTCGTCCGGGTCAATGGTGTAATCGCCGCGGCCCTCGGGCAGGACGGGCATCACGTGCAGATCGTACTCGAGTTGGGGCGGCACCAGCCCCCCGCAACTCCAGACTAGCCCGAGTACCACTACTCCGAGGAGTGCCGCATACCTCGCTCTCATAAAATTACAACTCCCTTTTTGCTAGCTGCCGTCAATTGGTTGGTTCTTCGGTTTCAATGTCGATCTGTCCTATGCCCGCCATGGTAGCCGATTCCATTGCGTCGATGATATGGCCGTGCGCAGCATCGGCGTCCGCGGTGATAATCAGCGTCGATGAGCCGGTGCGGACCTTTTCGCGCTCTAGCCAGCTCGCTAGCTGCCCCATGGCCACTAGCTGCCCGTTGATCTCGAGCTGGCCCTCGCTCGAGATCCGCAGATTCAGCTTCTTCTCTGCCTTGAGCTGGTCGTAGTGCACCGAGTCGGGCAGCTCAATCCTGAGCTGAGTGGCCTTGATGAAGACCGTGGTGGTCATAAAGAAGATCAGCAGCAAGAACACCGCGTCTATCATCGGCGTCAGGTTCAGTTCAAATTCGCCGGCTTTTTCGGCCAGCGACTGTCTCCGTTTAGCCATGCCGCTTTTATCCTTCTCCGCTCTTGGCGAAAGCAATGGCCTCAATGCCCTCGCCGCGGGCGATGTCCATCACCTGCACCACATAGGAGTGAGGCACTGAACGCGCGGACTCCAAGATCACGTTCTTGGTGTTGTCGGCCTCGATGACTTGACGGATCTTTGCCGCCAAGCGCGCCTTATCCGTGACCTCGCCGTTGACTTGGATCGTCTGATCCGGATCAATCACGATGTTCATGTCCTTGGTCGCTCTCGACTCACCCTCGCCGCCCGGCAAATCTACGCTCAGGCCCTTGGGGTTGACGAAAGTAGTCGCCACCATAAAGAAGACCAACAGCAAGAACATGCAGTTGATAAGCGGAGTCAGATCCGGGTTCTCCGTGGTCTTGAAGGCACTTTTGCCGAATCCGCTCTGTCGTCTCTGCCGCATTGCAGCGTCTCTTTCTGCCTAGCTGGCCTCCCGCTGGCTGGCCTGGAAGCGCACCAACAGGGTATTGGCGAAGGCGTGACAGTACAGCTCCACGCTCTTGAAGACCTTTTCCGCGCGACCGGAGAGGTAGCGGTGGAAGACGATAGTCGGAATGGCGACGATGAGGCCACTGGCCGTCGTAATCAGGGCCTCGGAAATGCCGCTGGCCACGGCCGCCGGATCGCCGGCCCCGGCGCGGGCAATCGCGTCAAAGGCGTTAATCATACCCATGATCGTGCCCAACAGCCCCATCAGTGGAGAGAGGACGCCAATCGTTCCAAGCGCGTTGAGCAAGCGGCCGAGATACATCTCGCCGGCCTCCTCCGTGGCCAAGATCAATTCCTGGCGCATGTCCTCTAGGTCCGTGCGATTTTCCAACACTAAGGTGTCGTAGCGCTTGACCAAGGCGGCGAAGACGAAGTTGAGCACGCCGCTGCCCTGCCGGAATAGTTCGACGGCTCCGCCTTCGCCTTGGCTTCTGAGCACTTCTTCTGCCTCGTTGAGCTGCTGTTCGGCCTCCTGTTCGCCCGGGACCGTCAGCAGGCGCCACAGCCGTTCTATAATGATGGCTAGAGCGATCAGCAAGCAGAGCAACAGGGGCCACATGATAGGCCCGCCTTTGAAAAATTGGTCAACTAAAAAATTTTGCTCCATTACAACCTCCCAGTATTGTGTCCTACCTTGCGTTGCGTTGAAAGCTCGCTATAGCCGGTTTTCCACGATCCATTCTCGGTGCATCTTGGCAAAACTGACTACGTCGGCGTTTTCCGGCTTGTCCCCACCCCTTTCTTCCACTACCTGATAGTTTTCCACGGCCTGCGGCCACTGGCGCGCGATTTCATAGGCCAGCCCTAGGTTGCAGTACGCGGCCAATTCGGTATAGGTGCCGGGGTACTCGCGAATAATCTCCTGTAGGGCTAGCACAGCCCGGTCGTATTCTTTGGCTTCAAAGAGCTTCATAGCCTCATTGTAGCTAAAGCTGGCTTGGATCTCGCTTAGCTCTCCCACCAAGGCTGTGGCCCTCGACGCCTCCTCGGAGTCTGGATATCGCTCGAGCACTCGCTTGTAGGCCGCCATGGCCTCGTCATAAGACTGGATATTGTAGTAGTAGTCGCCGATGGTAAACTGCGCTTTCGGAGCGAACTCGCTATTAGGGTAATTGGCGACTAGGTCTTGCATCGCGCCTACTGCTTGCTCCATCTGCTCTTGTTCGACGAAGGACCAAGCCAACGCGTACTGCGCCGATCCGCCGTATCGGCCTTGGGGATATTTGGCCAAGAGTGCTTGGTATGCCGGCACAGCCTCGGCAAAGGCCTGCTCGTTGTAGTGGTTTTCGCCAATGAGGAAAAGCGCTTCTTCCTCGTATTGGGACTGGAGATAGCGCTCGACGAGCGCGGCAAAAGCGGCCGCAGCCTCCTTGAACTGGGTCAGGGCCTGGAGGCTGTGGGCTAGATAGTACTGGCCGTGAATGCGGTTGGCATTGCGCGGATATTTGTCGACAAAGGCCCTGAAGCTCTTGGCGGCGGTGGCATAGTCGCCGTAGCTGATTTCGGCAAAGCCCTTGGAGAAGGCCAAGTTGCCACTCTCGCCCGAATTCGGATAGCGCTTGAGACCTTGGGCGAAGATGCGGGCGGCTTCCTCGTATTTCTGCTGCTGCAGCAGCGCGTTGCCGATGATGGAATAGGCGCGTTCTTTGCGGTAATAACCAGCTTGATTGTCGTCTTCAAACTGCATCTCGAGGAGCTGGCGAGCGAAGTTCTCGGCTTGGACGAAGTCCTGCTGATCGTAGTACAGCTCGGTCAGCAGCATGCTAAAGGTGGCCTGCTCCTGGAGGTCGTCCGACGCGGCGATGAGCTCTCGGTAGTAGCTGGCCGCCTCTTCTTGCCGCCCCAAGCGAATCATACCAGCCCCCAGCGTGCGGAAGGCGCTGTCCTTTATCTGGGGCGCGGGATCGCTTTCGAGCAGGGCCTTCATATCCTCCAGCGATGTCTCATAGCTTATGCGGGCCTTGGCCGTGTCGCCGACGGCGTCTTGCTGTTTGGCGACCTCGTAGTACGCACCGCCGCGGGCCAGCAGCGAATTTTGCAGGATGTGCACGGGCGGATTCAGCGCAATGGCCTGACCCCAAGAGTCAATCGCACCCGCGAGATTGTCCTCGGCGAAATGCACCCGAGCCAAGGTGTAGTGCATCTGGCCTCTTAGGGTGTCGTCGTCGGCTCGATCCAAGGCGCGAGATAGGGCCTTGCGCGCCTTTTCGTACTCTTGTTTGCCCATGTAGAACTCGGCCAACTCGACCTGCACAGTCGGCCACTTGTCCCAATCCGCTTCCACCATCTCATAGGCGGCGATGGCGCTGTCTTGATCCTGGAGGCGCTTGTAGGTAAGGCCCAGCTCCATCCGCGTCGTATTGCGCAGTTCCGAATCCGGAAAGCGGTCAAGGAAGGACGTATAGATCTCCTCGGCCCGTTTGAGATCGGATGCAGCATAGGCTATGCGGGCCAACTGCAAAAGGCCGTTGGGGGCCGCCGGATGGTCCGCATACTCATCGACTAATCGCTGGTACAGCGGCTGAGCCGCTTCGTTTTTCTTTAGGAGTTGATTGGCAAAGCCGGCGTTAAAAAGCACATCCGGTATCAGGGAATTGTCCTCGTGCTGGGTCAAGAGCTGATCGTAGCCCTTGAGCGCCTCGGCGATTTCCGCGTTCGCTCTAGCCGGGTCCTCGCTGCGGACCTGCCGCCCATATTCTTGGTGGCACTGGGCAATGCGAAAGAGAACCTTGTAGCGGTCAAAGCCAATGCGCTGGGCCACATCGCCGTAGGCATTGAGGTAGATCTCGTATTCTTGTGCCGACTTGAGGTACTCGTCTTGGTCGAAAAGCATCAGGGCAACCGTTAGCTGTGTGCGAGCCTGAAAGAGCTTGTCCTCGACCTTTTCGATGGCGTCCTTGTACGCGGCGATGGCCGCTGTCGTGCCCTGTTCCTTCTGCACCAACTCGGCGGTGCGGATATAGCTGTTTTGCACCAAGACCGGCTCAGCCACGTATTCGGCCGGGAGTACGGCATAGGCGGCGAGGGCCTTGGCGACCTCGCCGTTGAGTGCGTAGATATCGCCCTTTTTCAGGTGGGCCTTGGCGACTAGCTCGCGCGCAGTCTCCTTGACCAAACCCTTGAGCTTGAGGGTGGCCATCTCGATGATTTCTTCCTCGGTCATCTGCGCGAAGTCGTAGCGGGCGATGAGGCGGTCGAGGTAACTCAGCGCATCTTCGTACTGCCCGAGCTTGTCGTAGCTCTCGGCAATCTGGAAGAGCGAGCGATCGGCGTTGGAGCCTCTCGGGGCCAAGACCAACACCTGCTTGAAGCTGGCGATGGCCTCCTCATAGCGCTCCAATTCAAAATAGGACCACGCTCGGTCGTAGTGAACGGACGCCTCGTAGAGGCTGTGGGGGAAGCTGTGCAGCAGCGCGTCCCCCTCCTCAATGACCTGATCGTACTCCTTGAGTTGGTAACTCGTCTGGATCATCTGGTACTGCGCCATCACTCGAGTGCGGTCATCGACGCGCTCGTCCGCGGCTAGGCTGCGGAAGTGGTCGCGGCTCTTGTTGAGATCTTGCAGCGCCTCCTCGTAGCGAGCGTCGGCCTCGGTCTCCTTTTGCTCTGAGCGCAAAAACTGCGAGCGCTGCAATTTTTCGAGACCCAGCTTGTTGTAGGTATTGCCTAGCTGATAGGTGGCACCCACGCGCACCGGCAGGATGAACTCGTCAACCGCTACGGTTACATCCTCCACGCTGATCATGGAGTTGCTCTCGGTGGAGAGAATAACCTCATAGCGCTCAATAGCTTTGTCATAGGCCCCGAGCGCATAGAGCTTCTGACCTTCCTCAAAGCGGTCTTGCAATTCCACCGGCGAGAAGAAGCGCGTACTCAGGCTGGCGGCCACGCCGACCGCTGCGACCAGCAGCAGATTTACCAGAATCATGGTGTCAGTCTCCTAGCCTAGAACCCGGCCACGATATCAAAGAAGAGGCGCGCGTTGTCAAAGCTATCGGAAGCGCGCGTGGCATCGTCGTACTCCCGGCTACTTTTGATAAAGCCGAACTGGGAGGCGAGGTTGTAGCCGTAGTGATCTGAGCGGTTGCTCATCATCAGCACTAGCGTCCACTCCTTAAAGTTATTGTTGTTATCTTTCAGGTCTATATAGGTGTGCCGCCAAAAAGGGAGGCCCTGAAATCCCAGTTGCAGATTGGACTTGGCCGTCAGGTCGAAGCGGGTCCTGACAATCGGTGCGTAAATCGAGTACGACTCAATGATGCCGTTGTCTTCGTCCCCCGCGTCTTCGAGTACACTCCAATGCTCGCGCAACAACAGGTGCTTGAACATCGGGCGGATGTTCAGGTTGCCGGCGTTGATCGTATAGTCGAGCCGGTTGACCATCGTAAAGGTCGAGAGCACACCCGCTTCCTGTTGGGTGCCGTCGTCGAACTCGTCCTCAGCTTGGCTGTTGCGGATCCACTGGACGTTGTTGATGACGTTGAGGTTGGAAAACTGCCTAAAGGTCGAACTGATGAACAGGGTATTGACCAAACTATTGCGCATGTTCAGCGGATCGACATCCGGCGGAAAAATCTGCGAATTGAGATCCCGAGCCTCAATCATTGGACCTTTCAAGTGCGGGACGGGACTGGGTATCCGCTGGGAAAAACCCACGTCTTCCCAGATGTACACGTCGTCGCGGATGTCGTCTTGGACCTGCTTGATGTCCTCGTTGATGCGAATTTTCCCCAGATAGGGCGAGATAAAGTTGTGCTCGTAGCGGGCGTACATGGCCTTGGCTTCGCCGCCGCCGGTCGGCTCCTTCATGGTGTAATAGCCGACAGAAGCCCATTTGCCCCAGCGCCCCAAGCCTTTCTTGGTGGCCACCAAATGGACCCCTTGGCGGTCCCGTGGGTAGGG
Organism: Candidatus Latescibacterota bacterium; assembly: GCA_965261395.1. Taxonomy (GTDB): domain Bacteria; phylum Latescibacterota; class UBA2968; order UBA8231; family UBA8231. The sequence continues at coordinate 5,306,005 of OZ253462.1, forward strand.
ATAGTCAGGCAGCGCGTCGTTTTCGCGGTAATCGACTATGCCGTTGTTGTTGAAGTCGATGCCGTAGATGAAATCCGGCGGATCGGCGTCGTAAAAGAGAATCGGCTCGGTCCAGTCGGGAATGCCGTTGAAATTCTGGTCGCTGTCCGGGATTAGGTCGTTGTTTTCGTCCAGTCCAGGGAAAATGCCCGAATCCGACTTCTCCGAACTGGGCAGTTCGTTGAGCATCTCGTCTGGCCATTGGTCGTTGTCGTCGTTATCGGTCATCACGGACATTTCCTGCATCTGTGGACACACGAAGCAATCGTCGCTGAAGAAGGCCACGCCGCCGCGATCGCTATCGTAGTTGCCGCTGTAGTCCGAGTCTAGGTTGAAAATTTCGCCACCGATCTCGATCGGGCCTACTTCCTTTTCGGCCGTGAGGAAATAGCCGAGGGCCTGCTTGCCAAAGCGCTTGCCGGCATTGCTGCCCACCGGGAAGAGGAAGTATTGGGGATTGGCGACCAATTCGCCCTTTAATTTTAGCCCTTTGAGGCTTAAGTCCCAGTCCAACCCATAGAGCGCCTGACCGGTGGGGATGCCATAATCAAACTCGACCACCTTGCGGCCCGAGTCACTGCCTACGGAGCGCAGGACCGTATAGCCTACCCGGGTCGGATCGAGCAGATCCCACTTGTATTGCAAAAACGGCTGAGCCTGGGTAGTGAACGGATCGGGCACCACCGGCCACTGATTGAAGGCGTCGGGATTTTCTACCAGCACATCTTCGAGCGGTTTGATTGCGTCGTCAGCTCTCAGCCCGGTAAAAGGATTGACGTACCGGCTGCCACCCGGAGCGTAGTTGTCGTTCCCTTCGGCCACTTCGTCCACGTTCTTTTGGTGGGCCCGCTGATCGAAGAACAAGTGCTGTTGGCGCACCAAAATGCGATAGTCGCCCTCGACATCGGCCAAGAAGCGCACGGACTTCATCGTCAGCCCCGGAGCAAGTTCGTTGGGATCTGCGGAGTACCCCGCGTCATCCGGCAGGTTGAATTGCGGCATTTGGAAGCGGAAGACCACTTGGTCGCCGCCGGCTATGGTCAGCCCGCCCTCGGCCCCGCCAACCGGATCAATCATCTTCAGGCTCGAGTCGTACTCGGGATCGCCTTCAATGCTGGTCAGGCGCACCCGCTGCCCCTGCGACTCGCCGATGATCACCACATCTACGTCATAGACGGTGGCCGGCCGGCCTATATCGTCGGGCGAATCGTCTTCGACAATGACTTCGATAAAAGAGGGCGGCAGCATGCTGTAGGGAGTATCTCCCTTGAGAAAGGAGCCATTCTCGTCGGCGGTATTGGCCATGTGCTGATTGAAGTACGTGGCGCCCATGCGCAGCACATTGCCCAGCTTGGTCTCCCAGTGGCCGCCAAAGATCAACACCGGCGAGGTCTCCCTAGTCGCTTTGAAGGTCGAAAACTTGGCGGCGTTCAACAGGTCGCCGCCTTGGCTCAGCATCAGGGTAAACTTGTTGTCCGAGGAAGCGCCGTCGAGTAGAATGCCAAAGAAGCGCGGGTCGCTAAAGGTCAGGTCTGAAAACTTGGCGCGGATATCCTCACCTAAGGTCACTCGGTAATTCCAGCCCTTGTACGAGTCGTTGAGCATCACCAAGTTGGCGAACCACCCTAAGTACTGGGCCGTGCGGGTGTTGATATTACTTTCTCCAGGGCGGGAAAACTCCCAAGTAAAGACATTGAACCCGCGCGACAGGTAATTGCCTAAGCGGTCGTAGCGATTGCGTGCGTTGATCACCGAAGGATAGGGATCGTACTCCTTGCGCCCGTAGTTCAAATAAGGTTCGGGATGGCCGAGGTTGAGGAAATCCCGGTTGCGCAGAAAGGTCTGCGCTTCGGCTTCGGCGCCCAGCATACCCAACCCAACAAACGCTAGTAGCGCGGTCCTCACCAGGCTTTTTCTCGCATTACTCATGGCAGCTATCCTCATTCAGTATAGAGATTCCGTCTTCAGTCGCATTCCAACTCAGCGCTGGCGATAACCAACGCTGAACCGATGTACACCTCCATAGCCGGAGAGGTGTAGCGGGTAGGAATAAGCATAATCGAAATGCCATTGCTTATAGTTGTGGCCAAGGCCCACATTGAACTCTCTGTTGTCAAAACCTGTACCAACCGCCGCCCCGCCCATGCGGAACCGAGCGCCGTTGAGACTCACCGTCCGCGTCTCGAAACCCACTCTGAACTCGGTTTGCCCATCGCGGCGCTCAATGTCGAGTAGGACTTCCCGCCCCGTCAAGTTGAGCAAGGCCGCTGCGACCACGGCCGGCTTTTCTTTGCCTGCAGCTTGGCCACCCGCTGCGATATTCGCGCCGTTTAAGCCTTTGGCGACCAACCCCAAGCGCAGGTACGCTCGCGGGTGAATGAAACCCACTTCCCAAGTCGCCCCTACATCGAGGTGCCAAGCCCGGTGCGACAGATCGCCAGCTTTCCAAGCGCTGGTGCGCAAGCCGCCGCCTAAGGCGAATCGCTCGTTCAACGGCCGGCCATAGCCCAAGGCAATTACTTCTTCGCGCCAGCCATCGGCACCGAGAAACGAAAGGCCCAGTTGCAAACCGCCGCCCCGCAAGGGGCCGGTTACCGACAAACCGTTTAAGGCTGGGCTTTGGTCCAACCCGGGATAGAGCAACGCGTGCGTCGTGCCTGCCTGCCATTTTTGCTGCTGGGCATTGCCGGCCGGATTGTACCAAACGGCCTCAGCCGTCTGAATACTGGCGGCGAAAGCCCCGCCCAACGCCGTGCTCTGGGCCCCCTGTGCCGCAAATTCAAAAGCAGCACCAACCGGGGAGACGAGAGCCAGCAATAGGACGCTAGTACGCCACCACAAAAGTGCCCCGGCGCGCCTTGCCGCTTTCTTCTATCATAACCTCGTACAGATAAAGCCCCGGCACGACAACGCGACCGCTGCCATCGCGGCCGTCCCACTCGAACTGATAGGTGCGGGCGCTTCCTGTCTGCGCTAATTGGCGAACCGGCCGACCGGTCAAATCGTAAATTTTTAGCACGACTTCCCGGCCCGCTTCGATATTGCCGACGACCAAGGCAAAGCGCGCATACTCGTCGGCAAACGGCGAGAACGGGCGCGGCTGCACCTGCACTGCTCCCAAAAGCTGCAACGGCGTCCCCGCAGCCAGTACCGTCCAACTGGTGCCCGGCATTTCCCGCCCCTGCTGCCAGTTCACGTAGCCGTCTCTGTCGCCTTGGGCCTTGTTGCCGGCCGAGAAACGCATCGCGGTCTTGTCGCGCACAAAGAGCGCCGGCCCCTCTATTTCGACGGTCGCCATTGCGCTGATTTGCTCGCTAGGTGCAAGCTCTATCAGCATCCCCTCCCGATCCGGCGTCGGGCCCCAGGTGTAGTCGTCTGTGGGCACGAGTTCTCGACCATCGACGCGCACGGCTGCTACGCGGAGCAAGGGTCCTTGTACGCGCAAGAGATCCACCCCGTAATCATCGACGCCAGCCGCGATTTCTACTCGGTAGATCAGCGTCGCTTCCTCGCCCTTGCGCAGCGCATCGGATGCGACCACCTCCCCCATGAGCTGTTGGGCGACCAAGACGGGATCATAGTCAATGGCCATGCGCTTGAGCGCCGGGCTGACAAAGGGGGCTGAGTTCGTCAGGCGAGCCCGATATGCCAACCGCGCAACCGGTTCGTCCCCGCTATAGAAAAATTTCCCGTCCGTGTGCGCCGCAACCCTTCCCCAAGGCTCCTCTGCTCCCTCTGCAGCGGCTCCGCGCACCTGCAGCTCAATGCCCGTGCGCTCCGGGCGATCTAGTTGCCAGCGGATCTGCCCTACGTTGACCGGAGTAGGCAGAGCGAAACTGTCCTCTATGAAGCCTTCGCTAACATAGCCCACGCCAAACACCTCGATTTCCCCGATAGCGACCCAATTGCTGCGGTCTTGGCGGATCAGTGTCAGCCGCACGAAGCGACCCTCGCGCGGAATCGCCGCGCCGCGCTCGTCGGTTGCGGCCCAAGTAGAATCTGCGCTCGTATCTACATTGAGGACGAAATTGTCCGGCTGCTCCGCCAAGAGGTGCCAGACTTGCGGCGCCGCTTGGGTGGCTGTTTCGAGCCTGTACCCACGCACGAAGTACTCGGGCTGGTTCAGCGCCGTCTCGCCGGCTAGCACTCGCACCCGCTTGATCGCCCGGTCCAAGCCGAGATCGACGGTAAACTGCTTGTCGAACACGTGATTGGTACCCGAAATCCACTCGCTCCGCACGAGGTCAATCGCGCCGTCGGTTAGGGGCACAGGCTTGTCAAAATCGTCTATCACCGATCGTCCTAAGGCCACGTTTACATCCTCGTCCAAATGCGCCAGAATGACGAGGCTATCTGGATGCACCTGTACGCCTTGGGTCGTTCCCAAGGCAAATGTATCGACCGCATCCACTATCCAAGTGTTTAACTCAGCACGGCACGGACTGAATTCAAGCAATAGCAAGAGTGCGCCCAGCTTCAGCACTTCAGAATAGCAGTTTCCGCGTCAGGCTGGTCACCACGGCAATCGCGAGGGCCTCCTCCAACTCCCGCGAGTTGAAGGTCATTACAATGCCGGCATCAATCGGACTTTTCTTTTTCACTTTGCCGGTTTTAAGATCCCTGACTGAAATCTCGACCTGCACTCTCTGCGTTTGCGGAGAGAATACTTTGCGCACCCGCTGACTGGTAATCACAGCCGTGCCGCTAATTTCCAAGTCGGCCTCGTCCGAGTCCGCGGCAACTAACGCGAAGGGATTACTCACTTGTCGCACGCTGTCTCCGTCTAGCACCTCGACCCGATCCGTCTGGGTGAAGATCCGCACCTTGTCCTTGCGCAGTTCGCGCAACAAAGCCCCCGACAAATCCTCGATGCGCGAAGGCCGAGTAATCTGCACCAGTTTATTTCCCTGGCTGGCGAGGGCATTAGTAACGTACTGGGTGCCCTGGCTACTGGCCGAATTGGCGGCCCTCGGATCAACCACGTTGGCCTTGCTCTCGACCGGGAATTCCTTGACGTATATTTTGATCGGCATCGACGGCGGATTGGGCAAACTGGTGTCCCTGAGTGCCTCGTATTTCAAGGCACAGCCCGTCGAGCCGACAAGCAGCGTCACCCCGAGGTATTTGACCATCTTTTTCATCTACTTATTCTCCACCCAACGCACTCCGTGATCGACATTGAAGTTGAATCTCAGATCGGTAAATTCCACTGGATTGCCGTATCCTACTTGAAATTGATCAAAGGCCAGAATGAAGTCGTTTACTTCGAGAGTGAGTGACTTCGTCTCTGCGGGCAGCGGTGGAAAGGTCAACTTGCCGCTGTATCTGGAGCCTTTGCGCACGGGCTTTTCCCGGTAGTACTCGCTCCTGGTCCAGATCGGATTGCGGTCCAAGCTGGCGTGATAGCGCACATTGCCTTCTTGTCCCCCCCACTTCAAATAGGAATAGTCGAAGAACTCGTCCTTGTCGTACCAACCTCCTGCCCCTTGGCGACAGAGCAGTCGGCTGCCGTCGTCCAAGCGCAGAATGGTCTGCGTGGGATCTAGTTCCACCCGCTCTCGAGTGCGATTGATAACCGTCACTTCAAAAACGGTCCACAGGGGCGGCGTATAGTCCAAGCCGGAAATTTCGACTCCCGTGAGCGTATAGGGCGTGAAGCGAGGGTCGTATTCGGCGTCGAGCATGGCATCGTCGTAGAACTTGACCTTGACTTGCACCCCTTTCTCGCTCCACACGACCGAGCTGTCGATCGGGTCGATGTAATAGGTCTCCCCATCGGGCAGGATCGGCTCCAACTTGATAAAGTACTCCCGCTGCGAATGCGATTCGAGAGATTTGATGGTAGCGCATCCTCCAGTAGCCAACGCCAAGCACAGAAGGACGTGAATGTATTTTGCGATTGGTCTCATCTGCATTCGCACCTTAGAAGGGTGATATCAGCTCCACGAAGAGAATGCCCTGCTTGGAGTCGGGCCGCCCTTCATGGCTAAAGTCCCGCCGCGTGCGCTGGTAGCCGAAGAATATCGAATTGTCGCGGATGCCAAAGTAATCTGCGGTGATGCTCAGCATGGCCAGATAATCGGTCTGGCTGTACGTCCCATCTTCAAAGGCGCGATCCCAGTGCTTAAACGGCAGCAAGGGCAGCCCCTGCACACCTAGCTGAAAGCGGGTCTTGGGCGTGAGCTTGTACTGCCCCATTACGATGGGGATGAAGTCGCTGTACGATTTCCGCGGCGTATCTTCGCTGTCAACCTGCTCAAAGATCGTCCGATGCTTTAACTTAGGCGTGACGCTGAAGGCACCCCAGCTATGGGTATAGTCGATCTTGTTGACAACGGAAAAACGCGAGCGCACGTCTTGGGGCTGCAACAGCCCGCTGCCGTCTTCAAGCTCAATTTCGGCTTGGCTGTTGCGCTGCCACAGGAAGCCGTTTTCAATGTTGAAATCGCGGAAGCCCTGATAGGTGCTGTCAAAAAAGAGGAGATGCACAAAGCTGTCGCGCATCAACAGCCCGTCCGGCGTCGCCGGACGCCAAAAACCCGCACGCTCGGGCGGGCCATCAGGCTCGTTTAACCAGCTAATGACCTCGATATCGTCAATGGGCACTTGGTACACATAGGTGTGATCCGGTATGTCGTCTTTGACCTGCTTGGCATCGTAGTTAATCCTGAGTGAGCCAACACCGCGCTTTTCCAACTCATAGGCGTAGCGGAAGTAAAGCCCTTTGGATTTACCTAGGCCAGCGATCTGACTGTTGTCGTAGCGACCTATGCTGATGAACTCGCCCAAGCGCCCTAAGTGGTCGTAGCGGAGAAAGATATGCTGGCCCTTCTGATCGCGTGGATAGGGATAGTCCGGCTTATCGTCATTCTCGCGGAGGTCGGGCACGTTGTTGTTGTTGAAGTCGATGCCATAGACAAATTCGGGCGGCTCTGAATCGTAGGTTAGAAACGCCTCTTCCCAGTCAACAATGAAATTCTCGTTGCGATCCATATCTGGGATGTTATCGACGTTTTCGTCGAGGCCGGGGTACACTTGGGCGTTGGGAAAGCCCGGATACAGCGTGCGCGGCTCGGCGGTAGCCGTATCGTCGCTATCGCTGTCGGGGAAGCGATCATGATCGTCGTTGTCCTCGTGGATGGGATACTCCTCGGTGACTGTAGAGATTCTCTCGCCGGGAGCAGGCTGCCCATCGTAGTGGAAAGCCATGCCGCCTCGGTAGCTGTCGTAGCCGCCGCCGTAGTCTGGATCCATGCGGTATATCTCGCCGCCCAGCGCCAGACCGCTGGCTAGGTCCTTGATGCCCTTAACCCACCATGCCAAGGCGCGCTCACTACTGCGCTCGCCTTCGTTATTGCCGATCGGGAACATGAAATTTTGCAGGTTGTGCGCCACTTCGCCGCTGAGATCTAGCCCGACCAAATCAACCTGATAGTTGATCGAGGCCAAACTCTGCCCGGTGGGGATGCCATAGTCAAAAGAGACCATCCGCCGGTTGGCACCACTGCCGTCGCTGCCATCGGCGCGGATGATGGTGTAGTAGAGTTCCTCATCTTCGTCTGTGTACCATTTGAACGGACGCCGTATGGCCCGCTCACCGGCGCTGGCGATGGGAGCTGGCCAAGCCGACTCGGTGATCGCCGCGTTGCCCCGGCGATCAATATTGAAGAAGTCGTGGGTCTGGCTGACACCGACCCGGTAGTCGCCGGCCACATCAGCGACAAAGCGCGCCGAGCGCACCGTCACGTCCGGTGGGATAACAAAGGTGTAAACCACCGGCACCTTGCCCTCGGCCTCGCGCCCGCCGCCGGCGCGGACGGTACCGCCCTCGGGTGGCCCAGCTTCTAGCAGTGGGTCGTAATCCGGATCGTCGTCGAGGCTGGTCAGGCGCACCGGCTCTGTGTTGCGCTCACCCTCGAGGACGATGTCCACGCCATAGACAATGGCATTGGCCCGTTCGTCGTCAGGCGAATCATCGGCCACGAAGACGCGGATGGTCTTGGGGCCGAGCATCTCATAGGGCAAATCGCCGCGCCAAGCGCTGGTGCGCGACAGCGCCGGCGAAGCCATAATCTGGTTGATTAGCGTCCCACCAACGCTGGCGAATCGACCTACTTCGTGCTGATAGTGGCCGCCAAAGAGCATCACCGGTGAGTTGTCCCAAGCGTCGTCGCCTTCTTGGCCAATTGCCCATTTGGAGAATAGCTGAGCACCAGAGTGATCGCCACCGCGAGAGTACAACAGAGTCGCCCGGTCGCGCTCCTTGTAGTTGAGGTCCATGCGCAGCGCACTCATCTTGCTGTTGACCAGCGTGAGCGGCGTAAAGATGGTGCGAATATCTGTAGCACCTCCTTGTGTGCCCACGTTGCCCAACGTGGCGGTCCAGTGCAAATCCTTGTGAGTATAGTGGCCGATCCGAAACGCCCGATACTTGTGGTCGATATAGCTATACCCACTAAAATCGTTGCCACTGCGCGACTCTTCTATCGTCAGGACCCGCTGATAGCCTCCGCCCATGTAGTTGCCCATCCGATCCCAACCCACGTTGCGGGCTTTCAGAGGACGGCCCGACGGAGTGGCCCAAGCAACGGTCTCCCGGTAGTACGCAATGTACTTTTCGTCGGCGTAGTTGAGATAGGGGACGCTGATTGCAGTGTTGAGGAAAGCCCTCCCCAGTCCTCGGTCATAGCGGTCTTGGGGACCGCGTAGAAAGGGGGGGCGCTTTTTCCACGGAGGATCTTGCGGCGTGCCGGGAGTAGGATCGTAATAGGGCAGCGGACCGGCGGATTCGGGGTGGCGCTGCGCCTCTACTGGCGCGGACAGGCCAGCCCAAGCCAGCGCGAACAAGACCACCCAGCCCTTGACAACACGGCATTTTAGAAAACACAGCATGAAAACCCCTCGCGGGTCATATCATATTGAGCAACCTGAAGATTAACGGGCGAGAACATAGGTTTGCCTAAGCTCGCGGGTCAAGAAAAAAAAACGGGAAGCAGGCGTCAAGCCCACTTCCCGTCTTTGTAAACCTATCCAGAGGCTATTGACTACTGGACGAAGGTCTCCTTTACACGGCCCCAAGAATCTTCTTCGACCGCTGCCGCTGTGCCTGTCGGGCCAGCCGGCGTATCCACAAAGACATAGTTGGCAAATTCGGACTGGTTGCCGCCCGCCCAACCCACGCACTGAATCTGGCCACCATAGGCATCTTCGCCATCGGGATCGACCGGCAGCCAAGTAAAGCCCATCTCAGAGCCAGTCGTGGGGGCTTCAAAGAGGTTCCCATTGCGCAGGAAAGTGTCCCACTCCATCCGCCCCTCGATCACGTAGTCGGCGTCGCCCTCGTCGCCAAACTCATCGCCGGCGTCGCGGAAGCCGTACTCAAAGCCCTCAATCGCATCGGGGTCGTGAACGTCCACGCGCTGGTTCTGCACGGTGGTGATGTAGCAGACGGACAGTTCGTTCGAGCCGAAAGGCACAGCCATAAAGTTGACCACATTCAGGTTGACGTACTCGCCGGTCGGGTCGCCACCCGGGTGATCTTCGTTGTTCATGTCGAGGTAGAGAGACATGGAGTCGCGCTCCCACCAAGCCCGTGCCTCACCGCCACCCTCGGTGTCGCGGACATTATCGCTAACCTCGGTGAGGTAGTATAGGGCATCGTCGTCCCACGCCTGCAAGATCACCGAAGAGAAATCGGCGTCGGTACGGCCCTCACCAGCTACTTCGGTCTCGCCGTTTTCATTGAGCTGGTTAGCGCTTACCTCGCTGGATCCCTGCTCGATATTGCGCCAACCATATTCTTGACCGTCGAGCTGAATCTGGCTTGGCGAGCAGGGAAACTCTAGCGCACCAGTCCACTCGTCGGCAACTGTTGCACGGTCGCCATCGAGCGTGGGCGCTTGGGTAAACTTGGGCAAGTCGAAGTAGCGTATCGGCGGCTGGGCATTGGCCAGCGTAGTAACGCAAAGGGCCGCGATCGCAGCCAAAAGAGTCAACTTCTTCATTACTGCATCTCCTTAGCTTAAGAAGTGGACGAACAATTTGAACGGTTCATAATAAACCCCTGCCAAAGGGTTGTCAAGAAAAAAAGTTGCTCTACAAGACTGCCCAAATTATATCCTTAAGTAAGGATAAGACCACAGATTTTACACCGAGATAGCGCATTCTTTAGCCCGTGAAATGTCTCCTCCTCATTGGATTGGCCTCCGTCCTATTCGGCGGCCGACCGGCCAACGCCCAGCCGCATATCTACACTATCGGCCTAGTCTTTACCGATCTCGTCGATCAAGAGATCCTGCCTATCCACCTCGCCGAGCAACATCCCCTCTTGGTGCAGGAAATCGACCAAGCGATTAGAGACATCTTCGCCAGCTTGGGCCGCTTTCGCGCCGTGCGTTTGCAGAGTGTCGGCGAAGCCCACGATCCCGTTTATGGAGAGTGGGAATCCGTCGATTACATCGCCCACTTCATTCTCAACAAAGCCTATAAGACATACCACAACCAAGTTATTCATTACGAAGATTTGGGTCTATTCGACGACGGAGGACCAAGCGCAGACCGTTCTTATGAAGTTATTTCTCTGCCCGCCTTCGTCGGCCAACTCGAAGTCAAGCTAGTGGATCCGCGCCGGAGCAAGATTTTCTGGTCGGACTTGCGCGACTCTTCGGCCACTATACCTTATGACAAACAGCTATACCTTTATAATACTTGGAAGTATCCGGGTGCGTCGCATCCTGGTTTGACACGCGCTTTTTTAGCCGATCTTCTCCGTTTGCAAATGGCCAATCCCGCCACAGAACGCGCACTGAACGTCGCCGAGCGTTGGTTCGTCTCCAAGCCCAGTAGCGACCTCGCCGTTGCCCGGGAGTTGTTAAAGGGGCTGGCGGACAATCTAGCGCCCGACCTAGACGCGAATTTGCCGTTAGAGGGCCACATAGCAGCCCTATTGCCCGAGCAGAAAGGCAAACTCCACGTCCGGCTAAACATCGGTGCTCGGCACGGGCTGACGACGCGAATGCGGTTCGATGTGTGGCGGCCTAGACCATCGCAGCAGAAAGTGGGGCAAATAGAGGTGGTTGAAATGGATTCCACCACGGCTATTGCTCGGCTGCGAAAACTAGACAAGAAGCTCAAAAAACGCGGGGATGGTCTTCAGATCCAAGACCGGGTCATTTCCCCAAAACGCCCTTCGAGGAGGTCATTATGAGCAAGAAATGGGTCTCCACGCGCTTTGCTTCGCCCACTCAGGACTTCGATCTCGATACTCTGGCTCGCCGCCTGCGCCGGGGCTTTGCTATCGCCTTAGCCTCTGCTGTGGCCCTCCTGCTCGTCATCGTTGCGATCAATCCCTTTGAGGAGGCCGAGAAGAAGGCACCACGGCCCCTGACGACCAAGTTCATCAAGCGCGAGCCGAGGCTGACCAAGCCGCTAGAGCTGCGCAAAATCCCCCAACCCAAGCGCCAGCTCGCGCGCCGCGAAGTTCAGCTAGCGCAAGCACGCATGGACCAAGTACAGGCCACGGCCTCGTTCAACACCCGCAGCCTAATCGCCGGCGTCGGCGGCTCGGGAATTCGCCTATCCGGGCAATCTAACTTCAGCCCGACGGGCACTATGACCCTAGAGCCTAAGCTAGCGGCCGCGGCGGTGACCAGCACTCGTGCCTCCGAGCACAAGATCGACATGGCCCTAGAGATGCTCGACGTCAACAACATGGATACCGGTCGCTACCGCGCCATTATCGTCCAAGACGCCACGGACAAGCAGGCCATCAAGGGCTTCGTCAAGATGGCCCAAGTCATGTCCTCACGGGCATTGGCCGGCGGCACCTCCGGCTACGGCACGGTCACGCTCCGCGTCAAAACCATCGATAGGATGCGCGATGTACTCAACGAGTACACCGGCCTCAAGGCCGAATTCCTCGGCTTCATCACGTTTGACGACCCGCGCCTGATGGAAGTACCTATCATCCTGCCGCAAGGTGCGCCCAATGAGGCCGAAATGGCCAACTTGGCCCAGTACCTAATGTCGGGCGGTTTTACCTTCAACGGGATCTATGAAGAAGCACTGGAAAAGTACGGCGGCCTAGTCCGCGGCAGGGACTTCTGGTCTGAGCGCCTGCCAGAGGATCACCCCGTCTATACCTCCTTCTTCGACTTGAGCGGGGGCATGCCTTTTGGCTATCCTCCCTCGCTAGGGCAGGGCAAATCGGGCGTTAGGACATGGAACTATCTGCGCGGCCATTATATCAAAGGTAGGCTAGCGAGCGTCACGCCCGGCGACACAGGGGGCTGGGGTTGGGAAAACGACCAACGCGGTGGGGATTCGACCCGTCAGCTACAACTGGCGGTCAACATCATCATATACGCCCTGACTCAGGAAGGGTCGATTACCCAGCGCCTCATGCAGATGGTCAACTAGGCTTTTTGCTGCAAAGACAATCCCAAAGCAGGTGTCAGGCCCAACCTCTGACACCTGCTTTCACTTAAGTCCCCACCATGTCCAAGCTCGTCCTAGCAAGCCTCTGCGCCGGCCTATTGAGCTGCGCCTCACAACAGGCCGAATACTATATCGACCAACTCGCCGATCCGCGGCGTCAAGTCCGCCTCGACGCCAGCCACGCCCTAGTGCAACTAGGCAGCGCGTCCGTCGAGCCTTTGATGGACTACGCCACTGCCGGCAGCGATAGTCTGCGCTACATTGCCGCCCAAATCCTCGGCCAAATCGGCGACCAGCGTGCCATCCCCTTCCTCAAAGCACTCCTCCGCGCCGACAACCGCTATGTCCGCGAACAGGCCGCCCGCGCCCTCGGCCAACTCGACGATCCCCGCCTCCACGCAACCTTAGCCAGCGTCCTCGCCGGCGACTCGGCCCCAGATGTGCGCGGTGCGGCAGCTTGGAGCTTGGGCAATCTCCGCGACACCACGGCGGTGCCCTCCTTGGTGCACGCCTTAAGGGATACCGTCCCCTCGGTGCGCCGACAGGCCCTTGCCGCGCTGCAGTTTCTGTGGACGTCGGCGGCCGAAGCCGCGGCCCTCGACGCACTCCGGGACCGCGACGACAACGTGCGCTACATCGCCGCACAGCTATTGGGCCACCACCGGACACACCACGCCCTCGACGCGCTGTGCCTCGCCTTGACCGACGACAATATCTGGGTCCGTGCGGAGAGTGCCCGTACCCTCGGGCGCATCGGCGACACAACGGCCGTGGCCCCGCTAGAGCGCATGTTCGCCGAGCGCGAAGGGCCCGACCACGAGGCCGCAAAAGAGGCATTGCAACAGCTCACGGGCCTGAACTACGCGGTTGCCCCGTGACAGCTCCCAATCAACGTCATTTCGCCTCTGCGTTCATCTGCGTTTATCTGCGGATAGCCGATCTGGCGCTTTCAGACAGCATCTAAGCCTTGCGCGTCTTGCCGCTGTTTTGCGCCGCGCTGCTATGCACCCTCCCCCTGCGCGCCCAGCCCCAATTTAGCGACCAAACCGCTGCTGCTGGAATCACTTACCGCAATGTTTTTGGCGGGGAAGAGAAGCAGTACATCCTAGAGTCCCACGGCAGCGGTGCAGCCTTCTTCGACCACGACTCCGACGGCGACCTCGACCTCTACATAGTCAATGGGGCCACCTTTGCCACGTACCGTGCCCGCTCGGGGCCGGGCAACGCGCTCTATCGCAATCACGGCGACGGCACGTTTACGGAAATCACCCCAGAAGCCGGAGTCGGTGATGCCGGCTGGGGCAGTGGCGTGGCTGTAGGCGACATCGACAACGACGGTCGCCCAGACCTCTATGTGACCAACTACGGGGCCAACGTACTCTACCGCAATCGCGGCGGCGACCGCTTTGCCGATGCGACCCAAGCAGCGGGCGTTGGCGGCGATCAATACAGCGCCAGCGCGGCCTTTTTCGACTACGACCGCGACGGCGATCTTGACCTCTACGTGGCCAACTACGTCGTCTTCGACGCCGAGCGCCTGCCGGCCAAACCCAAGCTCTGCACCTTTTTCAGCGGCCTCCACGTCTATTGTGGCCCCAAGGGATTAGTCGGCGCGCCGGATGTGCTCTACCGCAACGAGGGCGACGGCGCGTTTACCGACGTCACTCAAACGTCCGGCGTGGCTACCGCCAACCGCTATTACGGCTTGGGCGTGGTCCCGACCGATTACGATTCCGATGGCGATAGCGACCTCTTTGTCGCCAACGACGAGACCCCCAATGTACTCTTCCAAAACCAAGGCGACGGCACCTTCCAAGACGTCGCCCTCATCGCGGGCGTGGCGTACAACGGCGACGGCGACGTCGAAGCCGGCATGGGCGCGGATTTTGGCGACTACGATCAAGACGGCGATCCAGACCTGTACGTGACCCACTTTTTTACCGAGACTAACACGCTCTACCGCAACGAGGATGGCGTGCGTTTCTCCGATGTCACGACCACGGCCGGCCTCGCCGCGCCCACAGTAGAGCTGTTAGGTTGGGGAACGCGCTTTTTCGACTACGACAACGACGGTCGCCTCGACCTCTTCGTCGCCAACGGCCACGTATATCCGCAGGTTGACCAAGCCACAACCGGCACCACCTACCGCCAGCCCAACCAGCTCTTCCGCAACGAGGGCGACGGCCGCTTTGCCCCGGTGTCAGCCGGTCCTGGGCTGGCGCAGGCCAAAGTCAGTCGCGGCACCAGCTTTGGCGACTACGACGACGACGGCGATATCGATCTCTTCGTCGTCGAGCTCAACGACGCGCCAACTCTGTTGCGCAACGATGGGGGGAATGCGGGAAACTATCTCGTGGTGCAGGTCTTTGGCCGCGAGGACAACCGCGATGGGGTCGGCGCTCGCATCAGCCTGCAAGCGGGCGGTAAACCCCAGTGGCGCACGGTCAACGGCGCGGCCAGCTACCTCTCGCACAGCGACTTGCGCGTCCACTTCGGCTTGGGCGCGACGCAGGCCATCGACCGCGTCGAAATCACCTATCCCAACGGCAGCACCTATGCAATCGAGAACGTACCCGCCAACAAGCTCTTAGTAGTCCGCCAAGGGCAGGGGCATGCCCTCCTCGAACTAGGCGCGAATCCTTTTTGATTATTTAACTCAACCCGCGCTGCGCGCGGCCCGCACTCGCTCGATTTCGGCGAGCCGCTCCTGCGCGGCGGAAAATTCGGGATGGAGTTTGAGGACCTGCTCAAAGACCGCGGCGGCCTTATTGATGTACCCGAACTCTAGGTGGAGCATCCCCAAGTTGTAGGTGGCCTCCGGGGTGCGCGGCGACCGGCTCGCGGCCCGTTTGAGGCTGGCAAGCCGTCCCTCGTATTCCTTGAGCTTGGCAAAGACCTTCATTAGCTCCTGGCCCTCGTCGCTGCGGCCCTGCTTGAGGTAGAGCTGGGCCAAGCTGTAGTGGGCACCCGCATGGCCGGGATCGCGCTTTATGGCCTCTAAGTAGTAGGTGGCGGCCTGTTCCTCGTGCCCTAGCTTGGCCGTCACTGCGCCCAAGCGGTGATAGGAGTCGGCGTGGGCTGCGTCCTTGAGCAGGGCTTGGTGAAAGTAACTCCGCGCCGCTTCGAGCTTGCCTTCCTGCTCGCTGATAACGCCGAGGTCGTAAAACGCGCTCGCCGTCTCGACGCCGAGTTCCACGGCGCGCCGATAGGCCGCCCTAGCTTCTGCGTATTGGCTCAAGGCCATGTTGCTCTCGCCCAAGAGCGCGTACACCCCCCCTTCGTCCGGGTGGTCTAAGAGGGCGCGCTGGTACTCGGCAATGGCTTCGCCCAGGCGGTGCTGCAAGTGATAGACTCTCCCCAAATTGGCCCGGGCTTGCAGGAAGTTCGGCACCAAGCGCACGGCTTTCTCGTACTGAGCGGCGGCCTCTGGGTAAAGGCCCTGTTGCTGGTAGAGATAGCCGAGATTGTAGTACACCGCCCCAAAGTCGGGCCGGAGCGCGAGCGCCTTCTTATAGCTGTCCTCTGCTGCTAAAAAACGGTCCAACCCGTCGAGCGAAACGGCGAGGCCGATCTGCGCCTCAAAGTGCTCGGGGGCCAGCGCCAGTGCCTGTTCGAAGTGGGGAATCGCCGCGTCAAAGTGCTCTAGCGCCGCGTGCGTTACGCCTAGATTGCTATGGGCTTGGGCGAGGTCTGGATCCAGCTTGACGGCCTGCTGATAGTAGCGGGCCGCTTCGTCCATTTGGCCTTGAGCGCGCAAGCGGTCGCCTTGCTCGACGGCTTCTCGCGCGGCGTTTGCCTGGTACTGCGAGTACCAGTACGAGCCGCCCAAGCCGAGGGCAATCGCCAGCGCGGCTCCTACGATATAAAAGAGACGACGCAGCACTTGCTCAGGGTGGGGGTTTTCGCTGCCCTGTCAGATATGGGACTCGTGTACACTACTGCCGGACAACTTCTAGCGCGGTCATGATCTGATCTTGGCTCCAAGTTCCTCCGAGCCGGAGCGAACTCGTCGCTATGGAGCCGGTGATCGTGTCTTCTTCTTTGGTGAAGGCATAGACCGTCTTGGCATTGAGGTAGCGCAGCTCTAAGGTAATCTGGCCGGGATCGTCGGGCTGGAGAATGTCGATTTCCTGGATAAAATCGTTGCGGCCCTCGCCATAGATCAACGTGGCAGACAGGGTAACTTTCTTAGGGTTGACCCGCACAATGCTTATTGAAACGGGGCGATCTTGCCCACTGACGCCATTGGATAGGGCGAAATCTCCGGTGCCTTCGTATTCGCCGACCCAAGCATCGGCGTAATCGGGCGTCGGTTGAACGGCTTCATCCGAACCGCAACTTAGGGTCGTCAAGAGGCCCACTAGGGCCAACCATGTCCATTGTTTCATCGCGCGTACCTCCACAGAGATTTTGTTCGGCAAAAGTATAGCGCACAACGCGGCGTGAATCAACCACCTTGTGCCGCTGCCACTCGCCAATTCTCCCTTCAGTTCGTACACTATGCAGCGCAAAATGTATCCACTGCCAAAGACGCCAACGCGCTTAGGTATCGCGCTCGCCGCCTTCTTGGGCTGTGCCTCCGAGCCGCCCCTTCCCGCGCAGAGCACGCAGCGCTACCAACAAGCCCGTCAGTACCTAGCGGCCGGCCGCCTAGACACCGCCGCCCACGTGCTCGAAGCACTCGTCCAGCGCGACACCCTGCACTACGAGGCCGCGCTCACGCTCGGGGAAATCTACTTGCGGCAACGGCGCTACCAACAAGCCTTGTCGCCGCTCGCCCGCGCCCAGAGACTCGCGCCCGAGCGTATCGAGGCCCGGTTGCAGTTGGCCCAGACCCTAAATAAACTCGGGCGTCAAGCCGAGGCCCGCGCCCTTTTCGATTCCCTCGTGGCGGCCTTCCCCGGCAACGCGGTCGCCTGCATGGCATACGCCGACCTCCTGATGACGCAAGACCAACCCGACGCCGCGGGTGCCCGCGCCCAGTACGAAGCCATCCTCGCCGTCGATCCTAAGCACTACCGAGCGCGCTCTGGCAAGGCCGCCTCACTGTTGCGCTTGGGCGATTTTGCCGGCGCAGCCGTCCGCCTCGACAGCTTGCTCGCCGAGCGAGCGAGCGACGTGTACCTATCCTTCCTCTTGGGCGCGGCCCACCACCACTTGCGCCAATACCCCGAGGCCGTCGCCGCGTACAAGCGCGCCATTGACGTCCTGCCCCCGGCGTCGCCACAGCGCACCGTGCGCCAGTGGAACCTGCGACTGGCCTATATCGAGGCATATGGCACCTACCCAGGCGACCTCGAACCGGCCCATCAGATCGGCTTGGCACCGCTGGCCGAGGCGTCGCCGGTGCGCTTTACCGATGTGGCCGCAGCATCCGGCGTCGGCAAGCGCGATCGAGGGCGCGGCGTGGCGTGGCTCGACTACGACACCGACGGCGACCCGGACCTCTTCGCCGCCGGCATCCAAGCCCCGCACGCACTCTACCGCAACGACGGCGACGGCCGCTTTGCCGACGTATCTGCCGCAGCCGACCTCGCAGACCCGCGCGGCGGCTGGGCGGCCATTGCCGCAGACTACGACGGCGATGGCCACCCCGACCTCTTTGCCACCCGCGAGGCTTGGGAGGGCCTCGCGCCTAACTCGCTCTATCGCAATCAGGGCGATGGCACCTTTCGCGATGTCGCGCCCCAAGCCGGAGTCGCTGGCACAGACGACAGCTTCATAGCTGTCTGGACCGACTACGATAACGATGGCCTGCCGGATCTGTACGTGGCCTCGGGCATCACCGGCAGCGGGCGGCCCAATCGTCTCTACCACAATCAAGGGGACGGCACCTTTGCCGACCGCGGCGAGCAGGCCGGCGTGGCCTACCGCGGCAAAACTCTCGGCGTGACCTGTGGTGACTACGACGGCGACGGCGACAGCGACCTCTACGCCATTGACGTGGCCGCCCCCAACCATCTCTACCGCAACGACGGGCACCACTTCAGCGACGTCACTGCCGAGGCCGGCGTGGCCAAACCGGGCGAGGGCAGCTACGTGGGATTTTTCATCGACGGCGACGGCGACGGCGACCGCGACCTCTTCGTCTCGGCCATGAACTTTTACGAAGACATCGTGCAATCGCAGGTCACGGGGCTGGCCCTGCGCCCGAACCGCGCTTATCTCTACCGCAACGACGGGGAGACCTTCCGCGACATTGCCCCTCAGCAGGGGCTGGCCCGCTCCTTTGGCTCGATGGGCGCGGGCTATGGCGACGTGGACTACGACGGTCTAATCGACATCTATCTGGCCAATGGTGGTCCCATAATGGCGCGCTTTGAACCCAACACCCTATTCCACAATCGCGGCGACCGCTTTGCCGACATCACGGCCGCAGCCGGCGTCGGCAACCCGGGCAAGGGACACGGCGTGGGTTTTGCTGACTACGACCTCGACGGTGATCTCGACCTTTATACCGCGGTCGGCGGCCACTACCCAGGCGACTTGTGGGCCAACAGCCTGTACCGCAACGAGGGTCATTCCAACCACTTTCTCGGCGTGGATTTAGGGCCTCAAGCCATCGGCGCGCAGTTGCGCCTGCGCGCCCAAGATCTGCTCGGGGTCGTGGAAATCAGCAGCGGTCCGGGGTTCGGATCGTCCAACAGCTTATCCCCGGCCATCGGCCTAGGGGCGCGCACCCGCGTCGATACCCTCGAAATCCGCTGGCCCACCGGCGTGCAGCAAGTGTACGCCGATCTGGAAATCGACCGCTTCCACCGCTTTGTCGGGCAGCCCTGAGATGGTGTGGCGACTATTCTGCACGGTATTTGCGCTCGCCTCCTGCGCATCCGATCCAGCACCAGCACCGGATGCAACCGCTCACCTCGCTCGCGCCCGCGCTCACTTTGTGTCGACTCACTTTGAAGAAGCGGCCGCAGCCGCCCGCGCCGGGCTAGCCATCGACTCAACGAACGCAGACCTCCACAATGTGCTGGCCTCGTCCCATGCGGCTCAGGGCCGCTACGCACTGGCCATAGAATCCCTCGAAGCAACCGTGCGCCTCAAGCCCGATTACGCCATGGGCTTTGTCAATCTCGGCGGGATCTACACCAAGCTGGGCCAGTACGATCGCGCCGACACCTATCTCCAGCGCGCCGTCCAACTCAACCCCGACAACTCGCCGGTGCGCCGGCGCTTGGGGGAGCTGTACTTATCCACAGGGCGCTATGCCGAGGCCACCCGCGAGCTGCTCGAAGCCCTGCGCCTCTTTCCCAACGACGCCACGCTCTACTACTACCTCGGCCAAAGCCTCGCGACCGAGGACCGGCAGGACGATGCCTTGGAGGCCTTTCAGCGCGCCACCTTGCTCGATATCGGCTTTGCCGACGCCTTCTATCGCCTCGCCACCCTCGCCCGCAAGGCTGGCCACGACATCTTGGCGCAGCAGGCCCTGACGAGCTTTGAGCACCTGCAAACACTCGGCGGCAAGGAGGTCAAGCGGCTGCGTGCAGCCATCCTCAACGCGCCCGAAGAAGCCGCTCATCACTACAACCTCGGCCTGTTCTTCGTCCGGCACGGGTACTTTGCCCAAGCCGAGAACAAATTCGACCGGGCCGTCGCCCTGCGTCCCGGGGACCTCGCCCTGCTCAACCGCCTCGCCGGCGATCTCCTGAAGCTGCAACAGCCCGAGGCCGCGCTCCGTTACTTACAGGCCGCCCTCGACCAAGACCCAGCGCATTTTCCCGCCTTGCTCAGCGCCGGCCACATCGCCGGCCAGCTCAGGCGCTACGACGAGGCCGTCGCCTACTGCCGCCGAGTAGTGGCGGCGCGCCCAGACGACGCCGAGGGCTGGTACCTCCTCGGCTTGGGCTTGTTCAGCAATGGAGAACGCGCCGCCGCTGAACAGGCGTTGCGCCGCAGCCTAGCGCTGAGCGCGGACGCCGAGGAACTGCGCGCTAAAACCCAGCAACTTCTCAACACCCTGCAACAACAATCCACAGGAACGCCTTGACCGCGCTACTTTCGCTCCTTTTGCCCCTCGCCCTCTATGTCGCTTGTAGCGAGTCAGACTCCCGCGCCGAGGATTGGTCCCAACACTATCAAGCCGGGCGCACAGCCCTCGGCCAGAGTCGCTTCACCGAGGCCGAACAAGCCCTATCCCATGCCTTGACCTTAGCGGAGGCGTGGGACTCCGACGACCCGCGCTACGACCGCACCGCCCACCAGCTCGCCCAGCTCCACGTCGTGCGCGGTGAACTCGCGCGGGCCGAAAGCCTCTACCAACACTTGCGCGAGCGGCAAGCGGCTTTCCCGGACGACCATCCCGACAAGATGTTGACGCTCGACAAGCTAGGCGACACCTATCGGCTCCAGCAGCGGCCGGCCGAGGCCGCCGCGCTCTACGACCGCGTCCTCGCCTTTCAGCAGGTGCATCGAGGCGATGAAGAAGTTGCCGCGACCATGCAGAAGTTATCCGACCTCTACCGAGCACGGGGCGACCACGCCGCGGCCGATTCCCTCGCTCTGCGAGCCCAAGCCCTAAACCTCCGCGCCCGCGCCCATGCCCTGTTCCTCCAAGGCCACTACCAACAGGCCGCACCCCTGTACCACAGCGCGCTGACCCTGCAAGCGGGCGATCATCCCGACTTGGCTCGCACCTGTTACTACCTAGGCCGCCTGTACGACGCGCAGGATCGCTATCGGCAAGCCGAACACTTCTACCGGCGCGCCCTTGCCGCGTCTCCCACCAGCGACCCCGATCGAGTCAATGCAGCACT
Source organism: Candidatus Latescibacterota bacterium (assembly GCA_965261395.1). Taxonomy (GTDB): domain Bacteria; phylum Latescibacterota; class UBA2968; order UBA8231; family UBA8231. The sequence goes on from OZ253462.1 coordinate 5,327,238, forward strand.
CGCCGACCTACTTGCCCGCAAGGCTGCATCCGCCCATCCCTAACGCTCACAGGAGTCTCTTGTATGAACCGTCCCCCCACAGAGTTCAAGCGCATCGCTGCCGCCGACCTCAGATCCTTTGGCACGGCCTGCCTGCGCGCCGCTGGCATGTCTGCCGCCCACGCCGCGCAGTTGGCCGACCTGCTGACCAATTCGGACTTGCGCGGCGTGCGCTCGCACGGCACTCGCGCCCTGTACGGGTATTGCTGCACGCTCCGCGACAAAAAGGCCAACCCCGCCCCAGACATCCGCGTCCTGCGCGAAACCGACACCCATGTCTTTGTCGATGGAGATGGCAGCCTCGGGTACGCGCCAACCATGCTGGCCACAGAACGCGCCATTGCCAAGGCCAAGGAAAAGGGCCTCGCCATCGGCGCGGCCTGCCACATTGGGCATTACGGCTCAGCGGGACACTACGTGCGCCGCGCCATGGCGGAAAATTGCGTGGGCTTCTCGGTGCAAGCGGCCTATCCCCAGTACTACCCCAGTAACGACGGCAAGCACGCCGCCCACTACGGCAACCCGCCTTTGTGCTTTGGCCTGCCTGGGCAAGAAGGGCCACCGGTGGTACTCGACGTGGCCACCTGTATCCTCGCCGACTACCAGCGCGGCGAGCAGATCGAAGCCATTGAAGAGCTGATCCCGGCGGCCTTCTTCAAATCTATGGGCTACACCGCGGTCGCCACCCTGCTCGGCGGAGCCTTTGTCGGCCAAGGCGGTGACCGCGCCCGCGAGATCGCCGCGCAATGGCCAGCGGCGCGCATGGGCAGCCTAATCCTCGTCCTCGACTTGGGCCTTTTCGCGCCCGCTCCACAAGTGCGCCACGGCGTCGATGAGTTGGTGCGCCTAGCGGGCGAGCAGATGATCCCGCTGCGCGGGTACGACGAAGTCACCCTACCCGGCACACCCGAACACCGCAACGAGGAAGCGTACGCACGCGACGGCGTCCCCATCGGCGTAGAGGACGTCGAGCGCCTAGCCGAGTGCGGCCAAGCCTTTGGCGTTGCGCCCCCGTGGCTGGACTAACACCGTGCCGGTTCCTACCTTAACGAACCGCAAAAAGGAGACATTCTATGAGCCTGACGCGCGCGCGCCACGCCGAGCTCAAGCGCTATGCCATTCAATTGCGCCGCCTAGTCGTCGAGTCGGTTCACCACGCTGGGGCCGGCCACTTGGGCGGCCCCATGTCCGCAGCCGAGCTGCTCGTCGCCCTGTACTTTGCCGAGTTGAACATCGACCCGGCCCGGCCTCGCGATGAAAACCGCGACCGCTTCATCCTGTCCAAGGGGCACTCCTCGATCGGTCTCTACGCGGCCTTGGCCCTGCGCGGCTACCTGCCCATTGAGGAACTCGCCACCTTTGACGCCATTGACTCCCGCCTACAGGGCCACCCGGACATGAGCGTCCTCCCCGGCCTCGACATGTCCACCGGCTCGCTGGGCCAGGGCCTGTCGCCCGGCCTCGGCATGGCCCTCGCCGCCCGTCTGAAGGGGCAGGATTTTCGCACTTGGGTGATGATCGGCGACGGCGACTCTCAGGAGGGGCAGATCTGGGAGGCGGCCTTTGTCGCGGCGCGCTATGGCCTCGACAATCTCACCGCCATCCTCGACTGGAACGGCCTCCAGCAATACGGCTGGGCCACTGAAAAAGGCTACGGCGAACTCGACCGCTTGGCAGCACAGGAAAATCCACTCAGCCGCTGGCGTGCCTTTGGCTGGAACACCATCGAGACCGACGGCCACGACTTCCACGCCATCTTCTCGGCCTTTGCCGCGGCCAAAGCACACCGCGACCAACCCACCATCATCGTCGCCCGCACGGTCAAAGGCAAAGGGATATCCTACATGGAAAACGACTTCAACTGGCACTCCAAGCCGGTGACCGACCAAGACCTCAAACAAGCGCAAGACGAACTCGCCGTGCAGGAGGCCGCGCTGTGAACCTCTCCACCACCGGCGAGATGCTAGCCCAGCGCGACGCCTTCGGCGACGCACTCATCGAACTCATTGATCGCGACCCGCGCGTGTACGTGCTAGACGGCGACTTGGCCAATTCGACCAAGGCCGACAAAGTTTCCCGCGAGCGGCCCAACCGCTTCCTCGAAATGGGCATTGCCGAGCAAAACATGATGGGGGTCGCCGCCGGCATGACCACCTGCGGCCTCGTGCCGTGGCTGAGCAGCTTCGCCTGCTTCATCGTCAACCGCGATCTCGATCAGCTCCGCATCGTCGTCGCCCAGCCCAACCTGCCGGTCAAGCTCTGCGGCGCTTACTCGGGCCTGTTGACTGGCAAAACTGGCAAAACCCATCAAGAAGTCGCCGACATCTCCGTCATGCGGGCCATGCCGAATATGACCGTTTTGGCCCCGGCCGACGCCGTAGAAGTCCGCGCCTGTATGCTGGTGGCCAACGATCTGCCCGGCCCCGTGTACGTGCGCATGACGCGCGACCCAGAGCCGGTCATTTTTTCAGCGGACTACGAGTTTGAGCTGGGCCGCGCCATTGTCGTGCGCGAGGGCGCCGACGTCGCCCTCATCTCCACGGGGGCCCAAACCCCGCGCTGCCTCACCGCGGCCGACGAATTGGCGAATGAGGGGATCTCAGCGCTTGTCCTGCACGTGCCGACTCTCAAGCCACTCGACGCAGATGCCATTGTCGCCGCCGCCGAGCAGACGGGCCGCGTCGTAACGGCTGAAGACCACACGATCATCGGTGGCTTGGGCGGCGCGGTCGCCGAAGTGCTAGGCGAGCGGCGTCCCACGCCCATGCGGCGCGTCGGCATCCGCGACGTATTCGGCGAATCCGCACCCAACGAAGACCTGCTGCGAAAATACGGCCTGACTCCCGGGCACGTCGCGCAGACGGCGCGGGTGCTGCTCTCTTGACCGCCGTATCCAAATGCCCGTAATTAAATATGATTGCACTACTGCAACCGATAACCACAAGCTGCTGATGACAAAACATACTGGGTTTACTTGCCACACAGGGTGTTTGTTCACCAGCAAAAGCTCATACGAGCCATTAGAGTGCATCTCAGATGCACTCTTTTTCTTTGGCCGGTGCCACAGGAAACGAGAGGCCGCATGAAAGAGGGTTTGCTGCAACTATTGAAGCTCCAAGAAGTCGATAAAAAGCTCTTCTCGCTCGAAGAGGCCAAAGAAAAATATCCCGCTGAAATCGACCTGCGTCGCAGCAGGATAGCAAAAGCGCGGTCCGGCTTGGCCGATCTAGAGGCCCAAAGCGCGGAGTTCGCCAAGCAGCAGCGGCACTGCGAGCGCGAGATCGAAAGCAGCAAAGCCACCCTGCGCGAGCGCGAGGAGCGCTTTTCCGTAGTAACCACTAACAAGGAATACGATTCTCTCCAACTCGAGATCGAGATCTGCAAAAAGGCCATTGCCGAGCACGAGACGCAGTTGCTCAAAGCCATTGAGGGCCTAGAGCGGATTCAAGAGCAGATCGCCGAAGAGCAAGATGCTTTTGAGAAAGTCCGCGAGGTCGAGCAAGAGCGCATTGACGAACTCGAAGGCCAGCTCGGCACCATGCAGGAACAAATCGACGAAGTCGCAGCGAGCCGCCAGGTGGTCGCCAAGAGCATCGAGGACATTGACGCCCAATTGATGCGGACGTACGAGCGCAAAAAGGGGCGGCGCGGCATTCGCGTCGCAGCCGTGCGCAAGGATGCTTGCGGAGCTTGCTTCCACCAGATGCCTGCCCAAATTCACAACGAGATCCGCATCGGCGGCCGCGTTATCTACTGCGAAAGCTGTGGCACCATCATGGTCTGGGATGAGCAGTCGGTTTGACTTTGGGAGGAGTAAGTCGGGCGGGCGCGCTAGCGGCCCCTAGCGACCGCTGGTGAGGAAAGTCCGAGCTCCACAGGACAGGATGCTGGGTAACACCCAGGGGGGGCAACCCCACAGACAGTGCCACAGAAAACACACCGCCCAGTTTGCTGGGTAAGGTTGAAAAGGCGAGGTAAGAGCTCACCGCACCTGCGGCGACGCAGGTGGCAGGGTAAACCTCATCCGGAGCAAGGCTAAATAGGGGAAAAGAGGTGGTCCGCCTCGCTATATTCCCGGGTAAGCCGCACCGAGGCGGCCGGGCAACCGCCGCCCCAGATGAATGCCCGCACAGCGCACTTCAGGTGCGTGGACAGAACTCGGCTTATAGACTCACTCCTCCCACACCCGGGGCCCGGCGGCTCCGGGTGATTTTTCTTTCTTTGGAGAGCTATATGTTCCCTCTGATCGCCGCGCTGGTGTTGATTGCCGCGCGGCTTCCCGCCCAACAGCCCGAGCGCTATGCGATCGAGCCTCTGGTCTCGCAGCTAGCCGAAGGCTATATCGACTGGACGCAACACGCGCTCTTTGCCTATGGCGACGACACCGCGCCCGCGGCTATCTCCAACCCCGTGCAGCAGCGGCTCCACGGGTTGCGCAATGCCCGGGACGCGGCGTTCCACAGCATGCGCGAACTAATCGGCCAAGTCCGCCTCAACGCTGATACCCAACTGCGAGACGCTGGCCTCGACCGCGATTTTCAAGACCTCGTCCGCGTGGCCATTGGCTCGCAAAGCGAAGATCAAGGACACTATCGCATCGCCGTGCGGCTACTGCTGCTAGGTGATTTCGCGGCGGCGGTGCTGCCCCAAGTTGAGCCTATAGACCCAAGATCATACGATCTGAACCGTTTCGACGACTCCCCCGTAGCGCCAGCTACCGCCGATTCGCTTGCAATGCCAGTCATCGCCGACTCTCTCACGACACCAGCTACCACTGATTCCCTCGCAGTGCCAGCTACCGCCGATTCGCTAATGACACCGGCTACCACTGATTCCCTTACAATGCCAGTCGTCGACGATTCCCTCGCGACACCCGCTACCGCCGATTCGCTAACGACGCCCGCCACCGCCGATTCCCTCGCGGCAGACGAACTCGTGTTTTTCGTGCCCGAGGCACCCTACACAGGCCTGCTCGTCGATGTCCGCGGCCTCGGGCTACAACCGAGCATAGCACCGCGAGTGCTCAGCGGGGATGGGCACGTGATTCACGGCGCAGCTACCGTGGACCGCAGTCTCGCCACGGACTACGGAGTCGCCGGTTACGACGACGACATCGACCGCGCTTACACCAGCGAACGGCTCGGCGGGGAGGAGGCCAACCCTTTCGTCGTCAAGGCCACGGGCACGGCCGGCCGCTACTCGGGCGACGCCATCCTCGACAACTTCGATGCCGCACAAGTGCTGCGAGCCGACGAGATCGGCGACTTCTTGCGCCAAGGCCGGGTGACCTTCCTCCTCGGCCCCGAGCCAGCAGCCTTTGATACCACCTATGCGGCCTTCGATTCCACCTATACCGATTCTACTTTCATATTAGAAGGAATGGAACATGAGTTTGAGCTTTACCGAGAAATGGAACCAAGCGACTAGCCGGAATAACTCGCTGGTCTGCGTCGGGCTAGATACCGATCCCGCTCAGTTACCAGCCAGCGTCCGCGCCAAAGCTGACCCCGTCCTCTACTTCAATCAGCAAATCATCGACGCCACCTGCGACCTCGTCTGCTGCTACAAGCCCAACTTCGCTTTCTACAGCGCCCTCGGCGCAGACGGCTTTGCCACGCTCAAACGCACCCTCGACCACATCCCCGCGGACATCCCGGTGCTCATCGACGCCAAGGTCGGCGACATGGGCAACACCGCCGAGCAGTACGCCCGCGCCTTCTACGAGGTCCTCGGCTGCGACGCGCTGACTGTAACTCCCTATTTAGGCCACGACTGCGTCGCGCCCTTCACCGCGTTCAAAGACCGCACCACCTTTCTCGTCTGCCTGACCTCCAACCCAGGGGCTGACGATTTTCAGAAGGAGCATCTAGGCGACCGGCCCCTGTACGAGCAGGTCGTCGCCAAGGCACACGCTTGGAACGCGGCCAACAACATTGGACTCGTCGTCGGAGCGACCCAACCAGCCGGCTTGGCCCGCATCCGCGCCCTTGCCCCGGATATGCCCTTGCTCATCCCCGGCATCGGTGCCCAAAGCGGCGATATTGCAGCGGCGGTCAAAAACGGCTGCGACGCTCGCGGCGCGGGTATCCTCATCAATTCCTCGCGCAGCATCCTCTACGCTTCCCAAGGCAGCGATTTCGCGGCCGCGGCCCGGCAGGCAACCCTAACCCTGCGCGACGCCATCAACGCCCACCGCCCCTGAGCGCCGTTATTGCCATTGCGCATAGCTATCTCTATTTTTTTCTAACGAGTCGGGGTGTGGCGCAGCCCGGTTAGCGCACCTGCTTTGGGAGCAGGATGTCGTCGGTTCGAATCCGACCACCCCGACCACCACTCTCTATAGAACCCCCTTCCCTCGCACAGCGAAATTCGCGGCCCTTCACCGCAAGGATGAATCATGGCACGAGAAATCAAGGCTTTGCTCGACGAGGAAATCGCTGCTTACGCAGCGCGCAATCCCCGCTCGCAAGCGATGTTTGCGCGGGCCAAGCAATCGCTGCCGGGCGGCAACACCCGCACCGGCGTCCACATAGATCCTTTTCCCCTATACGCCGACCGCGGCGAGGGGTCCTATCTCTACGACATCGACGGCCACCGCCTGATCGACTTCGTCAACAACAACACCGCCCTACCCTTGGGCCACGCCCATCCCGCCATCGTCGCCGCCCTACAGGAACAAATCGTCCGTGGCACCGGGTTTTCGCGGCCCCTCGCCCTCGAAGTGGAGATGGCCGAACTGCTCCGCACGCGCATGCCCGTGCTGGAGAAAGTGCGCTTTTGCTCCTCGGGCACCGAAGCCGTGCTCAACGCCCTGCGCGTGGCGCGGGCGCATACCGGACGCACCAAGATCGCCAAGTTCGAGGGGGCCTATCACGGGATAGACGACAGCGCGCTGGTGAGTTATTTGCCGCCGCTGGGGCCGGAACTGGGGCCGGCCAGCAAGCCGCAGGGCGTGGCCTCGTCGGCCGGGCTGATGGCCCGTACCCTCGACGAGGTGGTCGTGCTGCCGTTCAACGACACAGCGGCCTGCGCCGAGATCATCGGCGACTACGCCCACGAGCTAGCAGCCGTAATCGTAGATCCGCTTTCCACGGCCGCCGGGCTGGCGCTGCCAGAAGCCGGCTTTTTGTCGAGCCTGCGCGACGCCACCACCCGCGCCGGTGCCCTGCTGATCTTCGACGAAATCGTCAGCTTCCGCTTCGGCCCGGGCGGGACGCACACAGCCTATCAAGTGCGGCCCGATCTGGTCTGTTTGGGCAAGGTAATCGCCGGTGGGACGCCCGGCGCAGCTTTCGGCGGCCGTGCCGACGCCATGAGCCTATACGACCCAGCCGACGGACCGCAGATCCAACAATCCGGGACCTTCAACGCTAACCCCATCGCCCTAGCCGCTGGCTTGCAGACCCTCCAGGCGCTGACCCCCGAGGCTTACGAGCAGATGGAAGGGCTGGCGCAACGGGCGGCAGAGGGGTTGCAGGCTGCGTTTGGCGAGGTCGGAATCGCCGTGCAGGTGGTCGTGGCCGGATCCATATTTCGGCTGTATTTCCTCGAACAGCCACCGCGCAATTTCCGCCAAGCAGCGCAAGACGACGCGCAGATGCACCGCTGGTTGTTCTTCGCCCTGCTCAACAAGGGGCTGTACACGCGAACGGGCGGCAACGCATCGCTGGCGACCGAGACCCACCACATCGACGCGCTGGTGCAGGGGGTGCGCGAGGTGGTACAAGTACTCTAACATCCCGCATGACGGCTAGCGCATGGCAGCGCACACTCCTGTGGAGCCTGTCCCTGAGCATGGTTTGCTGCGGCGGTTGGGGCCGCCGGCCCCCGCCAGCAGAGCCGCCAACTACGACCACGGCAACAGCCCACTACGCCAACTTCTGTGCCGACTGCCACGGCGTGAATATGGACGGGGGCATGGCTAGCAGCCTAATCGACGGCCGCTGGGATTACGGCGCAAGCGACGCGGCTATCTTCGCGAGCATTGCCGTGGGGATTCCCGAGGACGGCATGCCCGGGTTTGGCGCGGTGATGGACGCAGCCCAAATCGACGTGCTGGTCGCCCTGATGCGGGCGGTCGAGCGCAAACAATCCCCTTAGAAAGGTGTCTGCTATGAGCTATATGGCGCGATTGGCGCTTTGTGTCCTGATCGCCGTGGGTAGTGCTGGAGCCGAGGAGGTCGTCGAGTCCGAGGAACACGCCTTCCGCGTCGAGACCTTTGTCACGGGCTTGGAGGTGCCGTGGGGCATGGCGTTTTTGCCCGACGGTCGTCTGCTCGTAACCGAGCAGGAAGGGAACCTGCGCATCGTGGCACAGGACGGTGCGGTCTCTGCACCGATTGCAGGTGTGCCGGCCGTATACCCCAGAGGGCAGGGGGGATTGATGGATGTGGTGCTGCACCCGCAATACGCCGACCAGGGTTGGATATATCTGAGTTATTCCGAACCCCTGCGGGGGCCGATAGGCGGCACCTTGGGACATACGGTCATCGCCCGCGGGCAATTGCAGGAAGGGCGGCTGGCCGATGTGGAGATCGTGTACCGCGTCCCGGAGCAATTCTACACTCCGCACTCTCACCACTATGGCTCGCGCATCGTCTTCGACCGCGCCGGCTTCCTGTACTTTGCGATCGGCGACCGCGGCCAGCGGCCCTTGGCCCAGAACGTGGAGTGGCCCAACGGCAAAATCCACCGCTTGCACGACGATGGTGCCGTGCCAGCAGACAATCCCTTCGTCGGGCAAGAGGACGCCATTGAGTCGATTTGGTCCTACGGCCACCGCAACCCCCAGGGGATGGCCCTGCACCCAGAGACCGACCAACTGTGGGCGGCCGAGCACGGCCCCAAAGGCGGCGACGAACTCAACCACGTACGCCGCGGCCTAAACTACGGCTGGCCGGCGATTACCTATGGCATCAACTACGACGGCACGCCCATTACCGACCAAACCCACGCCGACGGCATGGAGCAGCCGCAGACCTATTGGGTGCCGTCGATAGCGGTCTGCGGCATTGACTTTTACACCGGCGAGCGCTTCGGCAACTGGCAAAACGACCTGCTGGTGACCTCGCTGCGCTTCAACCGCCTGCACCGGCTGCGATTGGCGGGCACAGAAGTGGTACACGAGGAGATCGTGTACCAAGGCCAGTCGCGGATGCGCGACGTGCAGACCGGGCCGGACGGCGCGATCTACCTCGCGGTGGAAGACCCAGGGCGGATTTTGCGACTGGTGCCCGCAGAGTGAAACGGGGAACCAATATGGAAAAGCGAACGCTTGGCCGCACGGGCCTTGAAGTCAGTGTGCTGGGCATGGGGGGACTGTACGTCTCCAGTGCGGGTGCCCGTGGACGCGATGAGGCATGCCGCGCCGTCCACCGCGCACTTGAACTCGGTGTAAATTACGTGGATACAGCGCCCAACTACCGCGACAGCGAAGAGGTTTTGGGCATCGCGCTCGACGGTGTGACGCAGCCGTACTTCCTCGCGACAAAACTCGGCGGCCGGCCGCAGCCGTTCAATCCGCAAGATAAAGATCTCTTGCGGCAGTCGGTCGATGAAAGCCTGCGGTTACTCAAACGCGATTACATCGATGTCCTGTTGGTACACGAGCCTGACCGTCCCGGTCAGTACGATTGGTGGACGGACTACGACCGTTTCCACGGGCCGGTCTGCGATCTGTTGGAAGAACTGAAGGCAGAGAAAATTATCCGCTTCACCGGACTCGGCGGCACCACCGCTTATCAGCTGCCGCTCATTGAGGAAGTGGAACAGAATGTGCGCGCGGTGGAAGCCGGGCCGCTACCGTCAGATGTCCTCGCCCAGCTTCAGGAGATTGCCGATATGGTGCCATTCCGGCCGTATGAAGAGCCGTTTGGCTTGCCGTTTGGACGACCATACAAGGGGCCTGGCCAAGCGGGCAGGTAGGTTGATGATATCTTCTGTAGGTTCCAGACTTGCGAACGGGGTCTTCGTCGATGGTGACGAAGACCCCGTCGGGTATGGGCACATGCACACATGCCGCTAGTGCTCTATGGCGCTGAGAGTGCCAAGTGCAGCATGACCTCGCGGTCCGGTGCCATGTTATCGACTGTGCTCTCGCGCTGCGTCCCCTCGATACCCATCTCCAGCCCTTCCCAGCGCAATAACTCCAGCCGACAGCCCATACTCACCTCGCGGAAGGCCTCAGACTGCCCCACCCTTAGGTAGGGCGTCCCCATAGCCCGACCGCCGAACACCGCCAGCCCGTAGGCCGCCTCCGCGTCGAGACGACCGACGGATGCAGGCGCATCATTTGCCGCCAGTCCCGCCAGCGTCTCCCGCCCCAGCAACGCCGCCACACCGCCCGAGGACGCCCCACCCCAAGACGGCGTCAGCGCCACGGCCGGACCAAGCTCCGAAGACGGCGTCGGGTCGAAGCGCAGCGATCCCGATACCCGCCAATCCCGAAAGTCCGCAGCCTCGTGCGCCACCAAGCCACGCACCATCACCTGCGCCATCAGACCCCGCGCCTCATCGGCAAAGACCGTACCGCCGCCAAGCTCCACGCCAAAACCCGTCTCCGCGTCGCCGCCGTCATGGCGCAGACCCAGCTCGACCGTCGGCGTCAGCAACCCACCGCCTAGCGCAAGATCCAAGGAACCCTCCAGCCCCAAGCGCAGGCGGCTCACATCCGCCACCGCCGCCGCCAGTAGGCCCGAAGGGTCCGACACCGCCGCCGAGGTCGTGCGCACCAACAACGCATCCGACTCAATCGCCAGCGACAGACCGCCCGCTTGCCGTGCGGAGACGAGGTCGCCCCGCACACCGACCGCCGCCATCGTCAGATCCATAGCGGTGTGGTGCGATTCCCCGCCCTGCATCATCAACGCCAGGTCGCCTTGACCGTAGCCTGCCGTGCCCCACAGCGACAAGCGCTCCGCGAGTTCGTAGCCGACATAGGGATACAGACCCGTCAGCGAAGACGCCATGCGGCCTGCGCCGCGGTCCGCCGAATACCAACTCCCGTCCCCCCTGCTGTGAGACAGCGGCAGCCCCACCACCCAGCGCCCAATGGCGTAATCAGCCCCGAACATCCCCGTCGTCATCCCGCCATCGAGCGATAGACCGTTATCACTCCCGTCAAAACCCGAATACCCCCCACGGCCCCAGAGGGTGCCAAGGCCGCCGACTGTCTCACTGCTCAGGGTAAACGCACTTCCTGTCACCAGATCGCGCATCGTTGGCAACTGTGGTCCGAACTGAACCTCCGTCGCCTCGCTGCGGCCCCATTCCGACTGCGCCTCAAAGCGATCCTGCGCGACAACCTCACCTGCGCCGCTGAGATCATGGCCTGCAACGGTGGCCTGCATCCCCGCCTCGTGCGGTGCCCTCAGACGCGCCTGCACGCCATCGAGCACGCGCTGGGCCGCGGTGCGACCAAAGCGCGCCAGCCAAGCCTGCTGCAACGGATCGTCGTTCGCGATCGTTCCCGTCGCCATATCGTCCGCAATGTGCGCCCCCGAGGCGTTGCTCAGGGTCAGCGTCAGGGTCTCCTCGCCTTCGTCGTGGGCATCGTCGAGCACCGCTACTGAAACCGTCTTCTGCGTCTCGCCCGCAGCGAAGGTGAGCGTCCCATCCGTGGCCGTATAGTCCTGGCCCGCCTGCGCGGTGCCGTCCGCGGTCGCGTAGTCCACCGTCACCGTCTCCGAGGCAGCCTGGCTCAGTGTCACCGCAAATTCGAGCGTGGCGTCCGTCTCCTCCGTCGTCCGCGCGTCCGCAACCGACAGCGTCGCCGGGCCAACACTGGGACGCCCCTTGATCTCTATCCTGAGAATCAAGCGAGCGTCCCATTTCCAATCGGGATCGCCCGCGCTCCGAAAGCCGAGATGATCGTGGATCTCCCATCCTTCTTCGGCCCCGGGGTCGTCTTCACTGCTGTAGGTCGTGCGGAATTGGGCGATGTTGTCATTTGCGCAACCTGCCGTGCAATCAAGCAGGAAGTAGTACTCCGTGTCCGGCTCCAAGTAGGTGTTCTCAGGTGCCCACCACTCATTGTACGCATAGTCGTCCAATTGGCCTCTAATGAGGTCAGTGACTCGGGTGAAGCCGGATTCGCCGGATCCATTGTAGAGGTAGATGCCTGCATTTATCAGCATGTACCGGCTCTCATGCGTATCATGCACATGCAGCAAAATGCTCGTCAATTCATATCCCCCGAGATTAGGACCGGTTCTGAATGCCTGATTCAGTCCGTCTTGAAACTCATTCAGCAATACGACCCTTTCTGACAGTTGGTCGGTATTCTTCACCAGCGTAGTGATCGGCGGATCGTACGTTTGCGCAGATGCGGCCACGGCGACCACAAGCGCGGTAGCTACCGCTAGAAGAATCGCTCCAGTCCACCGTGCGCCGCCTCGAGGTCTGGCCGACACATAGTCTTGCCGTTGCCATAGTCGAACCCGGCGCCTGAGATCCAACCCCCTGAGGCCGCGACAGCTTGTCGCCCGCCGTTGTGAATCCCTTGCCTCCGCATCTGCCACCACCCGCTTGTCAAGCTTGTCAACCAGCACAGTTGTCATGACCGGCCTCCTTCTCTTGCATTGCCAGCTAGGATGAAAAACTTCCTCTCAGCCAATGCTTATGCATAAACCGTGCCAAGCCCGTAGCGGATGGATTAAATCCTTTATATAAAGGGTGTTAGGAGAATTTATGTGGAAAGATGGGAAGTTGCCGAAATGATGCAGAACGAAACAATTCGAGAGATACAAAATGAAAAGGAGAGGCGTCTAACTATCTGAAATTGCGTTACTTATGGAGCGGTTTGCGGTATTCGCGACGACGACTGTTTAATATTGCAACAGTTGCAACAGTCGATGCGGAACTGAGAGGATTGGCCTAGAGGTTGGCTTGGTTGTTGCCCGGTCGGTTATTCACTTCTCTTCTAACAGGTTGTATTTTCTCAACTTCCGGTACAGGGTCACGCGATTAATATTCAGTACTTGAGCGGCCTTGGTGATATTCCACTCCGAGGCTTCGAGGGCGTGGACCACGGCTTGCCGCTCAGCTTCCTGCAGCGAAAGGAGGGATTGAGCAGGATCTCCAGGGTCCGTTGGAGATGGAACCATGGCGGAAAGTTGGGGAGGGAGGTTGCTGACTTGCAGCCTGTCCGTGGTTTCCAGCAACAGGGCGCGTTCAATGGCATTTCTGAGCTCGCGCACGTTGCCTGGCCAGTCATACGCGAGCAATGTTTGCAGCGCCACCGGAGAAATCCCGCGCATGGATTCGTTGGCGCGTTCGGCATGGTCCTGCAGAAAATGGGCCACCAACAGGGGGATATCCTCGCGGTGGTCTCTGAGCGGTGGAATGACGAGGGGAAAAGCAGCCAAGCGATAGAACAGGTCCGCGCGGAACCCGCCATCTTTTGTCGCGCTTTCCAGATTCCTATTGGTCGCCGCAATCACGCGGATGTCAATGGGAATCGTGGATGTTCCACCCACCCGCTGGATTTCTCGCTCTTCTAGGACGCGCAACAACTTGGCTTGCAGCGCGATGGGCATGTCGCCAATTTCGTCGAGCAAAACGGTGCCGCCCTGGGCGCGCTCGAACTGCCCGATGTGCCGCATAGACGCCCCCGTAAAAGCCCCGCGTTCATGGCCGAAAAGCTCGCTCTCGATCAGCGTCTCGGGAATGGCAGCGCAATTGACGGCGACAAAGGGGCCTGCCTTTCTCGCGCTGTTATAGTGAATCAACTTAGCGACCAGCTCTTTGCCGGTGCCGCTTTCGCCTTGAACCAGCACCGTAATGTCGCTTTCGGCCGCCCGCTGCATTAGGGCGTACAGGTCCTGCATGTTTTTGCTTTTTCCCACCATACCGTCAAAGGCGTACGTCGTTCCGAGTTCGGCGCGCAAGCGCGAGACCTCGGCTTTCATCTGCTCGCTCTCAATCTCTCTGGACACGTCCCGGTAAATGACAATATGGCCCATGAGGTTTTGTTGACTGCTGTGTACGGGCGCTGTCGAGCGATAAAACAGCCGGGGATTTGAGTCGCTGGCTGCGGTGGTTTCTTCCTCCAAGTCGCCCGTGCGGTCCAAAAACAACTCACGCCCCCATTCAGGCAGAACGGGCGGCCGAAGACGCGCCTTGAGGCGTTCCCTGAGATCACTTGGCGGCATCTGCTTCAACTCGCCTTCCGTGGCGTTGAGAAGCTGCTCATATCCCTGATTCGCCACCTGCAGGCGTCCCTCGGCATCGAACATGCCGATGGCATCTCCGGTCGCGTCGAGCACTGCCTGGAGTCTTTGATTACTAGCTTCAAGTTGCCGATTACTGGCTTCAAGTTGCCGCTGGTGCTTTGCCAACTCCTGTTCGATGTTCCACTTCCCCGTAAGCGAAAGCGTGATCTGCTGAATCTCCTCGCGCGAAAATGGCTTGCGGATATAGAGCAATTTGTGCAGCAATGCCATGTCGTTGACAATCTCGGGCAGCGTCTTATCGGAGTATGCGGTCATGATGACGATTTCGATATCCTGCTCGAATTGCCGAATCTGGCGCACGGTTTCAATGCCATCAGTACCCGGGGGCATCCTGATGTCAATGTAGGCCAGCGCAAAGGGGCAGTTCGATTCCTGGGCTGCTTTGACCATTTCGCAGGCTTCCTCCCCGCTTGTCGCATGGGAAAGTTCAAACTGCGGCAGCAAGGATTTATCGCTCTGCGAGACAAACGCGGCCGCCAACTCATCCGTTGCCCTCTTGGTGAGGCCGGGGGTCAACATCTCTGCAAAGTCGTTGTGAATTTCCTCTTGGTCATCAACGATCAGCACGCGGTAGTTCCAAGAGCTGTTTGATTCCATGAAGCCACCTTTAGAGTTACTCGATCACGCGGGATGAGTTCGGGATGGTTTGGAGGTTCGCAAAAATAGAACGCGCAGACGCCGTCACGCAGAGGTTTCCGACATGGCGGCATTGAGCCGCAGCGTGACGCGCATGGTGGTGCCCGTGCCATAGCCGTCGCTCAAGGGTTGAATTTTCCCCCCGGAGCCGGTGACAAAATTGGCCGCTGAATGGAGACCCAGCCCGCTTCCTTCTCGCTTCGTCGTATAACCCGCTCCAAAGATCGCTTTGAGATTTTTCTGATTGATGCCAATGCCATTGTCCTGCACCTCGAGGACGAGAAAATCCTGTTGGATACAGGCCCTGATATCAATGCGCGGCGGTCCCTTGAGCCCGCCTGATTTCTTCAGTTCATCAATAGCTTCCATCGCATTCTTGAGCAGATTGACCAACATCTGATTAAACTGGGTCTCCTGAATGCGAATCTCTGCGGGCGCGTTGCCGCAGTCCACATGCGTCTGGATGCGTCTGCTGGCAAATGAGTCTTGCATGATTTTCAGGGCGCTGGAGATGGCCTGATTCAAGTTGACGTCTTTGCTGGTCATGGCTTTGCTGGCAAAGCCCCGTTGCGCGCGGACGATGTCCACAATGTGGTTCGTTTGGCTGTTGACGCGCTCAACCGTGCGGACCAATTCCCGATTCTGCTCGACGAAGTCGGCGGCCAGAGCCAGCAGAAACGGCCGCACCTGTTGGCCTTGCGGGTCGTGCTGGACGTAGTCGCCCCAATCCTCCGCATGCACCTGGACGGTCTCTGACAAAGCCGCTAAGCGTTCGATCAGCGGATTGTTCCCCAACTCTTCTTTCAGGGTTCCAATGCCGATGGCCACGCTGGTAATGGCATTGCCGATGTTGTGCAGGATCGTATCCATGACCTCCAGGCGGCCCTGCGCGAAGGCCTGAGCCAAGGCTTCTTCGGCCCGCACTCGCTCCGTCACATCGCGAAAAACGGTGACCCCGCCGCGAGCGGTGCCAGATAACCTAATGGGCCCGCCGCTGGCGCTGATATAGACGCCCTCCGGCTTGGCCGCAGTGCGGATGAACATTTCCATCTCATCGGTCGCCTCCCCGCGCAGGGCACGCACGAGCGGCAGTTCCTCGGTTGGAACGGGCGTGGCCTTATCGGGGTAGAATATGCTGTATTCTTCCGTCCATCGTTCGGGCACCGCATCTATACTCCCTCCGATAATGCGTGCCGCACTTGGATTAAAGGTGAGGCTACCATGCTCATCAGCGACGATCACGCCGTCGCTGATGCTGTCAAAAATGGCCTGCATGAGTTGGATCTGATGCTGCAATTCATCAACGGTTTTTTTCACTTTGTTCTCGATCCCCTATGCTCGAAGACATGTTTCCTCGGTGCAGCGCTTGCCGAGGCTGGTCTCGCAGGACACGAAGACATTCGGCAGGCAGTTCTGCCATAAGACGTTAGTTGCGCGTCATTTTTTTACGGGCTACTATGATACCAAATTGTCGGGATATAACAAAGGGGCCGGTCGATCTTTTGCGGCTGGTAACCACAGAGTAAAACAAGGGACAACGCTATGGCCGATGGCCTTTACGATGTAGTAATAGAACGCGATGTAATGGTGGAGATGCGCGACGGCGTGCGGCTGGCGACCGACCTGTACTTCCCCGCCCGCGATGGGCAGCCGGTGCCCGGCAAATTCCCCACAGTCTTTCACCGCACGCCTTACGACAAAAGCGACGTGGAGCGCAACAGCAACTACGGCCGGTTTTTCGCCCAGCGCGGGTACGTGGCCGTCTATCAGGACTGCCGGGGGACGTTCCAGTCCGAGGGGGATGTGAACTTTCTCTTGCCCGAGGCCGAGGACGGGTACGACGCCTTGCAGTGGATCGACCAGCAGCCGTGGAGCAACGGCAAGGTGGGGTCGTGGGGGACCTCGTGGTCGGGCTGGACGCAAACGGCGATGGCGGCGTTGGGGCCGACCAACCTCAAGGCCATGGTGGTCAACATGAGCGGAGCCGACGCGCATGAATCTTCGGTGCGGCACGAGGGCGCATTGGAACTGCGGTTTTTGGCGTGGGCATTTTGGCATTCAGCGGCTAACACTCAGCGCGCGCTAAAAGCTGACCCAGCGGTTGATGCGGCCCTGAACTTGGGTGCGCCGACCTTTGCCGACTGGCTGACGCGGATGCCGATCCGCAAGGGACAGACCCAGCTCAAATTGGTGCCTCCCTACCAGAAGTGGGCACTAGACCTGCTGACCAAGGCCGACTACGACGAGTACTGGCAGCACCCCAGTTATGCGCCGGCGCTCTTTTGGGACGACTTCCCGGACGTGCCGACTCTGATCATCGGGGGCTGGTACGATTCGTACACGCGCTCGACGTGCAAAAACTACGAAGGGTTGTCGGCGCGCAAGCAGGGGCCGGTGCGGATGCTCATGGGGCCGTGGACACACGGGACGCAAACCTTGGAGCAGAGCTTTGCCGGCGACGCGGAGTTCGGCGAGGACGCGGCGCTAGACGACTTCCGCGACCTGCATCTGCGCTACTTCGATTGGGCGCTCAAGGGCGTTGATAACGGCGAGGCCAACTCACCGCCGGTGCGAATATTCGCCATGGGTGGCGGCGGGGGCTATCACACCAGTAGCGGCCGGATTTTCCACGGCGGGCATTGGCGCGACGAGGCCGAGTGGCCACTAGCCCGGACGAACTATACCAAGTACTATCTGCACGGCGACGGCACCTTATCGCCAGAAGAGCCAGCTACAGACGGCGGCGATACAGTCTATCGCTTCGATCCAGCCAATCCAGTGCCCTCCATTGGTGGCAATGTCTCGTCGCTTGCTGAGATCGGCCCGTTGCCGCCGGGCGTGAGCGATTCAGCCAATGCGCCGTGGCGGGCGCGGGTGGAACAATTGATGGTGCCGGGCGGGTTCGATCAGGTAGAAGGGCCGGCGTTTTACGGCTGTGCGCCGCCCTATCTGCCGCTGGGCTCGCGGCCGGATGTGCTGGTCTTTGCCACTGAGCCGCTTGCCGAGGACATGGAGGTGACCGGGCCGATTGAGGTGCAGTTGTGGGTCTCGTCGTCAGCGCCGGATACGGATTTTACCGCCAAGCTGATCGATTGCTATCCACCGAGCCGCTGGTACCCGCATGGCTACGCACTCAACCTGACCGATAGCATTGCGCGCCTGCGCTACCGCAACGGGCGCGAACAGGGCGAGCTGCTAGCGCCGGGCGAGGTCGCCGAGCTGACGATTACCCTCTATCCGACGAGCAATGTGTTTGCCGCCGGGCATCAGATCCGCCTCGACATTTCCAGCTCGAACTTTCCCCGCTTTGATGTCAATCCCAACACTGGTGATCCCATCGGCCAAGAGCGGCGACGGCAGGGGGCGGACAACAGAATCCACCACAGCGCGGCCCAGGCGTCGCACGTGGTGTTGCCGATTATTCCAACTAGGAGAAATGCATAATGGAACAGTTGCATTTGGCCCTCGTGGGCTGTGGAGGCATGGCCGGAGCACACGTGCGCGGCTTGGAGGAGCTAGCGAAGGCCGGGATTGACGATATACAGGTGGTGGCCTGTTGCGACTTGGTGGAGGCACAGGCACAACAGCGGGCCGACGAGATCGCCGAGTTCCAAGAGCACAAGCCGGAGATCTATACCGACGTGGAGAGAATGCTCGCGCACGTGGAAGACCTAGACGCAGTGGACATCTGCGCCCTGCACTCGCAACACCACATCCTCGCCGTCACCTGTTTGGAGGCGGACAAGCACGTGATAATCGAAAAGCCACTAGCGATTACCCTGCGCGCTGGTCGCAAAATACTCAATGCGGCCGTGGATAACCGCTGTCAGCTTGCCGTAGCGGAAAACTACCGCCGGTCGCCGCAGGAGCGGGCCCGATCTTGGGCGGTGGCCAGCGGGCGGATCGGCCAGCCGCGCACCTTCTACTGGCAGGAAGCGGGCTTGCGGCTGGGCAAGTGGGGTTGGCGCAATTTCAAGCGCGACGCCGGGGCCGGCTGGATACTCGACGGAGGCGTGCATTTTGCCGATCTGTTCCGCTATCACTTGGGCACGGAGGCGCGGCAGGTGGTGGCGCGAGTACACGGCTTTGAGCCGTATCGCTACGACGAGCCAGTCAAGCGCGAGGGGGCTTGGCCGGTGGATGTGGAGGACTGCGCCATGGCGCTGATTGACTTCGACGGCGGTGCAGTGGTGCAGTGGACTTGGCAAGGTTCAGCGCCGGGACAGGACTTCAGCAAGCGCGTCCTCTACGGCAGCGAGGGCTGCATCGACTGGGAGAGCGGGCTGTGGACGCGCACCGGCACGAACACATCTAACGAGGCATTGGTCGAGGCGTATCATAACAGCCTCGCAGAGGACGAGCGCGAGCGGCTGTTCCCCAAAGGAGTGGAAAATCCCATCTCAACCGAGTTGAAGGATTTCGCCGATGCCGTGCGGGGACAAGGTGTGCCCGAAGTCGATGGCCTAGACGGCTATCGCTCGCAGGCGATTTGCATGGCGCTCTTTGAGTCGGAGTGGTTTAACCGGCCGGTGAGCTTGGCCGAGATCGAGCGCGGCGACTTGGAGGGCTACCAGGCCGAGATTGATCAGGCGTTGGGGATTGATTAGGCGACGAGTTTTTCCTTAAAATCCGCTGCTAGAGGTGGCGGAGCCTGATCTTTTGTTGAAGGCGTCGATAGATTGGGCACTAGGAGATACGACATCCAAGGCACGAACGCGGAGAAAAGACACCCAAAGACGCCGGACACGACTTAAAAACACTCTAAAAAGCCTTCTTATACCTTCTAAATCTCACACACGAGGAAGCATTCGCTATGGAACCGAGAAACTACGCATTGGCCAATCTGTTTGAAAATCAGGGTATATATGTGGTCCCCCGATACCAACGGCTCTATGTCTGGAATCAAGAAGATCAGTGGGAACCACTGTGGGAGGATGTAATTGAGATAGCAGGTGATCTGCTCAACGAGGCGACCAATCGAAACTCTGAAGAAGTGAACGCTGATTCCAGGGAGTCTCACTTTCTGGGAGCAGTCGTACTGAAACAGAGTGGCTTCACGCCGGATATGGCCCAACGTTGGCGGGTGATTGACGGCCAACAGCGGCTTACGACTGTTCAACTGCTAATGACTGCTGTTGCTGACGAGTTAGACAAAATTGAACTGTCCGTCCAAGCAGAGCGTTTAAGGAAACTAACGAAAAACTCGGCGGACGAGCCGTTCAAGATTATTCATGGCGGTCAAAACTACAAGCGATTTCGAGACGTGATGGAAGCAAATGGAGAAGAAAGTGTCATTGAGGCAATTGAAAGTCCTATGGCGGATTGTTATAAATACTTCCGCAACGTTGCCCACCAGTGGTTCGATGGACAAATTTCACGAATTCTTCTAGCAGCATCTGCACTTATCGCAGTTTTAATCGCAAAACTTCGTGTCGTTGCAATCTACTTGGATTCACATGAAAAGGAGCACATGATATTCGAGACACTCAATGCACGAGGCGAACCGTTGACAGAGTGGGACAAGATCAAAAACTACTTGCTCTACAAGGCTGACGAAGACTCCGGCGTTGATCAAGATTCATTCTTCGACAAGTACTTGGAAATGTTCGATGATGATTGGTGGAGGGGACAAATCGGACGCGGGCAGAGGCCCCGTACGGATATCTTCGCTGACTACTGGTTAGAATCAAGGGTCATGTCTCCTGTCAGCACTCGACGTGTATTTCGTATGTTTCAAAAGCACGTGGACGACGTCAAGGACAGCCTTGATGATTTAGGTCAAGATATTATTCAGGATGCGAAGGGGCACCTTAGCCGATTGTTATGGCACGATTTCGGTACGTATGTGTATATTTTACAGTAACTTGTTCTATTCTTTTGCCGCCTCCCCCGCGGCACGCTCCCCTCGATTGAGAAAGAAGGGGAGCAATGCCTGCGATTCTCTCTCTGGCGCCCTTTCAGCAGCGGCAGCAGTGGGCGCGCTTTCGAAGTAGAGCGCATGAAGCCCTGGACGAGTTGCTGGATCGGGTGGAGACGCAAATGAGCGAGCACGGATCTACTCCGCCGACGTTGATGGAGATTACCGAGGCGGTGTCGCAAGAGCGCTCCGGGCTTACCGCGGCGGTGGTGGAAGCCTTCATCGAACGCCGCCACGGCCAGTTCCTGGCGCAAGAAGAGGCGGCCTGCCCGAAGTGTGAGCGCGTCCTGCGTGCGCGACCGTCGCGCTCGCGCACGGTGGAGACGCTGCTCGGGCCGGTGCCCTTGGAGCGGCCCTATTTCTACTGCGTTTCCTGTGAGCACGGCTTTTATCCGCTGGACGAGGCCCTGGGCCTGTCGGGGCACCGCAAGCAGTGGGACGTTCAAAACGCCGGGGTCAAGCTGGCGCTGGAGATGCCCCACCAGCGCGCCGCGAAGCTGCTGGACGAGCTGACCGACGCGTCGATGAGCGACTGTGTGATTCACGAGGTGCTGCAACAGACCGGGTCGTTGGACGTGCTGCAGGTGTGTCCGGACGCGGCCGACATCCAGGATCGCATTGCTCAAGCCGCCGCCGCTCGCAAGTGGCGGCCCATCGTGGTGTTGGCCATCGACGCGGCCGACGTGCCCAGTCGTCCCGAGACCGCCAAAGGGACTCGTCCGGGGCGCAAGAAGAGCCGGGCTCGGCGAAGGCGTTGGCAGGGTGAATACCACGAAGCCAAGGGCTTTCGCTTCTACTTGGTAGACGATGAGCGCATCGAGCAGCTGATCTCCTGGCACCAGATGGGCGACGAACAGGCCTTCGGCTCGGCCTTGCGCCAGGTCAAGGAGGCGGGGCTGATCCCGGAGGAGCAGGTGCGCTTGTGTGCCATCGGGGACGGAGCCCCGTGGATCTGGAAATGGGTGGAGGAACTGTTCCCGAGCGCCCGTCAGATCCTCGACTACTACCATTGTAGCCGCTACCTGCACGCGGTGGCCGAGGCTCAATACGGCACCGATGCGGCGCGCGCCAGCCATTGGCTGGAAGCGACTCTGGCGCGCCTGTTCTGCGGTGAGGGCACCGGCGTGGTTTGGGGTCTGCAGCGCATGCAGGCGGTCTCGGAAGAGGCCGAAGAAGCGATCGGCACGGCCTTGACGTACCTGCAAAAGCGATTGCATCAAGTCGATTTCGGCAGCCATCGCAAGGGCGGATACCCGATCGGGTCGGGTGCGATCGAATCGGCGCATCGCTTCATCGGCCATGTTCGTCTGAAACGCTCGGGCGCTTGGTGGTATAAGGAAAACAGCAACGCCATTCTTGCCCTGCGTTGCGCCTTGTACAATGGAACGCTTGACCGGGTCTTTCAGCAGTACCGAGACAACCTAAAAACAACCACCAAAACCGTAACAATCACCTAATGCACCCATGCGAAGTATTATCAGAAATTTGAACAACGGGACGACTACGAACAGACCTATGAAAGGCAGTTCCACAATCGCCGAATGTCCCTGGAGGTTGGCGCTATGTGGCCGCTATTACTGCAGTTGCAGAGGGTCGAATGCAAACAGCGGGAACAGGCGTTTGCGTGCTTGGAAAGTTATTGGGTTCGGAGACTTATCGCCGGATATCAAGCACGAAGCTATGATCAAGTCACTTTGTACTTGCTTCATACTCTTAATGAATTCAAAAAATTTAAAAAAGACGGCGATGTAATCATGCACTCTCTACAGCACTACAAGGAGAGAGGAACAGTTTGGCCGTCTGATAACGAGGTGAGATCAGCGATTCTAGAAAGGCGTTTATCGTCGTCTGCACAGAACATAGTGCTCCACGCTATCGAAAAGCACCTGATGCCTGAATCTGCTCCGAATCCCACTGTATATCGAAATGTGCAAGTTGAGCATCTCATGCCCCAATCATGGAAAAATGAGCACTGGCAGTTAAGCCCACTTGAAGAAGTAGAGGATGTCACCGAGGAACGAAACCGCTTGATCCACACACTGGGTAATCTAACATTAGTCAATAGTAGATTGAATGCTTCTATGAGTAATGGTCCTTGGCATCGTAAGCGAGAAGCCATCAAGGAATCGGACAATCTCTTTATTAACAGGAAATTGCTTGACGATGCATCTGATGTTTGGGATGAAGAGCAGATTGTCAAACGAGGTAAGTGGATGGCGGACATTATCCTCAATATTTGGCCACGTGAGGCGTAATTACGACGATTATCGGGAAGCGAATGATTTCGGATTGCTGTGATAGAAATCGCGTCGCAACAGGCTGATGGCGAGGTACTTGGAGGCTACCAAGCCGAGATTGATCAGGCGCTGGGGATTGATTAGGCGACAAGTTTTTCCTTAAGGACGGCTAGGACTCGCCCAAAATTTCCTGGAGCAACTCAGGATGCCGTCGCCGCAACTCCAGTAGCCTGCTGGCTGTTCCCACCGGCGTCAAGTGAGCAGAGCGCGGAATCTGCTGCTTCTCTTGTAGCATACCTCCGCGCTGCTCTACGTCCTGAATCGCGAGCGGTCGTTGGCCAAGGGAGTAGAAGAGTTCCGGTTCAAGCTGCACGAGGGCCGGCAGATCCCTGGGTTCAGCGCGTCCAATCGCAGTGCCGACGTACACGGCGACTTTCCTACCCGCGATAAATCCTGGCTCGTTCCCTTCCCACAGGAACTGTACTCCTTCGGGCACGCTCTGCGGAAGAAGCGGCGACACCGCACCGGTTGGATCTAGCGAGAACGGACGAATCGATCTCGCAAAGGCGACCTTGCAGCCGATTTCTTCGAGTGCCTCTCTATACAGGGCATCCTCAATGGTCTCGCCCTCCTCGACAGTTCCACCGATACAGCCCATTCCAATCCTCAAAACTCCCTCTTGCTGACGCCTCCATTTCGCCGACTTCTGGAGTTCAAAGAGGAATCTATTTTCGACTCTTAAAAGAATTGCAACGCCAATGATCAAAATACCTGACATATCCTATTTGGTGCGGCTCAATGCCAGTCAAGCTGTTGGACTTCCGTGCGAAGGTCGTCAGGGGAGGAGAGACGTCTCCTTATACTTCAAGTGCCATGTTAAGCGGCTCAATCGTCTCTAGTGTCTGAGCCTCAGATTGGGTGGCGTGATACAGATCCCAGCGAAGTTGAAGATTCAGCCAAAACGCAGGCGACACGTCGAGATATTTTGCTAGGCGTAGGGCTGTGCTCGGAGTAATACCACGTCGGCCGTTTACCAATTCGTTGACCCGCTGATAAGGAACATGAATCGCGGTAGCCAATTCGCGCTGTGTTAAACCCAAAGGATTTAAAAACTCCTCCAGCAACATCTCACCAGGGTGTGTCGGAACGCGATCTGTTGGAATACGTACCATGGATCGACACCTCTTGTTCAGTAATTAGTGATAGTCGACGATCTCGACAGCCTGAGGACCAGCATCCGACCATACAAAGCAAATCCGGTATTGATCATTGATCCGAACACTATATTGTCCAGACCGCAGGCTCCGCAAGGCCTCGAGATGATTGCCAGGTGGACTGCGTAAGTCGCGCAGTTCATCGGCCGAGTCCAGTTGTTCAAGCTTTCGTGCAGCTACAGTCCACAAAGACGATGGACAAGTACCGCGTGCAGCACGTGTGTCCCGTCCATTGAAGATATCCTCAGTGCCAGTACGCCGGAACGATTGAATCATGATAGCATTATAACACGGAACTCATGCTACGTCAATTATATGCATATCTGGAAATGATACAGGGGTTCTCCCGGCCTTACTGATGACTACCTCATCGGGCGATGCAGTTGGAAGGTGATCCTTTAACACAAGCACTTCGTAGCCTGCCTGTCGTAGATCATCTACAACCACCGTCGGCACGCAATGGTCAGCAAAGAAAACTGCCGCCATCAAGCTGCTACTTCAAAATCGGCCAATTCACGGGCATAATCCAAGCAGGCGGCGATGCTCTCGGTCGTCAGATCTGGGAATTCGGCTATGATCTGGTCAGCGGAATAGCCATCCGCCAAGTAGCCGAGTACCAGAGCCACAGGGATTCGGGTATTCTTGATACGCGGTTTCCCGCGCAGCACGTCCGAAGTGCTCTCGATGTAGTCTTTCCACGCCGTAGGCATTGTAAAGCCTCCTATTGAGGACTACATAGCTAAAGGAATACGGTCTGGGGCGAAGCAAGAGTGAGACGCCATTCCTTTAAAAATGCAGAGGTCAATAATGGTCTGCAGATTGCCGTTTTGTCCTAATATATAATCCAGATCCGCTAAGAGAAGTCCATTGATCAAAGCACGAGTTCTTACTTTCTGATGATGTTGTTAGGCGGAACTGTCGTGCTCTATCAGGATAAGGCTCTGAGCGATGCGACTCTTATATCGTCAAGCTCATCCGCACTGAACACCTTGGCCTTGAACAGGTTCATGTATTCTTGCGAGACGCTCTGACCGAAGATCATTAGATCGTCTGTATTGACCGGCACCTCAACTCCGTGATCGAACAACACAGCGGATGGGATGGGACGCGAGATTGGCAGTTGCGCCCAGCATAACGTTGCTCGAAGGGCAGATGTGTAGTCGAATCCTATTTTGCGCCAACCACTCCATGACTTCGGCGGATTCCGCGGCCGCAATACCATGTTGTATTTCCGCTAACCCAAGCACTTCAGCCGTCTCCTGCACCCGTTCCGCTCCTCTAAACTCTCCCACGTGTGCCTTCAGTTTCATCCCGGCCGATTGAGCATAATGGACATAAACAGGCCAGAGTCTATTCCCTCGCGGACCCGGTCCTTGATCTCGGTGTTGCCGATGGTTTCTCGTGCGATTCCCAGTTCCGGTCTCAGATCAATCCGCTCGCGATGGCGCTCTACCAATTGTCGGATGAATGCCGCAAAACCGGCAAAGCCTGTTTCGAAGTGGCCAGCCGAGCGCACATCAAAGCTCATCTCTAGTCGCTGGACTCCATCTTGCATCGCATCGACCACCGCAGCCTCCGCAGTGAATTCAAAACCAGCTAGTGAGTTGATGTAGGGATCTAGCGCCTTGGAGGTATAGTCCAGCATTCCACGCAGCCCTCGCATTGGGGTAATCGGCCTAGCCAACGAATGCCCTAGCCAACGCTCGACGTTCTCGATCCGCGTACCGAAGTAACAATGACAGTGGTAATCAGCTTTCGGCACACGCCGTACTGACGCTAGGTCCTCTGTCTCAAGAGCCTGAGCAAACGGGATAGCTATCACCGATAATCTCGCCTAGTATTGTTCCTAGTCCTGAATCGAAAAGACATTGGGTGAAAGACCGCATGGCCCAAGCCGGACATGGAAGTGTTCGCCGAAGCATGAACTCACGCGAGGTTGCGGATTGTGCTCGGCAACTCGTCGAGATTGTCAACAATCGCATCCACAATCTCAGGTGCCTCCCAGTACGCATCTCGCTTCCAAATCGCTTTCATCCCGTAGGACCTGGCACCCCGAATGTCGGCTTCTGAGTTGTCGCCAATCATGACAGCCTGATCTGGCGAGACGCCTAGGTTGTCGGTCGCCCGCTGGAAGATTTCCGCATCCGGTTTGGCGACCCCTTCGGCTTCCGAGATCAACATGGTGTCGAAATAGCGAGCGATCCCCAAACCATCAATTTTCGGCTGCTGTGAATCAACTCCCCCGTTTGTGACGAGCCCCATCTTTAAGCCTTGTTGCCTGAGTGTCGTAAGCGTCTGATGTGCCTTCGGAAACGGAACGCATATATGGGGAAAGTAGGTCAGGAAATCATCCAGCAACCTGTGCCAAGTACCGGGCGAGAGAGCGAAGTCGCGTTCAATGCGCCTAAACAGTTCCTCCTTATCGGCGTGGCCATGGGCATCCGACTCAATTACTCGATCCATGTATTCGCCAAATGGGAGAGCGTGCAGGTCATTGGCCAATCGTTCGACCTGACCGTACAGATATACTCTAAGGCAGCTGAGCCGATCCAACAGTGTTCCGTCAAGATCGAAGAGCACTGCTTGTAACATTAGTACCTAGCTTCTGTGAGTCAGAGATTAGATCGACAGCAGACAACCGGGCTACGGTCGCAGCCTGCATGTTGCACGCCGTGCGCGGCGGCACATTGTAGAGAACCAGCGGCAGGTCCACGGCCTCAGCAATGGCGCAATAGTGACGGTAAAGCCCCTCCTGAGTCGGCTTGTTGTAGTACGGCGTCACCGACAGACAGTAGTCGGCACCGTCGCCCTGCGCGGCCCGAGTAAACTCAATGGCCTCAGCCGTCGCGTTGGCACCAGTGCCTGCGACCACCGGCACGCGGCCATCCACCCGGCGCACCACGGCTGCGATCACTTGTTTTTGTTCGGCGTGAGTTAGCGTAGCCGATTCGCCAGTGGTACCCACCGGCACAATACCGTGCGTTCCGGACTCCAAGTGCCAATCCACCAAGCCGTCCAGCGCCGCCCAGTCGATGGCCCCCGATGCCGTCATCGGCGTCACCAAGGCGACCAAGCTGCCCCTCAAATCATTCATTGCCTGAGACATGATACCCCCCGCGAGATGAGAAAAAATGGAGGATTGAATGAAAGGTACTATTGTAGGGTGTCAAGGAGGCGACGACGCGCTATGGCTCGCACCTTATATATTGCGGTATTCGGGAGCGACTTACACGCCCAATAACTCTCACCCCTCAGTTGCAGCGTCCCCAAGCGGATGCAGATCAATCGGCGTCAGAATCCCATAGAAACCGTATTTGATGCCCTGTCGATCCCCTTTCCCCGGAGGAAAGTATTCTTCAATAAGCGCCAATAATCGACGACTAAATTCGGCTGCCTGTTCTTCCGATAGTCGCGCGCGGTTGTGATTGACGGATTGCTGGAATGTCGAACCGTATAAGCCCTCGGCAGCTTCGCGAAACGCTTGATTGAACTGGCTGGCAACATCCGTTGGTATGGCCTCCGCAATTTGGTCATTCGACGAAAGGGACTCTCGAACGCGAACTTTGCCTACCGCTGGCAAACAACGCCATTCTTGGGGGCCTGCTTCATCTTCCTCCAAATGTACGACACCTGTTTGCGTCAGCCGTTGCAAGTGGTACAGCACCCGAGCATCGGTAACGTCCAACGTCTGCGAAATTTCTGCAACCGACTTCCCTGCTCCAAGAATTTCGAGGATGCGCCAACGAAGCGGATCGGCGAGTACATTCGCACGATCATCTTCGATAACAAGTACCGAGTCCTTTAAGGAGTTGGTCGGAAATGTCAATTCACGCCACGTACTCATTTAGACTCTCCAGTGTATAATCGAGGGAACTTTCGCTCAGCCATCGAGGAGCGCTTCGGCGATGTTGGTCGCGTGAGTGGTGACGATGACCGCCATGGCGACAGCCATCGGACCGGTCGGGCCGGATATTTGGGACCGCGTCCCGCCGAACACCGACGCAAAAAAGCCAACCGCAATGGCACCGTATAGTCCGGCCGCCGCCCCCAAGCCCGACGCCACGCCAAAGGCCAGCGCCACCGGCAGCGCCACCACCGTTGCCGTAAGGGCACCAAAAACATCCCCACGAAGTGTATGGAAATCGTAGTTCATCGCATCGCTTCTTGGGATTGGAGAGGAGTTCAGCCTTGTTGACCGGGCATGTCCAATCCCTTGCTATAGGGCAGACTTAGACTGGCTGGAGCCGATCATACGAATCCGCGGTCGTTGCGAAGTAACTGCGCCATTCAGGTAATGAAGAATCCATGTTCTACTCCATCTGACGAGATTAATTCTGATTCCAGATGTCGAGTCTAACCCGTGCCTATATCCCGACTCCGAACTTCTCCTCAAACTCCGTCCATATCTCAGCGGGCACTTCCTGAGTCGCCGCGTCATAGGCGTCTTGGAGTTGGTTGCGGTCGGCCGGACCGCTCATGACGATACCATCGATGGGCGCGTCGAGGCAGAACTGCATGGCCAAGTGCTTGATGTCCACATCCTGCTCTTGGCACCACTCCCACATGGCGTGAGCACGCGGCTCGGCGGCCCGGGTCGGCTCGATGCCGGTCAAGCGACCCATGCCAAAGACGCTGGCTAAGATCAGGCCGGTGCCGTGCTTTTTGGCCAAGCGCATGGTGGTGCGAGCGACGGACTGGTCAAGCAGCGTGTAGTCGAGGAACGTGAGGACGATCTCGGCGTGGCCGGCTTCAATGGCAGCGCGGTGGAAGTCGTGATCGCGGACCCCTAAACCAATGTGGCGCACCAAGCCTTCTTCTTTCATCTTCTGCAACTCGTCGAAGGCGCGACCAGGGCCTAACGGGTCGGCAATATCGGGCGGGTCGTGAACCAGCACAGCGTCGAGGTAATCGACGCGAAGCGATTGCAGACTTTGCTCGACGCTCCAGCGCGTGGCCTCCGCGGAAAAGTCCTTGGGACGCTCCGGGTGCGGGCC
This sequence comes from Candidatus Latescibacterota bacterium, assembly GCA_965261395.1. GTDB lineage: Bacteria > Latescibacterota > UBA2968 > UBA8231 > UBA8231. The sequence continues at coordinate 5,356,506 of OZ253462.1, forward strand.
AACCTTGGCCTGCATGTAATAGCTCGACCGCTCGACGCCGGCTAGTGACTTGCCCCAGCGGTCCTCGTTGCGGCCAGCATAGCTGTCGAAGTAGTCGATGCCTAGATCGAGGGCGCGTTCGATGGTGGCGATGGTTTCGGCCTCGCCGGACGCACCGACGAAGGCTGCTCCCATGCCGAGCGCCCGGGGCTGCATGCCGGTGCGGCCCATGTTGCGGCGCGGTAGGTTGCTCATGAATTTAACTCCCTTTTATCTCGTATAACTCGATTTCAAAAATTAAGGTCGCGCACGGGGGGATGCTGCCCGGCTTGCCCTTTTTGCCGTAGGCCAGTTCCGGCGGGACCACCAGTCGCGACTGGCCGCCGCCCTTCATCATCTGCAAGCCCTCTGTCCAACCGGGGATGACCCTTTTGAGCGAGAGCGTGCTAGGGTGACCCCGTTCGTACGAACTGTCGAAGACCTTGCCGTCGGCAAACATGCCCTTGTAGTGGACGGTGACGCGGGCTTTAGGTCCTGGCTGGGGGCCGTAGCCGGCCTTTAACTCCTGATAGATGAGGCCGGATTCGGTGCGCACGGCTCCTTCTTTGGCGGCCTCGCCGTCGAGGAAGGCTTGGTCGATGGATTCAGCGCAGGGGTCGGAGCAGGCGGCGAGCGCCAATAAGGCGAAGGGGAGTAGGGCGTTCATGGCGTTACCTCGGGGAGTGAGGGTGGGCAGGCATACTCTCCATATTAGCGCACGCGGCCCGCTCGCTCAAGGGACGGCGCGGGAACGGATATGGACAACAGAGAACTCCGCGCGTTATGTTACCTAAACGTTGCACAACTTACGTCTCGCACGGAGGATAATACAGCGAATATGGGAAAACGGTCTAGGGCACTCGTTTGGCGCTTGGCACTCTTATGCGGCGTAGGGCTGATAGCCTGTGGCGGCGAACAGACACCGGACGGTTTGCAGCAAGTGCCGCGCAACCGCACGCTAATCGTCGATTGCGCCGAGAACAACACCTGCGGCGGCCAGATCCAAGACTACAACACCTTCAACCCCTTCGTGCCGGGCGGGATCTCGCGGATCGGCTATCAGTTCCTCTACGAGCCGCTCTACTTCTTCAATGGCTACAAGGCCGACGCCGAACCGCTGCCGTGGATCGCCACCGGGCACCGGTTCAACGCGGACTACACCGAAGTCGTGGTGGATATACGCCCAGGTGTGGAGTGGAGCGACGGGCAGCCGTGGACGGCGCACGACTTTGTCTTTACGGTTAATATGCTCAAAGAGCACGCGCCGAACCTAGTGTTCTCGACCGATATGGAGACCTGGGTCCAAGAGGCAGTGGCCCTCGACAGCCTGACGGCGAAGATCGTCCTCAAATCGCCTAACCCGCGCTTTCTCTTCAGTTATTTCACCCACAACCACGGCAACGGAGTGCCGATCGTCCCCAAACACATCTGGGAGGGGCAAGATCCCTCGCGCTTTGCCAATTACGATCTGGCCAGCGGTTGGCCGGTAGTCACGGGGCCGTATCGCATTGCGCTGTCGGAGCCAGCGCAGCGGATCTGGGATCTGCGCCCGGACTGGTGGGCGGCCAAGATCGGCTTCCACGCGCTGCCGCAGGTCGAGCGCTTGATCTTTCTGCCCTATATGGAAGAGCACCAGCGAGTGCAGAACCTGCTGGCCAACAAGCTCGACACCTGTTTGGAACTCCGACCGTCCAATATCATCACCTTGCTCGAACAACACGACAAAATGAGCACCTGGACGGGGCGGGAGCCGCCCTATAGCTACATGACACCGTGGGCGATCACGCTAGGGTTCAACAATACGGAGGCCCCTTTCGACGATCCCGAGATCCGGCGGGCGATCAACTTCGCCATCAACCGCGAACAACTGGTCGAGATCGGCTGGCAGAACTCGGGCGACTACGCGCTGCTGCCGTTGCCGGACGTGCCGCAGATGCAGCCCTATTTCGCCGCGGCGGCGGATCTAGTGGCCCGATACGAGATCGGCGTCCACGACACTGCGCGCACGGCGGCGATCATGTCGCGCAAGGGATGGATGCGAGGGCCGGATGGCTTCTGATGAAGGACGGCGAGACATTTTCGCTCGTCATCGATATCTTCGCGCATTTTCAAGACCTGACGCCGATTTTGGTCGCCCAGCTCCAAGCGGCGGGTTTTGACGCCTCGTTCCGCATGACTTCGGACTACATTTCGCGGATGGCCCAGGGTGAGGCGCGCGCTTTTATGTTTGGCAACCTAAGCTCCATGCGCGATCCCTACCAAGTGCTGAGCCACTACCACAGCCGTTTCGCCAAGCCGACGGGCGAGACTGCCGAGCACTACTGGCGCTGGCAAAACGCCGACTTCGACGCGCTAGTCGATCGCATGGCGCAGACGCCCAACGATGCGCCCGAGATGAGGGCGATTTACCGGCAGGCAATAGCGATCTGGCTGGCCGAGTTGCCGGCAATTCCAATTGTGCAGTGGCCGCACCGGATTCCGGTCAACGAGACCTACTGGACGGGGTGGCCTTCGGCAGAAGATCCCTATATAAACACTTCGTACTGGGCGCGGTCTTGGCTGTTGGTGTTGCTCAATTTGCGCCCGGTTGGATAAAGTGCCGCCCTCCATGTCCCCCACCCTATTCGACCGCACCCTGTTACCCGAGGCCCTAGGCGAATTCGTCGTCATCTCCGATACCCACTATGCGCTAGCAGGGGGCGTCGGGATGAGCGAATTCCCCTCCCGCGCCCAACAGAGCCGACGGGCGGCCGCGGCATTGCGTCTGGTCGCCGCCTTGGAACCGGATTTTGTCGTCCACATGGGCGATGTGGTGCAAGAATACCCCGGGAGCGCGGGCTTTGTCCCGGCTTTAGACCAAGCCCTAGAGCAGATGGCGGCCTGCGGCGTGCAGCCGCGCTGGGTGGCCGGCAACCACGACGTGGGCGACAAACCCGACCCTACCATGCCGACCCATCCGGTTACGGCCGAGGGGCTGGCCGCATACCACCGGCGCTTTGGCCCGTCCTGGTACAGCTTTGACCATCACGACCTGCACTTGGTGGTACTCAACAGCCAAATTCTGAACACCGGCCTGCCGGCAGAAGAAGAGCAAAGGACTTGGTTGGAGGCAGACCTAACCACGCATGCCCAGATGCGCATCGCGGTATTTTTGCACCTGCCACCCTATCTGCACAACCCCGCTGAGCCGCATCTGGGGCACTACGACAACATCGGCGAACCGGCCCGCACTTGGCTGCTAAAATTGTTGGCCGCCCACCGGGTAGCTTGGCTTTTTGCGGCCCACGTGCACTTTGCCTTTTGCGATCCAGCGGGGGCCTTGGACTATCGCACCGTCCCCTCCACTTCTTTTGTGCGGCCCGGTTTTAGCCACTTGTTCAACGGCGCACCGCCGCCCGAGCAAGGCCGCAACGACCAGCCCAAGTTGGGCTTTTTCCTGTGCCGCCTGCGCCACAACCGACTCGACATCCACCTGATTCGCACCGCCGGGACACAGGATTGGACGCCGGGCCCGCGGCGGCTGCTCACCCCAGCAACCGCCGACTTGGGCGGGGGACCATTGGGGCTGACCGCGACTCATCCACTCGGTTGGGAAACGCAAGTTCCCATAACCTTTCCCTCGGTGATACGCCAGCCAGTGCGCAACGACTATCCCCTGCTGGCCTGTCTGGAGCTGGGCGCACAGGCTCTGCGCTGCCCTTGGACCGACTTGAACCAGTCCGGCGACCACCTGCGCTTTTTGCGCAGCCAAGGCGTCCAAGTGCAAGCGACCATTCTCGACGACGAGAACACTCCTTACGAGTCCATCCTGGAAAGTCGCCGCGACCAAGTGGATACTTGGGAGATCCAGATGCCGGGCGGGCCTTGGCCATCGTCGTCGTGTCTGTATTTGTTCAAGAGCTACCACCGCAATCTGCGGCTGTCTTTGGCCCCGGTGATCCCCGGCCAGCAGATAGCCGGCAAGCAGCACCCCCGCACCCGGGTCGGCTACCGGCCCGACGAAGTGGCCCAACTCGACCGTCTATTGCAAAACGCAGATACCTGGATAGAAGCGGCCCTGTGCCGACTGGACGCAACGGCCCCTTGGGAAGACGCCTTGGCTTGGCGCGAGGTTGGTGCCCTGACCACGATGGGGCGGCTGGATTTGCTCTTTGAATTGCCGGGGCAAAGCGACCAAGACGATACGCTCCAAGCCGCGGAGGCGCTCTTCGCCACTGCGCTGCTGCCGAGGGCGCGGCTCTTTGTCGAACCTTTTATCGATCTGGACCGCACCATGGATGTCGGTCAGGGGCTTTTGGATCCCCTGTGCAACCCCCGCCCCGTCTTTGGCGTCCTGCGCTGCCTCAATGCGCTGCTACAGCGCTTTCGCGTGCCCTTTGCCGAGGCTACCAGCGCGGAAGGCGACGGAGCAACAGTGCGGCTGCTCCGAGGGCCGACCCGCACGTTGGCCCTGCTGTTGCCAGCAGTTGCGGGTTCTACGGTTCCATCCACTTGGGAGATTACCGGATCGGCGCGGCTTTATCGCCTAGCCGACGGCACCGTAGAAGAGATGGAGGCCGAGCGGCTTTCAGAAGTGGCGCTCGACCAGCCGAGCTTGGTGATCGTCGAAAATTAGTCGATGTGCTCGGTGCGGTCCGAATCGAGCAGCGCGCGCACTTCCTCAATATTGTCCAGCCCCAGCCGGACTCGGCGGGTGAGGTTTTCTTCGGCCTCGCGCACCTTGGGCAAGGTTTCCACCACATGGTCGAACTGGTCGTGAGGGATGACCACCACCCCGTCGCGGTCGGCGACGACAATCTCACCCGCATCGACGCAGGTCCCGCCCATGACCACGGGCATCCCGGCGGTACCCGGTCCATTGCGAGTACAAGAATTGGGGGTGATGCCCATGCAGAAGGCAGGCAGGCCAACGGGCAGGATGCCGTCGATGTCGCGCATCAGACCGTCGGTGACAAAGCCGGCGACACCTCGGTTGCGCCCCATAGCTATCATGATGTCGCCGGCGATCGCGGTGCGAGTGAACGTATCCGTGGCGATGAAGATCGCGTCCCCCGGCTGCGCGATCTCGAGCGCGGCAAAGACGGCGAGGTTGTCGCCCGGCCCCGGATGACAGGTGACGATGGGCGCGACGAGCTTGCAGTTGTTGGGATCGAGCGGCTTGATGCGGTAGTCGAGCGCGCCGCGACCGTTCATGCAATCGACGATAAAGCCAGTGGGAACACTGCGCAGGGCGCGCAGGACAGCTTCCGAGGGCCGCGGAAAATTGCGGCGGACCGTGAGTAGCGGGGGGTCCTTAATCATGTTAGCTCCAAAGGTGAATGAAGGCGGACTATTCTATAAGAGGCCAAGGGCAGTTGTCAAATCCTAGATCCGGGCGGCCCTACCATCGAAAAACACCCGATGTGGGTTTTGATTCCGCTTTTCAGCGCTCCACCGCGCGGCCCCAAGGCCCAGGGATGTAAGGGAAGCGCGTTTCGAGGTCGTCAGCCAGCTCCACACCCCAGCCGGGCGCGTCGGGCAGCGCGAGAGAGCCTTCGGTCGCGGGCGGGTCTTTGAGGATGTCCCATTGCAACGGCCCTTGGCCGATGAACATTTCCAGCACGTGCTCTTTGGGGAGAGCGGCGAGGAAGTGGGCATTGGCTATGGTCAACAGACCGTTGTGCCAGTTCTGAGTAAAAAGCTCAATGCCGTGCTCTTTGGCGCGATGGTAGATGCGGATGGCCTCGCCGAGGCTGCAAACGCCGACATCGAGCTGGCCTTTGGCGTACGCTTTTTGCGCGAAGAACGGCTCGAACTGGTCGAGGGCCGTGTTGGATTCGCCGCCGGTGATGGGCAGATGCAATTCGGCGTTGAGGCGGGCGTAGCCGTCGATCTGGTCCTTGGGCAGCGGTTCTTCAAACCAAGTCCAGCCCGCCTCGTCGAGAAAGTGGCCGATCTCGCGGGCCTGCGCCTCGTCGAGGCGGCAATTGCCCTCCAGCATCAGCTCCATGCGCTCGCCCACTGCGTCGGTCACCTGGCGCAACAGGTCGATCATCTGCGCGACGGTGACGCCCGACCACGACCACTCGGTGCCCAGCCGCATCTTATAGGCGGTGAAGCCCCGGTCGGCGAGGGCACGAGCTTCATCCACGACCGATGAGGGGCGATCATCCCAGTCGTACTGCACGCCACCCGAAGCATAAAGGCGCAGGCGGGTGCGCGGTTTGCGCTCGGGGGTATCGGGTGTGATGAGGGGGACGATGAGTTCGGCGACTGTCTTGTTTTGCGCCTTGGCGCGCAGATCCCACAGTGCCAGTTCGAGACCAGCCCAGGCAATGTGCAGCGAACGGTCGCCGGTAGGTTTGGGCGCGAGGTCCGGGTCGAGCGGGTCGCAACCGATGAGACTGGGCTTGAGGGCGTCGAGCCGCTGGCGAATGATCGGTGGATCGCCATAGGTGGAAGGTTCGGCAATGCCCTGTAAGCCAGCGTCCGTGTCGATGATGACTACGGGACAGTCGGCTTTTTCCACGTGGAAGGCGGCGCTAAACCACTGACGGTCGGGTTCGTGGGGACGGGAAAGGCAAAGGGTGCGGATGTCGGTAATTTTCACGGGGACTCCTTAGTGTGTGTTGCGTACCCAGTCCAGCGAAAAGCGGGCCAAGGTCAGGCGCTCGTAGGGCTGCTCGGCACCGCATTCATAGAGACAGGCGGCGCGGCCATCGGGCAGAGCAGCCAGACAGGAGTACGCTGCCGGGCCGGGATGCAGAACGCGGGCGCAGACCCACGTTTGGCCGTCGTCATCGCTGAGCCGCACGGTCATATTCTGGCGGCCCTCGGCGCTGGCGGGGTTGGAAAAGAGCAAGCTAGTGCCGACCCGGCGGATGCTGGCCTGGCAGATCGGCTCGACAAGGACAGGATCGCGCGCTAGCGACGACCAGCTCTGGCCGCCGTCGTCGCTAAACGAAAAAGCGCGGGCGCGGATGCTTGGATCGTAGTTGCGCATATTGAGCAGCAGACGACCGTCCTGTAGCTCGACGACTTCGCACTCGTTGACTTGGTCTTGCGGAGTCGAGCCGCCGAGCCGCCAGCTTTGGCCGCCGTCGTCGCTGAGCAGGACGTGCGAGTAGTATTTCTTGCTGCCCGCTTCAATGTGGTCGCAGGGGATGACGAGCCGGCCGGTGGCTAGCTGGATGCCAGCGCCTGGGCCAGTGGCGTACCAGGTCCAGTTAGGTTGCTTAGCTACGGAAGTGATCTCCACGGGAGGAGACCAAGTGCGTCCGTCGTCCTCGCTGCGCGTCAGCCACACCGTGCGGGTGCCCTCGCTGGTTTGGTCGATGATATCGGGCTCGTGGTCGTGGCCGAGATTGTGGGTCATCAGTAGAGCAATCGCACCCGTGCAGGCATCGACCACCGGACAGGGATTGCCGCAGGTGTTCGGGCCGTCGTCCCACACCAGCTCGTAGGGAGCAAACGTCTGCCCGCCATCGTCGCTGCGCCGCAGCAGCATGTCGATGTCGCCGGTGTCGCCGCGAGCGTTTTTGCGGCCCTCGCAAAAGGCGAGCACCGTGCCGGTGAGCGTGGTAATCAGGGCTGGGATGCGGAAGGTGTGGTAGCCTTGGGTCCCGCTCTCGAAGAGGTCGATGGAATCGATCATGCCGTTGGTTGCTCCTTTACATTAAGGGCGTCAATATACTCCGTCTAATCGGAGTAGAGCAAGGGCATCTCCTAGAGCGGTTGCAGGGAAAAAGTACATCTGAGTAGATTCGGGTCGTTCACTTCTTTGCTACTGAGACGACATGTAGGGATGCAGGACTAATGCTCCATTAAACGGGAGGAAACAAGGCATGGACCCCATAGCAGAACTAGCCGAATTCGACCGCGAGACCGTCGCCCAAGCCAAAGCCGTCGAGCAGCGGATCCAAGCCGAGGGCTTTGCCGCCGGGCACATCATCCGCGACGTGCGCGTCTTCCGGGTGCTGATGCCCTGGGTTGGGACCAAGCGCTGGGATGGCTCGGCCGAGGGATTTACTTTTGCCGAGTTCGAGACCGACAAGGGCTTGGTCGGCATTGCCGAAGGAGCCAACTCGGACGCCGAAGAATTAAAGAGCAAAGTCCTAGGTAAAAATCCTTTTGACCCCCATATCCGCGCCGATATGGGCCTAGCCTACTGGGATCTGATCGGCAAAATCGCCAACCGACCGTTGGGCCAGTACTTGCACGAACTCTTCGCGCTAGAGACCCCCCTAACAGAGCGCGTACCAATGTCGGCCTATACTTGGTATAGTTTCCCCGACCTCAACGGCGAAAACGCCGTCACCTTTGAGAGCTATCCAGCCTACGTGCAGGGCATTATCCGCACCCACGGCTTCCACAACATCAAGCTCTCGATGTGCGATTTTGAGCCGCAGCACTATGTAGAATTGGTGCGCAACATCCGCGCGGCAGTAGGGCCGGACGTGGACATCCGCGTCGATCCACACGCTTCTTGGGGCGAAGCGCAGGCGCTGCGCTTTATGCGCGAGGTAGAAGACTACCATCTGGAGTGGATTGAGGAACCGGTGGGCGGGCGTTTCGATCACATCTTTCGCGCTGGCCATCGCCTGCGGCTGTTGAGTACCATACCGATCTCGTCGCACGCTTGGCTGCCACCGCTGCTACCGCATTCCGATGCCAAGGGTCGCTACGGCGATGGTACCCTAGACGCGGCGCTGGATCTGGACGCGCTGCGGCGCTGGCAGCCAGCCGACATTTCCGCTCCCGACGCGTACGCGGGGCCGCTGGCGCTCAAGCGCTACTACGACGCGGCGCGCTTTATGGGCATGGGGATCGGCATGCACAGCGCGTATGAACTGGGACCGGCAACGGCGATCCGCCTGCACATCGCGGCCTTCACCTTTCCCTACGAAATCCCCTATCACATCGTCTGGGGGCGAGACCGCGCCTTTCCGCCCTTCTCGGCGCACGCGATCGACGCGCATTACAACCAGTGGGCCGACGACGTGATCTGCGGCGGCAAGATGACTTATGATCAGGGGTTCCTCACCGTGCCCAAGGAACCGGGGCTGGGCGTCGAACTCGATCCCGAACGCCTGCGCCACTACGCCTTCAGCCAAGAGAAGGCCGCAGCCCATACCCGCCATATCGAACAGATCCGCGCAACCCATCTCGACGCGCTCGGCTGGCGGGTGGAGCGCAGCGGCTGGCGGCGCTATCGGGCGCGCTAAACCACAAAGGCGATGGAGCCTTTGGATCAGTAGGCGACGGCAAAGGAGCGGATGGCAATGTCCTCGCCGGCATCGGCCCCGAGATCTACGTGCAGGAGGTAGATCCCCGGTTCGACTAACGCACCGCTGTCGTCGTGCCCCGACCAAGTATAGTGCTGCTGGACACCCGCTTGGGCTGCGACCAGCGAGGCCCGGTGGCGACCGGCGAGATCGTGGACGGAAATCTTGGGGACGGTCGCGGCTGCCTTGAAGACGACAAAACGCACCGCCAACAGGTCGTTGACACCATCGCTATTGGGGGTGAACACCTTGGGCACCTGCAGGTCGGCGATCAGCCGATCGCTGTCGGTCAATGCGGGCAGCATGACGATGTTGGAGCGGCGCTCCATGGCCTCGACCGACTGCCAGATTCCAGGTCGTGAGCCCAAGCCGAGATCCAAGGCGAAGACCGTGGCGTTTTGTATTACGCGGGTGGTGAACGAGACGCGAACGGAGTCACTGCGGACAGGGTCCGGCAGGACGACGACTAGCGAATCACCGCGTTGCTCCACTGCGGCGGGGGCGATGACCTGCCCCCCAATTTCGAGATCGACAGCGCTGGCCGCCGCGGAAAGCACGAAGCGCAGGCGGTCGAAACCGCTGTCCTGTTCCCCGGCCCCAGGCCAGAGGGTATAGGTGAAGCGGGTATCCGCGTTGGGGTGGGCTTCGCGGGGCTGGATACTGCCTTTGGCCTCCTGCAAGAAGGCGTCTTCAAAGTCGATGGACAGCGCGTTGATCGCGGGGGCGACAGCGGGGGCGTCGGTGGCGAGGATCAGTTCCAACTGCAGAAAGCGGCGCGGATTTTGCGACTTGAAGGCCTCGCCGATCAATTTGTACTCCTCGCTCCAGGCGTCCCAATCCTCTCCTACAACTATGGTGGTATCGATCCCCCCGCGCAGCACTTTGGGAGAACTGTTCCATTTTTCCTCGGTGATCTTTTCGCCTCTTCGATCGTGGAAATCATAGATTTCGTTGAAGGTATTGCCCGAGCGCGAACGTAGTTGCAGACGTGCGCCGGGGGGCAGGTCCGCGTTCCAAGATAGCCCCTTGATGAACTTGGGACGCCCGTCGCCAGCTTCCGCCCCTAAATCGATAAAGCCCGAGTGCATGACCACCTCGGCGGGGTGCCCCGGCGAGAACAGCATGAGTTCGGCCCACTTGGAGTTCCAGCCGCTCGTGCTGTGGACGTGCCAGAGCAGATAGCGCACTCGGCGGGGCCGGAACTGATAGCGCAGGTAGTGCAGGCACTGGGGGCAGTTGTCCGGTTGGAAGAGTAACTCGTTGTACTCGAAGGGCTCGGGGACGGGCAGATCCGTGCCGATGGAAGGCGTGCCGTCTGAGGCGAGGATCGTAAAGCCCCGCGCAGACCCGGCGATAAACCCGGCAGTGCCCTCCTGCTCCTTGAGTACATAGATGAAGACCCCGTCGAGCCAAAATACGGCTCCTAGGTCTGCGTAGAACCAAGTTCCCTGCTCCTGCCAACTGCGCTCCCGGCCGGCGAAGGAGACGGGGGCAATGGCGCTATTGGTGTTCATATTGGCGTCGAAGAGGCTGATATTGGAAACAGAGGTTAGGCCGTCGATGACGGAGCCGCGGCGCTCGAGGCCAATGGAGACGTTATCGCCGATGCCGATGATCTCGATCTCGGAGAGTGCCCCTTCTGGGTCGAGGACCTCGACGGTAAAATTGATGTACTGGAGGAGCCGGTACTGGTCTTTTTCTTGCGGATCAATATCGATATCTGGGTCGAGTACCTGCGATGTGGCCTTGGATATGAAAGCCAGTGGTATCGAAATCTCGGTCTCCTCGTTGGGGCGAGTAGTGCGATAGACGGGGTCGAAGAGGAAGAGATCGTCGAGGGGATCAGACGTCACACCGGTGGCGATGAAGACAGTGAATTGCCGGAAGGGCCGCGCGCCTTGTTGGTCGGGGAAGGTGAGGCGAATTTCCTTGGCTAGTACTGCGCGTCCTAGGTCAATCTGCACGAACCACTCGCCGACGACCGCGTCCGGGTCGGGCTTCCAAAAGGTGCTAGGGTCGCCGTCGATGACGTGCCCTGCCGTAGCTTGGCCGCTACCGACCTCCCATAAGCCGCCGGCGACGGCGTCGCGGGTCTTAGTCGGGTGGGTGAAGAGGGGGGCATCGGCGATCACGTTAGTGTTCTTGTGGTACTTGACTAACTGTAGCTGGCCCCTCTCACCGATTTGCACTAGGCCGAACGGTGCCTCCCAACTCGCCCAGTCCTCAGCGCTGTCGAAGGTCAAGCGCTCGGCCGAGCTGGGGCGGACGGACGATAATAGAAACAGACCGCAGAGTAAAAGGCCAATACGCACGTTGACTCTCCTAATAGGCGATGCCCAGCGGCCGCAGTTGGGGCTGCTGGGGGGTATGGGTACCGAGGGAGATCGCCAGGAGGTAAAGTCCCGGTGCGAGGACCCTGCCCTGCTGGTCGCGGCCATCCCAAGTGATCTGTTGGGGACCCGAATCCTGGATCCCCATGGCGACCCGAGCGACTCGACGGCCATCGAGCGCGTACAGTTCGAGGGCCACCGGCACTTGCTGGGGCAGGCGAAACAGCGAATAAGCGATGTGCAGTTCGTCGTGAATTTGGTCGCCGTTGGGCGTCAAGATCGGGGTCGAAAAGGTGAGATCCTGGATGAGATCGAGAGAAGCGTCCGAGGCACTGAGTACCCGCAGGCTGTTGGTCGAAACAGCCTCGCCGGCGTCGCCAGGTACGATCTGCTGAGGCAGGCTCTCGCTATCCGTAGAGAGAACCTCGCCCTCGAAAGTCACAGCAAATTCAAAGACTTCAGTGCCAAAGACCACCCGGATGGGCGGGTTTTGGGTTGGAGTTACCCGATCGGGAAGGCGGACGACTAGGGCGCTTTCTGCCTCCACTACTTCTGCTGGGGCAACCGCTGCAAGGGGTGTGCCCATTTCTAGGCGTCGGAAAGCAGCCCGGTTGCTCGTGTGGATGCGCAGGGCGTCGAAGCCGGAGACCTGATCGCTGGTAAAAACGGCTTGTACGTCATAGACAAAATCAGTCATCGCGCCCAACTCGACCTCGGTAACGCCGCGCTGAGGCTGGAGGTCATCGGCTCTGGCCACTTCGCCGTGAACGTCGTCGGCCAGCAGCGGCGCGGTCTCGACCCAAAGCGAGTCGAGGCGGACCCAAGTGTCGAAGTCTTGGCTTTTGAGCGTGATAGTGAACTGAAGGTGCGAGCCGGAGCGCAGCCGAAGCGGCTGTCCCGACTCGGTAAAGGGCACCGACCAAAAGGTCCAGTTGTCGCTGTCGTAGGCGATTGAGGCGCGGACCCCGGGTTTGGGCTCGCGGGTGCGGAAGCTACCGGCGTCGGCACTGACCCGGACGAGCCGGGCCCTGAGGTCGTTTTCGTAGCGTTGGCGCGAAACTTCCTTTTCTAGGCCGGTATTGGTGAACTCGTGATAAATGTCCGGGGTATCGTCGCGGCCGGAGCGCACCTCGACCTTGACCGAGACGGGCGCGTCCGGGTCCTGAACTGCGATGTTGTTGGCCATGCGCATAGGAGTAGCGGCCCAGTGCAGGCTACCGAAGTTGATGATTGACCCTAGATCCGCAATTTTGGTGACGTAGATCACCCGCTGCGGCACCCCCAAGGCGAAAAACTCGAAGTCGCCGATATTGCCCTTGATCGCCCGGGCTTGGTTACCTTGGGCACCGCAATCGCGGCAGCCGCCCAGCGCCTCTTCGTCGAGGATCGACAATTGCCGTCGCCAGCGGATGAAGCGCACGTACTCACGCGGAAAGTCGAGGTGGATGGTGGGGTCGAGGTTTTCGGCCACATCGGCGATGACCTTTTCCAGCAGGTCGTTGCTTCCTTTGGGGATCGCCGGGTCTGCGTCGCCGCCGATGGAGACATCGAACGCGGGGGGCGCGTCGATCAGGGTGGGGCTGCCATCGATGCGGAACCCCACGGGCGAAGTGAAGAAGCCGAACCGGACAGCCGGCACTGGCACGGCCACATCAATGGTGAAGTACTCGGCGGATATCCCTCCTTGGGCGATGGGGATATTGTAGGAAGTGCTGTCGCCGTCAATCAGCCAGGAGCCGTTTTCGGAGGGGTCGGGAATCCCGTCTTTGAACTTCCATATCCGCGGCATCTGGCTATCTATATAGCCTAGAATTTTGTCGCTGGGATCGCGCCAGAATTGCCAGTTGTGCAAATGCGAAAACACGGTCCGGTCCGGCGTCAGGTACCTTGGCTGGATCGCCCCCGGCGTGCGTTCAAAGTCGATGAGTATTTCGACCGAGTCGGTTTGGCTCCACTCTAGGCCGCTACCCCCCAGTTGCCAGATGCCTAGCTGAGCCTCCCCCGCTGTCGCTGACAGCAAACCTAAGGCGACGCATCGCCATAGATTGTGCATAGATCGCCTCCGTGGTAGATATGCCAATGTACTCCTCATTTAATATGCAATACGACAACACTTAACAAGCAAAAGCGGCGATCGGCGAGTAAGGCTTCAATAAACAACTGAGACCACGCGCCGCACGCGCTGCTGATGCGCATCTCCATCAAGGTGGAGTTCGAGCACGTAGAGGCCGGGCGGCACCAGTTGCCCTGCTCGGTCGCGGCCATCCCAGGTGAAGTGGTGGGCACCCGCAGTGACGGCTTGCGAGCGCTCGACGAGCGCATAGCCGGCCAAGTCGTAGAGCCGCAGGTGCCAAGGGCGCGGTTCGAGGAGGTTGATCACGTCGGCGTGGACGGCGAGCGCATCGTTTATGCCGTCGCCGTTGGGCGTCAGCACCTCCGTGTCGAAGACGACGTTGAGCAGCAGGTCGCGGGCGACGGGCAGGCCGACGACGTTGGTGCTGCTGGCGACTTGATCGGTAGCATCCCCGGGATCGACGCGCTGGCGGCTGGAGTCTTCGGTGCGCGCGTCTTGAATAAAAAGGACGAAGGGGGTGGATTGCTGAAAAACCTGTGCGGCGAAGCGCAATTCGACTATATCGTCGTCGCGCAGTGGCTGGGGAAAGGTCACCGCAAACCCAGCTTCGACCGACTCATCTGTGACCTCTAAGGGAGTGTCGTTGACCAAGGCGCCAATAAAGCGCGTCGGCGTCGGCGTCTCCAAGACGAGGCGGTCGAACCCAGATGCCTTGGTTTCACGCGGGCGCAAGAAGAAGCGGAACTCAGTTTCCTCGCCCGGCAAAACATGGGTCGGGAAAATTTCGCTGACCGCGCGCCCGGATAGCGGATCGCTAAAGACAATGCTAAGCGCGTCGAGTTGGAGTGCCACCGAGGGGTCTGCGGAGACCATCCACATCTGGAGCTGAGCGTAGCGCCGCGGCGAGGGCGACTGGAACTCCTGGCCGGAGAAGGCGTAGAGCTTACTCCACGCGCTCCAGTCGTCGCCGATGACCCGGGAGGTGTCGATAGGCCCTTTGAAGCTCGGAATCAACTTGTCATAGCGCCTCTCGGTGACTTCCTTGCCGTTCTTGTCGTAGTACGTGAGCAAGTTTTCGACTTTGTTGCCGGAGCGGCTGCGCAGCTCCAGCCGGGTGCCTAGCGGGATGTCGGCCTCCCAGGATAGGGCGTTGAGGCTTTTGGGGCTTTGGAAGTCCATGATGTGCGAGCGAAATTCCAAGTTCTGCGGGAAGCCCTCGCCAAATACCTGAAGCTCCTCGGCAAAGCCCCGGAAGGCCCAGCGATTGCTCGCGTCCCAGCTCTTCCACAGCACCCGGATAAAGCGGGTGGGCACCAGCCCAAACTCGTGGGTGGCGGCACCGGTTACTTGTTTGACGTGTCGGGTGGCGGTGCCAGAATAGTACTTCTGCCAGATCAGGGTGCCATCGGGCGCTACGGAGCCATCGGAACCGAGCACCTCGTAGAAATTGAACCCAAAGGAGCGCCGGGTGACGAAGAAGTCGACGAACCGACCGCTGCCACCAGTGATGCCACCGCCGGGCCGGGCGACTACGCCACCGACGATTTTGAGCCTATCGACAAAGTAGGTGGCACCCAAGTCGAGGACGATGTGCGAAAAGACATCGCGCTCGGCTTGGATGGTGCGCCGCACGAACCAGCGGGTGGAAAGATCGCCGTCAATGAGCACTTGGGCGTTACCCAGCGGAATGAGGTCTTGAGTGACAAACGCATCGAGGACGACTTCGAGGTTGCCGCCGCGTTCGAGCGTCCCCAAAGCTAGATTGTCGCCTAGCGCTTCGACTTCGACTTCGAGAAGGCGGGTATTCGGTTCGAGGGCGAGCAGATCTAGGCGCACGTACTGAATCGGCGTGTGGAAGGACTGGTCGAGTTCATAAGTGATCTCGTGGCGGGTGTTTTCCTTAAATCGCTCGCGCTGGCGGTAGATGACGGCCTCGGCGATGGGGTTGTCCACCTCGTCAACGGCGTGTTCGCCAGTGGAAAGCAGCAGGTCAAAAAGCGACGGCGCAGGGCCTTGGGGATCGAAGATCAGCTT
Organism: Candidatus Latescibacterota bacterium; assembly: GCA_965261395.1. Lineage (GTDB taxonomy): Bacteria > Latescibacterota > UBA2968 > UBA8231 > UBA8231. Next base: position 5,372,225 of record OZ253462.1, read on the forward strand.
GACTCGACGGGCGGAGACGCCCCGGCCCAAATCGACCTCAATGGTCCAGCTTGCGGGGGGATCGTCCAGATGGGGGTACCAGCCGGTGGCGCGATCGCCATCCATGACCAGCGGCGCGTCTCCTAGGTTGGAACCAGCGCGGCGGATACCGCCGCCAAAGGCGGCGGCATTGAGGACGGCATTGATGTCGCGGCGAACAGCAACGGGCTTGAGAGCACCCTGTGGGGTCAGCTCGACCGTGCCGGGCAGCGGCCAAGCCTGCCAGTCGCGGCGGGAGGCAAAGCGAATCTCGTCAGCACTCGCCGGAGGCAGCCAGAAAGTCGCGCCGAGCAAGGCGCAAAAAACCGCACAGTAGCGCGTTACGCACCCCGTGAAGAAAGGCGGTGATCGCCCAAGGCGTTGGTCGCTGGAGTCCATGGTTCGCCCTGCCCCTGCATAGAGTGGATTCAAAAGCTACTTCTGCAAGACTCGGCCGGTGCCATGGCGGTCCCAAATCCCCACCGCACCGTTGCGCTGCTCATCGGCCCCCAAGAAGATGAGGTGGGTTCCATTGGCGGCATTGACGTGCAAGCCGCCGTTGCCGCCGGTACCTGCACCAGCGTAGATCAGGTTGTCGCCGGTGTGGCTGTTGAGCAGCAAGCCGCCGTTTTGCGACGAATCGGCACCGGCGAGGAAGATGTTGACGCCCGCGGCATTGTTGGCCATCAGCAGGCCGCTGCCTTTGTCTTCGCCCGCGGCAACGAGCAAGGCACCGGCCGCACTTCGCAGCGCCAAGTGACCGCTGCCGACCTCGCTCTCGCCTAGGTACGCCAACTGCTCGCCCGCCGCACTGTATACCTGCAACGCGCCGCCCTCTTGGTCGTTGCTTACAACTGAGACCAGCGGCGCACCAGTAGCCGTGTTGACCACGAGCAAGCCGTGACCGGCTGCGTCGGTACTAAAGCTGACCCCGCCCCGTCCCTTGCCAGCCCCCACCCACAAAACGCCATTTTGGCGTTCGTCAGCCGTAGCGACGAGCACGGGCTGCCCCTCGTCGTTGAGGATTTCAATGGCACGGGCGCGGATCACATCGACCCCGGACGCCGTGCTCATCAAGGCGGTGCTCAGCGACGCGCTCAGCACAATGGCAATGTCGGTTAGGGCCAGCGCGGCCAACAGCGCCAAGAGGCGGCGGCCAATGTATTGCTCCAAAGAAGCGTAGGGTTGGAAGGCGCGCATATGGATCCTCTCGGTAAAAAGCGATTTTTCGTCCATCGCATCGGGCCTATTTTGCTCGCTCAGAAACTGACTCGCCATATGCCCGTGGCTTGTCTGGCCATCCAGGTTTGGTGTGAGCGGATCTTCTCCACAGTCCAAGTATCAAAGTCTTCTGCCAGCTTGCGCGTTATTGCGAAGTCGCTCTTCTGGTAAACCAAGCGCTTTGCGGCATATCCCGAGTTGCCCAGATCGCGATTGTCTGCGGTCGTCAAGAGGGTCATGTTACCTAGACAGTAGGTGGACGCCTCCCGCTGTTGGTCGTCGAACTGGTGCCAGTCGTCGCGCGGATTTTCTGGCAGCACCTGCTCAATGCCATGCTTTGCGCTCTCGAATTCAAAGTGCTGCCCCGACAACTGAGTTTCGAGCCGGAACAGTATAAAGCGCACGACTTTATTGTTGCGGGAACTGGTTGTTCGCAGCGCCTTGTCTGCAAACGCCGCCCTGAATTCCGCGTCCTCGGCTCACCGTCATCACCTGATCGGTCCTTGATGCGCTCCCTGAACCAGAGAAACGCCCGGCGCAGGAGATGTTCCGATGCGTTCAATCCTCTTTGCGGCAAACTCTCCAAGGGAACTAGGTAATTCTGGTAAAAGCGATCGTTATGCCGATTTAGCGTCAGCTTGGAGCGCGGCACTAGGCTCACTGGGTCCAAATAGCCAATGTAATTGCTACGCAACTGCTCTGCGCGCCGACGTTGTGGGTCAGCCGGGTCAGCCGGCACGGCCAAGTCTGTCAGATGCGCTACCGCCGCCAGCATCAACAGGCTCAGCGTGGTCATGTGCTGCTGTCCATCGATGACATCGAACGTCCTGTTGTCCGCCGATTGCAGTACTAGATAGCCCATGTAATGAGCGGGTTCTGGGTCCTCACCGAACAGCGCGACAAGATCCTGCCATAGGTCATCCCACTCGTCGCCCCCCCAAGAATAGTCGCGTTGGAACAGCGGTACGCGATAACTCATCCCATTGCCCATAAGTTGGCGAAACGTGCTGTTGGTGGTATTGAAGTTCATCTGCGAAACACCTTCACAATCTCGTCCCCGAGGTGGTTGATGAAGACCCTACCGATGGCATTTTTATCCTTGACAACACTCGATACTGCCCACCCCGGCCGCTGCTATTTCTTCAGGACGTTGAGGCCGCCATCTCCCTAGGCGCTGGGGAACCGACCCACAGACGCCGTTTTGGTGCTCTAATCTCAAACTTACGCAAGGAGGAGGCCAATGGCCAAGATCAAGGAATACGGACCAGCGAATAGTCTAGGCGGAACAGAACCAAATCCATGGCCACCTTCCAGATGCTTTTGTGCAACGAGGAGTTTATGGCCGAGGTGGGGAACTGGCCCTGCGCTTGACGGGCGTATTGGAGCGGGAAGCAGGCGAATGGAAGTTCGCGCAGATCCACGCTTCCATAGGGGTGGCCTAGCGCGAGGAACTTGCGCCGCCGATGGGAAAACGCTCCATTACCTGTTAGGCTCCCTTTGCGCGTCCTATATTTGGATCATTGGCTTGGCTCAACCGGATAAATCCCATGCGCAACGCCATCCTCGTGAGTGCCCTAGTGCTCGCCACGCCCCTCGCGGGCGACCAACTCCGCATCGCCACCTCGAACGACTGGCACCAATGGCAACTGCCCGGCGACGCCGTCGAGGTCGCACGCGGTACGCTCAAACCCTCCTTTGTCCGCCGCAATATCAACGCCGTCGCCAACGCCTTTGACTTTGCCGGCGGCATCCGCAAAGTAGGCTCCAACCCCGGCGACGCCCTCAAGCTCATCGATGGCGACCTAGCCACCTATTGGGCTCCCGATCCGACCGCCAGCGTAGAGGACTGGTGGATCGAAGTCGATCTGGGGCGCGTTGTATCGGCGCGCAAAATTGAGCTCCACTTCGCCGCCGACAGCACCCCGCTGGAGTTTTTCAAAATCCTCACCTCCGACGGCGAGCCTTTCTTCAGCAATGCCAATTCCATTCTTCCCGGCACGCTGCGCTACAACAAGCGCTGGCGCTATAGCTTTAACGAATCACACCTCATCGAGATTGACTACCAGCTCAAGCCGCTCAAGAATATCCGCATCGCGGCCGACCTGCCCACGGAGCATATCCGCCTGACCGAGGTAGTGGTCGAGAGCGTCGGCGACAACCTTTCGCTGGGGATCTGGGGCCGGGGAGGCAGCGTCGAAATTGTCTCTGAGGCCACCTCTAAGATCGGCCGTACCCTCATCGAGTCGAAGGGGATCAGCAATACCCTCGTCGATGGCGATATTACCACCTATTGGGGTACGGTGCATCGCGGCGGCTCCGGCACGCAGCCCGAACAACAGATCGGACAGTTCGAGATTGACCTAGGTGCGCTGTATTGGGTGGACAGGGTGCGAATGCTCGGTGATGCCAGTGGCATCGCGCCTAAGGCGGCGTGCGGCGATTGTGGCCGGCAACGTCAATTCAACTACCTCTGGTACCAATTCTTCGCCTCGGACGGATCGAAGGCACCGGATGGCTCGCTGAGCTGGGAGCTGCTGGGCGAATTGCCCTCGGATCGCCGCAACCTAACGCAAGTCCGCCATTTCCAGGAGCGCTTCCCGCTGCGCAAGGTGCGCCACGTGCGGCTGCTCTTCCCCATGTCCGAGGGCTTCGAAGCCTTTAACGGCCGCATCGGCACCACGGCCGAGTGGCAGGTCTTCGGCGAGGGCCACCCGGCCGCGGTGATGGCGCGCTCGCCGATTTACGACCTGGGCTCCATCCAGCATATTGCGGAAATAGGCTGGGCAATCGACGCACCGCCGCAGACGCGCGTCGAAATTCGCAGCCGCACCGGCAACCTCCTCGACAACCAGCACATCTTTTACGATAAAAACGGCAAGCAAGTCACCGAGAGGAAATACAACAAGCTGATCCCCAGCTTCAAAGGGGCCATCGACACCGTCCGCACCGCTGGAGCCGACTGGAGCAACTGGAGCCGGGCCTACGCGACCTCCGGACAGGTCTTCCTCTCCCCCGGCCCTCGGCGCTACGTGCAGTTGGACATCCACTTCCTCTCCGAAGACCCTTTCGCCACCGCGACCTTAGACGATATCGTCCTCGAATTCGGCAACCCGCTGGCCCAACAGACGCGCGCCGAAGTCTTTCCCATCGAGGTTTCCCCCGGCGAAATGAGCCAATTTACCTACTATCTTCGCTCCGACTTCGTCTCGTCCAGCCGGGGCTTTGATCAGATCCAACTGGCCTCCACCGCTGGGGCCACCTTCCGTGCGCTGCGGCTCGCCGGCGAGCCGGTCACCGCCCCGGTCGAAGAAACCGAAAATGGCTTTAAGATCCTCCTCGCTGAGCCGGTGCGACGCTCGGCCCTAATCGAAATTGACTTCGAGAGCATCCTCTATCTCAACCAGACCCGCTTCGAAGCCTTTCTCTTCAACAGCACCCTGTCAACTACCTCGCGTCAACAGGTTGACCCCGGCGACGCCGAGGCCGCCATTACCAGCGACCGGACCTTTGTCTCCTTGCCCACCGACGGGCGACTCTTTGCGGACTTCTCGCTATCGAACCGAGTACTGACTCCCAATGGCGACGGCATCTCAGACCAGTTGCAAATTGACCTCGACCTGTTCAAAATGCTCGACCCGCGACCGGTCATCATCGGCGTCTATAACTTAACTGGCCACCGGGTCGCCCTCATCAGCGACGCGGCCACCACGGCCGGTCACCAGACCTATCAATGGGACGGCCGCGACAGCCAAGGCCGCACCGTTGCGCCCGGGATCTACATCCTCCGCGTCACGGCTGAAGGCGACGCGCTGACCCGCAGCGAGAACCGCCTGATCTCGGTAGTCTACTGATGGCATTTTATTTTTGACAACGCTCGATACTGCCTACCCCGGTCGCTGCGACTTCCTCAGGACGTTGAGGCTGACGCCTCCCTAGGTGCTGGGGACCCGACCCACAGAACGCCGTTTTGGCGCTCTAATCTCAAACCCACATAAGGAGACATTCATGGCCAAGATCAAGGAAGTCCGCTGCATCCGCACCCGCCGAAACGGCACGTGGGTCATCGTCAAAATCATCACCGACCAGCCCGGCCTCTACGGCATCGGCTCGGCCAGCGAGCACAACCACGCCGCCACCGTCGCCACGGCCCTCGAAGAAAGCCTAGGACCGCTGCTGATTGGCCGCGAGGCCAGCCGCATCGAAGACATCTGGCAATGCGTGTACAACAGCGGCTACTGGCGCAGCGGCTCCATCCTCAACGCCGCGCTGGGCGGCATTGACATGGCCCTATGGGACATCAAGGGCAAAGAGGCCGGGATGCCCGTGTACGAACTGCTAGGCGGAGCCTGCCGCGCGGCGGTCCCCTGCTACGCCCACGCCGGCGGCGGCGACCACGAGGCGCTCGCCGATGACATCCAGCGCTACATCGACGAGGGCTGGCCGGTAATCCGCTGCCAGCTCGGCGGCTATGGCGGCGGCGGGTTCGTGGAAAACGCGATCAAGCCGCGCAATGCCTGGTCGGCGGCACCGGCCTTTGACGACGAAGCCTATCTAGAGGCAATTCCCGCGATGTTCGAGTACTTGCGCAACAAGCTAGGTTTTGGCCCCAAGCTCACCCACGACGTCCACGAGCATCTCAAACCCCAAATCGCGGTGGCACTGGCCAAGCGGCTGGAGCCGTATCGGCTGTTTTTCCTCGAAGACGCGCTTGCGCCCGAGCAGATCGGCTGGTACCGGCTCATGCGCCAGCAATGCACCACGCCGCAGGCCATGGGTGAGCTATTCGTCAATGTTCACGAATACCTGCCGCTGATCAGCGAACGCCTCATCGACTACGTCCGCGTACGGGTAGCTAAAGGCGGCGGCATCACCCCCTGCCGCAAAATCGCCGCGCTCTGCGAGTTTTACGGAGTGCAGACGGCTTGGCAGGAAGGCGGAGACAACGATCCGGTCAACCAAGCGGCAGCCATGCATCTCGATATGTCGAGCTATAGCTTCGGGATTCAGGAGGAAAACGGTTTCAGTCCAGCAGAGCTAGAAGCGTTCCCCGGACACGCGACCATGAAAGGAGGGTACATGTATCCCAACGACCAGCCAGGGCTAGGGGTCGATATCGACGAGGAAAAGGCGAAGAATCTGTTGGTCGGGGATCAGGTGCGCGCCTTTTACGCAGCCGAGGACCGCCGGGCCGACGGGAGCGTGGTGCGGCCCTGAGTGGCGGGGCCTAGTGAAGTTCTCCTTTGCTCATCGGGCGATCAGCATCGTCACCCGCTGCGGCTCGGTTCCCAGCGGCAGTCTCCGGGCCCCGTGTGCATCTCGTAGCGTGAACGGGTGATGCATGAGGATGTCCTGCTTGCCGTCCTTGTTGAGGTCCACTAGCCAGGTGTGTTCCTCGTCGTTGGGCACGGCGACCGCAACGTCCTGAGGCCGCTGGGAAAACAGGTCCGGCCCCGACACGCCGACAAAGATGTCCAGGTGCCTCGGGTGCTGCCCGATGAGCAGGTCGGAGAGGCCGTCGCCGGTCACATCCCCGATGAGCAAAGTCGAGTTGAACGCGCGCGGCCAACTCTTTTGTGTCTTGCGGCGTTCGTGCGTCGCCCCTCGAAGCACGATGTCCAGTGGCACCCACCCCGGCTCCTTATGGCTGGGTACGCCGTCCAACGCGATTCTGCGGATGGCGTCGGGTGTGTCGGGATAGCGGCCCCCTTCCATGTGGTAGAACTCGAGATCCAGCCAGATGTCATCGCCCATGAACCCCTTGATGCTCTTCCAGAGGCTGCCTTCGAGAAAGTCGAGATCAATGGTTGTCAACATAAGATCAACCTGGCCGTCGCGATCAAAGTCGTGTCGGTCCATCCCGAGTTGGATGCTGCCATCAGACTGAAACGTGGCTCCGACCTCCGGCGCAAACGCGGTGCCGCCATCGGCTGTTGGCATGCCGAAATGCACCTCGTAGGTGGAACGCTTGCTGGAAATGCTCCGGCCCTCCAGCGAGAAGACCACCAAGTCGGTGACGCCGTCGCCGTTCAGGTCGGTTAGCGAGTGCAGCACCTTCCCCGTCATATCTCCGGTAGCGAGCGAAGAGAGGTCGTCGGAGTCGAATGCTACATCGGTCGTGAAGGTCTCCGCCTCCGGGGCAAACAGCCCACGCTCGTCTTGGAGATGAACCTCGAAGTGGTCCTCCTTCCAGAACACTAGATCGCGGCGACCATCTCGGTTGTAGTCTATCTCGTGGACACGACTCTGAGACCAAGGATTGTATCTATAGCCATCGGCTCCGTAGATCCTACTCATGTCGGTGGAGGGGCCGATCTTCACGGGATCGGCGAACGCACCGTCGCTCATCTGGATGAACACCCAGAAGCCATCGACGTCCGGCACGACCAAGTCGTCGCGCCCGTCGCCGTTCACGTCCCGCGTAACATTTACATGGGGGATTTCGCTGCTACGCGGCGGATTGAAGTTGGAAGTCGCCGCCACCAGCGTGCGTTCTGTCGCCGATTCGGGATCGAACCAGTTCAGGCGGCCGGACTCGTACGCAATCAAGCGGTCGCGTCCGCCGATATTGGCCACATCGATGAACAATACTTCGGGACACAGCGTTGCGTCGAGTAGCGGTTCCCAAGTGCTGTCGCCGAACGCGTACACGCGCAAGCGGTGGTCGTCGTTTTCGTCGATGTTCACCACGGCCAGTTCGGCCATAGCACCACCGAGCAGGAACCCCGTCAAAACGGCCTGGCGTTCCGCCGAGCCGATGACGACCTCGTACTGCTCGAAAGTGAATTCCGCGGCGGCCGGCATCATCGGCTCAGCCCCAATAGCGACTTGTGCCTGAGTCGAGAAACTGAAGGTTACACTCAAAAAGATGCAGATCAGACGAGCAATCGAGCGTGTCATTATTTCTGAATCGCGTCCCTTTCACGTTTCCTCGGATAGGACCATCACTGGCGTCGCTTACTTTAACACCGTCGCCAGTGATATGCGTTACTCGTCAAGATGTCCTAGCGGATCAAGGCCATCCGCCCCACCGCAGTAAAATCCGCTCCACCGCTGAGTCGGTACAAATAGACGCCGCTGGCGGCCGGCCGACCTTCGTCGTCGCGGCCGTTCCAAGGGGTGCGATACTGACCAGCCGTCAGCGTCTCTCCACTGTGCAGGGCGCGGACGCGGCGTCCCAGCACGTCGTACACCACGAGGCGCACCGGCGCGGTCCTCGCCACGTCAAAGGCGATGACCGTATTGGCGTTGAATGGATTGGGCCAGTTGCCGTGCAACCGAAACGCTTCGGGCACTCCTGCGGCCTGTTCGGCAATCGCCGTCTGAACCTGATTCGGAGCTCCCGGCGTAGGAGTATTTACGGTCTGAAAATCGCCCGTGATATCCGGCACGCGCGCCCAACTCGTCCCCTCATCGGCCTGTCCCTTTTCCCAGTCAATCTGAGCGACCAAGGTGCCGTCTGCCGTCCAGATGCCCAGCTCTTCGTCGCGGCCGAGGGCAAAGCCGGGCCACCCGTCTTTATCTAGCTGAATCTGTAGAAACTCACCCGCCTCAATGACCGTGCCAGCCGGAAAGGAGATGCGCTTACTTTCGTCCGTCAGGTCGTCGGCCATCACAAAGTCCGCAAGATCTATCATCTCATCCGAGGCATTGTAGAGTTCAAACCAATCGAGGGGATCGCCTTGGGCGGCGACCTCGTTGATAACCAGTCCAATCTCTGCCCCGGCTTCGTCGCCGTCTTCTGCTACCGTGTCCCCTCCTCCGCCAAAGCTGAATAAGGTGCCATAAAACCGGCCCGAAATTTTCGCGCCCGGCTCCGTGCTGGCCTCGCTGAATTCAATCCCTCCCTTGGCAATTAGTTCAAACTGGTCCGGATCGCTATCAGGCGATGGCAACGACAAGCGGTAGCCACGGACTGCATTCATGTCGATGGGTAAGCTGGCACCGCTCACCACCCATTCCACCGGCAGCGAAGCGGTGATAATGTCGATGTTTTTTCCAAGGCTGATAATGGATAAAGACGCCCTGTCCTTGTCCGTGCGCCCTTCATCCTCTTCAAAGCCGGCTATGGCTCCCGAGAGCCCAAAGCCCTGCTCTTTTCCTCCTAGCTTGTACTCAGTGAACTCGACCGTCCCTTCCCCCAGCGGATTCTCGCTTGCACTCGATCCCCATGTCGTCTCAAAGTGCAGATCAAACACGCCCCTTTCCGGCCAGCAGATATCGGCTGCGGCCAGCGGCCAAGACCAAGTGGACGGCTCTGGATCGAGATCGGCCAAAATCACCGCGCGCCGCGCGCGGATGAACCGGCGCACCCGGTCTGCGTCGCGGGCGGCATCCGCGCGCCTTTTGGCCAGCGCGTGCTGCTGGACGATCGCCGCCATCTCGTCGGCGAGGTCGAGCAGTTCTTCTTCGTTCCAGACCGTGTCGAGCAGTTGCTTGAGGCGGGCTACATAGGCGGCTCGCATCGCGTCTTCGCGGTATAAACGGTGGGCAATGGCCCCGTGCGCCATGACCGCAGGCGGCGACACAAAGTCGTCAAAGGGGCCATCGGTCGAGGTAAAAACTTGATCTGCGCCCCAAGGCATGAACACAAAAGGTGCCTCCGGCTCGCGGTACACGTAGAAATTATTGCGGTTGCCGGCGTACCCATCCCAGTGCCCGATCAGCACTTCGACGGCCCAGAAGGTGAGGAAGCTGTCGAGGTCAATGGCAGCGGCGAGGGCTTCTAAGCCGGCCGGGGAGGGGTCTTGCAGCGCGGCGACGATCGCGTCGATATCCGACCAATCCGCTTCTGCCTCGTTGGTTTTCTTCTGCAAGGTGCCGCGCCATTCGGGCCGAAAATCGCTGACGGTCCCCTCGTAAAAATTGCCGCTTGGATCGGAGAAATTGCGCTCTAAAAAGGCGGTTTTCATGCTCTCGACGTGTACGTACAAGCCCAAGTTTTCGCCGTTTACCGCAACGGTAGCAAAGTTGCAGCGCGGTGCTGGCAGACCGGCGGCAGCAAAGACGTGATAGGCCATACAGGTATTGAGCATCGACGGGTCCTGCTGAACATTATTCAGCGTCAGGCGCTTCATCGCATCGCCGAGGAGCTGACCGTCGATGAACTTGTCGAAGCGGACCTTGAGCGCGGGTTTCACCTTACTCAGCGATCCGATGAACCCTTTCTTGCGGACGCCGACTTGGGTGTGGGTTTCGCCGTCCACGGTTACGGTCGCCTCGAACCAAGTGAAGACCTCATCCGCGGGGCTGTCGAGGCAGTCGGCACCACCGAGTATATCCGCGAGAGTCCGCGTCTGGGCGCGCAGGCGATCCCAATCCTCGGGTGCCATCTCAATGCTCACGTCGAGCACGCGGTCGAGGGCGAAGTAGGGGTCGCTGGGATGGGACGTGTCCGCAGCCACTTGGCCAGATGTTGGATGGACGGCCAAGAGTAATGCCGCGAGCACTATATGCGCGACCGCAAGTACGCTCTGGTGGTTTTTCATTTGTTCCTCTTCGTTTAACTGGATAAAGTCGTCAAATACCGGCGTCGAAACCGCATTAAACACTCAACCGTGCAGGATGGGATGGCCGTTGCCGGTAAAAAATACCACATCCACGAGGAAGGAAAGACCAACGCCGAGGAAGTAGCCGGCGATTAGTCCGATGAAGAACGGCGCGGCTTTGCGGTATAGTTCGATGCCGCCAAAGCGCATAATCAGGCTCTTGGCCGCCCACGCCACAAAGATCGCCGGAGCTTGGTTGCGCACCATCCAGATCGCGGAGATGGCCAAGCCCACCGGGTGCAGGGGCCACCACGGAAAGCGATACTGCATAAATGTCAAAACTGACATCGCCGCCGCGCCGATGCCGAAGAAGCTGAGCTTTTGCGCGTGGAAATCGGCCGGGGCCTTGATCTTGGCCATCACATCGCCAAAGGCCATCACGCCAGCACCCGAGGAGACGCGGAAGATCCAAGAATTGAAGTTGGAAGCCCCCTGCTCGTAGGCCATGGAGATGAGATTGGTCAGCGAAACCGCAAAGGACAGCACCACGGCTAAGGCGATGGCCAAGACAAAGCCGCGGCGGGCAATGTGCAGGCTGTGCTGCAGCTTGGCAGCGTGCGCGGCCGAGGGCATGAAGATGGACTGCACATCGCCGAAAAAGGCATAGGTCAGCCCCAAGGCCGCCAAACCCGTCGGCGAAATGGCGCTGGTGCCCAGCGTCATCATGGTCATCGCCTGACTGACAACAGGCGTGGTCAGGTAGAACACGCCGGTCTGCACCACCAAGCGCGTAATACCCAAATAGGCGATGAGGACGCCAGCCAAAAAGAGCATGGCTACCGACCACTCCATGCCAGCCTTGTGCAGCCAAATTAGCATGTAGAAGGTACCCAACAAGAGGCCCAGCACGGCGGCGCGATAGGACATCAACTCGCGGCGGTCATCAATCGGGTAGGCCGGATTCCACGCCTTGCGGAACACGTCCTTGAGGTGGTCGCGCGCCATCCACAACCCCCACAGCACCAGCACCACAAACGCCCCCCAACACTGCCAAGATGTCGAAGGCAGCCCCCAGACGAATTTATCCGCCTCGGTGACGCCGAGGCCAAAGCGATTGAACAAACCCTCTTCGAGCAGCGTCAGCAAAAAGAAGAACCAAATGCTGAAGGTCACATTGAGGTTGGCAAAGTACATGAAGCCAATGACCGGGAAGTAGAAGCGGATGTTAATGGTCGGAAAGCCGTGCGCGATTTGGATGGGATGGTGCCATTCGATCTTGGGAAAGAAGTGAAAGAAAAAGCCGACGATGTTCCATAAGACAATGCACAGCGGAATGGCCGCCCCTGCCCAGAAGACTTTGCTGTACATGACCGCTGGCAGTCGGCGGGAGCTATCGGCGTTGGCGACGAGGGCCTGGGGCACTTCCATTAGCGGGTAGGCCAACCGCTCGCGCTCGACCCACTGCTTGCGCAGGATGACCACTACACAGAAGCAGACTAGGTATAAAGTCCAGATAAAACTCAGCCACCAAAACAGCGGCATGGCCCAGGCGGCTAGCAAGGTGCCCCAGGGGGTGGGTTCGCCAAGAGGTAGCCCCTCGAAAAACCAAGTCATGGCCAAGCCGTCGTTGGACGGCAGCAGCCAAGCGGGCAGGTAGGGCAAAACGTACGTGCCCCACTGATTCTCCGCGGACGCAAAGTAATACGGCGTCGTCGGTATGGCTAGGAAGTAGCCGATGAGAAAAACCGGGATGCCGGTGCAGACCAAGCCCATGACGACGACGGTGATCATCTCGGCGGGGCGCAGTGCCCAGTTCGCGTTGAGGGTCTTCAGCAGAGCATTGGCGAAGATGAGGCAGATAAAGAGAAACCCCACCCCAATCGGAAAGAACGACCACGTCATCTCAGACGAGCCAAACGTCCAGATCGAGTGCGGTGCTCCCAAGCTGATCAACACCACCACGGCGCAGCCCACGAGCAAGGAGCGCACGGTGACGCCTGTGCCCTCTTGCTGTACCGGATGGGTTGCCAACGCGGCCTCAGCCGTGGAGGATGGGGTGGCCGTTGCCGGGGAAGAAAATCATATCGACGATAAACGAGATCCCCACCCCGAAGAAGTGCCCGAGAATCAAGCCGATGAAAAACGGCGCAGCCTTGCGGTATAGTTCAATGCCGCCAAAGCGCATGATCAGACTCTTGGCCGCCCAAGACACAAAGATCGCCGGAGCTTGGTTGCGCACCATCCAGATCGCGGAGATGGCCAAGCCCACCGGGTGCAGCGGCCACCACGGGAAGCGATACTGCATAAACGTCAAAACCGCCATCGCCGCCGCGCCGATGCCAAAGAAGCCGAGTTTTTGTGCGTGGAAATCGGCCGGGGTTTTTATTTTGCTCATTGCGTCGTCAAAGGAGCGCACCCCCGCGCCCGAGGAGACGCGGAAAAACCAAGAGTTGAAGTTGGAGGCCCCCTGCTCGTAGGCCATGGCAATGACGTACACAATGGCGGCGATAAAGCCGACCAATAGCGCCAGCGCAATGGCCAAACACAGGCCGCGGCGGCTCATGCGCATGGCGTCGTGCAGCCGGGTGGCATGGGCGGCCGACGTCATAAAAATCGACTGCACATCGCTGAAGAACCCATAACTCATCCCCAAGGCCGCCAAGCCCGTCGGCGAAATCGCACTCGTGCCAAAGGTCATCATGGTCATGGCTTGGCTGACCACGGGCGTGGTCAGGTAAAAGACGCCGGCCTGCACCACCAAGCGGGTGATGCCCAAGTAGGCGATGAGCACGCCGCCCAAGAAAAACGCCGCCACCGGCAATTCCATGCCAGCCTTGTTGAGCCACGCCAGCATATAGACGACCCCGACCAACAGGCCGACGACCGCGCTGCGATAGGACATCAGCTCGCGGCTGTCGTCAACCGGATAGGCGGGATTCCAGGCTTTGCGCGCCACGTCTTTTAGGTGATCGCGCGCCATCCACAGCCCCCACAGCACCAGCACCACAAACGCCCCCCAACACTGCCAAGACGTCGATGGCAAGCCCCACACGAAGTTGTCGGCCTCCGTAACGCCAACGCCAAAGCGGTTAAACAGGCCCTCTTCGAGCAGCAGCAGCAAAAAGAAAAACCAGATGCTGAAGGTGACGTTGAGGTTGGCGAAATACATGAAGCCGACGACCGGGAAGTAGAAGCGGATGTTGATCGTGGGAAAGCCGTGCGCGATTTGGATGGGATGGTGCCATTCGATCTTGGGAAAGAAGTGGAAGAAAAAGCCGACGATGTTCCACAAGACGATGCACAAGGGGATCGCCGCCCCCATCCAAAAGACCTTGTTGCGCAAGACGGCCGGCACGCGCGCAGGGCCATCGGCGTCCGCCACGAGGGCTTGCGGCACCTCCATCAGCGGATAGGCCAGCCGCTCGCGCTCGACCCACTGCTTGCGCAATATGACGACGAGGCAAAAACAGACCGCGTACAAAGTCCAGATAAAGCTCAGCCACCAAAACAGCGGCATGGCCCACGCATCGAGCAGCGTGCCCCAAGGCATCGGCTCACCGAGGGGCAGCCCCTCGAAAAACCAAGTCATGGCCAAGCCGTCGTTGCTCGGCAAAAGCCACGCCGGCAGGTGGGGCAAGACGTATGTGCCCCACTGGTTTTCAGCGGAGGCAAAGTAATAGGGCGTGGTGGGGATCGACAGCACGTAGCCCATCATAAAGATGGGAATGCCGGTCGTCACCAAGCCCATGACGACAACCGTGATCATCTCGGCCGGCCGCAAGGCCCAGCCGGGATTGATCGTCTTGAGCAGGATGTTGAGCAGGATGAGGCAGCAGAACGAGAAGCCGACGGCAATCGGAAAAAACGACCACGTGATTTCGGACGACCCCAAGACCCAAATGGCGTAGGGCGCGCCCAAACACACCACGAGGACTTGGATGACGCCGAGCACCAAGGAGCGGAGCGTGAGGCCGCTGGCCGCGCCTTGGCTAGTGCTCGTTTCTCGATGTGTAGGGGCCGCAGTCGGCGACGTCATCAAAAGCCAGCTTCAGAGGCGATTCTAGCGGGATTCAACGCGGACAATATGGTTTCAAGACACCGCAGCCGCAATCCTGCCGCGCTAGTCCCCATCTAGCCCGGCGGCGTGGCGGCCTGCAGCCGGATCGCCAGCCGCGTAGTACGTGCCCGCGTCGGCCCACAGCATGACCGGGGTGGCGATGGGGCCGTTGCGGGCCTCGACTTGGTGGCCGCGCCGCGCTAGTTCGTCCCGGACATTCGCATCGACGGCCGAGCTGATGGCCAGCGAGCCAGCCTGGATGAACGTCTGCTCGCGCACCGGATTGGGGTCAAACGAGTCCTCGTGATGGTCCGTGGCAAAGCGCGGCGCAACGACCGCTTCGGCCGGCTGCATCCCAAACTCCACAAAGTCGAGCAACAGGTTCAAGGTGGCCTGATCTTGCAGATCGCCGCCAGCCACGCTGATGGCCAACACGGGTGCACCGTCTTTGAGCACCATTGTGGGGGTCAGGGTGATGCGGGGCCGCTTGCCCGGCGCAATGCAGTTGGGGTGTCCGGGGGTCGTGTTGAGGCTGCGCAGGCGGTTGCCATACGAGACGCCCGTGCTGCCGGTGCCGCCGGCGTGATAGACATTCGCGCTCGGCGTGGCCGAGACGACCATGCCCCAGCGATCGGCTACCACGCACGTGGTCGTGCCGCCGACTCCGGGCCGGAACGCGCCGCCCTCCTGCACTGCCTTCATGCCGAGCGGATCACCAGGGCGGGCGTCCAGCGCAGCTTGCCCCATGTCGATCAGGGGCTGCCGGAGCTGGGTATATTCGTCGGACAGCAAGGCGTTCATGGGCACATCCACGAACAGGGGGTCGCCGTAGTGCGCGTCGCGGTCGGCCATGGCCAGCTTGATGGCTTCGACGACCGCGTGGACGTAGTCGGCCGAGCACTGCCCCATACCTTTGAGATCAAACCCTTCGAGCAGGCGCAGGGCTTGACACAGATAAGGGCCTTGAGTCCACGGGCCGCATTTGTACACTTGGTAGCCCCGATAATCGACTGCCACCGGCTCTTCGATCAAAGTCCTATGAGCGGCCAGATCCGCGCGGCGCAAAAACCCGCCCTGCTCCACGTAGAACGCCTCCAAGTCTTCGGCTATATCGCCGTGCTCGGCGCGGCGGCCATAGAAGTGATCGCAGGCTGCTTGCAGCTTCTCTTGGCGATCGCCGGTGGCGCGGTGCTCCTCCTCCACCATGCGCCGCAGCGTCTGCGCCAAGTCGGGGTGCCACGCTTCCTCTCCTTCGTCGAGCAGGGCCAAGGTCGGCGCAACAATCGCGGCAAAGCTCTGCGTGCCGTAGTGCTGCAAGAGGGTAATACACAAATCCACGACCGACGGCACCGGAGCCATCTTGATGTCGCGGTCTGGGATGCCGTGCTCCATGTACCAAGCAATAGCTTCCGGCGACAGCGGCGCGCGCCCCTGGCCGGACAGCGACTTGACCGCTTTCCCGTCCCAGACGAGCACCGGCACTTCCCCGCCGATGGAGCAGGCCCCGTGATCGGTGACGTTGAGCGCGAGAATCGCGCCGGCCGCGGCATCGGCCGCATTGCCGCCCGCGCCGAGAATTTCAATGCCAGCGGCTACAGCTCCAGCACCGCCGGCCGCAATGACGCCGGTTTTGCTCTCGGCCTGCCAGCCGATCTGATCTACCCTACTCATGTGTTGCTCCTTTTCGAAAAGAAGATGTGCCGCGCTCAATTATAATCGTCGGGTCCGGCACTAGGCCGAAAGTCGAGAGGTCTTCGCCCTCTATATGCAGCGCGACCGCTTCGCGGAGGTTGGCCAAGGTTTCGTCCAAAGTGACGCCTTGCGTTACAACGGCTAGCTCGACGCACTCGGCAACGTAGTGGGTCTCGCCCGATCTGATGAAGGCTTTGATCGTGTGTTGCAGGTTCATTTGACTCCTTTCCGAGTGAGCACCGCGCTCAATATCGCCTTGTAAGAGCGGTCTGTCGAGTCTAGTGATGGAGGGACGCTCCCCTTCCACGTGGAGCGGGCCAATATCCAGGCTTCAAATAAGAGAAAATTCGATTATGTCTCAACATCCCGTTATATTTATAGGTTCGCTACGGTGCCGCGCCGCAGTGCTGTCCGTTGCCTTTCTCGACCGCCAGACAGAAAAAATCGGCGCGCTGGCAGCAAAAATCGAGGCCGCTACGAACGATCTGCAAGAGTACCGTTCCGTCCTCATCACCAACGCTGAGACCGGCAAAATTAACATGAGAGAGAACGCTGCTTTATGAACATTGACTCTATATACTTCAAGGGATATAGCTGTTTCAAAAAGAAGTGGGCTGGCTTCGATACAATCAAGCCGATCAACGTCATCATTGGACGCAATAACTCCGGAAAATCCCATCTTTTGAACTTGGTTGAATCACTATACGATGCCAGGCTATCCCACCATGAATGGCAGACTCAGTGCCACGGTGTGTTAGACGAGGAATCGCTAAAGAAAGTTTTTCCAGAAAGGCGAAGGGATACAAGTCAAAACTTGAATGCAGCTCTCGTGTTCAGCGACGTACAGCCTTTAGTCGGCGAGAAGCTAATATGGGAAGTGGCCCCAAGCCGGTCCGAGTCGCCACCGCATGGATACGGATTGCAGGTATCGAGTTTAAGGTTCCCAGCTTTCTCATCAGAACAATCAAGCAATATCCCTTTAGCAGTTGAGGAGATGCTGAAAAGCGCAACGCACCAGTTTAGCTACTCACCAGAACAATCAGGAAATATCCCCTCAGGGATTCATAACATGCTACGAGATACAACACACCAGTTTCGTACGGCGTCATTCTGCAGACTCCTTGCGGACCGGGATATCGAGACTGAACTAGAAGATATAGAGATGGAACTTGGCCGAGACGGTCAAGGAGCTACAAATATAATACGTCGGCTCATTCTAACATCTGACGAGCGATTCTCAAGAGAAGTTATCCAAGAAGAACTTCTGGCCGCGCTGAATTTAATATTTGGAAGGGCTTTGGTGCATGAATTGGTGTTTTTTTCGGTTGATCGGTTGAATAAAAACAGGCTCCTCAGTAGATTGAGCACGACTTTCGCCAAAAAACCCATGCTTTCTCGTCCAAGGAACCTGTCATGGCCAACCTATCGTCTTGCCCCTCTTCCGTCAAGCCTGGTCGCTCGCCTCGCCGTCGCTCCAACGTCGTGTACCGGGTACGTAATTGGGCCGACTATGAGGCCGGGCTGCAACAGCGCGGTAGTCTGACGGTGTGGTTCACGCCCCAGGCCGTCGAAGCTTGGTATTATCAAGGGCCGCCTCAGCGGGGGGCGCAATATACCTTTTCGGAGGTCGCCATCCAAACGGCGTTGACGCTGCGTCTTTTGTATCACTTGCCCCTACGCCAAACCGAGGGGTTTGTCGCTTCGGTGTTGGCCCTGATGGGCTTGGATCTGCGGGTGCCCGATCACACGACCCTGTCGCGCCGTCAGGCGGGTTTAGCCGTGGCGTGGCCGCCCCAGCGGGGAGACCAACCGATGCACTTGGTGGTGGATTCGACCGGGCTGAAAGTGTATGGCGAAGGCGAATGGAAGGTGCGTCAGCACGGCTGGAGCAAGCGGCGCACGTGGCGCAAATTGCACCTCGGGGTTAATGAAGCCACCGGCGAGATCGTCGCGCAGACCTTGACGACGAATAGCCACGATGATGCGGGGCAGGTGGAGCCGTTGCTGGCACAGATCGAGGCCCCCGTGGAGGCGTTGGGCGGCGATGGGGCCTATGACAAACGCAAGGTGTTCAAGGCGTTGGCCGCGCCCGAGCAGGGGGCACCTATTCATCCGATCATTCCGCCGCGCAAGGACGCCAAAATCGAGCAACATGGCAACACCAACGCCGAGCCGTTGCCCCGCGATGAGACGATTCGAGCCATCCGCAAACGGGGCCGTCGAGGTTGGAAACACGAGAGCGGCTATCATCGACGCTCGGTAGCCGAAACGCAGATAGGCCGCTACAAACAGATACTTGGTGACACCTTGCGCACCCGAACCCTAACCAACCAACAGACCGAAGCGCGGTTGGGCTGTGCCTTGCTCAACCGGATGCGGGCGTTGGCGAAACCTGAGTCCTATCCGCTAACCAAAAAAGCGTAAATCACACGCGAAAGAAGCCAACACGGCCCCGACCGGTTTTCATGCAACAAAGCCATTTGGAAGTGATGGCCAGTTTTCAAATATCCAAGTACAAGTTCACGATGATAGGGCAGACAAACTAAAGGGCCATTGGGAGGTCTGTCTTCACGAAAAGAAAAAGGGTTGGGTTCCCCTCAGCAAATCGGGAAGCGGCTTGAAAACCATTATTCTGGTTCTACTTAATCTACTGGTCATTCCCAAAATTGAGAATAAGGAGAAATCTCAGTTCATATTCGCTTTTGAGGAACTTGAAAACAACCTCCATCCGGCCCTCTTACGGAGGTTATTCAAGTATCTTGAGGACTACGCAGTCAACAAAAAAGCGACGATCTTCCTGACGACCCATTCGAGCATCGCCCTCGACTTTTTCGGTGTATCTGATAATGCCCAGATTATCCATGTGTCCCACGATGGCGAGTCCGCCCATACGACAACCGTCCCCACTCATTTTGGCCATCTCAGGATAATCTCCGAACTGGGATCAAGACCGTCAGATTTGCTCCAAGCGAATGGACTCATTTGGGTAGAAGGCCCTACTGACCGCATTTATCTCAACCATTGGATTGAGCTTTACACTCAGGACCGTCCTCAAGGCAGCCTTCGAGAAGGTCGCGATTATCAGTGCGTATTTTACGGCGGTGCGCTACTAGCAAAAGTCCAGTTCACGTCGCCCGAAGACGAGACCGCAGAACTCGCCAACCTGTTCCGAATCAATCCCAATTTCTTCGTCGTGTGTGACGGCGATAGAGAGACCGAGGATTCTGACCTAAAGCCGAGAGTGAAGAGAATTCGCGAGGAAGTCGAAAAGATAGATGACGAGCGCATTTGGATCACTGACGCCAAGGAAATTGAGAACTACCTTCCTGGTTCTGTCCTCTCAGAGGTCACAGGATTCCCATCGTTGCCAGATCCCGGACAATATGAAAGTTGGTCGTCATATACCGAAAATCATGTTCAGGGAAAGAGCATAGACAAGGTGGACTTAGCCATTTCGAGCACCCAGACCCAGTATATGACAAAGGAAGTAATGGAGAAGCGATTCGATTGGACGGAACAGATGGAACAGATCATCAAGCACATTGGCAGGTGGAACGAAAATGGCTCCCCGGAAGGACCGTAACCGGCAAGACATTGAGCAACAATGGGGGAAATTTCAGCAGAGACGTCAGCAATGCTAAATCGAGGCGACGCTCCTTGCTAGAAAATCTCGTTTAAGCCAACGGAGAAACCTGTGAGTGTGGACGAGGTCATCGTTTGCCCCTCGCCGTAGATGGCCTCCACCTCGAAGGCACCTTCGCCGAGCCGCAGCACCGTCACCGTCCGGGCGTCCGAATCGACTAGCCAGTATTCCTTCACGCCATACTTGGCGTACAGGGCGCGTTTGAGCGTCCGGTCCCGCCCGGCAGTGGAGGGGGACAGGATCTCGACGACCAAATCCGGTGCACCGAGGACATTTGCGCCGCCGAGCAGCAGGTGCGCTCGCTCATTGGAGACGAACAATAGGTCCGGCTGTACCACATCCGTATTCGACAGCACCACGTCGCAGGGCGCGTGGAAGACCTCGCCTAAACCCCTCTCCTGTACGAAGCCATGGAGCAACGCTCCTAGCCGGATGCCAATTCTCTGGTGCTCTAGGTTGGGCACCGGGACCATAATCAACTCTCCGTCCAATAACTCGTAGCGCTTGTCCTCGGGGGTATGTTGGTAGTCCTCATAGGTGAACTTGACGGCTGGGTTGGGGCTGAGCATATCGCCCTCCTCTCATCGCTGGATGTGCGGTTTACGGACGCCTAAATATCGGTCAACCAGCTACCAATAATCTAACCACCCCGCCCTACTCTGCGAGCCGCCCAAGATCATCCGGCCCCACGTGTTGTCGTCGTCGCCATTGCCGTAGATCATGAGCAAGTTCGTCTTTTGCATTTTACACCTGAATGAGGGTGATTCACTGCATCAATCGGTCAACCTGAGCCAAAATTTCATCGGCTGCCGGCCGGTCGGAGATGCTTCTCCCTACGTATTGCCATTCGATGTCGCCCCCAGGCGAGACGATGACCGCGGACGGCGTCGCAACGCCGTCACGCAGCAGGTTGTAAACTCCGTAGCCTTTGGCTACCTCGGCGTCCTTGTCTGACAGAATGGCGAATTCAGCGCCGGTGAGCTCCGCCATTTTCAGCGCGTCGGCGATGTCATCAGTGCTGATCGCCGCAAGCGACACATTGCGCTTTAGAAACTCAGGATACAACTCTACCAACTCACCTAGTTGGCTCCTACAGACACTTCAGAAGAATCCTCTGTAGAACAGCAGTACCGCCGCCGTGCGGTTGTCGAGTAAGTCGGACAGGGAAACAGAAGTCCCATCCGCCGCCGGTAAGGTGAACGCAGGCGCTCGACCTCCCGAGGAGACCGGATTGGAGTTGCAGCCGACGAGGGCCATGAGGGTCGCTATTGCCAAGGGCAGCAGCACTGCTCTATGGTGCATTTTCTTTCTCCTCTACTCGGCGAGTCGCCCAATCGGCGTCCGCGGGCCGACCAAGATCATCCGGCCCCACGTGTTGTCGTCGTCGCCGTTGCCGTAGATCATAAAGTGGCCGCCGTACGCGCCGCCGTCCGGGTCGGTATGGACGATTTCCATGCTGTATTCGTCGCCTACTTGCGGCGGCTGCCAACGGGGGTCGCTCTGGCCAAACGTCGGAGCCATCTCGACGCGGGCTTCGATGATGAAATCGGCCGCGCTCCGGCCCCAAGGATCCATGCGCACCACGTAGTCGCAAGCGGCTTCGGGGATCGGTTCTTCAATGTAGCTCTGGCCAGGTGCGCCGTGCCGCCACCAAGCGTTTTGCGGGGTGCGCTGTGGGTCGGCGACAAAGCAGAAGGCATTGTCGCCTTGGCCGAAGCGCTCGTTGGCCCGGTCGCGCGGGCCTTCCATAAACCAGCAAATCGCATCCTTAAAATACCAACGCTTGTCCGCCGGATCGGGGTCGTCGAGGTCGTTGACGTTGTCCCAGACCTCGGCCCCGAAGTAAAAGTTGTGCGCGTCCCAAGCAATGTAGTAGCGGGCGCTCAAGTCGTCTTCGAGGTGCGGCTCATTGCCGTGGTCGGTGAGGCGATTGCGCGCGCCGCGATCGAGGCGGTAGAAGCCAGCCTCGCTGATGCGGCGCATGTCCCAGACTCCGTCGTTGTGAGCGCGGTCCTTCCACTCGGCGAGGTCGCCGTCAATGGTCGGGGCCGTCTCCAACAGGGGGGCGTTGATGTTCATGTCCGCGCACGCGGCAGAGGCGGCGAGCAAAATCGCGCACAAGGGCAGCATAGATTTTCTCCTCAGCGGTAGTCTTCGGCTCGGTCCGCGGGCACAAAGCCCACCGTCTGGCGAGCGTGCTCCAAGTCGCGGTAGCCCCATTTGTTGTCCGAGTTGACGAAGAAGATGTCGAAGGGCAAGTCGAGAGGGGCGGCAAGGCACTTTTCGATCATCTGCACGGCGTCGCGCTGGCTGCACCAGACGCAGTATTCGCGGGAATGGGTTGGGCGGTTCTCCGGGTTGACGCGGCCAAAGCGCAGGCAGAGGACAGACATGCCGTAGGCCGAGGCGTATTCGCGTCCCAGCTCTTCGCCCCAGACCTTGCTGGCCGCGTACAGACCCGTTGGCCGCAGGGGTGATTGCGCCGTCAGCATTGACCACGTAGCCGGCACTTGGTCGTATTCCCCGGCCAAAAGCTCCTTGTATGGCGAGAGCGCGGTGTATCCACCCATGACCGACCCACTGCTGGCAAAGAGGACGCGGCGCACTCCGGCCTCGCGGGCCGCGGCGAAAACATTGCCGGTACCCTGCAAGTTGGCACGGAAAATCGCCGGCAGGTCATTGGCGATGTGCGCGGCGAGATGGACGACCGCATCGATCCCGGCAAAGGCCGGCCGGATGGCGTCGAGATCGGCGATGTCGGCCTGGTGGCAGTCGATGTGCGGGAGCGGGCGGCGGTTGAGGGCGCGCAAGTTATAGTGCTTGCGCAGGCTGGCGCACGCGGCCGTGCCGATCAGACCTGTGGCACCCGTGATGAGGACGTTTTGCATGGCGTGTCCGAACAGTTATGAGGTTCCACTAAGTAAGGAATTGCGGACGCGGTGTCCAGCAGAGCAGATTGTCGGCAAAGAGCGGTTTGGCTAATATAGACGGCGCGAAATGCACTGGAGCAATTTGCGGATTCTATGCGGCTATATCCTTGAAAAAAATACTAGTTCCACTGTTCATAAGTCTAATCGCCTGCGGAGGCGACGACCGCCCGCGCCCCGGCGAGCCGACCTCGGTAGTGTTGTGGGAATTCGGCGGGGTGCCGGGCCTGCGCGAATGGGTGCAGCAGGCCGTGGCCGACTTCAACGCCTCCCGCAGCGACATCCAAATCGAGCTGGAATTCCGCGACTGGGCGACGCAACGCGAGAGTCTGATTAGCACCACCATCGTCGGCGATGGGCCGGATATCGTGCGGGTGCATCACAAGTACTCGGTGGAGTTCGGCGAGTTGGGGGGATTGTACGCGCTGGAGAACTTCCCCGATTTCCCCCAAGTCAAGGAGCGCATCCTCGACAATGTTTGGGAACTGGTCGAATACGACGGCAAGCACTACGGCCTGCCGGTGACCATGCTGCCCTTCGTGCTGGCGGTCAACACCGACATTATGGCGCGGATGGGACTCGAAGTTCCCAAGACCTGGGATGAGATGCTGGCGCTCGGCCCGCAATTCGCGGGCACGGGAATCGAGCCTTTTACCATACCTGGGGGCCTCAATCTGGACACGGCCTACCGCTTCTTGCCGCTGCTGTACAAAGCGGGTGGGCGCGTCTTTAACGACGATTGGTCGGCCGCGGCCTTTAACGGACCAGCCGGGCAAGCGGCGTTGGAGTTTTTGATAGAAATGAAGAACAAAGGCTATTTGCCCGCCGCCAGTGCTGCCTACGCTTTTGACGAGAATGCCGCGCACTGGTCAACGGGCAGGGCGGCGCTGTCGATTGAGGGGCCGTGGTGGCAGGATATCGTCCACGGCAACTACGACTTCGATCTGAACAATCTGGCGCTGGCGCAGATTCCCACGCCCACCGAGCACCTCGGGCCGCGCGAATCGCGGACCTTGCTCGACGTAATTATGATTGCCATAACGGGCTATACCAAGGTTCCCAATGAAGCTTGGGAAGTGATCAAGGCGCTGAATTTGGACCATCCGGTCTGGCGCAACCCCAACCCGACCATGGGCGGCATTCCCACGCTGAAGGCGGCCTATGTCGAAGGCGTGCAATCCGATTACATCGACCTAGACCAACTCGCCATAGCTGGGGCCAATGGGCTGGGCTGGCCGGGGCATCCGGCGGTCACCCAAATCCAGCGGCACATTGCCGACGCGGTCAATACGGCGCTGACCGGCACGCTAAGCCCCAAGGAGGCGCTGGACTTTGCCGCCGAAGAAGTAAACGAGGTGTTGAGTGATTACTAAAGGCGCGCTGCGCAAAAATCTGACGCCGTACTATTTTTTGTTGCCGGCGATTCTGGTCTTGGCGGTCGTCATCCTCTATCCGGTGTTCAGCAACCTGATCATGAGCTTGTACAAGGTGAAGCTCTTCCGCGGGGCTGGCGACGAGTTCATCGGCCTGACTCACTACGCCAAGCTCTTCGGCAGCCGCACCTTTGTCAACAGCATCTGGAGTTCGGTGCGCTTTACGCTTTACTCGCTGCCGGTGGCCTTCGTCTTGGGCTTGGGGATGGCGTTGATCTTCAACGAGATCCGCAAGTATCGGCCGGTCTTTACCGGCTTTCTGCTCATCCCCTGGGCCATCGCCCCGGTGGTGACCGGCTATATGTGGCGCTGGCTCTTCCACGATAGCTTCGGCCTCGTCAATCATACGCTCCTGAGCCTCGGCTTCATCGACGCCAATGTCCCCTGGCTAGCGCAGCCAGACACAGCTATCGGCGCGGTGGTGGTGGCCAATGTCTGGCGCTTCATGCCCTATATCACCATCATGCTGCTGGCCGGTCTGCAGGGCGTATCCTCCGAGCTGTACGAGGCCGCGCACGTCGATGGAGCCAATGTGTTCGAGCGCTTCTTCCACGTGACGCTGCCGCAGCTCAAACACGTGATCGGGGTGGTCTTCCTCTTCGCCACGATCTGGATGGTCAACGACTTCGCGCTGATCTTCATTATGACCGAGGGAGGCCCGGCCAAGGCCACGCAGGTGGTGCCGATTACAGTGTATCGCATCGCCTTCGAGCACCTGCGGCTCGGCAAGGGCGCGGCCGCGGCACTCATTCTGCTGCTCTTTTTGCTATCGTTGAGCATCGTCTTCATCCGCATGCTCTTCCGCGAGGAGAGGAGAAGCGGGGATGCGAATTAAGACCCAAGAAAAAGTCCGCGCCTATCTCGCCTACGGCTTGGGATCGGTCTTTGTGCTCGCGCTGGTGATGCCGCTGATATGGGTGGTCACGACTTCGGTGCGTCCCCTGTCCGAGATGACGCAGACGCCGCCTTTGGTCTTTCCGCGCTCGGTCACTTTCAGCGCATACGTCGATATGTGGGACACCGGGCCGTTTGGGAAGTACTTTGCCAACAGCATGGTGATTTCCCTTTCGACGGCCCTGATTGCCCTCGCGTTTAGCATCTGCGCGGCGTATGCCTTTGCCCGCTTTCGCTTTCGCGGCAATACCTTGTTGCTGATGGTAGTGGTGATGTCGCAAATGCTGCCTGGTTCTTCGATTCTCATCCCGCTCTTTCAGGTGATTCGCTCGTTCGGCTTGCTCGACACGCATGTGGGCATGGTGCTGATCTACACGGGCTTTGCCATCCCCTTTTGCACCTGGCTGCTCAACGGCTATTTCCGCGCCATCCCCACCGACCTAGAGCAGGCCGCGCTCATCGACGGCTGCAATCGCCTTCAGCTACTCTACCGAATCATCTTGCCATTGGCCGCACCAGCGATTGTGGCAGTGGGGACCTTTGCGTTTTTGCTTTCGTGGAATGAATTCTTGTTCGCTTTTGTGTTTACCAAATCGCAGGCCCTGACCATTCCGGTGGGGCTACGCGCCGCGTTTTTGGGGCAATACGTCAACAAATACGACCAGCTATTCGCCGCGTCGCTGATTTTTAGCCTGCCGCCAATCGCGCTCTTTGTGGGGTTGCAGCGGTATTTTGTCCAGGGATTAACGGCTGGTGCCGTGAAGGGATAAGGAGTCCTCGCGATGCGTTTTTTCAACACCAGCGGTCCGGTGGTGGCCGAGGATCACTACCGTATCCCGCCCTTGGAGCGACTGAACCTCGCCGCGGTGCGCCGGTTCATCCGCGACAAACGCTACTTCGTCCTGCACGCGCCGCGGCAGACGGGCAAGACCTCGGCCCTGCTGGCGCTGCGCGATCTGCTCAACGCCGAAGGGGCCTATCGCTGCGTGTACGTCAACGTGGAAGGCGGGCAGGCCGGGCGCGAAGATGTGGAACAGGTAATACGCACCGTTTTGGGAGCGTTGGCGTCTCGGGCGAGCTGGACGCTGGACGACGATTTCTTGGATGCGATTTGGCCCGACCTCTTGACCAAATACGGTCCGCACGCGGCTCTGCAAGAGGCATTGACGCGCTGGTCCAAGGCTGATCCCAAGCCCTTCGTGCTGCTGATCGACGAAATAGATTCCTTGATCGGCGATTCTTTGCTGTCGGTGCTGCGGCAGTTGCGGGCCGGCTACGATTTGCGACCAGCGGGTTTTCCGCAGAGCGTGGTGCTGTGCGGGGTGCGCGATGTGCGCGATTACCGCATTCAATCGACGGCGGAGAATGCGCTTATCGCCGGCGGTAGTGCGTTCAATATCAAAGCGCGCTCGTTGCGTCTGGGCGACTTTTCGCGGGCGGAGGTGCTGGCGCTATTGGGTCAGCACACCGAGGAGACGGGGCAGATATTCACCGCCGAGGCGCTGGACGCGGTTTGGACGCAGACCCAAGGACAGCCGTGGCTAGTCAACGCGCTGGCCGACGAAGCCTGCTTCTATGGCGAATTTGCCGAGGCGTGGCATCGTCCGGTAGCCGCCGAAGCCATCCGCGCCGCGCAAGAGCAACTCATCCTGCGGCGCGAGACGCATCTGGATCAGTTGGCCGACAAGCTCCAAGAGGAGCGGGTGCGGCGGGTGGTCGAGCCGCTGTTGAGCGGCGGCGAAGCGCGCGCTATGCCCTCCGACGACTTGACCTATCTCCGCGATCTGGGGCTGATCAGTGCAGATGATCCGGCTCGTATTGCCAACCCCATTTACCGCGAGGTTATTCCGCGGGAACTCACCTATACCACCCAAGCGATGTTGGCGCAAGAAACGGCGTGGTATGTGGGGGACGATGGAGACCTACACGTCGGCAAACTACTAACCGCGTTCCAAGCGTTCTTCCGCGAGCACTCCGAGCACTGGGTCGAGCGGTTCGAGTACAAGGAAGCGGGGCCACAGTTGCTGTTGCAGGCATTTTTGCAGCGCATCGTCAACAGCGGCGGTCGCATCGAGCGCGAATACGGCCTCGGTCGGATGCGGACGGATTTGCTGATTGTGTGGCCGCAGGGCGAACAGACGCGCCAGTTCGTCGTCGAGTGCAAGGTGCTGCACAAGAGCTTGAAGCAGACCATCGCCGAGGGGTTGGAGCAGACGGCGGAGTACATGGATCGCTGCGCGGCCGAGGCGGGTCATCTGGTGATTTTCGACCGGCGCGAAGGGCGGCGTTGGGCGGACAAGGTGTTCCACCGCCGCCGGACCGCGGACCGCGGGGTCGAGATCGATATTTGGGGAATGTGACCGTAAGGAAAGGAACGCGACCTATGAAAAAAACATGGCTGCTGAGCCTGCTGCTAATCGCCTGCGGACAGCCGGACGACGCGCCCGACAAACTCAAGATCGGCTACGTGATCAACTTCATGTCGCACGAGTGGTATCAAAACATCAGCAAGTCGGCGACAGCGCGGGCAGCCGAGTTGGGTGTCGAGCTGATCGTCGCCGATGCCAACCTCGACGTGGCAGCGCAAATCTCCAAGGCCGAAAACCTGCTCGCCCAAGGGGTCGAGGTGCTGATTTTGTCGCCGGTGGATGCCAAGGCGATGGGGCCGATAGTGCGGCAGGCCAAGGCCGCGGGTGCCAAGGTGATTACCGAATCCAACCCCGTGCCAGAGGCCGACAGCTACGTGGGAATCGACAACTACGCCAGCGGGGTCAAGGCCGGTGAGTGGTTTGCCGAGTACGCCCAAGCCAAGGGGATCGATCCCAAAATCCTCACCGTCGGTTTCCCCAACTTCGAGGATTGCCGGCAGCGGGTCGATGGTTTTAAGGACGCGCTCGCGGCCTCGGGTCTGACCTATACAATCGTCCAAGAAGTCGATGGGCAGGGCCTCAAAGAAAAGGCGTTCAAGGTGGCGCAGGACGCGCTGACAGCCAACCCGCAGATCAACGTGATCTACGGCATCAACGACGATTCGACGACCGGCGGCATGGCGGCCTATAAAGCTGCGGGTCTCGACGAAGCAGCGCTGACGGCGATCGGCTTTGGCTTCGAGGGCACCGTGGGACAGACGGCCCTGACTGGCGACACGCCCTACGCGGCGGCCCTGGCAATGTTTCCCAACTTCGTCGGCGCATCGCTGATTGACGCAGCCGTGCAGTTGAGCGAAGGCAAATCGTTGCCCGACCACTACGAGACGCCGACCATCGTCGTCACCCGCGACAATCTCAGCCGCTTCTACGACATAAGCACCGAGCCGCCCTTCGCCCTCAAGGTGGATGCGGTGCGGGCCTTGATGTCGCAATGAGTCGCTTTCTTGCGCGAGTACTCCACAGCGAGCAGGCCGGGCTGTTGCTGGCGTTGGTCTTGCTCTGCGTGGGGATTTCGCTTTTGACGCCGGTCTTCTTTACCGCCGTCAATATCAAGAACGTGCTGCGCGACGCCTCGCTGGTGGCCATCGCCGGGATCGGCATGGTGATGATCATCCTGCTCGGCGAGATCGACCTGAGCGTCGGCTCGACCCAAGCCGTGGCCGGGATCATCGCCGTAGCTGTGCTCAATCAGTTTGAGAGCGTGACGCTGGCGCTGGGGGCCGCACTGGTTGCCGGGGCGCTCGTCGGCCTGTGCAACGGACTGTTGGTCACCAAGGCCGGCATCAACTCCCTGATCGCCACCTTGGGTATGATGGCGATTTTGCGCGGCTCGGCCATGGTCAGTACCCAAGCGGTATCGATCCAAGGCAAAGTAGAAGGCTTCGTCGAAGTGGGGACCGGATACTTGGGGCCGATCCCGATCCCGGTACTGGTGACCTTTGTCCTCTTCGGGTTGTTTTACTACGTCCTGCACCACACCATCCTCGGCCGCTACATCTACGCCATCGGCGGCAATATCCAAGCGGCGCGGCTGGCGGGCTTGGCCGTTGATCGCACGCGCGTCTTGGTCTTTGTGCTCGGCGGGGTGCTAGCGGCCTTGAGCGCCTTTATCTTGGCCTCGCGCCTCAACTCCGGGCAGCCGAATGCCGGCCTAGGGTTTGAGTTGCAGGTGATCGCCGCGGTGATCTTGGGCGGCATCAGCCTGACGGGCGGCGTGGGTACGCTCGGCGGTGCTTTTATCGGCATCCTGATTCTGACGGTGCTCTCCAACGGCTTGGTGCTTTTGAACGTGTCGTCCTTCTACCACGATATTGCGCGCGGCGCGGTAATTATTCTCGCCGTGTATCTGGACACCCGGCGCAAGCAGAGCCTCCTGCGACGGCTACTCGCCCCCCCAACATGACGCCGCTGCTTTCCCTAGAGGATATCCACAAGCGCTTCCCCGGCGTCTATGCGCTCAAGGGCGTTGATTTCGCGGTACTGCCAGGGGAAGTCCACGCGCTGGTCGGCGAAAACGGCGCGGGCAAGAGCACCTTGATCAAAATTGCGGCCGGCGTGTATAGCCGCGACCAAGGCCGCTACCAGATCGCAGGCCGCCCCGTAGATATCCGCCATCCGCGCCAAGCCCTGGACCACGGGCTGGCGGTCGTTTACCAAGAGTTAGAGTTAGTCCCTTCGCTGTCGGTGGCTGAGAATTTGTTCTTCGGCCGCCTGCCGCACGGGCGCGGTGGGCGCGTCCACTGGAACTCGCTCTACGCTGCGTCTGCAACGCTATTGGCCGAGGTCGGGCTATCGGTTGACCCGCAGACCAAGGTCGGCCATCTCGGCGTAGCCGCGCAGCAATTGGTCGAGATCGCGCGGGCGCTGGCGTGCGACGCCCAAGTAATCGTCATGGACGAGCCAACCTCGGCGCTGAGTACGCGCGAGATCGACAAACTCTTTGCGCTCATCGCCCGGCTCAAGGCGCGAGGCGTGGGCGTGGTCTATGTATCGCACAAGCTCGCCGAGGTCATGGCGCTGGCCGACCGGGTGACGGTCTTGCGCGACGGAGAGCGCGTCGCCTGCGAGCAAGCCGCCGACCTCGACGAAGAGCGGCTGATCGCGCTGATGGTGGGGCGGGCATTGGGCCAAGGTTTTCCCGCAGCCGATCGCACGCCGGGGCCGTGTGCACTGGAAGTGGATGGGCTGACCACGGACCGGGTGCGGGACATTTCCTTCCGGGTCTGCGCTGGGGAAATCGTCGGCTTCTCCGGACTGATGGGCGCGGGGCGGACGGAACTAGCACGGGCCGTGATGGGCGTGGATCGCCGCCGCGCGGGAACTGTCACCCTCGGCGGGGTCGCCGTGCCAGCGAACGCACCGCCGAGGGCGCGTACCCTCGGATTGGGACTAGTACCGGAGGATCGCCGGGCCGACGGCCTGTTCGCCCAGCAAAGCGTGCGCGCAAACGCGAGCGTCGCGGCCTTAGAGCAGTTTTGCCGCGCCGGGCACGTGCAGGTAGGAGCGGAGCGGCAGCAAGTCGGCGCACTCGTCGCACGCCTGCGCCTGCGTCCCCCCGACCAAGAGCAGACCATCGCTCGGCTCAGTGGCGGCAATCAGCAAAAGGTGCTGCTGGCCCGCTGGCTGCTGAAGGAAAATTTGCAGGTGCTGCTCGTCGATGAGCCGACCCGGGGGATCGATGTCGGCGCCAAGGCCGAGATCTATCAATTGCTGGACGAACTGGCGCGCCAAGGGCTGGCAATCGTGGTCCTCTCGTCGGAAATGCCCGAAATTCTGGGACTGTGCGACCGAGTGTACGTGATGCGCGAGGGACGGATTGCCGCCGAATACGCACGGGCCGAGGCCACGCCGGAAAAACTTTTGGCCAGCGCCCTACCCAGCGCCAGCTAAAGCCATTCATCCCCATCAAAGAGGTGCAACGTGAAAATCCTCATCACCGGCGGCACCGGCCGCGTCGGAGCCAATTTGGCGCAAGCCCTGCTCGACAAAGGGCACGAGATCCGCTCGTTTGTCTATCCCGGCGACCAAAGCCGCGCCCACAAGCTCGACGGCTTTGACCGCGTCGAGACCATCGAAGGCGATTTGCGCAATTTCGCCGACGTGCGCCGCGCGGTCGAGGGAGTCGATGCGGTGTACCACATCGCCGCGGCCTTTGCCGGCCCCTTCGACAACCGCGAATACCTCGAAATCAACGGCATGGGCACCATCAACGTGCTGGAGTCCATCCGCGAGCTAGCGCCCAATCTGCACCGCTTGGTCTATGCTTCCACTGAGGCGATCTACTGGGACAATCCCTACAACGGCCGCTGCTTTGAAGAGCCAATCCGCGAAGATCAGGTCGCCCGCTACCAGACGATGCCCTACTTCCTGACCAAGTGGATCGGTGAAGAGCTAGTGATGAGCTATCACCGCCAGTACGGGTTGCCGGCCGCGACCACGCGCTTTGCCACGATTATTGAGCCGGGGGAATTCCTCGACGAAAATGGCTTGCCGCACCTGTTTTTGTTGGGGCCGGTTTACGAGCGGTTCAAGGACCAAGAGGGGGCCGAGGAGCTCAAGGCGCTGTGGACGGGCGAGGAGCAGTTCTTGCTATCGCGGAATCCAGACGGGCGACCCTATCGGCAGGCGTTTGCCGACGTACGCGACATCGTCCAAGGGCTGGTACTGGCGCTGGAGCGGGACGAGGCCGTGGGCGAGGTATTCAACTTGGGCGGGGCCGCGCTGTTCGACTGGGGTACAGCCGTCCCCTATCTCGCCGAGCGCTTCGGGCTGGGGTTCGTCGAGGCGCGGCGGCCGGATTGGAACTACTTCGAGTTAGATTTGACCAACATCAAGGAAAAATTGGGGTTTGAACCCAAGCACGACTTGGCGAGCATACTCGATGCGGCTGAGGCCATGCGGCGCGGCGAGGACGTGGGGATTATCCCGACGGGGGTGCGCTTTGGATAGGCGTAGTGTCGCACCGGAATTTCCTGTTGTGAGGAGAACATGATCGAAGGACACCAAGTACTAGCCGACGGCGGCGCGGTGGCCGCCCAGCAACCAGCCGCGGCGCGCATTGGCGCGCAGATATTGTCCCAAGGCGGCAACGCCATGGATGCGGCCGCGGCCACCAGCCTGGCCTGCTGCATGTTGGCACCCCAATCCAACGGCATCGGCGGCTATATGTCGGCCGCGGTTGTTTTGGAAGGTTCCACCGGCCGCGTCTGGTCGCTCGACGCCAATGCCGTAGCTCCAGCCACTGCCCACGAGTACATGTACGATATTCTACCAGCCCGCCGCGACAATAAGGACCTCAACGAAAAGGAATACGCCTGTAGCGTGCGCGACGATGCCAACGTGTACGGCCCCCAGTCCGTAGCCGTCCCCGGCCAAATGGCTGGCATGGGCTTTTTGCACGAGCGCTGGGGGCAGTTGCCTTGGGCCGCGATTGTCGCTCCGGCCCAAGGGCTGCTCGCCGACGGCTTCCCCTACGGCCCGGCCCTAGCCAGTACCATTCGCAGCCAAGCAGCCATTCTGCGCCGCTTCCCCGCGACGTTTAGCCACCTCGCGCCGCAAGGCGAGTTGCCCAGCCCCGACGACATTTGGCATCGCCCCGATATGGAGCGCACCCTAGCGCGTTTGGCCCGAGCCGGCTGGCGCGACTTTTACCACGGCGAATTGGGCCGCACCATCGGCGATTATGTCCAAGCCAGCGGCGGTGCTCTCACTCGCGAGGATATGGCCGCTTTTGCGCCGCGCCTGACCGAGCCGTACCAAATCACCTACCGCGACGTGCCAGTGTACGGGCCGATTTTGCCCAACGGCTGCCTCTCCGCCCTCCAGATTCTGCACATGCTGGAATGCTTGCCCGTGGTGCCCGACGACCAAGCCCTGTACTGGCACCAGCTAGCCGAAGTCGTCAAACAAGCCTGGCGCGACCGCCTGCGCTACGTCGGCGACCCCGATTTTGTCGATGTGCCGGTGGAGCGCTTGCTGAGCAAGGACTATGCGGCCGGTCGCGTCGAGGCCCTGCGGCAATTCCCCGAGCGGGTTGATCAGCAAGTGTACGAAGCCTCGGGTCCGGCCGTGGCCGAAACTTTGCACGTATCGGCTGCGGACGCCGAGGGCAATCTCGTCGGCATTACCATCACCCAAGGCGGGGCCTTTGGCTCTTGTCTCACCGTGCCGGGCACGGGCATCATTCTGGGCCACGGCATGTGCCGTTTGGACCCCCGCCCCGGCCGGGCCAATTCCGTGGCCGCGCACAAGCGTCCGCTCAACAACGTAGTCCCCATGATTTTGCGCCTGCCCCAACGCGACGTGGCCATCGGTCTGCCCGGCGGTCGCCGCATCATCAGCGTCGGTGCCCAACTGGGACAGCGCATTATCGACTTCAACGCCACCGCCTTGGGAGCGGCCACAGCCCCCCGACTCAACGCCGAAGCGCAGGAGCCTCTCGAACTAAAGCGCGGCATCGACCCGGCGATTGTGCAAGCCCTGAAAGAAATGGGCCACCGGGTGCTGGTACGAGAAGCGGTGGCCGGAGGGGCGCACGGAGCCGAAGTACTCAAAAGCGAGGGCAAAGTGCGCGCCGGGGGCAATGGTTGGGCCGCGGGCGTATAGACCTTCTTAGGGTGATTATCACCCTTGACGTGGGTGATAATCACCCATACCATGGGTATATGAACACGAATCGACTGCTGCCTCGATTTGCTTCCGCGAGCGTGGAGCGGGCGCTGAGGGTTATGCCCGTGACTGTTCTCACTGGCGCACGACAGACCGGCAAGAGCACTCTCGCCCGGATGCATCCCATTGGGGCAGATCGATCTTACTTCACCCTAGACGATTACGGCGTCCTCGAGCAAGCCCAACGCGAACCGGATGCTCTTGCTGCTCGGGCCGTGCAGATCACGCTTGATGAGGTGCAGCGGGTGCCGCATGTGCTGCTCGCCATCAAGCGCCTCGTTGACGAAGATCGAGTTGCCGGTCGTTTCCTCCTGACTGGGTCGGCGAATCTGCTGCTTATGAAGGAAGTGGGAGAAACGCTGGCTGGTCGTGCTAGCTACTTGACGCTCTGGCCCATGACCCGTCGCGAGCAACGCGGATTGGCTAGGCCTGGTCTGTGGACAGAACTTGTAGATGCGCCTCCTACTGCATGGCGGGATGTGCTGCTCGCGGAACCAGCCGAAGCAGAGCCGTGGATGGCCCTTGCTCGACGCGGAGGTTATCCCGTCCCGGCCCATGAGTTGATGGACGATGACGACCGGCGGCTCTGGTTCGAAGGCTACGCAGCTACCTACTTGGAGCGGGATATCCCGCGTCTATCTGCCATTGAGGGCATCACTGATCTGCGGAGATTGATAACGGCAGCCTGTCTGCGCGTTGGAGGGCTATTAAATCAATCAGACCTAGCCCGGGATGTACATCTTGCCCCCTCCACAGTGCAGCGGTATCTCAACTTGCTAGAAGTGTCATTCCAGCTCGTGCGACTGCCATCCTATTCTGTCAACAGGACGAAACGGCTGGTCAAGTCATCCAAACTCTACTGGAGCGATACCGGGTTGGCTTTGCACTTAGCGGGCGAGGCGCATCCTCGCGGCGCGCACCTAGAGAACATAGTGCTCTGCGATCTGCTCGCTTGGGCGGGTACTCGCATCGAAAGAACGGAGATTCTCTTTTGGCGGACTACAAAGGGTGCCAAGGTCGATTTCGTCATTGAAACGGGCCGGCGTCTGCTGCCCGTGGAAGTGAAGGCCGCCGCGAGCGTTCATCCCGGGGATGTGCGACATCTGCATACGTTCCTAGATGAGTACTCCGATATGGCGCAGCGTGGAATCGTTCTCTACGATGGCGAAGAGACATTCTGGCTCACCGACCGCGTACTCGCCGCACCGTGGTGGCGCGTCATTTGAAGCTACTACCTAAATACAACGAAGAACAAAAATGAAAATTACTGACTTGCAGGTAATGCGGATGGGATCGGAAGGTGGGAATAATTGGACGTTTGTGAAAATTGAGACAGACGCCGGTATTCACGGGCTAGGCGAAGCCAGTTTGCAGTTTAAAGACGACGGATTGATGGGCGAGTTTGCGGCGTTTAAGCGCTTTCTGCTAGGCAAAAATCCGTTTGAGATCGAGCGGATCTGGACTTCGCTGTATCGTCGGGTGACGTGGTCGGGTGGCCCGGTGACGACGAGTGCGATCAGTGCAATTGATCTGGCGTTATGGGACATTAAAGGCAAAGCACTGGGCGTCCCCGTATATGAATTGTTAGGTGGAAAATCGCACGATAAAATTCGCATGTACGCCAATGGCTGGCCGCGAAAGGACAACACACCTGAAGGGATTGCCGAGGGCGTAAAACGAGTAGTAGATCAAGGCTATGAGGCGTTGAAGTTCTACCCCTTTAACGGCGTACAGGTGGCAAAGATTGATCGGATTCAGCACGGCGTCGCCTTGGTGGAAGCGGCGCGCGAAGCGGCGGGGTCGCAAATTGAAATCGGGATTGACATTCGCGCGCGATTGAATATATGGAGCGCCCGACGAGTAGCCCAAGAATTGGAGCCCTATAACATTGCGTGGATGGAAGAGCCGATTTTGTGGGATAATCCAGAAGCACTGGCGCAATTTGCCCACGAGGTGAATGTGCCCATTGCGACGGGTGAGCAATTGTACACTCGCTGGGATTTTCGTGCGCTGTTGGAATTGAATGCGGTCGGGATCATTCAGCCGGATATTTGTCATGCAGGCGGCATCACTGAACTGAAGAAAATTGCCGCAATGGCTGAAACTTATTACGTGACGGTCGCCCCGCACAATTCCAATGGGCCGATCTCAACAATCGCCAGCTTGCATTTGGATATGTGTATTCACAACAGTTTGATGCAGGAAATTTTTGTGTCGTCTATTGATCTGTACAACGAGGTCCTTACGCAACCTATCGAAGTGATCGATGGACATTGCGTGCCACCTGAAGGGCCGGGTTGGGGCGTAGAGTTGCGCGAGGATGTTATGGAGCAACATCCGCCGAAGTCGTTTACGCCTGTTGAGTCTGAACCGTATGTGGAATTTTAAGGCGCGGGTGTTCTATGAGGATTAGGGATTATACCGACGGGGGTGATTCGTGAAAGCGTAGGAAAAATCGACAAAAAGCTAACGGCCGGCCTCCGCGTCGTCACACATGACGCGGAGGCCGGTTTATTGTTACCGTGAATCGCGCTTGAATTGCACGTACGCGGGC
Source organism: Candidatus Latescibacterota bacterium (assembly GCA_965261395.1). GTDB lineage: Bacteria > Latescibacterota > UBA2968 > UBA8231 > UBA8231. Next base: position 5,408,746 of record OZ253462.1, read on the forward strand.
TGCTCGGCAGCTTCCGCCTTATCAGCGGCTTGGCCAAAAGCATCCATGATTTCTTCGTAATCCGAGCCATAAGACACAGTGACAACCGACGCGGAATCCACAGCCGCTGAGGACATGTCGTCAGCGGCACACGTCACTATTACCGTCATAGGCGTGTATATGCCCGAAGTCAAAGCTCCTACAAGCCCGTTCAAAAAGCTCTGCTGCGTCTCGACCCTAGCTACGCCATTTTCGCACTCGCTTTGCGCTTCGACCACCGACGGCGGCACGAGGCCAGCTATCCAGCTATGCTTCCACATCTCCACCGTCTTATTGACCTCTGCATTTTTAAAGGAATAGTTTATATTCATTTATATGAGACCTAAAGGTAGTGCCGATCGGCTGGAATATCGTCGTCAATGGGCGGCTCAGTTGCTTGATGCCGGCAAAGGCGTCAACGAAGTAGCTCGTCTGGTCCAAGTCTCCCCTTCCTCGGTGTCTCGTTGGAAGTCGATGAAAGCGCAAGCCGGCGAGGCGGGACTCAAAGCCAAACCGCATCCGGGTCGGGGCTGTCAGTTGAGTCCCCAAGACAAGGATCAGTTGAAACAGCTTCTACTCCAAGGTCCCCAGGCGGCTGGCTTTGATAGCGCGCTGTGGACCTGTCGGCGTGTCGCGCAGGTGATGGCCCAAACGTTTGGGGTGTCCTATCATCCCGATCACGTGGGTCGTCTGCTGCATGGGTTGGGTTTTTCATGCCAGTATCCCCAGCACCGGGCGCGCGAACGGGAGGAGGAGGCCATCCGCCAATGGCGCTTAGTGGAGTGGCCGCGGATTAAAAAAAAGCCCGGCACCAGGGGGCGACCATCGCCTTGATGGATCAGAGCGGCTTCATGCTGCAACCCACCCGTCGTAGGACGTGGGCTTTGTCGGGTCACACGCCCATACACAAGGTGTGGGATCGCCACGATCGCTTGTCGGTTCAGGCCGCCGTTACCTTGCCGCCTCGGCGCCAGCGGTTGGGCGTTTATTTCCGAATGTATGAGCATAATATCGACCGGCAGGATGTGGTATCCTTTGTCGGTCATCTGCTGCGTATGATACGACGCAAGGTCGTGCTCATTTTGGATCGGTGGAGTGTCCATCGCGCCGCGGTGGCGGTATTGCACAAAAGGTATCCGGATCGACTCACCATCGAATGGTTGCCCGCCTATGCACCCGAATTGAATCCGGCTGAACAGGTCTGGAATCATACTAAGTATGGCGATCTAGCCAACTTCATTCCAGACCACATCGACGACGTAGCAGATGCGGTCTGCATGTCAATCACCGCCCAGCATCACGATAACGACCTGATTCGAGGCTTCTTCAAGTATGCACAACTTAAACTGTAAAACATTCCTTTATATTTGCAGGACTCAATAGGCCCCGGGGCAAGCCCAGTATCAATGGTCGCGTGATAACATCCGGCCAGAAGAAACAGGCTGAAAAAGACTACTACGAGAAAACTCCCCTGCAAACGCTTGATCATTTTAACCCCCTTGGGTTGACAAAAAATTACCGGCCTCTAGGCCGCGAGTGGGATAGGATAGGCAAAGTGCCAAGGCTACTCAAGTAGGGACAAGGCCTAGGTGGTTGTCCCCTGTTTGGACAGGTATAGGGGGCGGCCCCTCGTAGTTGGTCTAGACGCCCGCGCCGGTTGATTACCTCACGCCCTGCTTGGCCAGTCCTAACGGAGCCAATCCTCCCATCGACGTGCCAGATCCATTCGCGCATCGCGAAGCGCGTCCGAGTAATACCGAACTCCGTGCAGGTCAGGGTACTTTAACGACAGGCGATGTCCTGTTATTGCTTCCAATGTATCTCTTCGGGCCGCGAAGAGGCCTATTCGATCCATGCGGGCGTCCCCTTCGAGACCGGAGACGATTGCTTCGGCGAAACGAGGATGAGCCATTCTGCTGGCAAGGTGCAAGGATACATAACGGACATCCAAGCTCGTGTCGCTGAAAAGGGTGCGAAGAGATGCGCTGCACTCAGACCACAAATCTGGACAATTTTGCAGCAGGTATACCGCCGCCGAACGGACAATTGGCGAAACGTCCCGACACGCTTCCTCGATGTAGTCCGAGTTTACATCGGACGTTTTGCTTGCTAGGGCACATACGGTAGCGGCACGAACCTCAGGTTCCGGATGGATTAAACACTTGCTGATTGGTTTCACAGCCGCGTCCGGGAGTGCATCACCAACAAAAGAGAGGATGACATCCTTTACCTGCTCAGAATCGCCGGCACTAAGTCGATCCATCCGGTATTCGACCGAACTTTTCCGCCACGCTGACCAGGTTTGGTAGGGGCTCGTTACCGGCTCGGGTGGATGCTCCGCCGCTTCCATCGCCAAAGCACCTTCGACTGAAACCAGACCGGCGCGCAGGTCCGACCACTGTGGACGCTTCAGCGCCGAAGCGATAAGGGCCGTTTTCATTTTTAGGGCGGTCCAACTCGGATGCGCCTGCCACACACAGGCAGCGGCTCCAAGAACAATCGGCCCCGAGAACGATGTCCCAATGTTGCGAGCATAGCGACGTGGGAGATCGTCTGTCTTACCGTAAAAGTGGTTTTCGATCTCTTCGTCGGTTCCGTAGGGAAGGACGATGTTTTCCGCCGGTGCCAGAATCTCCGGAATCCATTTCCCTTCGAAGGTCGTTCCTCGGCTCCCTAAAAACATGTCGGCCCGGTCCAGGTCCCCGTCCGGAGAAATCGCGATCCCTCCGACGGAAAGGACCGACGGAGCCGCGGGTTCGGTAAGCCCAGCAGTCCGGTCGGAGGTATTCCCCGACCCTGCCATCACGAGCACGCCTGCGGCCGCTATTTCTTCACACAAGATGCGTGTCGAGTCCGTTTGCCAGGGCAGAAGGCTCGAGTCGATCCCAAGTTTTTCTGCTGACAATACACCTCGTATCTCATACTTGCTCCAGTTGTCCCGAACCCATTCCAGCGCCTTAAGATGTGCTTCATATCGCCTTTCAGGATCCTGACTCTGGCCGGGGAAGTATTCGGCGACGAGAAAGAGATCGGCTTCCGGTGCGATCCCCCGATATAGACCTTGCGATTCGGCACCTGATCCAGCAGCCGCGCTCGCGGCCCACAGCCCATGCGCGCCTCCTTTCCATGGTCCAAGCTCCGCTTCGAACACCTTGGGCTGCGGTTCGGACTCCATCACCATTACTTTGTAAGTTGTACGTTGTTCGTTGGTGGTGATATCGGGATGGCTTGGGAAATCCCCATCGACAACAGCAATACGAACACCTTTCCCCGTAAGTTCATCAGGCACACTCAGGAAGTCGCGCAACGTCGGCCACATATTCCCTCCTATGGAGTTTTGAGAAGCGTTCTTAGACGAGCTGCTCATGGGGCTGCGCCTCGGCCACATGACAATTGAACCAATCCAGAACGCGCCGATACAGATCATCGAGAGCATCGCGGGACCAAGCAGATGTGCCATGGTGCTCGTCCTTGTACAGCCGTAGCTCGACGCGCTTACCAAGCCGGCGCAGGGCGACGAACGTATCTTCGGCCTGATTGGAACCGGCCTGATCCCCTGTACCACACACAACCAATAGTGGAGTAGACACTCGATCTAGGTAGAAGAAGGGTGAGTTCTCGATGTACGCGGCCCGATTCTCCCACGGCGAGCCGCCGAGACGGGCCTGTCCCGTTTCGCACCATCCTATATGGTGGATGTAGAAGCTCGTCATATTCACACCCCAAGGGGCAATAGCCAGTGCAGCTCGGAATCTGTCGGTCTGCGCGATCAGCGCCACAGTGCTATATCCGCCATAACTCGTGCCCATTAGCCCCACGCGGTTGCCATCGGCCAGACCGAGTTCGACCGCTCGATCCACAGCGGCGAGTACCGGGTCCACAAGACCGATCATCGGGTCTTTCTCTCCCAGCGGCACCTCCGGGAACAACACCGCGTAACCGGCGCTGCACAGGAGCTGTGGCTCGATAGCCTGTGGCCCTTGGAGGCTAAAGCGATTGATCGTCCCCACACCTCGGTACCCCCCATACACACTGACGATCATTGGATACGGCGGCTGCGTCTCAGGAGGAAGCAACATCACTCCCCGGCACTGTATGCCGGCTGCTTCGAAGTCGATCAGTTCACTGCGGCCGAGCTTGGATACCTGAACTTCAGGAGCTAGGCAAAATAGCCAGTCATGGCTTCCAGCCTCTATGCACAACACAGAGGGTGGACGCTTTGCCTCCTCCACCATCAGGTAGTAGCGCCCGGAGGAATCATCCACCTCCATGCACCAAATTTGACCCGTGCACGTGCCTGGGATATCTGCTACGTGCTTCAGCCCTCCGTCCTGGCCTAGATGGGCGACCTGCCCGCTCAGGTCGGACCGATTCTGCAGCACGACGGGCAGGTCCCCGTCCTGCGTCAATTGAATGGTGGATGCAGTCGGTCGTGCGATCCAATGGCGCATAACCCACTCTTTTGGAATCGATGCGCAGCGGTGACGGCCGGATTCCAGATCGAATTGCCACCAGGCCTTCCTACCGAGTGAGTACAGCTTTGAACTATCCGCACTCCATCGCGGCGTGTCGTATTTAAGCAAAAGGTCGAACTCCGACCCCGGAGTCAGATTTACAGGCTCTGCAGAACCATCGGCCGCGACGACGAACAGCTCGTCGGGCTGCCCTCTACCGGAGGAGGTGTACGCAACACTCGCTGAATCCGGGGACCACGCGTAGTTGATTCCGAAGGCGCTGGCGATGTTCACGACGAGCACCCTTTCCACGCCGGTCTCAATATCCACGGTGAAAAGCTCGAACAGGGAGTACTGCAAGTTCGTTACATATTCGACGTGGCGCGTACAGGCCACATGCCGGCCATCGGGCGCAATGCGCCATTGGCTGGAGGCCCATTGTTCTAGCAGCCTCTTGACGGACCCAGTCGAGAGGCTGACATGGCCCAACTCACACTGCCACCAACTCGATAGAGCCGGCTCGACCTCCGTGGTTGCGTCGGGATCGTTGGATCTGACGTCGATCTCTGGCACGGGGCCGTGCGCATCTTCCCGATAGTCGCGATCAGCAGGCCAGAGGGGCACTACGATCCCCTTTCCATCGGGCGTCCACACTGGCAGATCAAAACCAAAGCGGACTAGAACAGGCGCATTCCGCAGCAACTCAACCTCCCCCGTACCAACTTCCCACAGCCCCAGACATGCCACTCCTTCGTGCCACACGCAGGCCACCAGCCTGTCACCCGCTGGCGACCACTGAGCCCCCCAGCTTACACTGCCTTCGGGAAAAGGCCGCATCGACTCCCCGGTGGCTGTATCCACGACAACCACCGAACTGCCGGCCATTTCCATAGGCACACCCCACTCGTCGAATCTCGGTCCTCGTGCACCTTCGGTACGTCTTTGTACGCCGAGCGCGAGCCGCCGTCCATCCGGGGACAGGTGAAAGGGCATCCGCCCGGTGGGTTTGGGCAGATCGATGAGAGAGGCGATGGTATTCTCCATGGATTCCCTCCATTGTGGGGAAAAATGGCTGCGATTCTGCGGTCTTTGGATGGCGGATTTGCGCGTTGACAAAGAGTACTGGAGGGTATTACTATTGTCAATATAAAAATGCCGTATCTATATGTTTATATTGATGATATGATATATTACATTTGACAGCATTCAGCCGATTGTTTATATTTCATGTACAAGAAAAAGATGGGGGCCGCTTACGTGAGCAGCCCCCATCTTTTTGTTTTTTTTACGCTTTCAGAATTGAGCGGATTGTAGGCGCGTGGAATCTGTGCTCAAATTTCCCATAGGTAATCTCCATTTTCGGGATTAGAAAGTTTTTTTTATTAGTTCTCTCTTAAAAAAGGGTTCGTCCGCTCCCGTGGAACATGGTAGCGACAACTCCCGCGATAAGGTGCCCACGGAGCTAATCCTCCCCAAGGGTCTCGACGCCGATTGGGCGTCTTTTTTGCAGGCTCGACTCGCAGGAGCCGAGGCGCACCACTGCGCCCAAGAGCCGTGGAGCAGTTGGATCCGATCCCGTCTCGCAGAGTTCGCCGAACCTCCTTTTCCCCACGTCTTCCTGCACGCCGACTTGACGGAGGATCACTTTCTGCTCACCAAGCGCGAAGACGGTTCCTGGTTCGTCTCCGGGATCATCGACTTTGGCGATGCCCGCATCGGTCATCCATTCTACGGGAACAGATGTCCGGCTGGGCGATCTACCCCACCGTACGTCCTAGGACGCCTGTTCGTTTTTTGCTGCGTCACAATTAGAGCAACTCGACCTTTTGTACACTACACATATGGCCGAAATCAATGCTATTGAATGTGAGCATTGCGTCTATACGGACATTGGTATCAGCAAGGATAGCGCAGAGAACAGCATCTACGAGACTCATAGCATTGCGTCGCGCTTTGGCCTGTGCAAACACATCTTCATACGCATCGAGGCGATAGGGGGAATCATCTAGCAACACTGTATCATGGGCGCGAAGAATACTCTCGAACCGCACAATCATCTCTGGCCTTCGAATAAACCGCGTGTTGATAGTCTCGTACAGGATTGGCCACGGAATGACAACCGAGAGAGCTTCCAGCCAGTCTTGTTTTTCGCAGGCATCGGCATGATGCTGATCGCGTGGTTCGAAGAGCGCAAAGAAGAAACCCGAGTCCACTAAAAGCGTATTATTCCTGATCATCGCTGTCGGCCTCGTGCGTGCCGAAACCATCCCAAGGGGCGCTCTTGCGTCCGCCAATTATGAATCGGCCTCTCATTTTCTTGTCGTCTCTATAAATAATGTATATCCGCGCACGCTTGTTCAGCGAGACCGCGTCCTCTATCTCGGCCTTGAGCGACTCAAGCAAGTCTCCATCATAGGAAAACGAGAAATATGCCACGCTATTGCCGCATTCCTTTGCATTGTGATCATCGAGCCAAGCGTACAGGCTTTCGTAATCGCCTGTCACACCGAGGTCATAAGACATCCAAACAGTTCTCTTCATTTGCTCATTCTTTTCGCATAGGGACTTACGTTTTCGCCGCCATAATCTCGGCCGCCTCAATCTGATCCACTAGCGCGATCGAGTGGATCACGTCGCGGATGTCGGTGATCGGCTGCCGATTTTCAACCACGCAATCGACGAAGTGCTCGTGCATGGTCAAGACCCCCTCGTAGCGAGGCACGTCGTCTTCGGGCACGTCGTCGATTTCCCAGCCGCCGAGGGTGCGGACTTGGCTGTCCTCGTGGATTTCGATTTCATTGGGAATTTTCATGTAACAGCCAATGCCCACGCCGTGTAGCTCCGAGCGCAGCACCCGTCCGCCAGAGGCGCGGTTGCCGAACATCACGCCGGTCGAGCGGTTGTCAAAGCGCACCAGCGCAGTGTAGTGGTCGAAGCCCTCACCGCCGAATTTGTCCTGATAGGCGGTAACTTCCACCGGCTCGCCACCGGCCATGTAGCGCAGCAGATCGACGATGTGGACCAGGTCGTTCCACAAGGTGGTGGTGAACTCGTCAGCGCGCTGCGGAAGCTGTTTGTTGAAGGTCGTCGTCGCCAGCGACACCGGGCCTTTGGCCGCAACCAGGCGCATGGCCTCGCGGGTGACAGCGGTATAGCGGCGTTGGAGACCGACCATCACCCAGACGCCGTGGCGCTCGGCAGCCTCTAAAATCGCCCGGGTCTCGTCGCTGTTGGCCCCGGGCGGCTTTTCGATAAACAGGTGCTTGCCCGCGGCGATGCAGTCGAGGGCCGGCTGCAGGAGCCACTTCTCGTTCATCACGCAATAGACGATGTCCGGGTCGATCTCGTCGAGCATGGCGCGGTGGTCTTGGTACGTGCGCGTAAAGCCATACTTTGCGACCACTTGCTTGAGACGCTCCTCGTCCAACTCGCAAACCGCAGCCATCTCCACCCGGTCGGCGAGGCGATGGATCGATGGGTAGTGGGCGCTCTGGCCGCGGCCCCCCGCGCCGATAAATCCCGCTTTAAGCATGATCTTCCCCTTTCTGGCACAAAGCCGTAAAAAAGCGTACATCAATCCGCGCCAAGTCGATGACGCTTTCCACCGGCTCGCCGCTGTACTCGCTGTGGAAGCTGACCGGGCCGGCAAAGTCCAGCCGCTTCAAGGTCGCGATCACCGCAGGCCAATCGACAAAGCCCTGCCCCATCCGCACGACGCCACTGCCGGGTGCGCCCTGCTGGGTAATGCTCAAAGACCGCTGGCGGGCCAGATCCTTAAACGCGACCAGACACAAGTGCGAGCGTACGATGTCGAGGGCCATAGCAATCGGCTCGCCGCACAGCGCCAAGTGCCCGGGGTCGGCGAAGACGCCCACGTATTGCGGGTCGCAATCCTTGACGATATTCATGGCGGCGCAGGCATTGAGGCCCATAGACGCGCCCGAATGATTGTGGATGGCGGTTTTGACGCCGTATTTTTCCGACAGCGCTTGAAAGCCCTGCATAAAACCCCGCACCTCGTCTAACTGCGTCCAGTAAGCCACATCCGGCTCCCAGTGCCAATAGCCGAGCTTGACGTGGGCTACGCCGGCTGCACCCAAGGCCGCGTAATACCTTTCCGCGTAGTCGAGGTCCGGGCGGTTGAAGTCACCCGGAGCCGTGACCAAGGGGATGCAAAGACCGGCGTCTGCAAAGTGGCGCGCAGCCTCCGGCAGGGCCGTGGCCACATTGTCGGGGTTGACCGGGTAGCCGTCGCGCACACACAGATCGGCTCCCTGCACACCCATGGCCTGCAAGGCGTCGATGATTTGCGGGACATCGAGGCCCTCTAAATGTTTAGTAAATGCGATATACGTCAGATCCACGATGCGTGCTCCTTTCTCTATATTTGTTTGACAAAGCGTGGTAAGGGTATCAAAATATCGGCTACATGCCAACGAATTAAACGGAGCAAGTCGAATTATGGAAGCAATCAAAATGAATCCCAGCCCGGCGATTGAGGTCCCCAAGCCGCTCACCGCCGCCCAAGTGCAGTCCTTTATCGACGACGGCTATCTCGTCGTGCCGGGCCTGATGGAAGACGCCGAACTCGCCGAACTCAAACGCGACCTCGTGGACGTGGCGCGCGGCCGCTACGAGTGCGACAACATCGAGCCGGTCGATCCCACCCTCAGCGACCAAGCGGTGCTGGAAAGCATCCTCTGCATCCACCAGCCGCACTACGTCAGTCCAGTGATCGAAAGGTACGTCCGCCACCCCAAGATATGCGGTGCCCTGAGCCAGATCACGGCCGCGCACCTGCCCTTTTGGGACGGCAGCGTCAAGTGCATGCAGTCCATGTACTTCGTCAAGCCGCCCAACTTCCAGGGGCAGGCTTGGCACCAAGACGAAATCTACATCCCCACGCGGGATCGCTCGCTGATCGGCGCGTGGACCGCCGTGGACGACGCCACCGTAGAAAACGGCTGCCTGTACGTCATTCCGGGGTCGCACCGGCCCGGCTACCTCTACCCGCAGCGGCCCCACGAAAACCCGGACGAGTTCGACTTCGCGCCCGAGAGCTACGGCTTTGACGAGAGCGTCGAGATTCCGGTTGAAGTGGAGGCCGGTGCCCTCGTGTTCTTCAACGGCTACCTCCTCCACCACTCGTACAAAAACCGCGGCGACACCTATCGCCGCGTCTTGGTCAACCACTACTGCAACTCTTGGAGCCTGTTGCCCTGGAGCCTTGAAGAGGGCGAGTCACCGGCCAAGGCCGATCGGCGCAACATCGTGCCTGTGGCCGGCATCGACCCCTATGCCTGGAAGGGCTATAAAACGCCAGCCAAGTCCGTGGGGCTGCGGCACTGCAAGGCCATCGACGAGGTCAACGCCGCCCACGAGGAGCACGCATGAAAATCGGCTACTCTACTTGGGGGATGGAGAAGATGTCCGGCACCCCGACCAGCATCCGACCAAACGAGTAGGTTGATGTTCGATACTAGGGATCAGATTCTGAACCAACTCCGCGCCGGTGAAGACGGCCGCGCCGAGTTCAAAGAAGTGCGCTTCGGGGATCGAGGCGTGCTAGCCCCCAATACTCAAGAACTGGCCGGCGAACTCGTTGCGTTTGCCAACGCCGCAGGCGGCGGCGTATTCCTTGGCGTTGACGATTCGGGTGCCGTGCGCGGAATTCCGCTGGAGCAAGTAGATATGGTCGAGCACTGGTTGCTCAACGTCGCGACCCACAACTGCGATCCACCGATCCGGCTCGTCATCCGCAAAGCACTGCTGCCGGGTGCTGAAGGAGCCGAGGAGCGCGTTCTTCTGGCGGAGGTGCCGCGTGGTCTGTATGTACACCGCACATCAGGCGGGCGTTACTATACACGAATCGGGTCCACCAAACAGGATCTCACGCCCCCGGAACTCGCCCGGCTTTTCCAACAGCGAGGCCGCGAGTACGTGTTTGACGAGCAGCCCGTACTCGCCGCAACAGTAGAAGACCTCAACCGCAATCGACTCGAAGCATTTTTCGGACGCTCGCCGACCATCCCTTGGCTCGACTTACTGCGCAACACTCGGGTGATATTTCAAGATGAGGACGGGATGGACCGGCCGACCGTCGCCGGCTTGCTGGTCTTCGCGACCGAGCCGACCGAGTTCTTGGCATCTGGGGCCATTGAAGCCGCGTGCTACCGTGGAACTCGTTTGTCCTCGGACGATCTGATCCACGCCGAGCGGCTCGCCGGCCCGGTGTCCGATCAGATCGACGCCGGAATCGCCTTCGTCGCCCGTTTCATGCAAACAGGAGACTCCCTCCAGTACGATATCGATGTCGTTGACGAGGCCATCGTCAACGCGGTTGCCCACCGCGACTACGCCATTGCCGGGTCGAAAATCCGCCTGTTCCTGTTCGCCGACCGGCTGGAGTTGTACAGCCCCGGCAAATTGCCCAACACCATCACGATCGACGATATGGCCTACCGCACGTTCACCCGCAATCAGCTCTTGGTCAACTTCCTGTCGAGGATTCGCAGCAAGCGCACCGGTCAGGTATTCCTCGAATCGCGTGGCGAAGGTGTGCGGAAGATTCTGGAGGATGGCGAAGCGCACTCGGGCCGACACCCAAAGTATGAGCTATTCGGCGATGAGCTTCGATTGACGTTGTGGGCCAAGGGCGCGCCAGCGGCCGACTGATCTTCTGGTGCCGACCGAGGGATCCGAAAGATATCCTGTTGCAATGGCGTGCCGATTGAGGCACTACTATCGGCTTTGGCCAGCACCGCCGCGCTTATTCCGTCGTGCCCTTAGGCGATGCCTGCGGTGGCGATAGTTGGCCAAATCCTTGGCGAAACTCGACTCATCAGGTAGTAACTCCTGAGCCTTTTGAAAGGCGGACTCCACTTCACTACTGGAGGCATGGAGCCAGTCGAGGGTGCGGGCAAGTTCGCGCCACGCCCAAGCATGGCGATCGGGAGAGGCGTCTATCTGAATTATGCGCTCCAGCAATTCCCGGGCTTCGATGAGAAGACGCCGGTTCACTCCCTGCCACGATGGCTTTCTTTTTTTTTTGACCTGTTGCGCCAGTTCCATTTTAGTCTGAGCAAATTCAAGAAGCGCACGAGAATCACCCAATACCACATCGCCCGCTTGCTCGAAATAAAGATGCGCGGCCTGCGGACCGCGCAAACGGCGCGCCAGAATGGCCGTGGCGATGGCGTCCTGCGCTGAGACGACTTCGGACAGACCGCTGAGCAGACGCCGTGCATCGTCTTCTCTCCCATCCGTCAGAAGCGTCTCTATCAGCGTATTCGCTACGTTAGCGATAGCAATCCGTGGCCCTCGCTCACGGAATCTGGCAAACACGGCTTCAGCATCTTCCAATTGGCCTTGAGCCGCATATAGGCGAATCATCTCGATCGCCAGAACCGCGGACTCTTCGTTTGCCTCCCAAGCTCTCTGCACTCGCTCGAAAGCCTCTCTCGTACTCCCAACGGTGCTGAGATAGGCTGCATCCTGTATGGCTGAAACAGCGGCGTACTCTGGATGAGCTGGTAGTGTTGCCCGGAAATAGGTTCGACTGGCATCAAAATCGAACTTTGGGGTCGGTGATCCGTTTTGCTTCATCGCGTCGTAGATTTGCGGCAAGCCCGTCAGGCGTCCCTCTGCAAGTTTGAGTTCCTTGAGGAACTCACCGATTCGCCGGTTGCGGGCTGGAACGGGCGGTACGGAGCCGCCCGGCGCTAGATGGTTCTCGTCAATACCGGAAACCGGGCCGGGATAGCTGATCACCTCAATACGGTCAGGATAGAGATACACCTTGGTCGGCTCGACGATGTCCCTATCATAACCTCGATGATAGACGGCGTTGACGAGCGCCTCCCGCAAGGCGATTTGTGGATAGCTGACCCATCCCCGCACTTGGCTGCGATCGCGCTCCTTCTGTAGGTGGGCGTGGAAAAAGCTCTCTAGGTAGTTCAGGCAGCCTCTCACCTGATCAGCAAGCGGGCCGCGAAAGAAACGCTCGGCCTGCACGCTCCCTGCACGACCCCCTGCAAACTGGACCACTTCGATTTTTGCACCGGCGAACCAACGCTCAGGATCTTCAGAAAAGAACAGCAAGGCGACGTTGCGAGGTGCCTCGTGGTCATTGACGGCTTTGGTTAGACGCATTCTCCGGTAGATTTCGAGGGAGTCCAGTTGATGGTTGGGGCTGATGAGGCCACTTCCCACGTCGTGCAAGTGCTCCCGCACTTTGCCTTCGCGCAGATCCTCAACTTGCGCATCCAATGCCAGCCGATCATCCCAGGGAACACGGGCTGTTTGTTCAAGGAGCATTCCCAATTGGCCGCTCTTTTCGGCATCAACGGTAGCAGCTCCCACCCGTATCCAATACTTCCAGTTTCCCTCCGCATCCGGTGCGCGGTGCGGTCGGTTTTCGCTCGCCGGTACCCATACGACGAGGATGTGACGATCCTCTACCAATTCGGGAGAAAATATGGGGTCGTAAGATGGGTTCATGGCCTTGCATCGGCCACGCAGCCAGTTCTCCGCCCGCTCCATATCTTCGGCTCCAAGTCCGGCAGGTGGCAGAACAGCTCGACCATCCTGTTCGGCGACACCGAGGACGACATAACCACCGTTCAGATTCTGGTGGTCGTTTGCGAACGCGCAAACGGTTTTTAGGACCTGGCTTCCCGTGGTTCGCTCATTCCAGCTTGCCTTGAACTCCACACGGGCCGATTCCACGGAGCGTTGGTGCAGAAGGTCATCGAGGTTGACGGAAAGGATGGTACTCATTGAGAAGACATCCCTTTACGCGGGTTGGCGTCGCTATACATTTGTATAAAAAGATAATATGTCAGCGTCTAAGAGGCGCAAGTTTGACGACATAGCCCCTAGGAATCTTGTACTATGTCAAGAATACAAAGCATTATACATAAAAGCTAAAAAGATAAATCAACTAAGGACCATTATTTATTGAAGTTTTTGCTTGGCCTATACCATGATACCTCTTATTAAGAGTTTTAATTAATGGCCCTGAACCCCATCGCCTACACTGAAAACGTCCTCAAGAGCTTCCTGCGCTACCAACTCACCGCGTACCCTTTCGCGGATCAGCACCTACACGAGCAGATGCGCGAGCTTCTCTCTTTGAACAAAACTCGCCAATCGCCTCTCTTCAAAGGCCCCTACATCAGTCTTTCTCGCCCATTTCGACAAGGAGCGCCGATAGACGATCTCATCGGCGCAGGGTTGCTGCATCCGCATCTGCGCGAACGCATTCTGCGGGAAATCACCCATCTGTACAGCCACCAAGAGGCGGCGATTCGCTCCGTCGAAAGCGGTGGAGCGACGCTGGTTTCCACCGGCACCGGCTCCGGTAAGACGGAGTGCTTTCTCTACCCCATTGTCAGCAAGTGTCTGCATTTGCGCGACGAAGGCGCGCCATCGGGCATCGCCGCGATCATAGTCTATCCGATGAATGCGCTGGCAGAAGATCAGTTAATGAGGCTCCGGTCGTTACTGGCAGGCACAGGCATCACGTTTGGGATGTATGTGGGCAAAACGCCGGAGTGGGAGAAGGATGTGGCCGGAGTGCGACTGTCGGCGGGAGCGTCTCGGGCAGACTACGAAGCGCGGCTGGAACGCATCCGGGGCGAAGGCAGCGGCGAAACCGTCTATCCGGCGGAAGAGGTTTGTTCACGCGAGGTGATGCGTACGCCCGGGCGGCAACCGCGCATTCTGCTTACCAACGTCAAGCAGTTGGAACTGTTGCTCACCCGGCAAACGGACGTGGAATTGTTCGCGGGGGCGCAGTTGCACCATCTGGTATTCGACGAAGCCCATACCTTCACCGGCGCGCTGGGCGCGGAGACAGCCTGCCTGATCCGCCGTCTGCGTGCGTTTTGCGGGCAGGGTACGGACGATACCGCCTGCATCGCCACATCGGCCACCATCGTCGATGTTCTGCGACCCGAAGCGGCGATAAACTTTGCTGCACGCTTCTTCGGTGTCGCGGAAGAAGCCGTAACAACGGTAGACGAAAACTACGAGAAGGAAGTGTGGGATGGCGTGCGTACGCTTCCCGCGCCACCGGCCGGGGATGCCGCCGAGCTGCTGGACCGCTGCGTTCAAGCAGTCGATGACGAGAAAGATCCAAACTCAGCCGTGCGCGCTGCCTATCGCGCTCTCGCCGGAGAAGACTTGGGTGCCGGCAAGTGGCCGGAGGCACTGCACGAGGCCCTTTCCCGCAATGAGCTGGTGTACCTACTAAACGAAGAGTTGGCGTCCCCGAAAGCCCTCGACGCGCTTCCGGTAGCATTGCAGGAACGCATTGGGCGCACCGTCGCGGAAGCGGAAATCCTCGCCTGGCTGGCGCTTGGTGCCGCTGCCCGACGAGACGGACGGCCCCTGTTGCGCCCGGTGGTACATGCGTTCGTTCGCGGAATCAGCGGCGCGGTGGTGACTTTTCCTGAAGACTGTGAAGGGCCAAAATTGTGGCTAGCGGCGGAGGATGAATGCGAACCGACGGCCTCACATGCCCACTTTCCCGTAACCACCTGCACGACCTGCGGGCAACACTACTTTGTCACTTTCCTCAAGGATTTCTCTTTTACCGGCAAAGAGCCTAGCGGCGGCGAAGCGGGGCCGGACGGCCCATATTGGCCACCTCTGGAAGAACCACACGGCGGCAAACGCGTAGTGCTGGTAGACAGGCTCATTGGCAGCAGCGACGATGATGATGATGGGCCAATCGAACGTACCGCCGCGTTGCATTTTTGCCGCTCTTGCGGTGCCGCCCATCCCGATGACTTCTCGTACTGCCGCGCCTGCGGAGTGCCTGCAGGTGCAGTAGAACTTCATGCGGTGCGCTCGAACAACAAGAACTATCCCGGTTATATCACTAGCTGTTTGTCCTGCGGTGCACAGGGACGGACCGGCATTCAGTACCGCGAACCGGCTCGACCCGTGCGAGCCATCAATGTCGCCGATGTCCATGTGCTGACACAGGACATGGTGCATCACTCGGAGCGTCCCCGGTTGCTCGTGTTCTGTGACAACCGCCAAGACGCCGCGTTTCAGGCCGGCTGGATGAAGGATCATGCACGGCGTTTCCGGCTGCGGGCGCTGATGGCGGAAGGCATACAAGAGACCCCTCGCTCCATTGGCGACCTGACGGCTTTTCTGGATGCAACACTAGAGCAGGACGAGGCACTGTCCCGGGCACTGATCCCAGAGGTCTGGCAAGTTGCGCGGAAAGAAGGCCCAGGTGGGCAGCACGCCCAAGAACGCCGCAAGTTTCTGCGCATCCAGGTATTGCGCGAGGTGACGCTGTCATCCCGGCAGGCACTGGGCTTGGAGCCTTGGGGACGCCTGAAGGTGGACTACTACGGCTTGGACGCCTCGTTGCCGTGGATTCAGGAACTTGCCCATCGGTTGGCATTGCCGCCGGATGAACTGTGCGAGGGCGTCGCCGTAGCGCTCGACTACCTGCGCCGCAAACGCGTCCTGTACGACCCGGAGCAGCCAATTTTCACGCGCTACTGGCAAGATGGCGACCGGGAGATACAACAAGGCTACCTGCCGGACTTCTACAACCCCGTCGCTACCAAGCTGCAACGCAGTGCCTTCGATAAGCAGCAGTTGGTGACACAATGGCTAAGCAATGGCGGCGACACCACCATGAGACAAATGGCGCGTAAATGGGGTGCTGAGGCCGAGGCCATTCCGGCGTTGCTTACTGGCCTGTTCGAGTTCCTCGTCGAACAGAAGCTGTTGACGCCAGTAACGCTTAAAGGATCGAGGGGCCGTGCGGTGCCGGGTGCCAGTGAGGTGTACCAAGTCAACGCCGATCTGCTGCGCCTGAGCCCCAACAAGGGCGCGTGGCGGTGCGAACGCTGTCGGCGAACTACCACGCGCCGCCCTCCCGGTGATCGCTGTCCGGCATGGCGTTGCTATGGGGTACTGGCCTGGATTGCCGAGGACGAGGACGACTACAACTTGCAGCTCCTCGATGGTGCCTACGCCATGCTGCGCCCGGAGGAACACACGGCCATGGTGCCGGCTGAGACGCGCGAACGCCTCGAAAATCTGTTTAAGGGCGAGTCCGATGCGGTCAACTGTTTCGTGTGTACACCGACGCTGGAACTCGGCATCGACATCGGTCAACTCGACTCAGTGTTAATGCGCAACGTGCCGCCGTTGCCGGCCAACTACTGGCAGAGAGCAGGCCGCGCTGGGCGTCGTCATCGCATGGCCGTGGACATCGCCTATTGCCGCCCGGTATCCCACGACCGCGCCTATTTTGCGGAGCCACTAAAATTGCTCGCTGGGCGCATCGATCCGCCGGCCTTCAACCTGCGCAACAACGTCATGGTCGCCAAGCACGTTCACGCCACGGTGATCACGCGGTTGCACCAATGCGCACACACACCAGCCGACCACGCTGTGCTTGCCGCCTGTCTACCGCGCCGGGTGTCTGCGTATCTGTTCGAGAACAGCGAGATTCGCACCGCGCCATTCGATTTGAGTGGATTGCGCGACCTCATCGACCGCCATGCGGACGATCTCGTAGCCTATGTGGTAGATGTCTTCCATGAAAGCTGGCCGGATGCGGATGCAGATGCCACCACGCCGGAGGTGCTTGAGGCCTATGTCAAAACATTTGTAGACGGACTGGAAGAAGTGATAAAGCGGCTTAAGCGGCGTCTCGATTGGGGCATGGGTCAGATCAGGCGTCTGAACGAAACCCGCGAACGGCAAGGCACGCTCAGACCGGGAGACGACGTACTATTCCGCCGTTGCGATAATCTAGTGCGACGCCTCAAAGGCACCGCTAGCCCCACGCGGCGCGAAGCCGAAGGCCACGACGGTTTCAACACCTTTAGCGTGCTCGCCGCAGAAGGCTTCCTGTCTGGCTATGGTTTGGAAACCGGCTCGGTAATGGGATGGGCCGAGATTCCTTTCTGGCGCACCGGTGCCATGGACTTTGTGCTGCCGAGACCGCCAGCTACGGCGCTGCGCGAATATGTGCCGGGCAATCTCATCTACGCCAACGGACACCGTTTCGTAGCACGGCGCTTCCATCGCAACATTGATGAGGAACGTTCGGAGACACCGGTTTACGCAGTCTCCGTGGAACGCCAAGCAGTAAAGTCCAGCGACATGGGCGCGGGACTGAGCGCGCAAACGCTGCGCGCCATCGCCGTATGTGATACAGACCTAATTCACACTTCGCACATCTCCGACGAAGAAGAACTGCGTTTTCAGATGGGCGTGGCCACGTATGGGCTGGAATTGGATCAGCATAGCGGGGGACGTGCATTCCGATGGGGCGCACGCCCCGTCCACCTGCGTCGGGGCGTGCGCTTTCGGCTCCTGAACGTTGGTGCCTCACGCACGGTTCAGCGGGGCGAACTTGGCTACCCAGTGTGTACGGTGTGCGGCCAGAGCGTCTCGCCACTATCGTCGGAACGCCAGCTTCAACACTTCCGCGCCTTCCACGCCGAACACTGCCATCAGGAGCCGACGTCCATCGGCTTCTACGCCGACGTGACAGCGGATGTGCTGTCGCTGCCCAATTGCGAAAACGCCGTCACTGCGTATAGCGTGATGGAAGCGTTGCGCTCTGCCGCCGCTCGGGTACTCGACATGCACCTAGAGGATTTGCAGATCCTCGTTATCGGACGCACCGAACGTGACGATGTCGATGCCCTGCTATGGGATCCTATGCCCGGCGGTTCCGGTTTGCTGGATCGCCTGTGCGAACGCTTCGCCGACGTGGTGGAGATCGCACGGGAAGTGGTCAACGACTGCCCCTCGGAGTGTGAGAGTTCCTGCATCGACTGCCTACAGACCTTCCGCAACGCGTACTACCACACACGTCTAGATCGTCATTTGGCCGGCAAGCGTATTGACACATGGGGCCTCCATCTGGCATTCGACCACGACATACCGCCCCTACAGCCTCCCACTCCGCCTGCCAAAGATGCGGTCCCGGTCAATGACGCGGAAACGCGCCTACGCCACCTGTTGCTGGCAGCAGGATTCCCGGAAGGCAGCCGCAACGAACAGATACGCCTAGATCGCGTACTCGGCACGACGACCCCGGATGTCATATACCGCGCCGCCGACTCCGATGAAGACGAAGCTATATGCATTTATCTTGATGGCCTGAGCCGCCATCTGCACGGCAACCCAGAAACCGCCGAGCACGACCGCGCTATCCGCTCTTGGCTCCGCAACCACGGCCGTGAGGTCATCGAAATTGCCGCCACCGACCTGCACGACCAAGCAGCAATGACCCATCACTTCCGCCGACTTGCCAACTACTTGGGTGACAGGAAACTCAGACAGCACATACGCGAGAACCAAGACTGGTTTTTGCCCTCTGATGCTGAAATCCCTAGCGTATGACGAAATGATTCACACCCTAAGAAAAGCGACAGCTATGAAAAAGAGCCGATTGGCATCAGTAGGTGACGAGGTCAACGCCGCCCGCGACAATCCCTAACCTTTGACCGCCGCGACAAACAGCCCCAGCGGATTGACCCTCCGCTCCTTCGGCATCGGCTTGCTGCTGGCCTTTGGGGTCGGCGCGGTGGTTCCCTTCCTCGGCCTCTACGTACAAGGCTCGAATTCCGGGGCGTACTTCACCAGCCAGATCGCCCATCTCCTCCTCTTCCTGCTCATTTTGGTCGTCAACGCAAGCCTCGGCTCCATCCGCCGGTCTTGGGTCCTCCAGCGCGGCGAGCTAGTCGTCATTTTTATTATGACCAGCTTGGCCAACTCGGTCCCCGGGCTGCTTAGCTACTGGGTGCCGCTGGCGTCAAGTCCGTTTTACTATGCCAGCCCTGAGAACAACTGGGGCGAACTGATCCTGCCCTATATCCCCACCTGGCTGGTACCCCACGACCTAGAGGCCATTCGCGCTTTCTTTGAGGGCAACGAAGGACAGTCGAGCGCGGTCCCCTGGCAGGTGTGGCTCACGCCGCTGTTGAGCTGGTTGCCGCTAGTCGTCGCGCTGCACGTGGCCACCTTGTGCCTGATGGTCGTCGTGCGCCGGCACTGGGTTGAAAACGAGCGGCTCGTCTATCCGGTGATGCAGCTCCCCCTCGCCATGGTGCAGGACGACGAGCGCGGCTCGCAAATCAAGCCCTTCTTCCGCAACGGAGTCATGTGGATCGGCTTTGCCGTGCCCGTGATCACCGGGACGGTCATCGGCCTGCACGCCTATTTCCCGTTCCTGCCGACGATTGACCTTTTTGTCCCCTTTCCGCTCTTCAGCTCCCGCCTGAGCTTCGCCACCTTGGGCTTCTTCTTTTTGATCCAGCGCGAAGTGACCTTTGGCCTGTGGCTGTTCACCTTGCTCAACAACCTGCAAGAGACCATCTACCGCTCCATCGGCTGGGGCATCGAACAGGAGCCGGCCATCAGCGTGTGGAGCTACGGCCTGCCCAGCTTGGTCCACCAAGGCATGGGCGCGATGATCGTCCTCGTGTTGGGCGGGCTATGGGTCGGGCGCGAACACATCGGCAACGTCTTCCGCAAGGCCCTGCGCGGCGCGCCGGACATCGACGACAGCGACGAGATCCTCTCGTATCGAAGCGCGGTCTTGGGCCTTATTGGCAGCGTGGGGGTCATGGCCGGCTGGCTATGGCTCCTCGGCATCCCACTGCTGGGCATCGCAACCCTCTTGTTCTTCATGTTCATAGTGTACATGGCCCTCACGCGAGTGGTGGCCGAGGGCGGCGTGGCGGTCATCTACGCCCCGCTGGTGGCTCCGGACGCGGCCGTCTCGGCCATCGGCACCTCCTTCTTCGGGGTCGGCTTGGTCGGGCTAGCCTTCACGCGGGTCTTTGCCAACGATCTGCTCAATTTCGCCATGCCCCACGTGGCCAACAGCCTGAAGCTGAGCGGGCAAATCGAGGGGCGGCGGCGCTACCTGTTTTGGGGCATGCTGCTGGCCCTGTTGGCGGGCCTTGGCGGCGCGCTGTGGATGCTGATGCACCTCGCCTACACGTACGGGGCGATCAACTTGCGGCCACCCAATTTTATCTGGCTACCCAACTACGTGTACGACTATACGGCCACACAGATGGGCAGTCCCTCGCCGCCCAACTGGCTGGGGTGGTTCCACACCGGCGTTGGCGGCGGGGTGATGGGGCTGTTGATGCTGGCGCGCCGCTACTGGATCTGGTGGCCCTTGCATCCGATTGGCTTCCCGATCAGCTCGACCTTTCACTGGATGGCCTTCAACGCCTTTTTGGCTTGGCTCATCAAAGGGCCGATCCTGCACTACGGCGGCGTCCATCTCTACCGCCAAGTGCGGCCGTTTTTCTTGGGGATGATCCTCGGGCACTTTGCGATCTTCGGCATCTTCTGGATCATCGACACCCTCACGGGCATGGTCGGCAACGGTCTGTTTGTCTGAGGAGCGGTGAAGATGCGATGGACAATCGGGCTGCTCGTCGCCGGCCTCGCCGGCTGCGCCGAAAATCACAGCACGACCCAAGCGCACTTGGCCGAGTGCGCGCAGCAGAGCGAGCAAAAGCAGTATCTCCAAGCCATCGCCGCCTGCCAACGCGCACTCGCGGCTGAGTCGAGTCTCGTAGAGGCACGGCTACTCATTGGAGGTATGCTCCTCAAGCACGGCCAATTCGACCGCGCCATTGCGCACTATCAGCAGGTCCTCCAAAACCACCCGGAGCACTCCGGTGCCTACGAGGCGCTGGGGGATGCCTATGCACGGTTGCGGCGCAACGACGAAGCGACCGCGGCCTACCAGCGAGCGATGGCCCAAGCGGCCGACCAAGCCGCGCTCTACCGCAAGCTAGCCCTCATCTACGGCGACCAAAACCGCTATGCGGCCGCGGTGGCCGCGCTGCAACAGGCGCAGACCCTCGCTCCCCAACACGCGCGCACTTATTACAACCTCGGCATGCTCTATCAGCGGCAGGCCCAGTACGCAGCCGCGCAGACCCAGCTAGAACGGGCAGTGGAACTGAATCCGGCTTACGGCGACGCGTACTATCAGCTAGGGCAGATACACAGCCGCTTGGGTCGCGACGCAGAGGCCGAAACGAGCCTGCGCGCAGCCTTGGAGCACCAGAGCGAGTACGCGGCCCAAGCACTATCCGCCCTCGGGGCGGTTTTGCTGCGCCAAGGGCGCGACGAAGAGGCCGAAAAGGTGCTGTTGCAAGCAGTGCAAGCCGATCCGCTTGAGCCGGAAGCCCTGCACCGGCTGGGGACGCTCTACCGACAGGGCGCGCGACCGGAAATGGGGGAAAAGCTGCTGGCGGCCTTTGAGCGCGTGCGGCCTTACAGCGAGCAGATCGCGCACTACCGCCACTTGCTGCGGCGCTATCGAGAAGACGCGGACGCCCACTACAACCTCGGGGTCCTGTACGGGCGGCTGGGCTATCCCGAAGCCGCGGCCGAGCAATATCGCCGCGCCCTCGCCATCAATCCGGCCGACTTGGGTGCGCGCAACAACCTCGCCAACAATTTGCTGAATCGCGGGCAAGCCGAGGCGGCCATTGGCGAATACGAGCGGGTCTTGGCCCTATCGCCGCGCAACACCAGAGCGTACAACAACCTCGGCACGGCCTATATGGAACTGGGTAATTTGGAGATGGCCACGCAGATTTTGCACAAGGCCGCACGCGCGGATACGGCTTATGCGGATCCCCACTACAACCTGAGTCAGATTTACTTCATGCAGGGGCGTCGAGCCGAGGGCGAGGCCGAGTTGGCGATCTACGAGAGGCTGCGCCCCTAGGGCATCGTCACTGGGCGCGGAGCCTTGGCCATGTAGAGCGCGCGGTCGAAGCGATAGGCAATATCCACGGTCTCGATCGGCTCGTTGCGGTAGTCAAAGCGCAAGCTCACGTCCTCGATCCGCACCTCCAACGCGGCCACGTCGTGGTGCAGGGGCGGAAACGCAATGTACCCGCTGTATTCCTGGCCGCTGAACACGTATTCTTCCCGCTTGTACAAGGTTCTCTGTAGGATGTCCACGCGCTCTTGATACGAGAGATAGAGGTTGCCGGCGTTGGCCCACGAGTACGGCAAGTAGTATTCGACCATAGCCGCATACTGCAGCGAGTTATAGGTGCGTCCGTTGTCGGCGACCAAGGAGATGTTGACCGGGTCCATCAGCACCTTGGGGAACTCGTAGTTTTTGACCGTCAGGTTAAAAACCTCAAAGCGCTTGGTCGCCCAATCCTGCTCGGGCGGGGTCCAATCCCCATAGGTGTACGGGTTGAGGTTGCTGGCGTAGGGATTCTGGTAAAATCCTTCCTTGGTGGACGAATAAGCCGCCAGTTGGCGATTGAGAAACTCGTCGCTCAAGGGGCGTAGCTCAATCTCCAAGCGACCCTGCGAAAAGGTGATGCTGCGGTCGTCGCCCACGGCGAATTGCTCGCTGTGCTGCTCAGGTCTGGGCAGGATCGGCCCGGCGAAATGCCGCAGGCCAAACTGGGCACAGCCGACGAGCGCGACGAGCGCGAATACGAGGCTAGCTTTCTGCATCAGATCCCTCCCCTTACAGCTCGCCGGTGGCGGCGAAGACCCGCATGAAGGCGATGGTTTCCATCAGGGGGTCATCCGCGTTCTTGAATTTCTTGCGCTCGCGCTTGAACCCGGCGTTCAGGGTGATATTGTAGCCTATATAGGCCGAAGTATTGGAGACTAAAACGGCCCAGACGAAGTTGTCGAAGTCGCCTTCCTCGCCGGCCTGCACGGTCTCTTTGGCGTTGTCGAACTTGCTAAACTCAACCCCGAAATCCACCCACGTCCTGTCCAACAGACTGTAGCGGGCGAGGAGGAAGACGGTCCCCTCGTGGTCCCGCGACGTTCGCAGATCGAGATCTGAGTGTCCGCGATTGCGGAACGTGCTCTTGAACTTGGGCGACAAGGTCAGGGCGGTGCTGAGCGGATATTGGTAGTCGAACTTGTTAATCACTCCCAAGAAAGAACGATCGGCCTTCAGCTCGGCTTGCTTGCCCTGCTGGAAGTAGCGCTCGTACTTCAGCTTGGAGGTGAAGTGAAAATGGGCGATGGCGTTGTATTTTACAGAGGCGTAGAAGCTGTTGATGAAGGTGTCCTGCGCGTCGAGGGGGTCGTTGAAGGGCACCATGCCATCCGGGTCGGTCCAGACGATTCGGTCGTCAAAGATATTGTCCCGCACCTGCTTACCGAGCTCAAAGACGGCGATTTGCAGCCCGGGATAATCCCACTCCGAAGTCAGCAGCGCGTAGGTCGCGTGATTCTCGCGGCCGCTGCTGATTTGGCGCTGCCGCAAGCGCCCAACCGTCAGGTTGGTGCCCTCGCGAAAGGCCACTCCACCGTACACATTGTAGCCCGAGCGGTCGCGCTCATAGGGCAGGTCGGCTTGTAGGTCGTCCTCAAAGCGGTCGGTGATGGTGTTGTTGTTCACGTCCATGCCGAAGAGAAACTCCGGCGAATCGACCCGGTAACGCAAAAACGCCTCGACGTAGTCGGGCTTGTCGTTCTTATTTTGGTTGAAGTCCGGGATGAAGTCGTTGTTCTCGTCGAGTCCGGGAAAGACCTCGCGGTCGCCGCCAGAAGTCGAAGCCAATTGGGCGAACAGCACGTTAGCACCGCCTTGGTCCGAGCGCAGCCAGTCCGGGGTCTGGTCTTGATCGTCGTTGTCATCGACGAACTCAAAGAGGTGGCGGAAGGGCTGGTCGTAGCTGATGTTGCCAGAGCCGTCGGCCATGTACGCGGTCGTGCTGTACTCTGGATCGAGATAGAAGGTTTCGCCGTAGCCGAAGAAGGGGTAGCTGACGTACGAGGCCGTCAGGTAAAATGCCTCGGAAGTTTTTTCGGTGGCCGGCAGCTTGCGGAAGTTCTGGTTGGGAAAGCGCTGGAAGCGCCGGTTGATCGCGTACTCAGTGCTGAGGTCAAACCCCTTGATATCTGTGACGTTGAAATCCACACCCAAAATCTCGTTGGCCGTCGGCAGCCCGTACTCAAAGCGGAGAAAGTGCTGGTTCGACCCGTCGGTGATGTTGTTCTCGGCGTGGGCCACGGGCAGAAAGATGGGGCCGCCGAGGCTGGTGACTTGCTTGTTGGACGCGACCTCGACCCGGTAGTCGTTGGCCAAGATCAACTCGAACTCCAGCTTCTCAGCGTCCCGATACGTCGGGGTGGTCTCGGTCAGCTCGAAGTCGTTGCGAATGTCGTAGGTCAACAAAATCGCGTCCGTCCCCTTGGCCTTGAGGACCCCGTCCTCTTGCACGCCGCCCTCCACGAGGGGGACAATCTTGTTCTGCACCTCCCCGTCGATCAGGATGCGCTCGAGAAAGAGCACGGCCCCTTCTTCCGGCGATTCGGGTGAGTCGTCCGAGATGCGAATGACCACTTCTTCTACATTGCCCTGATTCTGCGGGCGAGTCAGGACGCCCTTGAGCGAGTTGTCGTCCAAGCTCAGCTCGGAATCAGCGTGGTGCGCGTTGACCCAAGTGATGCCCACCTTGCCGAAGTCGCCCACTTGCGCCACGCCCCGGCCCCCAAGGACCCGGGTGGAGTTCAGGGCCGTGTTGGCGCTGGAAAGCTGGGTTCTGGCGAGGCTACCCGGAGCGCTGACCCGCGACCCCAAGAAGGTCGCGGCGTACTTGTCGGACAGGAAGTCCCACTGAATGCCGTTGAAGGCGGGCTTGGAAAAGGTCATCGGCGTCAAGGTCGTGCGGATCGCGTCGCCGAGGGTGACGGCCGTGTGGAATTGTCCTTTGCTCGCCGAAGAGACGATGACGTTGCTAAACCAAGAATTGAAGCGCGGACTCTTAAAAAGCGAAGAGCCAAAAGAGCGCGGATTGGTCTCGGTCCAGTCGTAGATCTCCCAGCCGCGGGCGATGTAGTTGCCCAACGGGTCGTAGAGGCGCTCGCCGTTGAGCAGGGTTCCGACGTAGCGCTGGTAGGCTTCGCGGGCGTAGTTGCTGTACTCCCAGCCGCGCCAGCGGTACTCGTAGTACAAGTTCTGCGGCAGGTACCACTTGCGGATCGCCGGGGCCAAGGCTCCGGGATGGATGCGAGCGCCGACGATCCCAGGTTCGGAAATCTCGCGGTAGGGATTCGGCAATTGAGCCTCTGCCGCTGTCCCACAGGCCACACTGCCCACCAGCAGCCAAGCGATTCGCTCCAGTCCCTTCTTATACATCTCAATCCTCTCGATTGGGCACTCAGTAGGCGAGGCCGATAGTCCGGGTTATTTGCTGTTCGTCGGACTGGGTTTGCAGGCGAATTCGGCACAGGTACAGTCCGGGAGCTGCCCGGCCCTGGGCGCCATCCGCGCCCGACCAAGTATAGACGTAGTAGCCATCCGGCCCGCGGTCGCCCGCCAACTTTTGCACCAACCGCCCGTCCAGGCTGTACAGGGCGACCTCGGGCACCACATCCACATTGAGGACCTGAAAGCGGATCTGGGCTTGGTCGCCGATCGCGTCCCCGTTGGGGGTGGCGATCCGGGGGTGGATCGAAACATTGTCGAGCAAGCGAGCCGGGACGGCGGGGAAAAATACATGGGTCGCCCGGGGCGTGTGCGCCGCTGGGGTCACCTCCTGCCAGAGGCCCGGTCGCGCCGATTCGCCAATGAACGCATTGAAGCGCGTGGGGTTGCGGTCTATCTGTGTGCGCAACCGCACCTCCACGGTGTCCGCGGGCTGCTCTATGGCTTGGGGAAGCTGAATCACCAACGAGTCCCTAGTAATGAGTTCGATTTGCGCTGCAACTTCTGCGCCGCTCACTGTAACTTGCAGTTGGTCGGCGTGGGATGGGGTGGTAAAGAGTAGCCGATCGAAGCGAGCCGGATCCGTGAAGTCGCCCCATATCTTGTAGGTAAAGGTCTCGGGCGTCCCCGGCTGGGCCGTCTTGGGGTGGATTTCGCCCTCGGCCCCGCGCAGTACGGCGTCGGTGAAGTTCACGTCTAGCCGGCGCATCGTCGGCGCAACTTCGGGCCGGTCGGAGCGCAGGGTCAGCTTGATTTGCAAGAATCGCCGCGGGCTGGGTGAGAGGAACTGGCCCAGCTCTCGGTAGGGCGCGCTCCACGGGCTCCAGTCGGCACCGGCGACGACGAGGGTATCCGTATCGCCGCGTAGGAACTTGTTGAGGTCTTCGTACTCGGCCTTACCTGCCAGCGGCGACCCATCCAATTTGTAGTAGAGGACCTCCTCGGTCAGCTCGTACCCGGTGCGGGTGACGACCTCTACTTGGGTGCCTTCCGGCGTGGCGGCGTCCCAGAAGATGCCTTGGATCTGCTTGGCACGTAGGTCGCCAGCAAAAGCGCCGAGGTCGATGAAGTCGGATTCTAGCTCCACTTCGGCGAAGTGCCCGGTGGGGACGACCATCAGCTCGGCCATGTCCCCGTTTGCACCCACGTAAATGGCGGCGAGGTAGCGAATCGCCTGGGGCTGGGCCATGATGTACTGGAAGTCGCTGTCGGAAGACCGGTCGTTGTCGTCGTATAGCTGGTCGAAATCGAGGTCGCCCGTCAGGGTCAGGCTGCCGTCTGAAGCCAAGAGCCGATGGTCGTTGACGCGGGCATACGACACCCCGTACCCCGAGTCGGCCAAGCCCGTGGTGTTGGCACCGATCTGGAGAATGCGATCAACCCACACGAAGGTACCCATGTCCAAGATCCACACCGTCGGGTCCTCCGCGTCGCCGTGTACGGCCCAAGAGGTATTAAAATCGCCGTCGATCAGGTCTGTGCCACGGCCCGTCTTGTCGAGGAGGCTGCCGCCGCGAGCGAGCGAACCCAAGGCCACATTGCTGCCAAAGGTATAGGCTTCCAATTCGGCCAAGGCCGCGTCCTCGCTCTTGCTGTCCATCTTGATGCGGATGTATTGCAGCGTGCGGTAGGTCGGGTCGAATACTTGGATATCGGTCGCATCTTGGAACAGAACCCTGGTGCTGATGTCGGGCAGGGGCGCGAGATCGTATTCGACCGCGGTTTGGTCGTTAAAGCGGGTGGTGCCCCCGAGGATTTCGTAGTGGAAGAGGTTGGCCTGAAAGGAACGCCGCTGCCCGTCCGAGCCCATGACGCGAAACTCCCTGAGCGGCCGGCCACCTGCGGCGTCTGGAAATACCAAGCGGATGCGGGTGACCGGGACGGCGCGGCCCAAGTCGAGCTCGATCCACCAATCGTCCAAGTCCGCGGCCGGGTCGGGTTTCCAATAGGTCGCCGGGTCCCCGTCGGCGATGTTATCGGCCCTGAATTGGGCACCGGGCGCGGTTGAGCCGACCCGCCAGATGCCGCCCTGAATCTCCTCGGCGTTGGCCAGCTTGTGGGTGAATTGTCCGGCGTCGAGTGCGGCGTTGATGTCGTTGGCAAACTTCGCCGGGACAAAAGAACCATCCGCACTAAATTCAATGGTGCCAGGGGGAATTTTCCACTCTTCCCACTGCGCCTGCTGCTCGACTCGGTACACTTGCGACTCTTGGCCTCCAACCGACCCCAAGCCGGCGAGGACGAGGCCGCAAGCATACGTTGCAATGCGCTTCATAGACCCTCGCTTTAGTAGGCCACGGCAATGGGCACAGTCGTGGCAAACCGACCCCGGCCGCTGTCGATGGCGACTTGACACAAGTACAAGCCCGGTGCTAACAAGCGGCCGCCCTCGTCGCGGACGTCCCATTCTATAGGCGGGTTGGTACCCGCTTTCTGATCCGTCGCCAGCAGGCGGCGCACCGGCGCGCCCGCTAGGGTGTAGAAAGCTACCTCCACCTCGGCGTTGAGCACCCCAAAGAGCGCATAGCGAATGTGCAGACGGTCGTTGTTGCCATCGCCATTCGGCGTCAGAATCCGGGGCTGGATGTGCAGGTCGCCTATGGATTGAGCAATGTCGCTCGTGGCCACGATCTGGAGCTGATCCGTGTGGATGCGGTCGGTGGCATTGCCCGCCTTGACGAACTGGCGTGCATGGCTTGCCGCGCGGTTAAAAACCGCCCCTTGTAGCTGCGCGGAGATCGTATAGAGTGCGGTGCGCAAGCCAATGTGCAGTTCCGCATCCGTTGCAATCGGCTGGGGCAAATGCAGGGTCAGGCCGGTCTCATCGAACACGACGGCGTCGCGCTCCAGCGCGATGGTCTCTGGGGGGCTGCCGATGGCCAAGCCCAAAAACTCCGGTTGCGAAGGGGTCTGGACGCGCACGGCGTCAAAGCCTGCACCGGACCGGTCGCCAAACTCGGCGCGAATGGCGTAGGTCAGGTCAACCGGCGCGCCAATGGGCACTTCTGTCAGCGAAGCCGCGAGGGAATCATCGACCACGCCGACCTCGCCGACGAGGTCGGGCACGAGCAGGGGCAGCAGCTCTAGGCGCAGCGAATCGAGCCGCGCGACATCGGTTGGCCGGCGCGATGTCATTTCGACTAGCACCTGAAAGTAGCGACCGTGGTCGAGGCTGAGTGGCGCTCCCGGCGCGCGAACCGGACTCGACCACGGAGTCCACCGCTCGCGGTCTTCGGCCAAAGGGCCTTGCCAGCCGACGAAGACCGGGTCGTAAGGCCCTTGGCGTTTCTTGAGGGTCCGCCAAGTGGCGAAGTCCACTTCGTCTAGTTCGCCTTGGTCGTTGTATGTAAAAAACAGGCGCGGATCGTCCGTGCTGCCAGTCTTGATGCGCACCCGCACCTCGGCGTCGGCGTCTGGAGCTGCGACGAGCGCACCCTCTTGCCAGCGCTGATTTGCGCCCCATTGCCCCCCCTGCCGACGCCACTTGCTGACGGCCATCGACACTTGGCCCAAGATGGCCGGCTGCCCCAGATCCACGACCTTGGACTCGTAGCGGGACTCCGCGGCAAAACCCCGGCCGTATAGCTCAAACTCAGCATAGGCCAGCTTGGCAATGGTCAGCACGCCTTCGGCTTGGTCGAAAAAGGGGCCTTGGCCGTTGTCGGGGAAACTCCGCCAGCGCACGTAGCGGAAGTACTGCAAGGGAAAGGTGATCTCAATAGGCGCGACGAGGTTGCCCTCTATGCGGCCGAGGACCTTGTCCAAGGGGACGTAGCGAGTATTGTAGGTGAACTGGCCTTTGTCCTCCGTGGGGATTTGCTCGCCGAGCAAGCTGGCGGAAAGCTCGCCCTGCCGCGGCACGTAATTTTCCCAAGGTTCACCAAATAGATCCGTGGCCTCGGATGGAGGCAAGCGGAGGACAAATCGCTCTAGCGGCAGCGGCGCGCCTGGGTCAATGGTGTAGAATTCGTTGGAGGTTTTATTGCCGCCGGGGCCGAAATTGGTCACCCACTGGAAGGTGTTGATATCGCCGTCAACATAGCGTAAAAAGGGCATCATCACTCCGGGATGCCCCAAGTTGCCCAAGCCCCGCCACAACCGGGGCATGCCATTGACCCACAGTGGATTGGGCGGGTCGCGCCAGCGTTCAAAGGGGAACTGGGTAAAGATGCTGGGCAAAATATTGACGTCCGGCCGCAATTCCCGCGGCTGCAATGCACCCGGTACGCAGGCATCGTCGGCGAGGACTTTGAGTTGCGCCCATTCTTCCCAAGATTGACCACCCTGCCCACCAAAAGCCCACTCCTGTCCCCGCGCTGGAATCGACCCCACCAGCAAGGACAAGAGTACTATACCCAGAAGCTGCATGGCATTCGACCTTGGTTAATAGACGACTGCAATCGCGCGCGTATGGGCGAAGTCCTGCACATTGCCTTCCACCGCAACCCGGAGCAAATAGATGCCGACCGGGACGACTTGCCCCGCATGATCCCGGCCATCCCACCTTTCGCTGTACACCCCTCGGCCGCGGACCGCGCTAACGGCGTACACGCGCTGGCCCGCGAGGGAAAAAATCTCTACCCGGTGGGGCAGTTGCTCGAGAATTTGGAGGACGTCGTAGCGGATTTCGACCTCGTCGTTAATGCCGTCGCCGTTGGGTGAGACCACCGATGGATAGACCGCTAGAAAGGGCAGGATGGTGCTCCGCGACTCCGCCGAGGTCAGGACTTGGAGCTTGTCGGTGGTCACCTGCTGGCTGGCGTTGTCCGGTAGCACCGGCTGGGGGAGTTCCTCGCTCTCGGTATCGAAGACCTCGCCGTGAAAAAAGGTCGATTGCACCAATAGCTGGGCATTGAAGACCACCCGCAGCGAGGTCGTGGAGTCAACCCGATGCCCAGGAAAAAACAGCGTCAGGGCCTTTGCTTCTTCCCGCACGCTATCTGGGACCACAGTGGTCAAGGCGTCTTCGCTGGGGCCAATGAAAAGCTCGGTGAACTGCGGCTGCGTCGGAGTCGAAATCCGCAAGGCGTCAAACCCCACATCCCCACCAGTGACCGCGGCGCGCACGTCGTAGACAAAGGGCGAGGGAACCCCTACGGGTACGACGGCAAAACCGCTGCTGGGGTCGGGGTCACCCAACAGGGATATTTCGCCCACCAAGCCCTGCGCGAGGGGAGCGGCGATTTCGATCCCGAGGTCCTCGACGCGGATCCCATCGAGGATCGACCTGCTCTCCATGACGACCCGGAACTGCACGTAACGTCGCGGGCTGGGCAGGACAACCTTGTGCCCCGATTCAGTAAATGGGGCCGACCAGCGGCTCCAATTGATCTGGTCGTCCTCAAAGCCGGCTTGATCGTCTTTGGATAGCGCGTTGTACTCTTCCTCGGTGACGGGTGTCTGTTCATCGAGGTAGCGATTGGTGACCTCGTAGAAGGTCAACGGGGTGTCGTCCAGCCCAGACCGCATCTGAATGGTTGCCGAGGCCATGGCCGCGGGTTCTTCCACCAAGCTATCGCCGACGACGCGGACTTTTGCAGCGCCGAAGTTCAGGGTCCCGAAATTGACGGGCGCGCCCAAGTCGATGACCTCAGAGCGATATTCGCCCCGGGGCACGAAGCCTTCGCCGTAGAGTTCGATTTCGGCGATCTCAAAGGGATTGGTGGCCGTGATACGCAGTAGGATATAGCGAACGAAATCGAGTTCAAACTCGACGACCGAAACGCTGTCGCGGGAGAATTCCACTCTCTTTATGGGGTCACCGTAGATCGGCTGCCCGTCAGTGCCAAAGCTCAGGCCGTCGTTGACATAGAGTTCGTAGCCGCGGATATAGTCTGACCACAGCGGCTTGCCGCTGGAATCTAAGCCCGTGAGCCTTGGGTAAAAGACGATCCGGTTCAGGGGAAAGCGGCTGCCCAAATCGAGGAAGAAGCGCTTGCCGGCTTGGCTGGAGCCAAAGACCTTGAAGCGATCTTCAGTAGAAGTATTGGGGTCGCCATCGACGATGGGGAGATCCGATTTTTTGAGTGGGTAATTGTTCCAGATGCGGGCATTGGAGCGGATGATGTCGAAGCCATCGCGCGGGATGCCATCGACCCAAGAGAGCGTGGAGGTGATGTTTTCCCCCGGCCGAAAGCCAGCGATCTGGATGGCGTTGGGCACATCGAAATCAATGGCCGTAGAAGCCTCTGCCACGGATTTCCAGTTCCGCCCGCCGTCGTTTATTTGCCACAGCGTCACCTCAGCGCGGGCCGCGCTCCCAAGGCTCAGCATCAGAACTGGCAGGCAGATTAAATGGCGTAGTCGCATTATCTTTTGCTTGGGCGCTGGGCCTTCGGCCGGTAAATTTGCCAAAAGCCACCACCCCAAACGACGAGGATGCCCGCCGCCGACCACCATGGACCATTGCAAACGAGATAATCGCCTCGGCCGGTATGCTGCTTTTGGGTTGCCGCTAGGGGCTGTGCTCTGCCTTGGACTTTTGTCGTTCGATTCAGACATCTATGGCCACATTCGGTTGCGCTGGAGTTTGTGGGGAGCCGGTTTGCTGCTCCTCGTCTGGCAGGGATGGCTTTGCGCCGCCGGACGCAAGCCGACGATAGGTCTGCGCGTTGTTAAGGCCCACTACGTACAAGCGCTGATCCAGCTTTGCATCTACTTGTACTGGGGTTGGTACTGGCCGCCGGTCTATGAGATGGCCCAGTTGATTGCAGCGCAGATCGCATTTGCCTACGGCTTTGATGCGTTGCTCTGCTGGTCGAGAAGGCAAGAGTGGCACCTAGGCTTTCGCCCCTTCCCCATCGTGTTGAGCATGAACTTGTTCATATGGTTCAAATTCGACTGGTTCGCATTGCAGTTTCTGATGGTGGCCACAAGCCTCGTGGGCAAGGAGTTTTTTACCTGGTGCAGGAACGGACGCTCGACGCATATATTCAACCCCTCTGGCTTTGCGCTCACCGCCTTTTCCATCGCCTTGCTAGCCACTGGCAACACCGATCTTACCTGCGGTGAGGCAATCGCCAAAACCCTAGCCGAACCCGAGTACATCTACGTCGTGGTGTTCGCGCTCGGGCTAGTGGTCCAATGCCTCTTTTCGGTCGTGCTAATGACCTTGGCCGCGGTGGTCGCCCTGTATGTATTAAGCTCTACCTATGGTGCCTTTTTTGGCTTTTCGTACTTCGCGGACACCAGCATTCCCATTGGAATTTTCATCGGGCTGCACCTGCTGATGACCGATCCGGCGACTTCACCCAAGTCGGGTTTGGGGCGGTTGATCTTCGGCGCACTGTACGGCACCTGCGCCTTCGCGCTATACGGACTGCTTGGTTGGCTGGAGCAGCCGACGTTTTACGACAAGCTCCTCTGCCTACCCTTGCTCAACTTGGCGGTTCGCGCTTTCGACCGCTGCCGCTTGCCTGCGATAGAACGTTTGCGGCGCGCCCTGAGAACCAACGCAGTTCAGATCGGCGCGTGGACGGTGTTTTTCTTGTTTTTGCACTCGACGAGTTTCATCGGCAAAAAAAACCAAGAGGGGCTGGCGTTCTGGCGCGGGGCCGTGGCGCATGGCGTTTCCGCGCTCGCAGACGCCTTGAGCCCAAGCGGCGACGAAGCGCTTAGGGCGCAGAGCGAATACCGAAGACAACTCGGCGCGACGAACCTCTTGGCGCAAACAAAGCGGCCCGCAACACATTGCGGTTGCGGGCCGGAGGACTAAGCGGTCTGCTCATCGACCGTCCTATCTGTGCTGGCTTCAGCGGTTGATGTGGCTCTTGATTCTTCCCCAAGTAGTATGTTCCACAGCGGTAGCGCTGCCCTCTTCCCAACTGACGTAGGGATCGGCCATGTCCGTGGGCACCAGCAAATAGTCTGGGCAATGGTCGCCTTCGCGGTCGCACTCGTAGCTGCCGCCAACCTGCCCCCACAAATCCTGCTCGCCATTGGCTTCGCGGTCGCCGTCGTCAAAGCGGGCGTTGAAGTGGATGACCTGCTCGGGCTCCAAAACGTGCGGCGTGCTGGTTTGCGGGCCTTCAACTCCGTAGATGTCCCAGAGGTGAGTCCGCACCTCAAAGGTGTACTCGACGTTGGTCGCCCACGTAACCGAACCGGCCGGCAGGATGGTCGAAGCAGCGAAGGTGTACGGCTCTTCGCCTCCCCAGTTCACAGGCCCCTGTTCCGCGTCAAACGGGGGTGCTTCGCCCCCGCCGCCTAGCGGATGAAAACCAAGGCGATAGCCGTTGATGAACTCGGATAGATAATTACCCGAAGCGTGATCGGCGTCGATCTGGAGCTGCAAGTAATCGTCGTTCCACCAATTCCCCTTTTCCTCTAGGGCACGCAGCGTGTCGTCTTGAGCGCGGGCGAAGAAGTACAGGGCATTGTCCGGCGGCGGACTCCAAGCGACGAAGAAGCTAACGCTGAAGTCTTCTGGATTGGGGTTCGGGCCTTGGTCCAGATGCTCGCCGAGCAAGGACTCAATCTGTTCGGGCTTGACGCCAAAGGAATCGGTGTCGTACCAACCCCAATCGTCTTCCTCGCCATCGAGGACAAAGGTGGTCGGATCGGGCCAAGCGGGAATGAAGTTGGTCATGCCGTTGTGGGCAACGATCGGGCTGACCATAACAAATGCCAACATCAGACCGAGGAGGGTGCGTAGCATCGTGATCTCCTTTATTGTGGTAGTGGAAAGAGATGGTCAACTGTTGAATTTTACATCGCGGGCGATTGCAATTCAACGCGCTACTAATTGCTGCGGCCTCCTTTTTTGGGGGTGGGGATTCTACTTGCTAACTTCGTCTTTAACTTTAGTCACGCCTTGTATCACGCCGCATTTTTCATTAAGTACGGATGTCGTAGCCTTTTGTCAACATTTATTTGTTCGTGCTACATCAATAGAAAAGAGAGGCGGCTGTGGACAAGATCAGACTGGCATTGGTCGGCTGCGGGGGCATGGGAACGCGGCATCTATACGGCCTAGGAGAACTCGCCAAAACCCCGTTTGACAATGTAGACCTCGTCGCCGTATGCGACATCCGGCGCGACAACGCCGAGCTGGCGGCCGCAGAAGCCGAAAAGCTCGTGGGCCAGCGGCCCGCCGTGTTCACCGACCTCGAAACCATGCACCGCGAAGTCGCCGACCTCATGGCCGTGGATGTGGTGGTGGACCCGTCGGTACATCACGCCGTGGTCTGCCAAGCGCTCGATCAGGGGCTGCACGTGATGGTGGAAAAGCCCATGGCCATTACCATCAAGGGCTGTCAGCAGATGATCGACGCCGCCAAGCGCAACAAGCGCATCCTATCGGTGGCGGAAAATTACCGCCGCGACCCCTCATCGCGGCTGGTGCATCACCTGCTGGAACAAGGGGCCATTGGCCGCCCCTACATGGCCATCTTCCACTCGCTGGCCCCGCACCGCGAAGTGTTTATCACACCTTGGCGGCACATGAAGGATCGGGGTGGGCTACTGCTGGATCTGGGCGTCCATTTCACCGACATGATTCGCTACCAACTCGGGGACATCAAGGAAGCCTACGGGGCCGTCGAGCTAGCCTCGCCCGTGCGCCACAAGCCCGAGGCCGTCAACTCGCCCTATGAGTTTTACCAAACCCGCTTCGCCGAAATGGAGCAGCAAGTCCACGCCACGGCCGAAGACACCTCTATGGCGATGTTTAGGATGGAAAGCGGCATCGCGGTCAACTGGGTGGTGGGCCTGGGGGGATACGGCTCTTGCGGTGGTGAGATCATCTTCGGATCCGAGGGCGTGATGCAGGGGTTTGGCACGCGCGGCGCTAGGGCGTGCTTACAAAGGGCCGACGGCACAACGCTCGACCACGCCGCGCTCGTGGCTGGCGCAGAGGAGTTCGCCCTAGAGCCACTGGCTGAGCACTTTTTCCCCGCGCGGGTCGCCGACCAAGACATCGACTGGAAACTATTGGCGCTAGAGTACTTTGAACTGGCCGAGGCCATTCTCAACGGACGGGAAATCGAGGTGGACGGGACAGAGGGCCTAAAAGACGTGGCCGCGGTGTACGCAGTTTTCGAGTCGAGCCGGCTGGGCCGGACGGTGCAGCTAAGCGAGGTGGAAAGCGGGGCTGTCTATGAGTACCAAGCCGAAATCGACGCGGCACTGGGCATAGGCTAACAGGAGGCCGACATGAACAAACTCACCGACAAGGTCGCGCTAGTGACCGGTGCCGGCCACAGGACTGCGCCAAGGTCGTGGAATTTTTGGCGACCGACCTCTCGGATTACGTGACCGGCCAGTGCATTTCCGTCTGCGGCGGGATCGCGATTTGACGCGGGGCCTAGTCTATCACTACTCGGCCTGTAGACGTTCCTTAACCTCGTCAAAGAACGTCTTAAAGGAGCCTGTGGGAGCGTGTTCCCAACGATCGAAGGTAGCTTGCAGGGCTTCTAGCCAATGCTCTTGTGGCAGGCTTTGCACCGCTAAGCAAACGTAATAGGCATCGGTCAACGCCAAACCCCGCCGTCCATCCACGAGGGCTTGCTCCATGCGCTCGATCCATGGAGCCATCGCAGGCAAGGCTTCGACGCACTTTGCCTTGTGCTGGACAAAGTTGGCCAAGTGCTTGACCAAGCTCCGGCTAACGTCGTGCCGCTTTGCTGCGCCGGATACGTCGCCAAGGTCCAGCTCTCCCCTGTGATACAATTCCAACAACTGCTGGGTGAGTGTGGGTTGCTTTACAGCAAGGGTCGATTGCCGGGCGCTGCGCAAGCCGCTGGTGAGGGCCGACATATCGTGGCAGCAATTGAGCCAGCGCGTGCCTTTGGCGACCACGCGGCGCATGGACGCGCCCGGGCCGACGGCCGTGCCCATGGCCTTGCCGCTGGCGGCGCAAGCTGCACCCACGCGGTCGAAGGCCGCCAGCACGCGCTTGTGGTCTATGTGGGGGACGCCAGCGCGCTCGACTCCATAGCTGTGCGCCAAGTCGCTCGGCCCCACGAAGAGCAGGTCGATGCCGTCCACCGCGGCAATCGCTTCTACGACCTCCACGCCCTCGGCGTCTTCGATCATCACGCCGAGTAGGGTCTCGGCATCGGCCCCTTCCAAGTACTCGGCGGGGTCCAGCGTCCCGTAGTCCGAATCCCGGCCACAGCCCATGCCGCGCAAACCCAGCGGCCGGAACTTGGCCATCCGCACGAAGGCCCGCGCTTCGTCGGCGCTCTTGCAATGGGGCCAAACCAATCCCCCGGCCCCTAACTCCAGCGGCTTGATCACTTGGTTGTACGGCCCCTGGGGGATGCGGACCACCAAATCGACCCCCGTGGCCCGCGCCGCCAAAATCAGATGCGAAAGCGCGTCCAGCCCCAGATGGGAATGCTCCATGTCGATCCAGACGCAGCCAAAGCCCGCTTGAGCCGCGAGCTCGACTACCACTGGGTCGAAGATCCGGTTGATTTCGACTACTTCTATAGTCGCCCCTCCAAGCAGGGCGGCCTTGGTCTGATTGATTTTCACGATGCCTCCTCAAATTGTGGCAACACGTCGCGGCCAAACCACTCGATGGTTTGCCGGATCGCCTCCGGTGGGATACCTAGCGCCCCAGCACCAATAGTCACGCGCTCCAAGCCGGGCAATTGCGCTTGAATTTCGGCGATCCGTGCGGCCACGTATTCGGGCGGCCCGCAGAGCCAAGCGCCATCGCGCACCAAGTCGCGCACCGTCGGTAAGCCGGCCTGCGCCGCGGCCACCCCGTCGTACGTAGCCGCGATTTGCGCCTCCGTCAGCGTCGGCATCCGGCCCAAGGGGGCCAGTACCTTGAGCTGTTCCTCAAACCAAACCCCAGCCTCGCGGATCGCCTGCTCTTGGGTGTCGGCTAGGTGAACTTGTAGCACCAAGGCCAACCCTGCGCCCAATTCGGCGTCGCGGCCCGCATTGGCCAGCCCATCGCGCCAGCGCTCGGCGATTTCCACCGCCCGCCCACCGCCGGGCACCACGCCCTTGATTCCGTGCTGAATCATAAAGGCAATGCCGCGCGGGTTGGCGCTGAAGATCGGCTGCCAGCACTCGACCGGCCGATTGCGCGGCCGCGGCACTAAGGTGATCTCCTCGACCGTACCTCGGCGATGCGCGACCTTAGCCGGCAATTCGTAGTGCGGGCCGCGATGGGCAAACGACGGCTCGTTCCACGCTTTGAAGAGGATCTCGACTTGCTCCTCAAAGAGGGCGCGGTTGGCCGAATCGCCTTCGAGCGGCGCGCCCAAAGTGGCCAACTCGCGTCCGATGTAGCCGCGGCCAATGCCAAAGCGGAAGCGGCCCTCGGTGAGGATATCGGCGAGGGCAAAGTCCTCGGCCAGCCGCAGCGGATGCCAAGTCGGCACAGTGTTGAACATGCTGCCCAAGCAGAGCCGTTGCGTGTGCTGGGCCAAATAGACGGCCAGCATCGGGATGTTGGGGATGCCGCCGTAGCCTTCGCGCTGGAAGTGGTGCTCTGCCAACCACAGAGTATCGTAGCCGGCCGCGTCCATCAGTTGCGCCATGGCGCGGGCTTCGGCAAAGACCGAGGCGAGGTGCTCGTCCGTCTCGATCCGCTCATCCACCGACCGACCGGCAAATCCCAGATCGTCCATGGCGACGTGCCCGCCGTAAAAGTAGTCAAATTTCACGGGTTCTCCCCTCTTTCACCTACTCGCTTTCGCAGCGAGGTTTTTCTATATTGGCCCACCTGTCAACGCCCATTGTAAAACCACAGGAGACCTGTTATGGCAGCAAATGGACCCGTTCCCACCGCTCGCGCCCAAGGCCGCGGCCCAACCATCTGGCTGGCCGGCTCGCCCGACGAGCTAAAGGAGTGGATGCCCCTCGGGATCACCGGAATCGTCACCAACACGGTGGTGCTCAACCTATACGCCAAACAATGCGGCTCGGTCATCAGCCTGATAGAGCAATATCTCGCGCTCACCGACAAGCCCATAGTAGTGGAAATCGACGGTCATTGCGTTGAAGAGCTGCTAGAAGTCGGGCAAGTTTTCACCAACATGTCGGAGCAGATCATCCTCAAGATCCCCTGCAACGTCAACGGACTCAAGGCATTTAGCATCCTCAAGGACCGTGGCGTCGAGACCTTCTGCACCACGGTGTTCTCGCTGACGCAAGCCGTGGCCGTGGCCCAAGCCGGGGTTGACCACATCCTGCCGTTCTGCGAGCCGGTCAAAGAAGTGGGCGGCGACCCGACCAAGCTGATCCGCGAGTGCGCCCAGATGTTCAACGGCTGGGGCCAGCGCCCCTTCATTATGGCCGCCCTCATCCGCTCGGTGGAGACCGCGCACGCCGCTTTCCTCGACGGGGCCGACGAACTGGTCACCATGTGGACGGTGTACCGCGACATGATGGACCACCCGCTAACCGCGCAGTGGAACAAGACCTTTATGGACGAGTGGGTCGATATGCACCAGAGCGGCTTGTTGGAGGGAGTGCCGGTCCGGTCTCATTGACCGCGCGCGGCCGGGATCTGGCCCAGCAATTCGCTCCAGGCCACGCCCAGATCCATCACATCCCCGCCGCAGATTACCAAGTCGCAGCCCGCGTCCATGGCGGCCGTAAGCAGGGGCCCCGGCAAGGTGAAGATGCCACTCAGCTTGCCGGCGGCCCGCGCCTTGGCCAAGCACGAGAGCACGGCCTCGCGCAGACGGGGATCGCCCATCTGGCCGGTACAGCCCATATCGACCGCTAGGTCCCCCGGCCCCATGAAGATCCCGGAGAGGCCCTCTACGGCGAGTATTTCATCGACATTCGCCACGGCCTCTACAGTCTCAATCTGGGCAAAGAGGTGGGTGCGCGCATTGGCGCGGGCTAGGGCGTCGGGCAGGTTTTCCAGCCCAAAACCCATGCCGCGCGTGCGCACGTTGAAGCCGCGCCGGCCCAACGGCGGATACTTGCCCACCTCGACGATGCGGCGCGCGTAGGCCGCATCGTCCACCATGGGGACGAGAATGATCCGCGCCCCGATTTCGAGCGCTCGCAGCACGTGGTGGCGCTCGCCATCGGGCAAGCGAATGAGCGGGAACATGCCGCCGGCCTCCGCGGCCAAGCACAAGGTCTCAGCCCGCTCAAAGCCGACCGGGCCGTGTTCGCTTTCGATCCACACCGCTTCAAAACCGACCTGCGCCGCCAGCGAGACGAGCAAGGGCGAGGCGCTATTGACGGTGACGCCGCGGATCCGGCGCGGGCGACCGGCCGGATCTAAGAATACATCATCGGTAATTTTTAAGGTCATGGGAGCCGTTTCTCTTGCTTGAAGTCGCCCCAATATAGGGCTATTTTCCCTACCTCCCAAACGGCCCTATCCCCACTCCAAAGGAGGCCCTATCGTGATACCACTAGACTACGGACGCTCATTTCTAATCGGCAACGACCCGGAAAACGAAGTGCGGTTCTGGGTCGAGTCGCGGACGCGCATCATCGACGAAGCCTCCGGCCAGAGCGAGGACTACGTGCAGGTGGGGTCGTGCAAGAGCGAGCACACCTTTGCCAAAGAAAACCTCTTGCACGAGGACAACTACGACTTCCTGCCGGTCTTTGGCCCGGAGTGGTCGGTCGTCTATCGGCGTCACGCCTACCTGCGCGACGGCTATCGAGAAATCCGCCGCTCAGAGGAGCGGTGGAACGGGCAGCAGTACCATCTGATTGTCGGGAGCGATGTGGAGGAACTGACCAGCGATGCGGCGGTGCGCGAGGCGACCTACGACTCAGTGCCGATCGTAGCCCAAACCCAAGTGCGGAACGAAGAAACCGGGTTGCAGGCGATCATGGAATACCCGGTCAAGACCATGAACACCAATCGCGCCAACGACATCTACCAAGTTGACACCGGCCCGGTGGCCTTCCCGGACCTGAGCCAGCGCCACGCCCGCCACGTCGATGCCCTATCCCTGGCCTTTGTGGTCTTCAATGCGCCACACTTTGCCGACTTCGTCCTCGAAGCGCCGACCCGCGTAGGCGACGAGCAGGTGTATCACTATTCCAAGGTGGTGTCCCTAGCGGCAGTAAACAGGCTCTACGCGGTGCGATCTTAGAAGCTATTTGGAAATTTTGCCAAGATCACTTATTTCAATTTCACTAATGGTCTCATATCAAAGGAGGCACCATGTACAGAGTAGGAGTCATTGGCTGCAGGGGCATTGGCGATCGGCATGCCCGCGGGACCGAGAGTCTGGAAAACGCCGAGGTCGTGGCCGGTTGCGACCTCGTGCCAGAGCAACGCGACGAATTTGCAGCGCAGTTCAAGGAGACTAATCCCGAGCTGAAGCTGTACGCCGATTACCGGGAGATGCTGGAAAAGGCACAGCTCGACATCGTCACGGTGGCCACCGGCGACAACCGGCACGCCGATCTAGTAGTGGCTGCGGCCGAAGCCGGTGCCAAGGGGATCTTCTGCGAAAAACCGCTGGCCACCAGCGTCGAGGACGCCGACCGCATGGTAGCGGCCGCGGAAAACCACAACGCCTTGTTGTCCGTCGACCACACTCGCCACTGGTTTCCCGTCTGGCATCGCTGCCACGAACTAGCGGCCACAGGCGAGATTGGCGACGTGAGAGCGGTCTTGTGCGAACACTACGGCACGCGATCAATGCTGTTCCGCAACGGCACCCACCTGCTCGACGCCATCATGTGGTTCGCCGGCAGTAAACCAGCGTGGCTCGTCGCCGAGCTAGAGGACGGATACGAAGACTACAGCGAGTATCGCGGCGACGGCGGACACGACCCAGCCACCGAGCCGAGCGCCAACGCCTACATCCACTTTGCCAACGGTGTGCGCGGGATCTACCTCGGGGAAAAACAGACCCCCAACCGACTCGATTTCACCGTGTCGGGCACCACGGGGAGCATTTTCATCGAGCGGGAAGGCGATGCGTACATCGAGCGAGACGGAGAACGGGAGTTGATTGAACCGCGCCCGTGGGAAGTTGAGGGAATCGAAGCGGGCGTGCACGAACTCGTGCGCGCGCTCGATGGCGAAGGTGAGCTGTCGTGTACCGGCCGAGATGGTCTGACCGTTGTGGAGATGATAATCGCCTGCCTGCAATCGCAGCAGCAGAACAACGCAAAAGTCGCGCTACCGCTAGCTCGGTAGGAGCCCGAGGACGACTGACGGGAGAGCGGTTTCCCGGAAGAATTGGCCGGAGGCCAACCACATTTACGCATAGGGCCAGAACTGATTCCACGCAGTCAGCCAGTCTGCTGCGCGACTTTCAACGGAGAGCGGCCCCGTCACCTCAACCCCAGGTCGCCCTTTGAACTCGGCGAGTTGATCGACGCTGGCGAGTTCGATGCGGATAGTCGTTGGCTGTTCAGGGACATACGGCTTGGTCCGAGTCAGATCGGTGAGCGCGTTTTTAGCCGCGTCTTCGATCAACTGACGGGCGCGAACGGGCGGTAGCTGGCGCGCGCTAAATCGGCTGAGTCCCTTTTTAACGGCAACGGTTGGCAGCGATTCGCCGAGCAGTGCTCTGGCTTCTCGGCAGACGGCCTCATCGCCGGTAATGAGGGCAATCGGCACTCCGTAGTGCCCGTTGAGCGCGGCGTTGACGCCGGTTTCCCCGACGAGATCGTCGTTGAACCAGAGATTTCTATACTGGACGCTGGAGATGGTGTGGCACAGCACCCCGTCGGGGGTGCCGTCGCGGGCGTGCATGCCGATGAGCAGACAGGCGTCGCATCCTTGCTCCCACAGCTCGTCGTAGCGGCCCCACCCGTGATGGGCAACCCATTCGCAGTCGGGATGAATTTTGTCGGGGATGAGCGAATTAAAGCTCCATCCTTTGCCCGCACCGTGACAATCGACCACGACAATTTCCGTCGCGCCAGCGGCTTTGGCTCCGCGCACCGCGGCGTTGATTTCTTCCGTGTAGAGCTGCCGGCCCTCCTCAAACATCGCGGCACCGCCGCTGACCTGCTCCCACACCACAATGCCACTTACGCCTTCCATATCGGACATGATCAGCACGCGCATTATCTCGTTCTCCTCGAATCGTTTAGACGTGGATTTCAATGGTTCAACCGTCGGCGTATAAGATAGGGCTGAAACCGAAGTGCTTCATAGCCTTTATTAACCGTCAACGAAGCGAGTAGTGGGTTCGATTGAATTGCACGAATCCATGTAGTGTGGAAGTCTGGGTAAAATCGGGTTTGTTTATTTGGAGTTACACATATATCTTTGAGCAATGAGTTGTAAACAGTTACAGGGCGTAAAATTATCACAGCCGCTAGATTCCCCCATCTTCGCGCAACGCCCCATTGACTCATCAAGAGTAGCAACGGCAAAACCCCACATCCCCCACCGCTCCCGGTCTAGTCGGCTTCTTGCGCCGAGTTTCTCAGCGACCAGAGCGTCCGATATTTTTAGAAAAGAATTAAAAAAACATCGGTACCCTCCCCTCGAGTACCCCCCTATTGAGGAGTAAACATTGAAAAGTGCTGTCTATAGCATCCTGCCCGAACCTCTAAACCGAGGCGATTTCAAGACAAAAATCTTGCTGCCTTTAGTAGCATTCATTGGGTTTTCTTGCACCGATCATGAAAATCCGCTAGCACTCATTAGCACGCCCGCCGGCAAGGCCAAGGTGGATTCGGACTCCGACGAATGCCTTGCCATCTCTTGGACTTGCGATACCGAGGTCGATTCCGTGTGGACGGTCTTCTATGGATCAGACTATCGGTTCCAAACCCACGGCGACAGCGTCCTGTTTTCGCATTATTTCGCATTATATGGACAGTACTAGTAAAAAACAATATTGGGCATCAGAAACTTCAGCCCGCTT
The DNA here is from genome assembly GCA_965261395.1 of Candidatus Latescibacterota bacterium. Taxonomy (GTDB): domain Bacteria; phylum Latescibacterota; class UBA2968; order UBA8231; family UBA8231. The sequence continues at coordinate 5,452,230 of OZ253462.1, forward strand.
GGGGAGAGTTAGGTCGGGTTTCCGGTCGGGTGATGGAACGTGTGGCATCTGGAGCGAGGCCATCGACCATGATTCCTCTGTGGTGCGTATCTATAAAGGGGATGTAGGCTACTTGTATAGAGATACGCCTAATGCCAGATATGTGCTGTCAGAAGACGATGTGCAGTATCCAATCGCCTTTGTGGCAGAAGAGGGGTCGGTGCACCACCGCGATTTTCTTAGTGTCCATAATCGCAACGACCCGAGGCCGGCCGATCTTGTAGAAATAGGAGCCAATCCTATGAGGGCCTACTACCTTCCGGTTAATTTTAGTACCGCTGCGACCGATACGCTTACAGACATTCCCCAAGACGACCGGCCTTATTTGGAGGATTCCATTTGTTCGGGTGATGAATGTCCTGAGTGGGCGGAGCCAATTTGTCCGTCTGACGAGGAAGAAGAGAATGTCGTCGTTCGAGATGCTTCTACTACGAGCAATCCCAACTCATCCGATACGTCCAACCCACCCGGTGCTTCCAACCCACCCGATACGTCCAACCCACCCGATACGTCCAACCCACCCGATACGTCCAACCCACCCGATACGTCCAACCCACCCGAGCCGCTACTAACAGGTATAAGCCTTGGGTGGTTTGGCTCCTTCATAGAGTTGTCCCTGGAACCAGCGGATGCTCAATACGGGTCTATAAGATTCGACACCGACCCTAGTGGACGCATACGCTTCGGTACTCAGATTGGTGGTGATATACTTTTTTGGTGGTCCTGCGCCGACGGCTACAATGGCAACGTGACAATCACGGCTACGGTTGATGGAAGCAACGGCAGCGAGCACGAAGCGTCTCTCGTATCCACTTGCCAGTGAAATCCGCTGCGGTTCAGGCTTCTGTCGGCTTGAGCTGTTGTTCGATACCAACGGCGAATTTTACTACGGGCGCTTGAGTTTAGACCTATAGCGCTAGCCGCCCGAGACAAGAAAGCCCTGCACTCCGCTGAGGGGTGCAGGGCTTTTTGTATAATGTGGTTCCAGTCCGCAATCGGATTCAGCAGCAGCCCTTCACTTCTTGGTCGGTGGGCGCTTGGCAGCGAATGAATTCGTAGAACAGCGCGCCGGCTGCGGCCCCCAGCACCGGACCGACGATGTATGCAGCAAAAGCCGTCCATTCGCCGGCTGCCAAGGCCGGGCCTAAGCTGCGGGCTGGATTCATCGAGGCCCCGCACAACGGCCCGGCGAACATGGCCTCTAGCCCCACGGTGCCGCCAATGGCCAGACCGGCCGCCGGCCCCACGGCGCGAAAATCGGTCGCCATGCTCATGATGACCAGCATCAACAAAAAGGTCAGCATGAATTCCCACACTAGGGCCGTGGTGAACGAGCCGTCCACCGGCAGGGTGACCCCCAAGTTCAGTATCTGTTCAGGTTGCGTGGCGACCAGTACCGACGACAAACTCGCCACGTGTATGTAGCTGGCCACCACCGCTCCGGCGCACTGGGCCGAGATATAGGGCGCGATCTCCCTTTTGGGAAAATGCCGCGTCAAGGCGAACGCGAGGGTCACCGCCGGGTTGAAATGCGCCCCGGAAATGTGGCCGGTGGCATAGATCATCACCATGATGACCAGCCCAAACGTGGCGGCAACGCCCACATGACTGACTGCCCCGCCGGAAATCTGATTGATGGCCACGGCACCGCATCCGGCAAAGACAATGGCAAACGCGCCGATGAATTCAGCGGCACATTTTCGCAATAGATTCATAGTTTCCCCATTTGGATAGCAAGAGCCGCATCCGCAAAAAAACTATAAAAATGTAGCGGGCCATGCTGCCTCGCTCAACAACTGCACTCATTGACCCTACCCGTCGTTTGTTATACTTTTTTGTGAAATGTATAACATCCATATTCCGCTATCGATGGATTAACCTAACAGAACGGAGAATCATGGCATCGGCCCGCATATCGGCCAAAGGCTGGGTCGTCATTCCGGCACCGCTGCGCAAGAAATACCGCCTACAGCCCGGCGACCAAGTGCGTATTGTCGATTACGGCGGCGGCTTGGCCCTCGTGCCCGCCCTTGGCGATCCCATCGAAGAAACCCAAGGGATGCTCGCGGGGCCAACATCCCTAGTGGAAGCCCTGCTTTCCCAGCGCGCCGAGGATCGTCGGCTTGAATGACCCCGGAGACCGCGTGCTCGATAGTTACGCGCTCTTAGCCTATCTGGAGAATGAAGTGGGTGCCCTTCAGGTTAAATCCCTGCTCAGCCAGGCAGAAACAGGCCCAAGCCGCCTGTGGATGTCCATCGTCAATTTGGGGGAAGTCCTCTATATCACTGAGCGTGAACGGGGCTTGGCCCACAGCCGCAATGTCCTAGCGGCTGTGGAGCAATTGCCGGTGGACATGGTCCTCGCCGACCGCGCCCATACTTTGTCTGCCGCCCATATCAAGGCCCGTTTCCCGCTCTCCTATGCCGATGCCTTCGCCGCCGCTCTGGCCCAAATCAAAGGTGTCCCTCTCGTGACCGGCGACGGAGAATTCAGCCGGGTCGAATCCCTCGTCGCCATCGAGTGGCTTCCTAGGCATTAGTTCGTTGGCAGTTCCGTGGGGCAGTCAGTTTCGACAATTTGAATCCATAGGTGGCAATGTGTCTAGGGCACTGATTGGCTGCGCTCTGTTTATCGCAATTCTGGTGGTTGGATGCGCCCCTTCGGAACAGCCGCAGTCGGCCTCAGTCCAATCCCCTGCTCACCTCTCCCCAACGGGTATGGCTGATAACCACCCCGTGTTATTCGCCGATGTAGCGGCCCAAGTCGGCCTAGATTTCGTCAATCTCTCGGGGAAGGACGACCCGAGGCTTTTGGTGGAAACCACGGGCACCGGCGCGGCCTTTCTCGACTACGATAATGATGGCTGGCTGGACCTCTTTTTCGTCAACGGCACCTTGCTAGACGCTGATCCGCCCCAAGCGACCAACCGCCTCTTCCACAACGAACCCGACCCCAGCGCCCAAAGACACTTCCGCGAAGTCACCCGTCAAAGCGGCTTGCTATCCAAGGGTTGGGGCATGGGTTGCGCTACTGGTGATATCGACAACGATGGCGATACCGACCTATTAGCGACCTATTGGGGTCCCAATCTGTTGTATCGCAATAACGGCGACAGCACCTTTGACGAGATCGCCGCTCAAGCCGGAGTGGACCACCCCGGTTGGGGCACCAGTGCGGCTTTTGCCGATTTGGATGGCGACGGCTGGCTGGACCTCTACGTGACCAACTACCTCCACATCGACCTAGACCATCCCCCCAAGGACGGCCAACCGTGCCAATACAAGGGACTGTCCGTACCGTGCGGACCACAGGGGGTTCCAGCCCAAGCCGATGTGCTCTACCGCAACAGAGGCGACGGCACCTTCGCCGATATGAGTGCAAGCAGCGGCCTAGACCAGTGGAGCTATGCCGGTTTGGGCGTTGCGTTTGGCGACTTCGATAACGACGGCGATCTGGATATTTACGTTGCCAACGACAGCGAGCCCAATATGCTTTTGCGCAACGACGGCGACTGGTACTTCAGCGAAATCGGCCAATCAGCCGGGGCAGCCTATAGCGAGAGCGGGCGGCCCCAGGCCGGCATGGGGGTCCACAGCGGCGATTATGACAACGATGGCGACCTCGATTTATTTGTGACCAATTTCTCCGAAGACTACAATACCCTGTACCAGAACCAATCCCCGACGACGACTGACTCCATGTGCTTTGTCGATGTCTCGCACGCCACCGGCTTGAGTGCCGGCGACCGGCCTTATCTCGGCTGGGCGACCGCTTTCTGGGATTACGACAACAATGGCTGGCTGGATCTATATGTAATTAACGGCCACGTTTATCCACAGTTGGGAGTACATGCTTCGGGGTTGACCTATCGACAGCGCAACCTGCTCTATCAAAATCAGCATGGGCACTTTATAGAAGTGGGCCGCCGGGCCGGAGCGGCTTGGCAGCTCGAAGCGGCCAGTCGCGCGGCGGCCCAAGGTGACTACGACAACGATGGCGACCTCGATCTAGCCGTGGTAAATCACAACGCAGCACCGACCCTGTTGCGCAACGAGGGAGGAAACTTCAATAACTGGCTGGGTCTTGAACTGGTGGGTCATGTCAGCAACCGGGATGGTATCGGTGCTAGGATCTGGATTTTCACCGCCGATCAGGTGCAAATGAGAGAAGTGTTTCGGGGTTATGGTTTTCAAAGCCAACACGATCCTCGTGTGTTGATAGGACTAGGTGCGAACCAAACCGTAGATCGAGTCGAAATACACTGGCCATCGGGCTCTCGTCAAACAATTGCTGCACCGCCGGTGCGGCGCTACCTCAAAGTACACGAGGGCCGCGATGGCTTCGAGCAAGGACCGGCTATCCCCCCTCCCCAGAGCGAATCTCTTATCGCTTCGGCACCAACGCCGAACTGGAGCGCCTCTGATTTCGCGGCCCTTGGGAACCAATACTATCAGGCCGGACACTACGGTGAAGCCCACGCCGCCTTCTATCGGGCCTTGGCCTTGGATCCGATCCATAAGCTGGCCAACCTGGGCATGGGCACATTGCTCTACGCCGGCATGGGTGCAGCCAATGAGGCGCTTTCGTATGTGGAAGAGGCGGCCCGCCGCGATTCATCCTCGGCGGAGAGCTTTCTCGTTCTCGGCAAAGTCTATCTGGACTTGGAGCGGCCCGCGTTAGCTGCCCGGGCTTTGGAGCGGGTCGCCAGACTGCGGGCACAGGATTGGGAGGCGTACTTCTGGCTGGGTCGGGCCTATGAGCAAAGCAATCGTTTGACCGAAGCCACAAATGCGTTTGGCAACGCCACAAGGTGGGCACCTTGGGAACCCGAGCCGCTGTTGGCACTGGCACAGCTCTACGCAAGGCAGGGCAATGAAAAAGCGGCTGCGGCAGCAAACAAACGGTTTGCACGGTATCGCCGACTCGCGCAACGCGTCGAATCCCTACAGTCCCAGATTGACCGCGAGCCGCAAAACGAAAAGGCCTTTTTAGATCTGGGGCTGGCGTATATGGAGCAAGGCAGACTGGAGCGGGCTGCAGCGCACTATCAAGGGATGGTAACACGAGCGCCGCAAAGTGCGCTTGGTCTGTACGGCCTTGGCCTCCTCTGCTTGCGCCGCAATGACCCCCAAGGTGCCCTCGGCTATTTGCATAAAGCAGCGATCTATTCACCAGATGACGCCGAGATTCGCGGTGCCTTGGGCCAGGCATATTTCCAGCTAGAGCGCTACGACGAAGCCGTGGTGGAGTGGGAACAAATCGCGGACACAACCCGCATCGGCCGCATGTTGCAGCAAGCGCGTGCTCGAATAGCATCCGCAGCGGAAGGTCTCCCGCCCGATGCCAAAAGGGGCCGCTAGAAGCTTGATAAGTCCTTAGAGGCGGTCCGCCCCAAAGCGAATTGCCAGCACCCGCTTTGGTGTACAGAGGTTACAATCTATATTCTCCCCTAGGGGAAGCGGCTTAATCCATCCCTGTTTTTCCCCTACTTCCGTCCGACCAAGACAAGGAGTGCCCCATGGCAGGGCTTCTGTCCTTTTTCGTTTTTGCTATGCTGCTCAGTGCTGCGCACGTATTTGGTGCAACCGAATACCGCCTGGGCGGGATTAACGGCAACGATTGGCAGGCGGCCCTGACCGCAGAGAGCTTCTTCCAGATCCGGGATGCCGACGGCCAGCCACTGCGACAAGTGCCGGTGGGGATCTCGCCCTTTGGGGCGGGGGCCGACACGCTGGTCGATTTCTCCGGCACAGCGATCCAGCCCCGTTTGATTGACTCCTCCGTCAATATCGCCCGGGCCGATGTAGACGCCAGCAAGACCCAGATCCCCCTGCCCTATATGCCCGGTTCGAGAGTCCTTACCAATAATTGCGGTCAGGCGCAATTACACGCCAGCACGATCAAGCTAATGCTGGACGCCAATCCCGCTACGGCCACTTTTCGCACCTTTGTGCAACGGGCTGGGGGCCGGCCTGGCGATGGCTTTACTTGGAGGGGGGCCGTGGTCTTTGATTTTGGCGGCGCGATCCCCATCAATCGCATCCGCTTCTATCCCCGCCTGAGTCAGCGCGAAGACCGCCAACTGATCGAATCCCTGCGGGAACCCGCTTCGGATATCGAGCGCTTTGGCGAAGACAGCTTCCTAGCCAATTTCCTCGCTTGGTACGAGATCCGCACCGGCGACAATTCGGTCGTCTTTGCCCCAGATCCATGCAGCGGCACCAGCACCTTCCTCTTTGACAGTTCCAAGCGCGATTTAGGCGCTGTGGCCACCAGCAAGCGACGCACGGTCTTGGGCGACTTGCGGTGGGTGCGGAGCGGCGATCCACTGCTGACGGTGCTGAAATCCACCCATGAAAACCTCGACCCCGTCGTCGATCTACGCTTTCCCTCCCGCTCGACCCGCTGGCTCACCCTGCGCGCCTTCCCCCTGCGCGACTATGAAGTCGCCGAATTCGAAATCTACGGCGAGGGCTACGTCCCCGAGACCACCTACCTCACCCCCATCCTCGACTTCGGCCAAGCCGTTACCTGGGGCAAAATACGCTGGGAAGGAGACGTGCCCGACGGTACCCGCATCGAGATTCGCACCCGCACCGGCCACACCCCCGATCCACTGCTCTACTTCGCGCCCAATATCAACGACGACCTCGTATCCATCACCCACGCCGAACACGCCAAAATTGATATCGCCGCCCGCCTAGTCCCCACCTACGACGCCGACCACTGGAGCTTCTGGTCGTCGCCCTACGAGTTTGCCGCCGGCCAACGCAACCCCAACCAGCCAGCCAGCACTTGGCAGGACGGCATCCTGCTGTTGTCGCCCGGCCCTAGCCGCTACATCCAAATCGCCATCAAGCTCTTCGCCAACTTCAACGTGGCCCCTCGCCTCGACCAACTCACCCTGCAGTTGAGCGAAACCCTGTCGGCGCAGGCGCTCGTCGGCGAGATCTGGCCTATTGAGGTCGCCTCCTTTGAACCGACCCCCTTTACGTATGTGGTCTTGCCCACCCTCAGCGACGACAATGCCGGCTTTGACCGCTTGGAAATCCGCACCCATGTCCGGGCGCACGCCGTGCGCGCGGTGCGCATCGATGGGCAGCCGGTGGACCTAGATCAGTTCGTCCCCCACCTGCTCGACGATCGCCTCATCGTGTCCTTCCCACCGCTGACCGGCAGCGCCGACAGCTTCAAGCAGGTCGAGGTCGACTTCGACGTGCCAGTGCTGCGCTTTGGCACCGAGTTCAGTGGTTGGGTATTCAGCAACACGGATCCCGACCAGATCCGGCAGCGCATCGATCCGGGCAACGCCACGTTCCGCTTTGCTGGCGACCTGCTGGCGGTCAACACGCCGGTGGGGGGCGACTTGCTGGTGGATGTGCGAGTACCCCAAGTGTTCACTCCCAACGACGACGGGATCAACGAGACCTTGACTATCGGCTACAAGCTGCGCGAGGTCACCGCCGACCGACCGATACAGGTGCGCATCTACGACTTGGCCGGTCGGCTGGTGGCACACCTGCCCGTGTTCAACGCCCGCAGCGGGGTCTTTATCCAAGAGTGGGATGGCCGCGACGAGCAGGACGCCTTAGTCCAACCCGGCACCTATATCTACGAATTGGCGCTCGATTCCGAGGAGCAGCACACCCAACGCGGCGTCTTTGCCGTCGCCTATTGAAACTGGAAGCGTTGAAGAGATTTTGTTTCAAATCGCTTCAGCTTGGGTGTATACTTAACCTTCGCAACCCTTGAACTGCACACTTGTATTGGTGACGCAGCAAGGAGGACGTTATGGCAGGCATAGTGTTGCTGTGTTTTTGCGGCGTCTTGTTCGGTGCTGTGCCCGTGTTGGGGGGGACGGAATACCGTATAGGCGGGATCGATGGCAACCCCTGGCAGGCTATCCTAGGCGGGGAAAGTGCCTACCAAGCTTTTGCTGCTGACGGCGAAGTGGAGCGCCAAGTATCAGTGGGGGTTTCGCCCTTTGGGGCCGGGGCCGATACCTTGATCGACTTTTCCGGCACCACGATCCAACCCCGGCTCATTGACCCCAGCGTCAATATCGCCCGGGCCGATGTCGAAGCCGGCAGAACCACCATCCCCTTGCCCTATATCCCCGGCTCCAGAGTCCTCAGCACGGATCACTGTATTGCTTGGGGCAATTTTCAACCCTCGATCAAGCTAATGCTGGACGGCGATCCAACTACGGCCGCCTTTCGCACGTTTGTCCAGCGAGTCGGCTCGCCGCCGGGCGTGGGCTATACCTGGACCAATTCCGTGGTATTCGATTTTGGTGCTAGTGTGCCGATCAACCGCATCCGCTTCTTCCCCCGCCTGAGCCGGAGAGAGGATCACCAGTTAGTCGAGACTATGGACGCGCCCACGCCGGAGGTGGAGACCTTTGGCGAAGACAGCTTCCTGGCCAACTTCCTCGCTTGGTATGAAATCCGCACTGGCGATAACTCGGTCGTCTTTGCCCCGGACCCCTGCAGCGGTAGCGGCAGCCTCACCTGCAGCGTGTGTAGAGCGGGGATTTCCAGCGATGTAGCGACGAGCAAACGGCGCACCGTCTTAGGCGACTTGCGGTGGGTGCGCAATGGCGATCCGCTGCTGACGGTGCTGGAATCCACCCGCGAAAACCTCGACCCCATCGTCGATATGCGCTTTCCCACCCGCTCGACCCGCTGGCTCACGCTGCGCACCTTCCCCCTGCGCGACTATGAAATCGCCGAATTCGAAATCTACGGTGAAGGCTATGTCCCCGAGACCACCTACCTCACCCCCATCCTCGACTTCGGCCAAGCCGTTACCTGGGGCAAAATCCGCTGGGAAGGCGAAGTGCCCGCCGGCACCCGCATCGAGATTCGTACCCGCACCGGCCACACCCCCGACCCGCTGCTCTACTTCGCGCCCAATATCAACGACGAGCTTATACCCATCACTCGCGCCCAATACGACGCAATCGACAGATCCGCTCAACTGCTGCCCACCTACGACGCCGACCACTGGAGCTTCTGGTCGTCGCCCTACGAGTTTGCCGCCGGCCAGCGCAACTCCGACCAGCCAGCTAGCGCCTGGCACGACGGGATCCTGCTGTTGTCGCCCGGCCCTAGCCGCTACATCCAAATCGCCATCAAGCTTTTTGCCGACTTCAACGTGGCACCCCGCCTCGACCAACTCACCTTGCAGTTGAGTGAAACCCTGTCGGCGCAGGCGCTCGTCGGCGAGATCTGGCCGATTGAGGTCGCCTCCTTTGAACCGATCCCCTTTACCTATGTGGTCTTGCCCACCCTCAGCGACGACAACGCCGGCTTCGACCGCTTGGAAATCCTCACCCATGTCCGGGTTCACGCGGTGCGCGCGGTGCGCATCGATGGCCAGCCAGTAGGCCTAGACCAGTTCGTCCCACAATTACTCGACGATCGCCTCATCGTGTCCTTCCCACCGCTGACCGGCACCGCTGACAACTTCAAGCAGGTCGAGGTCGACTTCGACGTGCCGGTGTTGCGCTTTGGCACTGAGTTCAGCGGGTGGGTGTTCAGCAGCACCGATCCCGATCAGATCCGGCAGCGCATCGATCCGGGCAACGCCACGTTCCGCTTTGCTGGCGATTTGCTGGCGGTCAACACGCCGGTGGGCGGTGATCTGCTGGTGGATGTGCGAGTACCCCAGGTGTTCACTCCCAATGGCGACGGGATCAACGAGACCTTGCCTATCGCCTACAAGCTGCGCGAGGTCACCGCCGACCGAGCCGTGCAGGTGCGCATCTACGACTTGGCCGGTCGGCTGGTGGCGCACCTACCCGTGTTCAAGGCACGCAGCGGGGTCTTTGTCCAGCACTGGAACGGCCGCGACGAGCAGGACGCCTTGGTTCAGCCCGGCACCTATATCTACGAATTGACCCTTGATTCCGAGGAGCAATACACCCAACAAGGCGTCTTTGCCGTCGCCTATTGAAACTGGAAGCGTTGAAGAGATTTTGTTTCTAAACGATTAGCTGGGGTGTATACTTAATCTTCGTAACCCTTGAATTGCACACTTGTATTGTGAAGCAGCAAGGAGGACGTTATGGCAGGCATCGTGTTGCTGTGTTTTTGCAGCGTCTTGCTGGGTGCTGTGCCTGTGTTGGGGGGGACGGAATACCGCCTGGGCGGGCCCGATGGCAACCCTTGGCAGGCCGTCCTGGCCGGGGAAAGTGCCTACCAAGCTTTTGCTGCTGACGGCCAAGTTGAGCGTCAAGTATCGGTGGGGATTGCGCCCTTTGGCACGGGAGCCGATACGCTGGTTGATTTCTCCGGCACAGCCATCCAGCCCCGTTTGATTGACTCCTCCGTCAATATCGCCCGGGCCGATGTGGACGCCAGCAAGACCCAGATCCCCCTGCCCTATATGCCCGGTTCGAGAGTCCTTACCAATAGTTGCGGTCAGGCGCAAGGACATGCCAATACGATCAAGCTAATGCTGGACGCCAATCCCGCTACGGCCACCTTCCGCACCTTTGTGCAACGGGTCGGAGGCCGGCCTGGGGATGGCTTTTCTTGGAGGGGGGCTGTAGTCTTTGATTTTGGCGGCGCGATCCCCATCAATCGCATCCGCTTCTATCCCCGCCTGAGTCAGCGCGAAGACCGCCAACTGATCGAATCCCTGCGGGAACCCGCTTCGGATATCGAGCGCTTTGGCGAAGACAGCTTCCTAGCCAATTTCCTCGCTTGGTACGAGATCCGCACCGGCGATAACTCGGTCGTCTTTGCCCCAGATCCATGCAGCGGCACTGGCCGTAACAGCGCCTACATCTACAACGACGTTGTGGCGACGAGTAAGCGACGCACCGTCTTGGGCGACTTGCGGTGGGTGCGGAGCGGCGATCCGCTGCTGACGGTGTTGGAATCCACCCACGAAAACCTCGACCCCGTCGTCGATCTACGCTTCCCCGTCCGCTCGGTCCGCTGGCTCACCCTGCGCGCCTTCCCCCTGCGCGACTATGAAGTCGCCGAATTCGAAATCTACGGCGACGGCTATGTCCCCGAGACGACCTACCTCACCCCTATCCTCGACTTCGGACAAGCCGTCACCTGGGGTAAAATACGCTGGGAAGGCGACATGCCCGACGGCACCCGCATCGAGATTCGCACCCGCACCGGCCACACCCCCGACCCGCTGCTCTACTTTGCACCCAATATCAACGACGACCTCGTACCCATCACCCACGCCGAACAAGCCAAAATCGATATCGCCGCTCAACTGCTGCCCGTCTACGATGCCGACCACTGGAGCTTCTGGTCGTCGCCCTACGACTTTGCCGCCGGACAGCGCAACTCCGACCAGCCGGCCAACGCCTGGCAGGACGGAATGCTGCTTTTGTCGCCCGGTCCCAGCCGCTATATCCAAATCGCCATCAAGCTCTTTGCCAACTTCAACGTGGCACCTCGCATCGACCAACTCACCTTGCAGTTGAGCGAAACCCTGTCGGCGCAGGCGCTCGTCGGTGAGATCTGGCCGATTGAGGTCGCCTCCTTTGAACCCACTCCCTTTACGTATGTGGTTTTGCCCACCCTCAGCGACGACAACGCCGGCTTTGACCGCTTGGAAATCTTCACTCACGTCCAAGCGCACGCGGTGCGCTCGGTGCGCATCGACGGCCAGCCCGTCGACCTAAACCAGTTCGTCCCCCACCTGCTCGACGATCGCCTCATCGTGTCCTTTCCGCCGCTGACCGGCAGCGCCGACAGCTTCAAGCAGGTCGAGGTCGACTTCGACGTGCCAGTGCTGCGCTTTGGCACCGAGTTCAGCGGGTGGGTGTTCAGCAGCACGGATCCCGATCAGATCCGGCAGCGCATCGATCCAGGCAACGCCACGTTCCGCTTTGCCGGCGACTTGCTGGCCGTCAGCACGCCGGTAGGGGGCGACCTATTGGTGGATGTGCAGGTGCCTCAGATGTTCACGCCCAATGGCGATAGGATCAACGAGACTTTGACCATCACCTACAAGCTGCGCGAGGTCACGGCTGATCGACCGGTGCAGGTGCGCATCTACGACTTGGCGGGTCGGCTGGTGGCGCACCTACCCGTGTCCAACGCCCGCAGCGGGGTCTTTGTCCAGGAGTGGAACGGCCGCGACGAGCAGGACGCCTTGGTTCAGCCCGGCACCTATATCTACGAATTGACCCTTGATTCCGAAGAGCAATACACCCAACAAGGCGTCTTTGCCGTCGCCTATTGAAACTGGAAGCGTGGAAGAAATTTTGTTTCTAAACGATTAGCTGGGGTGTATACTTAATCTTCGTAACCCTTGAATTGCACACTTGTATTGGTGAAGCAGCAAGGAGGACGTTATGGCAGGCATCGTGTTGCTGTGTTTTTGCGGCGTCTTGTTGGGTGCTGTGCCCGTGTTGGGAGGAACGGAATACCGTCTAGGCGGGATCGGTGGCAACCCTTGGCAGGTCCTCCTGGCCGGGGAAAGCGCCTACCAAGCCTTTGCTGCTGACGGCGAAGTGGAGCGCCAAGTATCCGTGGGGATTGCGCCCTTGGGGGCCGGGGCCGATACCCTGATCGACTTTTCTGGCACCTCAATTCAGCCTCGGCTCATTGACCCCAGCGTCAATATCGCCCGGGCCGATGTCGAAGCCGGTAGGGCGACCATCCCCTTGCCCTATATCCCCGGCTCTAGGGTACTCAACAACAATAGTTGCTGGTCCTGGGGCAATATGCAACCCTCGATCAAGCTAATGCTGGACGGCGATCCGACCACGGCCGCCTTTCGCACCTTTGTCCAACGGGTCGGCTCGCCGCCGGGCGTGGGCTATGGCTGGGGCAATTCCGTGATATTCGATTTTGGAACTGGTGTGCCGATCAACCGCATCCGCTTCTATCCCCGCCTGAGCCGCCGGGAAGACCGCCCGTTAATCGAGACCATGCGCCCTCCCACCCCCGCCGTCGAAACCTTTGGCCAAGACAGCTTCCTCGACAATTTCCTCGCCTGGTACGAGATCCGCAGCGGCGATAATTCGATTGTCTTTGCCAATGACTCATGCAATGCCAACGACTACGGCAGCGGCGGAGATCGCAATATCAACGTTGTGGCCACCAGCAAGCGGCGCACAGTCCTAGGCGACTTGACCTGGGTGCGCAATGGCGACCCCAGACTGACGGTGCTAAAAACCACCCGCGAAAACCTCGACCCGGTCGTCGATCTGCGCTTCCCCGTCCGCTCGACCCGCTGGCTCACCCTGCGCGCCTTCCCCCTGCGCGACTATGAAGTCGCCGAATTCGAAATCTACGGCGACGGCTACGTCCAAGAGGCCACCTACCTCACCCCCATCCTCGACTTCGGACAAGCCGTCACCTGGGGCAAAATACGCTGGGAAGGTGAGGTGCCCGACGGCACCCGCATCGAAATCCGCACCCGCACCGGCCACACCCCCGATCCACTGCTCTACTTCGCCCCCAATACCAACGACGACCTCGTATCCATCACCCGCGCCCAATACGACGCAATCGATATCGCTGTTCAATTACTTCCCATCTACGATGCCGACCACTGGAGCTTCTGGTCGTCGCCCTACGAGTTTGCCGCCGGTCAACGCAATCCCAATCAGCCGGCCAGCGACTGGCACGACGGGATCCTGCTGTTGTCGCCCGGCCCCAGCCGCTACATCCAAATAGCCATCAAGCTCTTCGCCGACTTCCATGTGGCACCCCGCCTCGACCAACTCACCCTGCAGTTGAGTGAAACCCTGTCGGCGCAGGCGCTCGTCGGCGAGATCTGGCCGATTGAGGTCGCCTCCTTTGAACCCACCCCCTTTACCTATGTGGTTCTGCCCACCCTCAGCGACGACAACGCCGGCTTCGACCGCTTGGAAATCCTCACCCACGTCCGGGCGCACGGCGTGCGCGCGGTGCGCATCGATGGCCAGCCAGTAGGCCTAGACCAGTTCGTCCCGCAATTACTCGACGATCGCCTGATCGTGTCCTTCCCACCGCTGACCGGCACCGCCGACAACTTCAAGCAGGTCGAGGTCGACTTCGACGTGCCGGTGTTGCGCTTTGGCACTGAGTTCAGCGGGTGGGTGTTCAGCAGCACCGATCCCGACCAGATCCGGCAGCGCATCGATCCAGGCAACGCCACGTTCCGCTTTGCCGGCGACTTGCTGGCCGTCAACACGCCGGTGGGGGGCGACTTGCTGGTAGATGTGGAGGTGCCTGAGGTGTTCACCCCCAACGGCGACGGGATCAACGAGACCTTGCCCATCGCCTACAAACTGCGCGAAGTCACGGCTGACCGGCCGGTGCAGGTGCGCATCTACGACTTGGCGGGTCGGCTGGTGGCGCACCTACCCGTGTTCAACGCCCGCAGCGGGGTCTTCATCCAAGAGTGGGATGGCCGCGACGAGCAGGACGCCTTGGTTCAGCCCGGCACCTATATCTACGAATTGACCCTTGATTCCGAGGAGCAATACACCCAACAAGGCGTCTTTGCCGTCGCTTACTAGTCCCGCGTCCCAGCCATAAAGAGTAGAATTCTGGCGCTGAGGCTCTCGGCTCAGATTGCAAGAATAGAACACGCCCAACGATCTCTCAGGTCTATCGCCCCTGCAATCGCGCCAACGCGCGCTGGGCTTTGGCGTACTCAGGGGCCAAGCTCAGGGTCAGGCGGTAGAACTCGGCCGCCTTGTCGAATCGGCCCAAGTCGTGGTAGGCCGCCCCCAAATTAAAGGCGATCAAGTGATTGCCGGGCGCGGCTTTTAACGCTATGGCAAAATAATCAACCGCCCGCTCCAACGCCCCTTGCCGGACCTCGATCAAGCCCAGCTCATTGGCCGCCTGCGCCCGCACCTTTTCCCCGCTTAGCGCCGCTTCAAAGGCTTCCTGGGTCCGCTCTGTTGCCCCCATTCTCTTATAAACCCTCCCCAGCGCCAGAAAAACCGCCGCGTCGGCCTTTTTTGCCAAAACTCGGCGGTAGTGCTCCACCGCTTGCTCGTATCGTCCCGTGGCCCGGTACAGAGCCGCCAAGTTGAGGTGCAATCCCCGATCGTCGGGCGCTTGCGCCAAGGCCTGCCGATAAACTGCCTCGGCTTCGTCGTAGCGCCTTAGCGCCACCAGCGCCGCACCCAGATTATGGTGGGCTCGCAGGTAATTTGGATCGAGCTGCACTGCGGTCCTAAAGGAGCGCGCCGCAATCGCGTACTGCCCCCGTTGGGCTTGGACGCGCCCCAGATCAAAGTGTACTTCCGCGTCGGCCAAAGAGTCGGCCGGCCGCAGGCCAGCGTTGGCAGCTATCCCCAGCAAAACGACAAAAGCCAAGCCGATCCCCAAGGGACGCCACTGCCGGTCCTGCCCCTGCTGCACCAGCCAGACTAGGGCGTACCCGGCAAATAGTAGCAGCAGCGGCACTAGGGGCAGGCGATAGCGGCCGGTGATAAAAAAGAGCAGCAGCGAGGCGCTGTACGCGCCGGTGCAGAGCAGCAGTAAACCCGCCTGAGGCCGGTGTCGCCAAGCCAGCACCATGCCCACAGCGGCTAAAGGTCCCAGCAGTCCAAAAGGAAAGGCGAAGTGATGGATTTTCCACAGCAAGACGCTCATCAGCCAAGAATAGATGCGGGCGAAGTACACGTCTTGGTTGCGCTTGATTTCCTCTCCTCGCGCCAACAAGAACGCCTTGTACCCCAACAACCGCACAAAATCCCCGGGCGCACCGGCGATCCAGTCGCTAGCTTGCCGGTAGAAGTAGGCCGAGCGCTCGGCGTACCCCACTTGACCCGCGGCCAGCGGCTGCTCCATTAAGGCCTCCCATTCCGGCCCTGGGCGGATCCCTACCAGACGGTTGTAATCGGGATGGTTGCCCAAGTAGAAATTCACTCCGCCGTTCCAGGACAAGGGGATGAACTCGCCGCTGACCGCCCAATTCCTCGCCGTCACTACGCCAACCACTGAGCAGGCGGTCGCCGCAAAAAGCAGGCACCAGACCAGCTTGCTCCGCGCTACTCGCTCAGCACTCCTCCAGTACCATAGACAGGCGCAAGGAGCCAACAGGGCCGCATTGGGCACGGCGACTATGGCCAAGCCTTGGACGAGGCCCGAGACTAGAGCCTGTCCCCATCCCCGGCCGGGCTGGAGCAGGACAAAGAGCAACAGGAGATTGAGGAAAACGGCCAGCGCAGTGGGCAGCAGCTCGCCGGCAAAATAGATGGAAGGTCCGTATAAACAGGCCATGATTCCAGCGAGGAGACCAACTCGGGTGCCAAACACCTGCCGGCCGATGCCAAAGACCAAGGCACAAGAGGCCGCTGCCAAGAGGAACTGGACAAGTCGGGGCGTCCAGAACAAGTCGCCGGAAACGGCGTAGATCAAGGCGAGAAAATAGGGGTATAGAGGCGGCTGCCAAAAGGGCTTGTCCCCCACCCAGGACACCTCGGCGAGCTGCCGCGCCTGAGCCACATAGGAGTGGGCATCCACTACCGGTGCCGAGAAAAAGGGATTGTCTTGACTGTGCCCCAAATAGACCAGACGCACGACCAACGCCAAAAGAAAAAGACCACCTGCGACCTTCAATTCGCGTCGGCTCATCGAGGCGGCCGAGGGCGGGTTATTCATACTGCACACCCCGTCCTTGCTCGATTAGCAAATTCCGCTCGGCGGGTAGATCTCGAAATACCTGCGCGGTCCCATCCGGCCATTGGACTTCCAGCAGGTCAATGCGCTCGTAGCCGCCCAAGCCGAAGTGGAGCCGTCGATCACCAGCCGATAAATAGCTGCTCCCACTTCTAACTAAGCGGCGCTGCTCCAACGAACCCGCCACCAGCCGCACTTCGGCTCCCACCGCATCGCGGTTGGCCGTTGTAGCCACCAGCTTGACTGCGGTCCAATTGCGCCCGTTGCCGTGGTGATTGCGCGCCAGCTTGGCCGGCCCCCCGCAATTGGTCACCAGCAGGTCCAGATCGCCGTCCCCGTCCCAGTCGCCCCGGGCCAGTCCCCGACTTATTTGCTCTTGCGCGAACCAACTCCCCGCACTGTCCGCCACATCGGTGAAGCGGCAGGAGCTGTCGTTGCGAAATAGCTGATGCTCTTGGGCATAGCGCACCCCGGGTTGCAGGATATGAACGCGGTCCAAGACATGGCCGTTGGCCACGTACAGATCTTGGTCGCCGTCGTGGTCGTAATCGAGAAACGCAGTGCCAAAGCCCAAGTAGAGCCAACTCGGCCGGCCCAAGCCCGCAGCCGTGGTCACATCTTTGAAATAGGTTCCTTCATTGCGATAGAGCGTATTGGTTTCGCGCGAGAAATTGGTGACGAACAGATCCCAGTCGCCATCGCGGTCGCAATCGCCGATGGCCACTCCCATACCGGCCTCGGCTTGGCCGCGCACATTGTAGGCCACCCCGGCTTGTAGGGCTACATCGCGGAAGGTGCCATCGCCGGCGTTTTGGTAGAGGAAGTTGGCCACCCCGTCGTTGGCCACGTATAGATCCTGGTAGCCGTCCTCGTTCCAGTCCCAAGCCACCACGCCCAACCCCTTGCCATTGGGATTGGCAATGCCAGCGGCAATGGATACATCGGCAAAAGTACCGTCCCCCTCGTTGTGGTAGAGCACATCGGGCACGCCCCCGTACTCGCTGGGCGCGCAGTACGAGCGCGTATCTTCCCCAATGGCGCGCAAGCCCGCGTCGTCAGTGCGGATGAAACCACCGCAGATTTTGTTGGTCGCTGGGGTAAAATCGAGATAATTGACCACATACAGATCGAGCGCGCCATCGTTGTCGCGGTCGAAAAAGGCGGCGCTGGTGCTCCATTGGGGAGCCTCGACGCCACGACTGCGGACAAAGGTGGCGTCCCCTCGGTTGTGATAGAGGGCGTTAGGGCCGTAGTTGGTCGCGTACAGATCCTGGTCGCCGTCGTTGTCGGCATCGGCCACGGCCACGCCCATGCCATAGCCCGGGTCCGCGGCCCCACCGGCATTGGGCACGGCGACAAAAGTACCTTTCCCTTCGTTGCGGTAGAGCGCATTACCCCTTGGTTCCACCTCAGCCACGGGGGCCAATTCGACCGCATAGTCGGCCGGATCTGCGGAGCGGCCCTCGGCGCTAGGGGTCAATGGGGCCACCCAATAGAGGCCCTCTTCTCTGCGCGCCAAGTTGATCGGCCGGGTGTCCAAGCCCCTTAGATCGAAGCCGTTGACCAGATAAATATCTAAGTCGCCGTCCTCGTCAAAGTCGGCCAAGGCCCCGCCCGCGCCCATGGTCTCAATGAGAAAGTACTGCCCGGCGGCACCGTTTTCGTGGACAAAGGAAAGGCCCGCTTGGTCGGTGGCATCGGTGAAGTACACCGCCGGCGACTCGCTTTGGCAGCCCATGGACCATCCGAGCGCCAAGATAGCCGTCAATCGTTGAATATGGCGGCCCACCCTTCCTCTCAATACACCACGTGAACGAGCTGCATCATCTGGGTCCGCACATTCCTGCGTGCATCTGCATCCACCTCCACCCGCAAGATATACGTCCCCGGCGGCACCCGCTCGCCCGCGTCATCCACCCCCTCCCAAGCCACCTCGTATTGCCCACTCGCCCGCTCTCGCACCTGTTCCAGCGCCCAAATGCGACGACCCGCCAGATCGTGCACCGAGACGATCACCGCCTGAGTTCCATCCAAGCGCAGCACTTTAAAGCCAATCAGCGCTGCGTCATTAACTCCATCCCCATTGGGCGTCACGGCTTTTGGGACCAGCGCCAGCTCCGCCAAACCCACCTGTCCCGAGGGCACCAGCACCCGGAGGACGCCGCTTTCCACTTCGGCCACGGTCTCTTGATCGGCTTCGACCAATTGCCAAGTTCCCGAATCATCGCGGTTGCCCACCCGTCCCGCAAAGGAAACGCCGTGGCCAAATAGCGCGGTCAATACATCGACCGCTACTACCTCGTCGCGACCAACCGCGTCGGGCAGGCGCACCCACAGCGAGTCGGCCGCGGTCTTAAGCACCTCCACCACATCTAGGCCCAGCACTGCGCCGCCTCCGGCAGCCACTTCGGCCGCAGAGCCAAGGCGCACCTCCCGCAGCGACAGCGGCGTCCCTCCCGAACTGACCAATAACACCTCGTCAATGCCTGGATCACCCACCCGTCGCACCGGCCGCACGAAAAAGGTCAGCGGCGTGTCCTCCCCCGGATGTTCCACCTGCACTGGGAATACCTCGCCCAAGGCTCTGCCCACCCACGGTTGGGAAAACGACACCTCCAAGCGCCGCAATAGCACGGAATTTTGCGGGTCGTCACTGCTCAATCGCACCTGGGCCTTGAGGAAGCGGCGCGGCGACGGCGAAGTGATGACTTGGCCCGACCGCAGGTGCGGTTTGCTCCAAGGGCTCCAAGTTTCCTCATCGACGACCAGCACATTGAGCGAATCCCCTTTAAGCGCGGCAATCAATTTATGGTACGCTTTTTTGTCCACTTCAGCGCCGTCGCTCCGGTAATACGTGGTGTTAACTTTGGTCCGATCGCCGGTTCGGGTGGCCACCTCAATGCGCGTACCGGGCGGGATGTCGGCCTCCCACTGAAGCGTGGTCAAATTCCTGCTACTGCTCAAGTCGATCAACGGCGATTCCAACACCACCTCCGGCTGATAGCCCTCGCCGTAGGCCTGTAGTTCGGACCAGCCGGCTCTGTTCCCCCCCCTGCCCACCAGATAGTCGAAGGCAATGTAGCGGACCTTCTGCAGCTCAAAGCGCACCTCTTGGAACCGAGGCTGGCGGAAGGCCCGCCGCTCTTCGACTTGCACCCACTGCAAGCTTCCGTCCGGCGCGAGCGAACCGTCGGATAGTTTCATCCGATAATTGCCCAGTGTGCCTCCGGCACTGCGGGCCGCAGGCGGCAGAAAGTGAAATAGATCCAGCCAGTACAAAGCGCCTAGGTCGAAGAAGACTTGCCGTTCGGGCTCGGCCGCCTCGCGGGTGTAACTCTGCTGCAAGCCGTACCAAGTGGTGTAGTCCCCATCGAGGCTGCGGGTCGGATTAAAGCCGTGCCCTTCCACTGTGCCACCCCGCTGGATCGCCCCCAGCGATATATTCTCGCCCAAGGTCCAGACCTCGACCTCGGCGAGGCGCGGTTGTTCGCGGCGGTAATAGCGGATCGAACCCCGCTCGGACGGATCGAGCAGCGCATAGGCTTCCTCGTCGAGGAGCCACTCGCTCCCGGAGCGGCTGCGGCCAAAGTACTCCACTGCGCCCTGCAAAGCCGCTGGCAAATTCTGGTAGGCCAAGCTGTCCACTTCCTCGGCCTTGCCCAAGCGGGTGTCCGTCATCACCACCTGCACAAAGCGAAAGGCATCGCCGGTAAAATGGGGATCGGCACTTTGAAAGGGCTCTAGAGCAAAAGAAAATTCGCGTTGGTCAACATTCGGCCGCTCGGTCTTGCCGACCAAGTGATAATCGAGATTATCGCCTACCTTGCCCTCGCCGTCGGCCACCATCAGGCGGAATTGGTAAAACGGATCGCCCGCGCCTGCTTGGGCGAAGCGCAAAACGATGCGCTTGGCCGATACGATCCGCCCCAAGTCAATCGCCACCCACCACAGATTCTGTGGATCGTCTAGGTCGGGCTCCCAGTAGGTATCTACATTGCCGTCGAGGAGGCGCGCCGCCCCGGCCAGACCGGATCCAGCGGCCAGAATCCCCCCCTCCTTTTCGTCCTCGTCGGCCCCTAGAGGAAAGCGGTTCGCATTGAGGCTAGCATTGATTTCCGGTGCCACAAAGTGGGGCCTAGCGCCCTCGGAGTCGATATCGACCGTGCCAAAGGGGAACAGCCATTGCCGCCACTGGTCCGCGCCTTGGGTGACAATGAGGTCGCCTTGGATCGCGTACCCCTCTTGGGCCCCTGCGGCCCGACAACCAAGCGCGACGACCAAAATCCAGATCGCCCAATGCCCGCTCGTCATAGAAATTCTCTTTTGCATTTTGCTACTCCAGACCGGCGTAGAACGAAACAAAGACGAGGCTGCCAGTTTTGATCTCGGACTTTCGGCCAACGCGCTCGAACTGGTCCCGATCAAAGCGCAGGCCGCACTGCATGATCGAGCGGTAGCCCATGTACGTGCCGTAATTGGCCAACTGGATCGCCAAGATCGTCTGCTGGCCATCGCCGGTCCGCTCGCCCGCAGCCATTTGCTTTATGTCCGTCGCTAGATCGGTGGTGAAGACCTGTTCAACACCTGTCTCAAGCCACGACTCCTTGAGAATGGGGAATCGCACGCTGAACGACAGCATCTGTTTCCACCACTGGCGCTCGCTTTCCCGCGCGAGATAGGGGACGTCCCAGAAGAACTCGTTTTTAAGACGCGGACGGATGTGCACTCGGCCAATATCGCGGCCGTAATCAGCTTTGTTGACCACGCCCAAAAAGCGCCCGACGCGGCGGGCACCGCGCTCGGTGAGCACCTGCTGCTCGTCGCGCTGATGCAAGATCTCGTACTTGAATTTGTTGATTACATGCAGGGATTCTATGCCGGTGTAGTCGAACCCTAGCCACGCGCTGTTGATCCAAGTGTTCTGGGCTGCCAGCGGATCCCCCACCACCGCCTGCTGAGTGCCAATGGCTTGCGGGGCTGCCAAGCGGTCATCCGCTACATTGTCGCGCACCTTCTTCAGGTGCTCGAAAACGCGCAGGCGACCCATGCCGGGCCAGTCCTGCTCTAGGGTAAAAAGGCCGTACGCCGCCTCGCTGCGTCGCTTGGTTGACAACTGCCACTGCCGAGTCTGGCCCACGGTCAGGCGCACCTCGGGCACTACATCGACCCCGCCGTACACATTGTATCCCCGCAGATTCCGGTCGTAGGGATAATCGGGATCAACGTCGTCTTCAAAGCGGTCGATCCAGCCGTTGTTGTTCATGTCCATGCCAAACAGGAACTCGGGGCGATCGACGTTAAAGCGCAAAAAGGGCTCCTCGTAATCAGCCAGTGCATTGCGGCGCGTCGGCGTATCGTTCTGATTGAAATCGGAGATAAAATCGCCGTTTTCGTCCCAACCGGGGAACACCGCCGGATCGGCCGCCCCCTCGCCGGTGGAAAGGGTTTGCCCCAACCCCGATGACTGCCAGCGGCGCTTTTGGTCCGGGAAGCGGTCCAAGTCGTCGTTGTCGTCGACATAGTCGTATAAAAAGGACTCTTGATCGACGTAATCGACCCGCCCGTTGGTCTCGGTCATAAAGACGCTGGTGGCGTAATCCGGGCCCATGCTGAAGACTTCGCCGTACAGAAAATAGGGCGCGCGTGTTTGCGCTAGGTTGACCATCCACGCCTGGGCCTGTCTGGAGGATGTTCGGTGGGTCGCCAGCAAGGGGCTGGGGTACTGCGCAAAGCGGTGGTTGACGTTTAACTCGGCGTACAGGTCAAAACCCCACAGTTGGCGCACTTCCAAGGTGAGGCCAGCGATCTGATTGGCCGTGGGCAGACCGTAGTCAAAACGCAGGGTGCGCCGATTGGAAGTATCGCCGACATTGCCCGGCGCGCTCTCGACTAAGAGAAAGACCGGCTGCGCCTCTATATTGGTCTGGCGATTCGAAGCCACCTCGACCCGATAATCATTGGCCAAGACCAATTCAAAGCGCACCTCGGCGAGGGAGTCAGCCGTAGTCGGCAGCCACGCAGGCTCGCCTTCTACCTCCACGACCCGCGCCGCGGCCAAGGCTTCGAGATTGTAGCGCAACACAATGCGGTCGCCGCCGTCGGCCACGGCAAAACCATCGCGCAGTTCGCCGCCCGTGCGCGACGGCACGTAACCGACCTGAGCGCCGTTCCACTGATGGCCGTTTACATCCTTGAGGAGGATGTTCTCGGCAAAGAGTACGGCCCCATTCTCGCCATCTTCGGGCGAATCGTCGCCGAGGCGCACCTCGACAAAAGTGACGGCGTTGCTGGCTTGGTCGGTGGTGAGAAACCCCTTGAACATATTGCCGGCAAAGCGCTCCAAGGTCGCGCGGCTGTTGTGGCTGTTGACGTACGTACCGCCAACCGTGATGTGATCGCCCAACTGGGTAGTGAGACGCCCGGCGGTCAATTCCGTGGCATTGGTCAGCCCCACGTCGAACGACGAGGCGGTGACCAGCGGCGCGCTGATGCGCGACAACAGCACCGTGCCGGCGTAGCGGTCCCGCAGATAGTGGAACTGGACGCCGTTGAAGACGGCCTTGCGAAACGTCATCGGCGTGAGGGTGGTGGCGATTTTATCGCCTAGCGTCAGGGAGAAATGATGCTGTCCCTTGGAGTCGGAGGCGATGACTAGATTCTGGAAACTGCCGCCGTAGGGCAGGCCCTTGAGCAGACTGTTGCCCTCCGAGGCCCTCGGCTGTTCTTTTCTCGCCTCGTAGACCAACCACCCGTGCATCACGCGGCGGCCAAACAGATCGTAGAAGTAATCTCCTTCGAGCGTCGCCGATAGATAGCTGCGATAGAAATTCCTCGCATAATTGGTGTATTCCCACTGCTTCAGGCGGTGTTCGCTGTACAATTCCTCGGGCATGTACCACTTCTGTACCCGCGGGTCGATGGCGTTGATGAGCGTGCTGCGGCTGCGCGTGAGAAATTGCAGCTCGACGCCGTGCCCCTGCCCCAAGCGATTGCCGTATTCCTCGGAGCGGAGATCGCCAGGGCCGAGCGCCAACAGGGCGAGTATGGTAATGACCGCACGTGCCACGACTAGAGGCCCAGACCGGCGTACACCGTGATGAAGGTTGTGAAACCGGTCGAGGTCCTATTCCCCAGGCCAAAATCGGTGGTTTTCTTTTCGACGACTTCCGCCGCCCGGCGCTCGTATTGGAACCCGAGTTGCGTGATCAGTTTATAGCCCAAGTAATCGCTGATATTGGTCGCCTGGATCGCCAGGATCGTCTCTCGCTGATCCCCGGTATCCACCCCTTCGGCCCCAGCCGCAACTAAGGCCCCTTCGTCGCTTAGCAACTCCCAGCGGTAATTTTGTTCCAAGCCCGCTTCTATTTGGGTGCGCGGCATCAGCGGCAGACGAGTGATGAAGAACAGACTCGGAGTCCACTGCTTGCGCTCGTCTTCGGCCCGCAGAAAGGGCGAATCAATCAGGTACTCGCTTTTGACCCGAGGCATCAATTCCACCCCTGCTATGCCGAGGGAATATTCGGCTTTATTGATCAGCCCGAAAAAGCGCGAGTCCTGCCGAGCGCCTAGTTCCGCCAATACTTCATCGTCGAGCAATTGATGGAAAAACTCGTACTTGAGCTTGTTTTCCACCGTCAGGTTGGCCGTGCCCGTGTAGTTGAAGCCCAACCACACGGTGTTGATCCAAGTGTCTCGGGCCGGTAGTACATCCTGCACAGGGAGCTGCGGCCCGCGGAAAAAGGGCAGGGGCGCGATGCGGTCGTCGGCTATAGTGTCGCGCGCCCGTTTCAGATGTTCAAAAACCCGGATGCGCCCCAGGCCGGCGATATCCTTGTCAAAGGCGAAGAGGGCGTAACTGGTCTCGCTGCGGCGAGCGGCCGAGATCAACCACTGCCGGGTTCGCCCCGCGGTCAGCCGGGTCTCCGGCGTCAGGTGGATGCCGCCGTAGGCGTTGTATCCCCGATGGTCGCGCTTGTAGGGGAAGTCGGGCTCGGTGTCGTTCTCAAAGCGGTCGATCCAGCCATTGTTGTTGAGGTCAATGCCAAAGAGGAACTCGGGCCGGTCGCTGTGGTAGCGCAGGAAGGGTTCTTCGTAATCGGGCAACTGATTCTCGCGCGTGCGGTTGTCATTTTGGTTGAAGTCATTGATGAAATCGTTGTTCTCGTCCCAGCCCGGAAAGACCTCGATATCGGGACCGGCCTGGTAGGTGCGCCCCCAGTCGGGGGTGCGGTCTTGGTCGTCGTTGTCCTCGACGAACTCGAAGAATCGGTTCTGGGTCGAATAGTCGATGACGCCCCGCTGGTCGCTGAGAAAAATGCTGGTCGCGTAGTCTTTGCCCATGCTGAAGGCCTCGCCATAGACAAACCACGGATAGGCGTTTTTCGCCGCGTTCAGCATCCAGGCGTCGGCCCGCCGCGCAGCCGATTCGTGGTCGCCTTCTACATTGGGGTTGGGGTACTTCCTGAATCGGTGGTTGACCGCGTACTCGGCATAGGTGTCAAAGCCCAAGAAGCTCGTCGTCGCGAGGTGGAAGCCGAAAATTTGGTTGGCGGTGGGCAAACCGTAGTCAAAGCGCACCAGCCGCTGGTTCGAAGTATCGCGCACATTGCCGTCGGCCCGGACGATTAGCAGGGGGTGGAATTCTCCGGCGCGACTCAGTTGGCGGTTGGAGGCCATCGACACCTTGTAGTCGTTGGCCAGTACCAACTCGAACGCGACCTCGACGATGGTCGAGGGGTCGGGGCCCAGATAGGCGCGGTCGGAAAAATCGTAGATCAGGCGAATGGTCTCGTCCCCGTCCGCAGCCAAAAAGCCCCCCTGCCGCTGGAAACCGCCCTGGACGAGGGGCGTGAAGTTGATCTCCTTGCCCGTGATGGTTTCGCGCTCGCCAGTATTGAAGTCGCGGATGGCAGTGATGATGATATTTTGCGAAAACAGCGCCGCCCCACCCCGGCCGTCGGCGGGCGAATCGTCTTCGAGTAGGATTTCGATGCGGGTGACAGCGCTGCTGTTCTGATCGACGGTCAAATCGCCTTGGGCGCGGCCACCGAGAAAGCTCTCCAACAGCGTATTGGACTGGTGGGCGTTGATGTACGTGGTCCCCAAGGTGACGAAATCGCCCACCTGAGCGGTAAAGTGGCCGCCGAGAAAATCGGTGGTATTCGACACGCCCGTGGGTACGGCACCGACGGCGACGCCCACTTGGTTGGGGGCGCTGATGCGCGACATCAGCACCGTAGCCTGGTACTTGTCCGAGGCGAAATCGGCTTGGATGCCATTGAAGGCCGGCTTGGAAAAAGTCAGCGGCGTCAGCGTCGTGCGAATGCTGTTGCCAATGGTCACCGCGTAGTGGTTCTGGCCCTTGCTGTCGGAGGCGATCAAGACGTTGTTGAACCAAGAGCCGTAGCGGCTGTCCTTGAAGACCGTGCTGCCAAACTCGGCCGGTTGCTGCCGGCGCATGTCGTAGATCAGCCAACCTTGGGTGACAAAATTGCCGTAGAGGTCGTAGAAGTAATTGCCCTCTATGGCCGTATTGACGTAGCGCTGATAATTCTCGCGGGCGTAGTTGTTGTACTGCCAAGGCCGCCAGCGGTACTCGTTGTAGAGTTCCTGGGGCACGTACCAGCGTTTGAGGGTCGGATCGAGGGCGTCAAAGAGCACGCCCGGCCCCCGAGGTTCATACGACACCCGACCGCCGCGCTGCACCCCGAGGCGAGAGCCGTAATCCTGCGCTTGGAGCCCATCTGGACTCAGCAAGCCGCTGAGGAGCAGGAAAACCAACCCGTATTTGCCATACATAAGAAACGCCCTCCCACAGGTATCGCTTGTTCAGTACGCCACACTGACGAGGCTGGTTTTTGCCTCGGAGCCCACATTGGTATCGAGCAAGACGCGGACCAAATAGATGCCGGGGGCCACCACAGCGCCGTTGTCATCCCGCCCATCCCAGGCGGCTGCAAAGCGGCCGCTGGCCCGGTCGCCGGCAAAGGCCGCGGCGATAAAACGCCCGCTTAGATCGCGAATCTCCACCCTCAGCGGAGCACCTACGCCCAGCCGCAGCACCTCAAAGTGAACCGCAGCCGCATCGTTGATTCCGTCGCCGTTGGGGGTAAAAACCTCGGGGGTCACTTGGAGCTGGCCCAGCAGCGATCCCCTGATGGCAATGCGCACCGCCAGATTGTTATCCACCGCGGTCAGATCCTCGCTGCCCACCGGCCGCGGATCCACATCTTCGGCCCCCAGTTGGGCCGCATTGCCCGGCACGACCAACTGCGGCAATTGCCCTTCGTCGGCCGCAGCGGGATCGACCAGCCAAGCTCTACCGGCAAATCCCTGACCAAAACGCAGGACCGAAGTCGTGAACGCGATCTTGAGCAAATCGCCATCGCCGACTAGTGGAAAGCCGACGACAAAGCGGCCGTCGGCAGCGCTCTCAATGCTGAATTCGCCCTTGTGCAGAGGCAATTGCGCTTCGGCGAGGACCACGTCAAAATCCTCTCCAGCGATGAGTTCGTCTCGGGCATTGAGCACCTCTAGGCGGCCGATTTTTTCAAAGATACTCGGCGAGGATATTTCAAAGCGATTGAAACCCGTATCCTGCGGCCGGACGCCCACCCGCGCCCCATAGGTGAACTCCACCGCTTCCCCAGCGGCGACCTCGCGGGGGAAAATTTCGCCGACGATTTTTTCGGCCGGCACAGGTCTGGCGACATCAAAGGACAAGGTGCCAACCCCGGCTGCGGCGAGAAAATCGCGGCTGACAAAATCGATCCTGAACTGGAAGTACTGCCGCGGACCGGGCGAGACAATCGGCGTGCCAGCCGGGGTCGTGCCCTCTAACGGATAGGGGGGCGACCAATTGCTCCAGTTGATTAGGTCGTCCCGGATGGGCGCTTTTTGCTGGAGGGGCAGACTGGCGTGATCGGCCTGCGAGAGGGCGAGGTCCTGCCGGACGGATTCGGGTTGGGAATTGTAATGATCGAACGCCTCGTCAATGGGCAGGTCGTCGAGCAAGACGCCGTTGATTTCGGCTGACTCGTTCCAAGGGACTTCCTGCAAATCGGCGCTGAAGCGATTGAAGACAAAGGGCGTCGTGTCGCGGCCAGAACGGGTGAAAACGCGAATATCCGACAAGCCGGCGATGCCCTCGCGCCGCTCGCTCCAGCGCAAATTGCCCCAGTTGGCCAGATCGCCTAAGTCGAAGATATCCGACAGGTACTGAGCTTCGGGCACAAAGCCGGCGCCAAATACCTCCAACTCGTCCACTTCAAAGCCGATATTGGACAGCGACACCAGCCGCACATAGCGCACAAATTGCAGGGGCAGGGACAAATCGACGACGGCGTCTGTATTGTCCTCGACCCGGACGAAGGTAGTGTACTGCGGGCGGCCTTCCACGGCCGTCTCTTCGCTGCCGTCGTTTAGTTCTAAGGAATAGCCCCGCATGAAGTCGTTTTCGAACTTGAACTCCGCATTGGCGCGGATGGTGTTGCGCGGGAAAAACCGGATCCGGTCGACGCCAAAGCGCGCACCTAAATCCAAGTCCATAATGATGCCACGGGCGATGACCACTTCCCCGGCGGCGCTGGCCTTGCGGCGAAAGGCCGTTTCCGCATCCTCGTCGATCATGGCCGCCAGCGAAGCCTGGCTGATCGAGGGCAGGGGCGAACTCATGCCGCCGCCCCGGTCGGCCGAACCCAGGGCCAGATTGCGCCCCGTGTCGATCTGTTGCGGGAAAATCCACCCCCCGGCAAACGCGAAGTCGATGACGCCGCCCGGCGTATTGCCAATGGCCAACTCGGTATTAGACAAGCGGAATTGCGGGTCGATTTCTTCCCCGCCACCCGACCACGCACGCTCCCCTTCCCCCAAGGCGATCGTCTGCGCTGGGGAGTCGGCTGCCAACGACAGCAACACCAAGGCGAGAAGGCCGTACCTTTTCCTGCTCATGCGTTTCTTTCTATAGCAGTCCTATTATGACTTAAACGATTCAGGTTGCGGATCATCTTGTTTCTACTATTCTGCGTCCATCTGCGTCCATCTGCGGATCGTCTAGTTTCTACTCTTCTCTCCAGGCCGGAATATCCCAAGAATTGTACCACTCCCACTCCCACTTGACCTTTTTGGCCGGCATCTCCACTTCGTATAGAACGGGTGCGGTAAAAGGCAGCAATTGGGCCTTGCCTCCTATCTGCTCCCGCAAATCTTCGAGGAAGGAGTTGACGTCGGTCAGATTGGGTGGCCAGTGACCGGCCGGAATCGGCTCGGACTGGCGATCGGTGCGGTAGTGGGTGGGAATGACGAATTTGGGCTGTACCGCATTGATGAGCGGTCCCATCGGCGTCTTCATGTGCACCAAGTAGTCGACGCGACCGCGCAGATTCTCCAGCGGCGGATAGGCTCCGTGCAAATCCCCCGTGTGGAAAATAGCTACATCCCTTGCGGCATGGGTGACGAGGTACGCGCAAGTGGGCAGGTCGGGCCGGGCGCTTTCGCCGCTTTCGTACACTTCGACCTGAATCGGCCCTAGGTCGAACTCAAAGGGGCCGGGAAATTCGCGGCGGCCATAGCGCTCGACATCCTGGTATTTGGGATAAACTACTTGGACCTTGTCGGCGGGGATGTGCTTGGTGATGGGCAGGTCGCGCGCAAAAGCGGCGTCGCCGTATTTTTCGTCAACGGGTTCGTTGGGCGTCAGACAGCCAATGGGGACGAAGAGTTTTTTAAAGCGGTCGCCCGCGCAGAGCTTGCGCAGGCTCTTGGGATGACAATGGTCGAAGTGCTCGTGGCTGATAAAAATATAGTCGAATATCGGTTCGGCCCGTTCGAGATCCTCGCCGAAGAGATAGGGGTCGAAACACACGTTGATAGCGCCCAATAACGCCTCGAAGTGTCCACATCCGGCCCATCGCAGATAAATGCTCTCCATAGTATTCCCTCCTGTGGGATTCCGCTCAATACACAACTGCCACTAGTCCGCTGCTTTCCTCCCGTCCCTCGTCCGTATCCACCTGCACTCGGTAGAGATAGATGCCCGGTGCCACCACGCTCCCGCCATCCCCCTTGCCATCCCAGGTCCGAGCGTATTGGCCGCTGGTATCCGCTCCTCGATAGAGCTGGCGCACCCGGCGACCCGCCAGATCGAATATGCCCACTTCCACCGCCCCGGTGCCGGCCAGTTCGAGCAGGATGTACTCGATATGGACCTGGTCGTTGACCCGGTCGTCATTGGGCGTGAATACCCGCGAACTGAGCACCAACTCACTGACGATCTCGCGGCCCAATTCAATCCCCACCGAGCGCTGGTTGCCGTCTAGGCGGAAGGTCGCATCTCCGTCCTCCACCAACTGCCCCACTTCCAGCGGGCGCTGACTGTCGAAGACCTGTGCGGCGAAGACCGTGCCAAAGCGGAATACCCGCCCCTTGAAGAAAACCTCCACCACGCGACCCGTCTTGCTCCGGTCCATGCGCGCCACTGCCAATACCAGCCGCTGGTCCGCCAATGGCTCGACGAGTCGCCAATCCTGCAATTCCTCGTTGACGCGCACCGAATCGACGCCGGTGAACTGTCCCGATGTCTCCAGCACCAAGCGATCAAAGCCGCTTTCGCCCCCGGAAAAATCTGGCCGCATGGCATAGACAAAGGCCGTCTCTTCCCCCGGCTTCACCTCAATCGGCCAGATCTCGCCGAGCACTCGCCCAGCCACTGGCGGCTGGGTGACGCGGAATTCGAGAAAATCAATGGCCGCACCATCCAGCCCACTAGGCGCGAAGTCCAATTGCATTTGGATGAATTGTCGGGGACCCGGCGAGGTGATCGGCGTGCCGAGGTTGTCGGCCCAATCGTAGGGCCCCGACCACGAACTCCAATTGTCCAGGTCCGTGGTGATTTCGGCTTTGTTGCCCTTCAGGTTGTTGTAGTCGGCCGCGGTCAAGGGCACGCCGCGGGCATTGCGGAAGGTCTTTTCCTCGCCGCGGCCGGTAAAGCGCCAGTAGCGGTTGGGATCTACCGTGTGGCCGCTGCGCGTGCGGAGGATCAATCTGGCACCGGTATCTTGGAAGCCCGACCAGCGGATCTCACCCAAGCTGGACGGCTGACCGAGGTCGAAGGCCCCGGAAGTGTACAGGGCGCTGGATACGTAGCCCTCGCCATAGACTTCCAACTCGGCGATTTCCCAACCCTCTGTTTGGTGGACATTGAGTTGTATCTGGTCGAGAAGGCGGGGGACAAAGTTGATTTCGAGCCGCGGATTTCGGTTGTCGGTACCCCGCGCGATTACATTTTTGCCCTGTGGCCTTATCGTCCCCTTGGGCAATGAGTACAGGGTATAGCCCTCGATCAGGCGGTCGGGATGGTTCGGACGGGGATAGACGACGACCTGATTCACCAGGAAGCGACCACCCAGATCGAGGTACACCAGCGACGACTCCGAGCGCGCGACTAGGACCGCCGGGTCGAGAAACGTGGTTGCGTCGCCGTCGGCGATCAAATCGATTTCTTCGCCTTTGGTGAGAAAATTGTACTTCCAACTGCCGGGACCGCCGCCCCGAGCAAAGGAAGATGCCGCCATATTCTCGTCCGCAGGGATGAATACAGGGGCGAGCCGTCCCTCATTGCCGACCTCCAAGCCGACCATCACGCCCTCGGCTCCCGCGGCGAAGTCCTCCCAACTCAACTGGACGAACTCCACACCCGGATTGCCCGCCAATTCAGGTTGCGGCATCCCATAGCCACCAACCCGATAAATGGTCAGCCCCCAAGACAAGGTCGGAGCCAGCAAAGACAGCAGAGTTAGGCGCAGCATCGCGGCTTTCATACCATACTTATTGGGCTAAAATGCGCTGTCTGGCGTACCGAGATGGTGCGCCAGACAGCGAAAACAACACCAGAGATGAAGGATAGCTTAATTGACGAAACCGGTCTTGATCCGGCCCCAGGTCGTAGCTTCAACCGCAGAGGGTACCGCGCCGAAGCCAACGCTCTCATCAATGGGCGACAAGAAGAAGTCGCTGCAGCCATCGGCGTTCCTAAAGCCAATGTCGCTCTGGCTCAGGTTGTAGAAAGCGTCCCAACCGCTGCACTCTTCGCCTTCGCGGGCATGGCGGCAGCCGACATCGTAATCCATCCAGTTGTAGTGGATGCCGATTATATTGCTCTCTTGCATCTCGTGGAGGATCGACTCGCCGGGGCCAGCGGGATTGATGTCGTCGGTGGGTGCCAAGCGGATTTCCAACCAGGTCGTCCCCGGTCCGTAGAGTTCGCCCTCAAAGGTGGCCACCGCATTGTACCAGCCCTCCTCGGGCAGCCAAGTCGCCGCGCCCCAGAAGAAGTGGACAATTTCCGAGCCTAACAACGTGTCGCCGATATTGTTGTAGGTCTCGGTCTGATAGCACTGAGAGCCGTCCAAACGCTCATCACCCGGATAGCACTCACCCCCGCTGTGGTCGCCATCGAGGAGGATCTGCCAGGTATCGCCCGGCCGGTTGATGTCGTCGAATACTTGGCTGTAAAAATAGAGCCGGTTGGTCCCCAAGCTGTAGGTCACCGTGGCTTTGGCGTCGAAATTTGACGCGTCTATTTCCCGGCCACCTTGGGTGTCGGGAAACTGCTCGGTGGTCTGCCAGTACGCTTCGGGGACGATATCGTACTCACTGCCGACGCCGTCCAGTACGGGCTCGAGGCCCGGTGGCCACTGGAAGGCCGGAAAAATGGCGCCTTCGGGCGAATGCGCCGAAATATTGACCGCGAGGCCCAAAGTAAGAGCCAAAGCAGCCGTCGTAATGCGACGTGTCATGTTTGTTCCTTTCTCGTGAAACGATAAAATTTGCGTTCTAACTGGAATACTTCCCTGATCCTGATGCGTTCCCCTCCTTTCTGCGATCAAGTTGGACAAAAGCCGACTTTGTTGGGATTTCCCAACCTTTTATTACTCCAACAGCAAGGTACTAAATTTGAAAATTGAAAATCAAGCAAAATAAAAGACCTGCGCTTGGGCAGCAGCCGAGGGAAGGCAAGCCCATCGCGCACCAACCAGCGCTTCACCGCGCCTTTAGGTGTGACTAAAACGCCCGTTTGCTGCCGCCTTTGATTGGTTATAGTTTGCTCACCCGCGGCCCAGCTCACTCGACTGCCACCCACTTGAGTCTGCAAAGGAACCACCTATGTACCGCACCCTTGTTTCAATGCTGTGTTTGGCGCTTAGTTGGGCTCTGTCTGCCTGTACCCCACAAGACCAACCCCCCGCGCCGGAGCAAGCCGCCCCGCAAATCGCCGTCGCCCAAGTCGGCGGCGATTCTATCTTTACAGTTGAAGTAGAGCGTCTTATTGCCTTGTTAGGCCCCGGCTTAAAATCCAAAGAGAGCGGCGATGCTGCACGCCGCGACTATCTGCAATCGCTTATAGACCAGAAACTGCTGGCCCGCGCGGCCCGCGCCCACGGCTTAGACACGGTGCTGACCTTCAAGAACAAACTCGCCTGGAAGTTTCGCGAAAAGGTCATCAACACCTACCAAGGCGTCAAAATCAGCGCCCGGATCGAAATCTCCGATGAGGAACTTGAGGAGCTTTTTGTTGCGGGCGACTTCCAGCGCGAAAAGCGCTTGCTCCGCCTCTTGGTCAAAACCCGCGACGAAGCAATGGAATTGCGCCGACAGATAGCCACCGCCGACGACTTCGCCTCCCTAGCCCGGGCCCATTCACTCGACCTGCAATCCGCCGAGCATGGCGGCGATTTGGGCTATGTCAACCGCGTCGGTGCCGCCAATCACGGCATCCCCGTCCAGGTCTTTGCCAACTTAGAGCCAGGCTCCCTAACCGAAATCCTACCCCTGAGCAAAAATTACCAGTTGATTTTCTGCACCGCCGAACGCCGTGCCGATTTCGCTCAATACCGCCGGGACTTATACAAAGATGTGTGGAAAGAGCGCTTTGTCGCCGAGCACCAGGCTTTGATCGAGGAATTGGCGACTTCCTTGAATTTGCGCCTGCACTCCGCTGGTGTGGCCGTCCTTATGGCCCAAGACCCCGCGGTCGAGCCCTATCCCACACTCGCCCCCAAGGAAGGTTCGGCACCGCTGTTTATTTTTGACGGCGGCCGCATAACCGCGACTCACTACATTGAATCTTTCCGCCGCAGTGGGCAGGTGCCGGCCCTGGACGACAGCCTGCAAATAATCCGCGCGGCCTGGAAATTGCCCATTCCCAAGACGCTGGTCTGGCACGCGGCCAAAGAGGCTGGCCACACCGAAAGCCCTGCCATGCGCTACTGGAAGCAGCGCAAAACCGAGGAAATGCTCATCCTCGCCCTGCGCCAGAGCGAGATCGGCGACAAAATAACCATAACCGATGCGGCAGTGGCCCAGTACTACCAAGACTATCGGGAACAATTTCGCACCCCGGTGGAAATGTGGTTAGACGAACTCCTAGTGGACGACCACGACCAAGCTAAGGCCCTGCGCCAGCGTCTAGACCGCGGCGAAACCATAGCCGATTTGGCCTCCCTGAGCCAGCGCCACGGGGGGCCCGACGGCCGGGGGAAAATTCACCTCCACTCGTATCAAAAAGGAATCTACGGCGCGCTAGTGGATCGTGCTTTGACAGCCGAAATCGGTGCTTTGGTCGACCCGATAGCGGTGCCCGGCGGATATTCCATCTTCCGCCTCAAAGAGCGCAGCGGCGGGGAAATTGCCCCTTTAAAAGCGGTGCATAAGCGCATAGCGGCGATCTTGCGCGTCATAGAGCAGGAACGGCGTTTCAACGAATTGGTCGCCCGCTACAGAGAGGAATACGCCGACCAAGTGCGCATCTTTGAAGAAGCAATTCCGCAAATCCAGCTCGACCCGCCCGCGCCTTCTAGCTGAAGCTAAGGGTCGCGGTCCACCACCTCCACATAGCGTCCGGTCGGCAGCCCCTGCAACACCTGCCGCCGCCCCGAAGGCCAGCGGATTTCCACCTGCTCCACCTCTGCCACCGGTCCTAGGCCAAACAACAAGCGCGGGTCGTTTTGGGCTTGGAAACTGTACCCTCGATGGACCTCCCGCACTTGTTCGCTGCCGCCGGCCCGTACTCGCACCTCGGCACCAATGGCTATCCGCCCCTCGGCACCCACCAGCCGCAGACCCAACCAGCGGTTGTCCGTCTCGCTGTCATTGCGCAGTAGGATCGGCGTATCGTTCAAGTTCATAATGAAAATATCGACATCGCCGTCGTTGTCGTAATCGCCCACGGCTGCGGCGCGGCTCACTTGCTGCAACTCCCACCCGGCCCCGCTCTGCTCTCCCACCTCCCTGAACCGCCCACCTTCGTTGCGGTAGAGCAAATTGCGCTGCGCGTAGCGCAAATCGGCGTAGCTCTGGTCCAGTTGCGGATAGACGTGCCCGTTGGCGACGAACAAGTCGAGCCAACCGTCCCGATCGAAATCGACAAAGGCCGTTCCCCAGCCCAAATAGGGCCCCTCAATCTGGCCCAAGCCAACCTCGCGGGTGCAATCCCGAAAGCGCCAAGGCCCCTCGTTGCAGTACAGGGTATTGAGCTCTTCTGAAAAGTGCGTCGCAAAGAGATCGAGATCGCCGTCGTTGTCAAAATCGCCGGCGTGCAACCCCATGCTGGCTTGCGGCAAACCGTCGCCGCTGTACGCGGCTCCGGCCTGGACGGCCACTTGGGCCAAGCGCCAGTCGCCGTCGTTGCGCCAGAGCAGGTTGGGTTCGGTGTCATTGGCCACGTACAGGTCGAGATCGCCGTCGCGGTCCAAGTCGTTGAAGACGACCCCCAGCGCCGGGTAGCGCCGGGTGCCGACTCCGGTGGAATCGCTCATGTCCCGAAACGTTCCATCGCCCCGGTTGCGGTAGATCCGGTCCGCCTGTCGGCTGGCGTATTCTGGCCCGCAGTACACGTACAGCCCTTTGTAGTGGCATTTAGAGCCACCCGCGGGCGGATTGTCCAAGTCGAATTCGAGGTAATTGGTCACGTATAGATCGAGCCACCCATCCCCGTCAACATCCCCGAAGGCAGCGCTGGAGCCCCAGCGCCCGTCATCCACACCGGCAGCAGCGGCCACTTCGGCAAAGCGACCCGCGCCGTCGTTGCGCCAGAGTTGGTTGGGGCCCCAATACGTGACGTATAGATCGACATCGCCGTCGTTGTCGTAGTCCCCCGCAGCGCATCCCATACCCCAGCCCCCCATGCCTAAATCGGCTTCCGCTTGGCGGAAAACCCGCGCCCCGCCAGCGCCCGGCTCATTGTGGAAAAGCCGATTGCGCGCGTCCTCGGGCTGGTATTCCAACCGCGTTCCGTTGACGACGAAAAGATCTAGGAAACCGTCGTTGTCGTAGTCGAGAAAAGCCGCCCCGGTGGACATGGACTCGAGGACGTAATTCTGTTCTGGGCTGCCGGAGACGTTCCTGAAGTCCAGCCCTGCTTCTCGGCTGACATCGACGAAGTGGAAAGGAGGAGGCGGCTCGCTCTGTTCCCGCCCGGATTGCGCTTGGCAGCCCAGTAGAATGGCCGACAGTACCAAGGCAACCCCTTTGTGCGTGAGCATCGGCCCGGGCCTCGAAAGCGCCGGCCTAGGGCACGTACTCGTGTAGATCCGCGATCCAGTTGTACCCTGCTCGGTCTTCCCACTTGTGGGCCCCACCCATGACGAAAATTCGCGCGCCAACATTCGCGGTGGCCATCCAGGCTTTTTTTACCGGCATGGGGGTCTCGCTGGACCAAGTGCCGGCGTCAATATCATACACTTCGACCTCGGTGTGATAGGGCGCTGATCCGCCCCAGCCGCCAAAAACATAGATCTTGCGCCCCACGGCCAAACAGCCCGGATCGCAGCGCGGCGTAGGGATGGGCGGCAGCGGTGACCAACCGCCGGTATCTGGGTCAAATACATTGCAGTCGGGCCGAGGTCCGTCGCCGCCAATCCCGGTCGCAACGTAGATCTTGTCGTCCACCACGGCGACTCCAGGCCCTTGGACTGCTTTGGGCAGGGGCACCCCCAAGGTCCAGCGGGCCGTGGCCGGATCGAAGACCTCGACGCGGTCTAGGTGCCGCTGGCCGATTGCTGGCTCGGCGTTCATACTGTTGCCGCCGACCGCGTAGATCTTCCCCTTACAGACAACGGCCACCAGACCGGCTCGGGGTTTGCTCAGGGGCGCGGCTGCGGACCAAGTCTGCGTCTTTAGATTCAAAATCTCGACGCTGTCGCGGATTTCAAAGTGGTAGTCGTCGCCGGTTTGCTGCTTTTCCTCCTCCGAGCGCACCCGCTTGCCACCGCAGGCGTAAATCTCGTCGCCAATCCGCGCCGCGCCGAACCACCCCCGCTGCGTGGGAATGGGCGGTCCCGGCCGCCAAGTGTCGCTGGCCACGTCGTAGATCTCAACCGCGTGGACCGTCTGGTCGCCGGCCCCGGAAATGGCATAGATCTCGCCGTCCACAGCAATGGCCTGCAGGTCGTGCCGATTGGTCGGCATCGGTGCTTTTTCGATCCACACTCCCATGTGATCCTCCTAATGTGCTCGTTGCAGTTAGACTTATCTGGGAAAGATAGGCCAAGCAACGACTAGCTCCAACAGCCGCGCACCCCGCAGTTGTCCCACCGTCCGAACCGTTTTATAATGGGGCCATCCCCAATGGAGTGCAGCGACATGAGAGCGTCCATTTTAGCGGTATGGGCCGCTATTGCCCTGTGGCCATGCGACAACTGGGGCTTGACCCTATACCGGATTGGCGGCCCCCCGCCCGCACAGACGGAAGGGGTGGACATCGTCCATCTGGCCTGGGAGGAAGCCTTTGCGGGTTTTGAGGGGCGGACCGAAGGCCTGCTGTTTGCGGGCGGCCAAGCGACACCCATTCTGGTCACGGCGGACGATAATTTGGCACTCACCGCCAAGGACCGAGGCGGCGGTCCCAAGAGCGCCCGCTTTGGCGTGGGCGGCTTTCTGGAAACAGAAAACGAAGTGAGTGCTGGAATCGCCGACGGCGATTCGACGACGGTGTTCAAAAACACCGATTCGGAGCACGTCGGCGCGCGCGTCGTACTCATTCTCGACTTGGGTGGGCGCTTCCCGGTCAACCGCGTGCGGTTCTATCCCTCGCCTCAATTCCCCTTGCGCTTTATCGAACAATTCATCCTCACGGCCTACGACGACGACCGCGACGAGGTCATCGTCTCAGAGACGGACAACCGCTCCAGCATCGTCGATCTCCTCTTTCCACCCCAAGCCGCCGACCGGCTGGTGCTGAGCATGGCTTTTCGCCAACGCGATTGGGAAGTCGCCGAATTCGAAGCGTACAGCG
This sequence comes from Candidatus Latescibacterota bacterium, assembly GCA_965261395.1. Lineage (GTDB taxonomy): Bacteria > Latescibacterota > UBA2968 > UBA8231 > UBA8231. The sequence continues at coordinate 5,490,166 of OZ253462.1, forward strand.
AAGGCTACGTCTTGGAGGGTTTCTACCAAACCCAGGTCTTCGACTTGGGTAGCCCCGCCACTGTAGGCGATCTGCGCTGGTCCGGCTTTAGGGAACGGGACGCCCGCGTCAAGATCCGCACGCGCAACGGCACCGCAGCCGACCCCAATCGCTACTGGCGCTTTACCGGCCGCGGCGGCGAGCAGACCTTTCGCGACGCGGCCGGCCAACCCCTCACGCGCGCGACCTACGACAAGCTGAAGGGCAATAAAGCCGACATTACCACGGACTTGGACCATTGGAACCCCTGGTCCGGGACCTACGATTTTGCCGACAGCACTGGCGCGCCCATTATCGCGCCGAGCGCCCGACAGTACCTGCAACTCCAGGTCCTGCTCTTGCCGAAGGGCTTCCAAGGCGCCGGACTCCACTTCGTCGAGTTCACCGCCTCGCAGCCGCCCATAGCCGACCAAGTGGTCGGCGAGATCTGGCCGGTAGAAGCCGAATCGGGTCAAGTGACGTCGTTTACCTATGCCTTCAAACCGGTCCTATCTCCGGCCAACAGCGGTTTCGACCAGTTAGTGCTGCAAACCTCGGGACGATTTGTCGGCATCGATTCCGTGCACGTCAACGGGGATGGGGTGGATTGGGCCGCCGACCTAGCACACCAGCGCTTGGTGCTGTCGCTGCCGCGCATGGACGCCACCGATAGTCAGAAGTTGGTCGAGGTATTCTTTCGCGCCGAGGTCTTTCACTTTGGCACGGCCTTTGAGGGCTGGGTGTTCGACTCGGAACGCCCCCTCGAAGTGGGTCAGCAGGTGCAGGGCGGGGACGCCACCTTTGCGCTAGACAGCAACCAAGTCTGGGCCGGCATCCGGCTGCGCGGCCGCCTCGTGAGCGAGGTGCGAGCGCAGCCGCCCGTGGTCACGCCCAACGGGGATGGGGTCAACGACGCGGCCGGTATCGAGTACTCGCTGTTGGAATTGGTCGGGACCGGTCAAGTGGCGGTGGATATCTTCGACCTCGCGGGCCGTCTAGTCCGGCCGCTCTACAGAGGCCAGCAGCGCAGCGGCCGCCATGTGCACTTGTGGGACGGCCGCCGCGCCGACGGCCGCGCCGTAGCACCGGGGACGTATCTGTATCAGGTGCGGGTGGATACGGACGAGGCGCGGGAAGAACACACCGGCGCAGTCAGTGTGGCGTATTGAATGAGCGGGGCCGCTTGGCGCTCACCATATCAACACGAAATTGCCCTGCTTCCCGGTGATAAAATCAATCACCAGCCAGGTGCCGGCCACGACAAAGGCACCCAAGATCATGCCGACAAAAAAGTACCGGGTCTGACGGTACAAAACGCCGCCGCCGTACTTGAGCACCAAGCCCTTTATCGCCCAAGCCAAAAAGACGTTGAACCACATCACTCCCGAGGTGAAGACCGTCCCGGTCATGGCCAAGCCCAGCGGATGAATGGGCCACCACATGACCCGCTGGTGTACCCCGATCAGCAGCCACATCAGCCCAGCGCCCACGCCCGTAAACAGCCAGCCGCCTAGATCCGTAGTCGAGGGACTGCTCATCATCATCGAGATATAGGAGAGGGGAACGGAGGAAGAGGTGAACCAGAACCAGCCATTGAGATTGATCCCGCCGTGCCGATAGGACAGGTACAGCACAATCCAGAACGCGCCCGCCAAAGTAACCACCAAGGCCAGCACCATGCCCCAGAAAAAGGCCCGCTTTCTCCCCCGCACCACCTCGTGGATCATCTTCAGGCTATTGGTGCAGGCAGCCATGGGGAAGGTGACGATATCCGCAGTCCACGGATAGGTGTAAGCCAGTCCGGTCAAGCCCTTCGGCCCGAGGAAGGAGGAGCCCATGCTAGCCATGACAAAATCGGGCGCGATCAGCGGCGCCCGCACCAGCGCCACCCCAGCCTCGGCGACAATCCGCGACAAGGCGATGAAAATCAGCATCGCCACCGCGACTAAGAGCAATACCGCCACCAAGGGAATGCCCAAGGCCTCGAGCCACACTACCATGACGGCCAACCCCACCAGCACCGTCCACAAGGCCGCCCGGTACGACATAATCTCGTCGCCATCGTCGCCACCGCCGCGGCTGAAAGCCCGGCGCGCCACCGCCAGCAAGTGGAAGCGCGCCTTCCACAAAGTATATAGCGCGAATACCAGCATGGCCCCCAGAGCCTGATGGGTCAGATAGGGGGAACTAGGATTGCTAAACCAGCCCAGTTTTTCCGTACTGTGGACGCCGAGAATATTGAAACAGCCTTGCTCGACCAAGGCCAGCAAATAGAAAAACCAGATTCCCAAGGCTAGGTTGCGGTTGATGAAATAGGAAAACCCCACCAGCGAAAAAGAAAACTCAAAGGGCAGATTGATGGTATCGCGAAACAAGTACATGCTGGACCTAAAGTACAGCGACGGCCATTGCGGATAGTAATTGTGCAGGGCATTGCAGCAGCCCACTAGGACGGGCAAGGCAAACCCGATCCACATCTGCGGCTGGCGGAAGACCGCGCTCACCAAGGCCGTCCCTTCGCGTCCGTTGATCATCTCAATGGGAACCTGCATCATCGGATAGAGCAGGCGTTCCCCTTCCATCCACGGCCGGCGCAAAAGCACCATCAGGCCAATCGACACTAGATAGAGGGCGATGAGGAAAACAGACCAATAGCCCAACGCCTCCAGCCAGCCTTCCCAAGGCACCGGCATCCCCTTGGGCAGGCCCTCGTAGAAATCTTGGATCAGTTGCTCATTGCTGGGGGCAATCCAAGGGGGGACATAGGGCTGGATCAGTTCACCCCAATTGTTTTCGGGGGTGGCGTAATAGAAGACCCCCGTGATCATGGGCAGCAAGTGTTCGACCAAGCCAAAGGTGGGAATCGAGGCCGACACCATCATCATGGCGTAGATCAGCACCAACTCTTCCCGCCTCAGCGCCAAATTGCGGGCCAAGGTTCCCACCAGGATATTGCCCAACACTAGATAGAAGAACAGGAAGAGAGCGACGGGATTGCTGAAGCACCAGGCCATGAAGGTGCCCTGGATGATGGCGTTGGCGTAGATGGTGCCGACGCCAATGAGCAGGCACAACAGGGACCCCAACAAAAAGGCCCGGATTGAAAGGGGCTGGCTCTCCTCGACAGGAGTAGCCCCCAAGTTCTGGCTAATAAAGGTCAAAGCCATTCGCTCCCACCTCGCCCGTCGGGCACCCGACTCGCTATGGGGGCCTCTAGGAGCCATTGCTAGCAGAAAGCCCGATACGCTTCCACCAGCTTGGTCGCCCCCTCCAAAATCAGGTTGCGCTCGTCCTCGGCCTCAAAGAACAGGGGCCCCTGTTCCACCCAGCGCCGGGCCGCCTCTGGCCCCGAAGCTGTGGTGCCGAACGGGATCCCGTGCTTTTTGCACAATTGTAGGATCTCTTCCATTGGGCCACGCACATCCGGGTGGTCCGGCTGCCCCGGCTGCCCCATTTCCACGGAAAAATCGCCCGGTCCGACATAGACCATGTCCACCCCCGGCGTCGAGACGATCTCCTCGGCTCGCTCGTAGGCCCGTCGCGTCTCTAGGTGCACCACGAGGGATATCTCCTCGTCCTGTGCTGCCATCCACGCTCGGTGGTCCGCGACTTTGCAATAGTCGCTGTTGCCGTACCCCGGCGCGGCGGCCCGGGTGCCCAAGGGCGGGAACTTGAGATAGCTGCGCAAGGTCTCGATGTCTGCCCGCGATTCCGTGCGCGGAAGCTGTAGCCCCACCACGCCGCACTCCAACAGCTTGGCCACCGCGGCCCGTTCTAATTGCGGGGTTTTGGCGATGACCGGCAGGCCGTTGTCTCGTGCAGCTTGCACGGTATCGGCTAGCGCGGTCAGATCGAAATAGCCGTGCTCAAATTCGATGTAGATAAAATCGCAGCCGGCCTGCTGGAAACACTTGACCAGCGACGGCCGCACGTACTCGGCAATCATGCCACCCACCAATACCTCCCCGGCTCGTAAACGGGCCTTGAGCTGGCGTCCGGGGCCTCCTTCGGGATAGAGGTAGCTATTGAGCGGTTTGTCGGCGACAGGTTTGGGCATAGTCTATTTTCTCTTTCTCCAATAGATCATCGCGGTTACGGTGTCTTCAAACCGAGCGGTTGTCCAGCGCATAGGCGCGGTTGTCGCCGCCTATTTGCCAAGTGCCACGGAACAATGAGCGGCGCTTAGGTGGCATGGCCTCGATGATCTCGTGGCTGAGGTTGAGCCGGTGCCATTGGGCCCACAGGGAATTATAGCAATTGAAGACGGCGCAGCGCGGATTGTCCGAGTTGAGCCAATCGTTGGCCGCGTGTAGCAGGCTTTCGGTGAAGACAATGGCCGAGCCAGGCGGGCAGCTATATTGGGCCATGGCCGCCCGCATGGGTTCCTCCCAAGGCGATTCGCCTATATTGGGCCGGTTGAGGTCGGGGCCACCGTAGTTGAAATGGGCCTTGTGCGAACCGGAGAGAAACGTGGTGCCCCCCTGGCCGGCTTTCACTTCTTCAAGCTCCCACACCACCCGCGTCAGCCCGGAAAATATCTTGTTGCCTGCCACTTGGTAGCGCATGGCATTGGCCTGTTGCGGCGGCCGCACCACATGCGGCAGGCCGGTGCCCTTGTCGCTTTTCCAGCCAGCGTGTCGCACCGTAATAAAGGAATTTTCGCAGCGGAAGCTGTAGTAATCCTCTCCGAGGTACGGCTCTTCGGCGAGGATCTCGGTGAGGATGCCGGCCACCGCCGGATGGTCCAACAGCTCCTGCAAGGCACCTTGGTAGCCTTGTTTGGCACCGTCGTACACTTCGGCCTTCATCGCTTCGATTTCCGCCTCAGACAGCACCGAGGGCAACAAGATCCAGCCTTGCAGGTCGAAAAAAAACTTCTGCTCTTCGGTCATGGGCACGGCACTATGCTCGCTCATGGCGTTCTCCTTGTCGATTCTGCAAACGAACGGTTTAGATCAACTCGGCGTCGCAGCGGGGACACCGCTCCCACGCGGGCGATTCCACCGGCTTGTCGCAATCTGGGCACAAGCCGAGGGGATGCTCGTCCTCGCGGCAGCGACGGCCGTCTTTGTAGGTAATGCGACGCCAGACCGTCTCGCCATCGGTGGCGTAAAAAGTCCAAGTCCCCGTTTTGCGCCCATCCGTGCTTTTGCCTCGGTATTCGTTGAATTGCCCGGTCTGTTTCCGTTTGCCGTTTTCATAGTACGCCACGTGGTCGCCGGTGAGCTGATTTTCTCGGTAGTGATTAATACTAGCGGGCTTACCGTTTCTGTGGTACTCCACCCATTTGCCCGTCTTTTTGCCCCTGTCGAAAGCGCCTTCGCGCCGCTTGCCGCCGTCGGCATAGTACAGCACCCAAGGGCCGTGTTTTTTGCCGTCTTTGTACTCGACGTCTTCGAGATGGCTGGCCATGATTTTCTCAGCATTAATTCGCCAGTGCGTTTACCGGGTGGCCTTCAGCGTCCAACTGGTGTGCAACACAGCATAGGGTAGCTGTACGCAGCATAACAGGTTTCATTTCTATATGGGGAACGGTATAGGTACAATCTACATCCCCCACCTTCAGGATCAAAGAATTTCCATCGCCGGCGTCGGATTTCTCAAATAACGGCGCATTCATAAGGCCCCAAGTCTGGATCGGTGTTGTGCATGCCGCGATAAGTGCTCTTGCCGCGCAGGTAGCGCACCTCCAGTTCCACATCCCGCACATAGATGAGCGGCGTAGCCTCTGGATCGCGCTCGTGCAAGGTGACCTCCACGACGTTGGTTCCCTGCACCGGCCAGTGGGCCTCGTCCAGCCGGAAGACAAACCAGTAACTCGAATGCGAGCGGTAGCGCGGCGCAGTCATCTGATAGATGTGGTCGATCTTGCGCGTAATATGCGCTGGCAACTCGTCGCCGTTCAGCTTGAAGCTGAGGCGGTCGCGGTCGGTAGCGCGCATCAGCCGTATCCGCAAAATCACCTCGTGAACCCGGCCCGCCGCTCCCCAACGCGGCAAATCGTCGCTGATCGGCAGCTCTAGTGCTACAGGGTGCTCTAGCGACAGCGAGGCCGGTAGCTGCATGACGAGTCCCGGGTCGGTCGTCGGCTGTGCGGCTGAACGCCCCGTGGGCGTGGGGATCGCGTAGATTTTGTCTTTGACCGCCATCACGTCCGGGTGCGGCAATTCGCGGAGCTGTTCGTAGAAGGACGGGCCGTACGGCCAACTGCCGGCCCAGTGGATCAAGTTCAGCCCATCGACGCCCTGTGCCCAGTAGTTGGTCGCCGCGGCGCGCACCATGGCGATGGGAGCCGCACCCAGCCGGTCCGAATCCACGTTGTTGTGGATGACTCCGTGTACCCGACACTCCGCGTCTTGGGTCGCTGCAATCAAAGGCCGGAAATCCGCGGTCGCGTCAATCAGGGACATGGACGCGAAGTTCTCCGCCACCAAAACATCGGCAATCCCCTCGCGAATCCACGTTTCGGGGTCCAGACCAATGGACCGACAACCGGCGATGCTAGTGGGGATGCGCAGAGCCAGCTCGCGGTCCGGGCTGCTTTGCTTGACGGCCTCGTGGACGCGTTGGAGCCAATCGGTGAAGATCCCCCGGCCGCGCTCCACATCGTCCGGGTGAAAGAAGGCCCCGCCGGCGTAGTGATTGAGGTTGAGTTCAAAGCCATCCACCGGATAGTTTTGCAGGGTTTCCTCAATCAGGGCAAAGCGCATTTCGCGGACCTCAGGTCGCGCAAAATCGGCTAAAAGGGTATCGCCGATCCGCAAGCTCTCGCCTAAGTCGGCCTGCACCTGGAGCGAAGGGTAGATCAGCAGCCCCTTGGCCCGTGCGCGGTCACAGACGATGCGCAGCAAATCGCGGCCCTCGGCGATGAGCTGTTGGGCATTGCGATAGGCGCGCTGGAAGACGAGGTGCTCCCAGTGGTGGTCGCCCTCTGGCCGAAATTGAGCAGTGGCCGCCGCCTCTGGGCCCCAGTGATCGGCCACTTGGGTGTCGTGCAAAAAGGCATTGCCAAAGCCGAGGTTGAAGACCAATGCCTCAATCGGCGTCCCCAACAGTTCATCGACCGCAGCTTCGCACCCCTCTTGCGCGACGGGTGGCTCGCACATGTAGAGCAAGGTGTGGCGCGAGTCGTTTTCAAACATCAGACGGGGTTTGGGCATGAGTGCGTCCTCCGCGTATTAAAAATTTGGTCCGAAAAACCTAAACCCGTATTATTCCCCCGGTCAATCACCCCACCTAGGAATCCCCATGATCGAACTCCTCGCCACCGGCCTCATCTACCGCGATTCCACGCTCCACGCCTGGCACCCCACCCTAGCGCTGTTGCCCAACGGCGACCTCTTGGCCGCCTACGATTTGGGCGAGACCATCGGTGCGCTTGATTATTGCACCTATCTTGCGCGCTCGACCGATGGCAGCCGATCGTGGAGCGAGCCGGTGGCCTTTTTCGCCGATCCTGTTGCCGCAACCGCCCGCCGCACTGTCCGCATCAGCACCCTAACCGACGGAACCTTGATCGGCGCGGGACGGCGCAGCTATTGCCATCACCCTGAGACCAGCGGCTGGAATCCCCAGACGTACGGCGTAGAGCAAGGCGACTGGTTCGTGCTCCGCAGCCGCGACGGGACCCACTGGCGCGGGCCGCAGGAGATCGAGCCGCCGCTAGTTGGCCCCTACGAGGTCTGCCACGCTTTTGTCGAGACCGGCGACGGCCGGCTGCTCCTGCCCACGGGCCTGTTGCGAACTTGGGAAGGGGATGCGCCCGACGGACTCAAGGCCCTAGCGTTGGTCTCTGGCGACCAAGGCCAGACTTGGCCCGAATATATCGAGCTATTCGCCGATCCCCAAGGCGAGGTGATTTACCACGAGGTCAGTCTGGTGGAATTGGAGGGCGGGCGGCTCCTCGCGGTGGCGTGGCCCTTTAACTCGGTGGTAGGTCAGACCCTGATGAAGGTGCCCTACGCGATAGCGCCAGACGGCAGGACGTTCAGCGTCCGCGGCTCGACCGGGATCGCCGGTGAGACGACCAAGTTGCTGCACTTGGGCAGCGACCGGGTCTTGTGCCTGATGCGCCGCACCGACGCGGCTGGCCTGTGGGCGGTGCTCGCCCAGATACAAGGCGACGAGTGGGTTCACCTCGCAGAAGTCCCCCTGTGGCAGGGCGCGGCGTCGCGGATGCAGGGTGAGCGAGACGCAGCTACCGAGCTGGCCGAACTGCACTTTGGCTTTCCGAACCTCTTGCGTCTGCCCGATGGCGACGTGCTGGCGGCCTTCTGGTGCCGCGAGGACCACATTCACAACATCCGCTGGCTGCGGATTAGCGTAGCGGACCACTAGGAGACCACCATGCACATCGGCGACCAATGGATGCAGTTGCGCAGCCGCGACAAAGCCCTCGCGCAGGCGTTCGCCCGGCCCTTCCCGGTCGGCGTCGAATACTACCGCCCGCCTGTACCGCCGCCGCAGTACTGGGACGAGGACTTTCGCCGGATTAGCGCCGCTGGTATGAGCATCGTCCGCGTCTGGTACTCCTGGGACTGGGTCGAGACTCTGCCCAATCACTACGAGTTCGACGATCTGGACCGGCTCTTTGACCTAGCCGCTCAACACGGTCTAAAAGTCTGGGTCGATACCCCGCTGGGCACCCACATGGCCTGCCCGGCCTGGATGCTGCGCTCCCACCCGGACATGCGGATCGTCCGCCGCGATGGCAGTGTGCAGCAGAATACGACCGGCGCGTTTGCCGCACACGGAGCGATGACCCACAACTTCGACCACCCGATGTGGCGGGTTTACGTCGAGCGCTATCTGCGCCAATTTGTGCCGCGCTACAAAGATCACCAAGCCTTGGGCGTCTGGGGCACTTGGGATGGCATTGGCTACGCTGGCGCATGGACGGCCCCTGAGCCGTATCCCCCCTACAACGACTACACCATCGCCAAGTACAAGGACTGGCTCTACCACAACTACACGCTCGACGCGCTCAACGAGCGACTGCTGCGCCGCTACCGCTCGTGGGAGGACGTCGATGCGCCGCGCAGTAAAGCCGCGCCAGTGGAGATGAGGCTGTACTTGCAGTTTCACCGCGAAAACATGGCCGACCATTTAGGCTGGATGGCCGACTTGATCGACCGGCTCGATGGGACGCACGAGCAGCGCTCGCACGGCGGCTCGTACCCAGCGCCCCACCACGAGACGGTTAGTCCGCAGATCGACAGTTGGGGCCTCTCGCACCACTCGTCCAACCGGCTGACTACTGACGAGCCGTACAGCATCGCCTGCGAGGCCTACGGCTTCCAGTGGTGCCGCGCAATGGGTCGCAACAATCGGTGGTGGAACGAAGAGATCTACGGCAACTTCGTCGGTGGACTGCATCCGACTGAGAAGAAGACTCTCGGCGAGGAGTCGGCGCTCTATATCTGGCTGACCCTGATCGAGGGCGGTGCCGGGGCTATGTTCTGGCAATATCGGCCGGAGTACATGACGTACGAAGCACCCGGACTCAACATAGCCGCACTCGACGGCGAGCCGACCGAGCGGCTCCACGCGGCAACGGCGACCATCGCCCGGATTGACCGCATCGCCGCCCATTTGCCGCTGGCCATTCCGCGCGCCGATGTGGCCATTGCCTACAGCGGCCCGAGCGACGACGCATTTGATTTTAACGACCACAGCGTCCAGTTCATCCAGCACCACCGTGCGCTCTACCGCACCCTGTGGGCACAGAGCGTGGCGATGGACCTAGTGACTCCGGCGATGGACTGGTCTGAGTACGCGCTGGTTTACCTGCCGCACTTCGCAGTCCTCGACGAGGTAGCCATCGCTCGCCTGCGCGGCCTGCTACAAGCGACCGATGGCCCCCACCTCGTAGCCGACGGCTACTTTGGTACCTTTGCCGGCAAGGGCCACTGGAGCTTCAAGCCGCCCGAGGGCCTCAGCGACCTCATCGACTGCCGGATCGCCGATTTCGATGTCGTCGCTGATTTCGATGTCCGAGCTGGCAAAAACGTCGTGCAGATGGAGTGCGGCACCTTTGCCCTCCCTGCGGGGACGACCTATTCAATCTTAGAACCTCAAGGCGACACTGCGCCCATCGCTACCATCGGCGACGAAGTGGTTGGGGTGCGCTCGGCCGACGGACGCTTCACCTGGTACGGATTTGCGCTCTCGGCCACAGCCTCGTCCGAAGTGCCCGGCCAACCGGGAGCACCAGCACCGGCGGGGCTGGTCCACGACGAGGTGGCAACCACGCTACTGGCAACCGCAGGCGTCGAGCCGTGGTTCGCGCTTACCGGCGACCGCGTCGTCGCCTTCCGCCGCCGCTCTCAGCAGGGCGGATCGCTGATCTTCGCGCTCAACGTAGAAAGGCGCACAGCGCAGGTGCGGATGCAGCCGCGCTGGCAAATAAGCGCGGCCCGCGACCTGCTAAGGGAGCGAGACATCCCGCTCGGCGACGGGGCCATCGAGCTGATTCTAGGGTTTGGCGAGGTGGCGGTGATACACTGTGCGGATATCTGAGCCGTCTCACAGCAGAAGAGACGAGCTTTGGCAATTGAACCGCGAGCAATTCTTAGAGGACGGATTTCTCGTCTCAGAGAGGATTTATCAGCCCGATGGCATCCAAGACAGCACCGATCTTCTCCACTTCCTCGTCTGTGGCCGTGACCATAGGCGGGCGCAACCAACGCGAGGCAATGCCGTTGAGTTCAAGCGCGGTGCGCCACACAGCCTGACCACCGCCTAGCACATCTGTGGCCACCCCCCAGAAGGGTTCTTCGATTTGGGTGATGATGGTCTGGGCCGTTTTGGCGTCGCCGTCTTGGAAGGCCCGCCAGTAGCTTTGTGCTACATGGGGAGCAAAAGAAGATGGATAGCAAAAAAAGGCGCGGATGCCACAGGGCCATTGTGCGAAATTGCGCCATAGTCCCCCGCCGGTCATGAACTTCCACCGATCGCCATAGCGGTGCATAGTCGCCTTCGCGTATTCGAGTGTGCCGTCTTCTTTGAAGGTGCAGATGTTGGGCGCGTCGAGTAGCTCGTCGAGGATTTCATAGGGAGGACACCCCACCAACATCAGGGGCATGACTCGGGCTACTTTGCGGTATTGGACGACCTTACCCTGCGGTTGGGCTTGTTCCGGTGGCAGCACCATCAGCACGTCGGCTCCCCAACTGCGGCAATACTCGGCAAATTGGACCGCCCGATCGTCTGGCCAGCGCCGAGTAGCCGCCACAGCCAACGCCCGTCCAGCGACCCGGTCAACCAAAAAGCGGGTAAGCTGAGCAACCTCTTCATCGCTGAGAAACTCGAACTGGCTGTCTCCGTAGGTCAGCAAGCTGACCTGACTGCCGCCGGCAATGCCGATGTCGATTATGTGGCCGATACCCTCCCAGTCTAGCTGGCCGTTGGGCAAAAAGGTGGTGGGGATGGAGTTGACCGGACCCTCGAGTAAGTTTTTGATCTCGTCCGGTGTCTTGGCTGATGGCATGGTGCGCTCCTTTCGCGAATAAAGGTAGAGGAAAAGCCCAGTACCCTCCAGCTTAAGACCTTCCAAGCAGGCATTGCTCAGAGTACTGCGAAATATCAGATTATACGGTGGCCTTGTGCCACTCGCCCTATACCACTCAACCACGCTGTCAGCTAAACATGAACGCCGATTCGCTCGAGATACAACCCTTACAAAAGCCACTCGACACCATAGTCGCCGTACCAGGCTCCAAAAGTTACACCAACCGGGCACTGCTGGTCGCGGCACTAGCCGACGGAGAATCACATCTTGCGGGCGCGCTCTTTAGCGATGATACCGACTACATGGTCCAAGCATTGCGCAAACTCGGCGTCTCTATAGAGGCCGATCCAAAGGCAGCCAGCTTTGCGGTCGCAGGCAACGGCGGACAGATTCCCGTCGATGGTGCCGAGCTGTACATCGGTAATTCGGGCACTACTTCGCGGTCGATCACGAGCTATGTTGCGCTCGGCAATGGGACCTTCATCATCGACGGCGACGCGCCCATGCGCCAGAGCCGGCCGATTGCCGACCTTCTCGACGCGCTCAGCCAACTCGGGATCGACGCTCGCTCGCGCTTTGCCAACGGATGCCTGCCAGTAGAGGTGCGAGCCAAGGGATTCAGAGGCGGAAAAACCCAACTCGACGCCAGCAAAAGTAGCCAGTTCCTGACTTCGCTACTGCTAGTCGCCCCTTACGCCAACAACGGCTTGGAAATCGAAATGGTCAGCGAGTTCAAGACCGAATATATCGACATTACTATGGCGGTAATGCAGGCATTTGGGATCGAGGTAGAACACGACGATTACCGGCGTTTTCGCGTAGCCGGCGGTCAATGCTATAAGCCCCGCGCCTACGCTATTGAGCCGGATGCTTCCAATGCCTCGTACTTCTTTGCTGCCGCCGCGCTCAACGGCGGCCGGGTGCGCGTAGCCGACATTGCCGCCGACTCAGCCCAAGGCGATATCCACTTCGTCGATGTGCTCGAGAAAATGGGATGCACGGTCAACCGCTATGCTCACGGAGTCGAAGTGATCGGGCCGGATCAACTCAGGGGGATAGACGTCGATATGAAGGCCATATCGGATACCTCGCTGACGCTGGCCGCGGTCGCACCTTTTGCCAAGGATCCCGTGCGCATCCGCAATATCGAACACACGCGCTGGCAGGAGACCGACCGGATTGCCGCTATGGTCGCCCAACTACGTCGGCTTGGCGTGAAAGTAGAAGAACACAGAGATGGCGTTACTATCGCGCCGTCTAAGCCCAAAAGCAGCAGCATTGATACCTATAAAGATCACCGAGTGGCTATGAGTTTTGCCTTAGTCGGATTGCGAGTCCCCGGAATCCGCATCAACGACCCAAGCTGCGTCGGCAAAACCTTTCCGACATACTTCGACGTCTGGGATCAGATAAGAAGATCGACGTGAGAAGAAGGCCGAAGCTGATGGGAGAACGGTAAGAAACACAGATGCCCTACCGGTCGGTTCACCGGTAGGGCATCTGTGTTTCTTGTTGTTTGAAGGGTGCTTATTGGGTAAACTGGGTCACATTGGCGATGCCGCCCGGCTGAGTCAACGCATAGACGATTAGGTTGACCCCAAATTGCAACCCGCGCTCTCTTGCATCGGCCAACGGATCTCCCCAGTACCAGCTAACATTCAGGTCGCTGAAGACCACCGCAACCCGGCCGCGCAGTTCTAGCATCTCCAAGTCGAAAACATTGCCAGCGGGTGCGCCACCCATCGGCGGACCATCGGGAAAATCCCAGAAGCTGTAGTAGAGATCGTGGCTCTTGGGCACTTTCTGCCACTTAGAGCCGTCGCTACCCAGCACCAGCGGATCTTTCATCAGCGCCTTGAACTGGCGGTCAAACGGCGTACCCGAAACTCCGGCTTCCTTGCCTTCAAGTCCGCCATCAGAGTCGCTTTGGCGGATCTCCTCGGCATAGAGAAAACCACCGTTCTTGAGGTATTCGCCTAGATTGGTCTTCTCTGTATCGCTGATTTGCAAGACGGCATCGTTGCCCGTCACGTAAAGCATGGGGGCATCCAGGATGCGCGGGTCCGAAAATTCCAAGGTCGTGCCCTCAATGCGGGCATTGATTTCGGTATGGTCGCGCATATAGCGCATCAACTCCTCTATCGCAGTTGGGAACCGATCGCGGTTCTTGTCTGCGATATCGTAGTCGATGACCGTCATGTTAAAGAAGCCACGTATAGCACGTTTGTCCTCTGGATCCTGAATCAAGATCGCTTGGTAGCGGCCGATATCCAAATCGCCGACATTGAGCAGTTCGTGCTTCAGGCTCAGCGCCTCTTGCACCGGTGCCGACGTTTCGCCCAGTTCGACCATCTCGACATCGTCGAAGGCAAAATCTTGGGCCTTGGCACCTGAAAAGGCACCCAAGACCTGCGTACCAGGCAAGACCGAACTCAAGAGGTCGCTACCTACCGCGCTAACATCAGCTATCGCCGATATATCCTGCGGCAAATCCGGCGGTGCCATCGACTGTAGCATCTCCATCTGCACTTCGGATATCTCGGGACGCTTGGCTAGATCGAAGTTCTTTTCGAGAATTGGTGGAGGAGCGCGGAAGATAATGAGCGACTCCTTTTTCTCTTCTACGCCAATGCCAAAGAGATAATCATAAACGAAGACGCCAGCGTGGATGGATACCGAGAGGACAAAGGCCACGCTCATACTCAGTCGGCGGCCGGTGGTAGCCGTATATAGGGCGTATATCAGCACCCCGGCACCCGCCAAACCGGCGGCGATCACCACCCACTTGGACAGGATGAAAAGCACGTGAATGAGCAAGGCCGCGCCGACCGCCATATAGGCCGTTTTTTTGCGCTGGGCCTGTACTGCTTTTTTATACTCGTCTACCACAGTTCTTCCCCCTCTTGGAAGGGCCTAGAGACCTTCACTTAGTTGCGCTGCGGTTCCGTGGCGATGACCTGATCGATGACACCCACCTGGCGAGCAATGTCCATGATCTGGACGATTTGCCCGTGCGCGGAGCGCTCGTCTCCCTGGATGATAAGCATCGTGGTGTTATCCAGCAGTTGTCTCTTCGCCTGCAATTCCTCTTTGAGGGTTGCAAAGGTCACCGACTTGTGGTTCAGTTTCATGTTGCCGTCCTGATCCACGACGATAAAGAGGTTCTCCTTCTCCGGAGCCTGAGCCTCTTCGGACTCGGGCAATTTGATATCCAAACCCGGAGTGATGGCAAACACTGCGGTCACCATGAAGAAGATGAGTAGCTGAAAGACCACGTCAATCATCGGCGTCAGATCGGGCATGGCCAGTTCTTTTTTTTCTACTCTCTCAGCCATTTTATCTCATGCCTCCTAAGAAGAGCCGCCCTTAGGCAGCCCGAGTGCCTTGCCAGCGGCGCAGTAGGGCGTCCACAAAACCGTGGCCGTATGCTTCAAACTCAACGGCCTTGCCTGTGGCGCGGTTGCTAAAGTACGTGAAGATGGCGATTGAAGGCACGGCGATCACCAGACCGGTAACTGTGGTGATCAGCGCTTCGGAAATACCTGCGGCGACGATCGTCGGCTCACCGAGACCCTTTTCCGCAATACCTTCAAAAGCGTTGATCATACCGTTGACCGTACCCAACAGGCCGAGCAACACCACGGATTTAGCCACGAAGTCGATAACGGCCAGATATCGTTCGAGATACCCCAAGGCGGCGCGTTCAACCGTGCCGTTCATTTCCACGCGCATCTCCTCCATCGTGCGTTGCTCGCGCGACAAGTGCTCAAAGCGCTCGAGCCCCTCGCCGTACACCTCGCCTTCGAGCTTGCCGACTTCGGTGCAGTATTCCTTGAGCTGGTCGATGGAAGCACCCGAGTCTATACGCGCGTTGACGTCGTTGGTGATTTCGGCCAATTCGTCCTCGGAGCGCAGCCGTGCATACGTCCAAATGCGCTCGAGAAAGAACGCAATGGAAAGCATAGACCAGAGCCCCAAAGGCCACATGAAAGGTCCGCCTTCTTGAAAAAGATCAATCATTTTCTTTCTCCCTCCTTAAGTTAGGACGCAAAGAAATCAAGGTTAAAGGACGCGAGCTTCCTGCATTACCTCTAGCTGCTCTCTGGCATAGTCCACCTGCGTCCCGTACTTGGGGTTGTCGCCATAGTTGTCGACAACCTCCTGAAAGATGGCACCGGCTTGGCGGAATTCCTCTTGTTTCATATGGGCGGCACCGATGTTGACCAGTGAGTTGACAGCTTGGTCGCTCTTGGGGTACTTCTGCCGCACCTCCTCGAAGATCGCCGTTGCCTCATCGAAATTGTCCTCAGATAAGAGCTTTTCGCCCGTTGCATAAAGATTATAGGCGTCGATCTCAGCCAAATGCCCGAGCAAGGTCTTTGCCTTTTTCGGCAGCGCTCGATCTTGGGCAATCAGCTTGTCAGCGGGAAAGCGCTCCAAGAAAGTCTGGTAGCTCTCGGTGGCCTTCTCGTACTCCTTGAGGCCGTAATAGTAATCTCCGAGCGTAAATTGGCTGCGTGGCCCATATGTACCATTGGGATATTCAGCAACGATTCGCTCAAAGATCGGCACCGCGTCTTCATTGCGCTCGAGATTGATCAAGCACCAAGCCTTGTTGTAAAGCGCATCGTCCACGTAGCTCGACTTGGGATAGCTCTTAATGATTCGGTCATAATAGACCTTGGCATCCAAGAAGTTCTGGTTTTTGTCCTCTATGCCGCTCCGGTTAGTCATGTTAAACAGAGCATCGCCAGCGCGGAAAAGCGCCTCAGATGCATAGCGGGACTGCGGATACGTATCGGCTAGGCTAGCAAAAATATCGCTGGCAGCACGCCATTTACCCATCCGATAATGCGCCCAGGCATCGTAGTAATAGGCATGCACTGCGCGCTCGTCTTCGGGATATTGGGTGTAATAGGTATTGAACGCCTTTGACATCGCTGGTAGCACTTCGATATTGCCGTTAGCCGATAGCCTGTTATAGGCTACGCCGATCTGGAATTGGGCATTTCTGGCCCAAGCAATCTGCGGGTAGTTTTCGATGATGGTGTTATACGTGGCAATTGCTTGGACGAACTGCTCCGACCGGTAGAAGCAGTTGCCTTGGACAAAGAGCGCGTTGGCAATGCTCTCGACATTCATGGCTAAGTCGATTAGCTGCTGAGCCGCTTCAATACTCTGCTGGAACTTATCCAATTTGAAATAGGCATTGGCCAAGCGAATGAGTAAGCGCTCCCGGTCTTCGCTAGAGGCAGCAGTAGCCAACATCTCCTCGTAGATGCGCACCGCTTCCTCTGGATTGCCCGTCTTTTCGGCCATTGAGATTAGCTGCAGCCGCGCCGAACGCACCAAGCTTTCGTCTCCTGAAGCAATGACCTCATTCAGTAGCTTCTCCGCCTCGGTGTCGCTGCCTTCCGCAGAGTACGAGAGCGCCATCGAGAACGTGACCTTTAACTGCATCGCCTTGGGGATCTTGGTGTCCAATAGCCACTTGTAATCGACCAGCGCGCGGTCGTAACGGCCCGAATAGTGGTAGGCCAATCCACGGCCATAGCGAGTGTCGCGAATGACAATGACATCGCTTTCTGGGTACTCTTCAAGCACCCTGGTGTAGCCCTCGACTGCGTCGACGTAGTTTTTATTGTTGAGGTCGAGTTGGGCCATCTGGAAATGCGCCCTAGCCTCCAAATCGCGGTCGCCGGTCACGCCTTCCAGCAATTGATTGAGCAGTGCACGTCCCTCGGTGATGCGATCTTGAGAAATGTAGATGTTGGCCGCCTCAATCAACGCGGCGATGTACGTCTCGCGGGCATCGCGATCAACCTTGGAAAAAGCAACGATGGCCTCGTCTTTCTGCCCTTCATCTCGGTAGAGAATACCAAGGCCATAGTACGCATCGGCCGTATGCCGCGTATCCTGATAGCTCTCCGTTATAGCCTTGTAGGCCTCAATGGCCTCCTCAACTTTCTGCTGCTCGTAGCTGAGCCGGGCGATGCGCAACAGGCACAACGGCGCTTGGTCTGAGCGGGGGAAGTTGTCCACCGCCTGCGTGTAGCTCGCAATAGCTTGGTCCGCCACGCCGAGTTTTTCGGTAGACCAGCCTGCGCTGTAGAGCGCTGCGGAGCGCAACCCCGTCTCGCTATCGGGGTAGTCCGCCAGCAGTTTTAGGTAGTCTTCACGGGCAGCGGCGTAGTCTGCGGCAAAGTACTTGGCTTCGCCTTTCTGATACTGAGCGTTGGCCGGATAAGGCGTATCCCCATAGAGTTCAATTACCTGGTTGTAAGCGGTCCACGCCTCGTCGAACTTATCCCACTCCATGTAGTTGTCGCCGATTCTCATCTGCACCTTGGCCTTGTAAAAGCGTTCCTCGGCGGTCTCCTGAGCGGCGATCAACTCTTGGTAGGCTTCCTCGTATTGGTCTGTTTTGCGAAAGATCTCAGCGACGCGCAACGAGGAGGTCTCGAAGAGCTGCCGGTAGTTTTCAAAGTCGACATTCTTACCCTCGCGAAACGAACCGCGCAAGAGTTCAAACATCCGGTCGTAGAGATTGCGCACATCGCGATAGGATTCAATTGCCTCCGCGTCGCGTCCCATCTGGTCATAGGCGTTGGCCTTCAGATAGAGAGCTTGGGCAATGACCGGACTATTGGGATACTTGTCGAGGACTATCTGAGTCATATCAACGGCTTCGCCGTACTCGCCCTTCTCATAGAGCGCACTGGCGATGCGGAACTGGGAATCTGGCGCATAGCGATCTTCCGGATAAGCCGCTAGCATGCCGTTGAGCGTTTCGATGGATTGGTCGTATTCTTTGGTGTTAAACTCGCTCCAGCCCGCGTAAAAATACGCCTTGCCGGCTTCCCTCGTCTCGGAGAACAGCTCGACATAGAGCTTGTATTCCTTTGCTGCTTCGCCGAACTCTTTGGCGAAGAAGCGGGTCTCGGCGACTTGAAACTGCACCAATGACTTGAAATCCTCGGCCACATTCCCTGTGTCGATAACTTGGCGATAGGCTTCCACCGCTTTTTCGTGTTGCCCACTCTTCTTGTAGGCATTGCCTAGCTGATACCAAGCCGCCGCGACTACGGGCAATTCCAGGTCCCTGCCAAACGTCACCCGTACACTATCGGTGCGCACGGCCTTGCTGGCGAACTTGACGATCTTTGAATACTCGATGATCGCCCCTTCAAACTCGCCAAGGGCGTAGAGAGATTGTCCGGCGTCAAAACTGGTCTTCAGATTTTGCGGCACCGGTAGAAAAAGGCTAGCTCCTAGCCCCAATCCCAGCGCGATAAGTCCAGCCCAGACCGTCATTTGTGCATCTCCTTGTCTAGGTTCCTAGTTTGGAGTTCATCGGGGTCTTTTTTTGGTTTAGAATTCGTATGAAAAGGAAAACCGGTGCGCGCCATTGGTCTCGGTCAGATCCAAGCCGATGTCATAGGCATAGTCGAACACCAACTGGTTCCACTGATAGCCCAACCCCGCATTCAATCCCCCACCGGCGTCCTCAGACAACAAACGACGACCCCCCGCCCGCAACAACAACCCCTCCACCAACTGCGTCTCCCCACCAACAACCAACCCGTGATCCGAGCCCTCCCCCGTCAAATCGCGACGCACGTATTGCACCGACACCAACGACTGACTGCTCAGACGATACCCCACCCCCACATGCACGTCCATGGGCAACGTACCCGCATTCGCGTCCCCTTCCACCTCACCATACGCCACATTCGGCTGATTGATATTCTTCAACAACACCCCCACCTGCGCCCCTTGCATCGGACTCTGCCACATCAAGCCCAAATCCAAACCGACATTGCCCGCGCTCTGGTTCGACAGCGGGTCGGGACGACCCTCATCGTCGGGAATCGATCCCACGCTCCAAAACAAATACTTGGCCGACACCCCCACCTGCAGCCGACGCTGCACCTGATACGACAGCGACACAAACGCCCCGTTCTCGCTCATCAGCGACGAGCCAATCCGCTCATAGCCCAAGCCCAAGCCCATCTTGTCGCCCAAAGGCTGCGCATAGGAAACCACATGCTGACCCAAGTCGTCGCCTTCGATGCCCGCATACAAAAGCGACACATTGGTGTAGGCTACCTGGCGCTGGGCCACCTGACCCAACCCCGCCGGATTGGCAAACACCGCATCCGAATTGTCGGCCACCGCCACAAAGCTGTTGCCCAACCCCTGGGCCCGTGCCCCAGAGCCGACATTCTGAATGTTGACAACCCCGTCGCTTGGTTGAGCGACGAACAGCAAGCCGACTAAAACACTAAGCATTTTCAGAGATTTCATAATGCCAACTCCTCCTTGGTGGTCTCGCTTAAAGGCTAGTTTGCCTTAGCGACTTTAGGAACGACCGTGCCGTCCTTGTAAATCTTGCCGATATCTCGGACGAATTTATAGAAAATATTGGTGGTCTCCACCGGCTCGTTTCGAAAGTCAAATCGCAGGATTACATCAAGCACTTGGACTTCGATATCACTCACGTCTGGGTGGAGCACGGGAAAAATGACAAAGCCCTCTGCCTCTTGGCCACTGAAGATCTCCTCGTCTTTGAGCATCGTCCGCCGCAGCAAGTCGCGGCGCTCCTGGTAGCGGGCATATTCGTTGCCCCTGTAGCCTATGGCATAGGCGCGATAATAAGTATCGAGTTGCTCAAAGTTGAGACTCCAATACTCTCGATTATTGCTCGCTTTGACGACTATTTTGCTTGGATCGATTTTGACTTTGGGGTAGGCGTAATTCTTAATGCTGAGACGGAAGACGGTGAATCGCTGTTTTTCTTCGTCTGTTCCCCAAAATATCGTATTGCCAAAGGTATAGGGGTTTGTAGACTTAGGACCCGTTTGGGAATTGTTGAAAAACTGGCGATTCAACTCCTCGTCTGTCATCGGCTTGAGTCGCACTTCAAAGCGATCTTGGGCAAAGGTCAGGGTCCCGTCATCTGCCACACTGATAGACGAGGCCTGTTGTTGGCCAGGCTGCAATGGCCCCGTGTAATAGCTATATCCACAGCCCAGCAAACCCGAGCCGATGACAACCAAGGTAAATAATACTCGAGTAGAATTCATCATTCAGAAACTCCTCCGTGGTACAGCTTTGTGTACAAAGAGGCTTTCAAGCGCCCCCAAGACCTCGGCTCCACAGCCATCCCTTGCAAAGTACCTTCTAGCGACATCGGCATCAAGTCGGTGAAGCGATCGGAAAAGCGATACGAGTTGTGTTGGCCCGAAAGCGACCACTTAGCATCAAAAAGATCCGAATGCACATCAAGATCGTTGAACTCTACGTTAAAACCAAGGATTTCACCTTCTCGTAAGAGGTGCTCCTCGCTCTGAAAGACCGCATTGATATCAACGCGATCAAAGGGCACGAGCATGACTTCGTAGTTCGTCACTCCCTTTCCTCCCAAGACACCTGCAAACTCGACCGCCGCCCTAGTATAAGGTCCGTCGGGTAATGCGTACCAAACGGCGGCGGAATAATTGACGAAAAAATCCTCGTCGGGCGGCGGGCCAGCCAAAACGAAATGGTTAGCTTCAGTTCCGTTGCGCCGCCTATACTCTTCGTCGCTCAACTCGGTGAAATTAGCAAATTGTCCACCAGAGTGGTCCGCGTCGATAAATAATTCCATCGCATCGTCTCGAAAAATCACCTCAGCACTACCGGCGGGACGATCGATCTGATGTATATCATCGCGAACCTGAGCGGCGATATAGAGCCTGTTCTCCGCTTTATTCCACCCTACCATGAGACGGGCAGCAAAATCGTCCGAATCGCTCGCCTCAACTTCTGGACTAATCAGGTCGTGAAACTGACCCGTTAGTATGGCGTAGGAGTCGCCTACAACCTCCCAATCTGTCAAATCTCCGTCAATGGCGGGGACCAAGTGATCGGGAAATTGAAAGGCTCTGTAGGCCACTCCTTCGGGGTAATGCCCCAGAGCCGGTTTAGCTAAACCTACTGTTATCTGTAGCGCCAGCCCTAAAAAAAACAACCACAACCAACACCTCAGCCGCCGCCTTCTTATTTGTTTTTTGCTATCTTTCAATTGTATGGGGCTGTATGATAATCAATGGCCTAAGACGTGTCAAGATATACTTAGAGATAGCCGTGGAAACAATGGATCTATAACGAATAAAATAGATAAATAACAATAGGTTAGGTCTATTTAATCCCCATGTAAATCGCTGCAAATCCCCTCATCCACGCCTCGACTTGACTGATTATCTGAGCGATTGACGACAAAGGCATGTCTTTTTTCGTAATCGTCGGCCCGATCTGGCTATCTTGAGATGTTCACCAATATACTATATAATATAGCGCAATGTCGACCAAGATACGCGATTAGTCCAGTCGATACGGACTGGGTTGGAGCGCGTAACCGCCGTCGGTGCCCTTGTTTTGCTCGTCGCAGGCAGCCAAGAGCTTACATTCTTGCGCGGAGGTGTTTGATGATCAGGTTGTTGGTAGCGGTGCTCGGCGTCGCATTCGTACTCTGCAACGGCTATGCCGAAGTCAAGCGGTGGCGGATCGGCGACGATGTGCATCCCTGGACTCTGCGGCCGGTCACCGGTCGCCTCGACTTAGGCCGCAGTTGGGCCGTCGAGCTAATCGCCGACGACGATGGCGACGGACTCATCGACGAAGACCCGGTCGAGCTAATCGACAACGACGACGATGCGCTGATTAACGAAGACCCCGCCGACGAGCAAGTTGACAACGATGACGACGGCCAACTCAACGAGGACCCAGCCAACGGAAGAGACGACGACCAAGACGGACTCATCGATGAAGACCCGCCGGAATTTTTCGACAACGATCTCGACGGGCTCATCGACGAAGACGGTCCGGATCCTCAGTTCGACAATGACGGCGATGGGCTACTCAACGAGGATGGGTTGTACACTCCCTTTGACGACGATTGGGACGGCCAGCTCAATGAGGATCCGATCAACGGCAGTGACGACGACCAAGACGGACTCATTGATGAAGACCCGCCGCTACCCGAGCACGGCCAAGGCGTGACCACCTGGCTTCGGCCGGTGCGTCTCGACAGCCTGCGCAACCTTGCCTACCTGCTCAACCAGCGCTTCAAGGCTGGCGAATTCGGTGGTATCATCCCCGGCAAGGATCCCCAGCGTCCCTTTATGGTGGTGCCGAGCGAATATGGCTTTCGCCGTGAGATCGCCGACCCGATTTCGGCCGACTACTGGGCGACCGCGCAGGTAATCGGTCGCGTCGACGCGGAAAAGTCGGTCGACGGCAACCTGCGCACGGAATACGGCTCCGCTCTCTATGGCCGCGGCGGCGTTGGCATCAACCTAATGGGCTACTACTATCTCAACCGCATTGTCTTCCGCCCCCGGCCGACCTTGCCTGCTAGCACTATTGCCAACTACTTCATCCGCTACGGCGACCAGACCACCATCGACAGCCGCTCCGAAACCATTCAAGCGCGCAGAACACTAGTCCCCGTCACCAACGGCCAGTTCAACCCGGTAGTCAAAGATATCCGATTTGATCGGCCTTTTGTCGCTGGCCGCCTCGACGTAGTCTCGACGGATCCCAAAGGCACCTACGTCGAGACTGCCGAAGCGGGCTATTTTGGCGACGGCTATGCCATTGATGGGCAGTACACTTCGGCCATCATCGACGTGGGCACGCCCACCCCGCGCATTCGTCGCTACGACCGAGAGATCGAACAGTTCGCGGGCTCACAGCGCGATGCCTATGAAAGCCAGTTCCCCCTCGATATGGCCGGCGACCAAGTCAACTGGGGTAAGGTGCGCTGGCGCGGGCGCCGTGACAGCCGCGACGGCGACGTCCGCATCCAGTTCCGCGTTGGCAACACCCTCGACACTCACATCTACGCCCGCCGCTTGGGGCCAGGCCTTTCGGACACCCAAGATGAGAACGGCAATCCCCTTGATCTGTTTTCTTGGATTAAGATCTCCGAAGGCCGCGTCCCCGAGCGCGAGCTCCAATACAATGAGCTTGGTGTTGACCTAGGCGACGACGGCCTCCTAGGCTGGAGCTTCTGGTCGGCACCTTTCAAGCTCGAAGACGCCCTCATCGACGAGAGCCTACCTGAAGCCGAGTGGCACAACACCGGTGTCCAGCTACCCCTGCCCGGAGGGACTCGCTACATCCAGTTCCGCATCCTCTTCGACTCCGCCCAGCACAGCGCGGCCCTGTTGGACTTCATCGAGTTCGACTACGACGCACCGCTGGTCTCCGGTGGGATCGTCGCCGAAATCTTTCCCCCACGCGTCACCTTGGGTGAAGAGACGGCCTTCCGCTATTTTGTTCGCCCATTCTTCAAAACGGGCGAGGCGACCTCCTTCAACCGGATCGAGATCTCCGTGCCCAGCGCGGATACGCGCATCGACACCTTGCGCTTCGACGGCCAAGACTGGACCGAAATCGCCGCTGGCACGACCGCCGATCCTCTCCGCGACGTCCATCCCCTCCGCCTCGCCCCAGCAGAAGGCCGCACCGATAGCTTGGGACAATTTGCCCAGAGCGTAGTCAAGGATCCGCTCACTGGCTCGGCCAAACTACACATCAAGCTACCTTTGATGGGTGCCGAACACTTCCAATTCGACCAGAACATTGAGATCGTCTTTCGCTCCAAGCTGTTCCGTGGCTCAGAAGAGTTCACCAGCTCAGTGTGGAATGACCAAGGCGACCCCGGCGTCGAATCCATCCCGCAACCGGCCGAGGATGGGGATGCCACACCCGACATAGCCACCAATGCCCTCCTCGTGGTCGCCGACGAGATCAACCAAATCGTCAAGGCCCCCTACATCGCTCCAAACCCCTTTACCCCCAACGGCGATGGCATCAACGACGAAATCACTTTTTCCTTTGACCTTTTTCTCGTCCTTGATCAGGTCGATGTTCAAGTCGAAATCTACGATCTGTCCGGTCGCCGCATCGCCCAGATTCAGACAGACGGCTCGACCGCAGGCAGCCTCCAAGTCAAGTGGGATGGCCGCGATAGCCAAGGCCAAATCGCCCCCCCGGGCATCTATCTCTATCGACTGGCCATTGATTTAGACAATACCTCCACGGAGCGCGCAGGCACCCTATCGCTCGCCTATTGACCAAAATGCGCGACTGCTTACAGGATTTCCCTTCATCGCCACCATTCTAACGCCATGGCGCGCAGCACCCGCTTTTTTTTTGTCGCGCTCCTGCTAGTCGCCCTCGCACTGCGACTGGGCTATTTGTGGGAACACCGCGCCAGTCCCTTCTTCGACGCGCCCATAGTTGACGCTCAAACATTTCTCAAACAGGCACAGGCCCTTGCCAGCGGTCCATTCTGGGGAGGGGACGAACCGTATTGGCAACCCCCCCTCTACATCTACCTGCTGGCGTTCGTTTGCTGGCTCCTCCCTGCCTCGTACTTCGTCGGCATCCGGCTCGTACACGTGGGCCTCGGCGTCCTTTCCTGCCTATTGGTATACGCGTTGGTTCGGCACGCCTTTGGCGAGCAGGTCGGCCGCATCGCCGGCGTCATGGCGGCCTTGTGTGGCTCCTTGCTCTACTTCGAGGGCGAGCTATTGGCTGTACCGGTCGAAGTTTTCCTCAATCTCCTGCTCTTGTACGGCCTGTTGCTGGCGTGGGGACGCGATCGCGGGCGCGACTGGGTGCTGGCCGGCCTCATCGCGGGCCTTGCGGCTCTGACCCGCCCCAATATCTTGCTCTTTATCGCGGCCTTTTGCGCTTGGGCACTGTGGCATCGGCGCACATTTGCCTATCGTTCCCTGTTCTCTTTTCTCGTTCCCATCGCCTTGGTCATCCTGCCCGTTACCTATTGCAACTGGACCATTGAGCCGGACCTCGTCTTCATCTCCTCCAATGCCGGCGTCAACTTCTACATCGGCAACAACGCCGACTATGAGCGCACGGTCTCGCTGCGCCCGGGCATGCAGTGGGAGGCCATGATCGCCGAGCCGGCGAACTCGGGGCATGAGACCGCAGCCGCCCAATCGGCCTTTTTCTTGGGCAAAGCCCTCGACTACATAACCGCGCAGCCCTTCGACTATCTCGGCCTGCTCTGCAAGAAGGGATTCCTCTTTTGGAGTGGCCCGGAAACCAAGCGCAATCAAGACATATACTACGCCCGCCAACACTCGCGGATTTTGAGTCTCTTGCTCTGGGATTGGCACGTGTCGATTCCCTTCGGCCTGATCGGCCCGCTGAGCTTGCTCGGCTTGGGGCTGAGCATGAGGGGGGAGTGGACCCCGCCGGTTGCTTTGCTGCGGCTCTACGCTCTCGTGTACACGGCCTCGGTCGTACTCTTCTTTCCGGCAGCCCGCTACCGCATGCCGGTCGTGCCGGTGCTGATCGCTTTTGCTGCTTTTGCCGCTTTTCAGTTCTACTTAGGAGTGCGCCGCAGAGCCTATACCCGCACCACAGTGCTTGCCGTGCCTTTAGGGGGTCTATTAGTCCTGTGCAATCTCGCCGAAGCCGCGCCAACTACAGAGGACGCTCAGCTCTACTTTGACCTAGGCGAGGTACATCTACGCAAGCAAGACTACGCCCGGTCTGCGCGTCACTCGCGCCGGGCACTGGAATTGGACCCAGAGTACAACTACGCCCGCCACAATCTGGCCGTGGCGTACTTTCACCAAGAGCGCTATGGGGACGGCGAGCGCGAGGCTCTACAGGCCCTCGCGGAAAATCCTCGGCGCACCGACACTCACATCCTCCTAGGCCGGATTTACCTAGCTACCAATAAGCCGCAACAGGCCGAAGCGCATCTGCGCCACGTCCTCGAACGCGATCCAGAGTCCGGCATGGCCCACTACTACTACGGCCGCCTGCTCTACCGCCAAGGGCACTACGCCGAGGCCGCAACCCACTTGCAACAGGCGCTTCCTTGGCAGCCACAGGATTTCTGGCTTCACTACGAACTGGGGAGGGCCTTGCAGCAAGCCGGGCAAACCGAGGCCGCATTGGGCCAATATCAACAAGCACTGTCCGTCGAAAGAC
Source organism: Candidatus Latescibacterota bacterium (assembly GCA_965261395.1). Taxonomy (GTDB): domain Bacteria; phylum Latescibacterota; class UBA2968; order UBA8231; family UBA8231. Next base: position 5,516,711 of record OZ253462.1, read on the forward strand.
GGCCTGAAGCACTCGTTGCCATCGGTGCCCTGCACCTGATCGCCGGTCACACCGCAAAAGCACGCACCCAGTTCCTCCAAGCCCTAGAACTAGCCCCAGACAATCCAGAGGCTCACGTCAACCTCGCGCTCATCGAACTCGAAAATGGGGACCACGCCGCGGCTATTGACCGGCTGCGGCAGGTGCTAGCGAGAGGTCCCTCCCCCGACGCGAAGCGTCTGCTTGACGAAGCCTATCGCCGGCTCGAATCGCCATAGGAATACCTTGTCCGGCTACTTTAAAGCTCTCTTGTTCCTTGCTTGCGCGTTGCCCGCCTCCAGTGATGGGCCGCTCTTTACCGACGTGACCCAAGACGCCGGCATCGCCTTCGTCAATCAGTCTGGTGGGGCCGACAAGCAGCACATCATCGAAACCCAATCGGCTGGCGGCGGCTTTTGGGACTACGACCTCGACGGCCATCTCGACATCTTTCTCACCAGCGGAGTCCGCCCAGACTCAACGACGGGCACCGCGCTCTACCAAGGGATGGGCCACGGCGCATTTAGCGATGCGACAGAAGGCTCTGGCACGGAACTGAGTGGCTGGAATATGGGCGTAGCCTTTGCCGACTACGATGGCGACGGCGATCCCGACCTCTACCTTACCCGTTGGGGCCGGGACGTGCTGTTGGCCAATGGGAGGGACGGGACCTTCAAAGACGCCACTGCGGCAGCGGGCCTTGGGTCTAAAGGCTGGGGGATCGGCGTGGCCTTTGCCGACTACGACGGCGACGGCGATCTCGACCTCTATGTCGCCAACTACATAATGTATGAACGCGGTGGCCCGCCCTTTTACGACCGTTGGTGCGTGCACAACGGCGTCCCCACCGCCTGTGGCCCAAGCGGTGCCCAAGCCCAGCCGGATCTCCTCTACCGCAACGAAGGCGATGGCACTTTTATCGACGCCAGCTTAGAAGCCGGTATCCGCGGCCCGAATTACTACGGCATGGGCGTAGCTTGGTCCGACCTTGATGGCGACGGCGACCTCGACCTCTACGTCGCCAACGACGGGCATCCCAACAGCCTCTACCGCAACGACGGAGGTCGCTTGGTCAACATCTCGCTGGCGACCGGCACGGCGTATAGCGGCGACGGACGTGCCCAAGCCGGTATGGGCGTGGCCTTGGCCGACTTTGACAACGACCTACGGGTGGACATTTTCGTGACCAATTTCTCACAGGACCAAAACACCCTCTACCGCAACGAGGGCAATGGCTTCTTCGCCGACGTCAGTGGCCGCGCCGGCCTAGCCGGCAGCAGCCGCCCTTTTATGGGCTGGGGCACCTTCTTTTTTGACTACGACCACGACGGCTGGCAGGACCTCTTCGTCGCCAACGGCCACCTCATGCCAGCCATTGAACAGGGTGGCGGCCTCCGCTACCGCCAGCGCAACCAGCTCTATCGCAACTTGGGCAACGGGCGCTTTCAGGAAATCGCCAACGAACCGGCTCTCGCCGCCGCGCGGGTCAGCCGTGGTGCGGCCAGCGGCGATTACGACAATGACGGCGACCTCGACATCCTAGTCGCCAATCTCGACGACACCCCCGCCCTCTTGCGCAACGATGTTGAAGACAAGGGCCACTGGCTGCTGTTGACGCTGCGCCAAGGAGCCACCGAAGCCATCGGAGCGCAAGTGCGGGTCCATGCTGGCGGCCAGCACCAGATGCGCGAAGTGCTGACCGGCTCTAGCTTTCAGGCCCAGAGCGATACGCGCTTACACTTCGGCTTGGGACCGGCCACTGCAGCCGATATTGAAATCACTTGGCCAGGCGGTGAGCACCAAGTCTTCCGCGCCGTCCGCGCCGACCACCACTACGCCATTCACCGGGGCGTCAATCGCCTCATATCGGAGTAGAACTATGCGCTTTGCCCTACTTTTTTTGTTTTTCTGTGCCTGTGCCAGTGAAACACCCGATCCACCGCAAGCCACCGCCTCGCCCGCCGACTCAGCGGCTCAGACGTTTGCCGCCGGCCGCGCGCTCCAAACTCGTGGCCTCTTCACCCAAGCCGAGCAAGCCTATCGCCAAGCACTGCAACAAGCCCCGGCTAACCCCCAATACCATTATTATCTCGGCGTTGCATTGCACGCCCAGAGTCGTTTTGCCGAGGCGCAGACCCAATTTGAAAAAGCACTCGAACTAAAACCCGACTACGCCGGTCCCCGCATCGCCTTGGGCAAAATGCTCTATGATGTACACGGCAAAGTAGAGGAGGCTCGCCAGTTCCTCTCCGAAGCACTGGAACTGGCTCCCAGCGCGGTCGAAGCACGCTACATACTAGGTGTGATCCACCAGCGCGAAGGCCAGATACAAGAGGCCCGCGAAATTTTCGCCGCCATCGCCGCTGCCGACTCCACCCACCTCCAAGCCCGGCTACAGCTAGGCTTAGCAGACCTGAAGCTAGGCAACTACCAAGAGGCCGAGAGACAGCTCCGCCAAGTCGCGCGCCTCAGCCCGGACGAGCCGGCGGCGTTTCTTGGAATCGGACAGGCCTTGTTGCGCATGGATCGCGCCGCAGAGGGGCAGCGCGCCCTCGAACGCGCGCGGGTTTTGGACGAACAAAACGGCCAGCTCAAGCCCCACCAAGACGCGGTGCGCCAGCACCCCGACCAACCCCAAGCCCACTCCAATATCGCCGCCCTCTACAGCCGCTTTGGGCGTCTCAAACTGGCCGTCGAGCACTACCGCCAGTCCATCCTCATCGACTCGACCTATGCCCTAGGGTACCAAGGATTGGGCACTCTGCTCCAGCGCCGGGGCAAAGACGATTTGGCGGCGCGCTACTATCTCGAAGCACTGAGCCACGACTCGACCCTAGCCGAAAGCCACAACAATCTGGGCTTGATCTTTCACAAACAGGGCGAATTAGAAAATGCCATCAGACGATACAAGCAGGCCTTGCAGTTCTCCCCGGCTACGGGCTTTTACCACTCCAACCTCGGTAATGCGTACCTCGAAATGGATCGGCTGGACCAGGCGCAGGCCGCCGTCGAGCGAGCCATCGAACTGGACGCTAAGCTCTATAGTGCCCGCGTACTGCTCGGCGATATCCACGCCCGCCGCGGCGAATTCGCCCGGGCCATTGCGCTCTGGGAGGAAATTCCGTCCGGTGGGGCGGCCAGTGAGGCTTTACAAGCCAAAATCGCCGAGGCCCGACGGAAGCTATCCGCGCAAGAGCGCGCGCCGCGATGAGCTTGGCTGTCCCGCTTGCCGCGCTATGGGTGTTCTGGGGTGGTTGCGGCCCCAGCCCGGCAGAGGAAGGCGACCGCTTGGTGGAAACCGGGCGCTCCTTGGCCGCAGAACACCGCTACGCCGAAGCGCGCCGCGCCTTTGAAAAAGCCCTAGCTATAGACTCGCTCGACGCTGCAGCACACTGTGCACTGGGCGATCTCGACGCCCGGCTCGGGCACGTAGAGCGGGCCGTCCGGGCCTACAAAGCCGCGATCGCAGCCGACTCCACGTACCATCGCGCCCGGCATAATCTAGCCATAGTCGAGGCCGACCGAGGGCACCTGCCACTGGCCATCGAGTTGCTCGAACACATTCCAACCTATGTCCCCGCCCTCCGCACCCTGCCTCTCTTTTATGCCAAACAAGGACGCTACGACCTAGCCGAAAAAGGATTGCACACCGCCCTAGCTGCGGGTGGGGAAAACATTGATGTGCGGCAACAACTCGGCCGGCTCTATCTGCGCCAAGGCCGCTACGACGAGGCCCAAGCGGCTCTCGACCTAGCCCTTGCCCAAGACTCGACCCAAGCCGAAAGCCACCGTCTGTTGGGTTTGCTGCACTTAGCCGAGCGGCGTTACCCAGAGGCGCTGGCGGCCCTTCATCGCGCGCGCGCGTTTGACCCAAACCTGATCGAGACCCACTACAACCTTTCTTCGGCACTTTTAGGCCTAGGACAGCCAGCCCAAGCACAGGCGGCGCTGGCGCGTTTTGAGACTCTCGCTGCTCACGCCGCCCAAGTCGCGCATCTGCGTCGCCAGCTCGACGCCGACCCCGACCACCGCGAGACTCGCTTGCAGCTAGCCCATCACTATCGGCAACTGGGTTGGGACGACGATGCCCTCACCCACTATCGGGCTACACTGCTGGCCGACCCGGACGACTTAGAGGCCCTAATTTCGCTAAGCGGGCTTTTGTTGGCGCGGGGAGAAGACCAAGAAGTGCTCGAACTATGCCGCCGAGGCATCTCCCAGCACCCGGAGGATGTACGCACCAGCAAGCTCCACTTCACCCGTGGCTATGTCTATATGCGGCGCAACCAGTACCAAGAGGCCCGCACGGCCTTCGAACACGCACTAGCGCTGGATTCTTCCTCGGCCACAGCTTGGAACAACCTCGGCCATGTCCAGCTAAGCTTAGGCGAAGAAGTGGCGGCCCAACGGGCGCTGAAAGCGGCCATTGCCGCCGACTCAACTCTAGCCGATGCCCACTACAATCTCGGCAGTCTCTTCTTGCAAAAGGGGCAGCTAGCTCAGGCGCAACGGGCCTATCGGGCGGCCATTGCCGCTGATTCGACCTTTGCGCGAACCTATTACGCGCTGGCAACCGTGTACCAAGCCCAGGGCGCGATTCCAGAGGCACGCCGTTGCTACCAAACCTTTATCGACAAGTGGCAAGGCGACCCGGACTTCCTGCGCCAAGCCCGCGAGCGGCTCGCCCAATTGCCGAGTCCCTGATATGTCCATTCTAGTACTCTTCACTTATTTCCTCTGTCTGGCCTGTAGCCCCGCCGAAGAAATCACACCACCTACACCGCCGCTGCACACCGCGCCCGCAGCCTCATCTCTCTACTTTGTCGAAGTAGCTTCTGCCGTCGGCCTGACATGGCAGCACGAAAACGGCCGCAGCCCTCAGCGCTACTTCCCCGAAACTATGGGCGGCGGGGGTGCCTTCTTCGACTACGACGGCGATGGCGATTTGGATGTTTACGCCGTAAACGGCGCTTTTATCGCCGCCGATCCGCAGGATGCGGCCCCTGTCAATAGCCTTTTTCGCAACGATGGCCAGCGTTTTGTCTCGGTCGCGGCCGGGGTCGCCCACCCAGGAGTCGGCATGGGGGTTGCCGCGGCCGACTACGATAGCGACGGCGACCTCGACCTCTATCTGACCAACTTTGGCCCCAACGCACTCTTTCGCAACGACGACGGACACTTTGCCGAAATCGGCCGGCAGGCAGGGGTCGCCGATGCGCGCTGGGGCACGAGCTGCGCCTTTGCCGATTACGACCGCGACGGCGACCTCGACCTCTATGTCGCCAACTACGTGGCCTACGATCCGGCCGCGGCCCGCGCCGACCAAGTGCCCTATATGGCCGGCTACGAAAGCTATGGCGGCCAAACCCCTGTCGGCTATCCGCATCCAGACAACTTCCAAGGGCAAGCTGATCTGCTCTACCGCAACGACGGTGCGGGGCACTTTGTCGATGTCTCGTCAAGGGCGGGCATCGCCGATGCGAGCGGCAAGGGACTAGGAGTGATTTTTGGCGACTACGACAGCGACGGTTGGCCCGACATCTACGTGGCCAACGATGCCGTGCGCAACTTCCTCTACCACAATAGCCACGACGGGACCTTCGCCGAACGGGCGGGACTAGCGGGGGTGGCTTATGGTCAGGATGGTCAAATGGAAGCGGGCATGGGGGTAGATTGGGGCGACTACAACAGCGACGGCGTACTCGATTTGACGGTGACCAACTTCCAGGCCGAGCCTAATGCGCTCTATCGGGGCGAAGGGGGTTTCTTTTCGGTGGCGACCTTTGCCGCCGGGATGGGCCTTCCGTCGCTGCCCTTCCTCGGGTTTGGCACCCAGTTTTTCGACCCCGACCTCGATGGCGATCTCGACCTGTTTGCCGCCAACGGCCACGTCCTCGACAATGTCCTCGACATCGACCAATCTACCAGCTACGGGCAGCGCAATTTGCTCTTCCGCAACGACGGCGGTCGCTTCGCCGAGATTTCCGCCGCGGCCGGCCCCGGCTTCTCCTTAGAGCGCGTCAGCCGCGGCAGTGCCACCGGCGACTACGACGGCGACGGCGATCCCGATTTGCTGGTCTTTAACTCAGGGCAAGCCCTCAGCTTGCTGCGCAACGACCAAGGCGACGTCAACCACTGGATCACCATCCAGCTCGCGGGGGCCAACGGCAACCCGAACGGCATCGGCGCCCGGCTGACGGCGACCAGCGGCGACTTGGTCCAGACTAGGGAACTGCGCGGCAGCCGCTCGTACCTATCGCAGAGCCAACTCCGCATCTGTTTGGGACTAGGGAAACGGCCTCAACTCGACGTGCTAACGGTGCGCTGGCCTTCGGGCCGTACAGAGCGATTCGGCCCCTTTGCAGCCAACCAAGCCATCGCACTCGTCGAGGGCGATGGTGTCAGCGCGGCTTCTGACCCGCCCTAATCTGCGCGACGAGTGCCCGGCCCAACGCTTCTTGCTGCTGCTCGGCAGCTACCTGCACGGCGTACTGCTCGGCGTCGGTCAAGCGGCCCGCAGTCATCAGCTCGGCGACGATTAGCTCTAGCAAGTCCGTTGTGAACGTCTTGCGGATGTTCGCGTCTTGCACTGCGCTCTCTAAATCTGCCAACGCCCTGACATGCCCCCCGAGCAAATGGTAGGCATAGCCGCTGATAAAGTCCTGTAAGCCCGAGGAAAAGTCCGGGGCCTCGCTCAAGAAGCGCAAGCGGTCTAGCAGGGCGTGGAGCGCGGCGCGCTCAGCCGGCCCAATGGGATATCCCGCGAGTTGTCCGCAACGGATATAGCGCAACGTGCTCCACAAATCGCCCCATATCGTATAAGGCTCCTCCAAACGGGCCGCGCGATAATAAGCCCGCGCACGTTCGTACTCCCGAGCGGCGTAACACGCGTCAGCCACGTTCAGCGCCAACAACTCCGGCCCCGCTCCCGTTCGCCAGCGCTCGACTCCACTCTGCTCTCCGGCGCTCAGTCCGTCCCACAGGACCGCAGCTTGCTGATGCAAGGTCTGCACTCGACGCTCGTTGCCCTCATCCAAAGGGGGCGCGGCCAAGAGCACGGCCATGGCCCGCAGCACGGCCAGCCGCTCGACGGGCAAGTCGCCGAGCCTACGGCGGTACTCGTCGGCTGCTGCCAACCGATCCGCAGCCCCGGGCGCGACCTTCCAAGGAGCCGGTGCTCCTTCCAACACAGCGACAATGGCCTGGGCCAAGAGCACTTGGCCGGCCGCCACCGGATGCAAGTGATCGGTCATCAGCTCCCAACCCACGCCAGCCTCCGGGCTGTGGGCGCGGAAGTACGCCTCGACATCGGCGAGGAGCACTCCTTCTTCAGCCGCGACTCGGCGTACGACCTCGTTTAGGGATGCTGTCGCCCGCCAAGGCCGGAGATCCAATTCACGCGCCTGCACATAAGCCGCCCGCGCCCTAGCCCCACGGCCCAACTGCTCTAAGTGATAGCCGCGCAAGAAGTGCAAATAGGCGTCGTCCGCATAGAGCGCCTCGGCCTGTTCCAAAGCCGCTAGCGCGGCCGGCGACGCTTGCCCCCGATGGCCCTGCGCCAAAAAATCCACATAGCGCGCGCGCTTCCCATCCGGCAAAGGCGGCTCAACGCGCGCTGGCGCGAAACCGCGCTCGTTGCTGGTCACCGTACAAAGCACCAAGGGAATCCGCCGCGCTCGGCAAAAGGCCACCACATCGCGGAGATTGGCTTCCAAATTAGCTGCCGCTTGCGCCCGTCGCGGATCGGATGCCGGGATTGTCCCCGCCTTAGACATCACCTCGATCAAAGGACCATCCGCCCCCTCTTTCCCCAACGGCCCTATCAGCTTACCGACCAAGGGCCTCAGCCGCCACTGCACCAGTGCGTAGTGGACCCGCTTCATCCACACCGCTTGCCCTCCTTGGACCAGCGAGGCCGCCCCATAAACCCCGTATAACTCGTTGTGCCCAGTATAGACTACGACCAAGTCCGCCCCAAGCGCAGCTACGCCGTCTTCTACGGCGCGGGCCACGGCAAAACTCGAAGCAGCGGTGATCCCGGCGTTAAAGACCTCGATCTGGCGCTCTGGGAAGAGGTCGCCGAGCATTTCTTGGAGATAAGACGGGGCCGATAAACGCTTGGGATGGGGGTAACCCTGTACGGTCGAACCCCCGGCAAAGAGCACGCGCAACGCGCCTTCGGGCGCGGGTTCGATATAGGGCCGCGGGGTCATGCGGATGCCGCGCCGGATAGGCTCGGCCATGCCGGCGAAGAAGCGACGGGCATAGTCCGGATTGACCGCATGGAGCGCCCGGCCCTCGACGCGAGCTAGTTGGGTGGCAAACGCCGGCGGATCCAACGCTGGGATCAGCCGCAACCCGCCTTCGATGAGCGCGACCAAAACCAAGCCGAGCAGCAGCGCCGCGAGCCGACTGCGCATTTTTTAAAAGGCGGCCGTGTAGCGAACGAGAGCGTCTTGGCTAATGTGCACCTCGCCTGCGTACGCTTGTCGCAGCGAGTCGAGGAACGCGTCGAAGAGCACACCTTCGCGGATCTTGCGGATCTTGACGCGAATGGGCCGCTGCACCTGCTGAAAGGGCAGCAACGCCATCTCGTAAGGCTGGTCAAGGCGGAACACGCTGTATTTTTCCTGGACCTCCATTGGGCCTTGCATAACCCCGACGTCTTTGGAATTACTGTCGCCAAAGAAGGTGCGGTACGGCGACTGATAGAGCGACTCGATAGTGACCCGGCCACTATCGACGAAAGTGTGGCCGCCCGCCGGCTTCATGCTGGACCGCACGGAATGACGCTGAGCCAACTCTGCCAGCCGCTCCCCACTGCGTGCCCGCGCGAGGATTTCTTCGGCCTCAGCACGGGTGTCGACCAGCACCTCGGTCATCTCGATGACGCCGGGCAGAGAGCGGTAGGTCTCCAGATGTTGCTCGTAGTAATCCCGAACCTCTGCTTCCAGCACTGAAACCTTCCCCGCCACTACGTCTAAGCGCAATTGCGACACGAGCAGCGACTGCTTCTGGCCCTCGGCCCATGCTACCATAGCGGGCCACTGATGTCGCCCCTGCATACGGGCTTCAAGTGCCAACAGAGAATCCGGGAGAATCCACCGCTCAATAGCCAAAGCCGCGGCCGCACTGTCGGGTGGCAGCATCCCCTTCTTAAGCGAGCGAAGCCCCCGCGCGGCATCACCGACACCAATGCCCCCCTCTTCATATTCAATCAACGGTGCGTGGGGTTGATCCAGAGCACGACCGTGCAACGCGGCGAGCACGGCGTGGATGCGGTCCCGATGATAGCGCAAGTCGCGCTCCTCCTTGATCGAGTCAATCACCGCACGCTGCCGCTGTGCCCACTTGCGTTGCCCAACCTGCTCGGCGATGTCGGCGCGCACTTTCTCAAACGGAATGCGCCGCTTTTTGAGGACTTTGACGACCTCGTACCCGTCAACCGTGCGGATCGGCTCGCTGATCTGGCCTTCCTCCAAGTGGAAGGTGCCATCGCGCAGGCTGGGCACAGCACCCGCTTGGCCAAAGAAGGCACCGAGATTGCCACCTTTGTCTGCGTCGTCGGCGCGGGAATGTTGGCGCGCCAATTCGGAAAAGTTGGCCCCGGCCTCCAATTGGCGGATGATGGATCGGGCGTCTTCTTCGGTAGCCGAGAGAATGTGCGCCGGCCAAATTTCCCAACCGAGTAACTGTTCCTCGTAAGCGGCGCGCAGTTCCTCATCGGTCACCTTGAGCCGGGCGTCGATCCATTCGCGCGACAGCTCCTCGGCCAAGCGCTTATTGACCATGTCGGACAGCGTATGGGCGAGTCCGGGCAGTTGGTCTATCCTCCGCTTGTAGGCCTCGCGCAGCATAAGTTGCTTGTCGACTAGGGTCTGTAGATTTTCGCTGCGGGCGACTATCCCCTCTTTCTTCGAGCGCAGATAGTCGGGTAGTGCCTGCTCGTAGCGGCGAAGGTCCAAGGCTGTGATAGTCTTCCCGGCCACCGTGGCTAAGACCGTCTCAGGAGTGGCTGGTTCGCTTTCCGGCCCGCAACCTGCAACCACTAAGAGGAAGTTGCAGACAAAAAATCGCAGAAACATAACGTTCTCACCTGTGTACAAAACTGCGCGGTACCGCTTGCCCAGCGGCACCGCGCAGCTAGTTGAATTTGGCTTGTGAACCTTGTGCTGCACTATTGGCTGGTCGCCACCTTGCGCCCGTCGGGATAGATGCGGCCAATCTCGCGCTCAAAGTGCATTTCGACGTCCGTACCTTCTATGGGATCGCCCTTGTAATCGAAACGCACCACCACATCGGGAATGTGGACGGTTAGATTCTCCACATCCGGGGCCAGCGGCTTGAAGACAACATACCCTTCGTTCTCTTGGGCGCTGAACACATCCTCATCGGGAAACATCGTGCGCCGCAAGATGCTGTCGCGCTCTTTCAAGACCTCCAAGGCATTGCCGGACATCCCAGGGTCGTTGCCGCCGCTGCCGCTACCGACGTAGCGGCTATAATATATTTTGAGCTGTTCACGCCTCAGCGCGTAGTACTTGCGCCCGTTAGAGGTGGTTATATTGACCTTTTTAGGGTCGAGATAGACCTTGGGGTATTCGTAATTAGAAACGTATATGCGAAAGACGGTGAAGCGCTGCGGGGTGTCCCCAGTGCGAAAGTACGTCGAGTTGCCAAACGTGTAGGGGTTGCGCGAGTCGGGCCCCTCGTTGGAGTACGCGCTGAATTGGCGATTCAACTCCGCGTCGGTCATCGGCCGCAGGCTGATCTCAAGGCGCGCCTGTGTATAGGACACGGTGCCATCATCGGCCACTGTCTTGTTAGTCCCTTGCTCGGCCTCGCTCAGCGGCTTGAGATCTTCAGCATAATAGCGATAGGAGCATCCCGGAAAAATCAGCCCGACCAGAAGCAGCGGTGTGAAACATTTCAGCATGGGAAACCTCCTACTCATAACCGGCGAACACAGTGACGAATATGGCCGTTTCAGTGCGCGCCTTTTGGGCTGAGGCACGATCAATCCGCGACACGCGAAACCCAGTCTGGGTCCACAGGTTGTAGCCTAGGTATTCGGCGTTGTTGGTAAACTGCAAGGCATAGACCAACTCGTTGCGATCCGAGCGCAGCAAATGGGTTTCCAACTCCTCGCGGAACTGCTCGACGAGCAGATACTCTAGGCCGGTCTGTAATTCGGTGCGCGACAGAATCGGCACGTGCAGGACCAGCGACCACAGCTCGCGCAACTCGGTGGTCGCCACCCGCACCTGTGTATCCTGGCGACGCGAGGGCCGCTGACGCTGAAACTCGCTCTTCCAACGCGGCTGTAACTTGAGGACCCCGAGGTTGAGCGTATAATCGATCTTGTTGAGGACGCCGAAGAAGGAAGCCGTCTCGCGGATGTCCTGCTCATCAATTGGCCGCTCGTCGAAATTGGACTGTTTGAAAACCTCCCACTTAAGGCGGTTCTTGAAGTGGATGTAGTCGCTCTGGTACTGATAGCCGAGATACAAAGTATTGGCCCAACCATCGCGCAGGGGCAAGGGATCAGTATAGGGCACGAGGTCGCCGCGTGATCCCTCTCGTACAACCCACTCAATCACATGGTCGCGGATATCGTCTCGGACCTGCCGGTAGTTGTTGTACACCTGCACGCTCCCCTTACTGGCGTAGTCCTTGTCAAAGGTCAGCAAGGCGTAATTGGTGGCGTTCTCGCGGGCCTCGGCTAGCTGGCGCTCGTCGAGGCGACCAACGGTCAGCCGCGCCTCCGGCCCCAAATGGGAACCCACGTAGATGTTGTACCCGCGCCGATCCCGTTTGTACAGGTAGTCGGGTAGGTTGTCGTTTTCAAAGCGGTCGATGATACCGTTGTTGTTCATATCAATGCCAAAGAGGAACTCGGGGCGATCGGATGCGTAGCGCAAGAACGGCTCATCGTAATCGGGCGCTGTGTTCTCGCGCAGCTCGGAATCGTTCTGATTGAAGTCGTTGATGAAGTCGTTGTTCTCGTCGAACCCTGGGAAAACCTCTCTATCCTGCGAGAAATTAGCCCGCTGCCAGTCGGGATTTCGGTCTTGGTCGTCGTTGTCGTCGACGAATTCGTAAACGAAACGGAGGTCGTCGTCGTAGTTTATATCTGCTGCATCGTTTTGGGTACCGGCTAGAAAGGAGCTGGTGCTGTAGTCGTGATCAACATTATAGACTTCGCCGAAGCCAAAGTAGGGATAAGCGCGTTTATATACGTTGACGAACCAAGCGTCGGCCGAGGTGTTGTGCGCCGTGTGCTGGGTCACGTCGGTTTCCGACCGCCGCGGATAGCGGAAGTGCTGGCGGTTGCGGTCGTATTCCCCCGATAAGTAAAACCCACTGATATCCGTAATATCGAGCGTAAAGCCAAATATCTCATTGGCCACCGGCAACCCGTATTTGACGCGCACAAAGCCCTGATTCGAGCCATCTTGCACGTTGCCGTCGGCGCGCACCGTGCGTTCGGGAACGCCTTCGGAGAGCAAGACCGGCTGACCATTGGCGTTGAGCTGGCGGTTGGAGGTAACGTCGATCCGGTAGTCGTTGGCCAAAAGCAACAGAAACTCAATGCTCTTGATCTGCTCGGGCTGGGGGCCGAAGGAGTTGCGGTACTGCGGGCCTTCTAGATCGTACACCAGCACGATGACCTCGTTGCCATCGGCCGAAAGGAATCCTTCGCGGCGGAAGCCGCCCTGCACCGCCGGGCTAAAGTCGAGGATGTTGTTGTTGCCGATGCGGCGGCGATTGCTGATGCGCTCGCCGTCAATTGTTGTAATGATCATCTCCTCCTGAAAGAAGGCCGTGCCCGCCTTACTGTCCTCGGGCGAATCGTCGCTCAAGCGCACTTCGATACGCGAAACGTCGGCGTTGTTCTGGCCCTCGGTGAGTGTGCCCTTGAAGGGGTTGCCCTGAAATGCCTGCCCCTTAGTCGAGGAGTTGAAAGCATTGATGTAAGTCGCTCCCAACTTGACAAAGTCGCCGACCTGCATGGTGCCACGGCCGCCGATCAAGTTGGTGTCGTTCGAGCGGAAACGACCGGAGCTAGTCGTCTGCGCCGTTTCGACCTTACCGGGTGAACTGGGGCGCGAGGTGAGAAAGGTCGCCTCGTATTTGTCCGTAGAAAAGTCGAACTGAATACCGGCAAAGGTCGGCTTGGAAAAGGTCATCGGCGTCAGCGTCGTGCGGATGCGGTCGCCAATGGTCAGGGCATAGGCGTATTGGCCCTTCTGATCTGAGGCGATGACCAAGTTCGTAAACCAGCTACCGAATCGGGGGGTTTTAAACAGGCTGCTGCCCGATGTCTGCGGTGCTGCAATGCTCCAGTCGTAAATGAGTTCGCCGCGGGTGATGTAATTCCCGTAGAGATCGTAGAAATAGTCGCCTTCTTGGCTGGTGTTCACATAGCGCGAATAATGCCGACGGGCGTAATTGGTATAGTCCTGTTGCCGCCATTGGTACTCGTTGAAGAGCTCCTGCGGCACGTACCACTTCTTCACCGCTGGATCCAGCGCGTCGAAAAGTATCCCCGGCCCAGTAGGGTCGTAAAAAACCTCCCCGCCACGGCGCACGCCCAAGCGCGAGCCGAAATCTTCCTGTGCGGGAAGATTTTCCACCATCGCTCCCAACATCAGGATCGCCACCGCACCGGTGCGGAAACTCCTAACTATGTCCACAAATACCCTCCCTTGATGTCGAATTCCGGTCCGAACTGCTGCTTTATCAATAAGCCACGTGAACGAGGCGCGTCAATTTGCTATCTTGATCGTCGGCTTCTACCTTGATCTGACAGAGATAGATCCCCGGCGGCACGATGTGCCCACCCAGATCCCGACCGTCCCACACAAACGCCTGCGTCCCTACCTTGCCACCAGTCGCCAAGCTCTGCCCTTGGCCTACCAAGCGTCCTCCCAAATCGTACAATGCAACTTCCAACGGACGCTCCTCCTGCACCTTCAACAAAACAAAATGCACCAAGAGCTCGTCGTTGATCCCGTCGCCATTGGGCGTAAAGACGGGTGCCAGCTCTACGTCTTGGATCAAAGACCCCCGCAGAGCCATCAAGCTGACCTGCGCCGTCGAAGAATCCACCAACTCGGTCGCATCCTTATCGGCGGTGTCCACCCGTTGGAATACGCCCTCATCCGAATCCGAAGACCGCACAAACGAGGCGAATTCAACGCCCTCGCGGAAGCTCTGCGACGCAAACTGCACCTCAATGAGGGCGTGCTGGCCAGCCGGCAGATCAGCATTGAGCGAAAAGGGAAAACGCACCCAGATCGAATCCTCACCGGTCGCCATGCGTTCCAACACCTCGCCATCTATCTCGCGCAAAACCCCGTCGTCGCCCGGGGCAAAGGCACGGTCAAACTGCGTGGTCGTCGCCGAGGTCAGCACTTCCTCCGGGTTGAGGAGCGAGGACGTCTGGGCGATGGCGACCTGTCCCAAGCGCACGCCGGTCAAGCGCGCAGCACGCGACGCGACGACCAGCACCTCGTTAAAGCCGTCGCGCACCGTCGCATCGGTCGGATCGGGCGCGGCAGCGCGGATGAAATAAGAAAACTGCTGCGGAGCGAGCGGATCGATATTGCGCGGCGGGATGTAGTCCGAGGTCTGCACATCCAAGTCGGTCGGCACGCGCGCGGCTCCCTCTTCGGTGAGAAGCGCCAACTCACCGGCCAGTTCTAGCGCCAGCGGTGGGGCCAGCTCAATGCGCAAACTGCGGATGCGTGCCGTCTTGAAGGGATCCTCGGAGGAAATATTGACCCGCACCTGAATGAACTTGCGCGGGTTGGGCGAAGTGATCGTGGCCTCGTTGACGCCATTGGTGGGCAGATAGCTTTCGCTCCACTCGCTCCAACCGACGAAGGCCAGTTCGCCGTCTTTGTCAAAGCTCGACCGCGGCGCCCGGCGCAGTTTCTTGCCGTCCTCGTCCACGAGGCCGTCGCCATCGTTGTCAATCAGATCAATCGGATCCTCGTCGGTGACCCCGTCGCCATCGTCGTCCGTGCGCGAGGCGTGTTGCTGGCTGGCGGGCAGGGTCTGCCAGATCTCCCAGGCCGTCCACTTCAAGGCGATATCGTCGTAGACCTCTTTCGCCACTTCCTCGCGCTCTTCGCTGCCGGCGATGGTCACGACTTGATAGTACGTGAAGTTGCTGTCGGTCTGGTCGGAGGTGCGAGTCTGTATCTGCAAGCGGACATCGGGGTGGAGATCCAGGGGCTCGATCCGCTCGACGGCTTGGCCGGTGAACGGATCGGTCTCGCGGACGACTACATCGCCTTCCCAAGCAATGCGCGGCAGGGTTTTGCGAATGAAGTTGCCACGTGAATCAGTCAGCGTAATCGGCGGTGAGTAGGCCCACACGCTGACCGGATAGCCTTCGCCGTAGAGCTGAATCTCGCCCAAGGTCGCCAGCGCGCCGTAGCGACCGGATACCTGCCCGGTGACGTCGATATCGCGGATTTGCAGAAAGCGGATCTTGCGCCGGGGAAAAGTCTCGCGGAAAATGCGCACTACCGGCGTGTGGTTATCGATGTGCTCCTCACTGATGATGTTGTCCCACTTGAGAGATTCTTCGAGCAGGGGGAAGTCTTCGCGGTCGTTCATGCTCACGGGTTTGAGCAGCGTGCCGTCAGAGACTAAGATATCCGGCCCCAAGAAGGCCCCTTGGTGACTCTGGTTGATGCGCTTGTTGACTACCGAGACATTATCGACCCAAAACACGGCCCCTAAGTCGTACCAGGCCGTGCCCTTGAGGTAAATCGGCGACCACGTATTGGCCTGCCACTCCGAGTCGTAGAGCCCGTCGGTGGCCAAGTTGGGCGCGCCCAAACCGCCGTTTTCAAACGAAGCCCCGCCACGCCTTTCTGGCTGCAGCGCGTAGTTGTCGCCCTTAGCCCAGACCTGAACCTCGGCGATACGAGGAACTTCTTTGCTGTAATAAAGAATCGGACCGCGCTTCCCCTCGGGTAAGGTTTGGTATTTTTCGCCGGCGGTCTGATTGGCATCGTCCTGGAGTTCGACGAGTAGGCCACCGGCAGTTTGGCGCTGATAGACGATCGCACCGCGCTGCTCTTGGGGCAATGCTTCATAGGCAAGACGCGCCTCTTCGTCAGCACCTAAGAAGGAATCACGCCAGAGATCCGAATCCGTAATTTTGATGCGGACGTAATGGATGAAGGCACCGCTAATATCGGGCAGGCCATCCAAATCCCAGTCGGCCCGATCCAGCGGCAAGAGCGGGAAGGTCATCTGCGCATAGCGACCTTCGGTTCCGGGCATCGAAACCAGCGTTACTTCACCGGTCTCACCCCCTCCCCCACCTGCACAGCGGGTCTCGCCGGCGTAGCCCGAGCCTTCATCGCGTACACACTGGGCCAATTTGCCGGCGACGAAGCCAGTAGATACTTGCCCTATGAGGGAAAACTTGAGGTTGTTGCCCAAGGGAAAGGGAAAACGCTCGCCCATCGAGGCGAAAAGCGCGAAGGACTTGACCGGCTCGCCGAGGAACTCGTCTTCGAACTGACCAGCGGGAAAGATGATCGTCAGGCTATCGGCAAAGACCAACCGTCCCAAATCAACTTCGATTTCCCAGTTGCGCAGGCCGTCGAGATTGAAGTCCCCAGGGCGGGTCAAACGACTCGCAAAATCGGCCGGCGTGTCCGGCTCCCAGAAGGTACTCAAGTCGCCATCGAGGACATTATTGGCCAAGGCATCGTTGGATTTGGCCGTCGCGCCCCCGGAGATTAGATCACCACCAGCACGAACCAAATCAGGATAGGTGAAATCGACAGCCGTCGGGGCCGCGTTGATATTGCGGCGAAAAAACGTCGGCCGCAGCCCATCGGCTTCAACTCGGAAAATATCCGCATCGCCGATTGACACGTTCAATTGGGAGACCAAGTCGTTCTGATAACTCCAGTTCTCCCAGTGCGAAGCCCGATCCACGCGGATCGAGTTGCCAAAAATCCTATAGGCATCCGTTTGAGCCAGACAGAAACTAGGCAGAGATAGTACGGCGAAGAGAGCCGTCTTCCACTTTAGCAGCCGTTTCATAGCATTTCCTTTCTTTTCGCGTTTCTAGCTAAGGCTAATACGCTACGGAAACGATGCGCGTCTGGGCCTTGCCCGCATGATCGGCTTCGGTCGAAATGCGCAACATGTATAGGCCCGGAGGCACTATCTGTCCAGCATCGTCGCGACCGTCCCACTGTTGCGAATACCCTCCCGACGACAAACGGAGCTCAATGAAGTGCAGGCACCGACCGTTTAAATCGAATATCTCCAGATACACCGGCTTCGGCGTTAGCAGCCGCTGGACGTCAAAAGTCACGACTACTTCGTCGTTGACGTCGTCGCCATTAGGCGTAAAAGGATTGGGCGCGACCTTGAAATTGGTCACGAGGTTCTCGCTCTGCGCTGAAATATCGGCGATCACCGCTAGGGAATTACGATCTGAGAGCTGGTCCGTCGCGACGAAATCAACCACGTCATTGTCCTCTACTCGCTGTGGCAAGAAAATGGCCAGCGTATCGAGCGCACTCTCGCTACCCCCGAGCGCCAAAATGCCGCTCCTGGTAAAGTGTCGCTCTGTTTCTGCACCTAAGGTGTCTAAGAAGACATTGGCAGCGAAGTTGGTGCGGAAGTCGATGACCCGACCCTGAAAGCGGACTTTTACCAATGCGTTGCGAACTTGGCCATCCTCGGCTGGGCTGATGGTCGGAAAACCAACGACGAACTGATCGTCGGCAACGTACAATTCTCGAAACTGACCTTCGCCGATTTTGCCCTCGCCGTCCATTCTTTCCAAGTTCAGGAACTTCCCGTCGCCTAGATCCACTTCCACCCCCTTAATGGCCTCTGTGCGCGCCGGAGTAAAAACCTGCAAGCGATTAAAGCCGTTGTTCTCGGCCCCTAACCCAGCGTTGAGGACCAGTACAAAGGAGGTGTCGCGGCCAGCGATCACATCCACGGCCGGAGCAATCTCGCCGAAGACCTGATCCGTGATCTGTGGGGCGGAGTATTCAAAGCGCAAGTTGCTAATAATTGTGGCCGCCTCAGGCTCCTTGCTCAGAAACTCAACCTCTATCTGAATGAAGGGCCGACCACTTGGCGCGTTGATTAGCTCGCCGTTATTGACCAACTGGACACCACTCCAGAACTCAAGCTCGGGTTCGACGTGACGCCGCTCATTGCCCGGCAGGGCCTTGTACTCGTCGCGGGTAAGCCGCACGCGTTGGCGATCCTCTGGTAGGGCGGCGCTGAAGAGTTCGCGTGCATCTAGGTTGAGTTCGGGATCGTTCAGGTCCACCCCTTGGCCGAAGGTCCTAGAGCCGAGCCGTTGATCAATGATGATCGCTCCTTCCTCTTTCCACTCCACCTCGCGCTCAAAATCGTTGACGCGAAAAAGCACATCCGGCTCGGGATTGACGCCTGTCTGTACGCGCACGATAGCGCGCGACCTGTTGGGATCGCCAATTTTTCGCTCGTCCCAGAAGATCCGCCCCAAGGTCGCCGGGGGCAGCGGTAGTGCATTGGAAGTATAAACCGCTTCAGGAAAAAAACCGTCGGCAAAAAACTCCATTTCAGCCAAGTCGTAATCCAGCGGAGTCTGAAAATCAAAGCGCGCATAGCGCATGTAGGCCTGCGGATTAAAGGCCACGGCAATGGTGTCTTCCACATTGACCGGTACGCTTGCCTCGGAAACGAAGGTTGGAAAAGTCGAGGCTATCTTAGCGAACGTAGGGAACGCCAACTGCCCAATTTTTGGATCGTCGAGACTAAGACCGGCGATTACCTTCTCAGTCCCAGGCAGACCCCTATAAAAGGTATAAGCGGAAACACGCGCGGGCTCTTCAAGACTGGGATAGAGGCGGAACAAGCTAATTGGAAAGTAGCGTCCCAAGTCAATATAGAGGGACCATATCTGCTTGACGTCCTGCCCGACTCGGTCGATGCGCTCGAAATGGGTCAGTGGATCGCCATCGAAAACGCGCCCTAGCCCCTCTTGGAGTCGCTGGCCGGTCAAAGTCCTTTCAAAAATGCCGAGAGTCGTGAGGTTGAGCCCCTTGTTGTACTTGTCGCCGCCGGGAGGGCGGGGAAAAGATTCGGCCACGTTGATCATGGCCTCAATCTCGGCAATGCCAGCCCGGCGCAATAGCTGGACGGCCTCTAGGCTACGCGGAAAGGAACTCCAGCGAGGGACCAAGACCGTGCCCGCCTTTACAATCGCACCATCGTCGAGTTCGATCTCAGTCGGTGCTACTACATCTGCTCTAGTTACATTGAGTGAGAAGGCAAAGAGGGTAGAATCGGTCGCCGCATCCACTTCGTCGGCGGTTAATGCGAGAGGAATTTCGGGAACGGGCACTACACGCGTTGGCAAGATGGGCCCAATGCCATTCTCATAGCTTTCAAAGTCTATTACTTCAATGAAGCGACTCTCTGAAAGCGGCCCCTGCTTGGCGTCGACCCAAGTTGTGTTGCCCGGAATGGCGAACAGGCGCAACTCCGCAGCAGCATGTACTACCCAACCTGCCAAAACCAGCGCGGCGACACAAATCCCAATTCTCATTCCGATTCTCCCCGGTAGAATTTGCGCTGCCCGGATCTCAGCATGGGCAAACTAGGAGCGAGGTATTATAACGCGAGGAGGATAGCTACCTAAACTATGCGATAGCCACAAGATAATTTTAAGGAGAGGAGGAAGCATTCCCCCTCTCCTTAAAATTAAGAAAACAGCAGGATGCTACTGTTACTCAAACGCGGCCTTGATGCGGCCCCAAGAGTCTTCTTCGACTGCCGTTTCACCAGTTCCGACCAAGCGACCATCGGCGAAGCGCTCGGCATAGCGCCAAGTCGCGGCCTGACCAGTCAAGGTGTGAAAAGCGCGGTAGTTGCTCGGCTCGATATCCATGTCTGGAATCGAAATTTGGAAGCCAATGATCTTGCCGTCGAAGAGAGGCGACGGAACGCTGTCATCCGGGCTGTTCCAGATCAGGTCGTCGAAAGGCGTGACGAAGAATTCAAGGGCTGTAACCGTCGGTCCGTCGCCGACCGAACCGCCACCGCCATCGGCGTAGGGCAGCGAGTTGACCCACTCGGTGCCTTTGCCCAGATAGCCAACATGACGGCCGTCAGGAGTATCGCCGATAGCCACATACTGCTGAGCCGTGCGGTTGTTGTTCAGGTCCTTCTCTTCGTCGGTCCAGTTCTCATCGGCCGAACCAGTATAATCGCCACCGGTGTGGTCGCCATCAAGCATGAACTCAATGGAGTCTTGCCTCCACAAGCTACCCAAGTCACCGCCAGCGTATTCGTTGATGTACGTATTGTCGATGCGCTCCATACCCAGCCAGATGGTGCCGGCATTGCCGTTCCAACCCAGCCAAATGCGATAATCTAGGTCCGCCGGATCGTACTGGGCACCCTCGCCCACGGTCGGATCCGCAAAGAAATCAGTAGCGATCAGCGAAGGGTCACCAATTACATCTTCCCAGTCGGCTATGCTGGCATCGCGCAGATCAATATCAGCCAGATCAGCTTCGGGGAGCTCAAAGAGCAGGTAAACCTGTTCGCCAATATGCGCACTGGCACCGCTCGTCAGGCCCAATATCAGGCCCATAGCGACAAGGCCATATAGACGTTTCATAAGCTGCAACTCCTTCCAATATCCCTTATCGGGAGTGTGGTGGTGTTTGGGGTAACAACCTTTTCGGCTCAATCTGCGTAGTAGCATGGGCTATCGCTTATTGCCTCCGTAGGTCTGTCTTCCCCTCGTAGAAAGCTACGCCCACTAGCAATCGACATCCGACCTTCCCGACCAGTCGGAGCCGCTGTAGAGGGCCTTTTATTCGGCGTAATATAGGATATTCGCCACTATGTTGCAAGTATTTACACTCTGCAGGGATCGGTCAGTAAGCAGGACGCACTTATTGAGAATCTCCGGCGCTATCTATCGTCATTACTGTCTCCGGTGTTACTATCTCCGGCGCTTTCTTCAGCACTGTCGTCAGCACTGTCGTCAGCACTGTCGTCAGCACTGTCGTCAGCGCTTTCTTCGTCCTTATCTTCCCGAAAGCGAATCTGCTTTATGTCGTGCATACCAATCGCAAACGGACTCGAACCCATAACGCCCGTAAAGGCCCGGTTGACGCGCTCGAAATAGCTCCTGTCGGTCTCGCCCGAGAGGCGAACTATGCTCGCCTCGACCGTGCCCATAACGCTTTTTCCCGACCAATAGGTTGCCGTTATCGGCCTGAACTCGTCGCCCGTCCCGCCGTCCTCAAAGTCGATTCGCTCTACTTTGTTTAGGGGGATAAAGCGCTTGTCGCGGCCCCTAAAAAAGTCGAGCCGCTGCTTGCCGTGAAAGCGCAAGTTTTCCACCTCAAAACGCCTGCCGTTTGTCGTAATGATCGTGGCCTTAAGGATCTTTTCTTCAGGCGGCTCCTCGCCAACGGGATGGCGCAAGACAATCTCTTGCACATCGCTGGCGAGGATGAAGAACGGCCCCAACTCGGTCACCCCAGCGAAGCGACGCCCACTACTTCCACCGCCAACGGCGTCTTGGTGGGGCGAAGAAGAGCCGCCCGTCACCATCAAGCCCGCTTCTTGGCCGCCATTCCGGAATACGAGCACGACGCGCTGTTCCTCATCGCTGCGCTCCCCTTCAAAGCGCAACCGAGCCACCTTGACCAGTTCCACCAACCGACGCTGTCCTTGGACGTAGATTGCCAAATCCTGACGCCCTTGAAAGGTGAACTTATCTACTTGGTGCTGGTTGCCGTAGCGATCGATAATAGTCGCCTTGAGAGGAGAAGTAGCAGCTCCACTGGCCGACACCCATAGCGCGGCCAAGAGTGCAGCTCCACCCCATAGTCCTTTGCGCTTCATGGTATTGCTCCGCGATAAGCCTAAGGCTGTGCGTCCCCTTCGCCTCCGCTTTCGCCCGGTTGTGCCGGCGAGGGGGGCGGTCCGATGAGAATGTTCTGGGTCCGTCCCATGCTCACCTGCACGGGCCTGATTTCGTCCGTACCAGTGGGAGAATTTTCAATTCGAATCTTGTACTCTCCCACCGGCACGATAAAGTAGCGCACCTCTGTCGAGGTCATCCCCCGGCCCAGCATAGTCCGCAAATTGTAGTCAAAGATTAGAAAAGGTACCTGACTGCGGCCTTGGGCATCGGAAAAAATGACCTGAAAACGGCCGATGGGTATGGTCGCGTACATTTCCTGCCCCATCAGGACTTCGACTTCCTTCTCGACGCTGTCGTCGATATCCGTATTGACCACAACCCGATAACTGCCAGGATCCAGATCGACGAATTGCGGCAGGGAGCGGTAGCCCGTTTCGTATCCTATGGGCGAACTCGCGGCCATGCGCGGCGACTCCGAGTGGACCTCCTCGCCGGTCTCTTCGTCGAGTACGTAGTAATTTACTTCGTTGATCCCTCCCATCTCCAACATGAGCCGCCCCTGGCCCTCGGGAATGGGCGGCAGCCCATAGCCACCGCCGCTGCCTCCAGTGGTGGTGGCGCAGCCAGCTACAACAGCCGCTAGAGCACCGACCAGAAGCCACTTTCGCATCTGTGTATATTCGACTTTCGACGCCATCTTTCCCTCCTTGTGACGAGCTGTGGAAAACGGACTTAACTGCCTAAGAGCCCAAGATGGTGGACATAAGGTGAACATAATATATAGGCTCTCTGCCGCTGTCAACTACTCGTCGCGGCCGGAGAGAGATACGAGAATGAAGTGCCGATCCTCTCTTGGCTGCCGGGTGACGAAGCGCATAAACTCGGCTTTGTCGTGCCACTGGCGCGGGTGCGCCGAAGGGGTCGTCACGCCCCGGCGCAAGAGATCTTGCCAAAAAGGCTCGTTTTCCACGGCGAAGCCAGCCGCGACCAGAAAATAGTCTGCGCCCTCGGCCGCGAGGCTGTCGAGCCGCTCTGGAGCAAACTCGGGCGGGGCTATTTGCCATCCCTTGCGATGGCAGTAATAGAGCAAACTCGGGCTTTGCGATCGGTGGGGCACTCCGGTATTTTCGTCCTCGTCGCCGATGACCAGCAGCGCATCCTGCGGCAACTTGGCATCGATTATCTGGCCCACCAAGTGGCAGCTTTGGTAGTAGTTGTGCCAATTGTTGGGCTGTGCATAATACGGCCTAACCGCCCAAGCACTGTAGGCGGCGACCCCGACGATCAGGGTACATAACAAAACGACGCGCCAGCGGTGTTTCCAGTTCCGCGCGAACCGACACCAGCCCGCCGATGCGGCATCTGCCCCGATAATGGCTTCGAGCGCCCGTCCAGCCAGCAGGGCCCCAACCGGGGCAAAGGGTAGCAGGTAGTAATGCAATCGGCGGTTACCCTCGGGGATGACAAAGACATAGAGCACCAGCCCTCCCATCCACACCCAGAGCGTCCACTCGCGCCGTTGGGTAGGAGCTAGGGCGAGTCCAGCCAAAACTAGGACCGCCCCCACAGGCGTATAGACCCTATGCCAGAAGCGCTCCAAAATCGTCAAGTAGAAATCAACCGTAAAGAGCAGGCTGCGGTCCCATTTGTCATAGCCGTAGCGATTCCAGATGCCAAACGTCAGGCCGGTCTCCTCAAAGAGCAGGCTGGCATGCCAGTACCAGAATACGGCGGGTGCCAAGGCTAGCACGAGGTAGAGCCAAAGCACGGGCTTGAGGGCGAAGCGCCACCCCCATCGAACCCAAGCTAAGGCGACCAGTGGAAAGCCGAGATAGAGGGTAGGTATTTTGACGAGGAAACACAGGGCGGCCAAAAGGGTAGCCAGCGCAAAGTCCCATCGGCGACCGCTGTCAATCCACCGCGCGAAAGCCCAAAGCGACCCCACGCTCAAGAGGACCATCAGCGCCTCGGGCATAAAGGTGCGCCCGTAGTAGATGCTCATGGGAAAAAGCAGATAGAGCAGGGCAGCCAACAGCGCGCCCGGCCTCCCCATGCCCAATCGCAGGCCCAGCCAATAGAGCAGCGCCGCCGCCGCCGTCGAGCACAGCGCCGCCACGAGCCGCCCGAGCCATTCATAGGAGCCGTCGGCGACGGCGTAGAGCAGGGCAACGACGAAGGGGTATAGAGGAAAATTCGTCTCCACATACCCAGGGGTGGTACCGCGCCAATCAACGCGCGGATAGAAGAGCGAATAGCCCTCTTCGTAAAAATTGCGGGCTATGGCGGCCGTGTCCGTCTGGCGCCAAGCCTGCTTGTCGGTCAGGGGATCTTGCAGGTTTACAAACCGCAGGGCCAACCCCAGGGCGAGGACAATATAGAGGTAAGAAACGCCCGTAGCCCCCTTCGTTTGCATGTCAGATCAGTAGGGGCGCCAGCTCGGCGACATATCGTCGCGGTCGTCGTTGTCGGTCAGATTGATGGGCATCAGCGGCGGCGCGTCCATCTCGTCCAAATCAAATCCGGCCGTTCCGATCAAGTAAATGTCGTATTCGTCGCCGCCCATCTTGCCCGCATAAGCTATGCCCTTGCCGTCGGGCGACCAGACGGGCTCTTGCTCGTAGGTCTCCTCGGCAATCGAGATTCGGGTCTGCCCTTGGCCATCGGCCCGCATGAGCATCAGCTCTTGGCCGCCAAATTCCTCCGAGTTGTAAACCAAGTAGTCGCCCTTTGGAGAAAATGACGCGAACATGTCGAGCTTGCGCCGATTCTCGGTGAGGCGAGTCCGATTCGACCCGTCGAGATCGATGAGATAGATCTCGTCGTTGTCGTCGAAGGCCGAAGAAGTAAAGGCGATGCGGCGGCCGTCGGGCGAAAACGAAGGCTGGCCGCCTTGGACCAACTTCCGCGGGTTGGCCCCGTCGGCGTCCATGAGCCAGATGGCCACATCGCCGTCGCGCTGGCTGCCGAAGGCGATCGTCTCGCCGTCGGGCGAAAAAACGCCGCGCTGGTCGCGCTCGGGATGTTCGGTTAGGCGCACGACATTAGCGCTATCGGCGTCCATGACGTAGAGGTCGATGTTGGTCATCACATCGCCGCGGGTGAAGAGGATTTTCTTGCCGTCGGGCGACCAAGAGGGATGCTGCTCGGGCTCGCGGGTGTGAGTTAGCTGCTGGCGCTCACTGCCATCGGCCTTGATGGTAAACAAGTCCCAGTTGCGGACGTTTTTCTTGGTTGAAGCGTAGAGGATCGTGCCCTCGCGTTTGAAAGCGGCATTGCTGCCAGCGGGAATGTCGAAAATCGCCTCGTAGGTCCGCACGCCCCACAGCGGCGGCGATTCCACTTGCAAGACCTTATTCTCCATATAATTCCCCGCGGCGACATTGACTGCGTACGCGCCACCGCCCAATTCGATCTTACTGTCCGGCTCGGGCAAGACGTAGATTCCAGCTTTGACCAAGTGATTAAATTTGTATTGGACGTCATTGGCGTCCAAGCGCACCAACTGGCCGTCACCACCCCTGATCTCGACTTTAACTTGGTTCGAGCCACATCCTGCGATAGCGACGGCTAAAACCAATACAGATAGCTTGAGCATGTATTCTCCTTACTGAATTATTGTACACTCGGCTGATCAGGCTAGACCACTGAGTATCCGCAAGCGCTTGCCGAGATGATCCATCAACTCGTTGATATTGGTGAAGGAATCCGCGTAGAGCGGTTCGTCAACCCGAAAGTACACCCGAGCCCCAGGCCGAGTGTAACTTTCGTATTCTAGGCCAATGGGGATCAGCGGCACGCGCATCCCCCATCGTTTCTCTGCCTGTACCAGATGCTCTATCACTTCCTTTTTCAGCGGCCCCAACTCGTCCCGGTAGCGCGTGCCCTCTGGATGCGACACGACCAGTTCTCCGTGGCGGTAGAGCCTGTCTAAGTAATCCTGCATTTGTTGGTTGGCCGCACGGGCACGGGCGATTTCGGCGCGGCGTTGTTGCCGGTCCGCGATCCGCCTGACATCTTTGGGGCGCACTACCTTGAGCCCCCCGCACCACTCCGAGACTCCCCACACGCCGACCTTCATAATGTAGGTAGCATAGCGTCGGGCGATTCTGTACAGCAAGACTCCTTCGACGAGGGGGTCGCGATAGGCGCAATGCTTGGGCAAGAGCAAGCCAGGTCCCTCGCGCGGCAGGTGGTGCCCGCCCTCGACGGAGAGGCGGTAATAGCTCAAGGCACCTGCCGCGAGTAAGCGAGCACCGCAGGCGAGGGCATCCACGCGCTTGAGGGAAAAGTCTTTATGCTCAGGCTCTGCGGACATGACCCTACCTGAACAAGTCCTTTACCTTGCCCCAGGTGCTTTCGTCCACTTCTGTAGACAGGGGTTGCAACAGATCTTGACCCGGGCCGGCCAAGCGCAAAGTGCCCTCGGGATCTATGGTTGCGAAATAATCTCCGTCGGCGTCCAGCCGCGCTTTGATATACGCGGGTACCTCTGGGGACTGCGCGGCCATAGCGGCCGACCACAGGGTCAGGCCCTCGGCCATCGCTAGCACTTGTCCGTCGCGGACAATGGCGACAAACCGCTGCTCGGCATCCTGCGCGCGCAACTGCCGCCATAGCTGTAAAACCCGCTGGCGCTGTGGGGCCCTATCGGGCGAGAAGACGTAGAATACGCGGCTGTCTTCCGGCAGGGCCTGAATCTCGCTGCTGCCCGCTCCACGCGCTGCGACCAGCAGCAGGACCAAGCTCGTCGTCCATGTCGTTCGTAGTGCGTTCATATCGACCTTATTCGGCGCGAATTCCGTAGTCCCTTTGCACGGCGTCATCCCCTTGCAGAATCCTCACCAGCGACAGGTGTTGGCTGAGCACCTGTTCGACTTGCACGACGCCGACCCGGCGCGGCAAGGACGTTCCCAACACCTCGCCGGTATCCGGGTCTTTCAGTTCCCGCCCCTTGTCCCACACGCCGTACTTGTTGCCTTTCTGCACTGAATCGGCTAATCCCACGTTAATATAGGCGCGCAACCGCACTCGCACAGATTGGCCGTTCTCCCTTGTATCAGCCTGCACTGTATCAGCCACCACCTCTATGATTTTCGGTTCGGAAACCTTGAGTGCGGCTGGGGGTTGGATGAGGCTGTCCAGCCCGGCGGCCAAGTGGTCCAGACATCGGCTCACCGATTTGCCCAGCAAGGTTTGGTGGAATTCCTCGCTCCCCCACTCCATCTGCCCCAAGAGGAAGTACTCCTTTTCCAGTGGCACATAGGCCGCCGGGTTGGTGATCCCATAGCGCTTGCTGTCCTCAATTACCTCCCGCACCACCTCGCCGGCTGCTTCTCCGTCTATGACCTTATAGGGATATAGCCGCACCGTGGTCAGTCCCTGATAGCTGCGATAGCCGCCGATGGGCACGGTGGCGCGGAAGCGCTTCATGCTCATCTCGTCGATCTGCCCCAAGACGACGTAGTCGGCGTCCACCTCGCGGCCAATGGCCAAGGCACGCTCAACATCGACCTTGCCTTGCAATTCTTTCTTTTTGAGCCGCACGAGTGCCGAATCAATGGACAAGGTGCTGAAAAAGGCACTGCCGCGCAGCGAATCGGCCAAGCCGCGAGGAATGGCCGAGTAGATGTTCCACTCGCCTTTGTATTTCGATTTGTCGCGAAAGGGTATAAAAAGCAACCGCTGCTTCAGCTCCTCCGAGATGGTGTTGTCGCTGAGTACCGGCTTCCTTGGGGCCTCTTCCTCTTCTTTTTTCTCGCCCAATCCCATAATCGGCATCACGGCCGCCGCCCCGTCTGCTCCCCAGTACAGCGCGGCCAGCAAGGCAAATCCACCCCGCAAAAGCCACCTGTGTCTATCGGACATCAGTGCTCTCCTTTGGTTTGCGTGAGTACGTAAGGCCCTTGGGGCACAACCGCTGTGCGCGCCCCGACACCGTGCCGCGCCAAGGCTGCGGCTAGCCCTTGCTCCACAGAGGAAATGACCTCGACCCACACCTTGTCGCGGCACTGAGGATCAATGCCCTCCGAGTAGCACATGACCTCGGCCTTGTCGAGCACCTTGCACAGCTCTTGTAACTGCCATTGGTCGATGGCGAAGAAATCGGGATCCGCGAGGCGAGCCGCGAATTCAGCGGCACCGGATGCGCCGAGCAGCATTTCCGCAAATTCTGGGCTGCCCAAGCCCTCGGCGCAGCGAGCGGCAATGAGGATCGTCCCACCCTCTTTGACAATGGGCAACACCGCCGTCAGGCCCTTAACAGCTTGGTAAAACGTCAGGTCGAGCGGCCAGCCAGCACTGCTGGTGACCGCGATGTCAACCGGCTCGTCAACCAAGACGCCGTTCTGCTGCTCGACGAAGCGGGCTCCTTCGGCATGGGCCTTCTCTAGGTCGCCGCAGAACAGGCCGGTGATTTGCCGCCGGTCGTTCATAGCCACATTGAACGTAAAATCAACCCCGGCGTGCTGCGCCACTTCGAGGGCTTGGCGGTGGAAAGGATTCCCTTCAATTGAGCCTTCGCACGCCTGGGGGTGGCTCAACAGCTCGGGGCCGTGCAGGACGCGCATCGTCTCAATACCCATCAATCCCGGGCAGATGGCCTTGCGGCCGCCCGAGTACCCGGCCATCAAGTGCGGCTCGATTAGCGAGGTGGCGATTTTTAGGTCGGCCTCCATGTAGAGTGCGGCGATCCATATTGGGGCACCGCCCGAGGTTTCTCCCAGATAGGTCAGGGTCTCGCGGCGGCGGGCAGTGTGGTTGACGATGCGATAGTTGCGGGCGATGTCGGCCCCGACGAGCTGTACCAATTCCTCGCCTTCGTTGGGCCGGTGTAGGCCGGTGCCGACCAACAGGGTAATATCCTCGCGGGCGATGCCTTCCTCTTCGAGAATCCGCAGCATCGGCGGCAAAATGACGGCGTTGGGCACCGGGCGGGTAATATCGGCAATGACTACGCAGGCATTCTTACGTCCCCGCGCCAGCCGCCGCAAAGACGGAGTCCCTATCGGATAGGCCAGCGCGTGATCCATCCGCTTCTCGATTCGGTCGAGCCCATCACTCGCGGCCATCTGCAATACCTCGGCCGAGTCGGGCACTTCGATTTCGAGGCCGTCGCGGCCATAGTCGAGCTTTATTTTCATTGCGTATGCCTAGGCCAGTTTGTTCTCGAGATACGCGCGAAACGCCGCGCCGAACTCCTGGTCGGCCAAGGCGAAATCCGCGAAGGCCCGGTAGTACGTAAGCGGCGTTCCTATGTCGTAGCGCGCCTCGTCGCTCGCAAGGCGTGTGCAGCGGACCTCGGCCCCGCGTTGGATCAGGACGCGGATGGCATCGGTCAACCACAACTCGCCGCCAACCCCAGGCTCAATCTCGTCAATGGCGGCGAAAATCTCCGGTGAAAAAATATAGCGGGCCGCAACCGCCAGACAACTCGGCGCGGCTTCCACCAACGGTTTTTCAACAATATCGGCGATGGCAAAGTCTTCATCGACCTCGCCTCGCGGTGTGACCACGCCGTACTTGTAGGTCTCCTCGCGCGGCACTTCCCATACGGCAATGGTGGCAGCCGCACCCCGTTGGACATGCGACTCCATCATCCGGCCGACTACCCCTGGCACCCGCGGCGAGGTGATAATCGTGTCGCCGAACCCCACTACGAACGGCTCGTCACCCACGAATTCCCGCGCATGGCGCACGGCATCGGCATTGCCGGTGGGCCGTCGCTGCCGCACATAGTAGAATTCAACGCCCTCGGCCGCGTAGTCAACCTCGTCGATCGCACTATCGCCCAAGCGCGCCTCAAGCTCGGGATCGTCGTCGAAGTGATCCTCAATCGAGCGCTTCTTGCGGCCCGTTACAAAGAGAAACTTGTCCAACCCCTGCTCGATCATCTCTTCGACCACATACTGCACGACTGGCTTGCAACCAACGGGCAGCATCTCTTTGGGTTGGGACTTGGTCGCCGGCAGCAGGCGAGTGCCCAAACCCGCAACGGGGAATACGGCTTTGCGAATCGACACGGTTTCTTTTTATTTTAAGTTTAAGAGAATCAAGGACATAACTAAAAATAGCACCTAGTGAAAATAGGGTGTAAGAGGTGCTAAATCAAGCCCGGCCAGCCCGCTCTTACGCCGCCAACCCCATGTTTGACTTGGCCCCAACTCGCCTGCGCACCCTCGTGGAAGCGTTTCCCGCGCTACGCATCGGCGTAGTCGGCGATTTTTTCCTCGACTCCTACTTCGAATGCGACCCAGCCCTCAACGAAAAGTCGCTCGAGACCGGCAAGACCTGCTATCAGGTGATCGGCTACCGCCGCCAACCTGGGGCCGCCGGCAATGTCGCCGCCAACCTGCTCGCCCTCGGCGTGGGTGCGGTCGAGGCTGTGGGCTATTGCGGCGACGACGGCGAAGGCTACGAGCTGCGACGGGCTATGCGCCGGCAGGACTTAGACTTGACCGGCTTTATCACGGCTCCGGGCCGCTTGACCCCAACCTATCAAAAGTCCTGCTACGTCGATGGCAGCCAGCGCGGCCGACCCGTACTTGAGGAACTAGAGCGGCTCGATGTCAAAAACCGCCGCCCTACCCCTACCAGCCTCCAGCGCGATCTCATCGACCATGTCCGCCAGCGCCTGAGCCACTGGGACGGGCTCGTGCTAATCGACCAAGTCGCCGAAGCCAATTGCGGCGTCCTCACCACGCGCGTGCGCCGCGCCATCGCCACTGCTCTCGGCCCCCAGCCCAAGCTCGTGGTCCTCGCCGATTCACGCACGCGCATCGGGCTATTTAAGCGCGCCATCCTCAAGCCCAACCAGCGCGAGGCTTGGGCCGCGCTCGGCAGCCAAGGGAGCTTGTCGCTAAAGACAGCGCACCACCACGCCCACGTACTCAGTAACCGGACTGGTCGCCCGGTGTTTCTAACGCTTGGCAATAGGGGGATACTCGTAGCCGACGGCAACGCGGTTGAGCACGTGCCGGCCGTATGCCTTACCGCACCCGTTGATCCGGTTGGCGCCGGGGATACTTGTGCGGCCGTTATCAGCGCGGCCTTGGCAGCAGGTGCCGGACTAACAGAAGCAGCGGCGATAGCCTGCTTGGCCGCGTCAATTACCGCTCAGCAGGCTGGCACGACCGGCACGGCCTCGCCAACCGAGCTAAGCCTCCGCTTGCATCAGTTGCGGCGGCGTTAAGATGCATAGGTCTGTTCAACGACTGTGCGATAGCGCTCGACGATCGCCTTGGGCACGATCTTCTTCAGGCCCTTGGTTAAGGTCCCGGCGTCCTCGCTTAGCGGCTCGGGCAAGAGCGCGACGCGCTGCGGCCGCTGGTAGTTCGGCAAGCCGGCGGCCGTGGCCTCGGCAAGGAATCCTTCGCGGATCCGCTCGCCCAAGCTCGGATGCGTGCGCAGGGCGGCCTCGTCTTCCAGTGGCAACCCGTCAATGCCGCTCTTTTTTGCCTCCTCCACATCCACCGTCACCAACGGCAGCGGGTAATCGCGCTGCTGGTCGCCGTACACAAGCACGTGCTCGACTAGGGACACTCGGGCGAAAATCCGCTCCAAGGCTTCGGGATTGACGAACTCACCATTGCGCAGCTTGAACTGCCGGCCAACCCGCCCGTGGAACGCGAGAAAACCCTCGTCATCCATGCTGAACAAGTCGCCGGTCCGATACCAGATCTGGCCTCCCTCCTCCACTAGCACCTGCTCGGTCTGTTCAGGGTCGTGCAAATACCCACGCATGACATTGGGGCCGCTGGTCCACAGCTCTCCGACCTGGTCGCCGCTGGGCCGGCACTGGGCCTGCGCTGGATCGTTGTAACCAATTTCCGACCCGTCTTCGGCCACGATCTTCACCGCCTGCAACGGCCTTCCCACTGTGCCGCTTTTGCGCCCGCCGAGATGGTTGGCGGCAATCAGCGGCGCGCACTCGGTCGTGCCATAGCCCTCGTACGTGGTGATGTCGAGCACCTCGTGAAAGAAGTCCAACGCCTTGGGATCGGCCTTAGCCGAACCGACGATCAAAAGCGCTAGATGAGGCCCGACTCGCGTGGCGAGCTGGGCGCGAATTTTGCCGACGATTGAACGGCCTATGGCAGCCAAAAAGAGCTTGTCGCCCAGCCCAGCCTGACCGCGTGCCAATCGTTCCTTGGCCGCCACCGAACGCTGGATCAAGCCCCCCTTGACGCCGCCAGCGTCGATTTCCTTGCGCACATTGCCGTACACTTTGTCGAGTATCAGCGGCACGGTGAGGAAGCCCTCCGGCTCTGAGAGGCGAATGTCGCTGAGGACGCGGTCGGGCGAGCGCGCCAAGTCCAAAATCCACCCCTTAGCCAAGGGATAGTAGATGTTGAGGATTCCCATGGAGTGGTAGTCGGGCGCGGACTTGAACATGCGGAGCGGCTGGCGCTTGCTAATCACATCCCAAACCTCTTCGACGTTGGCGACGATGTTGGCGTGGGTCTGGATCACGCCCTTGGGCAGGCCGGACGAACCCGAGGTATAGAGAATTTTTGATTCATCCTCTGGCAGCACCTCGACCTCGGGCACGGCCGCGCTGCTCTCCGCCAGCTCTTGCCAAGGGATCGCGTCCTCGGCCTGACCCTCGGTCAACACAATCCGCGGCCTCTTGTCGAGCCGCTCCCGGACGGCATCAAACCGCTCGTAGCCCTTGCGATCCACAATCAGCAGCTCGACCGCAGAGTGTGCGATGCTGTGGGCGAGTACCTCGTCAGGGGACTGGATGCACAGCGGCACCGCACTGACCCCGATGCAGTCGGTCGCCAAAAAAACCAAGAGCGGCTCGCTGCCGCCATCGGTGAGGATGCCCACGCGCTGGCCCTTGGCCAAGCCCTGCGCCGCAAGGCCCGCCGCGAGCTGATCGCGGAGACCTTTGAGTTCCGCGTAAGTCACGGGCTGGTAGCTCCATGCGCGACTACCCTCTATGGGCTTGAGCACGCGAATGGCCGTCTGTTCGGCATAAGTTGCGAAGCTATGATTGAGTAGGTCCTTCAGCGTTTTTCCCATCGCAAACCTCTTTGCGGTGATTGGTATCGTCGTCCTTTGCGGCGCGCAAAAGGGCCGCTCCAGCCATTGCCCACGCGACCCGGCGACCGCATCTTCCCCATATGAATTTTCTCTGCAACCGCGCCTTGGTCTTGCTGCTCTTGACCTGCCCGGTCGCCTCTTCGGCTCAGCCCTCGGTGGCCATGTTCGGCTACTCGCTCAGCATGGGCAGCGTCACCGTGGACCAAGAGCAGCTATATCGCCTCAGCCTCCGGCCCGACTTTCCCATGGGCCGCTTGGGCATTGGCCTCGACTTAGAGCTTTTTATCGAGCGCAATGGCGACCTCGGGTCACGCGGCTGGGAGGCTGGCTCGTCAACCCAAACCTTCGACTCGATCTTGCGCAAGATCTACTACGTGCGCTATGGCCGCCCCAACGACGCGGTGTACATCAAAATCGGCGCACTCGACAACGTGACGCTGGGATACGGCCTAATCATGGACAGCTACCGCAATACCCTGCACTATCCAGGCATCAAGAAAACCGGACTCCAGCTCCGCATCGCCAATCTCGTCGGCACGAATATCGGACTCGAAGGAGCGATCAACAACCTGCAAGACTTCCAAGAAGGCGGCGCGCTCATCGGCCTGCGGGCCTTTGGCTACGTCGCCAACATCGAGCTAGGTTTGACCTTTGCGGCCGATCTCGACCAGTACAGCGGCCTGCGCGACAGCGATTCCGACGGCGTGCCCGACCCCATTGACGCCTTCCCAGATGACGGCGATTTTGCCCTCGACAACGACGGCGACGGCGTGCCCGACCACCTCGACAGCGACGACGACAATGACGGCATCATCGACGCCGACGCCGGCAGCGGCCTCTCCGCCGACATCGCCGCCGCCTTGTTGGGGCTCAACGCCAATTACGGCAACGCCTTCCCCGTGGACCAAGACGTGGACCGCCACAAGCCCTTCAACAGAAACCAAGTTGGCCGCGACTTCTTTTCGATCGTGGGCGTGGACGCGAGCTATCCGCTCATCCACGACCTAGGCCTAGAGCTCAAGCTCTACGGCCAATTCGCCCTGCTGCTCGACGACGACGACGCCCTTGCCAGCTTTGAGGCGCAACAGCAGGGCGTCTCCCCCGGCAATCGCCAAGCGACCGGGTTCGGGATCGCCGCCCCAGGCCTGTGGCTGGCTTTAGGCCCGCTCAACGGCCAACTGGAGTTTCGCCACTTCCGCCGCGATTTCGACTCGCGCTACTTCGACGAGCTGTACGAACTCGACCGCGCTCACCTCGACCGCGCTACCGGACAGGCCCAGTCCAAGGATGCACGGCTGGGCCACAGCAGCGATCTCTCCGGCTTCTTCGGTCACTTGGGCACGGAACTCGGCTCGTACGCGCATGTCTCGGCCTCCTATCAGTACCTAACCGGCACCAGCGACCCCAAACAGCAACTCATCGCCAGCGCATCCCTGTCGCGCAAACTGCTCAAACACTTCCCCCGCCTCAAGCGCGCGTACGCTTATTTTTACAAGAACAACATCGGCCGGGGCCTCAACGAGGACGGCACCGGCAAGGACGGCTTCTTCGAGCCGACTGAGGACACCTTCTACGGCTTTGACATCGGCCTGAACATGAAAGAAGGCTCCTCCGTGCGCTGGGATACCCGCTTCATCTTCGGGCGCACCGCCGATCGGCGCTTACAGCGCCACAAAATCATGACCCTCGAAACCGTGTTCGACTTTTAATATGAAAATCACTCGCGTATCCGCCCATTACCTGCGCCTGCCCGACGTCACTACCCGCTGCGACGGCACGCAGGACACCTGTCTGATCCAAATAGAAACCGACGCCGGCATCACCGGCTGGGGAGAGGTCGATTCGGCCCCTACCGTGGTCAAGGCCGTCGTCGAGGCCCCGCTCTCCCACCAGATTAGCAACGGCCTCGCCAACGCCCTCGTGGGCCTCGACCCGCTGGCCATCGACGTCTGCGGAGATCGCATGCTCGGAGCGGCCAATTACTACGGCCGCGTCGGCGTGGGCACGCACGCTATGGCTGGCGTCAACCTCGCGCTGTGGGACATTGCGGGCAAGGCGCGCGGCTGCCCGGCCTACGAACTGTTCGGCGGCCCCTATCAAACCAAATTCCGCGCGTATTGCTCCATCCTCTTCGGCGACACGCCGCAAGAGACCGGCGAGCTGGCCCGCCGCTTTGCCGCAGAGGGATTCACGGCCATCAAATTTGGTTGGGGACCGATGGGGCAGAGCGAGGCAAACGACATCGCCTTGGTGCGCGAAGCGCGGAAGGGGGCTGGGCCAGATGTGGACATCTTGGTGGATGCTGGGCAGGTGTGGGACTGGAAGACCGGCCTCAAGCGCGCCGAGCAGTTCGCCGAGTACGGCATATTCTGGCTCGAAGAACCCTTGCACCCCGAGGATGTCGCAGGCTATGCGCACCTCTGCGAGCGCAGCCCGGTGCCCATCGCCACGGGCGAGGCCGAGTCGCGCTATCAGGACTTTGAGCGGCTGCTCGTCCATGGCCGCATCGACTGGGTGCAGCCGGATCCGGGCCGCTGCGGGCTTTCGACGATGGTCGAGGTCGGCCGCCTCGCCCACCGCCTGCACCGCAAGGTCGTCAACCACTCGTTCAAAAGCGGCATCACCATCGCGGCCTCGCTCCACGGCCTAGCTGCGGTCCCCCACGGTGAGGTCTTTGAATACTGCATGGCCGAGTCGCCCTTGCGCCACGACCTGACGCACGAAAAATTCGCGGTCATCGATGGCTACGTTCACGTGCCGGAGGGGCCGGGATTGGGCGTGACCATCAATGAAGAGATCGTAGAAAAGTATCTAGTGAATTAACCCCAAAGGTTCCCCACCATGCCCGAGCAACCCACACTCATCATAGACGGCCACCTCGACTTGGCCTTCAACGCCCTGCATCACCGCCGCGACCTCACCCAAGACATCCACGTCCTGCGCGAGCGCGAAGACCCCAAACCCCCAGGCCCTTCCCACCCCGACTCGCTGCGCGACAGAAAGCGCCCCGAAAGCACCTCGCGCGGCACCGCCACTGTATCCCTGCCGCAGATGCGCCAAGGCTGCGTCGGTATCGCGCTGTCGACCATTATGTGCCGGGTGCAGATGCCCGTCGGCATCCTCGACGACGGCATGAGAACCCAAGAAGCGGCTCACTCCATCGGCCAAGCGCATCTTCACTATTACAAAGCGCTAGAGCGCGAGGGCCAACTCCGCTTCATCCGCGACCCAAGCGATCTCGACGCGGCCATTGCCGCCTGGCAAAACCCCGACCCAACGACTCCGATCGGCCTGATTCTGAGCATGGAAAGCGCCGATCCCATCCTTGGCCCCGAGCAAGTAGCTTGGTGGTGGGAGCAGGGCCTGCGCTCGGCCGGGCTGACGCATTTTGGTGCCAATACCTGGGGGCACGGCACCGGCACCCGCGGCGGGTTGTACGCCGATGCCTATCCCCTGCTCGACGCCCTCGCCGCAACGAACATCGCCCTCGACCTGACCCACGCCTCGGATTTGGTCTTCTGGCAGCTTTTGGACTATTGGCAAGGCCCCGTCCACGCCAGTCACTGCAACTGCCGCGCTCTCGTCCCCGGCCAGCGCCACCTCAGCGACGAGATGATCCAAGCCATCGCCGAGCGCGGCGGCGTCATCGGCGCGGTTTTCGCCGAATTCATGCTCAATCCCGAGATCGACTTCGACGACCCGGCGACCTATCCGCAAACCGCCCGCCGCCCCATGTCGGCCGTCGTCGATCACATCGACCACATCTGCCAGCTCGTCGGCAACTGCGACCACGTCGCCATTGGCTCCGACCTCGACGGCGGCTTCGGACGCGAAATGGCCCCCATCGACTACGACACCATTGCCGACTTGCAACGCTTCCTCGACATCCTCGACCGGCGGGGCTATTCGACCAACGACATCGCGGCCATAGCCCACGGCAACCTCTCGCGCTTCTTCCGCCAAGCCTGGAGCTAATACAATGACCGACGCGCGCCCGCTGATCCTCGACAGCCACCTCGATCTAGCCTTCTCCGCCCTGCAAATCAACCGCGACCTAACGCAAAAGGCGGCCACCGTGCGCGTCCACGACTCGGTGCAGACTATGGAGGGCTTCGGCTCCTGCACGGTGACCTTCCCCGAGCTGCGCCGCGGCAAGGTCGGCCTCTTCTGCGGCACGGTGATGTCGCGCCTAGACCAAGGCGACCGCTGGACCCGCACCGGCATGTACTGCCAAGCCCAGTGCCACGGCGTCGGCCGTGGACATTTGGCGTACTATCAAGCACTCGAACGCGCGGGTTTGCTCCGCTTCGTCAAAAGCATCGCGGATCTAGACGAAACCATCGCCGCCTGGCAAAACCCCGACCCAACGACCCCCTTCGGCCTGATCCTCGCCATGGAGAGCGCCGACCCCATTTTAGGCCCCGACCAAGTGCCCGAGTGGCGCGAACTCGGCTTGCGCCTAGTGTCGATCTCGCATTACGGCACCAGCACCTACTCGCACGGCACCGGTACCGAAGGCGGACTGTTGCCGCCGGCCAAACCCCTGCTCGACGCGCTCCAAGCGGCCGGCATCATCATCGACTTGACCCACCTGACCGATCAAGCCCACTGGGAGCTTTTGGACGCGTACGACGGCCCGGTCTGCGCTTCGCACCACAATTGTCGCGCCCTCACCCCCGGCCAGCGCCAGCTCACCGACGAAATGATCTGCTCCATCGCCGAGCGCGATGGGGTCATCGGCACAGCTTTCGACGCCTGGATGCTCGACCCAGGCTGGCAGCGCAAAGTCCCCGCCTTTGAACAACTGACCAGCGCTACCTTGGAAACCATCGCCGACCACATCGACCACATCTGCCAGCTTTTGGGCACTTCGCGCCACTGCGGCATTGGCACCGACCTCGACGGCGGCTTCGGCACCGAGCAAGCCCCGCGAGACCTCAACACCATCGCCGACCTGCAAAAACTCCAGCCCATCCTCGCGCACCGCGGCTACTCCCCAGCAGACATCGCCGGCATTTTCTCTGACAACTGGATACGGCTCTTCAAGGACGTGTGGAGCCATCCGTAGGGGCGACCGGCCGGTCGCCCCTACATCGCCTAAATCGGCCCGAATCGACATTGTGTTTCATCTCATTTACAATTTCACACCCATTTAACCCACAAAATCGCCCCAATTTCAAATTCCGCCTTGCTTTTATTGCACAAATATTCGATACTTTTCGTTTTAGATAAACATAATTAACTCAAACTATCCATCTCAGGGAGAAATTGACATGGCGAGAGGAGCCGACAAAGTCATCGAAGCACTCGACCGCTTCGGCGTCGAGTACGTCTTCGGCCATCCGGGCGGCGCGGCCATGCCCATCTTCGACGCGCTGCTCAACTCCGAGCAGATCCGCTTCGTCCTCACCCGACACGAGCAAGGCGCGACCCACATGGCCGACGGCTACGCCCGCGCCACCGGCAAGCCCGGCGTCGTCCTCGTAACCTCCGGCCCTGGAGCTACCAACACCATCACCGGCTTGCTAACCGCGCTGATGGATTCCTCGCCCGTCATCGCCCTCACCGGCCAAACCGTCACTCCGATGCTCGGCAAAGACGCCTTTCAGGAGGCCGATGTCTTCGGCATCTCCATGCCGGTAGTCAAGCATTCCTATCTAGTGAGAGACCCCAACGACATCCCCCGCGTGATGACCGAGGCATTCCACATCGCCACCACCGGTCGCCAAGGACCGGTGCTCGTCGATCTACCGAAGGACGTCACCCAAGGCGACCCCTTCCCCGAATGCACCGCCGACTTTCCAGAGAAGGTGTACTTGCCTGGTTACACTTGGCAGACCAAGCCCTCTCTCGAACTGCTCGAAGAAGCCGCCACCCTCCTGCGCCAGAGCAAGCGTCCCCTGCTCTACTTGGGCGGCGGCTGCATTGCCTCGGGCGCTCACGAGGCGGCTAAGGCCTTTGCCGAAAAGACGCGGATGCCGGTGACCAACACCCTGCTCGGCAAGGGGGCGTTTCCCGAACAGCACGCGCTCTCGGTAGGTATGCTCGGCATGCACGGCACCGCCTACGCCAACAAGGCCGTCGTCGACTGCGACCTGATTATGTCGGTGGGTGGGCGCTGGGACGACCGGATTACTGGCAAGCTCGCGGAATTCTGCCCGGACGCTAAAAAGATCCACATCGACATTGACCCAGCCGAATACGGCAAAGTGGTCATGCCCGACGTTTTTATCGAGGGTGATGCGCGCCAAGTGCTCGAAGAGCTAATCAACCACGTCGAGCCGATTGACACGACATCCTGGCTGGCTCAAATCGACGAGTGGAAGGAGAAATACCCGCTCAAATACGGCAAGCGTGGCGGCCTCAAGATGCAGGCAATCATCGACCGTATGTACGAGCTAACCGCCGGCCGCGCCGTGGTGACCACCGATGTCGGCCAGCACCAGATGTGGGCGGCCCAGTTCTACAGGACAGCCCACCACCGCCAGTGGCTATCTTCCGGCGGTGCTGGCACCATGGGCTTTGGCTTCCCCGCGGCTGTCGGTGCCCAGTTTGGCCGCCCCGAAGAGACTGTGGTCGCCATCTGCGGCGACGGCGGCTTCCAGATGACCCTGTGCGAACTGGCCACCGCCGTCATCCATCGGCTGCCGATTAAGATCCTAGTTCTCGACAACAAGTACCTGGGGATGGTCCGCCAGTGGCAGAACCTCTTTTTTGACAATCGGCTCTCCGGCGTCGATCTAGAGGGCAACCCTGACTTCGTCAAGCTCGCCGAGTCCTACGGGGCCAAAGGCCTCCGCATCAGGCGTACCGCCGACATCGACAAGGTCCTCAAGCAGGCCCTCGCCTATGACGAAGGTCCCTGCGTCATCCACGCCGAGTGCGAAAAAGAAGACAACGTCTTCCCGATGATCCCCGCCGGGGCCGCGCTCACTGACATGCTGGTCGAGGCCCCCAAGCAGAAATTGGCCCAACCCAAAGGGAGCACCTAATGTCCACCGCTGCCATCCACTTTGCCGCCGCAGACCTCAATGCCCGCCAAGAGGCTGTGGACGCGCCACAGCTCAAACCGACCGAACCCCAACAAAAGACCACCATCGGCCTGTTGGTCAACGACCGCCCCGGTGTGCTGGTGAGGATTGCCCAGTGCTTTGCTCGCCGCGCCTACAATATCGAAAACCTAGTCGTCTCGCCGGCCCATATCCCCCAGTGCTCGCGCATGACCATCACCAGCATCGGTCCCGCCGCCGAGCTGGACCAAATAATCTTACAACTCAACAAGCTAGTCGACGTCATCCACGCCAAGGACCACTCGACCGACGATGCCATCACCCGCGAGTTGGCTCTCTTCAAGGTCGGCTGCTCGGTCGCCGAGCGCACCGAGATCTTGCAGATCGCCGAGGTTTTCCGCAGCAAGACGGTCGATATCTCGGAGTCCACCATCACCATCGAGGCCACCGGCACCACCGAGAAGATGGACGCGCTCGAATCGCTCTTGAGCAAATTTGACCTCAAGGAGATGGTTCGCACTGGCAAGGTGGTCATGGCTCGCGGCAACGAGCCGACATAAAAAAAGGGGACGGGCATCGCCCGTCCCCCTTCTGCCTGCTGTATCCTCCCTTAAAACGCCACGCCCAATTGCCCAAAGACCAAGCGGCCGATCTCCGGTGCCCCAATAAAGGCGCGGTGCTTGGTGTCGAGCGCGTTGGAAACATCCACCCCAAGCCGCAGGTTGCTTCCGAACGGCAGCAGACAACTGGCGTTCAAATCGAGCAGCGAGTACGCGTCCACATCCCCGACGAACACGCCCGACTCCTGGCGAAACGCTCCCACGTAGCGCCACTGAGCCCCTAGGGTTAGTTGCGGTTGGTCGAGGGTATAAGACGTGCCTAGCTTGTATTTGTTGCCCGGCGCGTTGAGCGCTATGTCGGCGATTCCATCGACTTTCTCAAATAAAGTATTATCGACGTAAGAGTAGCTGCCCGTCAGCGACCATTGGTCGCTGGGGAAATAGGCCAAGTTCACATCCAGCCCATTAAGGGATATCTCGCCGAAGTTGCGAACGGTCAACATCACCGCCGTTGGGTCGTAGGCTTGCTCCGGCGTAACCGTGCCAAAAGGTATGCTCGCGGCCCCGCCGGCAAACAAAGTGACAATTTCATCCACCGGCGAGCCATTGCCGTTGCCAGATAAGGTGCCCGGTACCTGCATCTTGTCGAGCGGGGCGACCGCCGCGGCCAACTCTGCATTCTCGGCCAGCGCCTCGCCAATGCTAGCACCTAGCGCCGCTCCGAGGCTAGCCGGGTCGAGGAAGACATTGGGCGTCTGTACCTGAATCGGAGAGACAAAATCCTTTATCCGAGTGTGATACAGGTCGGCCGCCACCACCAGCCTCTCGCCGATCACCCCCTTGTAGCCCAGTTCAAAGGTCTCGGTAGTGGTCGAGCGGGTCAGCGGCACGTCGAAAACATCGGCTACCGGATCAAAGGGTGCCGAATCGCCAGCAGCCACCTTTTCGAGGTTGAGCATGAGCAGGGCGTTGTCCAACCCCGTCAGTTGTGCGGGCACCAGCGCATCTAACCCTCCCAATAGCTGCTGGGCGGCAGCCTCCGCCGTTGCTTGGTCTAGCTCTTGCAGCACCCCTATTTGGGTCGTCGCTAGTCCCATAAAAAGCGGAGTATTGAGCCTGCTCAACACTCCGCTGCGGCCCAGCCCCCACATCACATTGGTAAAGACCGGATCTCCCAAATCGATGAAGTCGGCCGGAGCCATCCCCGCCACCACCGGCGCAAAGGGCGAGCGGAACTGCGGCCGGCCATTGCCCGAGCGAGCAAAGGTCCAGCCGCCGCCCATATCCTCGCGATAGGTCCCCTGCGCCCGCACGTCAATAGCCGGCGCAAACCCCAGCGACGGCGCAAAGGCTGCGCCAATGCCGAAGGCATCCTGGCTGGAGCGGATGTCCAAATAGAGGTTGTTGCTCGACGGGGTCGCAAAGGCGTGGTTGTACGTCAGCCGCAGGATCTGGGTCTCCTTCGGCTTAAAGACCAGCCCGACGCGCGGCGAGATTTCGCCTTCGGGAATGCGATTGTGGTCGTCGTAGCGCAGGGCCACCACCAAGTCGAGCATCTCGTTCAGGGCCGTCTCGCTCTGCACGTAAGCCCCGAATTCATTGGTCTGATCGTAGTCTTCGTTCCCGCCGGTGATGGTCCCCTCAGTATCGGGCCGCGTCAGCAGCACATCGGCCCCGTAGGTAAAGCGCTGCCGAACCCCCAACACCGCGGAGTGCTGGACCTGGAACGCGGTCAGCTTAGATTTATCGACGACCGACTGGCCATCGCGCAGGGTAAAGGTTTCGCCGGCGTCGCTCCCGTTCTGGAAGACCTGGGCGAACCAACTCTTGTACAGCAGGCGAAGCTGGACGTAATTGTACACCCAGTCCTGGGCCTGGCCAGCCCCTAAGCCGGTCAATTCGATTTGGTTACCCTTGTTGTAGCCAGCCGCCAAAATGGCCGTCAACTCGTCCGTGGCCCGGTAATCCAAGCGCGCTTCGGTGCTCTGACGCTCAATGTCAAAACTGCGCGGTTTGATGGCTGGATTGGCGGCCCTAGCCCGCACCTCTTCCGGGTCTTCGTATTCCCAGTCCATCCCCGTATAGTGCTGGGCCGAAACCTTGTAGCCGAGGCGGTCGCCAGCAGCCCCGGCGTGGCGCACGGACACTTGGCGCACGCTGCGCTCGCCCAACCCCACTTGCGCACTGGTCCCCGCCGAATTGAACGGCGAACGGGTGATGATGTGCATCACGCCGTTGGCGCTATTGGGTCCGTAGAGTGCCGACCCCGGCCCCAACACCACCTCGATGCGCTCGATATCGTCGTTGGTCACCGGAATGAAGTTGTAGGCATTCAAGCGCAGCGAGGGGACGCGGGCGATGCGATTATCGGTCAGCGTCAGCAGTGCGCCCGAAAACACATTGTTGAAGCCCCGCACAACCACATTGCTCTGCGCCAAGCCGGTCTGGGAAAAGTCCACCCCCGGCAAGTCGCGGACGTGCTCGACGACGCTGAGTGCCGGCCGATTGCGAATCTCATGGGCCTCGACCACCGCCACCGAGGCCGGAGCTTCGAGGACTTTTTCCTGCCGCCGCGAGGCCGAGACTACGTTCTGGTCGAGGAAGATGATCCCCGTCTCCAACGTCAGCATCAGCTCCTGCTCACCGCCGACGATGCCAACGCCTTCTCGCATCAGGGACCGATAGCCAATATGCGTGACGCTGAGCTGATACTCGCCGGCCGGCAGCCCCTCTAAGCGGAAGCGACCGTCTTCGCCGGTAGCCGTGCCTATCTTGCCGCCCGGCAGCAGGTCGCCGATGAGAACGATGTTGGCACCGGGGATGGATTCGCCTTCCGGCCCCTTCACGACACCGGAAAGCGTTCCCTCTGCACCGAAGGCGACGCCCGCCCACAGCACGAAGGCGTATAAAAGCGATTTGTACTTCATAAACTAGCTCCTTATTTTTGGCCAAAATCTATCCTCAAGCACTTGATCCCGCTACCCCCGCGACCCAATAAGTAATCTCACAGCGCATTGCCGCGCAAAGGCAAAATCGATTCTTCAGGAATCTCGTCGCGTAGCAGTAGCGCGCTCTATTGATTCCCCACGTCTCCATTGCGTAGTTTCTCAGTCTTAACTCACCTACGCTATCGGAGATTTATTCCATGCCGGACCAACTCAAGCTCGCCTTTATTGGCTGCGGTGCCATCGCTCGCTTTCACCTCGATGGCATCAAGGGCCACGCTCCCCGCATCGATGTCACCGCGTTAGTCGATCTCGACGAATCTAAAGCCCAAACCTACGCCGCTGAAACCGGCGGGCAGGCCTTCACTTCGCTCGACGAAGCGCTCGCAAAGGGCGACTTCGACGCCGTGGACATCATGCTACCCCACGACCTGCACGAACCCATCGCCCTCCAGTGCCTCGCCGCCGGCAAGCACGTACTGTTGGAAAAGCCCATGGCCCCCACCCTCGATGCCTGCGACCGCATTCTCGCCGCCGCGCGCGAAGCTCCAAGCGTCTTCATGGTCGCCGAAAACAGCCAGTACTGGCCCGAAATTGTCGAAGCCCAAAAGCTCCTTACAGCCGGAGCCATCGGCGAGATCATCACCGCTCGCGCGGCCTTTGTCTATCCTTTTGACGACTACTGGTTCAAAGAGGAGCGGCCCTGGCGCTACGAAAAGGGACGCACCGGCGGCGGCATCGCCATCGACGGT
The DNA here is from genome assembly GCA_965261395.1 of Candidatus Latescibacterota bacterium. Taxonomy (GTDB): domain Bacteria; phylum Latescibacterota; class UBA2968; order UBA8231; family UBA8231. The sequence continues at coordinate 5,560,976 of OZ253462.1, forward strand.
GGCTCGCACTGGATTCGGCCCCTGCGCATGTGGATGGGCGAAATCAAAGAAGTAGTCGGCGTGCTGGGGTACCCGCTGGCGCAAATGGAGGGCGAGTCCCTCGCCCGCGCGCTTTTCCGCTTTGACTCGGGCAAGACCGCCATCTTCGACGCCATGATGATCGACACGGTCTTTGCCCCGGATCCCTGGTGGCGTATCACCGGCACCAAAGGCGAGCTGACCATCAACGCCGGACTCGACGGCGCCGAACTCTGGCTGTGGGACGCAGACCATCCCAAAGGCAAGCGGCTTTTTGCGAGCCCAGGCTACACCGAGTCCTTTGGGCCAGAGCTGGCCGATTTTGCCGCCGCCATCCTCGACGGCAAGGTCCCGGACGCGCCGCCGGAACACGCGCTCGGCGAGCTGCGCACGGCCTTGGCCCTCTATCGCTCGGCCACCAGCCAGCGGTGGGAGCAGGTGTGGGCGTAATGCTTGCACGAACCTCTCCTTTGGGATACATTCAGCCCTTTCAGCCCTGCGAGGCCGTTCCTCGACGCACCGAGCATGTTCGACCCTTGACCTTCCCAACATCTAAATGCGCCCCCCTTCCAATCTCAGCGGCAAAGGCTGTCAAGGCCGAGATGCCCTCTCGATTCAAAACGCATTCATAGAATAGGAAAGAAATGACAGAAAAGTATGTATACCTTTTTGGCACCTCTCAATCCGAGGGCGACAAGGAAATGCGCAACCTGCTCGGCGGCAAAGGCGCCAACCTCGCCGAAATGGCCCAGCTCGGCCTGCCCGTCCCAGCCGGTTTTACCATCACCACCGAAGTTTGCACTCACTACTACAACCACGACAAAACGTACCCCAACTCGCTCAAGAGCCAAGTAGAACGCGCCGTTGCAGAAGTCGAAAAAACCATGGGCATGTGCTTTGGGGACGCGGCCAACCCGCTCTTGCTATCCGTGCGCTCCGGGGCCAGAGTGTCCATGCCCGGCATGATGGAGACCGTGCTCAACCTCGGCCTCAACGACGCGATCGTCCAAGGGCTTATCGAACAATCGGGCGACCCGCGCTTTTGCTACGACGTGTACCGCCGCTTCGTGCAAATGTACGGCGACGTAGTCATGGGCCTGCGACCCGAAGACGACAAAGAAAAAGACCCTTTCGAGGCCCTGCTCGAAGCGAAAAAGCACGCCCGTGGGGTCGTGCTCGACCGCGAACTGAGCGCCGAAGATCTGCGCGAATTGGTCGCGGAGTTTAAGGCCGAAATCGCCAAGCGGCTCGACCGCAAATTCCCCGAAGACCCCCACGAGCAGTTGTGGAATGCCATCGGCGCGGTCTTCGGCTCTTGGCAGGGCCAGCGCGCCATCCGCTACCGAGAAATCGAAGACATTCCCCACGACTGGGGCACGGCCGTCAACGTCCAGTCCATGGTGTACGGCAACATGGGCGACGATTGCGCCACGGGCGTGGCCTTCACGCGCGACCCCTCCACCGGAGAGCGACAACTGTACGGCGAGTTCCTCATCAACGCCCAAGGCGAAGATGTGGTCGCTGGCATCCGCACTCCCGAACCCCTGTCCGAACTCAGCGGCCAAATGCCGCAAGTGTACGAGCAATTCCAAGCGATCTGCAACCAGCTAGAGCCGCACTACCGCGACATGCAGGATGTGGAGTTCACGGTCCAGAAGGGCAAATTGTGGATGCTGCAAACCCGCAACGGCAAGCGCACTGGGGCGGCGGCCTTCCAAATCGCCGTGGACATGGTCGCCGAGGGGCTGATCTCACAAGAGGAAGCCCTCCTGCGCGTCACTCCGGCTCAGCTCGACCAGCTCCTCCATCCCACGTTTGCTGACTCCACCCCCCGGGAAGTCATCGCCAAGGGCCTTCCGGCCTCCCCAGGAGCAGCGGTCGGCCAAGTGGTCTTCAACGCCGCAGAGGCCGAAGCACAAGCTGCCGAAGGCCAGAAGGTCATCTTGGTGCGCCAAGAGACATCGCCCGAAGACATCGGCGGCATGGACGCCGCCCAAGGCATCCTCACCGCACGCGGAGGTGCGTCCTCTCATGCCGCCCTAGTCGCTCGCGGCATGGGCAAATGCTGCGTCGCCGGCTGCGAAGACGTAGTCATTGACTACCACGCCGAGTTGTTCACTGCCGGCAACAAGACCGTCAAAAAGGGCGATTGGATCTCCCTTGACGGCTCCTCGGGCCAAGTCATGCTGGGCCAAGTGCCCACCGTGGAGCCGAGTTTCTCGCCGGCGTTTGATACCGTGATGAGCTGGGCCGACGACAAGCGCCGGCTGGCCGTGCGCACCAACGCCGACACGCCGCACGACTCAGAGGTGGCCCGCAAGTTCGGTGCCGAGGGCATCGGCCTGTGCCGCACCGAGCACATGTTCTTCGAGGCCGACCGCATCGTAGCGGTGCGCGAGATGATCTTGGCCGACGACGAGGCCGGGCGCCGCCAAGCCCTAGCCAAGCTCAAGCCCATGCAGCGGCGCGATTTTGAGGGAATTTTCACCGCCATGGACGGCCTGCCCGTAACCATCCGCCTGTTAGATCCACCGCTGCACGAGTTCTTGCCCCACGAGCCGGCCCAGCAAGAACAGATGGCCGCGGAAATGGGCGTCCCCTTGCGCCAGATCGAGGCTAAAATCGCCTCGCTGCACGAGTTCAACCCCATGTTGGGGCATCGCGGCTGTCGCTTGGGGATCACCTACCCGGAAATCTACGAGATGCAGGTCGAGGCCATTTTCGAAGCCGCCGCCAACGTGCGCGCCGCGGGCGTCAATCCCCTGCCCGAAATTATGATCCCCCTCGTGGGGGCCGAGCGCGAGTTTAGCGACCTAAAAGCTATGGTTGACCGAATCGCCGTTGCCGTCGGGGGCACTATCGACTATCTAGTAGGCACCATGATCGAAATCCCCCGCGCCGCTCTTCTCGCCGACCAAATCGCCGAGCAAGCCGAGTTCTTTAGCTTCGGGACCAACGACCTGACCCAGCTCACCTTTGGCTACAGCCGCGACGACGCCGGCAAGTTCCTTCCCGAATACGTAGCCCAAGGCATTCTCGCCGACGATCCGTTCCAAAGCCTCGATCAAGAGGGCACCGGTCAGCTCGTGCGTCTCGGCACCGAGCGGGGCCGCAGTACCCGTCCCGAGCTTAAGGTGGGCATCTGCGGCGAGCACGGCGGCGACCCAAGCTCAGTGGGCTTTTGCCACGAAGTGGGTCTCGACTACGTGTCCTGTTCCCCCTACCGGGTGCCCATCGCCCGCTTGGCGGCCGCCCAAGCCGCCCTTGCTGAGTGAGCTTCTGCCATGAGCCGGGTCATCGCCATATCCAACCAAAAAGGGGGGGTCGGCAAGACTACTACAGCCGTCAACTTGGCAGCCAGCCTCGCCGTGGCCGAGCAAAAGACCCTGCTCATCGACATGGATCCGCAGGCCAACGCCACTTCGGGCTGCGGCTTTCAAAACAGCAAGGAAGTCGCAGCGGCCAATATCTACCACGCACTGATCGGGCAACAGGAGACCGCCGAGGTCACCTACGAGACCAAGATATCCTTCCTGTCCTTGATTCCCTCGCATATCAACCTGACGGGCGCCGAGGTCGAGCTGGTCAACATGATCGCCCGCGAGCAGAAATTAGACGGGCTGCTCGGCCAAGTCCGCGACCAATACGCCTATATAATTCTCGACTGTCCGCCTTCTTTGGGGTTGCTGACCATCAACGCCCTGACCGCGGCCGACTCGGTGATGATACCCATTCAGTGCGAGTACTACGCGCTAGAGGGCCTCGGCCGGCTGCTCAACACCGTGCGCCAAATCCAACGTCACCTCAACCCCAAGCTCCAGATCGCCGGCGTCCTGCTCACCATGTACGACGGGCGCTTGAACCTATCGCGCCAAGTGTCTTCAGAGGTCAAGTCCTATTTCGGCAACAAGGTTTACAAGACCTCCATCAGCCGCAACGTGCGTCTGGCCGAGGCTCCTAGCCACGGCCAACCCATCGTGCTCTACGACATCTTGTCGCAGGGATCGCAGGATTACATGAGCCTCGCAGGAGAAGTGATCGACCATGGGTAAGAAGCCGGTCCTCGGCAAGGGCATCGGTGCCCTCATCCCGGAATATGCCGAACCTAGCGGCCAAGGCGACGCCACGCGCCAGGTCGTCAATCTCAACGTCGATGAGATTGAACCCAACCCCTATCAAACCCGCACCGAGTTCGACGAGGAGAGCATCGACGAGTTGATGCACTCGATCCAAGAGAAAGGCGTCATCCAGCCCATCGCCGTCAACCGCATCGGCCAGAGCTACCAGATCATCGCCGGCGAGCGCCGCTGGCGGGCCACCAAGAAGGCGGGGATCCAAGAAATACCTGCGATCATCCACGAGATCGAGTCTCAGCAAGACTTAATGGAACTGTCGCTGATCGAGAACATCCAGCGCGAAAACCTGACCCCAATCGAAGAGGCCGAAGGCTACCGCTCGCTGACCGACAAGTGCTTCCTCACGCAAGAGGAAGTCGCCCGCAAGGTAGGGAAAAATCGCTCGACTGTGACCAATCTCCTCAGGCTGTTGCAATTGCCGCACGAAGTCCAAGAGTTCTTGCGCCATGGCCAATTGCAGATGGGGCACGCCCGCGCCCTACTCGGTCTCGAAGAAGACGAAGACCGGCTCGCGCTGGCCCGCCGAGCGGTCGAGGAAAAAATGGCCGTCCGCGAGGTCGAAAAGGCGGTCGCCAATCAGCGCGCAGGCCGCAGCAAAAAAAAGGCTTCCAAAGAAGTCCACAGGGACCCCCACATACGCGACTATGAGGAGCGGTTGCAGCACCGCTTCGGCACGGCGGTCAACATCCGCCGCACAGCGAACAAAGGGTGGATCCAAGTCGAATTCTACAACGATAGCGATCTAGAGCGGCTACTCGACCTGATGATCGACAGCGAATGAACCCCGGTTGGCGCCTCTTGGCCCCACTCCTAGCCCTCGGCGCCTGTAGCTTGCTCCACGACGAGTTACCCAACGATCCCCCGACCGTGCATTTGGCGCGGATGACCTGCCAGTCGCCGGGCAAGGCTTCCCCAGATACCCTGATCAACAGCGCGGATGCGGTCTGCCGAGTCCAGCGCGGCGGCGAGATTCGCTTTGAAATCCGCGCGGCCGACGAGGACGACGATCCTGTGTTCTACGAGTGGAGAGCCCCAGCCGGAGGCAGCTTCCGCGATTCGCAAGCCCAAGAGACCAACTCTTGGTTCGCCCCCCAAACCATCGCCGGCTCCAGCGAGCAATTTGTCGTGCAGGTCCTCATAACCGACCGCAACTGCAATGTCATACCCGATCTAGCTGACCGCCAGCGCTGCGCCGAAGACGCACGGGTGCTGGTCGAAAACTTCCTCGTGGAGGTCGTGCAGCGCGAACCTGTGCTGGAAGTAATAGCCGACGCTACCAGCGCGTTTAGCGCGCCGCAGACATTTATCGACGCGTTTGGCACCGACCCAGACGGCGATCGGCTCGAATACCATTGGGAGGTCGGACAGGACAGCCTCAGCATTTGGTCGGAGGCCATCCGCGACGAGGAAACCGGTCGGCAAATCGGCTCGCGTGCCGTTGTCGTCGCCTTTTTTCCCGGCAGTCATAAACTGCGCGTTGCCGCGAGCGACGGCGCAGCGAGCACGGAGCGCGAAATTGCCCTCCACTTTCCAATCGAGCCGCCACTACCAGCTAGCGGCATGGTGCGCCTGATCCTGCCAACCAACAACCAAGCATACGAGATAGACGCGTACGAGTACCCCAACACCAAGGGCGAGCGGCCCCAGTCCACTTCGTTTTTCCAAGCGGCGCGCCTGTGCGCGGCCGAGGGCAAGCGCCTGTGCAGCCCCAGCGAGTGGCGTGCCGCCTGTCAAGCCGACCAGATACGGAGCTTTTCTTCGACCGACGATTTGGCTGCCTACGATGGCCGCGACCACTTTGGCGTGCGCTTCTGCAACGTGCCGGGTTCGGTTTTTTCCCAATTCAGCAGCGACCCAGCCGCACAACTCGCGCCCTCCGGCTCGTTTCCCAACTGCGGCGGCGCGACCGGCGTCTTTGACTTGACGGGCAATATGGACGAATGGATCGCCGCTGTTGACGACGCCGGCGACCTAGCGGTGTACGTCGCAGCAAGCAGTGTATATGCGAGCGGTGCCTGCGACGGCGCGAGCCTTGTGAGCACCCTACCTATCGGAGACCAAGACCCGTACGATATAGCGGTTTTAGCGGAAATCCTCGCCGATTCGCCCTTGCAAAACTACGAGCAGCCCCTTCTTGGCTTCCGCTGCTGCCGTTGATCCCAGATTCCCAGCCATGGACCAAGAACAACTCCGCCACCTGCTAGAACAAGTCGCCACCGGTGATCTCGCGCCGAGCCAAGCCTTAGAGCGGCTTAGAAACCTGCCCTTTGAGAACCTTGGGTTCGCCCACGTCGATCACCACCGCGCCCTGCGCACTGGGTTCCCGGAAGTCATTTTCGGTCAAGGCAAGACCTCTGAGCAGGTGCTGGCCATCGCCGAGCGCATAATCGCATACGGTGCACAGATGTTGGCCACTCGCGTCGAAGCGACCACGGCCCAAGCACTCGTCGAGCGCTTTGACCACGCCGAACACGACCCCCTCGCCCGCACGGTCCTGGTACCGGGGACCAAACGACCCACGCCCGAGGGCCTAGTGGCCGTAGTTGCAGCCGGCACCTCGGACTTGCCTGTGGCCCGCGAAGCGGTCGTCACGGCCCGCGCCATGGGTGCGCAGGTCGAGGAGGTTTGCGATGTCGGCGTCGCCGGCCTGCACCGGCTCCTAGCGTACCGCGAGCTCTTGCAGCGGGCGCAGGTCATCGTCGTGGTCGCCGGGATGGAGGGCGCACTCGCCAGCGTCGTCGGCGGCCTGGTGGATGTTCCGGTCGTGGCCGTGCCAACTAGCATAGGTTACGGCGCAAGTTTCCACGGCCTCGCCGCCCTCTTGGCCATGCTCAACTCCTGTGCGGCCGGCGTGGTTGTCGTCAATATCGACAACGGCTTTGGTGCTGGGTACGCAGCCGCTCAGATCAACCGCCGCCCCAGCCAGCATCCCGAATGATCCACATCGCCGTACTGGCCGGCGGCCAAAGCCGACGCATGGGCCGCGACAAGGCCCTCCTGCCACTAGGCGACCAGACCCTAATTGAACGAGTTATCGCCGCGGCTCGCCCTCTCGCCTGTCCCTGCCTCATCGTCGGCGATCCCGCCACCTATGCCCACCTTGGGCTACCCGTCCATCCCGACCGCCACCCCGGGCTCGGACCCCTAGGCGGTCTGCACACCGCACTTGGCCAGACCGCCGCGCCCGTGCTCCTCCTCGCCTGTGACTTGCCCTTTCTCACCCCGGACTTCCTCCGCCACCTCGCCAGCCGACGCGGGCCGCATCAAGCGGTCGTGCCCTACACGGCCGCAGGACTGCAACCGCTCTGCGCGCTCTACGAGCCGTCCTGCTTGGCGGCCGTAGAATCCGCCATACAGGCCGGCCAACTCGGCATGCGCAGCCTGCTGCACAATCTAAATTTGGATTTGGTAAGGGAAAAGGACTGGCGGCCCTACGACGAGCACGGCCTGCTTTTTGCCAATCTCAACGCGCCCGAAGAGTACGAGCGGGCGCAAGCCGCACTCCTAAAATCCGGCATCCACCACGCTCAACACCAACAATAGCGGCAGATAGAGCACCGAGGCCTTGAGCAGCCGCCGCGCACTGGTCACCGAGCGCGAGCAGCTAAGCGCGAGACCGGAGGCGAGAAACAGCGCGCCCAACACCAGCGCCCCGACCAGATAGAACGGCCCGGTGAGGCCCATGAACGAAGGCAACACCGAAAAAATCAGCAGCAGCACCAAGTAGCCCATGATCTGCCAGCAGGTGCTGTTCCCATCCGGCTCGACGACGGGTAGCATCTTGAAACCGCCGCGCCGATAGTCGTCGCGGAAGATCCAAGCAATGGCATAGAAGTGCGGGTGCTGCCAAGCGAAGAGAATGAGAAAGAGGACCACGGCTCCCGGGTCAATCGAGCCGGTCGCCGCCGTCCAGCCCCCCACCGGCGGCAGGGCACCCGGCACGGCCCCCAGCGAGGTGTTGAGCCAATTTTGCCGCTTCATCGGCGTGTACACCACCACGTAGAGAAACGCGGAGAGCAGCGCCAAAAACGCCGTCAACAACCCAGTGGTAAAAAGCAGAAAAACACCCCGACCAACACCAGCGCAAAACCCATCGCCAGAGCCGTACCCGGCTTGACGCGCCCGGCTGGCAAGGGCCGGTTGCGGGTGCGCTTCATCAAACCATCGACATCGCGTTCCAGATACTGGTTGAGCACCGACGAGCCGCACGTGGTCAGACCTGTGCCGACGAGCAGGCAGCAAAAAAGCAGCGGCGCGTGGATGCCTTGCCCGCCCCAGAAAAACCCCAAGGCGGCCGTAACCAGCACCAAAAAGGCAATTCTCGGTTTAGTCAGTTCCCAGTAGTCGTGCCAAGTAGCAGTCATATCTATCTCGTTCCGCGACAAAAATATAAAGCTGGATCTATTAACGGACAATAAGACGAGGCGAGTTGACGCTTGGTTCGGTGCCCCGCCTATCGTAATTTAGTACCATGACCCAAGACACCACCCAACGCATCGACGCGCTCGCGCCCGAGCTGGAAAAGCACCTCCAGCGCTATCAAGACATCGCCCAACGCATCGACGCGCTCGCGCCCGAGCTGGAAAAGCACCTCCAGCGCTATCACGTCTTCGCGGCACCGACCATCTCTGACCAAGAATTCGACCGCCTCCTCGCAGAGTTGCAAGCCCTCGAAGAGGCCCTCGTCGAGCTCGTGCCCGAGATAAAACGCCTCCACATCAAAGCACCAACTGACCAGGAATTCGACCGCCTCCTAGCCAAACTGCAAGTCCTCCAGCGCATCGGCGGCGCACCCACCAGTGACTTCCCCACTGTGCGCCACTCGCGGCCCATGCTCAGCCTCGACAACAGCTACTCGCGCCAAGACGTGGAAGACTTCGACCGGCGGGTGCGCCAGAGCCTGCCCGACGAAGCGGTCGAATACGTCTTTGAGCTAAAAATCGACGGCGTGGCTCTCAGCCTCACCTACCAAGACAGCCGGCTCGAGCGCGCCGTCATCCGCGGCGACGGAGTCCAAGGCGACGAAATCACCGCCAACGCCCGCACCATCCGCACCATTCCCCTCCGGCTGCGGCAGCCGGGGATCGATTGCGAAATCCGCGGCGAGGTCTATATGGAAAAAAGCGACTTTGACCAGATCAACGACCAGCGTGCGGCTAGCGGCGAGCCGCTCTTCGCCAACCCGCGCAACTCTACGGCCGGCTCGCTCAAGCTGCAAAACCCCAACCTAGTAGCCAAGCGCAACCTGCGCTTTTTCGCCTACTGGATACACGCGGAAGGCAGCGGCCAGACGCGCCACAGCGAGTGCCTTGCAACACTCCGCGCTTGGGGCCTAAGGGTCCCCAAGCACCAGCACTGTACCTCGCTAGCGGACGTGTTCGACCACTACGACCACTACGCCTCCACTCGCGCCGGCCTCCCCTACGAAATCGACGGGGTGGTCATCAAGGTCGATAGCCTCAGCCAGCAGGAGCGACTGGGCTACACTGCCAAAAGCCCGCGCTCGGCCATGGCCTACAAGTTTCCGGCCTATCAAGCTCGCACGCGGCTTCTCGATATCCACCTGCAAGTCGGACGCACGGGTGCCGTGACTCCGGTGGCCGTTTTAGAACCCGTGCCTTTGGCTGGCTCGACCATTGCCCGGGCCAGCCTGCACAACGCGGACGAGATCCACCGCAAGGATATTCGCATCGGCGACACCGTGAAGATCGAAAAAGGGGGCGACGTGATCCCCAAAGTCATAGAGGTAGATCGCAGCAAGCGGCCTGACGACTCCGTAGAATATGCCTTCCCCAACCAATGTCCCTCGTGCAAAAGTCCACTCACCCGCGACGCCGAAGAAGCTGTCGCACGCTGCGATAATCCCACCTGCCCTGCCCAACTCCGCCGCCGCCTCGAACACTTCGCCTCGCGCAACGCCATGGACATCGAGGGCTTGGGACCGGCCGTGGTCGAACAATTAGTAGAGACGGGGTTGGTAAAGGACTTGGGCGACCTCTACCAACTCAACGTAGAGGCCCTTGGTGCCCTAGAGCGGATGGGCGAAAAGTCGGCGCAAAACCTCCTCGCCAGCATTAAGCACAGCAAGGAGCAGCAGCCCTTCGACCGGGTGCTCTTTGCCCTCGGCATTCGCCACATAGGCACGACCGCAGCCCGCATTTTAGTGCAGGCCTTCCGCCCCTTCGAGGACCTGCGCAAAGCCAGCCGAGACCCCAAAGAGCTGGAAGCCACCACCCCAGGAATCGGCCCGACCATCGCCGATAGCCTCCACACCAGTCTCGATGCGCTCAAGCCAGTGATCGACAAGCTCCGCCAAGCCAAATTGCATGCCCTAACAGAAGAAGGAGCCGCGGAAGAAGCCGCCGCACCGCCGTCGCATTTTAGCGGCAAGATCGTAGTCATCACCGGCACCCTGTCGAGCTACAGCCGCGACGAAGCCGCCGCACTGGTCGAGCGCTTGGGAGGCAAGACCACGTCCAGCGTCAGCAATAAAACCGACCTGCTCATCGCAGGCGAAAAAGCGGGGTCCAAACTGGCAAAAGCGCAGGCCCTCGGCGTCGCAGTGCTCGACGAAGCGGCCTTTATGGCGCAACTACAAGAGGCCGGGGTGGCCTAATTCCCTTCTAGTTGCTGCTTTCCTTTCTCAAAGATATCGTCGGCCTTTTCCAGTAACTGCTCGCCCCACACCACAACCTCGCTGCCGATCGCTTCGACCCGTTTCCACCAGTCTGCATCGTCGCGATGGGTGAAGTACAGGCCGACCAGCAAAACAATCGCGCACACCACTGCGACCTTGAAAACCTTGCGCAACAAGCTGCCTAGCAATACCACCGCCACCATCAACAACAAGATGGCAATGACCGGGTGCGCCTCTGCATAGGCGATGATCGCTTCTAGGGAAAAATCGTCCAGCATAGCCATCTCCTAGATCAGGCCAACGACGCAAATTCCCATTCCTCCAATTCCACCATCCCATCCACTGCCACCGGCACTCCCACCCCCAAACCCGCCACTTGCAGCGACCCTACCTCGATCTTTCCTCCCTGCACATCCAAGGCTACCAACCCACCGCCCACCGCCCGATAGAGCTTCCCGTGCGTGGCTAAGCAGGCCGCTTGCTCGTCTGCGGTCAAGTGATCCAATCCCCGCACGTAGTGGTGCCCGTTGCGCTCGACGTGCCCGATCCCCAGCGCCGCCACGTGCGCCAAATCCTGGTGCAGAGGCACCACCGGCAAGTTCATCAGGTCCTCGCCCGAGAGAAAACAGCCCTCCCGCCGCCGCGCCAACGCCAGATTGGCCAGCGCCTTGACCAGCCCTTTGCACGCCTTGGACGAAACGCCCTCGTATCCCAGCGCCAAGGCTTGGGGGAAGGTGTCCAGCGCATCGTCTGACTCGTCGATGAGCAAGGGACGACGCGCCGCGGCGGCCCGGATGCCCGCCTCTAGTGCAGCATCCAAAGCCACGCTCCGCTCTAGGGGCTGCTCGACGTAGAGAATGCGCTCGTACAAACGCGGCTGCTTGGCTGCGATGCCATCGATCAAACCAATGAGCGAGTCCATTTCCCGGTATTGCTCGTTGCCGTCGAGCGTGACCTTGTATTCAGCGTCGCGCCCGTCCAACAGCTCGGCAATCGCGGCCAACCGCTCCAAGTCGGCCTCCAAGTCGCCGTTCACCTTGACCTTGAAGTACGCCAGCCCTTGGCACTCGACGCAATCGGCCAGCGACTGCGGCAACCCATCGTCCAATCGCTCCTCGGGCGCAATATCGCTTGGGACAATCGGATCGGCCAATCCCACTGTGTGCCGCACGTGCAGTTGCGCGAGCGGCGCAGTACCTATCACTTGGCCGGGCTCCACGCCTTGCAGCTCGGGGTGAATCGCCCCCAGATCCAATCCGAGGAGATTGGCCTTGAGTAACTCGAAGTAACTCGCGCCCACACCGCATCCCACCGCGTCGATCAGGGCGCGCTCCATCAGCGTACTGCCGTGGACGGCCGTCAACCGATTCAGGCCGTGCGCATCGCCAGCGGATACCGTCTGGGCATAACCGGCCTGCCATATTGAAAAGAACGACTTGGGCGACCGCGCCGCATCCAAATACGCTGACCGCGCCGACCGCGCCGACCACAGCAAGTCGGCGACATTGTCTTCGTAGCTTTTGGCCGGGTCCTTGTCGAACCACTTAGGTGGAAGAATGTCGGCGGCAACTCCTTGTACCGGAGTGCCGTTTTTTAGCACGCCCTGAGCCACTACGTGAAGAATTGGCACGGCAGTCAGCACGGCCGCGCCGTATTTGAAGGGCATGCGGGTATGCACATTCCGCATGTAGAACCGCACGTCCTCAAGCCTTATTTCTACGGCATTCACGACAATTGCGCCTCCGCCAGCGGCTGCATAGCTGCGATATCGACCGCGCCATCAACCCCGAGACCAGGCCGTTGTAGGGAACCGACGGCGATCTGGCCTTCGCGAATGTCGAGGAAGCCGCTCTGGCCTGCGGAGCGGTACAGATCGCCGTGCCGCTCAAAGCACCACGCCCGCTCAGCGGCCGACAAGTGGTCCAGCCCCCGCACGTAGTGGTGCCCATTGCGCTCGACGTGCCCGATCCCCAACGCCGCCACGTGCGCCAAATCTTGGTGCAGCGACACCACCGGCACCGCGGTCAAATCCTCGGCCGCGACAAAACAGGGGCGGCCCGCGGCCGTGCGCTGCCAAGCGAGCGCGCTATTGGCCAGCGCCTTGACCAAACCCTTGCAACTCTTGGACGAAACGCCGCTGTAGCCCAAGTCCAAAGCGCGGCGGAAGGAATCCAAGGATTCGTCCGACTCGTCGATCAGCAGGGGCCGTTTCGCCGCCAAAACCTCGAGTTCTTTCTTTAGCGCGAGGTCGAGGGAAAGAGCGCGGTCCATGGGCTGCTCGACGTAGAGGATGCGGTGGTAAAACGCCCCCAGAGCCTTTTCAACCCGCTCCAGCAAGGCCAGTAAATCGGCCGCGTTGCCGTACTGTTCGTTGCCGTCGAGCGTGATGTGGTACTCCGCGCCGCTCTCGTCTAGGAGCGAGGCGATCTCCGCCAAGCGCTCGAAATCGGCCGCAGGGTCGCCGCCGATCTTGATCTTGAAATAGCGCAGACCCTGGCGCTGAATGCACTCCTCCAACGACTGCGGCAACCCGTCGTTCAACCGCTCCGCAGGCGCAATCGCGGCCGTGCGGATGGGATCGACCAAGCCGACCGTATGGCGGATGTACAGCGAGCGCACCGGCGTCGCCGGTAGCACTGCCGCAAGCTCCAACCCTTCTAATTCTGGGTGAATCCTCTCCAGCGCCAATCCGAGGACATTGTCCTGCAACAGCGCAAAATAGGGCTGCCCCAGCGCGACCCCCAAGCCGTCGATGAGCGCCCGCTCCATCAGGGCCGCGCCGTTGGACGCCAGCAGGTCGTTCGTGCCCCGCGCCCGACCCCACGCTCGATTGGCCTCGTAGCCCGCCTCCCAGATTGCGAATGGGGTCGCGCTGGCGCGACCCGACTCCCGATACGCGGTGGCGGCGGTTTGCGCTCCATCCACCAAGACCCGGATGCCCTCGGCCATCGTCTTGCTTGGGTCTTTGTCGAACCACCTAGGCGACAGCATGTCCGCAGACCAGCCCCGCGCCCGCTGGCCATTGCCCAACTCTACGTCCATAGCCACGTGCAGCGCGGTCAGGCTATCAGCGACCACATTGCCAAACTTAAACGGCATGCGCATCCGCATCTCGCGCACGTAAAATTCAATGTCTTTAATCGTCACTAGCATTTGGTTCAACTCCCGGCCAAGGCCTGCCGCGCCTTCTCCATCTGTTCGGCCACGGCCTGCGGGCCGGTGCCACCCTCTATGTTGCGGCGCGCCAAGCTGTGGCGCACGTCGAGCAGGCCGAGCGCGTCCTCGCCAAAATCTGCGCTGTGTGCGCGCAGATCGTCCAAGTGGAGGTCGGTGAGAGCGCGGCCATGCTCTAGCGCGGCCCGCACCAAGCGGCCAACGACGCGATGAGCCTCGCGGAAAGGCACACCTCGGCCGACCAAATAGTCGGCCAGATCCGTGGCCAAGGCCGTGGAATCCACCGCGGACTCCATCCGCTCGGCCCGCACCTCCATGCTCTCCCAAGCACCGGCGAAAACCTCTAGGCAAATGGCCGACGTTTCCAGCGCGTCAAAGAGCGGCTCCTTGTCTTCTTGCAGATCCTTGGAGTATGTCAACGGCACGGCCTTCATCGTCGTCAGCAACGCCATCAGGCTGCCGTACACCCGGCCAGTCTTGCCGCGCACCAGCTCCAGCGCGTCCGGGTTTTTCTTTTGCGGCATCATGCTAGAGCCGGTGGCAAAGAGATCGTCGAGCTCGACAAAGCCAAACTCCGCCGACGACCAGAGGATCAAATCCTCGCAGAAGCGGCTCAAGTGCATCATTAGGATTGCCAGCGCGGAAAGAGTCTCGAGCAAAAAATCCCGGTCGCTGACCGCGTCGAGGCTGTTGGGGGTCACCTGTGAGAACCCGAGTTCGCGGGCGAGGAACGCCCGGTCGAGCGGAAACGCGCTCCCGGCCAATGCCCCGGAACCCAACGGCAGAAAGTCGGCCCGCCGCCAAGCGTCACCCAGCCGCCCTAGGTCGCGCTCCAGCATCCAGAACAGCGACAGCGCGTAGTGGGAGAAAAGAATCGGCTGCGCCTGTTGTAAGTGAGTGTAGCCGGGCAGCACCACGCGGCTGTGCTGCTCGCCCGACGCCAAGAGCACGCCTTGCAGGTGGCGGATTTGAGCCTGAAGCGACGCAATCGCGCCCCGCAGGTAGAGCCGCTCATCTACGTTGACTTGGTCGTTGCGGCTGCGCCCGGTGTGCAGCTTGCCCCCGACCGGGCCGATCAGCTCGGTCAGCCGTTGCTCCACCGCCATGTGGATATCTTCAAGCGCGTCGGGGAGCGCGCAGTCCGGGGCTGAAAATTCTTCCTGCACCTGCTTTAGCCCCACTTCGATCTGCTGCAGCTCTCCAGCTCTGAGGACGCCGGCCCGCTGCAGGGCGCGGGCGTAGGCCACGCTGCCCGCAATATCGGCCTCCAACAGCTTGCGGTCGAAGCCAATAGAGGCGTTGAAGCGTTCCATCAGCTCGGCCGGTGCGGACTGAAACCGCCCGCCCCAAGGCGTTTGTACCGCGGCCATCAGACACCTTGGCGCAGGATCTCGTCGAATACATCTACTGCCTCGTCAATGCGGTCCCGCTCGACGACTAGAGGCGGCAGAAAGCGCACCACATCTACCCCAGCCGTGGCCACCAAGATGTCGCGCTGGCGGAAGGCGGCCAGATAATCGGCGGCCGGCTGGCGGGTGACCGCGCCGGCGATCAGCCCTTTGCCGCGAATTTCGGTGATGTGCTCAGGCCAGCGCTGTTGCAGCTTTTGCAGGCGGCCGATCAGGTGTTCGCCTTTTTCGCGCACCCCGTCGATAAAACCCGGCTCCAGCAGCTTGCCCAAGACCGCGGTCGCCGCGGCGCAGGCCACGGGGTTGGCACCGAACGTCGCGGCGTGGTCGCCGGCCTCAATGGCATCGGCGACCTTTTGCCGCAAGAGCGCGACGCCGATCGGCAAGCCGCCGCCGAGGGCTTTGGCCAAGGTCATAATATCCGGCTCAACCTCGTATTGCTGATAGGCCCACAGCGAGCCTAAGCGTCCGCATCCCACTTGGATCTCGTCGAAGACCAGCAGCATCTCCCGCTCGTCGCACAGGTGCCTCAGCCCGGTGAGAAATTCCCCAGTCGCGGCGTGAATCCCACCCTCGGCCTGCAACGGCTCGACCAATATCGCGCAGGTCTGATCCGAGACCAGCGATTCCACGGAGGCCAAATCGTTGAAACGGGCGAAGTCGATGCCCGGCAGCAGCGGCTCAAACCCCTTGTGGTACTTGGGCTGGCCGGTCGTCGAGATGGATCCATACGTCCGCCCGTGAAAGGAGTTTTCAAAGGCGATGAGGCGATTTTTGGGCGAGTCGTGGGTGGTGTTGCCCCACTTGCGGCAGAACTTGAGCGAAGCCTCCCACGCTTCGGTGCCGCTGTTGCAGAAGAACACCCGATCGGCAAACGAGTGCTCGACCAGTCGCTTAGCCACCTCGACTGAGGGGATCGTATGGTAGAGGTTGGACACATGCATCAGCTTGGCGGCTTGGGTCTCAATGGCCTTGAGCACTCCGTAGTCGCCGTAGCCCAAGGCGTTGACCGCCAAGCCGCTGACAAAATCGAGGTAGCGGTTGCCGTCCATGTCGAAGAGATAGACCCCATTGCCCCGCTCTAGTACGAACTCGGGCCGACCGTAGGTCTGCAAAATGTATTGTGCCTCGCCCTCGATAATGTCTTCGGTTTTCATGGTTTTCTCCGTCGTCCTACTGGACAATTTGGGTGCCAATGCCCTGCCGGGTGTAAAACTCTAGTAACATCGCATGGGGCACGCGCCCGTCAATGACGTGGGTTTTGCGCACGCCGGCTTTGACGGACTTGACACAGGCTTCGACTTTGGGAATCATCCCACCGCAGATCACGCCTTGGTCAACCAGCTCGCCCACCTCAGAGACGCGCACGGTTGATAGCAGGGACGCATCGTCTTTGAGATCGCGCATAATGCCCTGCACATCCGTTAAAAAAACTAATTTCTCGGCGTGCAGGGCCGCAGCAATTTGCCCGGCCGCCGTATCGGCATTGACGTTGAAGCTCTCGCCCTCCGGGCCGCGACCAATCGGCGCAACCACCGGGATCATGCCCTTGCCTATCAAGTCCAACAAAGGCGCGGTATCCACGTATTCGACATCGCCGACATAGCCGATATCCATAGCGCCGCTGTCGGTCTGAGCCCAGTGCTTGCACACCTGCATGATCCCAGCGTCCTTGGCCGAGACGCCCACGGCCCGCCCGTCTAGTGCGCCAATTTCGCGGACTATCCGAGCGTTGACCTCGCCAAAGAGCACATCCTCAACCACCCTCATCGTCGCCGCGTCCGTCACCCGCAGCCCATCTACGCGCTGGCTCTCAATGCCTAGTGCTTGCAGGCGGCGGTTGATAGCCGGACCGCCGCCGTGGACCACGACTGGACAGATGCCAACCACCTGCATGAAGACGATATCCTTGTGTACGGTGTCCCCGCCACCCATGGTGCTGCCGCCGTATTTGACGACCATCACTTTGCCGCGAAATTCCTGTAGGTAAGGCAACGCCTCGATCAGGGTCTCGGCTTTATCAATATGGGCCTGCAAGCCCTGTAAGACCTCGACGTCCATCACTTATCCTCGCCGCACACCGCGTTGATCTTATCGACTAACTGCGCCGCGTCTTGTTCTGAACGGGAGACGATAAAGATCGTGTTTTCGCCGGCAATCGTGCCCGCGACCTCGGTCCAACCAATGCGATCAATGGCCTCGCAGACGCTTTGAGCGTGCCCCGACGAGGTCCGCACCAGCACCATGTTGATTACCTGTTCGGTCTGGACCAAAAAGTCCTGCAGCTCTCTCTCTAGGATGTGCAGGTCGCGCAGCGTAGCCCCGGCTTCGGGCAGCGTATAGCGAAAACCCCCATCGGCCTGCGGCACCCGCACCACGCCTATTTCGCGCAAGTCTTTCGACAAGGTCGATTGGCTGACCTCGATGCCTTGTTGCTGGAGGACCTCGGCCAATTTCTCGTGTGTATCAATGACTCTTCTATAGAGCAGTTCCCGTATGCGGGTCTGCCGCATCTGTTTGTTACGCATAATTTTTATTATTTAATTGAAATAAAAATTTCTAAATTAGAGTACCGCCGAGACCGTGTCAAGCAAAGCGTAGCCGCGCTACGCTCGGCCCGAAGCCATCTGCTCTTGCAGGCGCAGCTTGAGTTGCCGGCGATCCAGCCCCCGCCAAAAGACCCCGCCAATGGCCAGCGAAATGGTGCTGTTCTCCTCGGAAACGACGATGACTACCGCATCCGATTCCTGCGATAGACCCAATGCCGCCCGATGGCGGGTTCCCAGCCGCTGGTCCTCGATCTCTTCCGCCAAAGGCAAGGTGCAGCGGGCCGCCACCAAGCTCTCGCCTTGGATAACGACGGCTCGGTCGTGCAGCGGGGTGCGTGGGCTGAAGATCGTGGCTAGCAAATCGCCCGACACCTCCGAGTTCAGGGGCACCCCAGTCTCAATGACCGGCCTGATCTGGACTTGGCGCACCAGCACGATCAGCGCCCCGTACCCCAAGTCGGCCAAGCGCCCGACTCCACCGACGACCTCGTCAATGACCCGGGACGGCTCGGCCTTGTAAAACCAGCGGAACGCCGGGGTCTGCCCCAAGACTTGGAGGAGCCGCCGTAACTCGGGCTGGAAGAGGATGACTAGTAGGATTAACAAGATGGAGCGCGCCTGCTCCAACAGCCAAGACAGGGCGTTCATATTGAGCCAAGGCGCGGCCAAAGCCACGATCACCATTAGCAGTAGCCCGGCGACCATGTGCGCGGCTCGGGTGTCCTTGATTAGGGAGAGCAAGCGAAAAAAGATAAAGGCCACCAGCAGGATATCCACCAAGGAGGTCAGCGAGACGGGCAGAAAGCCAAAGAGGTGGAACAGGACCGGGTCTTTTAGCACGATACTTGGCCCCGCACAGCCTCGACTAAGCGGACGGCCCGCAGCGTCGCGGCCACATCATGGACCCGCAGCACGTGGGCGCCCGCCCCAGCCGCGAGGGCAGCCGCCGCCAAGCTGCCCTCCAAGCTCTCGGCAGCCGAGAGCCCGAGCGTCTTCCATATAAAGGACTTGCGCGAGGCTCCCACCACCAGCGGGCACGCCAAGCCCAAGAAGCGCTCTAACATCCCCAATAAAGCGAGGTTGCCCTCCGGCGACTTGCCGAACCCCAAGCCCGGATCCACGGCCACGCGCTCGATGCCCTGGGATTGGGCAACGCGTACGCGTTCTGCTAAAAAAGCGTACACTGTCCCGGGCAAGTCGTCGTAGTGAGTATTCCGCTGCATGGTAGCTGCCGTGCCCCGGCGGTGCATCAGTACCACGGGGGCCTTGGCCTGTGCGGCGACCTCAGCCATGGCCGAATCGTGCCGCAGGGCGCTAATGTCGTTGATAATATCGGCCCCCGCCTCAAGGGCTCGGCGCGCCACCGCGGCCTTGACCGTGTCAACCGAGATGGGCACATCGCTCTGGCGGCGGAGGCCCTCGACGACCGGGAGAACCCGGCCGCATTCCTCGGCGACCGAGACGTCCTCGGCGACCCCGTACATCGGCGGACGCGACGATTCGCCACCTATATCGACGATCGCCGCCCCTTCCTCCACCATCTCCAAACCGCGTTCCACCGCAGCCCTCGGCGCGCAGTAGCGGCCTCCGTCGTAAAATGAATCGGGCGTCGCATTGAGGACGCCCATGATCTGTACTTGGTCGCCAAAGTGGAGGGTGCGGCCTCCCAACTCCCAGATCACGCCTCATCCTCGTCGCTCAAGGCGTGCACCGGTTCGCGGGCGAGAGACTCTCCGGCCAAGACTTGGTCGATCTCCGCGTCGTCGAGCACCTCGTACACGCGGAGGGCACGGGCCAAGGAGTGGAGCTTGTCCTCGTTTTCCCCGAGAATGCGCAGTGCGATTTCCTCGGCCTCCACCACTAGCTTGCGGATCTCGCGATCAACGGTTTGGGAGGTCTCCTCGCTCACGTGGGGGCTGCGGCCGAATTCCTTGCCGAGGAAGACCTCCGTGTCGCCGCCACCCAACGAAAGGGGGCCAAGCTTTTCGTTCATACCCCAATCACAGACCATCGAACGGGCCAAGCGCGTCACTTGCTGGTAGTCACCTTGGGCCCCCGTCGAGCGCTCGGCAAAAACCAATTTCTCGGCAGCGCAACCGCCCAGCGCCGTGGCCAAGTGCGCCTTTAGCCGCGTCTCGGTCAGCGAACGCCGCTCGTCGGCCAGAAAGGAAACCATGCCCATAGCTTGCCCTCGCGGGATGATGGTGGCCTTGCCAATGGTCGGGCCGCCTTTGATGCTCTTGGCGACTAAGGCATGGCCCGCTTCATGGTAGGCCGAAAGCCGCTGATCCTCTTCGGTCAGGACCATGCTACGGCGCTCGGCTCCGAGCATCACCTTGTCCTTAGCCGCCTCAAAGTCGCCCATGTCAACGGTCTTGTGATCGCGTCGCGAGGCCAGCAAGGCCGCTTCATTGACCAAGTTCTCCAAGTCAGCTCCGGAAAGCCCGGGCGTGCCCTGCGCCACCTTTTGCAAATCGACGTCCGGATTCAGCGGCACCTTGCGCACGTGGACCTTGAGGACGCCCTCCCGACCCCGGACATCGGGTAGGTCAACCACCACCCGGCGGTCGAAGCGACCGGGCCGCAAAAGCGCCGGGTCGAGTACGTCTGGGCGGTTGGTCGCGGCGATGAGAATGACGCCGTCGTTGGACTCGAAACCGTCCATTTCTACTAGCAGCTGGTTGAGGGTCTGCTCGCGCTCGTCATGGCCGCCGCCAATGCCCGCGCCTCGGTGGCGGCCCACCGCGTCGATCTCATCGACGAAGATTAAGCACGGAGCACTGGCCTTGCCCTGTTCAAAGAGGTCGCGCACGCGCGAAGCTCCGACGCCGACGAACATCTCGACGAAATCCGAGCCGCTAATCGAAAAGAAGGGCACCCCCGCTTCGCCGGCCACCGCACGCGCCAAATGCGTCTTGCCCGTACCCGGCGGCCCGACCATTAAGACTCCCTTGGGAATCCGCCCGCCGAGGCGCTGGAACCGTTGAGGATCCTTGAGAAATTCAATGATCTCCTCCAGTTCTTTCTTGGCCTCGTCGGCCCCGGCCACGTCGGCAAAGGTCGTTTTGCGCTTGTCTTCCATCAGGAGCTTGGCCCGGCTTTTGCCAAAGGAAAACAGCCCGCGTGCACCGCCCTGCATCTGCCGCAACATGAATACCCAGAAGGCGATAAACAGCAGCCACGGCAAAAAGCTGAAGAGGAAATTGTACCATCGGAAGGGTTCTTCCTCAAAGCGAAAATCGATCCCTTGTTCCTCCCACTCGCGCTTGGTCTCCCCGTCTATTGGACCCAAGTTGACCACAAAGCGGGTCCGGTCCTGCAAGACGCCTTCGAACTCGCGCTCGCCGACGATGACCGCCTCGGCGATGCGGCCCTCCTCCAAGTATTGGCGGTATTCCTTGTAGGAAACGAGCTGGGGGTCGGAGGGTTTGCTACCAAAGAACTTAGCGGCGAAGATCATCACCAACACAAAGAAGAGCCAAAACGCCTGAGTCCGTGAGGGGCGGCGCCAGCGGCGCGGCCTGTCTTCGCCGTCGGCCTGCTGACGATCCGACCCGGGGTCGTCCCTAAAGCGCGTGGGTCGCTCCTCCTGGTCCTGCTTTTTTCGTCCCTCCATGACAGATGCTCTAGGTCAATCGCCGTCCCAGCGCCTCAGCGTGCACAAGGCGATGCGGCTCGTAGTGGATTTTATTCTGAAGGCATGACTAGAACGCAGAGGCGCGACCCAGGCTATTTCCTCTCCCCGGGTCAGCACCAGCACTTCGTCGCGCGAGATTTTCGGCCACTTGGCGTCGATGAGAAAGTCGCTCAGTTTTTTGTGCCCTTCCATGCCCTGCGGCTGGAAGCGATCGCCCGGCCGCAGGCTGCGCACTTGCACCCGCTCGCCGAGGCGATCCGCGTCTAAAGCCACCTGTGCGCCCCCTAGCTGGGCCTTGTCGAAGTGCTCCGGGGAGACGACTTGGACGCGAATTTTCACTCCGTGCTCTCTTAGCACTAGTGCTCCGGGTATGTCGAGACAACGCGCGACCGGCGGCCGCCGCCCATGGCGCAGGATATAACGCGTGCCACAGCCCTGCCCCATTAGCCCGGCCCCCAACACCTGCAGGCGCTTGTCGCCGGCCCCAATCCAGCTCCGCACTTGCTCAATGCGGACAAAATCAAAAGGGTTCTCTGTAGCGGCGAGGCCCTGGAGTACGGCGCGCAGCATGCGCCTTTGTACGGCTATATGATAAGCGAGAAGCTTAGTACTATCAAGGGTCACCTTGTCGTTACAACGCTCACAAATCACTGTATCTAAAGCCTCTTGGGTTAGCTCAGCGAGCAAGTCGTCTTCGGCCTTGAGAAGCGCGGCCGTGCGATTTAAAACTTCGGCGATCTTGGTATTATAGCTCTCCAACAAGGGCATTAGTTCCCCGCGCACCCGATTGCGCAAAAATCGCGGGTCGCGGTTGGATGGATCCTCTCGGTAGCGCAAGCCCCGCTGGCACGCGTATTTTTTAATCTCAGCGCGTCGCACGCGCAGCAGTGGCCGCAGATAGCGGCCCTCGCGCGCAATCTCCATCCCCCCTAAGCCGGTGGCACCACTGCCGCGCAACAGGCGCATGATCACGGTCTCGGCTTGGTCGTCGGCATGGTGCCCCAAGGCGATGAATTCGGACCCGACCCGACTGGCTACTTGGTCGAGAAAGGCGTAGCGCTGCCGCCGACCTGCTTCCTCCAGCGACAGACCCTCGGTTCGGGCGCAAGCCCCCACGTCGCGCCGCTCTACCGAGCAGGGCAGCCCGCGCCGCTTCGCCCCATCGGCGACAAAGCGGCTGTCGGCCGCCGAATTCGGACGCAGCGCGTGATCTAAGTGCGCCACGTGCAACCGGTACCCTAAGCCATCCAAGACATCGAGCAGCACGGTCGAATCGACGCCGCCTGACGCGGCGACGACTACACTAGCACCGGCCTGCAACCCTGCCTCCTGTAACACCTGCCGCACACTGGCGACTATGGCTTCCATGGCCGTCGCTCCCATCGTGCGAAAATAGAAAAATCCCCTGAATAAATAATGAAAAAGGGCAAATTAGACGAAGAGGTGCTCCTTGACAAATGAACTGATGTGCAGTATATATAAGTTCAGGTTGCTGTTCATCTTTCCTCCCCAATGGAGTCACACTCATGCCCAAACCCCTAACTGAGCGCCAACAGGCGATTTACGACTTCATCGCCAATGCCATTCGCTCCGGGGGCCCCCCCACCATCCGCGAGATTATGGATGTCTTTGACATCAACTCCACCAATGGCGTACGCACCACCTTGGAGACTTTAGAGAAAAAAGGCTACATCCGCCGCCGAGCGCGGCGCTCCCGGGGCATAGAGCTCGTCGATTTCGTCAAGCCTGCCTCCCTTCCCACCGACCTGCGCGAAGTGCCCCTAATTGGCCGGGTCGCCGCAGGCACCCCCATCCTCGCGACCCAAAACATCGAGAACACGCTCAACGTCGATGCATCGCTCGTGCCCGCTTCGGGCGATGTCTTCGCGCTGCGCATCCACGGCGAGAGCATGTGCAACGCCGGGATTCTCGACGGTGACATCGTTATAGCCCGCCAGCAAGACCGCGCCGAGCGCGGCGATATCGTCGTCGCGCTGCTCGGCGACGAGGCCACGGTCAAGCGCTATGCTCCCGATCCCGACGGCATCCGGCTGCTGCCTGAAAACGAGGCGTTCGACCCCATCGTCGTCCCGCCCGACGCCGACGGGTTCAGCATCGCCGGCAAAGTAGTAGGCCTCATGCGCCGCTTCTAGGGTGCGCTTAGGTGGATGCTGCTTTGCGGCGCGCTCATGCGCGCGCCATTTTTGACGCCGGGGTCGCTGCCGCCGATCCCGGCCGTTGCATCCACCAAACCCTCGCGGTCGCAGGCGATGAGTTGCGCTGTGGCCCGCTCCGCTTTCCCCTCGATACCATCTCCAGCCTGCGCCTAGTCGGCGCTGGCAAGGCCACCGCGGCCATGGCCGCGGCCGCTGAAGCGATCCTCGGCGACCGCATTGAGTGCGGGGCCATCAACACTAAGTACGGCCACGCGCGGCCATTGACGCGGGTAGAGACCTTTGAAGCCGGGCACCCGGTCCCGGACGAAGCCGGCGTGGCTGGTGCGCGCCGTCAGCTTGCGCTGCTAGCGAACTTGGCTCCCGACGCACTGGTCCTCGGCCTCTTCTCCGGCGGCGGCTCTGCCCTGCTGCCCGCCCCAGTCGAGGGCCTGACCCTCGCAGAAAAGCAAGAGACCACCCGCCTCCTGCTCGCCTGCGGCGCGACCATCGACGAAATCAACGCCCTGCGCAAACACCTCTCGGCCATCAAGGGCGGGCTGCTAGCCCGCGCGACTGCGCCCGCCCGCGTCGTCGCCCTCATGCTCTCGGACGTCATCGGTGATCCCCTCGACACCATAGCCTCCGGCCCGACCCACCCCGACGCCACAACCTTTGGCGATTGCCTAGCGATCGTCGATCGCTACGACCTGCGCGGTCAGCTCCCCTCTCCAGTCCGTCAGCACCTCGAAGCCGGTGCCCGAGGGGAGCGGCCGGAAACCCCAAAACTCGGCGACCCCTGCTTTGCCCGCGCCGAGAGCTTAGTCATTGGCAACAGCCGCTTGGCCATCGACGCAGCCGCGCACAAAGCCAGCGCGCTCGGCTACGAGGTGCTCGTCCTCACCAGCCGCTTACAGGGCGAGGCGCGCCAAGCCGCGGCCGCGTTGGTCTCTATCGCCCAAGAAACTGCCGAAGCTGACCGTCCCATCGCCCGACCCGCCTGTCTAATCGCCGGCGGCGAGACGACCGTCACCTTGCGCAACAACGGCAAGGGCGGGCGCAACCAAGAATTGGCCTTAGCCGCGGCCCTGCAACTCGACGGTTGGCCCGCCATCACTCTGCTCTCCGGCGGCACCGACGGCACCGACGGCCCCACCGATGCCGCCGGTGCCCTAGCCGACGGCCAGACCTTGAGCCGCGCCCTTGCCCAGGGTCTCGACGCCCGCGCCTTTCTCGATCGCCACGACTCCTATCCCTTCTTCGCGGCGTTGGACGACCTCGTCATCACGGGCCCTACGGGCACCAACGTCATGGATCTGCAAATCGTCCTCATAGCCTGAAGATTCCCCACCCTTGCGGGCGATGATGCAGCGAGCCGATTTGACACTCCGCCCCCCTTCCGCTAGCTTTTTGTATCTCATGCCCAAGAGCTTTCTTCCACTTACATTAGCCCTGTTGCTGACCGGGGCTGCACACGCTGCCTCGCGCTACGCTGGCGAGTTCCTCAGCTTGGGCGCGGGTGCCCGCGCTGCGGCCTTGGGCAGTGCCTATGTGGCCCTCGCGGATGACGCCACCGCGGGCTATTGGAATGCGGCTGGCCTATCCGCCCTCAGCGGTCGCCAAGCGCATCTGACGCATGCCGAGCGCTTCTCCGGCCTCATCCAGCGCGATTTTATCGCCGTCGCCCGGCCGGGTCGCCTCTTGCACGGCATGGCCCTGAGCTTGGTCCGCATGGGCATTGGCGACATCCACTTTACCGAACTGCCGGATCCTCTGCAGCCTCCAAGCACCGACAACCGTCCTCGCATCGCCTCGACCGAGCAAAGCGCAGATTACGCCCTGTATCTGTCGGGCAGTCGCCGGCTCGGTACGCGCCTCTCCCTCGGGCTAAGCGCCAAGGCCATCTACCGCCAAGTCGCCTCCTTCAACGCCTACGGCTTCGGCCTCGACCTAGGCCTGCGCTACCAGTTGAGCCACCAGATCGCGTTGGCGGCTAACGTGCGCGACATTACCACTACGCCCATCGTCTGGAATACGGACAGCACCGATCGCATCCAACCCTCGCTGCTATTGGGCGTAGCGTACGCCATACCCATTGCCGGGGGCCAAACCACCGCCCTCCTAGCCACTCGCTCCGGCGGCGACACTGCGACCGCCGACGTCCCGCTCAACGCCGGCCTAGAATACCGCCACCATTATATCGCCCTGCGGGCTGGGTTGGAGGAGGGCCGTCAGTCCTTTGGGCTAGGGCTTACTCCACACCGCAGCCTCGACCTCGACCTCGCCTATTTGCAACACGATGCACTCGAAGCAACCTACCAGTTGTCCGCCGGCTTCCGCTTCTGAGCAACCCCGCGTCGGCTACGTAGCCCTAGCCGGTCGCCCCAACGCGGGTAAATCCACCCTCTTCAACGCCTTCTTGGGCCAGCGGCTCTCCATCGTCACTGCCAAACCGCAGACGACTCGCAGCCGCATCCTCGGCATCCTCACCCGTCCGCAGAGCCAGATAATTTTCTTGGACACGCCGGGCTTGCTCGACGCCTCCTACAAGCTGCACGAGACCATGGCGAGCCAGATCGACCAAGCCGCCCGCCAAGCCGACCTAGTCTTGCTGCTGTTCGATGCCTCCCACCCCAAAGACCGCAGCGCACTGGTCAAGCACTTCTTAGAGCGCGCACGGGTACCTGTCTTGGCCGTGCTCAACAAGATTGACCTAGTACAACCCGCCCAGCTAGACGCCTTGCAAAAAAGCCTCGTCGACGAGTTCGGTATCGCCAGCCCGATCCCGGTCTCCGCTCTGCGCGGCGACGGACTCGGCAAATTGCTGTCGCGCCTAGAGGCCCAGCTACCCTGCGGCCCCAAGCTCTATCCGGACGATATGGTGGCCGAACAGCCCGAACGGTTTTTTGCCGCCGAGCGCATCCGCGAGGTAGCTTTTGAGCACCTTGAGGACGAGCTGCCCTACGCCATCAACATCCACATCGAGGAATTCCGCGAACGCCCAGGCCATAAAACCTACATTCGCGCCATTATCTACGTCGGACGCGAGAGCCAAAAGGGCATCGTTATCGGCAAGAAGGGCATGCGCCTGCGGTCCATCGGACGCCAAGCCCGCACCGCCTTAGAGGAACTACTCGACGCGCCCGTCTATGTAGAACTGTGGGTAAAAGTCCGCCCAGACTGGCGCAATAAAGAGCGCGATTTGCGGGAATTCGGTTATCTCTGAGCCTGAGAAAGGAATGCCAATGAACGTCCTAGTCGTTGGCAAGGGGGGGCGCGAACACGCCCTCGTGTGGAAGCTGGCCCAGAGTCAGCGCATCGACAAACTCTACGTCGCCCCCGGCAATCCCGGCATGGCTGCCCTCGCTGAATGCGTCGATATCCGCGTCGATACGCCCGTGGCCGAACGCGAAAAACTCGCTGGCGAAATCGAGCGCCTAGTCGCCTTTGCCCACGAGCAGCAAATCGGGCTGACCGTCGTCGGTCCAGACGACGCCCTAGCCGGCGGTATCGTCGATCGCTTCCGCGCCAGCGGCCTGGCGATCTTCGGCCCCACTGAAGCCGCCGCCCGCATCGAAAGCAGCAAGGTCTTCGCCAAAGAACTGATGGAGCGCGTCGGCGTCCCCACTGCCCGGCACCAGAGCTTCACCGACAGCCAAGCCGCCAGCGCCTATATCCGCGCGCAGGGTGCCCCGATCGTGGTCAAGGCCAGCGGCCTAGCCGCCGGCAAGGGCGCGGTCGTCTGCCACAGTGTAGATCAAGCCCTCGCAGCAGCGCACGAAATGCTCGACGAAAACGTCTTAGGCGGGGCCGGCCACCAGATCGTCGTCGAGGAATACATGACCGGCGAGGAAGCCTCGCTCTTTGCAATCTGCGACGGCGAGCATTTTATCACCCTGACACCGGCTCAAGACCACAAAGCCATCTACGACGGCGACCAAGGCCCCAATACCGGCGGCATGGGAGCCTACGCTCCAGCACCCGTGATGACGCCGGCCCTAGTGCGCGAAGCCGAGGAGCGCGTCATCCGGCCCGTGCTCGACGAAATGCGCCGACTGGGAACCCCGTACCAAGGAGTGCTTTACTGCGGGCTGATGTGTACCGAAGCCGGCGTCAAAGTCGTAGAGTTCAACGCCCGTTTCGGCGACCCCGAATGCCAGATTCTCATGCCCCTGCTCAAAACCGACCTCGTCGATTTGCTCTCCGCTGCCTGCGACGGTCGCTTAGACCAAGTGCAAGTCGAATGCGTTCCTGGGGCGGCCGTGTGCGTGGTCATGGCCTCGGACGGCTATCCGCAAGCCTATGACAAGGGCTTTGCGATCCGCGGCTTGGAGGCTTTTGCCGACCGCGACGACATCGTCGTCTTTCACGCTGGCACGGCCCAGCGCGAGGGTCGCTTCATTACGGATGGCGGTCGGGTGCTCGGCGTGACGGCCAAAGCCGCCGATATTCAAGCCGCCGTCGCCAAAGCCTATTCAGCGGTCGATCAGATCGCCTTCGACAACGCCTATTGCCGCCGCGACATCGCCTATCGAGCGTTGGTGTGCGCCTGAGTTTTTGCCATGCCCAGCGACGTGCTCCGCCTGCGCAACATGCGCTTTTTTGCCTACCACGGACTTTTCCCCGAAGAGACCGCGCTCGGACAGCACTACGAAGTTGATGTCGAACTCTACGGCGATTTTCGTCAGGCAGGGCGCAACGACGACATTGACGCGGCGATCAACTATCCAGAGGTGTACGCGCTGGTGTCCGATGTAGTCACCGGCAAACCTTGCAAATTGGTCGAAGCCCTCGCCGAGCGCATCGCCGAGAAGGTCGGCACCCACTGCGCTCCGGTCGAACTCGTCGTCCGCGTGCGCAAACCCAATCCCCCGGTCGCCGCGCACTTCGACGGCATCGAAGTCGAGATACGCCGTTCCTATGCCTGAGCGAGCCTACATCGCCATCGGCAGCAACCTCGGCGATCGCCGCGCATACCTCGAAGCCGGGATCAAAGAAGTCGCCGCACTCCCCAACACGCGCCTTGCGGCGGTCTCCCGTGCCTACGAAACCCGGCCACTAGGGCCGGTCGCGCAATCGGATTTCCTCAACGCCGTCTTTGCCATAGAAACCTCGCTCCCCCCCGAGCCGCTGCTGGCCGCTCTGCTGGCCGCCGAAAAAAAACACCAGCGGCAACGCCGCATTCACTGGGGGCCGCGCACCCTCGACCTCGACCTGCTGCTCTATGGCGAGCGCGTCGTCGAGAGCGCGGATCTGACCCTGCCGCATCCGCGCATGAACGAGCGCGGCTTTGTGCTGATTCCCCTCTGCGAAATCGCTCCCGACCTGCACCATCCCATCACTGGCTTACCTTTCGCCACCCACCTCGCTGAACTCGCTGATATCGGGGACGCCAACGCCATCGGCCCTCTCGCCCTCCCCATCACCACATGAAACGCATATACACAGTCGCGGAAATGCAGGATCAGTCCGACATTTGGCGCAGCGCGGACCTGTGCATCGGGCTGGTGCCGACGATGGGTTTTTTGCACGAGGGGCATCTCAGCTTGGTCGATCACAGCCTCGAAGCGGCTGACCGCACGGTCGTCAGCATCTTCGTCAACCCACTGCAATTCGGGCCGCAAGAAGATTTCGCCATCTATCCGCGCGACATGGAGCGCGATCTCGACCTGCTATCCCACCGAGGGGTCGATGCGGTCTTCCATCCCCAAACAGCGGAATTCTATCCCCCCGATTTCTCGACCTTCGTCGAAGTCGAAGAGCTAACCAAGGGCCTGTGCGGCCCCTTCCGCCCCGGGCACTTCCGCGGCGTCGTCACCGTAGTGACCAAGCTATTCACCGCCGTCAAACCACACCTAGCCGTCTTCGGCCAGAAAGACTACCAGCAGATAGCCGTCATTCGTCGGCTAGTGCGCGATTTGAACTTGGATTTGCGCGTCGAGGTTGCCCCTACCGTGCGCGAAGCAGACGGCTTAGCCATGAGTTCGCGCAACGTCCTTCTCAGCGCAGAAGAACGGCAGCGTGCATCGGCACTCTATGAAGCACTCACAATGGGCCGAGAACGGATCGAAAGGGGAGCAAGCGACGCCAGCCAAATCATCGCCGAGATGCGGGCGCACATCGAACGCGCACTCGACCCGCGCATTGACTACATTTCGATCGCCCACCCGGACACCCTCAAAGAAGTGGCCCATATCACCGGCCCGGTCGTCATCGCCCTCGCCGTGCGCCTGTCCAACGTCCGGCTAATCGACAACATCGTCGCCGCGCCGGCCACTAGGCAGCCCACTCTTATAAAGGAGAACAAAACTCAATGGCTTCCAATATCGCCAAGGTAGACAAGCGATTCTTGTGCCCTGGACCGCAGCCAAACGGAATCCAAGCCGCTCCCGACGGCCTGTGGGTCATCGACCAAGCCGATAACAAAGTGTACAAGTTGGATTATGAAACCGGCGAGACCTTGTTCGCAGCCCAGACCGATACAGTCCACTCTAGCGGCATTACCGTGGGAGATGGGTATCTGTGGATCGCCTCTACCTATGAGCTCAAAATCGCCAAACTAGAACTGGCAACGGGCCGCACCATCGCCAAATACGACTCGCCCGGTGCCGGCATCACAGCGCCTCGGGAGGGTATTGCAGACGCACGCACCACCGGCTCTCACGGCCTAGAATGGAAAGACGGCAAGCTGTATGTGGCCACGCCGCCTTCCCAAATGGTCCACGTCATGGGCCCCGACACCTGGGAAGAAGAACACCAATTTCGCACCCCCGGCTTTCGCAACCACGGCATCGCTTGGGGGCCGGATGGCAGGCTGTGGGTGGCCGACACCTCGGCCGGCACCGTCAGTCTGCTCGACACCAAGGATGGGCGGGTCTACGACGTCATTCGGGTGCCCGCCCCCGATGAGGTACACGGATTGACCGCGCACCAAGGCGTCTTGTGGTACTGCGACGCCCACACCCGCGACATTGGCATCCTCGCATTGGAGGACTGAGTTTGCGGAGTATGGTAAAACTCTGATCGGTTCATTACCTATTTTTTAGCAGCACTAGTTATCGTTGCGGGCCAAGTCGTCCCTAACTGCTTCTATTTTTTCCCGCAACTTGGCTAGAGCTTCAACGATATCTGGCCTTCTGCGAACCGGTCGTTCAAGCTCTTTCTGCCATTGCTCAAACTGCCGGAGGATGGTGTCGAAATGTCCCGAATTGCGCTTCAATACTTCATCTATAACCGTCAGCGTCGCACCCTTGCGGCTCGCATTAAGGCAGCAAACGGTCAGCATAAGGTCATCGCCTCCTAGGAGGTCGAGATCCTGAGCGAGGCGTTCACTGTAGCCGGCATCGTGCGCCACGTTAGGTTCGGATGTATCTCCCTGTAAGACCGAATCGTCGAACACCATTGGATGCCGGGCGAATAACCGTCCGATGTGCGTCTCTATGCGCTCCGCCAAATGTGTCAACGATATTGTCAGCCAGCATTCCCGGGCTCCGTCGAACAATTCACGCCACAATACTTTCGCTTTATCCGGTCGGCCATGCGATGGCGAAAGCAGCCAGTCGATACCCGATATTCCGATAGCTAGGAGGAATAAGGAAGGAGCAAGTGCGTCAGCATCATCCGTTTGGTTCCAGTGCTGGGCACGGCGTCGTTGCTCAATCAGCCGATTCCAGGATTGCCGCCATCGTTCGGCGGGTTCCTCTACATGCGCTAGCAGGTAACCGCAGCAGTTCACTGGCAGGTCACTGGTGCCGGAGTTCAGAAGGGATTCGACTTCGAAGGCTGGATCTCGCGACGCTAGTAAGGCATCGAGATAGTCAAGGAGCTTCTGCCCATCCTCGGTGGATGCATTGCCGATCATATGATCCATCAAAGCCATCATGGAAAGTGCTCCAAGGCGAGGCGGAGTTTTCTCATCGTCACATAACTCGGACCGCGCTGGCGCAAGTTCGCCAACGGCTGGAATCTCTGGAAAATCCACCAAGGCAGCGATTGTTCCGGCGGTAAGGCCCGCCTTGTAAAGACCGAGAGTAATCCATTCGATCAGATCATCCTGCCAGAGATATTCATGAGCCCGATCTCCAGCACGATCGCGACGCGCACGATCCAGACGTTCGTCCTCGACTTTCATGAGCAGCCACTGAGGGCCGAGGAATTTGCCGTCCGGTCGGGCCATGACGACACGGCCAAGTTCTTCAAACCATGACGCAAAGATTTTCTTCATCTCCTCCCGGACTTCTGAGTCGTCATCGTCGAAGTTTTTCTCTTGATGCAATTCCTGCCATCGATCACGGCAATGCTCCTCGGCACTTTTCAGCACGAGTAAGGCCAACAAGCGGCCATTCCAAGATTGACCGTTCTCACTGCATCTCGGTGCTGCCTCCAGAGTGGCCGCGATCTCGTCACGATCATGCAGGATCGTGTTGTGCCTGAGAACTTGGCGTATGGGATGTGGGAAATCGAAACGGTCTAATCGACCTAGGATAGCAGCCTTGTCTGTCGGTAGAAAGCCTGGGAGAAAGTCTAGTACATCATAATGGACTGGAAACGGATCTCCTTGAGCTTGCCACAACTCATTGATCGACGGACTCGAACGCCATGCCTCAACAGACGCATTGAAGGCATCTCGGTCCCCCGCATAGGTCCCGATCCCCGGATTGGCATTAATGTCCCTGATCTTAGCCTCCAGATCCGATAGTATTGAATCACGCATGACATGATCTCCAACATTCATCGAAAAACTTCATCGCCTTTGTTCTAGTTACGGACCACGGTCCGCTCGCAGCGGTCAATCCCGGATGCCCTCCGCCGACAGTTGAACCGAAATGCCAGAGGCCTCCGTCAACGATGGCGAAGCGATCGTGCAGAAACGGGAAAATGTGTTTGTCGAGGGTCGCCCTCCACAGAACCTCCATCTGAGGGCGATTTCGGTACAGGTTGCAATACTGCGTAAGCTCTTTTCTCTTTCGTTCCCTCTCCTTCCTCTCGATGTCGCCTCGACCAGTAAGCAGGCGCACGTCGCTTGCCTGACTGTTCGATATTGCGTCTTCTATGGCATGGAAGCCAACTATGTCAAAATGCAGATCTAGCACCAGAATACAAACTTCCGCTTTCATCACCGCCTCTTCGAATTCAACCAATTTAAGAACCGTGCCGTTCCTAGGTGCCTCATATCGTTCGTGGACATCCTGCCTGTTAGGGAAAAAGGGGGTGTCTTGATTTTCGATGCCCTTCCCATATTTGATCGATGGCCATAACAGTTGCGGCTTAACCGATGGCTCAGGAAGCTCCGGCACCAGAAATTCATCATGGACATCCGTGGGCGGTCGTAGTATAGCGCTCATCGGTAGCGGATAAATCCCATCAGACGGTTAACCCATACTCGGAGAGTCTTTTTCCAGGATGCCTCCGGTACCGGTCGATTGGATAACCAGTCGGAAAGGGAGGGTGCATCGCCCCAGAAGGCTTCGAGGCACACGATAACCGGTTCTGGATCGGGCAGCCTGACGATCATTCCTGCGCGTTCGCCTATCGTGTGTAGGGAGTTCCCGGAAAACCAAACGGTCCCGTCAACAACCAAGAATCGGTCATGCACAGGAGGCGGGTCGCCTGTGAGGATGCGAACCTCTGGCTTTGTAGGATAGGACTCAAAGGTGCGGTCAAGGATAGCTAACAGTTGAGATCCAGAGTTGGCGTCAATAGCCAAGGTCGAAGTCAGAATCCGCAAATCTATGTCAGGCCGGGAAACTGCATGACCAAAGGCGAGCAGTTCTCGGCCGGCGAAATAAGGATCGACGATGAGAACCGTGTCTCGAGCACTACCTATTTTCTGTCGTATATATTGCGCTGCCTCGCTTGGTACATTGTGAAACCATTGCTGGTCGTAGTCTTTCGCAGCCTGACGGCGTGCCCGCTGATTCTCCGCCTCGGTAAGCCGCGAGACGATGTCAGCATCCTCCAATGCGTCGCCGATGGTTATCTTCCTTTCCTCTTCAAATTCATCCGCTTTGTACTTGTACCCGGGCCGCTTGCGACCATCAACAGGGACATGAACCATCTTTTCGCGTCGGTGCAATTCCATTGTCATATGAATGGCCCTAAGGACTGGCTGAGGTTCGTGCCAGACCAGCAGGCCATATTTGGGATGCGTGATCGACCTCCCTTCCTTGTAGACTTTAGCCAAAAAGTCGAGAACCGCGATCGCATCATTACCAAACTTGTGGATAAGCGTCATCCGTCCACGCAGACGTTCATTGACAATCTCCAAACGCAATCCGTCGAGGCATTGACCTTGTCGGGCCACGAGTTTATATGCCACGGTTTCGGCCGCACCCTTCCTTGCCTGCTCAAAGTGGGATTTCTCGACTGACCGGAACAAGGGATTCGGAGCGACTAGACATATTGCGCCTTGATAATCATAATATGCCTCGACGATATCGAAATTGAGCCACTCCTCCAACTTTGTCCGGTTTTTGTCCATTCCGATAATCGCGCTGACCTCTGGAGATAGGACATCTTTCGGGAACAAGAAATGAGTGCGCGAATCCTGCATCCAGTCAGGTGCGAAAGCTAATTCGTTCGACGTGACAAAGTGAGGCCATGGTGGTTCCGGCTCGAACGGGCCACCTTCCAACTTCGCACCATCTCCCGATGTTGAGTGATTCGGATCGAGTGGAAGAACGATGTTGCCGTCGGCCATCTTCCGGTACCAGTCGATTGCATCCTCGACAGGCAGGACGAAACGTCGATAGTAGAGATATTTGCGGCCTTTGTTCCCGACGCGAAAGCCTTTCGGTGGGCAGCCTATGGCGTCGGGAAACTCATTCGGTCGCAATTCAACCATGCCGAACAGCAAATACCGAACTTGATCATCGCGGAACCAAGCAAGATGTATGATTGCCTGACGATATCCAGTGAGAAGCCGTCTGAAAACCCTCTGATGTAGCCGAATTTGAAAGGGCGTACTCATCGAGCCATATTCAGGTTTCACCACAAAATCTGAACAGAAAGGCTTGTATAATGAGTACGCCGCGTAGGCAATATGCCACCGATCTAACCGATGGACAATGGCAGCGGATCGAACCGTTGCTGCCCGCGCCGCGCTGGCGGCTTCACGGTCCGGGTCGGCCGCCGCGGGATCGACGCCAAATCGTCAACGGCCTTTTATATTTGAACAAGACGGGGTGTCCTTGGGCTTTGTTGCCTGCTTGTTTTGGGCCGTGGAAAACGGGGTATGATTACTTTCGTCGCTGGAGCCTGCAAGGGGTCTGGCCGCCGGTGTTGGATCGGTTGACCAAGCGGGAACGCCGCCAGAGCGGCCGGGCGGCGATGCCGTCGGCTGGCTGCGTCGATAGTCAGACGATTAAGACCGCAACGCATGGTAAAACAACCGGGTATGACGCCGGTAAAAAGATCAAAGGCCGCAAACGGCATTTGTTGGTGGACACGTCGGGTTTGCTTCGACAGGTGGTGGTCACCGCCGCCGATGTCGATGATCGAGAGGGTTTGAAGCAGGTGTTGACCCGCTTGAAGGCCGCCGGAGTGGCTCGGTTACGCAAGCTGTGGGTTGATGGCGGCTACCAAGGCGAGGCCATCCGAACGTGGGTGGCCAACCAAAAAAAGACGCACAAAATAGACTTGGAAGTCGTCGCCAAACAAGGCTCCGGATTTACCCTAGTTAAACGCCGGTGGGTCGTCGAGCGCACCTTGGCGTGGTTGATGAATTTTCGCCGACATGCGAGAGATTATGAGGTCTTGACCCGCCATAGTGAAGCCTTGATCCAGATTGCCATGATCCACTTGCTACTTAAACGAATCAAATGAAAATTAGAGTTTTCAGACGGCTTCTTAGATCCATGACCGTCTCCTCGCGGATTTGTATCTAAAAATTCAGTCTTTCACCGGACCAGCATCAACCGGCGCGTCCGCATTTCCCCGCCGACCTTCAGCACGGCCCAATACGCCCCGCTAGCCGCGCGCTCACCGCTCCAATGCGCCAAGTGCTTCCCGGCCTTGAGCCGCTCCTCCATCAAAAGGGCCATGCGCTGGCCCAAGGCATTGTATATCGCCAGCTCGACGTCCGCTTCCCTTGCCAAGTGAAAGGGCAGGTTCACCGCGCTGTTGGCCGGGTTCGGATAAGCCGGCTCCAAGTTGCTGGCCCCGGCTCGCTCCTCTGTCTGCATGGCTACGACTGTAGGCGTAACATACCGGGCCGCGAGGGCAAAATTCCCACCCGCCGACGAGGCTCTGCCGACGATGACCGCCGCGCTATCTACGTCCGCAGCCTGCACCTGCCCTGCGTTGTCCGCGCGAAGTTCCATCGCGATCAGCTCGCCGCGCTGGCCGCGCATGGCGTACACCCACACGGCATAGTCCCCCTCGGCCGCGCCGGCGAAATCAACGGCTACATCGCCCTCAGAGCGAATGACCACATTGGCCGCGCCCCATTGGCTGCCAACCTCACCGGCCAGTTCCGCGAAGGGCACCTCGGGTGCGGCAACCGCAGCGGCGCGGCGGCCGCGCAGAGCCTCGTACCCAGCCGCGTAGTTGGCCGCGATCCACAAACGCCACGCACCCGCGTAGTTCTCGACCCAGCTTTGGTTCTTAAAGGCGTCGTCAATGCCCAAAATGCCGTTGCGCGGCTCGGCGACGATTTGGCGAATCAGCCCCGGACCATAGTGCTCGGCTAAAAAAGAGGCGAACAGATAGGTCTTGCCGTAGCTCGCCGAATTAGACACCCAGTGCGTTAGATTGATGCTGGGATCCGCGAGAAAACTCGGCACCATGCTCGGGTCGGCCTCGGGGAAACCGACTAGCTCCTCGGCGTACCCAGAAAGTCCCTCGTCGATCCATTCCTCCTCGTCGGAATCGCGGCCCCAATGGATGAGGTGCTGAAATTCGTGCGCTAAGGTCGCGTGGGCGAGGTAGGCGCTGAAGGCCAGCTTGCTCGCGTCGAGATAGACCGTATCGCGCCGCAGTTCGGGCAGCAGTACTTCATACACATTACCGTCAAAATAGCCGACTATGTTCTCGCCTGGCAGGTCCAAAATCAGAATGAAGATGCGGGGATCGCCGTCCTCATCGGCAGGCTCGCCAAAAGCATCGACCGCTATTTCAAATACTCCGCGCTCGGGATCAGTCGGAGTCGCCGCGTCGAAAAGCGCGCCCAGCTTATCCACATCCGGCTGGGCCGCGATAATGTCCCACTGGCTTTCCTCGACGAAGATATAGCAGTGCGTTCCCTTGTAGCGGCAGGTAGCGAACTTGAGCACAGGTTCGAGCGGCGCGTAAAAGGCGAGCTGAGTCCCCACTTCAATGGGGCCTAGCTCTTGACTTGCGCCGACTGCCTTGACGGCTGGCGCAGGGAAAGACGCGCGGTTCTGCTCAAGCCAGCGAGTCCCGCATATCCGCTCTTCGGCTGCGACTGCCAGCGGCAGCGAGAGCATCCACGCGGTTAAGGCAACCCGCGGAAAAAAGCAGGCCATCAGTAGAAATGCCGCACCAAGAAGAACGCCGCTCCCGCAGGCCCCACCGCCACCTTGGGCGCGAAGCCGGTCTGAGCTTGATCCGCGCGAGCCACCCGCGCCGCATGGATGGCGGACACGAGGTGATTGACGACCACCAATCCCGTCATATAGAGCGCCTGCCGTTGCGTGTGCTGGCTTGCATTGCGCAATTCGCGGTAGCGCTGGCGCGACTCGTCGCGATCCCATTCCCAGAAGAAGTCCGCGTCCACAGGATAGAGCTCGGCGTCAGGGCCGTCCTTGTAGCGGGCGAACTGGTTGTGCTCCAGCCGGCTCGCATAAAACCCCAAGTCGTCGAAATAGGCGCGCCCCTTGCCCTCGGGCCGCGCACCCGCTCGTTCCGCCGCATGCGCCTGGTACTGATCGCGGCGCACTTGGCCCAACCACTCAAAGCCATAATAGCCCCCCCAAAGCGCTAACTCAGCGGCCAAAAAGCTACCGCCGCCGCCTCGGGCGTATTTCTGCCCCCAACCGGGTACCAGCAAGGAGCGCCAAAACGCCCCTTGGGACTTCCCGGCCTCAGCCACGCCGGGCAGCAGCAAAACCAACGCAATCCATCGCCACATCAGCTCAATCCAACGGTTTGTACGCCATGAGCATGGGCACGCGCGCCCGCACCCAAGGCTGCATGACCAACGCAAAGCGCGTCCGCCGCCGCAAGGCCGCTTCGTCGGCACCCTCAGCGCGCGCCCGCGCCACCCGCGCCGCATCAATGGCGCTGATAACGTGGTTGATCAGGATGACCCCGCTTACCGTGGAGGCTCGCTTGAGAAAGCGATTGCTCTCGTCGCGCTGGTCTTCGTAGCGGAGCCGTCGCTCGGAATGGAAATTTTCGACCGAATCGACTTCGGTTGGCGCGACGGCATTGCCGGTACTGCGCCTCACTAGATCGGTCCAACCGGATGCGAATTGGTCGTATTTGCCAAGTAGCTCGTAGTATTGCTGAATCTGGCTAGACTCGCACCCGCCAAAGGCCGCACTCCCCAACCCACTTGTTTGCTGCTGCTGCATCCACTCGTTTCGCGCCGGAATGTACACATTGACGACCTCGCTACTACAAGGTAGCGCATGCGTGATCGAGGAATTGTTCGAGATCGTCGAGCCGCGCCAAACCAAGTAGTTGAGCGGATCCCAGTGTTCGTCGGCCACCGCCCGGAACTCTTCCTCTACATCGTTGCCCTTGTCCTTCCAAGCCGCCCACATGCCTACCAGCGCGGCTTCGGCCCCGAAAAAAGCTAACGCCCGCTTCTTCGACCCCGCATACCACTCGCCCAACCCCGGCACCAGCGCGGAAAGCAAAAACGCCCGCTTTGACGACTTGCCCTTGCGCGTCTCTGTGCGCGGCATCGGTGCCGGCTCAGGATCAGCATCGCCTTCCACCGCCCGCAATCCCACCAAGAACGCCTGTCCCTCCTCGCTCAAAATACTCGGCAATCCCTCGGCCCGGACGCCGGCGGCGGCTAGCACGGCAACCACCAGCGCGATTCCTGTCCTCGTCATGCTTGCTCCTTTCTATTGCGGCAGCACCCAATCATCATCTCTACCTCCTCTGCATCACGACAATGCGGTTCGAATTAGTTCCGCGCTTGTTGTTGTCAACGCCCCACATATTCGAGGTCTTGGTAAACGTCTGTTCGTTGATTACGACGCAGACCGGTTTCCACGCCGTCTCTTGCGCAACCTCGGCAACCACGCGATCGAGCAACAGCGATCCCCGCCGGATTTCGCCCACCTCAAATGCAAACACCCCACCAGGGTGCGCTATCCTCGGGCAGGGCCGGCGGGTCCAACCGCGCCTCCACGAGAACGCGGGACAGGGGATTGACGTCGTTGCCGATCACGTCCCGGCCGAGCAAGACCGCTTCGAGCAATGTCGTCCCACGCCCCATAAACGGGTCGAACACCACGTCGCCGGGGTCCGTCAGCCGCTCGATGAAAAAGCGCGGCAACTGCGGCTTAAAACACGCCCGATAGGAAACCTCGTGCAGCGAGTGCGCGGCGCGTTGCTTGGACGTCCAGAACTCATTGGCGAATACGGGAATGCCGTCGCATTCTTCAACGACCGTCTCCTTGTCGTAGCGCCGCCATTGTTCAAGCTCGCGTTTGAACTCGTCGAGCACCAGACAACCCTTACCAATAGAAGGGAACTGGTGTTGCAATTGTCGCAATGTGCGCCCCTAACAATCTGCGTCCCCTACAAATACCCGAACAACACCGTAAAATAAGACTTCCACCGCCCCTTATCTTGCACCTCGTCAATCCCATACGCCACATCCACCTGCACCCGCGTCGGCACGCTGTAATAAGAAATCAAATCAAAGCGCAACTGCCCCCCCACATCCCGCAGTGGGCCGTCGCGTCCATACCGTTCGTTCCACTCGCCTATGTTTCGGTCCCAAGCCTTGCCCATACTGGTGTACACTGCGCCATATACTTTGTCGAAATACAACTGCGCAACGCGCTTGCCCAAATTCGGCAGCAGAGGAAAGCGCAGCGTCGCCGTGCCCATCAGAGCCTTGCGCCCCTCGATGCTATAAAAAGTATAGCCCTTCATAAAGTTGAGGCCGCCGAGGCGGTAGTCGAAGAAATCGCCGACCCGCGACGTGTCGTTCACCGCGTCGTTGTCGATCCAGCCGCCGTACAGCCGCAGGCCCAAGCGGGTATTGCCGGGCATGGCCATGTATTCCTTCCAATCGACGGTAAACTGATTGTAAAAGAGCTTGATGTAGTTCTCGTCGATAAAGGACGCCTGCTCGTTAAAGCCGTCGATAAAATAGTTGAACATCCGGTCGTAGCGCGCGTAGAGCTGGCGGCCCACAGGGCTTATATCGCGGTCCCGCCGCCGCGCAATCATCTCCATCCGATAGGTCAGCCCCAAGCCAAAGCCATTGAGATAGGTATAACCAAAGGGCCTTTGCCGCTGGCGCTCAAAGCCGAGGCCGCCGTCTCGGCGCGGCACAAAAGCCTCCCATTGGACGCTGGCATCGTAGCGTTCGTACGTGGCTGAGGCCGTCAGCTCCACATGGCGACCCAATTTACCGCGCACCCCCGCGCTGAGCTGGCTCAAGTTGAAGTTGATGGCGTTGACAATGCCCGCCCGCGCCTCCGAGCTATCGCCGCGAGCCGAGCGCCGGCGCTGGTTGAATAGCTCTAAAAAGAAGGTGGGACGGAATCCCTTGAACTCGTATATGGCGAACAGTTCGCGGTCGGCATTGGCCGGCGCAATGGCACCCCCGGCGAATATGCTCTGGCGGTTGAGCACATCGCCAGAGGTGAGGTACGCGCCCGCCTTGAAATTCCCCTCGTCCATGAACAGCCTCGGCAGGATTCCGGTCTTGAGGAAGTCGATGCCATACGCTTGGGGCGTGCTCGGCAAGGCGGGGGCCGACGTGCCACGCCAATCCAGCGGCATGTCTTGGGAAAACCACGCCTCTTCAGCCGCCACCGGCGTCCCCTCGTCCTGCAACTGGCGAATCTCAAAGCCGGCCGACGTATAAGCTGCAAAGACGACCTCGCCCTCCGAGCCGACCGATGG
This sequence comes from Candidatus Latescibacterota bacterium, assembly GCA_965261395.1. Taxonomy (GTDB): domain Bacteria; phylum Latescibacterota; class UBA2968; order UBA8231; family UBA8231. The sequence goes on from OZ253462.1 coordinate 5,601,747, forward strand.
GCTGAACGCACCGCCGATAGTATTAGTTATCTGCCGCAGCGCGAGCGTTTCCAAGTTGAGGGCATAAATATTGAAAATGCCGCTGAAATCCGACGCAAAGACGATCTCCGTGCCGTCCGCGCTCCACGCTGGGTCCCGGTCCGTGCCAGGCGTGGCAATGTCGAATACCCCTTCGTCGAGCAAGGGCGTTGCAGCGGCGGCGTCCGCGTCTAGTTGCACCACGGCGATGTCGCGCTGTCCCTCGCGCGAGATCGCAAACGCCAGCTTGCGTCCGTCGGGCGAAAAGCGCGGCGTGTAGAGCTGGGTGCCATCCGCAAAGTGGGTTAGATAGCGCAGCCCCGTGCCGTCGGCCCGCATCATCGCCAAATTGTTGCTGGTGTCCTTGTTTTGCACGAAGACGATCCATTCGCCATCGGGCGAATAGGTCGGGTACAGTGCGCGCAGCCCGCGCGTCAGCCGCTTGACGCGCGGCGTCTCCGGTGCCGTGCCGCTAACCATAGCCGGCACCAACCACAGCATATTGCGCCAAAAACTAGGGCCAGCGGCAGCGGAATTCCACTCGTAGATATCCGCCTGCCGCGAACCGTATTTGTCGGCCCGGTCGATGCGCGAAAAGAGCAGCTTGCGCCCGTCCGGCGACCAATCCACGGTCGAAGCCGCCGCTGGGAAGACTGCGACTTCCTCCTCGCCCGTAGCGAGGTCGCGCACGATCAAGCCGTGCGGGTAGTGGTGCCGCTTGCGCGTTGACAGATACGCCAATTTCTCGCCGTTGGGTGCCAGCCGCGGCCGCAGATTGGAAAAGCCGACATCCACGATCCGCTCGCCCTCGCGCAGCGGCCCCAACGCCGCCACCTGCGCCCGATAGCCCTGCCGCAGGGACTCGATCCACTCGCCGTATAGCTCGTCCGCGCTCTTGCCCAAGACCTTTTTGCACGCCCCGTCAATGGCGAGCGCGTGCCACTGCGACGAGGCCCGGTACAGCGCGGCGATTTTTTCTTCACCGTACATCTCGGCGATATAGCGCACCAAGCCAAAGCCGTGGTCGTACACGTATTCGTTGCCAAAGCCCTGCTTGCCAAAGACGCCCATCTGGTCGAAGGATAGCTGCTCGTCCGCCAGCACCAAGGAGCGGAGCACCATGTCGCGGTTGGCATCCCAGCGGTCGTGAGTCGTAGTCGCAGTCCCGTACTGGGCCGCGCCCTCGGCCAGCCACATGGGCACCACCGTGCCCATCACTGGATAGGAAGCGATGACATCCGGATAGCCGATGAGAATGTCCGGTCGGTTTTTCTCTCGTTGGTAGCCAAAGTACTGCAAGTAGAGCGCGGGGACGCGCTGTACGCCTTTGCGCGCAGCACCGAGCGAAACGATGTGGGCAAATTCGTGGGTTATTACGTTGCGCAGCCAGTCTGAACTGCCGCGCAAATCGAAGTCGTGGTCGAGCGACGTGGCCCAGATCTCAATGGTGTCTTGATAGAAAAAAGCCGCGCCATTGGCGTAATCGTCGTGGTCCTTGAGCACGATCCGCACGCGCCCGTCGGGCGCGTACCCATACAGCTCGGTAATGGGCGCGTACGCGGCTTCGGCAATGCGCGCCGCCCGCGCCGCCGCCCCATCCAGCCCCTCGTGATAGAAGATGCGGAAGTGCTCGGTCTCCACCACCTGCCACGCCAGCTCCGGGTGGTTTTGGGCAAAGGACGCGCTCGCCCAACTGAGCATCAGGCAAAGTACGCACAGCCCGGCCAGCAGCGGGGTGGTCAGTTTCCCCATAGAAGAGTTCTCCTCAGCTCGAAATAAAATGATGCCTCTAGTACTAAGGCGATCTCACTGCTGCAAAGGCACTCCTCTCGCAATGCCCACTTGGCGACCAGACAAAACGCCAACCCTTCACTGACTTACAGCCATTTTGACCACGGCTTCTCCCCGCCGCCCGTCGTCGCCGTGTGCGATCAATCGGCATAGATACAGGCCGCTGGCAGAGCCTTCCACCGACCAAGTAATTTCGCGCTCACCGGCTGCCAAGCCGTTGCTGCGGTGCCGCCCAACGCGCCCGCCCAACGCATCAAACACCTCCAATTCGATGCGTCCGGCCGCGCTCAACGCAAAGCGCAAATGCGCATCTTCACCGGGGCCGACTGGATTGGGATAGCAATAGACCCGGCCTAGCAAGGCTGCCTCTGGCTCTACAACGGGCCGACCAGCTACCAGCGCAGCCCGCGACCCAGCCGCATCGGCACCCGCCTGCGGCCAATGAGCTGGCCCCCCAGCATACTGCGCCGCCACCTTAAGCAGATCCCACGCATACACGGCCGTGCCATCCAAGGCCGCTAACGCCAAGCGACCATCGCCGTCTAAGTCCAATACCACCGGCGACGCTGTCGGAGGGGCGGTCATCAGCAGGGGGAAGCCCGACAAGGGCCGCCCATCGTCGTCCACGCCGAAAATTCCACTGTAGCCGGCGACGAATATCTCCTGCTTGCCGTCGGCATCCACGTCGCAAAGCACCGGCTCAAAAACGAGATCGCCGATCTCGGCAAAGCGCGGGAAAGCAGCGGGAAAGTCGGCGTGGCGCAATCCGTCGGCTCGCAGGGCGTGTATCGCTCCATTCCGCGTAACCAGAACCACTTCCAACAGACCATCGCCGTCCAAATCGCCTAGGACCGGCGGCGCGGCTAGCGAATCGCCCAACTCGACTACATGCGATCCGATCGCGACCCGTCCTCCGGCCGTAGCGAAGACCCACTCGACTTGGCCATCGCCATCCAAATCGCCGGCCGCCGGGGACAACGAGGCTATGGCCTCCAGCCGCTTTTGTTCCTTCAACTCGCCGCTTATGGCATCTACCACGTAGATCTGTTCCGCTCCGATAAGCAGCAGCGCGGCCTCCGCACTCGTGCTGAACTGCGCGTCTGACGGCACCTCGTCCAGCGCGAGCTGCCACAGCGGTTGGTCGGCCCCGGCGTCCCACGCGCTGACCTCTGCGTCGCGCCACAAGAAAAACTCGGGCCGGCCATCGCCGTCGCCGTCGCCAGCAGCCAGCAACCGCGCCCCAGGTACTCGCCACGCCGCCACGCCATCGCCGGTTGCATAGCCGACCCCACCCCCGGCCTCAAAGAGCAACTCATCCACTCCGTCGCCGTCCAAATCCGCAGCTTGCAGCCGGCCATCGCCCGGTAACTCCCGTGGCCAACCCGGACGGGCACGTCCAAAGCGTATGGCCACCTGCATAGTATCGCCAAGTGCGGAAAGCACTTCGATCTCAATGCCGGTCTCCCACTCCCGATTGCTGCGCGAATCGGGTTGAGTCGCCGAGCCGAACAGCGTTTGTCCACCGGCAAAGAACGGATCGTCGGGCGATCCCTCGATTTGCCGCTGCCGCTCAAAGACCGGATGGCCAATGTCGCGGTACCCATCGGCCTCTTCCAAGGCAATCCCCTGCCAATGGGCCTGATTGTTCGCGGTATTGGAGTCCGCAGCACGTGCCATCACGCCCTCATCTACATGCCATATCAGCACCCCCGACCCTGAGACAAAGGCGTCGTATTCCTCCATCGCGGTCCACACGCCTTGTTCTATAGTGATCTGCTCGGGGTCAATCCACACCTTTCCTTCGTCTTCGCCCTCCTCAACGCCGCGCTGCCCGCGCTGCTGCCTATTCTCCAGCAAGAAGTATTCGCGCGCGTCAATGGGGATGCGCACGGCTTTGGGAAGATCGCCGCTACGGTCGGTCGCCAGCAGCGATAGTACGGTGTCGCGCCGCACCACCACCGGCTCAATCCACCCTAGCTGCATCTTGCTCCAAGCCATCGGATGCGGCGGCGCGAAGCCAACCACCCAAGCGAGACTGTCGGTCCGCACGTAGCCCGAAACGTTGGCCCCCACGTCCATCAGGCTCCAGCCTCCTAGGGCCGGCACACCGGCGGCGAAATTGGACAACCCAGGCAGGCCCAACTGGTGGCCAAAGAACTTGGCCAGCAAGCCATTGAGGCCGGCCCGGCCATTGATACTGGGCGACTCCGGCAAGATCCACGCCTGATCGATCGCTGCGTCGCCCACGGTCAGCGGGCCGCCGTTAAAGTGCGCAAAATCGCTCTCCGCTAGGAAGACCGAGCGGATATCGTTCAGCTCGCCGGTCTCGTAGCCAACCCCGGCGTGGAACACGAGAAAGCTGTTGAATTCGTCCAAACGCGGGCCGTCGGGATCGGCCAGCGCGGCATGCAGGGCATCGCTCACCAGCTCGATCCACTTCACACCGATCTCCTCAGTCGTACGTCCGTTGCCGTAGTGGAGCATAGATTGGGGAAGCGTGTACGCCTGCCGAGCGGCGCGGGGGAACACCTCGGCGGAAATCGCCACCTGACCGGCAGAAACGACCTCGTAATAGCGCGCCAGCGCAGTCAGGTGCCGCTCGAAATACGCGCGGTCGTGCGGCGGCACGTCGTAGGGAAGCGCGTACTCTTCGGCTGCCTCCTCGGCCGAGCGCAGATCAAACGCGCCGGTGCCGGTCGTCGTGAACTCATCGGGATTTTCGCGCGGAAAATCGACGCGCAAGGCTAAGATTCGCCACTCGGCGTCGGCCGCGGTGGCCGCTGACAACAGCAGTGAGAAACAGAAGCCTAAGAGGAGCAAGGGGGCTAAATCGCAGCGTTGCCGCGCAGCGCGGCAACAAAACCAGCGTCCGATTGGAACACCCTCAGAAAATGATGTTCAGGGAAATCGGCGTATTGTCTCCCACCACCGTGTCCTCGTTGCCGATTATATACGCCACATCAAACTGGAAGCGATTGTACTTTAGCCCAACGCCAAAGGTCTTGGAATGTACCTCGCCGTCGGTGTCCTGAGAAAGGCCCGCCCGCAACGCGATGAACGCCTCGCCTTCGCGCGCGGAAAGCCCGTATTGGTATTCGCCACCCACGTGCAGATCCATCTCCTTGAACTCGTTGCTCAAGCCCTCGTCGGCCCATGCCGTGGCCAAGTTGCTGACAAAAGACCCATCGGCAATCAGAGGTTTGTATAGGTCAAAAGAGAGCATCAGGTCGTTGTATTGGGTATCCATCACGTCGTAGGCCACCCCGACGACGATGTGCTGGGGCAGCGGATCGGCCTGTTCGGCGTCGATATAGGCGATTTTGGGGCCTAGGTTGCGCAGGGCCGCGCCAAAGCTGAGGCTGGGGACGGGCTTCCACAAAAATCCCAGATCCGCGGCAAAGCTGTTGCCCACACCCCGGCCCCGCTCAATGCCGGCCCCCACATCGGCCAAGTTGCTGCGGATAAACTTCAAGCCGATGCCAGCAGACGTATTGTCGCCAATATCTGCCCCGTAGGCCGCAGACATAGCCACGTCATAGCTGCGGAAGGTGCCTTGTTGGTTGCCGCGCTCGTCCGTGCGGATCTGCTCGCCTAGATTTAGCAGCGCGACGTTAAAGCCGAAGTTGCCCCACCCCTCCACGGGCATGGAATAGGCCAAAAACTCGTAGGACAAGTCGTCGGCCAGCTTCGGCAGCCACTTGGTGTGCGAGAGGTGGATCTTTTTCTTGGTCTGCCCGACGAGGGCAGCCGGATTGAAGTAGCTGGCCGTGGCGTCGTCGGCCACTGCCACGTACGATTCACCCATGGCAATGGCACGGGAACCCGGCTCGATCAACAAAAGAAGCGGAGCACTTCGGCTCTCGGGCGTGGCCTGGACCTCATCGGGCAATGCACCCGCGCAAAGGCCGGCCAGCAGCAGGGTCGTCAGTTTCCTCATAGCGGAGTCCTCCTCAGCTAAAAATAAAAATATAAAATGATGCCTCCTAAGTACTAAGGCGATCTCACTGCTGCAAAGGCATTCCTCTCGCAATGCTCATTTGGCGACCTGCAAGACGGCGCGGCGCGCGACCGCAGCACCACTTCCCCGCTCGGCCTCTATCCGGTAAATATACGCACCGTTGGCCAAACCCGTCGGCGGTGTCCAAGGCACTTGGTTGTAGCCAGCGTGCGTCTGTCCGTCTAGCCGTTCTATCAGCCGACCGGCCAGCGAAAAAATCTCTATCTGCACAGCGCGCATGTCGTCTGCTAGCTCATACGTGAAGTAGCCGCTATCGCGCATGGGATTTGGGTAAAATAGAACATTGGCAAGGCCCGCGTCGCCTTCGTCGTCCCCGACCGCGACCGACACCGTCGCACGCGACGAATTGTTGAAGTTGTCCCAGACCTTCAGGTGGAACTCGTGTTTGCCCGCTTCCAGTTCGGGCAGGGGAAATTCAATGACCCCCTGACGATAGTCTCCGCCCTGCACGCTGTAAAGCTCCGTCAATGTGAAGAACTGGCCATCGATGGCCAGCTCGATTTCGTGCCCGGTCTCTCCAGTGATGTTGATGCCGCTGGGATCCTCAATCGAGGCCAACAACACCGTTTGCCGCGGAATCGTGGTGCCTTTGGCCCCCTCGAAGCGCAGGGAGATTTCCGGCCCCTCCACGTCCGCTTCCACGCCTGCGGCCGTACCCGCTAGCACCAATCCTTCAGCCGCGCCAAAGGCCGCCGGGCTATCATCGCTCCAAACGTAGGCGCTGATGCGGCCGTTCTCCCCTCCGTAAGTAATGTCTTTAGGCACCCGAAACGCGGCGCGGAAGCGGCCCTCGGCTACTGGAAAGCGACCGCGAAAAATGGGGGCACCGGTCTGCTGGTAGGTATAACCCTCCAAGACACTCTCTTCACTCGAATCAAATGCCTGCAACCACACTTGGCCCTCATAGGTGGTGGCCGGCGCACCAGCCGCGTCGAGAACTTGGCCGGCCAGAGCCACTTCGCCGAGGGCGTGGAGCGAGTCGGCCGCGTCGATCTGCACCTGAAAGCGCGGCATGGCCAAGCGCGTCGCCGGGTCGCCGAAGAGCGAGTAGCGCTGAATGTTGCGGAATGTACGGAATGCAGTGGGGCCACTGGGGGAATACAGCGGCAGCAGTAATTGCTTGGCCTCGGTGAGGGCCAGCCCAATCGGCACGTGCTTCCGCCCAGTGTAGTACATCTGCTCGTAGAACTGGTTGGCCAACCGGACATTGGTGTCGTGCCACCCCACCCGAGTCGCGCAAATCATGCCGATCACGCCCCCATCTTCCTTCTTCAGGAGCGCCTCGGGAATGGAGATGCGCACTGGATCGTCGAACACCCCCACTTGACTCGCGGCCGTGAAAAACAAGGGCAGGCGACCGCCGTTTTTGACATCGTCCAAATCGCGGGAAAGCAAGAACATCCACTCGTGGGCCAGGCGGTCGTAGGTGCCATGCCCCAGATAGGTCATAATGAGCGCACCCTTGTTGAAGAGCCGGATGAACTCGTCTCGCGCTCGCGGCTTAGTCTGTCCCTCTAAGGGGAATTGGGCGATGTAGAGCTTGGTCATGTCCAACGCCTTGGGCATGACGTTTTGGGCCATGTATTCGCTGTCGTTGAGAAAGTATTTCTCGACATTAAGCGGCTTGTCTCGATTGAACAAATCATCTGCAACAAGCGCCACTCGGCTCTGCCAAGGCCCCAATTCAGGTGCGCGGTCGTAGGCGATGATCTTGTCGGCGAGCGCGTCGGCCTCAGCCGCGGTCTGCACCGTCAGCCGACCAATGGCCATGTCGGGGAACAAATCATCCCCTACCACGCGCGTGTACCACTCGTCGTACGTGCTGTCTCCGTCTTGGAAGGGCGGGATCCAATTGCCCTGACTGAGGGCCGAATTGTTCTTGTAGTCGTACGAGCCATCGCCGACCAAGGCTACGAATAGGGGTGCGGGATCCCAGTGCTCGGCCGCATAGGCGAGAAAATTGCGAATCGCCGCTGGGTCCAAAAGTCCGCCGGAAAACTCGTCGTATATATCTTGTACGTCGATGGCCATTGTCCGCAGGGGCGGACCGAAGCGGTCGTCTTCAGCCCGCCATTGCGCCAAGCGCTCGGCCGCGGCGCGGAAATCGCGGTGGTAAATCGCCACCCAATCGGCCCCCCAGCCCCCAATCGTCAAATCGCCGGGCAAATCGAGCTCGATCCGCACCGGTCGCTTCCAAGTCGCCGGGCCGCCCACTGTGTACTGACGCGGCACATCCCCGGGCCGATCCTGAAAAATTACCGTCCCAGCTTGCGCGTCGAACTCGAAGTCCACGACCTCGGCCAAGCCCGCAGAGACCTCAAAAGTGCGCGGCCGCTCGTCAGCAAAACTAGCGAGGCGGAATTGGGTGGTGCCCGTCAGCGGGTAGGTGAAGATCAACTCGCCGCGCTCGGCGACAAAGCCGCGGCTGTATTCCACCTCGTACCAATCGAAGCGGGACGGATTACCGGAGTGAACGATCCCCAAGTGGTTCAGCCCCTCCTGCGCCCCCATCGGTGCCCACAGCGTATCGGATGCAACGGGCGTCTGACCAGATTCCCCTGGAATTGTAAAAGCCACCCTTCCGATAGTCTCTTCGTTCCAGCGCACCGAAAAACGCGGCCGCGTTTCGGGTGCCCCGATAAAGCCTAAGCGCACGGTCACCGGCTCGGGCACGGCCTGCCGCACCACCACCGGAAAATTGCGTGCATTGCCGCGAAAGTCCTCCCAGTACCAAGTGTAGCCGGACTTGATGCTATAAAGTTGATTGAGAACGAACTGCTCGGCTTCCTCGTGGATTCGCACCCGATAGCTCGTGGGCTGCTGCGGGTCGGACGCCACCAGAGCACCGCTCCTTTGCTCGGCCCGCCGTCCCTCGCCCCCACCGCCAAAACCCAGCCAGTACGCGTTCTCGCGCGTGTAGAGGTTGTGTCGATATTGAAACGAGCGGCTATCCAGCGCGTACTCCCAGCGGCTGACCGGCTCGGCCCAAAACAAGACGAAGTCGTCCGCGTCCAAGCGGCCATCGCCGCCGTCTTCTACCACCAAGCCCACTTCCGGCATGGCTTGAGGCGGGTTCACCGCGCTGAGGGACAAGGCTTTGCCGCCGCCGTAGTGCAGGCGCAAGCTCGCCGGATCGACGTCGCCGAGCGACACCCCGGCGGCCTCTAAGTCGGCACCCGCTATCCTGTACATTCCCTCTTCTGAGACGAAGATCCGCAGCCAAGTCCCTTCTTGCAACGCGGCCTTGCGCGCCGACCGCTGCTTGGGTGGCAATCGCCAGTTCCTAGCTTGCTCGGGATTGACGAGCGCCCCTTGGTAGAATGCTTCGCCCCAAGGGTCGGCAACGCGGGTGCCGCCATGGCCGGTCACATGCAGGTCAACGACGATGCGATCGTACAGGGTCCGCGTCCCGTCTGCTTCGACGCGCGGAGCAAACGCCACCGGAACGACGCGCTGGCGACGCGCAAAACCACTCTCGCCGAGGAAGACCGGCTCGGGCGTAGGCACATCGTCTTCAGCGGCGCGATCCGTCCGTGCTACGTGGGCTTCGACCAACTCCAAACGAACCTGTCCGTCGATTGGGACGCCGATCAAGGCACCGCGCCCCTGCTCCAATTCTTGGCCCTCGGGGAGCCAAACCAACCGCAGGCGCTGTGGCGTCTGTTCGCTCACACGCAATTCCGCCGTGGCCGCACTCCCGCAAAAAAGAGCGAGCGCCCAAAAGCAGCATTTGAATCTCATAAAGTGGTATAGGTGGGATTGGTCATTGGGTCATGGCGATTGGCACTTTTAAGGTCATTCCAAGCCCCCTTTTTGTCAAGGGCATCTCACCTTGACTTATCGACTCAGCACCGCTATGTTTTACTGTTTCTTAACAGGGAGGCACTCATGGCCAGACAATGCAGCCTGACCAACGTTAAGGGCCTAGTTGGCAACAAAGTCAGCCACTCGCAGCGCAAAACCAAGCGCGTCCAACAGCCCAACCTCATCAAAAAACGCATCTTCATTCCCGAGGAAAACCGCACCGTCACCCTACGCCTGACCGTCCGCGCCCTACGCACTTTAAACAAAAAAGGCGTCCATCAGTTCCTCAAGGAAAACGGGATCAAGGTCTAAGCGGGCAAAACCCTCGCCCTACGCGCACATGAACCACGGCGACGACGTAGCCGACGCCATCCAAGAGCGAGTTCGCCAAGCTCTAGCCGAAAACGCGGCCTTAAAAATTTTTGCCGGCCGCACTAAGTCCTTTCTCGGACGCCGACACGATGGAATCCCACTCGACCTCTCCGCCCTGACCGGCGTCGTCAGCTACGAGCCAGACGAATTGGTTCTAGTCGCTCGCCCGGGCACTAAGCTGAGCGAAATAGAAGCCCTGTGCCGTGGCGAAAACCAGTACTTCGCTTTCGAGCCACCCGCTTGGGGTGCGGCCGCGACCATCGGCGGTACCGTGGCCTGCAACCTCTCGGGACCGCGGCGCTTCAAAATGGGCGCGTTGCGCGATCACTTGCTCGGGGCCGAGCTAATCGACGGCCGCGGCGAGCGAATTCGCACCGGCGGCAAAGTCGTCAAGAACGTCACAGGCTACGATCTGTCCAAGGTGCTGGCCGGCTCCTTCGGGACGCTGGGGGTGCTTACCGAGGTATGCCTCAAGGTCTGGCCGCGCCCCGAAACCCAAGCAACCCTATTCATTCATGGACTGACGCCCGCAGAGGCGTTGGAGCGGATTATCGACTGGGCGGCGCGGCCCCTACAGATCACGGGCCTAGTCTGCGACGCCGACCAATTAGCCACCCGCGTCGAAGGCCCAGCACCAGCGGTGCGGGCGCAGCTAGCAATGCTGCGCGAAGAAGAAACGGCAGAGTCCGAGATAATAGAAGAGGCAGAGTCGCACGCCTTCTGGCGGTGTTGGCGCGAGCTCGAATGGCTGTCCCCGACCGAGGGCCAACAGCGCTGGCGCTTTTCTGGACCGCCGACCAAGATGATGCAGCTAATGGAAGCGCTAAAGGCCGAGGGACTGAGTCGCTGGGGGCTGGACTGGGCCGGCGGCTTGCTATGGGCACTGTTGCCGGTAGCCGCCCAAGCCTCGCGCTTGCAGCGCACCGCAGCGCGCCACCAAGCCCTTGGCTGGCGTTTTGCAGCCGACGGGCACAACGAAGATGCCTTTACCCCGCTCAGCACTGGCGCGGCACGCATGAACCAGATGCTCAAGCGCGCCCTCGACCCACAAGACATTTTTAACCCAGGCAAGATGTACGCCTAATATATCTGGCCTGGGCGATAGTTCGGCGGCGGCGTTTCCCGTTCGCTGAGCCACAGCGCCCGCCCAACCCGCGCCTGGACGTATTGATAGTCATAGCTCGTGTCCGGAGCGGAGATGTTGCCCTGCGACGGGTATTGGGCAATCGCCTCCTCGACAAGGTCCACTCCCAGCCCGGGCACATCCGGCACCGCGATATGGCTATCGACGATCTCGGGCTGGCCGGTCATCACCTCGTAGCGCTGCGGCACATCATCGGCTAAGTGCTCCAAGATCAGAAAGTTGGGCAGCGTGGCCATTAGGTGTACGGCCGCCATTTCGGCCACCGGCCCCAACGAACCGTCGTGCGGGGCTACCATGCAGTAGTGGGCCTCGGCCATAGCGGCGATCTTCTTCATCTGCCACAGGCCCCCAGCGCGCCCTGTATCGGGCTGTACCACATCGATAATCTCGCGCTCAATCAGCTCCTTTACTCCCCAAATGGTAGCGTGGCGCTCGCCCGTGGCAATGGGAATGTCCACTGCGTCGGAAACCCGAGCGAGGGCGTCGATGTTTTCAGGGGCTACTGGATCTTCGTAAAACAGCAGGTCGTAGTCTTCGAGTGCGTGGCCCAAGGCAATGGCATCGCGCGTCGTCAGCCAAGGCGGCCCGTGGACGTCGACCATGAGATCCACCTCGTCGCCAACCTCTTTGCGAATGGCAGCGACCGTTTCGACGCAGTTTTTGATCCCCCCGGTCTTTATCGCCGTATAGCCTTGATCGACCAAAGCACGCGCCCGCTCTTTCTCGTGCGCGTGAGCATATACTCTCACCCGATCGCGCATCTTGCCGCCCAACAGATTCCACACCGGCTGCCCAAGGGCCTTGCCCTTGATGTCCCACAGGGCCATCTCAATGCCGGTCATGGCACCAGAGCCGACAATGCCGGTCATGCCGTGCCCCATCATCGCCACCTGCATCTTGCCCCACAGCCGCTCGATGTGGAAGGGATCTTCACCGATCATCAAAGGCGTCAGGTCGTGGATGGCCGTTTCGACCACGCGCGGCCAGCCCGACGCCTCGCCCACTCCATAGATGCCGGCGTCGGTCTCGACCTTGACGAAGAGCCAGTTGCGCGCCGACCAACCGCTCGCCTGCGGAGGTGCGCACTGCATTAAATAGGTCTTGATTTGGGTGATTTTCATAGCGGTCTCCCCGTGTTGCGATGGAGCGACAAGTATAAGCCATAGAGTGAAATCAATCCATTGCCGGCACTCTGTGCGCAGATTGACAGGTATATTTTCAATACTTAGCTTCTAAATTTTCTATTTATTAGGGATTTAATTCTGACAGATACCTTTCTCATGGATCCCTGTATAGGTTTGATCGATCAAGAACTGGCCCGGTTTGAAAAGCGGCTCAACGCCGAGCTCAACGCCGATGTCGAGCTGGTCCACGTCATTGCCCGCTACATGGCCACACTCAAGGGCAAGCGCCTCCGGCCGGCCCTCATCCTGCTCGTGGCCAAAGCGTCTGGCGATTGGAACGAACAGCTAATCGACACGGCCGTGGCTGTCGAGATGATTCACGCCGCTACCATGGCCCACGACGACGTAGTGGACTCAGCGACCGTGCGCCGGGGTCGAGAGACGGTCAACGAGCGCTGGAGCGGGCAGATCGCCGTACTCATGGGCGACTTTCTCCTCGCGCGGGCACTGCGCTTACTGATCGAAATCGGCAATCTACAGGTCCTGAGCGTGGTTGCGCACGCCACCGAGCGGCTGAGCACGGGCGAAATATTTGAAATTCAGATCGGCACTCAGTGCGATACGCGCGAAGAGTCGTACTTTGCCATGGTCAGCGACAAGACGGCTTCTCTGATCTCGGCCGCAACGCGGATTGGCGCGATCCTCGCCGGCGCATCGGACGATGTCGTACAATCTATGGGGCGCTACGGAGAGTCGCTCGGCCGCGCCTTCCAAGTCGCCGACGACATCCTCGATCTCACTAGCGATCAGGCGACCATGGGCAAGCCCGTCGGACACGACCTGCGCGAAGGCAAGATCACCTTGCCATTGATACGCGCTTTACAGGAAGCCCCCTCAGGAGCGCGGGTCGAGATGGAGGCTCTTTTGTCCCAACCGGACAAGGACGAAGCAGAATGGGGGCAGATCGTAGCCTTTGTCGATAAGCACCAAGGAGTCGCCGCCGCCGCCGAGACCGCGCACAAATACGCCGCCCACGCTCAAGAATGCCTAGAGGTACTGGCCCCTTCTCCGGCCCGCGCAGCGCTAGGACGAGCCGTGCAGCTCGTCGTCGAACGCAACAATTGACGCGACTAGCCCATGCTCAAGCGCAGTCTGCTGGCCGTAGGCGGTTTGGCCGTGGTCCTGTACTTTCTGCCGTCGCCCCAGCCCGTCGCGCCGGTGCGCGCAGACCGCCTCTTGTTGGGAACCCTCGTCACGGTCAAGCTCTACGGAGACGAAGCAGTAGTTCGCCCGCACCTAGAAGCGGCGTACGCGGAGATCGCCCGCGTCGATTCGTCGATGAGCCACTACCGCGAGGACAGCGCATTGCGGCGACTGGAACAGCAGGCGCGGCTCGCTCCAACGCATGGCTCGGCCGGACTGATTGCGGTCTTGACGCGCAGCCAGCACTTTGCCGCGTTGACAGATGGAGCTTTTGACTGCACGGTGGGAGCCTTGACGGGCCTGTGGAACTTCCCCGATGCAGTAGCGCCACCCACCTCGGCGCAGATTGATTCAGTGCTGGCGCTGATGGGCTACGAAGGGTTGGAAGTTGCGGCCCAAGCCCAGTCATTTCGGATCAACAGGCCGGGGCTGCGGTTGGATCTGGGGGCGGCGGCCAAAGGCTACGCGGTTGACCAAGCCGTGGCGGCGATGCAGGAGCTAAGGGTGGAAGCCGGGGTGATCGAGGCCGGGGGCGATATTCGCTATTGGGGCGAAAAACCGGACGGGCGGCCTTGGCTCTTTGGGGTCCAGCACCCGCGCGCCCCAGAGCAATACATAGCAGTCGAGGACCTCGGACTCGCGGCGATCGCGACCTCCGGCGACTACGAGCAGTACTTTAATTGGGAGGGCGAGCGCTATCACCACCTGCTCGACCCCAAGACCGGCCATCCAGCACGGGAGTGCATAAGCGCAACCGTGTGGGCTGCGACCGCACTGGATGCCGATATCCTGTCGACCGCAGTCTTCGTCTTAGGGCCTGACCAAGGGCTCGCGCTCGTCGAGGGCCTAACGGACGTCGAGGGCTTCATTTTTTTTGAGCGAGATGGGCAACTCATGCACCGGGCGTCAACCGGGCTGCGTGGCCGCTTTCGCTTTTGCAATAGCAATGAACTTTCGCCGGGCTGTGCTCGGCAATAGCGGAGTAAAGACAAATTTATGAAACGCAACCGGAAACTCGTGCTGATCTTGGCACTGATCGCCGCCGCAGTGTACTACCTGCTGCCGAGCGTGGAATTTTACAGTATGACGAACGACGGGCGAGAAGCCTTGGGGCTGAAGGCCCCCGAACAGCTCGCCGATCTGAAAAAGCGCTCGCTCAACTTGGGGCTGGACTTGCAGGGCGGCATCCACCTCGTCCTAGAGGTCAAGACTGAGGGGATGGAGCAGCAGGAAGCCCAAGATGCGGTCGCTCAGGCGCAGGAAGTCATCCGCAACCGAGTCGATCAGTTCGGGGTAGCCGAACCGACCATCCAGCGCCAGGGCGATAACCGCATCATTATAGAGTTGCCCGGCGTCCAGGACGTGCAGCGTGCCAAGGATCTAGTGGGCCAGACCGCACTCCTCGAATTCCAGCTCCTCGAGCCCTCTGAGGATCGCACTCGCCTGATCCAGCGCATCGACCAAGTGCTGGCCCCGGAAGAAGAAGAGGAAGAAGAAGACCTCCTCCTTTCCTCCACACCGGAAAGCGCCCCCCTCTCCTCCATGCTCAACCTCGCCGGCGAAGACCTCACAGTCTCGGGCCGCGACTTGCAGCGCGTCAAGAACTTGCTCAACACCCCAGAGGCCCAAGAGCTCATTCCCGCAGACGTGGAATTTATCTTTTCGAGCAAGCCTGCCGGGGCCGAAGGCAATGAGTTCTACTTCCTCTACTTGGTGGGCAAGAAGCCGGAGATGACCGGGCACATGATTCAGGACGCCTTTGTCTCCATCGGCCAAGTCGTCGAGTACATGGGCCAGCCCATCGTCAATTTCTCGACCACCGACGAAGGAGTGCGGCTCTTCAGCCGCATCACCGGCTCGCACATCGGCGAGCGCATGGCCATCGTCCTCGACGAATCAGTGTACTCGGCCCCAGTCATCCAGAGCAAAATCAGCGAGGGTCGAGGCATCATCACCGGCAGCGGCACCCAAGAAGAGGCCAAAGACCTCGCCATCGTCCTGCGGGCCGGCGCGCTACCGGCCGAGGTCGAAATCATCGAAGACCGCACGGTCGGCCCCTCGCTTGGACGCGACTCGATCGAGCAAGGCAAGACCGCAGCCATCTACAGCATGGTGCTGATAGCGATCTTCATGATCCTCTACTACCGTGCGACCGGGCTGATAGCCGACTTCGCCCTCCTGCTCAACATGCTCTTTATCATGGCGGTCCTAGCCGGTTTTCACGCCACCCTGACCTTGCCCGGCATCGCCGGCATCATCCTGACCATCGGCATGGCCGTCGATGCCAATGTGCTGATCTTCGAGCGCATCCGCGAAGAATTGCGCTCGGGCAAGACCATCCGCGCGGCCATAGATTCCGGCTATGGCCACGCGCTCTCGGCCATTATCGACGCCAACGTAACCACGTTCCTAGTCGGCATCGTGCTTTATCAGTTCGGCACCGGGCCGGTCCGCGGCTTTGCCTTGACCCTGTGCATCGGCATTATCTTCAGCCTCTTTACGGCCTTCTTTGTGACCCGCACAATTTTTGATTTGATTACCCGGAAATCGGAGCAATCGACCCTAAGCATCGGGCCAGTTGCCCTCTTCACCAACCTGAACATCCGCTTCCTCTCGTTGCGCAACATTGGCTTCGGTGCCTCGGCGGCCGTGCTGCTCATCGGCGTGGTCTCCATTTTGGGCATCAATGGCATCCGGCCAGGCATTGACTTCGCCGGCGGTACCTTGCTGGAGTTGCACTTCGAGCCAGCCGTACAAGTCGAGGATATTCGCGGCCAGCTCGACCGCGTTCCCGTAGGCGATGCCGAGATTGACCTGAGCAAGAGCGAGATCAAGCAGTTCGGGTCGGAAAACGACATCCTCATCCGCGTCACTGAGAGCGGGGAAGGCACCGAGGTGGCCGATGGCATTATGGAGGTGCTCGAGTCCGGATTTGCCGCCAGTATCGCGGAGATGGAGTGGATTCGACGCCAAGAAAAGGTCGGCCCCAAAATCGGCAGCGAACTGAGTAGCGCGGCCGTGCGCGCCGTGTTGGTGGCACTGGCGCTGATTATGCTCTACATGGCTTGGCGCTTCCACCGCTTCCTCTACGGAATCGCCGCGGTCGTCGCGCTCTTCCACGACGTGCTCATCACCCTCGGGCTGCTCTCGCTCTTTGACATTGAGATTACCCTCGCGGTGGTCGCCGCCCTGCTGGCCATTGTCGGCTACTCGCTCAACGACACGATCGTGGTCTTCGACCGCATCCGCGAAAACCTGCACACCGCCCGCCGACAGGGCTTTGACGGCACGGTCAATCAGAGTATCAACGAGTGTCTGAGCCGCACGCTGATCACCTCGGCGACGACCCTCTTGGCAGTGCTGGTGCTGATGATTTTTGGCGGTGAGGTCAACCGCGACTTCACCATCACCTTGATGATCGGCGTCGTGGTCGGTACCTATTCGTCTATATTCGTCGCCAGCCCGGTGCTCTACCTAGGCCAACAGCGGGCCGCCGCAAAAGGGGGCGATTAAAGCCAACCGCTTGCGGGCGGGATCGCCTCTCGCCATGAAAACGATAGTAGTAGCTGCCTTTGTCCTGCTCTTGATCTACTACGGGCCGCCGCAAGATCGCCCCAGCCCCTTTGACGCCGCGTGGATGCTGGGCGCTCTGGCCCTCTTGGCCGCAGCTGGAGGCCAACTGGCGCAGGCGGTTCGCCTACCGGCGCTGGTGGGGTGGATCGGAGCCGGGATGTTGCTGGGCACCGGCGGCTTACAACTCGTCGATATAGACGCGTTCTCCTTGCACCAAATGCTCTTTCTCACAGCGGGCCTCGGGGTCGGATTCCAAGTGGGGCTGCACGCAGTATGGCCAGCGCACGCTTGGCGCACGCTTGGGTTGGTGGCAGTGGTGACCGCGCTGGCCTTTGCCGCTGTGACGACGATCACCACCTTGCTTGGTCTGCCTTTGGAGCAAGCCGTGCTCCTCGGCGCGTTAGCTAGCTTGTGGGGACCTTTCACTGGCGTGCCGGAATTTGGACGGCGCGGCGCGCTGGTGCTGGCCGTGTTGGGGTCGGGCTGTGCCCTCGTGGCGTTGGGGGGCGCACTGATCTGGCTAGAGATCGGGGCCGAGGGATGGGCTGGACGCGTCGTCCTCTCGCTTGTGGCCGGCGGAGGGCTGGGGCTGGGGCTGCGCTTTTTAGGTCGGTTCGCCACCCCGAGTGCGACTATAGTCTCCGGCCTAGTAGGAGCTTTTTTCTTAGCGGCTCTCGTGCTGGAAGCCCTCGGGCTGATGGCTCTCCCCTGCGGGCTGATGGCGGGATTGGTGCAAAACAAGCCGCAAAGCCGCCGCGTGCGGTTGCTGCTGCACCGGGGCGCGCCGGTCGCTTTCATGCTCTTTTTCGCACTCGTGGGGACCGCGCTCGACCTCGGCGCGCTGTGGCCTCCCGCAGCCGGACTGTACGAGGCCGCACTCGTGCTAGTGGCCGTACCGTTGCTTTTGCGGGGGTTGGCCCCCATGGCGTACTACCCGCTGCCCGGTTCCCATCCAGGGCGGCGCATTGGCTGGCGACTCTTGCCGCGCGGTGCGTTGCTGTTCGAGTTGTTCTGCGGCCCGCACGGGCTGGCTCCTTACGTAGAGGCTGGCGGTCTGTTGGCGCAGGCCGTGCTCTTGGACATTTTCGTTTCGACCCTGCTCTTCTCCTCCTTATCATCGCTCGTAGATGCGAGCCTTTTCGCGGCGGAAAAGGCTCGCTCCTCAGAAGACAGCGCAACGGCCTAAGTGCGCCGCTGCTCGTTTGTGTCCAACTAGGCTGATTTGTATCTTTAACGGTCTAACATTTTGTATGGACCACATTCGCGACAACTGGGAATTGCTGCGCGGCCGCATCGAGCGGGCATCCGCGCGTAGCGGGCGCACAGCGCACGCGATTGAGGTCGTTGCCGTCAGCAAAACGCGCAGCGCACGCGAGATCGAGGCCGCTTACGCCTGCGGCTTGCGCCTCGTGGGCGAAAACCGCATCCAAGAAGCAGCGGCCAAGCATCCGCAGGTCGCCGCGCCGCTTGCCTGGCACTTTGTCGGCCAGTTGCAGACGAATAAAGCCGGGCGGGCCGTCGAGCTTTTCGACCTCGTGCAGTCGGTCGATTCCGCGCGGCTAGCAAAGGCACTCAGCCGCCGAGCTGGACAGGCAGGTCGAACCATCGAGGTGCTCTTGCAGGTAAACACGGCCGGCAGCCTGAGCCAAGCCGGAGTGGTGCCCGACCAACTCGTTGATCTAGTCGCAGCCCTCGCACCGCTGCCGCACTTGCGGATCCGCGGCCTGATGACCATTGCCGCTCACAGCGAGGACGAAGCCACAGTCCGAGGCTGCTTTCGGACTTTGCGCCAGCTCGGCGAAAAAGTCGCCGAGTGCGAATTTGCGGGTGTATCCATGGACTACCTGTCCATGGGCATGAGCGGCGACTTTGAACTCGCCATAGCCGAAGGGGCCAATCTGCTGCGCCTCGGCACGGCGATCTTCGGCCCACGGCCGACCTGATTTACAGGAGATACTCGTGTTCGATTTCGGCGGTTTTTTTACAGACGTCAAGGGCCTCCTCATCACCCTCATCGAGATCTACAGCTATGTGGTCCTCATCCGGGTGCTGCTCTCGTGGTTCAACCCCAACCCCGACAACCCACTCGTCCAATTCCTGCGCGGCGTCACCGATCCGGCCCTCGATACAGTGCGCTCCTTCTTGCCGAGGTTTTTTTGGTCAACCGGAATAGACTTTACGCCGATAGTCCTGTTTTTCCTACTCAAGCTCGTCGTCATCTTTCTCCACCGTATCTTTCCCGCAGCCGGATGAGCATGGCACCCCAAACCCCTTTTGCCCCGGTCCCGTCCCAAGTGGACTTTCCCGCTCAGGAGCGCGATATCCTCGAGTTCTGGCGCGCCGGCGACCTGTATCGCAAATCCGTCGATGCCCGTCCCGTCGAGCAGCCCTTTCGGTTCTACGACGGACCGCCCTTTGCGACTGGACTACCCCACTACGGACACCTGCTGGCGTCCATCACTAAGGACGTGGTGCCTCGCTACTGGACGATGCGCGGCTACCGGGTCGAGCGCCGCTGGGGCTGGGACTGCCACGGCCTGCCTGTCGAGAACGAAGCTGAACAGCAGCTCGGACTCGGGTCGCGGCGCGACATTCTCGCATACGGCGTGTCCCAGTTCAACGAGGCTTGCCGAGATTTGGTGCTGCGCTACACGGCCGAGTGGCAAAGGCTGATTGAGCGACTAGGGCGCTGGGTTGACTGGGACAACCAGTACCGGACGATGGACCCCGATTTCATGGAGTCCGTGTGGTGGGTGTTCAAGTCGCTATGGGACCAGGGCCTTGTCTATGAGGGCTACAAGTCCCTCGCCTACTGTCCCCGCTGCGCGACACCGCTGTCGAACTTCGAGGTCAATCAGGGCTACCAGGACACTCAGGACCCGTCGATCACAGTGCGCTTCCGCGTCGCTGGCGAGCAGCGCCTGTCCCTACTCGCTTGGACGACGACCCCGTGGACGTTGCCCTCCAACATGGGCTTGGCCGTCGGCCGCGACATCGACTACGTGCGAGTCACCACCCGCGACGGAGAGCAGTTAATCCTCGCCGCTTCCCTCGTCGAAGGCCTCTTCCGCCGGCACGACAGCGAAGTCGTAGAGGTAACGCCGATCGCCGTCGAAGACCTCGTCGGGCTGCGCTACGAGCCTCTGTTCGACTACTTCGCCGACCGCGCCGAGGAGGGCGCTTTCCGCGTCGTGACGGCCGACTTCGTATCCACCGACGACGGCACTGGCATCGTCCACATTGCCCCAGGATTCGGCGAGGACGATTACCAACTCGGCCTAGCCGAGGGCTTGCCCGTGGTCTGCCCCATCGACGCCGACTGCTGCTTCACCGACGAGATCCTGGACTTTGCGGGCACTTTCGTGAAGGACACCGATACGCCCCTCATCCGCCGCTTGCGCTCCTCGGGTCAGCTATTCTCCGAAAGCTCCATTGAGCACTCGTACCCATTCTGCTGGCGCTGTGACTCACCCCTCATCTACCGCACGATCTCCACTTGGTTCGTAAAAATCGAAGGCGAGGTGAAGGAAAAGATGCTCGCCGCCAATCAGCAGATCTGGTGGATTCCTGAACACATCCGCAATGGCCGCTTCGGCAAGGGCGTTGAGTCGGCACCGGACTGGGCCGTAAGCCGCAACCGCTACTGGGGAACGCCGCTGCCGATCTGGCGCAACGAGGAAACGGGCGAAGCCATGTGCGTCGGCAGCCGCCAGGAGCTGTGCGAACTCACCGGACGCGACGTCGATGACCTGCACAAGCACTTCATCGACGATCTCGAGATCCCGGCACCGTCCGGGAACGGCTCGCTGCGGCGCGTGCCCGAGGTACTCGACTGCTGGTTCGAGTCTGGGTCCATGCCGTACGCGCAAAGCCACTACCCCTTTGGCCGACGCGAGGACTTCGAAGCCTCTTTCCCCGCCGACTTCATCTCCGAGAACCTCGATCAGACTCGCGGGTGGTTCTACACCCTGACGATCCTAGCTGCGGCGCTGTTCGACAAGCCGGCTTTCCACAACTGCATCGTCGGCGGCATGCTGCTAGCCGCCGACGGACGCAAGCTGAGCAAGCGCTTGAAGAACTATCCCGATCCGGCTGAGATGCTCGAGACCTACGGCGCCGACGCCTTGCGCCTCTATCTGCTCAACTCGCCGGCCATGAAGGCCGAGGAGATGCGCCTTACCGAAGAGGGCATCAAGCAGAGCCTGCGCGATGTCATCATCCCCTTGTGGAATGCCTATAGCTTCTTTGTCACTTACGCGGCTATTGACGGTTGGACGCCAGACGAGAGCCGTGCGCAGACGCTCGACCACCGCCTCGACCGCTGGATTCTTTCGGAGTTGCAGACCCTGCTCCGCGATCTCAACGCCGAAATGGAAGCCTACCGGCTCTATCGCACGGTGCCGGCGATGGTGGCCTTTACCGAGAAGCTGACCAACTGGTACATCCGCCGCAGCCGCCGCCGCTTCTGGAAGTCCGAAGACGACCAAGACAAGGCGGCGGCGTACGACACCCTCTATCGGGTGCTGGTGACCTTCATCAAGGCCCTCGCGCCGGTCTTGCCCTTTATCACCGAGACTATCTACCAGAACTTGGTGCGCCGCGTGGATGCCGAGGCCCCCGAAAGCATCCATCTGTGCGACATGCCGCAGGCCGACGAACACTTGCGCGACGCCGCCTTAGAGCAGCAAATGGAACTGGCGACGCGGGCCGTAGTCTTGGGCCGCTCGCTGCGCAGCAAGCACGAGCTCAAGGTGCGCCAGCCGCTGCGGCACCTATGGCTTTTGCCCCCCAACGGACACAGCCATCACGGGCTGGAGCAGATGACCGACCTCCTAGCCGACGAGCTCAACGTCAAGGAGATAGTGCTGGTGGAGGACGAGACCGAGTTCAGCGAGGTCTCCTACCGGCCCGACTTCCGCGCCTTAGGGCCGCGCTTCGGCAAGCGGATGCC
The DNA here is from genome assembly GCA_965261395.1 of Candidatus Latescibacterota bacterium. Taxonomy (GTDB): domain Bacteria; phylum Latescibacterota; class UBA2968; order UBA8231; family UBA8231. The sequence continues at coordinate 5,623,745 of OZ253462.1, forward strand.
AGAAGTCGCCGCCCGCATCCAAGCCCTAACGGCCGAGGAGGTACACCTCCTCGAAAATGGCGGCCAGCTCTCCGTGGCCGGCGGCGAAATCGGGTTAGCCGACATCGCCGTGCAGCGCCGGGAGAAAGAGGGCGTGGTGGTAGCCCTCGACAACAACCTCGGGGTGGGGCTGGACATCCAGCTCGACGATGAGCTAATCGCCGAGTGCACCGCGCGCGAATTCGTCAACCGCGTGCAGAACATGCGCAAAGATGCCGGGCTAGATGTCGCCGACCGCATCTGCGTCTGGATGCGAGGCGACGCCGCTTTGGAGGAAGCGGTTCAGCAGCACAGCTCGTACATCGCCGCCGAAATCTTAGCGCTGGCCCTCCGCACCGGAGACCTGCCTCAAGAGGCGCTCTTGCAGCAGGAGCGGCAGGTCAACGGTCTCGACGGCACCATTGCTATCGCTAAGGCCTAGTGCAAACGGACGATGCGAAAAGAGGTAAAACAAAATGAACAACAAACCCAATCAGATGGATAAAGAACATCTCGATTTTTTTAAGAAGTTGCTCCTCGAAAAAATCGCCCAGACTTCGGGCGACGTCGAAGCCATCGAAAACACCTCGCGCAACGACGCCCGGGAAACGGCCTCCGAGGACCGTTCGACCTACTCACTACACATGGCCGACCACGGGACCGACGCCATGGAGCGAGAGAAATCCCTGCTCCTCGCCCAGCGCGGTGGCGATTACATCGACTACTTAAACGAGGCCCTGCAACGCATCGAGGACGGTACCTTTGGGATCTGCCGCACCTGCAAGGGGCCAATCGGCCGCGGCCGCCTAGAGGCCGTGCCCACCGCCACCCAGTGCATTAGCTGCAAGTCCAAGCGCGAGGAGGCGTCGGACTTAGAGTGAGGTTCCTGTGGATCATACCGCTGGCCGTAGTCATCGATCAAGCGAGCAAATTCATCGTCCGCGGCTCCATGGCGCTGCACCAATCCGAGCCTGTGCTCGGCGACTTTTTCCGCCTGACCTACATCCACAACCCCGGCGCGGCCTTCGGGCTGAACGTGGGCAGCCCGCTTTTGCACACCGCCTTCTCGATCCTCGCGCTCGGCATCCTCGTGTACCTCTATCGCTCGCTCGCCGCAAACGAGCGGCTCTTGCGCCTAGCCCTCTGCCTAGTATTAGGCGGTGCTGTGGGCAACATCATCGACCGCCTGTACTTGGGGGAAGTAGTGGATTTTTTCGACTTCGGCCTCGGGGATTTGCGCTGGCCGATCTTCAACTTTGCCGATTCCTTCGTCACCGTTGGCGTCTTGCTCTTGGCCTTGGGCTACTCGCGCCGCGAAAAAGCCCCGGCTAGCCCCGCAGAAGAAGCCACCCCAAGCTAACGCCATGCACCTCGTCGTTGACGTCGAGGCTCCCGAGCGGCTCGATCTCTTTCTGCGCCCCCGCTGTCCCGAGCTTTCTCGGAGCCGCATCCAAACGCTGATCAAGTCCGGGGCGATTCGCGTCAATGGTGCGCAGACGCGCCCGGCGTACTTGGTCCAGCTCGGGGACGAGATCGCCGTCGAACTGCCCGAGCCCGAGCCGCTAGCCGCTTTCCCCGAATCGCTGCCCCTGTCCATCGCGTACGAAGACGACGACCTGCTAGTTGTGAACAAAGCGGCTGGCATGACCGTGCATCCGGCTCCGGGCGCGACCGAGGGCACCCTCGTCAACGCGCTGTTGCACCACTGTCGCGATCTGTCGGGCATCAACGGCACCCTCCGGCCAGGGATCGTCCACCGGCTCGATAAGGAGACGAGCGGTTTGCTCGTGGTGGCCAAGCGCGATACAGCCCACCGGGCGTTGGCCGCAAGGCTCCAAGCTCACCAAGTCGAACGCCACTACCTAGCCTTAGTATGGGGCGTCTTGCGCGAGGAAAGCGGCCGGATCGAGGCCCCGATTGGGCGCCATCCCAAGAATCGCAAAAAGATGGCCGTAGTCGAGGATGGGCGGGATGCGGCAACCAATTTCAGCGTCATCGAGCGCTGTCCCTTTACGACCTGGGTCGAGTGCCAGCTAGAGACGGGACGGACGCATCAGATTCGCGTGCATCTGGCCCACATCGGCCATCCCGTCTTCGGCGATCCAGTGTACGGCGGCCGCGACCAAGCCAGAGGGATCCGCCCCGAGTACCGGCGTCAAGCCAACTGGATGCTGAGTTTGATCAAACGCCAAGCCCTGCATGCAAAAAAACTGTGCTTCGCGCATCCGACTACCGGAGAAATGATGGAGTTTACCGCGCCACTGCCAGAGGATTTGCGAGCCGTATTAGAGGCGGCGCGGATGAAGAGCGGATAGTGCGCGACGCGATCGATAAACAAAGAGGAGGACTGCCTGTGGACTTTCGACTCAACGACGACGAGATGCTCGCCTTTATCGCGCGGGGGTACCATATCTTGCACCCCGCAATCGACGCGGATATACACCAAGCGGTTTGCGCGCAGACCCGCGCCGCCTTTGTCCAAGGCGAAAATCCCGGCAACGCCATCTACGAGCAGGTCCCGGCACTTGCGCAGGTATTGTCGTATCCGCAGGTGGTGGGGGCGCTGACGAGCATCTTGGGCGCGGATTATCACCTGCTCTGCCACCGCCATGCCCACCTGACCCAACCCGGCCAAGCCGCCGGCGGGTTTCACCAAGACGGGACGCCGCGGGCCTTGCGGGGCTGGACCCGCCCTTGGCGCTATGGTCACCGGCCGCGCAAGGTGCTGCTGGTGTACTTCCCCCATGCGGTGCCCAAAGAGTTGGGGCCGACGACCTTGGCACCTGGGTCGCAATACTATCGGCAGCGGCCCGAAGCGATGGAGGCCTTGGAATGCGGGATCGAGGGCGAGGCCGGGGTGATGGCCATCTGCCATTTCTCGTGCTGGCACCGGGCCGGGGCTAATACAAGCGACACCGAGCGGATTATGCTCAAGTTTGTCTTCGACCGCCGGGGCGAGCCGCAAGGGCCTAGCTGGCAGGCCACAGCGAACTACAATCCCGATTTTGCCGCGACCGCGCGCCAATGGTCGGCACTTCCCGACGGACGCTTGTTGTGCCTGCCCAAGACTTGGCAAACCATGTGGAACTGGCTTGGCGGCCGCGGGGCCGAGCGGCTCGGTGGCACGGAGTCGGTGGCGTCGCTATTCAAAGGCTTAGCGTCGGACCAGGAACACGAGGCCCTGGAGGCGGCCTATGGTCTGGGTGGGCAAGTAGATGCCGATGGAGCGCGGGCTTTAGCCGCCCGGATGCGCCACGGGGGCGAGCAAGAGCGCGAGATGGCGGCGGTGGCACTGAGTGCGGCGGGCCGCGTTGCAGTGGATGCGCTGCGCGAGACGCTGGCGGACCCCGATCCCTATCTGCGAGCGATGGCCGCGGATATCGCGGGTGATCTGGGGAGCGAAAGCCTAGCGCTGGTACCCGATGTGGAACGCGCTATAGACGACGAGGATGTCTGGGTGCGGCACAATGCGCTACAGACGCTGTCACTATGGGGCCGGGAGGCGCGCGGTGCGGAGGAGCGGGTAGTAGAGGCGCTAACCGACGCCGAGCCTTTTGTGCGCTTTAACGCCCTCGGCGCGCTGATGAATATGCGTCCCTTGGATGCGCGTTGTGCCGAGTGGTTGCAGCATATCGCCACCAACGATGCAGCGCACCCCCAATGGCAGGCACAAGATGCGTTGCGGCGGTGGGACAACGCGGCGTTGCGCTATTGATAGAGAACGACCAGAGCGAGTTGCGCTGAAAGGAAAAACCATGCACGAGACCAACCTACTGAGAGCCGGAGCGGCGATGATCGACATTACTCCGCCTGCGGGGACGCATCTGGCGGGCAGCGGGGCTGGCGAGCACCGCCCAGCCCAAGCCGTGATGGATCCGCTCTTTGCCAAAGCCATCGTCTTTGAGTCGGGTGGGCAGCGCGTCTGTATGGTGATATCAGATCTGACCATTGTCACCGGCGACTACACGGACCAAATCCGCGCCGCCATCGGCGAGCAAACGGGCATCGCGCCGGAGGCGATCATGATCCAAGCGACCCAGACGCATTCCGCCCCGAGCCTCGGCTACTTTATGCTGGATCCAGATTTCCCATTGGAGACCACTGCGGAGACCGAGTATCTGCGCGGGGCCGAACGCGCCTACAGCGACCGGGCCGCTGCCGCCGCAGTCGAAGCCGCAGTCGAAGCGGTGAGTAAACTGCAACCTGTGCGCATCGGTTTGGGGCGCGGCGTGTTGGGCGACTTGGCTTTCAATCGCCGTGGCGTGCGCCGCGACGGCACCATTGCCATGCCCAAGCCGCAAGGTCGGGAACAGCAGCCGTTCGGGATCGCGGATATCTGCTATCTCGAAGGACCGATGGACCCGGAAGTCGGCGTGTGCTGCGTACAGGATATGAATATGCAGCCGCTGGCCTTTCTCCTGCACTACACCTGCCACCCGGTCAATGCGTTCGGGTACCGCGAGACCTACCGGGCCGTGTCGGCGGATTGGCCTGGCGCTTGGGCGCGGGAGATGCAGCAGCTATTCGGTGGCGACGCAGTGCCGTTGGTCGTCAACGGCTGCTGCGGCAACATCAACCCCTGGCATCCCTTCGACCCAGATTGCCGGCCGGACCACCAGCGGATGGGGCGCGAGCTAGCCCAGATGAGCGAACGAATCGTGCACAATATGGCCTTTGCCAACGATGCTGCGTTGGATTGTAGAATCGAAAAGGTCGGCCTACCCTATCGCGAGATTCCGGCCGAGCGGTTGCGAGAGGTCAACGCGATTCTCGCCAAGGATCCGCAACCGCCACGCGGCGCAAACGGCGAAGTGGATCCGCACTGGTTCCGGGCCGCATCGACCCACAGCGTCGAACTAGCCCGGCAGCGGGACGCTGAATTCCCCTATGAGATCCAGGCTTTCCGCATCGGCGACCTCGGCGTAATTGGCCTGCCTGGCGAACCTTTTGTCGAAGGACAGCTCGCGCTCAAAACGAACTCAGCAGCGCCTTTTCTCTTTCCAGCGCACCTCACGACGCACTATGTAGGCTACCTGCCGACGCGGGCAGCCTACGCCCGAGGCGGCCACGAGGCCAACGAAGACGTTACCTACTGGGCCAAGCTCGCCCCCGGCAGCCTCGAAACGGTCGTCGAGCAGGCCCGGACGCTGGTGGAAGAACTGTTTGTATGAGTTAGGGATCGCAGGCGTTCACGTACGGGAGGATGGGAGTCCGACGAACCCAACTTCACGCTCCCCTCTGTCGGCCGCTTCCTGAATGCGAATGACGTCACGCGTCGAGCGCAGCACGGCAGCGGTATCGAGTCCGTTGGCGGGCACTTTGTTAGTTTTTTTACTCAAAGGGATCGCCTCTCCGTCCGCCAAGATATTCGTCTGCAAGTTCTAGAAGCTCATCTGCTCTATCCAGCTTTGCAATTTTCAGACTCTCAATCCGTTCCTTCAGCGTTGCCTCGTCACCGTAAAGTTCGATCAGTTCATTCCAAGCTAAACGCGGAGAGCGTTGGACTGCCCGGCTTTCCATTGATTGACCTAAGGCTTCACTCCGAGCAGCACGAAGCAGAGCTAACGTCAATTTAGGTGAATTGTCGATTGTGAACGGGCTTTCCGATGGACCAGCAGCCTGTTTCATACAAAGAAAAATCCTTAAAAGTTCATGCTCATCCGCCAGAGTATCAACCGAGGCTAGTCGCACTTCGTCACGCCAATCCTTCTCAAACTCTGATGCCATTTGTTCCGCTACTAACTCATGGCCAACGCCGTCTTGGTACCCGACAATGCTGATCAGTTCCAATTTCGAAGACAAGGACCTCAACTCAGGTAGGATCTGGCGTACTGCTTTTTCAACTTTAGCAGGGTCATTCAAAGATTTCAAGAGGCGAGAAGAGACATAAGGAACGGCCCGTCTAGAATGCAAATCAAACATGCTCCTCTGTCGCTCGGGAAGTGGCAAAAGATTAAGCAATACGATCGTTCCCGACACTACGTGTTCTGAGGCGAGCTGTTCCTCGAATACCTCTAACGATATTATAACATCCTGTAGTTGTGACGGATCGAGAGAACGCAAGTAGTTATCGAAGGCATCACGATCAGCGATGTATTTCCATGCCTGCTCTGCTCCCATAACGGCTTGCAGATTTTCATTGGCGATACGCTCCAAGTAAAGCCGCAGAATATCCCCATGTGCGACGCGACGCTCCTTAAGCCATTTATTCTTCCAGCTACTGCCGTAGGCGTTGGGAATATTACCAATACAATACTCCCCAACCGGAAAGAGTCTCCTAATCATACTTTCAACGATGTGCCTTTGATCTCTACCGGCCTCGATCAAGCCATTGACCTGTGCTTTAAGGTGAGTCGGATCGATGAGACCGACAGAGGCGGAATCGGATGTAAGACCGTCAATGGCACCGTGCAAGAGCTTGAAAACGTCTGGAAGGAACATGCGAATGGCTTCGAGTGCTAGTAGGTCGGCAAGCTCGATTTGTCCATTAAGGGAGCTTACGGTACCATGGACGGCAGCAGCGTATCGTCTAACATCTCGCATATTTCGGATAAGTGGCTGGATGATCTCCATACGTATATCTGGCCAGACTTGCTCATCAAACGGGCCGGTATTTTCTATATTGTCAAGGGTTTTATCCAAGGCCGAGGTTATCTGCTGGTGAAGCACATGACTAGGCACTACAGGCAAATCAACCACGTCTTGAAGGATTTTCTCAAATAGTCGCGCCCCGGTACTCCCTGCTCACCAAGTGCCTCTTCGACGCGCTCTCGGTCAAAGGCCACGATATAAATGATATGGGGAAAGTTAGCCGTCAGCCGAACCAGCTTGAAAACGTCTCGGATTTCAGATGTCTCCAACCGATCAATGTCGTCGAGTATCACTACAATCGGTTTATCGAGATCAGAAAGAGCTTTTTCGAGCTTGCTGCGCTGACCACCAACACCTTCTTTCCGATGCTGAAGGAGCTTGCCTGTGATTTTCGTTGCACCGCGAAATCGATCAAGCCATGTACCGACAACAGGCAGCCATCCTATTGAGTCCTGCAAATATAAAGGAATGTTTTACAGTTTAAGTTGTGCATACTTGAAGAAGCCTCTAATCAGGTCGTTATCGTGATGCTGGGCGGTGATCGACATGCAGACCGCATCTGCTACGTCGTCGATGTGGTCTGGAATGAAGTTGGCTAGATCGCCATACTTAGAGTCTCTAACAAACCCTTTTTATGTCGTTTAGGCTGATCTATATTCATTTGTTCGGTATTGATGCTACTCCCTTGGTATGGAGGTTTGTTCATGGCCCAGCCCGTACTCGACGATGCGTTATGGGAACTCATTGAACCGGTTTTACCCCCCGATGTAGCCAAGCCCAAAGGCGGTCGGCCCCCGCTGGATAATCGTCGGGTGCTGACCGGCCTGGTCTTTGTGCTCAAGACGGGCATCCCTTGGGAGTATTTGCCGCAAGAGTTGGGGTGCGGCTCGGGGATGACCTGCTGGCGTCGGCGGCGGGCTTGGCAGCAAGCCGGGGTCTGGAAGCGCGTCCACCATATTCTGTTGAACCAACTACGGGCGGCCGACCGGATCGACGGGTCTCGGGCGGTGATCGATAGTGCCTCGGTGCGGGCGGTTGGGGGGGGGCGCACCCCGGTCCCAATCCGACCGATCGGGGCAAACCGGGCAGCAAACATCATGTAATCACCGATGCACAGGGGGTCCCGTTGGCCGCCAGCGTGACGGGGGCGCATCGGCATGATGTGACGCAGTTGTTGCCGTTGGTGGATCGCATCCCTGCGGTGGCCGGTCGAGTCGGCCGACCGCGTCGTCGCCCCGATCAGGTGCAAGGCGACCGGGCCTATGATTCGCAAGCGCATCGGCGCGCCTTGCAAAAGCGGGGCATCGGCGCGGTGTTGGCGCGGCGGGGACAAGCCCACGGCAGCGGCTTGGGCGTCTATCGGTGGGTGGTGGAACGGACGTTGGCGTGGTTGCATCAGTTTCGGCGGTTACGAGTGCGCTGGGAGCGGCGAGCCGAAATCCATGAGGCCTTCCTCGACATCGGATGTATACTCATCTGTTGGAACCACCTCAAAGAGTTTTGTTAGGAACTCTTATAGTACATCCCCTCCATACTCGGGATGTCTAGGAAGCGCACCTCAATATCAAGTCGTTGGGCTAAGTCGTAGACACAGACGGCGCTATCCAAGCCGTAACCAGCGCTTCTACGCATACGGAGGGCCTTAGCAACGGCCTGCATAGCGATAGTCTTCCGGTTCATCACGTTGAGGTGTCCTCTGAAGTCTTTAAAGCTCGAATGAGTTGTAATAGGCGATCAAGGTCTTCATCCCTCAGCTTGCTTAACTCGCGAGCCGCAAGCTTTGCTCTATCGCTAGTAGGATCTGACTCATCCTCTCCAGTGATCCAGGGTACGTTTACACCGTAAAGGTCGGAGAATGCCGATAGTTCCTCGGCCGCTACCTTTCGACGGCCTGCTTCAATCTCGGACACTGTCGGCCTGTGCCATCCTAGGTGTTTGGCAACCTGACCCTGAGTGAGCCCGGCCATCTCCCTTGCCAGTCGTAGGCGCGAAGCGATGGTTTGACGGAGTAACTCCTGCTTGTTCATATGACGCTAGCCTCCACATCCATGATGCTGCATAAGTTGTCTGCGATCTCACTGACTGAGAGATTTCGGTGCCCTTCTTCGGGTAGGAAGACACTGTCAGGTAGGTCTACGCCTAGAGACTCAGATAGGATGACCGTAGCTTCGACGCTGCTTAAGCTGTCAAAGCCCTCGACATTTGCGAAAGGGCACGTGTTGGGGCTAATCTCGGCGACCGTCCTCCCGCTGGTCTCTTGGACCTGCCTAATTGAGTCGGCGACCTTGTCCATAACCTCATTTTTATCCATATGCTTCTTCCCTTTTACATGTGGTAAGAAAATATTACCAATCAAAGCATTGTTTGTCAAGTCTCACATGCGGGATGTCGCCGTGCACGGTTTTTCGTCTGATTTTGGAAGCCGACGCCCATTGCAGAAAATAGGCCCATCACCGCGGCCGACGGCGGCCCTCTGGCATGTCCGCTAGCAGGCCGAATGAGATCAGTCTGACTAACAGCCGAATAGTTGGCTGCCCAGCCCGTTTAAGCCGCATTCATGGCTTGCCTCTCGCGTCGAGGTTGAAAGTTCCTTAAGACGGCAATACATTCTTGTGCTGTTTAACTCAGGAGTAGGGCGAGCGGCGGATTGCCGGACCACTAGCGGAGAAAGGAGCCTACATAATGCGCGTGCTGATTACCGGTGGCGCGGGTTTCTTAGGGTCGCATCTGAGCGACCTACTGCTGGAAAAAGGCTGCGAAATCATCTGCATGGACAACCTCCTTACGGGTCGGCCCGAGAACATCGCCCACCTGCTCGGCCATCCGCGGTTCCAGTTTGTTCAACACGATGCCACCAACTACATCCACGTAGATGGTCCGCTCGACTTCATCCTGCACCTCGCCAGCCCGGCTAGCCCGGCCGACTTCGAGAAGTTGGGCATCAAAATCCTCAAAGTTGGCTCGTTAGGCACGCACAAGACCTTGGGGTTGGCTGTGGCCAAGCAGGCCAAGTTCCTACTGGCCTCCACTTCGGAAGTCTATGGCGACCCTTTGGTGCATCCCCAGTCCGAGGAGTACCTCGGCAACGTCAACCCCATTGGCATCCGCGGCGTGTACGACGAGGCCAAGCGCTTTGCCGAGGCCATGACCATGGCGTACCACCGCCTGCACGGCACGGACGTGCGCATTGCGCGCATATTCAATACGTATGGCGAACGCATGCGCCAAGACGACGGTCGGGCCGTGCCCAACTTCATCATCCAAGCCCTCAAGGGCGACGATCTGACCGTCTATGGCGACGGCCAGCAAACGCGCAGCATCTGCCATTACAGCGACCTGATCGCCGGCCTCTACAAGCTCATGCTGTCCGACGTGACCACCCCGGTCAACCTCGGCAACCCCAGTGAAATCACCATGCTAGACTTGGCCCACAAGATCATCGCCATGACTGGGTCCAAGAGCCGCATCGCCTTCCGCGATCTGCCCCAGGACGACCCCCGGGTCCGCCTGCCCGACATTGCCAAGGCCCGCTCCCTGCTCGGCTGGACGCCCTGCGTGGGGCCGGACGAAGGGTTGGGCCGGACGATTGCATGGTTCAAACGAGAATTGGAGAAATAGCTATGTGTGCCTTTGATCTGCGAGAAAACGCCCTCGGCGTTGAAATCCACGCGGCCAACCGGCTGCTCGCCCTGTATCGCACCACCGAGGAACTGCCCCGCAGCGAATCCCCCAAGCCCTGCTTCGCGCCCTTGTACACGCTTTCCGGTCAGCTCGTCACCGAGTACCGTCCACCCGACCACGCTTGGCACACCGGGCTGTACTTCGGCTGGGTCCACGTCAACGATGCGAACTTGTGGGGCGGGCCTTGGTATTTGCCGGAAAAAAAGAAATACGAACACGTCGCCGACAGCCACGGCGTGCAACGGCACGATCGCTTCACGGCTTTGGGCGCGGACTATGTGGCTGAGTCGCTTTCTTGGCTCGATGGCCGCGATCAGCTCATGGCGCTGGAGTCGCGCTCTTTTGGCTTTTATAGCACTGAGGGCGGCTACTGCTTGCGGGTCTCCACGCGCATTGAGCCAGCCGGCGACCGGCTGGTGATGGGGGCCTCGCGGGCGGCGCGCTACTCGGGGTTGGAACTGCGCATGGGGCCTCCCTTTGCCGAGGCCGCCCACTATTGCAGCGAGGGACGCCACGGCCACGCGGATATCATGGGGCAGCACGCCCGTTGGGTGGGGGCGCGCGGGAAAAGCGGCGGCTTCGTCGCGCTCATGGATCACCCGGCCAACCCGCGCCACCCGGTCTCTTGGTTTACCCGCGCCAACTTGCTGGGCACGGGCCTGCTGATGGGAGGCGACTTAGAGCTAGCCGCCGGCGAGTGTTTGGAACTGCACTATGCCTTCTTCGTCTTAGACCAAGACCCCGGCCCCGCACAGCTAGAAGCCCTGTACGCGGACTTTGCTGCTTCTCCTGGAGAATTGCCATGAGGCCGTTGTGCCTCCCGGTGCTGTTCCTGCTTGCCTGTGCTTCCACCCCTAAAGTCGAATATCCGGCCCTCGACTTGGCCCAGCCAGACCAATGGACGGCTGGGGCTGCAGAGGATCCAGTCGCCGACCACTGGTGGCGCGATATGGGGGCCGCGCGCCTCGACAGCATCGTGGCGTTGGCCTTGGAGCACAATTACGACCTCAAGGCCGCCGGTGCGCGTCTGGCTCAAGCCCAGGCCCAAGCCCGGGTGGCTGGCGCGCCGCTGGTGCCCCAACTCAGTGCCACCGGCACCGGCTCACGGCGGAAACAGAACTTCGTTGGCTTCCCGATCCCCGGCCAGGAGGGACAGGTTCTGACCTCCACCTCCACCTCATTCGGCGTCAACCTCAATGCGAACTGGGAGGTCGATCTCTGGGGTCGCCTGCGCGCCGGTGCCCAAGCCGCGCTCGCCGACGCTGCAGCCGCAGCCGCTGATTTTCGCGCCGCTCGCCTCTCCTTGGCAGCGCAGACGGCGCGGGCCTATTTCGCCGCGGTCGAAGCGGAGCACCAAGTTGAGCTGGCACACGCGACGGTTGAAAACTACCGGCTCTCCGCCGAGCAGATAGAGGATCGCTATCGCCGCGGCTTGCGCTCCTCGCTCGATGTGCGCTTGGGCCGGTCGAGCTTGGCCGCGGCCGAAGCGACCCTCGCCCAACGCCGCCAGCAAAGGGATGCCGTGTTGCGCCAGCTCGAATTGCTCTTGGGCCGCTACCCCAGCGCCCGGATTGAGGTCGAGGACGAGCTGCCCGCCATCGGCGGCCCGGTTCCAGCCGGCCTGCCCGCCGATTTGGTAGGCCGCCGCCCCGACTTGGTGGCGGCCGAGCGCCGGCTGGCGGCGGCCGACCGTCGCCTTGCCCAGTCCCAGCGCGCTCTCTTGCCCAGCATTAGTCTCACCGGCTCTGCCGGCCGCTCATCGAGCGCACTGAGCGACCTGCTCAACGGCGATTTTTCGGTCTGGAATCTCGTGGGCAATATCGCGCAGCCCCTGCTGCAAGGTGGGCGTCTGCGCGCTGGCGTCGATCAGGCCGCTTCCGCGGCCGAGCAAGCTCTCTTTGCCTACGCACAGAGCGCACTTAGGGCCTATGGCGAGGTGGAGGCGGCACTGCACGCTGAAGGCTTCCTCGCCGATCAAGAACGCGCACTAGCCACGGCCGCGGAAGAAGCCGTAGCAGCGCGCGCCTTAGCCGAAGATCGCTATGCCAGAGGGCTTGCCGATCTCATCGCCCTGCTAGAGTCTCAGCGCCGGGCCTTTGACGCCGAGAGCCGCCTGCTCGCCGTCCGTCGCCAGCGTCTCGATACCCGCATCGACTTGCACCTAGCCCTGGGCGGCGGCTTTACCCTTGCCTCTCAGTACGCGGAGATTCAGCGATGATGCGCGTCTTCAAAATAGTTTTGCCCGTCCTCATCCTCGCCCTCGGCTTTGGGGCCTTCCAACTGCTGGCCTCAATGCGCGAGCCGCCCCAGCGCGTCTCCCGCTCCTATGCCGGCCCGCTCGTCGAAGCCATCGCTGCCCTGCCCCAACAGGTCCAGGTCGTAGTTGAGGGACAGGGCACGGTGCGTCCCGACGCTCAGATTGACCTCGTGCCGCAGGTCTCGGGTATTGTGGTGTGGAAGGACTCAGACTTCAAACCCGGCGGGACCTTCGCCAAGGGCGCGCTGCTTTTTCGGATTGACCCCCGCGACTACGAGCTCGCCGTCCAACAGGCCGCGGTCCAAGTGGCGCAGGCGCACTATCAACTCGACTTGGCCCGCGAGGAAGCCGCCATCGCCGAGCAGGAATGGGAAAAGCTCCACGCCGCAGACCAAGCTCCCACCGACTTGGTGTTGCGCAAACCCCAGCTACGCGCCGCCGAGGCCGGCCTCCAAGGAGCTGAAGCACGCCTCGCCGAAGCGCAGTTGCACCTGGACCGCACCAAGGTGTACGCTCCGTTTGTCGGCCGGGTGCGCACCGCCCGCGTCGATGTCGGCCAGCACCTCAACGTCGGCCAAGCCATCGCCCAGCTATACAGTATCGAAAAGGCCGAGATCGTCGTCCCCGTCCCCGACGAAGACCTCGGGTGGTTCACTCTGCCGCTGCCCATTGCCGTCTCCGCAGCTAGCACACCTAACACCGGGTCCGTTTCCGATCTCAGCGCCGAGGGCCGTTCCCGCGCCTTTGCCTTTAGCCGCGAGGGAGCCAGCGCCGAGGTCAGCGGGACCTTTGCCGGTCGCCAGCACCAGTGGAGCGGACGCGTAGTCCGCACCGAGGGCGAACTCGACCCGCAAAGCCGCATGGTCCGCTTAGTCGTCGAGGTCGAAGCGCCCTACGGCGGTATTGCCGATGGCATCCCGCCGCTGACGGTGGGGATGTTCGTCGGTGTGGCCATTGCCGGTCGCACCGTCGATGGCGTTCGCGTCTTGCCCCGTGTCGCGCTGCGCCAGGGCGACCGCGTGTGGACCGTGGGCCGCGACGGCGTTCTCAGCATCCGCCCAGTACAAGTGGTGCGCGCACTCAAGGATGAGGTACTCGCTTATATCGACATGGCCCCCGAAGAGCGGATCATTGTCTCTCAGCTCAGCGGCGTTACCGACGGTATGCAGGTGCGCCTCGCGGACGGGAGCTTAGGAGGTCAGCCGTGAAAGCACCCGTATCTTGGATGGCGAAAAACCACGTCGCCGCCAATCTGCTGATGGGTTTCATCCTGTTGAGCGGCCTGGTTGCCATGATGCAGACCAAGAAAGAGACCTTCCCCGAGATGTCGCTCGATCAGGTGCAAATCCAGGTACCCTATCTGGGCGCGACCCCGGCCGAGGTTGAGGAGGCCGTCTGCAAGCGCATCGAGGAGCGGGTGCGCGGCCTAGAGGGGGTGCGCCGCGTGCGCTCCACAGCCTCTGAGGGCATGGGCGCAGTCAGCATCGAGCTAGAGCGCGGTGCCGATATGGACAAACTCCTCGACGACATCAAAAACGAAATCGACCGCATCGACACCTTCCCGGCCGAGATCGAAGAGCCGGTCATCAAGGAGCTGACTCGCCGCAATCAAGCGATCGACGTGGTGCTCTATGGCGACGTGGAGGAGAAGGCCCTCAAAGTCGCCGCCGAACTAGTGCGCGACGATCTGCGCACTAGCGGCGTTATTTCGCAGGTCGAGCTCAAGGGCGTGCGCGTCGACGAGATTGCCATCGAAGTCCCCGAAGAGGCCCTGCGCCGCTACGGCCTGACCTTCGCGCAGGTCGCCGACGCGGTCCGTCGCACGAGCATCGACCTGCCCGCCGGCAGCGTCGAGAGCGAGGACGGCGCGATCTTGCTCCGCACGCAGGGGCTGATGCGCGCCGGCCGCGAATACGAAGAGGTCGTCGTCCTCACTCGCCCCGACGGCACCGCCCTCAAGCTCAAAGACGTGGCCACAGTCGTCGATGGCTTTGAGGATACCGATCTCATCTCGCGCTTCAACGGCCAGCCGGCGGCCGTGGTTCAGGTCTATCGCATTGGCGACCAGAACGCCCTCGACATCTCCGCCTATGTCCACCAGTACATTGAGGACAAACGCCCAACCCTGCCGGCGGGGATCCACATCGGCTACGCCCGCGACGACGCGCGCATCCTGCGCGGCCGCATAGATTTGCTGATCCGCAACGCCCGTCTCGGTCTGGTGCTGGTCTTCATCTGTCTGAGTTTCTTTCTCGACTTGCGCTTGGCCTTCTGGGTGATGATGGGCATCCCCATCAGCTTTTTGGGGGCCTTTGTGCTGATGGAGCCTTTCGACGCCTCGATCAACATGCTGTCGCTGTTCGCCTTTATCGTGGCCTTGGGTATTGTGGTTGACGATGCGATCATCGTCGGCGAAAACATCTTTTCCCACCGCGTACAGGGGAAACCCTTTGGTCGTGCTGCCATCGACGGGACGCTCGAAGTGGGCACGCCGGTCGTGTTCTCGATTATGACCTCGATTGCGGCCTTTATGCCGCTATTTTTCGTCGAGGGCATGATGGGTAAGTTCATGTCGGTCATCCCGGTGATCGTCATCTCCGTGCTGCTGCTGTCGCTGATTGAGAGCCTGTTCATTCTGCCCGCGCACCTGTCTTCTGAAGGGAACGGGCCACTCAGTCGCCTCTTTCGCCGGCTCTTCATGCGCCCGCTCGATTGGCACGCCCGGGTCGTGGTCCTCTTTGACCGCGGCCTCAAATACGTGATCCGCCACGCCTATCAACCCACGCTGCGCTTGGCCCTGGCCCATCCGATCTCCACTACCGCCCTAGCTTTATCACTGATGCTGTGTACCGCCGGGCTGGTCACCGGTGGCCATATCAAGTTCGTGTTCATGCCCGAGATCGGCTCCGATTGGGTGACGATATCAATCAACATGCCCCAGGGCACCACAGCGACCCAGACCGCCAAGGTCGTGCGACACATCGAAGAAAAGGCCATTGTCCTGCGCGATCAGATCGACGCCGAGCGCGAGGGCGGGGATTCAATCTACCGCAATGTTTTTACCTACATCGGCGACCAACCTATGGCCCGGCGTTCCTCCTTTTCGGCTACCCCGGGTGCCAGCGGCCAAGGGCACCTCGCCGAAGTTACCATCGAACTGCAACCTTCTGAGGAGCGCGAGCTCGACAGCGCTGAGATCGAGTCGCGGCTGCGCCAACGGGTCGGCGAGGTGCCCGGCCCCGAATCCATCATTTATTCTTCCTCGCTGTTTTCCGCCGGCAATCCCATCGAGGTCGAGCTAGCCTCGGCCAACTTCGACCAGCTCTTGTTGGCCGTCGAACGCCTCAAGGGCAAAATCGCCGAGTACGCCGGCACCGGCGATATCCAAGACAGTTTCCAAGAGGGCAAGCTGGAGATGAAACTCCAGCTCAAGCCCCAAGCTCGCACTCTCGGCCTCACGCTCGCCGATCTGGCCCGCCAAGTGCGCCAGGGCTTTTACGGCGACCAAGTGCTGAGATTCCAGCGCGGCTCGGACGATGTGCGGGTGATGGTGCGCTACCCCAAAGACGAGCGCCGGAACTTAGGCGATGTGCGCTCGATGCGGGTCCGCACGCCAGCGGGTGCCGAGGTGCCCTTTGCCGAGGTGGCCACTGTCACTATCGGCCACGCCTATGCCTCCATCCAGCGCACCGATGGCCAGCGCGTCGTCCGAGTGAGTGCCTCCGTCGATGACCAGGTTGCCAACGCCGACGAAATCAACCGCGATCTCGAAGCGTTTTTCCTACCCATGCTGGTCCAGGACTATCCCGGTCTGCGCTACAGCTTTGGCGGCGAGCAGAAGGAGCGGGATGATTCGCTACAGAGCCTGATCTTCAACTTTATCATCGCACTTGCCGCCATCTACGTGTTGCTGGCCGTGCCATTCAGATCGTACAGCCAGCCCCTCGTCGTGATGAGCGCGATTCCCTTCGGCATCATTGGCGCGGTTTGGGGGCATCTTATCATGGGCTTGGACTTGGCGCTTTTGAGCCTCTTTGGGATCGTCGCGCTCTCGGGCGTGGTGGTCAACGATTCGCTAGTGCTGCTGACCTTCTACAACCAGATGCTGCGCGAGGGCTCGTCGCATGAAGAAGCCCTAGTCTCAGCCGGGGCCGCACGCTTCCGCCCCATCCTCCTCACCTCCCTGACGACCTTCTTTGGCCTACTGCCGATGATCCTCGAAAAAAGCCTCCAGGCGCAGTTTTTGATCCCAATGGCCGTCAGCCTGGGCTTTGGCATTCTCTTTGCCACCTTCATCATTTTGTTGGGCGTCCCGGTGGGAATGCGCCTGCTGGTGGGAGTACAGGGGCTTTGGGGGCGGTTGGTCGAGGATGGAACAGTGGAAGTCGCGCCGGTTACTGGATCTTGAAGGGTTGGGGTCTGTTGCCGCTGTGCATGGTGGCCTGCGCGCCTGCTGACGGGCCTCCCTTCATCGACAAGGCCAGCGATTGGGGCATAGAGCAGTCCCACGTCGGCGGCGGCGCGGAAAAGCGCTATATCGTCGAAGCCAAAGGCGGCGGGGCCGCGCTCCTCGACGCGGACGGTGACGGCGATTTGGACATCTACTGGGTCAATGGGGAGGGCGGTGGCAATGCCCTCTACCGCAACGACCGCGCCCGGGGCTTTGTCGATAGAGCGGCCGCAGCCGGTGCCTTGGGTCGCGGCTGGGGCATGGGCGCGCTGAGCGCGGACTACGATGCCGACGGCGATGCCGACCTATACATTACCTGCCTGCAAGAAAACATCCTCTATCGCAACGACGGGTTAGAGCAATTCGCCGATGCCACGGCCCGCGCCGGGCTGGCGCTGCCGGTGTGGAGTACGGGCGCGGCCATGGGCGACGCGGACTTGGACGGCGACTTGGATTTGTACGTGGCCAATTACGCGGATTTTGATTCGGCCGCGGTGCGGCCCTTGGGCACGCAGTGGAAGGGCCGGGACGTATTCGTCGGCCCGCTGGGCTTGCCATCGTTGCCGGACGCGCTCTACCGCAACGATGGCGCTGGCACCTTTGCCGATGTAACGGCGGCCAGCGGCCTCGGTCGCCACGACCCAGGCTATGGGTTTGCCGTGCTGTTCATCGACAGCGACGACGACGGGGATTTGGATCTGTATGTCGCCAACGACTCGACGCCCAATTTCCTCTACCGCAACGATGGCGCTGGCACCTTTGCCGAAGTGGGGCTACAGGCCAATGCTGCGCTGGGGGAAACGGGTTTGGCGCAGGCCGGCATGGGCGCGGCTTGGGGCGATTACGACAACGACGGCGACGGCGATTTGCTGGTCACCAACTTTGAAGACGACTACAACACGCTCTATCGCAACACCGGTGACGGCACCTTTGCGGATGTGAGTTTTGCCGCGGGCCTAGGCCGCGTCAGCTTGCCCTACGTGGGGTTTGGCGCGGTCTTTATCGATTTTGACAACGACGCCGACCAAGATTTGTACGTGGCCAACGGGCACGTGTATCCGCAGATCGAACGCCCAGGCAGCGGCGCGACCTACGCGCAGGCAAATCACTTGTTCGCCAATGACGCCGGCCATTTCCGCCTCGTCGAACTGGGCGAGAGTCGGGAGGTTAGTCGCGGCGCGGTGGCTGGGGATTTTGACGACGACGGCCGCGTGGATTTGTTCGTCACCAACCTCAACGGCCAGCCTTCCCTGCTGCACAATCAGGCGGCCAATGGCCACCACTGGCTCGGCGTGCGCCTTGTGGGCGCGGGAAAAAACCGCGAGGCCATCGGCGCGAAGGTCGTATTGTGGAGCGGCGGCCAAAGGCAGCGGCGGGACGTACTTTGCGGCGAGAGCTTCTTGGGCAGCGGCGACCGGCGCGTACATTTTGGCTTGGGCGCGGCAGGCCGGGCGGATTCGCTGCACATCTATTGGCCGAGTGGAGTAATGCAACGACTGACCGATTTGCCGATTGACGCGTATATGAGCGTTGTGGAGGGGAGATAGGGGCTAGGTTAAAAGGTTCATGCGCCTATCCACGGGTTGATGACGGCGACTCCTGTTCCAGCGAAATCCGGGACGTTCCGGGTTACGACCGCCGCGCCGTACGAGCGGGCGATCGCCGCAATCTGGCAATCGGACTCGGTGATTGGCCGACCAGCAGCACGGCGAGCGACGGCGATGGTGGCATAAACACGCGCCGCCTCGCTGCCGAAGGGCAACACACGGCCGGCATACAGCTTGCCGAAGGTGCGCTCGGTGGCCTCGGCGAGACCCCGACGACGACGCCCTTCCGGCAACAGGGCAACACCTGTTCGAACTTCCGCCTCAGTAACCGCCGTTACGAACAAATCGCTCGCCCTCTGCTCGTCCACCCAAGCGAGAACTGTCGGCCACGGATTATCGCTCATCAATTCTGAGATCACGTTGGTATCAAGAACGAACATCACCCAACTCTCAATCGAACTTGGGCGGCTCGCGCATCGGTCCGCGCGGCGGGATGTCCAGCTCCACACTGCCGAACGGTTTGAACAGCTTGTGAATTGCGGTTCCGAGGCCCTTCACCGGCACTACCCCGTCGTCGCCCGTCTCGCCAGTGACCACCTCGCGCAGGATGGTCCGAGCCTCTTCCTCCATCGAACGGCCATTCTCAGTCGCCCGTATGCAAAGCTGCTTCTTTACCTCATCGTCGAGATTGCGGATCGTGATGCTCTCCATGACAGGGCCTCCATTCTTTCGGGGAAATTTCTAAAGTACGCTGCGATTGCAGTGTATTCAATATTATATTCGAGTAGTTCCGTGGTGAACTGGCTGGTCCAGCGGGCGGGGAGGATGCCGTCCAGCGGCGACCGGCACGTGCATTTTGGCTTAGGCACGGCGGGCCGGGTGGATTCGCTGCACATCTATTGGCCGAGTGGGGTGCTGCAACGGCTGACCGATTTGCCGATTGATACGTATATGAGCGTTGTGGAGGGGGGCTAGGGGCGGTTGCTGCGTGGCGCGCGGCGGCTATATTTGCGGGCGCACGCACCATAAGCTGGAGGTCCAACTATGCAGAGCTACCCATATCCAGAATACGACGGCGTGAGAAGCATTGTGCTGGGAATAGTCGTCAGCATTCTGACGTGTGGGATTTACTATTTCTATTGGCAATACAAACAGATGGAAACGCTCAATGCGTGGCTGGGGCGGGAGGAGTACAACTTCTGGCTTTGGCTCGTACTCTTTATCGTGACGTGCAGCATATTTGAGATTTACTACGAGTACAAGATGGCCAAGGGCATCAATGAGATTCAGGAGAACAATAGTCTGCGCGCAAACAGAGACCTAGCGTTGATCTGCGTCCTGGTTTCTATTTTTTCCCTCGGCTTGGCCGCCACGGCCATCCAGCAGTGGGAGATCAACAAGTTCTACGGTGAAAGCGCCGACAGTTAGCCCAGTTCACCTCGCGCGAATTTTCCTCGTCGGGCTGGCGCTTGTCGCGGCATTCTTGGCGTGGTTTAGCCCCGTGCTCGGCGCGGCTTGGCCGACCCTGTGCCCCTTCCGCTTCCTCACCCATCTGCCCTGCCCAGGCTGCGGCATGGGGCGCGCCTGCATAGCCCTTGCGCAAGGCAACCTCGCCGGTGCTTGGCACTACCACCCCTTCGCGTTTTTCCTCGTCCCATTGGCCCTCGGCCTGGCCTGTTCTCCGGGTCGGTTCGGCCGCGCTTGGCGCGCGCTGCCTCCATACCTCCGCAAGGGCTTTGCTGGGGGCGTGCTGGCTCTCGTGCTGGCGTTGTGGGGGTATCGCTTACTACTCGTCTAGTGGCTCAGCGCCCAAACCGCGATATTGGCACCCATTTTGAGGGCGTCGAGTCGCTTGCCCTCTGGGTCGCTGTGGACGCCGGGGTCCTCCCAGCCGTCGCCTAAATCCGCTTCATACGTGTACAGCACAGCTAGGCGCTCGCCCGTAAAAAGCGCGAGGGCTTGTGGCCGTTTGCCGTCGTGTTCGTGGACTTTGGGCAGGCCCGCTGACAACTCGAAATGGCAGTGGAACAAGGGATGCTCGGGCGGCAGCTCCACCCACTCGGCATTGGGAAAGACTTGGTGCATGGCGCGGCGGAAGCTCTCGTCCATGCCGTAGTTGTCGTCGGCGTGGAGAAAGCCGCCGCTTTCCAAGTAGTGCCTAAGCCGCGCCGCCTCCTCAGACGAAAAAGCCACATTGCCGTGCCCGGTCATGTAGATGTACGGATAGGAAAACAGCTCCTCGTCCATGATTTGCACGCGCGCCTCGGCCTCGGCCGCATCGATTTGGGTATGTTCCCGTAAGAAGCGGAGCAAGTTGGGCAGGGAAGAGGGATCGCTGTACCAATCGCCGCCGCCGTCGTATTGCAGCCGCGCAATGGTAAATAGGGGCTGGGCTGGGCCGTCCACCGCGAGGAGCGCGACGCAGAGTGCGGCACTGAGGGCGAGGCTGCGCATCAGCGGTTGTTGATCACGGCGAATTTGCCGCGCACTGCGTCGCCGGTTTCTGGCTGCGCGACAAAGTAGT
Source organism: Candidatus Latescibacterota bacterium (assembly GCA_965261395.1). Classification (GTDB taxonomy): domain Bacteria; phylum Latescibacterota; class UBA2968; order UBA8231; family UBA8231. Next base: position 5,644,813 of record OZ253462.1, read on the forward strand.
AAATACCCGACCCCACGAGAAAGCCCGCCGCGCTCTGGCCATGCCAAGTGACCGCGCCTTGACCGGCCGTGCCGTCGAGCTGGCGGATGAGTTCGCCAGCCGCGGTGAAAATGCGCACGCTGGACCCTAGCGGCAGGTCGGCAAAGGTCAGGGCTGCGCCGTGCACGCCGATGCGGAAGGGGTTGGGATAGGCGTACGCCTGAGGCCCAGCGGCCGCTCTCGAGGTGCCGAGTTGCAGGCGGCTCATTCCGCCGAGCGTGCCAATCCACAGTGCGCCGTTTCCCTGGTCGAAGTACAGCGAGTTGACGCGGTTGTTGACGAGACCGTCGCTGGTGTCGAGCGCGAACTCGACTTGGCCTCCGGCGTCGATGCGGGCCAAGCCGCCTTCGGTGCCGACCCAAATGCGCCCCCAGTCGTCTTCGGCGAGCGACGTGGTCGCGCTGGACGGTAGGCCGTTGTCGGTGTTGTACACCTTCCAGCTTGTGACATCAAAGTCCGCGTTAGTCCGCGAATACTCGCCGCGCACTGCATTAAGGCCGTTGTTGGTGGCGACCCACACCTGCCCAGAGCGATCGACGTGGATGTCGATGATGGCGTTGCTGGTCAGGCCTGGATACGCGGCTGTGTCGAAGACAAGGCCGATCTCGTCGCCGGTCTTAAAAGGGGTGCCGCCGTCGTCTAAGAGGCAGAAGCCGTCGAGCGCTGTCCCGACCCACTTTAGGCCCTCGGGACCAGTGGCTATTTTGGTCATGTCTCGGCCCGGGGACATGCCGAAGTCCAACTGGTTGTTGAGCGCGGCCTGTTGGGGCGGCCACCCATCCATGACGACTAACCCATTGCGGACGTTGGCGATCCACATCAAGCCGTTGGCGTCGCGGTCGATGTCGCTGATGGCGACAAAGCTATTGCCATCGATACCTTCGAGGGCCGAGTTGTTGGCGGTGAGGCGCTGCCACTGGCCGTTGGCGTCGCGCACGTCAATGCCCCCGCCCCAATGGCCAACCCACAGCAGGCCCTCGCCGTCGGTCTCCACGGCCGAGACAGTCGCGGACGACAGGTCGGTCTTTGTGTTGTGGGTGGTCCAGCCTTCGCCGTCAAACTCGTATAGACCGAAAGCGGGCAGATTGTCCTTGGGCACGGAGGAGACCCACAGGTGGCCGTCGGCGGTCTGGGTCATGTCGAAGAAGAAGTTGGCTCTAGGTTCGCGGGGCGGTGGCGGAGGGTCGGTGCCGAGGACGCGCAAGCCACTACCGCTGGCCACCCACAGGGGGCCGTCCGTATCGGACAGGTCGGCAGTGCTGCTAATGTCCGATGCACTAAGCGGCTGCCAACGGTTGGTGCCTTGGCGCTGGAACAAGAGACCCTCGGCCGTCGCGCTGACAACGCGCCCCTCAAAGAGGCCGAGGGCAACGCTGCTGGTCGTGGTGTAATCGAGCACGGGGCGTTCGAGCGCGGGGTGTACTCGCCAGAGGCCGTCCGTGGCCGAGACGAAGAGCGTGTCTTGATAGACTAGCATGTCGCGCACCGTGCCCTTTATTAGCTCGGCTTCCCAACTGCTGGGGTCTTGGAGATTGGGTTGGTCCAAATCCGCCCATACTAGGCCACTGACGGTCCCGGCCCACAGGCGACCGGCAAACACCTCCATGCTGGTCACCTCGGTGTCTTTGGGCAGATCCCCCAAGCGGCGATAGGTTTCCTTGACCTCCTCCTTGCTGATGACAAACGCGCTGACGCCGCGCTCGCTGCCGACGTAGAGGATGTCCCCATGAGGCTCAAGGGCGTTGATGCGGAGGTTTTGGAAGTCGAGGAAGGGCGGGTCGAAGCGGTTCCTCTCGGGCCGATAGCGGCTCAAGCCCTGCGAGTTTGTACCGAACCACAGATGGCCGTTGGCATCTACAGCTAGGCTCAAGATGAGGTTGCCCGGTAGGCCGTCGCGGCGGGTGAAGCGCGTATAGGATTGGGTCTGCTGGTCGTAGCGCAGGACGCCGCCGCTGGTACCGGCCCAGACCTCATCTTGGTGGACGAGGACCCGGTTGATTTGGCGCATACTGGTATAGGCTTCCCATTGGGTGCCGGATAGCTGGGCGCGGACGGGTAGAGCCAAAAGCAGCAGTGGAGCGAGGCGGAGCAAGAGCATGGGGACGGCCTACATCATCGTTAGAGGATCGATATTAATGGAAAAGTGGAGGGCGTGGTTTTTGGCGGCCTCGCGCATGGCTGGCAGCACGCTGAGGGTCGTTGTGCGCAAGTGGTGCGCCGAGGAGCCACGCAAGAGAGCTTGCCAGCGGTAGTGACCGCGCAGCCGCGCCAGCGGTGCCGGTGCCGGCCCGAGCACGAGCGCTTCTGCATCGAGGCCCTGCCGCAGGGCATCCACGCCCTGTTGCGCCCCGGTCTCAACGGCTTGCTCGCAGGGGCCGCGCCAGCGGAAGACGATTAGGCGGCCAAAAGGGGGGAACCCGGCCTGCTGCCGCTGGGCTAGCTCGTTGTGGGCAAAGGCCGCGTAGTTTTGGCGTGCGGCCGCGCGTAAAGCTGCGTCCTCGGGCAGCAGCGTCTGGATGACGACCTCGCCGGCCGTGTGACCGCGCCCCGAGCGGCCGGCGACTTGGGTCAGGAGCTGGAAGCTCCGCTCGGCTGCGCGGAAGTCGGGTAGGTGCATGCCGGTGTCCGCGGAAATCACGCCGACTAGCGTAACCTCGGGCAGGTCGAGGCCCTTGGCGATCATTTGGGTGCCGAGCAGCACGTCGGCCTCGCCCCTGCGGAAGCGCTCGACGAGGGAGTCGTGCGCGCCTTTCCAAGCGGTGGTGTCCACGTCCATGCGGATGACGCGGATGCCGGAAAATTGGGCCAAGAGGGCGCTTTCGACTCGTTGGGTGCCCACCCCTTCGAAGCGCAGCTCCGGGCTGCCGCAGGACGGGCAGACCGGTGGAGGAGGAGCCGCGAAGTCGCAGTAATGACAGCGGGTCTGGGAAGAAGTGGGTTGCCGGTGATAGGTCAGCGAGACTCGGCAACTGCTGCACTGGATCGGCTCGCCACAGGCGGTGCAGCTAATGAAGGGCGCGAAGCCGCGGCGATTTTGCAACAGGATGATTTTTTCGCCGCGGTCGAGGCGGCCCTGCATCTTGCGCCGCAAGTCGTGCGAGAAGATGGCTCGCTGCTGCCGTTGGAAAGGCTCCTGTTTCATATCGACGACCGTCACTTGCGGCAAAGGGCGGTCGTCGATGCGGCGGGGCAAGGTGTGGAGGTGGTACTTGCCCGTGACGGCGTTCCAGTGCGACTCTAGGCTGGGCGTGGCCGAGCCGAGGACGACGACGGCTTTGCAGTGCTGCCCGCGGACTAAGGCGAGGTCGCGGGCGTTGTAGGTGAGGGGGTGGCTGCTGTCTAGGTCTTCTTGCTTGTACGAGGTGTCGTGCTCTTCGTCCACGACAATCAGCCCCAAATCGTCCACTGGTGCGAAGATGGCCGAGCGAGCGCCGATGAGCACGCGCTGCTCGCGGCGGCGCAAACGACGCCAAGTGTCGTAGCGCTCTCCGGTCGAGAGTTGGCTGTGGAGGACGGCGACTGCCTCGCCGAAGTGCTCCTTGAAGCGCCGCACCATCTGCCAAGCGAGGGCGATTTCTGGAACCAAGATGATCGCGCCGCGCCCCGCGGCCAACGCTTGTGCTACGAGTTGGATGTACACCAGGGTCTTGCCCGAGCCGGTGACGCCGTGCAGCAGAGCCGGATAGAATTTTCGGGTATCGAGCGCGGCCGACAGGGCGTCGAGGGCCTGTTGCTGGTCGGTGGTAGGGACGAGGTCCGGGGGAGCACCGCTGGCGATGTGGGCGAGGGGGTCGCGGACGACTTCCTCGGCCGTTGACTCAATCAAGCCACGGCCTTCGAGGGTCTTGAGTACGGCCGAGGAAAAGCCGGCCGTGCTCAGTTCGCTGCGCGCAGCCGTGGGGTGGTCGAGCAAGTAGCGCAGACAGGCCGCTTGACGCGGAGCGCGCTTTTCGATGTCGGCGATGGCTGCATGCGCGGCCGTTTCGTCGCTCAGACGGAAGCGGCGTTGGCTCAGGGCACGGGGTCGCCGGTCTTCGAGCACGGGCGCGATTTCAATGCATCCGCTGCGGCTCAGGACGCGCACCCCCTTTTCCAAGCCCCGGCTGCCGAGGCGGCGCTTGAGGGTGCTGACCTTGAGAGAGCCGCTGCGCTGCAACTCGCCGAGGATCCGCGCCTCTAGGCCCGCGTGGTGGCCAACGGGCGCGTCGCGCAATTGCACGAGGCGGTTGGAGCTGAGTTTGACGCCTGGAGGCAGAGCGGCCATCAGCGCACTGCCGAGGGGGGCCATGTAGTAGGAAGCCATCCAGCGGCAGAGCGCGACGATCTCTGGGATGAGGAGCGAGGTGTCGAGAATTTGTTCGATAGGGCGGATCTTGCTTGGGGGGAGGTCGCCGATTGTAGCTGGCCCCAAGACGATGCCGGTGAGCCGGCGCTGGACCACCGGCACCAACACCAAGGCCCCAGGCCGCGCTTCAGCGGCGAGTTCAGCAGGTACGCCATAGGTCAACTCGCGCGCTACAGGTGGCGGCAGGGCGACCTCTACGTAGCCTTGGATCATGGTTGGGTGTCGGAGGGCTCTTCTGCTAGAGACTGTAAGTTCGATCCTAGGAATTCGATGCCGTCGGCCGCGGCGCGGAAGTGCAGCACTTGAGTAGGGTCGCCAAGCTGGCCATCGCCGAGTAGTTGGCCATCCAACCAATAGCGCAGGCCGTGGGGACGGGTCGAGAGCACGACGAAGTGGTCGCGGGCCTCAAAGCGGTGGCGCTGGCCGGATGGAACGACAGCCTCAAAATTTTCTGCTGCGTTATCCCAGCGGATCAGCACCCAAGTAGAGTCGCTGGCTTCTAGTTCGAGGACGACAGGGGCGGATTCGGTGGTTTGTGCGGCCGCCGCAGTCGCGGAAGTGTCTGCAGACGAGGCAGCGTCCACAGCACCCGTTTCGGTGGATGACTGGGCGACAAGGGGGTCGTTTGGAGCGGTTATCGGCTGGGATTGGGCCGGGGTTGGGATCTCTTGCGGCGGGACCGGGGTCGCTTGCGGCGGGACGTCGGTCGCTTGCGATGGGCCGGCGGATTGGGCCGGGGTCTGTGGTGATGGCATAATCCTATCGCCGAAGAAGTAGAACGCCACAGCGAGGGCGCAGCAAACACCTATTATCGAGCCGATGATGATCATTGGCTTATGCGAGCGACGCGGAGTAGGCTGAGATATTAAGACCTTAGGCCGATGGAGAGATTGGGGTTGGCCATGCTGTTGATCGAAACGAGTCAAAAACGGCTTGGGATCGAGGTCGAGGAATTCGGCGTATGCTTCCAGAGCTAGGCGAGTGAATACCGGCTCGACTATATCGAACTGGTTGGCTTCTACGCCCTGTAAGACGGACAAACTAATGCCGGTCTGTCGCTGGATTTCTTCGAGATCGAGGCCGCGCGCTTGGCGTGCGGCAGACAATTCTTCTGCGATGGTTAGTTGTTTTTCTTCGCTCATTTTGTGGCCTGATCGTTTAGGTCGCACCCCACCGCGCTCAAAAGGACGCAAAGACGAGCTAGGGGCAGACCAACTACATTATAATAACAACCTGCGATGCGTTCAATAAAGCGCGCCCCTAGCCCCTGGATGCCATAGCCACCGGCTTTGTCGAAGGGTTCGCCGCTGGCGACGTAAGCGGCGATGTCCGCGGCGGTCAAGGGCCGCATTTCTACTTGGGTGCAAACGACTTCCTGCAGGAGCTGTGCGCCGCTTTGGATGGTTAGCCCGGTATAGACCTGATGGACCTTGCCCGAGAGGCGACCGAGCATGGAGGCCGCATCGGCTGCGTCGGCGGGCTTGCCCAATATCGCGCCGTTGCTACAGACGATGGTGTCCGCCGCGATGATAATGGCGTCTGTAGCGACTGAGCCGGCCACAGCGCGGGCTTTGGCCACGGCCGATTCGAGTGCGTAGTCGGCCGGGATGGCCGTTGCGGGCACAGGCTCTGCCAGCGGACTGGGGACGACTGTAAAGGGCAGGGCGAGTTGGCGCAACAGATCAGCGCGCCGGGGCGAAGCCGAGCCGAGGATGAGCGGCTTCACGCTGGCGACTCCACCATCAAGGTAACCGGGCCGTCGTTGTGGATTTCGACTTGCATGTAGGCACCGAAGACGCCGCGTTGGGGCGGCAAGCCTTGTGCGGCGAGCAGGTCGAGGAAGCGCTCGTAGAGGCGCTGGGCAACCGGGGGTGGGGCGGCTTGGACGAAGCTGGGGCGGCGGCCTTTGCGGCAATCGCCGTACAGGGTAAACTGCGAGATGGCGAGCACGCCGCCGCCGATGTCGAGCACTGAGCGGTTCATCTTGCCTTGGTCGTCGGCGAAGATGCGCAGATGAGCGCACTTTTCAGCGCAGAAGCGCAGGGATTGGTCGTCGTCGCTAGGGCCGAAGCCGACGAGCAGGACCAAGCCCTGGTCGATTTGGCCGCGGAGCTGGCCATCGACGTGGACGCTAGCGTGGCTGACGCGCTGGACGAGGACTTTCACGGGAGGGGGTGCAAGATCAGCGGGGACGCCGTCGGCATCTGGGAAAATTCGCTAGGAGAATCGGTCATAGAAGTTAAATGTACCCCCCGCCGTACTACTGTCAACCACCCTAGAAGCGCCGCTGGCCGCGCTCGAGTTTGAGTTGCGGAATGTCCTTCAACTGCACCTTAAAAAAGAACGCCCGGTTTTTGTGAAGGGTACTCGGTTGCACATTGAAGGTCGCGGTCCAGTCGTGGAACTCCTTTTGCAGGGACAACAGCTCGGAAGTAATGCGCTCGCTGGCCAACAGCCGCGTCCCCGGGGCGCGCAGGTTGTAGTTGAGCGAATAATTGCAATACCAGCTCGACCACAAGCTAAAGCCGGCTGAGGCCCGTACCCAAGAGCGGATGAAGCTAGAGGTCGCAGTCGTGGCGCGGCGGTGCGAGATGTAGTGGCTGAGCTGGAAGCGGCTGCCGCGACGGCGGGTATCGATGTCGCGCATGAGGCCGCTTTCAAAGCCGAAACTACTCTGCCCATAGGGGCTGGAGGTGCCAAAGCTACTCTGTCCATAGGGACTGGAGGAGCCGAAACTACTCTGTCCGTAGGGGCTGGAGGAGCCGAAGTTACTCTGTCCGTAGGGGCTGGAGGAGCCAAAGTTACTCTGTCCGTAGCGGCTAGAGGTGCCGTAGCTATCGGTCCGGTCGGCGTCCATGCGCGACGCTGCTGACCGCTGCGACCAGCTAATCGAGGTCCGCACTTCAAGCTGCTCGCGGCGCGGTGCCAATAGGTGCAGTTGGTTTTGCTCGTCGTAGAATTTGTGGCGCAAGGTCAACCGCGAATTCAGGTAGCGACCCGCCTCGACGCTTAGGGTCGTCCGCAGGTCGTCTAGCTGGTTTTCCTTTTTTTCAAAGTCATAGGTCGTCGAGAAGTTGAGCTGGACTAGGCGCACTTTGTGCTCTTCCTCGTCGCGCAGGATTTTGGCCCAGAAGGTGTTGTCGAAGCGCAAGTCCAAGCGCCGCCGGTGTTGGAGCCGGCTGCCATCGCCGCCAAAGCCCAAGACGCCGCCGGTGTCGGCGCGAGAGGCTTGATAGTTGAACGAGACGCTGGGTTTGAGCACGTGGCGCAGGGCTTGGAGCGGGCCGATGGATGGATTGAAGAGGCCGTAGAAGGTCTGGCTCAGGGCCGCGCGGGTCGAGAAGCGATCGCTGCGCCGGCTGCGGGTTGCGCTTTCGCGCAGATTTTGGTCGCGCCAGTCTTGGTTGAGTGATGGGCTGAGATTGAACCAAGAGAAGGGGCGGTACTGCGCGCTGACGCGCCAGCCCACTTGGGCTCTGGTTTGGCTGGTGGTGTCCGTGCGGCTGCCGCGCTGAGTATTGCGCAGGCTGGCGTTGCCGTCGTAGTAGATGCGACTGTACCAGGGGAGATTTTGGCGGCTTTGGCGGCTTTGGCCCTTGGCGGCTTGGCCCCAAATCGGCTTGCGGCTCTTGCGCAGGCTGATTTCGGGCAGAATGGTGGAGAACGTTTCGGTGTCGAGGTTTTTGGTCTGGCTCGCTTTTAGGCCCAAGCTATTGCCCGAGCCGCGCCAGCGCCGAGTGTAGCTGAGATTGGAGCGCAGGGTGCGGTTGAGGCGGTCTTGGAGGCTGGTGCTGTTGTCTTGGGCGAAGCTGTTGTTGCTCTGGAAGGTGCCGTTGGCCCGCAGGCTGGCGTTGCGCCCTAGCTCTTGGCTGTGCCTGAATTCTAGTCGCCAGTTGCGCGAGGCCGTGCGGCCGTCTTGGCGGTTTTCGAACTGGGTGCTGACGTTCCCTCTGAATCGGTAGCGCGCCGTGTAGTTGAAGCGGGCGCGCCCTAGCCAGCCCGAGCGCTGCCGCAGGTCGGCTGCGAGGGACAGGTCCCAATAGTCGTTGGGCGCGAGGTAGTAGCCCAGGTTGCGCAGCTCCCACTCGCTTTGGCGCGACCCATATCTAAGGGCGCGTTGCCCAAAACTCGGCGTCAAAATCCCAGACTGGCGGTCTTCGCGCAGCGAGAATACATAGAAGGGAATCCACAACAGCCGCCGCTCCTTGATGCGGAAATACACGGGTCGCGCCACGGCCATGTCGCCGGCTAAGACCTTGATCCGCGGGCTGTAGAAGTCGAAGTGCGGGTGATCGGCCTTGCACGTGGTGTACGAGCCTTGGTGGACGTGGAACTCGGTGCCGCTGCGGGTCTGGATCAAGCGTCCGGCGTAAAATCCCTTGTCGCGGTGGATCTTGCCTTCGAGGATGGTTCCTTGCTCGGTGGAGAGGTCGTAGAGGATGCGCTCGCCGCGCAGGGTTTGGTCGCCTTGGCGCAACACTGGGCGGCCGATGACGCGCCCAAGCGAATCGAGGGATGCTCGCGCTTCGATCTGGTCGAGGTCGCGGCGGAAGACGATTTCGGCGGCCTCTAGTTCAGCGCCCTTGTGCGAGATGCGGGCCTGTCCCTGCAACAGGAGCGAGTCGCCGACCTCGTAGTAGTTCATATAGGTGGCTCGGTATGTAAAGCCTTGGTTTTTGTCCTGGCCCTTGGCTTGGGTCAGCAGGGCGTGGGCCTGTTCCAGGGTAGTCTCAGACGCCTCGCTGCTGCACGCATGGGCGAGGGTGAGGCAGAAAACCAGCAGACCGATCATGGCTGGCGCTGGCGCAGTACTTCGTACAGGGCAATGCCAGCGGCCACCGAGGCGTTGAGCGAGCCGATGGCATCGCGCGGCATGGGGATGTGCAAGAGTGCGTCGCAGCGCTTTTGCACCATGCGCCGCAGCCCCTTGCCCTCGCTGCCGATGACTAGGGCACAGGGCTGGGTAAAGTCCGCGGTCGTCAAGGGCTGCTCTCCTTGGGCGTCGAGTCCGGCGATGAAAAGTCCACAGGCCGCGGCCTTTTGTAGGGCCTTTTGCAAGTTGTCAACTCGGCAGACGGGCAGGTGCTGGGCCGCACCGGCGGCGGCTTTGAGCACGGCTGGCGAGAGGCCGGCAGCTTCGCGGGCGGGCACGACGACGCCTTGCGCGCCGAGCGCGTGGGCGCTGCGGATGATGGCACCGAGGTTGTGGGGATCTTGCACTTGGTCGAGAAAGAGGAGCAGGGCTGGGGTCGGCAGGTGAGCGAGCAAGTGGTCGAAGTCCGCGTACGACGTGGCTGCCGCGTACGCGACGACACTTTGGTGGTGGGGGCCGGCGAGGCGGTCGAGCTGGGCCTTGTCGCGCAGATCATAGGGGATGTGAGCCTGCCGTGCGCGGGCGAAAATTTCGTCGATGACCGGGCCGTGTGCGCCTTTGGCGACGAGCAGACGGCGCAGGGGACGCTCGGCACGCAGGGCTTCGAGCACGGGGTGGCGGCCCCAGATTAGGTCGTCGGGTGTTTGGTTATCGGTCACGTTGCCTCCAACGGTGTTTCCCATAGCAAGCTCAGCGGCACAGCGTAAAGACCGTCGCCGAATCGGGTACAGGTCTCTCCGTCGTACAGCACCACGCCTCCAGCGAACCGGCTACCCGTTGCCTCCTTGAGTTTGTACAAGCCGCGGAAATCCGCTTTTGTTACAGTGGCACCCGTCTTCACTTCCACTCCCGCAACCGCCAGCGCTCCGCGCTCAATGACGATGTCCACCTCCACCTTGTCCTTGTCTCGGTAGTGGAAAAACGCCAAGGGGGCCTCGTGCCAGCTCGCCTGCCGCCGCAACTCTTGGAACACAAAGGTCTCAAGAAGGTGACCCATCAGGGTCCGATCGGTTGCCAGTCCTGCTGCATCTATCCCCAACAGCGCACAAGCAAGGCCGGTATCGCCGATGTGCAACTTGGGCGTCTTGATGAGCCGGCTCAGCCGATTGTGGTACCAGGGTGGAAGCCTCTCCAACAGAAACACCTGTTCGAGTAGCTTGACATAGTGAAAGATCGTCGGTCGGCTGATCTGAAAGGGGGCCGCCAGATCAGAGACATTCAGGAGCCGAGCTGTCTGCGCCGCCGCCAATTCGAGTAGGCGGGGTAGGGCCTCAAGACTGCCGATCCGCGCCAGATCGCGCACATCGCGCTGCACTTGGGCGTCGAGATAGTCGCGGTACCAGTTAGCTCGCCGCCGACCGGTCGGCCGGGCCAGTGCTGGCGGGTATCCACCGGCAACGATGCGCTCGCCGAGTTGGTTCCCGAGTCGCCCGACCTGTTGCGTCTTAAACCCACTGCTGAATAGAGCATTGAGGAAGCTGGGGAGTCCAGCCGTGGTCGCTCCAACTCCATTTTTCAAATTCAATTCTTTTAATTCGCATTGGGCGAGAGGATGCAGTCTGACCGTCTCCATGCGGCCCGCTAGGGAGTCCGACAAGTTGGGGACGAGCAGCACATTGGTTGAGCCTGTCAGTACAAAACGCCCCGGCACGCGGTTGCGATCTACTTCCATTTTCAGCGCCCCGAAAAGCGTGGGGACGCGCTGCACTTCGTCGAGGATGACGCGCTCAGGCAGATCGGCGACAAACCCCATGGGGTCGGCCTCGGCACCGGCGCGTACGACATCGTCGTCGAAGCTGATGTACGTGTACCCTCGGGGCTTGGCCCTCGCCAAGCTAAGGGGTTGGCCGTGCCATCTCAGGGTCTGACCGCGCCATCTCAGGTGTTCCGGCACGCACACCATCTGCGCGAGTGTGGTCTTGCCGCATTGCCGGGGGCCGTGGATCAGGACAATGGGTGAGTCCTCTAGTGCCTCTGCAAGAATCCGCTCGGCAAAACGCGGGTAGAGTTGAGTCTCTGGCATCGGCTAATTGTAAATATTAGTCCGTCTAATTGCAAGTTTAGGGTGCGGCTGATTGAAAATTTAGAGCCGGGCAGAGGGTAGTCTTACTCCACTGTCGCCTCAACGTAATAATTAAAAATACTCGATGTGATGGTTAGATGGTAGAGATGTTGTCAGCGCGCTTGCACGTATGCCGATGGTCGGAAGATTGATTTAGCTCTGTTTCTTCTTATTTTCTGTTTAATAAGAATATCCGCAAGAATATCCGCTAATTAAGCAAATGGAACTCGCCAAGATTACAGCACGTGGGCAGACGACGATTCCCAAGCGCATCCGCGAGGCGGCCAACCTGCGAGAGGGGGACGTGATCGCCTTTGAGATTGAGGGCGGTCATCTGGTGGTGCGCAAAGTGACGCCGGGGCGGGACGACTACCTGCAGGGCCTCTCCGAGGTAATGAGCGAATGGGCCTCGCCCGAGGACGAGGAAGCGTGGCGTGACCTTTGAGTCGCTCGATGTAGTCGTTGTTCCCTTTCCCTTCACTGATCGAAGTGCTGCCAAGCGCCGACCGGCTCTGATCGTCTCATCGGCGAGCTTTAATGAGACTCACGAACAATCGACCTTGGCCATGATCACCTCAGCCGGAAACGATTGGCCGAGCGACGTGACGATCCAGGACTGGCGAGAAGCCGGTCTCACTGTCCCCTGCAAGGTCCGTTTCAAGCTCTTCACCCTCGATGATACCCTGATTGTCCGCAAGATCGGCACGTTGTCGAAACGAGATGGCCAAGCGGTGAAAAACGCTCTTTCTCGCTTCTTGGCAATCGACTGATACTGCACTGCGACGCCGAATCGCAACTCTTACGGTAATGATCCTTTTCTGCCTAGGGGCTGAATCTCGAAAAAGTCATTCGCCTTCTTGGTTTTCGAGCTCTCGCAACCCCTGCTCCACTAAGGCGACCAGGCGGTTGTTGCCGGCTTTACGTGCTAAATCGCGTGCTTTCTCGAAATCCTGACGCGCTTTGTCTATTTGGCCTAGTTTGCTCTTTGCAATACCTCGGTTCTTGTAGGCTATGGCGTAGTCTGGTTTCTGTTGGATGGCTTGGTTATAATCATCTATGGCGTTTTCGTGGTGGCCCAGTTTGGTCTTCACGTTTCCCCGATTGTTGTAGGCTTCGGCAAGATTCGGCTTCAAGCGGATCGCCTCGTCATAATCGGCTATGGCGACTTCGTAGCGGTACAGTCCCGCCTTCGCAGTGCCCCGGTTGTTGTAGGCTTCGGCAAAATTTGGCTTCAAGCGGATCGCCTCGTCATAATCGGCTATGGCGACTTCGTGACGGCCTAGATCGCTCTTTGCGTTTCCCCGATTATTGTAGGCTTCGGCAAAATTTGGCTTCAAGCGGATCGCCTCATCGTATGCGTCAATCGCATCTTCGGGTTCCCCCTGCTGGATAAGTAGATAACCGACGGAAAACCAAGCTCTGGTGGAGAGCGCTCTATCGACTTCTTCAAAAGCATCGGCGATGCCTTGCCATATCTTGAGGGCTTCTTCTCCCTTTCCTTGTCCTTGGAGAGAAACGGCCTTCGCAATCGCCTTGTCTGTCGGGGATGCTTTGGGATTTTCGCGGACATCCTCAATGATCTGCTTAGCCTTAGTGGGATTATCGGCGACGATCTTGGCGTTTATGTCTTGAGTAAGATTTTCGGCTTCATCTCGGTACTGCTTAATCTCTTTGACATAGCTTTGAGCCTGAGTCTTGATCTCTTCAAATTCTTTGAAACTCAATACACCAGCAATCGGAATGACAATGCCGAAGACGGTAAGGACTATGGCAACGATAGCCAGCCATCTGTTGATGGAGTTCTCCCGGTAATCCAGAATCTCTCTCTGGCGGTCGTTGAAGCGGCGCTCGAACTCGTTGAAACGGCGCTGGAGTTCGACTTCGACTGCGTCAGGTATCGTCGGCGGGGCAGTTGGGGATGTGTCGGCATCTGTCGATTGCTCGTCTGTCGCCGCCTCGTCCGCTGGTGCGCTTTCAGCTTTTGATGTCGGGTTCGCTCTACGTGAGAACCATTCCTTGATAAACCGGATCATCGCGTTTTCCCTTCCGGTGAACTAGTCGAAACGCTTGGTCTTGAGAGCGTCTAGGTCGGCGTACTCGGTGCGTCCCTCTCCTGTGAGAGCCTGTTGTAGCGCTTCGATGGTCTCAGCATTGGGAACTCTCACAGCGAATGGCAATCCTCGATGCAGGGTGACCTGGGTATAAAACAGCGAGATCGCTTCGGTTGGCGACAACCCGAGTTCCGAGAAAACTTCTTCGGCTTGGGATTTTAACTCCGGTTCGACACAGACGCGGATCATTTCGGTCTTGGCCATGGGTACATCTCCGTACTTATCCATCCAATAGGGCGTCAACCTTACGGATAAGGGTTGGGAGATTGGTCTCGACCACATCCCACACCAACCTGTCATCCACGTCAGCGTATTCGTGAATTAGGACGTTGCGGAAGGAAATGATGCGTTGGTACTCGCTGATCTGGGCAGCCACTGCTTTGTCGATTTTAGCAAGTTGCGTCATGGCCTCGCCAATGATCTCGAATTTGCGCTCTACTGCGGCTCGCAGCATGGCGTCGCGCTGGTAATAGGCAAAAGTCTTGCCGGTAACGAATTCATCTAGTAAGCCCGCAGCTTGCTGGATGTCATACAGATATTTCCGCGCTTCAAGCTGCATAGAGCAGCGTCCTAGTCTCGTCAACGCGTTGTCGGAAGAAGGGATTCTTGATGGCCGAATCGACGACGAGATCTACAGGATGTCCAAAGAGCAGTTCCAGCGCCTTCAGCAGCCCGAAGTAGGCGTCGGCGTATTCTCCCGAAGCCAGCGTTTGGAATTCCACCAAGAAGTCCAAGTCGCTTTCGCCATGGTAGTTGTCGGTGGTAGCCGAGCCGAACAAGTCAAGCCGCAGCACGCGGTAACGGATGCAGAGTTGCTGTAACTCGCCGACCCGTTCCTCGACAATGGGTATCATCGGATGCTCTCCTGTTAATCTTCCCAAAGTAGCTACTATACAGAAACTCAGCCTCATTCCTCATTCTTAATTTTCTCTTTCCACTCATTCAGCTTAATCAACGCCTGAAGCGGCGTAATCTGGCTGAGATCCATGTCCCGTAGCTCCGCCACCCACGGCGCGTCCGCAGGCGCGGGGAAGAAATTGAGCTGGGGTTGAGGGGCCGGCGGGGGCACGTCCGGGCGGTGGATGTCCGTGGTGTCGATCTGGTCCTTTTCGAGACGGGCGAGAATTTCTTGGGCACGCGCGACGACTTGGGCCGGCATTCCGGCCATCTGTGCGACGTTGATGCCATAGCTTTGGTCGGCAGACCCTGGGGCTAGGCGGTGGAGGAACACCACGCGGTCGCCCTCTTCGCGCACCTGCACGTTGAAGTTGACTACGCGCTCTAGGTGGCTTTCGAGTTCGGTCATCTCGTGGTAGTGCGTGGCAAAAAGGGTGCGCGGGTGGACCTCGCGGTGTTGATGCAAGTATTCGACGATGGCCCAGGCAATGCTCAGGCCGTCGAAGGTGCTCGTGCCGCGGCCGAGTTCGTCGATGAGGAGCAAGCTGCGGCTGGTGGCGTTGTTGAGGATATTGGCCGCCTCGTGCATCTCTACCATGAAGGTGCTCTCGCCGCCGGCGAGGTTGTCGGACGCGCCCACGCGGGTGAAGATGCGATCGACGACGCCGATGGTGGCTTGCCGCGCGGGGACGAAGCTGCCCATCTGCGCCATCAGCGCGATGAGACCCACTTGGCGGATGATGGTGCTCTTGCCGGCCATATTCGGGCCGGTGATGAGCATGATCTGCGCCCCGTTGGTGTCGAGGCGCACATCGTTGGGCACGAAGCGGCCCGTGCGGAGCTGGCGCTCGACGACTGGGTGGCGGCCGTCGCGGATTTCGATTAGCTGGCCGTCATCGACTTGGGGTCGGGTGTAGGATTCGCTCTCGGCGACTTCGGCGAGGGAATACAGCACGTCGATGCGCGCGATGGCACGGGCGATCTGTTGGACTTGGGGCGTCCAGCGGGCGGCGCGGTCGCGCAGGGCCAAGAATAGCTCGTTCTCCAGCTCTTTGAGGCGGTCCTCGGCCCCTAGGACCTTTTCCTCGTACTCCTTTAGCTCGGGCGTGATGAAGCGCTCGGCGTTGGCCAAGGTCTGTTTGCGATGGTACTCGGCGGGAGCTTTGTCGAGGTTGGCCTTGCTGATTTCAATGTAGTAGCCAAAGACTTGGTTGTAGCCGATCTTGAGCGAGGCAATGCCGGTGCGCTCGCGCTCGGTGACCTGCAAGCGGGCGATGTAGTCCTTGCCGCCGCGGGCGATTCGCCGCAGATCATCAACGTCCGAGTGATGGCCGTCGCGGATTAGGCCGCCGTCGGTCAGGGTCGCCGGGGGTGCGTCAACTAGTGCTCCGAGGATTTCGGAGACCAACGTGCTGACGTCGGGTAGCCCCTTGGAGCATAGCTCTTGCAGGAGCGCGCTCTGCGTGGTGGATAGCGCGGTGCCAAGGGCGGGCGCGGTGTCGAGCGAGCGGGCGAGGGCCACCATGTCGCGGGCGTTGGCCCGCAAGCAACAGATCCGCGCGATCAGCCGCTCTAGGTCGCCGACCTGCTCTAGGCATTGGCCGAGGGTGCGGCGGATTTCGCGCTGGCGTAGCAGCTCGTCAACGGCCTCTAGGCGGTTGACGATTAAGGGCGGGGATTTGAGTGGCTGGGCCACCCATTGGCGCAACAGCCGCGCGCCCATGGGGGTGCGGGTGCGGTCGAGGATTTCGAGTAAGGTGTTGGCGCGGCTCCCGTCTTGGCGATTGGCGAGGAGCTCTAGGTTGCGCTGGGCCGTGGCGTCGATGAGGGCAAAGTGCTCGCGGTGCTTGCGCTGGAGGCGATTGATGTGCTCGACCGCGCCGCGCTGGTTGTCGCGCAAGTAGGCCACCGTTGCCCCGCCGGCGCGGATGGCGGCCTCCATGTCCTCGCAGCCAAAGCCCTTCAGCGTCTGGACGCGGAGCTGGCTGGTGAGGGTTTCGTACGCGGTATCGGCGGTGAAGTGCCAGTCTGCGAGGCGGCTGAGCGCCACGCGCGGCAGGGCGTTTTGCAGGGTTGCGACCCACTGTTCGTCGGCCCCTTCGGCGATGAGCAGCTCGGCCGGTCCTAAGCTCTCTAGCTCGTCGGCGAGGTCGCTGGCGGGAATCTCGTCGAGCGCAAAGTCCCCGGTTGACAAATCGACGCTGGCGAGGCCGACGCGGCCGGCGTGCGCGCAGAGGCCGACGAGGAAGTTGTTGCGCTGTTGGTCGAGCATGGCATCGGAGAGCGCAGTGCCGGGGGAGACGACCTCGACTACGTCGCGCTTGACCACGCCCTTGGCCTTTTTGGGATCTTCGACTTGCTCGCAAATGGCGACCTTGCGCCCGAGCTGGATGAGTTTGGCCAGATAGCCTTCCATGGCGTGATGGGGCACGCCAGCGAGGGGCACGTCGCCGGATTTGCCGGCGGGGCGCGAGGTTAGGGTGAGGCCCAGTAGGCGCGCGGCCTCTTTGGCGTCGTCGCAGAACATCTCGTAGAAGTCGCCCATGCGGAAGAAGAGAATCGCGTCGGGATGCTGACGCTTAAAGTGCATGTACTGCTCCATCGCCGGAGTGAGCTTGGTTCTCGGTGGCATGATATGGGCGGGTTAGTGGGTTGGGGTTGGTAGAAATAAAAACGCGGTGGAACGATCGTTCGTCCCACCGCGCTTGCTTGTTGATGCAGAGCTTACGACTTGTCTTGCTCGTCGTCGTGAGTGTCTTGCTCGCCGTGAGCGTCTCCCCAGCTCTCCATCTCGTCGTCCTTGTCGTCGTCGACCTCGTCGTCGACCTCGGGGACGATCTCTTGGATGGGATGGTCGGCTAAGTAGGCTTCGTACTCGGCTTGGTCCTTGTCCTTAAAGTAATCGCGCACGCTGAGGACGATCTTTTTTTGGTTCTTGTCGAACTCGATGACCTCTAGCGGGAGCTCCTGCCCTTCGGCAAAGCTCTGGCGCGGGTTTTGCAACCCATCGATGGCCAAATGCGACAGCGGCACGAACCCATCGACTTCATCGACGAGCGAGACGACGACGCCGCGCTCGAGGATGCGCGAGATCGCGCCCCGCACCTCGACACCCACCGCGTACTGATCGGTGAAGTGAGACCAGGGATTTTCAAAGGCATCCTTGTGGCTGAGCGAGATGCGGCGACGCTTGATGTCGATTTCGGTGACGACCACGGGAATCACGTCGCCCTTTTTGAACATTTCGCTGGCTTGGCGGATGCGCTTAGTCCAAGACATATCCGAAATGTGGACTAGCCCGTCGATGTTGTCCTCGATCTCGACGAAGGCCCCGAAGTTGGTCAGGCTGCATACCGTGCCCTCGATCTTGGTGCCGGGGGGATACTTGGCGTCGAGGGTATCCCACGGATCGTCCTCGGTTTGCTTCATGCCGAGCGAGATCTTCTGGTTCTCGCTGTCGATCTTGAGCACCTTCACCTCGACGATGTCGCCGATTTCAACCAGCTTGGAAGGATGGCGCACGTGCTGGGTCCAGGACATCTCAGAGATGTGGACTAGACCCTCGATACCCTCCTCCAGCTCGACGAAGGCACCGTAGTCGGTGATGGAGACCACCTTGCCGCGAATTTGGCTCTCAATCGGGTACTTCTTCTCGATGTTCTCCCACGGATGGGCAGTTAGCTGCTTCAGCCCCAAGGAGATGCGCTCGCGCTTGCGGTCGTAGCTGAGCACCTTGACCTTGATGCGGTCGCCGATGGAGACCAACTCCGAGGGGTGGTTGACGCGCCCCCACGACATGTCGGTGATGTGGAGAAGACCATCGACGCCGCCCAAGTCGATGAAGGCGCCGAAGTCGGTGATGTTCTTGACGATGCCCTCGCGGGTTTGGCCTTCCTCCAACACCTTGACGATCTCCTCGCGCATCCGCGCCCGCTCTTCCTCTAGCACGGCACGGCGCGAGACGACGATGTTGCGCCGCGCCTTGTTGAGCTTGATGATCTTGAAGGGAAACTCGTGGCCGATGAACTGGTCGAAGTTCTTGACTTGGCGGATGTCGATCTGCGAGCCGGGCAGAAAGGCCTCGACGCCGAAGAGGCTGACGACGATGCCGCCCTTGATGCGCCGCATCAGCCGACCCTCGACGGTGTTGCCAGTGTCGTGAGCATCCTTGATCAAATCCCACACCCGCATGAAGTCGGCCTTCTGCTTGGAGAGCACGACTTGGCCGTCTTGGTCTTCGACGTCTTCTAAGAAGACGTCGATTTCCTGGCCGGCCTCAATGGACTCGGGGTCGGAAAATTCCTTGATCGAGACCGCGCCTTCGGACTTGAAGCCGATATCGACCATCACTTCGCTGGGGCCAATTGAAACGACTGTGCCCTTGACGATCTGGCCCTCTTTGATGCCGGAGATGCTCTCCTCGTAGAGGGCCATGAATTCGTCGAATTGGGCCTGATCGTACTCGGGCTTTTCTAGCTCTTCGATGCTGACGTTGCCGTACACAGGAGCTTCTTGTGGTGCTTCTGTTGCTTCCTGCGGCTCTTCTGTTACTGTGGTTTCTTCAGTCATGTTGCGCAGATCCTCAAAAAGGTTAAAGCGAAGCGCTCACTTCGCGTAGTGTGATACCGGCGCGGCCTTTCCGCGCCAGGATTAAGCGCCGCGTTGGCGAGCCAATGCGACGATGCAGTCAACTTGGTCTGCCAAAGTCATGCAAGTCGTGTTGATCTCGACGATCTCGGCCGCGGCGCTCGTACCTCCGTAGTCGCGCTCGGCGTCTTCCCGATCTCGAGTTTGGATGTCGGCTTGGACTTGCTCTAGTGTGATGCATACTCCTTTGGCTGTCAATTCCCGATGCCGCCGCTGGGCGCGCTCATCGAGGTCGGCCACCAAGGCGATTTTTAGCTCGGCGTCGGGAAAGACCACCGAGGCTATGTCGCGCCCTTCGGCGACTACGCCGCCCGACTGACCCAGCCGCTGCTGCTGGGCGACTAGGCTGTGGCGCACCAAGGGCACGTCTGCGTAAGCACCTGCTCGGCGGGTGATCTCGGGCTGGCGAATCGCGTCGCTTATGTCCTGTCCGTCGAGCAGGACGCGTCCCCGGCCAGAGTCCAAATCTATGGTCGAGGTTGCCAATAGGGCCTCCAGCTCGTCCTCGTCCTCGGGTTCCACCCCGCAGCGGGTCGCCGCTAAGGTCACGGCTCGGTACATGGCCCCGGTGTCGAGGTGGCGATAGCCCAGCCGCTTGGCTACCCGCCGAGCCGTGGTCGTCTTGCCGGTACCGACCGTGCCGTCGATGGCGATGACTAGCCCGCGCCGTTTCACAAGCCGACCTCGGCTTTGAGGCGGTGGACTTCCCCAAGGCTGAGACGGCGGTGCTGGCCTGCGGCGAGCGGGGCGAGGGTCAGCCCGGCAAATTCGACCCGCGTCAATTGCCGCACCGGGTAGCCGACGGCGCGGAGCATGCGGCGGACTTGGCGCTTGCGCCCCTCGTGAATGCAAAGGCTCAGCCGCGCCTGTTTGACCCAACCGCTACTCCAGCGCTCCTCGACTTGGACCTGAGCCGGTGCGGTGGGCCCGTCGTCGAGCGCGATGCCCTCGCGCAACTGGTCGAGCCGGTCCTCGTGTGGGTCGCCGCTGACAATGGCCTCGTAGCGCTTGTTGACGACAAAGCGCGGGTGCAGCAGCCGATAGCCGAGGTCTCCGTCGTCGGTCAGCAGTAAAAGCCCGGTGGTGTCGAGGTCGAGACGACCCACAGGCACGGTGCCGGGGTGGAGGTCGGGCAAGAGGTCGAAGACCGTGGGCCGGTCGCGTGGGTCGCTGCGGGTGACCAAGTATCCGGCCGGTTTGTGCAAAAGCACGTATTCGTACTGATCGGGCAGGGCGACGACGCGGCCGCGGCACTCGACCCGGTCGGCACTCACTGCGACCACTCGACCCGGCTCGGCGACGACCTCGCCGTTTATGCGCACTGCGCCGCTTTGTATCAGCGCATCGCTGTGGCGGCGCGAGGCTACACCGCAGCGGGCCAAGAAGCGATTGAGGCGCATTTGCGGCTCAGGCGCGTTCATCTTCGCTCTCTTCCTCCGCTTCGCTCCCTTCTTCCACTTCGCTCCCTTCCTCTGCCTGCTTTTGCAGCTCGTCCAGCTCAGTGGCGAGCTGTCGGGCTGCGGCTGGCTGCTGGCCCTCGGCGAGTAGCTCTTCTAATTCCTTGGGCTTGGGTAACTCACCCAGCCCCCGCAGCCCAAAGTGGACCAAAAATTCTCGGGTCGTGCCAAAGAGCATGGGTTTGCCAATGCCGTCGGAGCGGCCGGCGAGGCGGACCATGTTGAGTTCCATCAGCGTTTGCAACACGCTGGCCGAGCTAACGCCGCGGATGTTGTCGATCTCGACGCGGGTGACCGGCTGCTTGAAGGCGACGATGGCGAGGACTTCGAGGCCCGCTGGCGAGAGGCGCACTTGGCGCGAGGTCCGGTGGTACTTGCGCAGCCAAGGTCCGCATTCTTGGCGCGAGGCAAGCTGATAGCCACCCGCTAGTTCGACGACTTCGATCCCGTGCCCGGCCGCTTCGTACTGGGCGTTAAGCGCGTCGATGGCCTCGCGGATATCGCGGCCGTTGTACCCGGCGAGCAGGTGGACGAGGCGGCCCGGGGTCACCGGCTCGGTGGCCGTCAGCAGGATGGCCTCAATGATCGCCCGAGCCTTCGCAGGGTCGACGTCGCGCGAGGCTGCTGTGGGTTCATGACTCACGGGTCTGAATAGCCTCTGCTGCGGTCGGTTGATGTGGTGATTGTTCGATCCAGATCTCGTCGAAGGGCCGCGCCTGCTGTACGCGGACGCGCTGCGCTTTGAGCAGTTCTAGGATCCCGACGAAGGTGGCGATTAGGGCTTGGCGGTCGCGGCCTTGGAGCAAGTCTATGAAGCTGATGCGCGAGTTGCGCGCAAGTACCGCCAGCAGATAGTCGATGCATTCGGCGACCGAGACCTCTTCTTCGACGATTTGGTGTACTAGGTTTTCGGGCACGGTGTCGAGCACGTGCTTATACATAGCCAATAGATCGAAGAGCGATACGGGCCGTAGCTGAGCCGACTCCCCGACGCCGTCGTCAGGCCCTTGGCGGCGCAGGAACACGTCGCGTCGCTCGTTTTTGCGCACGCCGAGCCAGTCGGCGATGTCCTTAAATTGCTGGTACTCTAACAGGCGGCGGACCAACTCGGCCTTTGGGTCTTCCTCGCCCTCGTCGTTGAGACCGAGTTCTTCGCGGGGCAGCAGCATCTGCGACTTGATCCTCAGTAGAGTGGCCGCCATGAGGATGAAATCGCTGGCCTGTTCGATGTCGAGTTGGTGGATGTGTTGCAAAAAGCTCAAGTACTGGGTGGTGATGTGGGCGATGGGAATGTCGTAGATGTCCAACTCGTCTTTGCGGATCAGATAGAGCAACAGGTCCATCGGACCTTCAAAGACGTCGAGTTTGACTTCGTAGAGAGCCGATTCTTCTTCTTGTTCGATCAAGTCGCGTTCCATGAGGGCGCCTGCCTTAGTCGATAAAAAGATACGGTTTCCAGCGCTGATCGTCGATGCCAACGAAGTTGCGGATGAAGCTCACGTTGTTGGGGCGCTTGGGTTTGGCGCGCAGCACGAGGCCGACCTGCTCGGGCTGGTGTTCGCCTTTTTTGTTGTTGCATAAGGCACAGGCGCAGACGAGGTTTTCCCAAGTCCCTTGGCCCCCTTTGGTGCGCGGCACGATGTGATCAACCGTCAGTTTGCCGTCTTTGCTGCCGCAGTACTGGCACTGGTGGTTGTCGCGCTTGAGAATATTGCGCTTGGAAAGCACGACCCGTCGGCGCGGCGCGCGGATGTAGCGCCCGAGGCGGACGACGCTGGGCACCGAATAGTCTTGGGAGACCGAATGGATCACCTCACCCATCTTTTCGACGGCTTCAGCCTTGCCGCGCAAAATCAGCAGCAAGGCCCGGCGTACGCTGCATACGCTTAGAGGCTCGTAGTTTTGATTGAGGACGAGTACGGTTCTTTTTAGCAAGGGCCTATCCGCGGTGTAGAGCTAATTAAATTTAAGCTACTTTTGGCATGTTCCAACCCTCGGGATTGGATTTATTTTACAGCGTCACCCTCCTGCGACACAATCTGCATTCCTTATAAAAAGCGTATTTATAATGAATAAGTGCAAGCGCGATGTCAGTGGTTGGCGAGTAGGTCGGCGTACTCTTGGGCACTGAGCAAGTGCTCCAAGTCCGCAGTGTTGTCGATGCGGATCTTGAGCAGCCAGCCGCCGCCATAAGGGTCTTCGTTGATCTGTTCGGCCCCTTCCGCGAGGCTGTCGTTGACTTCTAGTACCTCGCCAGAAGCCGGGGCGATGAGGTCAGCGACGGTCTTAACCGCCTCGAGCGTGCCAAAGGTTTCGTCCCTTTCGAGGTGTTCACCCACCTCGGGCAACTCGGCGAATACTATGTCTCCCAACTCGGTTTGCGCGAAATCTGTAACGCCGATGGTGGTGATGCCGCTTTCTAGTAGAAGCCATTCGTGGCTTTCCGAGTAGAGCAAGTGCTCGGGGATCTTGGTCTGGCTCATAATCGCCTCTCGTTCTTGCTTAGGATGATCGCTCCGCGTTGGCTACGTAGCTGGTGTCGAACTGCCCGGCGATAAAGTCGGGTTCGTTGAGTAGGGTTTGGTGAAAGGGCAGGGTGGTGGCCACGCCTTCGATTGTACATTCGCCTAAGACTCGCCGCATCCGCGCCATGGCACCTTGGCGGTCGGGGCCGTAGGCGATGATTTTGGCCAACAGGGAATCGTAGTACGGAGGAATCTCGTAGCCTTGGTAGATGTGGCTATCGATGCGGACGCCGGGTCCGCCCGGCAGGTGGAGGGCCTCGATGATGCCCGAAGAGGGAATGAAGTTGCGTGCGGGATCCTCGGCGTTGATCCGGCATTCAATGGCGTGCCCTTTGAGCTGGATGTCCTCTTGGCCAAAATTCAGGGGTTCGCCGGCCGCGATGCGGATCTGTGCCTCGACTAAGTCGATGCCGGTGACCATCTCGGTGACCGGGTGTTCGACTTGGATGCGGGTATTCATCTCCATGAAGTAGAAGTTGTGGTCTGAATCGACGAGGAACTCAATGGTGCCCGCGCTGTAGTAGCCGACGGCCGCTGCTCCGGCGAGGGCGGAGCAGCCGAGCCGCTGGCGCAGGTCGGCGTCAACTGCTGGCGAGGGGCTCTCTTCCAAGAGCTTCTGGTACCGACGCTGAATGGAACATTCGCGCTCGCCGAGATGGACGAGGTGCCCTTGCTGGTCGCCGAGGACTTGGATTTCGATGTGGCGCGCCTCTTCGATGGAGCGCTCCATGTACACGGCGTCGCTGGTAAAGGCGGTGCGTGCTTCGCGGCGCGCCATCTGCCAGGCTTCCTCTAATTCATCCATGCTGCGGACGACCCTCATACCGCGCCCGCCGCCGCCAGCGGCAGCCTTGAGACGCAGCGGGAAGCCGATCTTTTCCGCCCATTGACGGGCGTCGTCTAGCGACTGGAGCGCGCCCTCGCTGCCCGGCACGACGGGCACACCGGCCTCCTGCATGGTGTGGCGAGCGACGGCCTTGTCGCCCATCTTGCGGATGGCCTTGGTCGGCGGGCCGATGAACTGGATGCCGCAATCGGCGCAGATCTCGGAGAAATCGGCGTTTTCGGCCAAGGGGCCGTAGCCGGGGTGGATCGCGTCGGCGTTGGTCAGTTCGGCGGCGCTGATGATATTGACAATGTTGC
This sequence comes from Candidatus Latescibacterota bacterium, assembly GCA_965261395.1. Lineage (GTDB taxonomy): Bacteria > Latescibacterota > UBA2968 > UBA8231 > UBA8231. The sequence goes on from OZ253462.1 coordinate 5,668,912, forward strand.
GGTAGCTGTCCTTGCCGGCGGCCGGCCCGATGCAGACGTCCTCGTCGGCAAAAGACACGTGCAGCGAGCGAGTGTCGGCTTGGGAGTGGACGGCTACCGTCGCGATGCCCATCTCTTGGCAGGCGCGGATGACGCGCAACGCGATTTCGCCGCGGTCGGCGATGAGGATTTTCTCGAACACAGCCGTCTTAGCTGGGGCGAATTTTGAACAGGGCTTGATTGTACTCAACGGGCTGGGCGTCGCCGACGAGGATCTCGACTACTTCGCCTTGGATATCCGCTGGAATCTCATTCATGATCTTCATGGCTTCGATAATGCAGAGGGTCTGGCCGCTTTCGACGCGCTGCCCCTCGCCCACAAAGGGATCGGCCTCGGGCGAGGTAGCCCGGTAAAACGTGCCGACCATAGGTGAGAGCACCTCGTGCAGGCCGTCGTCGGTCTTTTCGGTGGGCGCTGGCTCAGTGGGCGCGGTGGGCGCTGGCGCGATGGGCATGGGCGCGGTGGGTGCCACTGGTGAGGGCGCACGGCTGCGGGTCAGGCGGATGCGCGTGCCGTGCCAGAAGCTGCTTTGGACCTCTAACTCTTCGATGTCGCTATCTTGGAAAAGCGCTAGCAGTTTGCGGACCTTGCCTTCGTTCACAGGAGGTGTCGTCCTTTCTCAAACGCGCTCTACGTATTCGCCAGTGCGGGTATCGACTTTGAGCCGATCTCCCTTATTGACAAAGAGTGGCACTTGCACCACGTAGCCGGTCTCTAGGGTAGCTGGCTTGACTGCACCAGTGGCGGTGTCGCCCTTGATGCCCGGTTCGGTGTGGGTGACGGCCAGGGAGACGAAGTTGGGTAGGTCAACGGAGACGACTTCCTCGCGCGCTACGAGGAGGAAGGCGTTCTCACTTTCTTTGAGAAGGTTGCTCGCCGCGCCGACGATTTTTGCGGACACCGGGATCTGATCGTAGGTGTCCAAGTCCATGAAGTAGTACAGCCCTTGGTCGGCATACAGGTATTGCATCTGGCGCTTTTCGAGCCGGACTGCCTCGACTTTGTCACCCGAGCGGAAGGTGCGGTCGAGCACGGCGCCGGTCTTGGTATTTTTGAGCTTGGTGCGCACGAAGGCGTTGCCCTTGCCTGGTTTGACGTGCTGAAACTCGACGATAGAGAAGAGCTCGCCGTCGAGGGACATGGTAAAACCGTTTCTAAAATCCGAGGTGTCTGCCATATCGCTCCCGTTAGTGCTCGCTGCTACTTTTTTCTAGCGCAGCCAGCTTGCTGCGGATGATGGTGTTGGTTGGTTCCTGTTCGAGGAGCTCGCGATACGTTTCGATCGCCTTCTGGGTCAAGCCCTGCGTGGTGTAGATCTCAGCCAGCGTCATGGTGGCGATGCGCTTGCTTTTCGGTGCGCTCGGCTCGCTGTCGGCCGGAGAGGGTGGCTCTTCGGGTGCGGGCACCGGCTCGGCGGCTTTCTCCTCTTCGATCTCCTGCAAGAGGCGGAGCAATTCGCTGTCGTTGGAGTTGCCGTACAGGTCGTTGCGGTCTTCTGGCGGCTGGGGTGTCAGAACTTGGGGCTGAGTGGCTTCGGCTTCGAGAGCCTCTGGGGCCGCGCTAGCGACGAACTCTTCGGGTTCGGGCGCATCTTGGTGGGTTCGGCTGGTGAAGCGGTCGATCTGCTCTGCTAGAGAGGTGTCGAAAGGGTCGAGGTACGCGGCTTGGCGCAGGCTTTGCAAGGCTAACGGCGTGACGCCGAGCTGTTCAAAGAGGTGGGCGAGGCGTTTGTACCCGCTGGGGTTTTCCTGGTCGAGCCGCAGGGCTTGATCCATGGCCTCGCGCGCTTCTTCTAGGTCTCCCCGTTTCTCATAGCACTTGCTGAGGACGATAAAGCCGGTGACGTAATCGGGAAAACTCGCACAGCCCTCTTGGCAAAGCTCGAGGGCGCGCTCGATGCGTCCGCGCTTGAGATAGAGATCGGCGAGTCGAGCGAAACGCGGGGAATCCGGATCGCGTCGGAGTGCTTTTTCCAGTTTGGCTATGGAGTTGGCCATGGCGATGGGGATGGGAGGTGCTAAGGCGGCTGAAACGAGAGGCTATTTTATGCTCTGAACTGCGAAATGTCAAGGATGGGGCAAGGTGATGGGAAGGCGCGAATTCGCAGCCAAAGGGACTTATATACAATAGTGCCCAAAAGTCCCCGACCTAGCTCGCAAATCAGAGCTAGGCTGGAGACTTTTGAATATGTCTACGGCTTTACTCCTAAAGCAAGCAGGACGACAGGATACAAGCTGCTCAGGCTGGGGCCTCGGCCCGCGCCAGCAGCTTGGCGAAGTCGTAGTTGACGCTGGTGACGCCAAAGTCGGGTTCGCGCTGGAAGGGGTGGCGCAGATAGCTAACGCGATGCCTGCCGTCGTCCAAAAACTCGACTAGGGCGAGGATGAAGTCGTCGGGTTTATTAAGGCTGTAGAGGATTTCGTTTTTGGTCACCGTGATGGTCGCCGCCCCGCTTGCGCGGCCCTTGACTTCGATGAAGCGCAGCCGCCCCGTGTCGGGTACCCGCGACTCGATATCGTAGCCGAGTTTGTCAAACTCTCGATCCGTCGGCTCATAACCGAGGCCGCGTTCTATTTCCATGACAATAGCCCGCGCCCGAGCAGCTACTTCCTGAGTATCCACAGGCGATCGGCGTCCCACCATAGCGTCCACCAGCCCCTGCGGCACCACTAGTAAGCCGCCGAGCACCACTGGCGGTAGCGGTGAAAGCTGAGCTTCGAGTTGCAATTCCTGTAGCCTCTTGTGCAGCCGGGCCTGCAACGTATCGGCCCGTTTGCGGGCTTCGTCCGAGTTGAGCCGAGCACCGCTGGCACCAGCCTTCTCCTGTAGCTTGAGCTGTTCGGCGCGGTGGTCCCAGTAGGAGATTTCCTTGGTCAGACGGTCCTTGACCGCGGCCTCGGTCTTGGCGATCAACGCCCGCTTGGGATCGCGGACTTGGGCTAGATGTTCGGGGACGACGTGAGCCACTGCATAGGACTGTGCCCCCTGCTCCATTTCGCGGTTGATCCACGCGCATTCCGGCCGCTCCAAGATGGCCTCAACGCTAGGCTCGTCTTGGGCTAGCGGCCGATAGTCCAAGTAGGGGGCGTAGTGCAGGTGGCGAGCGTTGCCAGCGGCGTCGATTTCGACGTAGAGCATCTGCTTGGAGACCATCCGGCGGTCGCCCGCCCGCGTCCGACTCGCGTCTTGAATGGCGTGTTCGAGATAGAAAAGCACGCGCGGTGTCTGCCCTAGATCGCGCTCGTCAATGAGTACTGCTCCGCGCTTGAGCAGATCGCGGTGCTGCTCCAGCGTTAGGTCGAGGACGGCGTCCAGCAAGGGATGTCCTGGGCAGACGAACGCCGCCGCTGGCTGGCCGGGGGGCGCGACCAGCGATTTGTCGAAGGCAATCCGTTCGTAGCGAGGGGGTACCGGCGTGCTTTGGTTGCGGGCCAGCGCGGGGACACGCGTAACCTCGTAGCGGCGTGGCTCGCGCTGCCGGGCTGATCCACCGATTTGCTGGAACGCCTCTAGAAAAAACGCCTCAATGTAATGTGGCTGTAGGCGGCGTGCCTCGGCCCGTTCCATCTCTTCGCGGACCCTTTGTACACGGCTGGCGTCCATCGCGTCGTGGACGAGTTGATGCTCCTCCAACAGGTCCTGTAGCGAGCTATGGTCGAGCGCCTGATCGACCGCCGTGTCGAGACGCGCGCGAACTTCTGGCTGCTCGCCGTAGCGGATGGCTTCGAGTAGGAGGTCACGCAACGGCCGTCCCTCGAATTCGAGCTTGCCGAGCACGTCAAATACCTGACCGCCCAGGGCCTGTCGTGCCTGTTCTAGTTTGGTCAGCAGTCGCTGGTACACGTCGCCCTCGCGGGTTTGGTCCGCGACCAGATTCCACAGATGGCACACTTCCGTCTGACCGATTCGGTGGATGCGGCCGAAGCGCTGCTCTAGGCGGTTCGGGTTCCAAGGGAGGTCGTAGTTGACCATCAGGTGCGCCCGCTGGAGGTTGATCCCTTCGCCAGCGGCATCGGTGGCCAACAGTACCTGTACCGCTGGGTCATGGCGGAAGGCTTCCTGCGCTTGGTGGCGGTCCTCGCGGGCCATGCCTCCGTGAATGACGACTACCGACTCCGCACGTCCGAGTAAAGTGGTGATGCGGTCCAGCAGATAGTGGAGCGTGTCGCGGTGCTCGGTGAAGAGTACCAGCTTCTGTGTAGGGGAGGGCACTGGACGCGGGATCTCGCCACCACTGTAGGGAGCTGTCGGTTCTCCGATCCGGCCCGCTATACCAGACGTCGTAAAGACCTCGCTGAGCAGGCTGGCAAGCTCCCGCCACTTCGCGTCTTCACCGCGGTGTCGGACGTCAAGCGCACGACTTTCCAGCATTTTCAGGGTGTCGATTTCCGCCTTCAACTCGGTGATGGAGCGGGCGGCGGTCGCTTGGTCGAGGATGCGCGTTTCGGCGACCTCGACCTCGTGCCCTGGTGCGTCATCGAGATCCTCGATGTCTTCGGCATCAAGCTCTGGGACTGTGGACGCGGCCGAGTCGGGGCGTCGGGATTCCTCCAATTCGCACAGGCGGCCCTCCAAGCGCTCGCGCCGTCGGCGCAGTGACTGGTAGATCGCCTCGGGAGACGAAGCGAGCCGCCGTTGGAGAATCGTCAGGGCGAAGCCGACTGTGCCGGCCCGCTTGGCATTGGCGAGTGCGTCCGCCCGATTGAACTCCTCCCGCACATAGTCGGTGACCGCCTCATAGAGCTGGGCTTCTGCCTCTGAGAGCTGGTACGGCACGGTGTAGGCGATGCGCTCGGGGAACAGCGGCTTGCCGTCGAACTTGAGCAGCCGCTCCTTGACCATGCGCCGCATCAAGTCCGAAACATCGGCCACGTGGACGCCATCGCGGAAGCGGCCCTCGAAGCGGTCATTGTCGAGCAACGCCATGAAGAGTTGGAAGTCCTCTTCCTTGCCGTTGTGCGGCGTCGCCGTCATCAGCAGGAAGTGGCGCGTCCGTGTCGATAATAACTGTCCCAGTCGATAGCGCTTCGTGTAGTGGATCTCGCCCCCGAAGAAACTGGCCGACATCTTGTGCGCCTCGTCGCATACTACTAGATCCCAGCCCGTGTCCGGTGCCTGGAGCTTCTGCTGGACCTGTTCGTCGCGCGCTAGCTTGTCGAGGCGTGCGATGACGAGGTTGGCCTCCAAAAACCAGTTGCCAGTGCGGGCGGCTTCGAGCTTGTCGTTGGTCATAATCTCAAAGGGCAACTGGAAGCGCTGAGAGAGTTCGTCCTGCCATTGCTCGGCGAGGCTACCGGGGCAGACGATCAGGCATCGCTCGAGATCGCCGCGGGCGATCAGCTCCTTGATGAGTAGGCCCGCCATGATGGTCTTACCGGCACCCGGATCGTCGGCGAGGAGAAAGCGCAGCGGTTGGCGCGGCAGCATGGATTCGTACACCGCGGTGATCTGATGGGGCAGTGGCTCGACGACCGAGGTGTGGACCGCCAGCACGGGATCGAACAGATGCGCGAGGCGGATGCGCAGGGCCTCAGACACCAGCCGGAACAGGGCCCCGTCGCCGTCAAAACTCCACGGCTGCCCCTGTTCTGCCACTTCGAGCCGCGCCTCGTCAGAGCGGTAGAGCAGCTCATTGGCCACCTTGCCGTCCGGGGTTTTGTAGGTCAGTTCTAGAGCCTGCGAGCCAAACCAATGCACGCTGACGACCACCACGAGGCCATCGGTGAGAATGCCGCGCACTGCGGCGTTAGGCTGGAGATCTTCGAGCGTCACTTCCCGACCTATTCCCGTTCAAAACCCTGGCTGGAGAACTTGAGCGTGCGGCTGTTCTCGGTGACGGTGCGCACGACGTGATCGGGCGCACCCGAGGGGATTTCGGCTTCTATCTCCAAGGTCACGGTCACTTTGGCACCTACCAAGCCGGCGAGATGGGCAATGACCTCATCGGCGATCTGGCTCGCGTCGCGACCGACGCGGGTAGCATCGAGGGACACGGCCCCGTGAAAGCGCCGCGCTTTCTGTTCGGGTGGGGGAGGCGTTGGCTCTGGATGGGTGCCGGTACCGGCCGATGCGCTAGCGCTCGGCTCAGCGACGCCGACGCCCGCCCCGGTTGCCGGTGCCGCTGGCTCTGCCTCCTGCTGTGCGATCGCGGCTGCGGGCTTGACTAGCAGCCCATCGCTTTCAGGGCTAAGCAGGGGGACCTCACGGCCACAGCGGAGTCCGCGATAACGGCTCGCGGCTTCATCGAAAGAATCGGCGTAGGCGAACGATTCGTCTGTCCAGAGGAGGAGCCCCAACCCGTCTTGAATGGCCCTAATTAGGATCTCTGGACCAGCGAGGCGGGGGAGGTACAGGTAGCGGGCGAAGTGGTCTGCCAACTGGCGGATTTCCACGTGATCGCCGCGCCACAAGGGCACCCGGTCCAGTTCCATTCGCAGGCGCGTGCCCGCGAGCACCGGCACCAACAGCTCTTCTGAGCGCAGTTTCTTGCTGGCGCGTACGGCGAGCGGGTCCTGCCCAGTCAGCCGCAGGGCCTGCCACTCGACCGCCGCTTGGGGTGTGGATTGCACTGGCGCGAGGAGCCACTGATAGGCCTCCGGCAGCCGTCCAACCACGGCACCATCCTCCGACTTCAACTGCGCTTCGGCTTGCCGCACCTGATGCGGGTCGAGGTTCAGAGTTTCTTTGTCTTGGAGGATGGACGACCACGCCAACCAGCGACGAATCGCTTCATCCAGGTCCTGCAGGCGGGTCTGGTCCACGGCAAGGAAGACCAGCGTATTGCGAAAGAGGCGCGGGGTGTTGCCGCGATTTTCGAGTATGGCGGTGGCTGCGGCCTGCGCCTTGCTGTTCGACCCGCTGCTGTGTGGGTGCTCAGTCCCTAGCACCACCAGACGGGCCTCCATGTCGTCGGGGATATCAGCGCCGGATTGCGGCACCGTATGGATGCGCTGGAAGTCGCCCGTGGCGCGCAGGTCGGTGCGCAACCGCTGCTCGATCTCGGCCACCACTGGCGCGGGATCGCGCCTGAATTGATCGGCCCGGTCTTCCGCCAGCTTGGTGACAGTCGGCTGCGTTGAGTACCAGTAGCGCGGGCCATCCTGATAGAGGAAGGTCGCCTGCGTGCTCAGGCGACGCAGGGCATCGCCAAAGATCGCTGGTGTTTCACCCGGCATCGCGCAGCCGAGCTTGATCCGGCGGTCCTCAATGCCGCGATTGGCCACCGAGGTCGTCGGCGCGGAGCCGAGGTACACGGTGCGCGCTACCCGGCGAGTCGCGGAGAATTTGCCCAAGTTCGCCACCTCGCCGTCAATGCGCTGCGGCAGTGCATTCGGGCCATCGACATCCGCCTCGATGATCGGCGTCCAGTTGTCGGACAGATAGCGGGTCAACTCGTTGCGGACGTGCGGGTCGTCGATGGGGATGTGTGCTGGCATGATCAGCGGGTTGCGGTCGCCGCGGTCCCACAGACTGTGGATGACGGCGGCCATCAGACGCAGGACGCCGCGCGTGCGCTGAAACTTCACTAGCGCGGACCAGTCCGTGTAGAGCCGGTCGAAGACTTCTGGATGGATTGGATAGGCAGCACGCAGGCGGCGCTCGTAGTCGGCGTCCCGGCATTCGGTAGGGAACTCCTGCTGCTGGGCGCGGTAGAAGTCGGCAAAGGTGCGTGAGACATTGTCGCGGGCCGTGAAATGCTCGCGCTCGCTCAAGGGTTCAAATAGACGGCGGCGCACGATCTCAAAGCCTTCTTCGGTACTCGCTGGCGTCCAGGAGGATTCGACGCGGCCAATGACATTCTTGAGCCGCGACAGCGCCGCCCGGCCGCGGAGGCCACCGACTTCCTCGTCTTCACCTTGGGCATGGGGGGAGGTCGCCGTATCCGATGACGGCAAGCTGATCACCAGCAGGCAATGGTTCGCCGCCCGCGCGGATTCGGTCAAGGTCTGGGCAAAGCTGAAGTGGGTTTCGAAACTGCCGGCTGGCAGGTCGGCGTCGTCGTGCAACTGGCGGGCGTAGGCGACCCATTCGTCGATCAGAATGAGGCACGGTCCATATTCGTTCATCAATTCGCGGAGGGCGTCGCCTGGGTTGGTGGCGCGCTCGTCGTCCTGCCGCACTTTGTCGAATGCCGCTTTGCCGCCGAGTTGCCAAGCGAGTTCGCCCCACAGTGTCCTGACCACGGTGCCGTCATCTTTTGCCGACGGATTGCCGGGCGAGATCTTGTTGCCGACCAGCACGACCCGTTTGACATGGTCGGGCCGTGCGGCGATTTCGGCTGACGCTATCAGGTCGTCGATGCCGAGCAACTCGCCGGTTGGCATTCCAGAGAATAGATGGTACAGGGCTAGCATCGAGTGGGTTTTGCCGCCGCCGAAGTTGGTCTGTAGTTCCACCACTGGATCGCCGCCCTGACCGCTTAGCCGCTGCATCGCCCCGCTGAGTAAGCCCTTCAGGCTTTCCGTCAGATAGGTGCGGCGAAAGAACTCTGCTGGGTTGCGGTACTCGTCGGTTCCTTCACCGATATGGACCTGCCATAGGTCTGCGGCGAACTCGGCCTGTTGGTAGCCGCCGCTGGCCACGTCGCGATGCGGGGCTACGACTTCGCGCCAGGGCTTTAGGCTGCCGGTGGCTTGGCTCTCGACGGTGGTGCCCGCGCCGCGCCGGCGCTCGCTGCGCGCCTGCTCCTCAAAGACCAGACGGCGCAGTTCCGTCTTCATGCGATTGACTTCGTCTGCTTGCGATGCGGAAACGGCTGTTAGCAGGCGGGCGATAGAGTCGAGGGTGCGGTCGGCGTCGTCGCTGGAGAAGCTGTCTTGATGCGCCCACTTGTTGCGCTGGTCGCGGATTTCGTTGACGAGGCTGCGCTCGGCACGGCCCAGTACAGTGCGGAACACGTCGTTCCACGTTTCCCACATGAGCTTGAGGAGTGCGGCTACGTCCCACTGGTCTACGGGCTTGTCCGTCAGGTGTGGATCATCGGCAAAGCGCCGGATCGTGTCCATGTGTACAACACGGGCTTTGATTTTGTCTTGGAGTTCGCGCTCGACAAATGGGCCAAGCCCGGCCTTGAGGAGTTCGAGTGCTTTGCCGACGCGTTCTTGATTGGTAATAGCCATGTCTTATTCCTCACTCGTTGTCGTCAATCAGGCTGTAATCGGGATTGCTTGCGTTCGACAAACTTATTCAGCGGTTGTGCGCCGCTCAAACTCGGCGCTATCGAGTTGTAAACCCCTCGTGCCTGCGACACTGCCGTCGCGAAACGAAGCCAGCGGCGAGCTTCGTCAACGAGTTCAGGATCGTTCATAGAGAACCTTTCCTTCGCGGAGAGCTGAACGCAACGCGGTTCCTACAAGGTGCCCGCGACGAGCGACTTCCTCGGGAGTCGCTACTACTATGTCCTTGCATACTGGCAGATCGCCCAAGGCCCGGCGGATTTCGATCGCCGTGTGACGCTTGTCGGACACATTGGGCAGAATTACGAGCAGGTCCACGTCGCTCCATTCGGTTGCCGTGCCCCGTGCATGAGATCCGAAGAGGACGACCCGCGAAGGCTGGAAGCCTTTCACTATGCGGTCCACCATAGTTGATATAAACGTTTCCGAGGCGGCTACATTCATGTTGCACCTCCCGCAGCTCCATCACCGAACAGCCCGCCCTGTTCGAGTGGTGCCTCCTGCCGCTCCTTTCGCGCTAGGTCGGAGATTTCGGGCCAGCTCTGTACTAGGCTGTTGTAGGAGAGGGCTTCGGCGGCGCGGCGCTTGCGTTCACAGATGGTGTAGAGGCGGTAGGCCAGTTCGCGGGCGATGTCGGCTTTTGCGCCGAGTTGGGCCTCGACCCGCGCTGCTTCTGGCTCGCCGCCGGTTTCTAGGGCGCGGATGAGGTGGTGGACGGCCTCCCATACGGTGAGCCGGTCGTCGGTGGTTGGGTCCCAGTCATCGGCTAATTCGTCTGGACGCAGCAGGCGCACCTTGCCCGCGCTGGAGGCGAGGATGCCGCCTTCGACGATGCCGGCGATGCTGGTGTTTTTGGCTTTGGACAGGGTTTCGGCGACGCCGTATTCGCCCTCGTCGAAGCCTTGCTGCTCGAACCACGCCAAGGCCCAGCGGCTGTCGGCGTCGAAGTCGCCTTCCTGCTCGGCTAGCACTTCGTCGAGTAGCTGGTTGATGAGCGCTAGGGCCTCGCGCACGGAGACGGGTTTGCCCTCGGCATCGAGCACTTTGGCGTAGCGGGTGAACACGGCCATGCCGGGGCCGATGGCGGCTTGGGCGAGATCGACTGGGGCGATGTTGCCGGATTGCAGGTGGGCGAAGGCCGTGGGGAGCTCGGCTCTCAACGCGGCGACGAATTCGCGGCGGGTGACCATTGGTGCGTTGGCAGGGCGCTGGCGGCAGACGAGGACGATGCTGGAGGCGAGGGCGTTGGTGCCAGCGCCGATCATGCGATTGCTCAATTCGGTGCGCATCGGCCAAGTACCGGTGATGGAGAAGCCTGCGTGGATGACGGCATCGAGGAAGGTCTCCCAACCGGTACTGATCGTTCCCGTCTCTCCTTTCTTCTCTGATTGCTTGAAGGCGTAGTAGATGGATATCGGAAAGCCGGGGTGCGCTTGCTCGGCGAGGCGGCGCATGGCATCCGTCATTCCTGAAAGAAAAAAGGCCTCTGCCTTTTCCTTGTTGCCATGTCGGTATGATGTAGCGACCAATTCTTCGGCTTTTGGTACAGCGAGCGTGGAGAAGAGATCAGGGAAAATTGGTCTCAGTGGGCGGCGCAGCCAGACGTAGAAGAAGTCTGACAGGTCGGCGTAGCCGACATTGTCGTAATAAGGGGGATCCGTGGAAATCAGCTTACGGAAGGATATCGCTTGCTCTACTGCACTAATTTGGAAGCACAAGCCAGCCGTTCCTCCCTTGAACTGCTTTTCAATAACTTCGCAGACGGACTTTGCAGTGCCAAATATGTCACCGCCAGCGCCTGCAAGCGGATTAGTCTCGGCAAAGTCCCACACCATAGGCAGCGCTTGACGACTGAATGTCCCGACAAGTTTGTCTCGGTGTTCCCATCGGCATAGGCTTGTATTCCGGTCACAAGCCTTACTCTGTGCAAAAGCCAGATACACACCCATCGCCTCGGCATACGCCATCGCGCCAGCACCCTCATTCCGTAGCGGTCGTACGTCATTGGGCAAATCGGCGCTGGCGGCATCCTGCTTGACGCGCTCCATTGCTTCCGTTACCAAGTCGGAGAAGGTGGTCAGGGCGACCAGTTGGCGGGGGGTGAAGAGGTCTGCAAAGGTACTCATGCCGTAGAGAGGGAGCTGATCTCGACACTTACCGATTAATTCATTATCCGGCCGCCACTCTGGCGTCGCTTGGTCTGCAACCGCCTCCTGATCTGGCCTCGGCGCAAGATAAACCCTGCCCCGATCTCCCTCGACTACGATCGCCATTAGCCGTGCCCCCATCCGCCCGGCCTGTCCCTCGGCCTTGATATAGCCCCCTGCAATCGGTGTCCCCGACATCACGCAGCGGAAGTTTGCTCCTCGCGCCAGCTTGGTCCCCACCTTCGCCTCCTCCGCATCCTCCGGCGTTCCCACCTTCACCACAAACCGATACCCACGCCCCTCAATCACCGGTTCGACATACGCCTCCTTCCCCTTCTTCGTCGAAAGCATAAAGGTCGCGGCCAGCGGCACCTCCACATCGGCAAACGCCGGATTCGGGCTTCTCACCGTCCGCGCCCACAGCCACGCAATCACCGTCAGCTTGCGCCCCTTGTATCGCTCAAGATCGGGCCGCTCCCGCACCATCTCCTCGGTAATCTCAACCTGCGGATACAAATGCCCAATGCGCCGCGCGGCTTCGTCGCGCATCCACTGGCCATAGTAGCGCACATCCTCGGCCAGCCCCTGCGCCCCCTTCCATTCGCGCTCGATCAGACTCCTTTCCTCACGGGATGCCGGATTCACCGGCGACTGACCGGCGAACTTCGGCGGAATCTCGATCATGGCCTTGTTGATGAGCACTGCCACCGGATTGAGGTCGCTGGCATGAGCTTCAAGCCCCAACCGCTGCGCTTCCAACGGCAAGGCACCGCCGCCAGCAAACGGATCGTGAAAGGCCGGCAGCTTGTCCGGGTCGAACAATTCGGCAGCACGCGGGTGGTCGGCATGGTCGGCACAGGTTCGCCGCCAGCTCTTGCGAATTTCCGTCCGCGCCTGTTCCAGCACCTTCTCGTTAGTGGTATTCTCCCACTTCACCAATTCTTCGATGAGGTGGAACAGCCGCTCGCGCTCCTTTTCTTGGTCGGCCTCCGTAGGAAACAGATCGGGATGCGCCGACGGATCATCGACCATCTGCGCGAAAATCACTGCCCGCGCCGCGGCCAACGGCCGCCGCGCCCACCACAAATGCAGCGTACTCGGATGCCCGTGCCGAATCGACTTCTCCCGCGCCGAGGCGGCGTTGATCGCGTCGAGCGGCAGGGCGACTTCAATGAGTTTTTTGCGGGAGTTGGCTAGTGGTGTAGGTAGTGTATCCGTTTGAAGTTCTAGGGTTTCATGCTTCATGGACGTACTAATCCCTGATGTTCTGATTGATTGGGGCGTCAGATCATAAAAAAACCTAAACCTTTTCGCCAGAGAGCATCTTTTTTATTTCTAAACTGTCCAACATTCCCTAGGTAGTGTATTCGTTTGAAAATTAGGGGAATTATCGGTAGTTCCGCCGGCGTCCTCGGTCTGGCCGGTGTCTTTCCCTTACCTGCGCCCGATGCGCTCACAAGTGGGCGGGGGGCAAATCGTCGTTTCTGCACGGCAAGAGGCGGTCGAGTATTCGCAACCTGGCTGCGGCGATAGGCATCTTCAGAGCGATCTTTGCTTGCCCAAGACTACGCAAGTAGCTGGATATGGAGAAAACCCATAGCTCGCTGAAGTGGCAGTCAGGACTAGGGCGAGTAGCGACCTGAAACAGGAAACTATCCGGCTCGTTTTCAGGGGCTATCGGTGTCCAGCAGATGAGCAACGGCTTGACGCACTCCCCCGATAGATCCTTGGGAATCTTCATTTTCTTAAGCACCTTGGCGCTCCCATCGTCTTTCAGGGATTGAATGTCTGGACTCCATGCATTCCGCCACTCTCTGGCCTTGTAAGCACGAAGTTCTTCAGTAGATGCGTTGAGTGCGATTGTTTTGCCACCAAACGCCTGAGCTGAAGAGTTCTTGATCTCTGTCTGAAATACCGTCCGTCCACCGACGGGGCAATCCACTATGATCCATCTGTCTAGTCTAGGCCCTCTTAGACGACCCGTAGTAACCGACTCAGGGTAAATACAATCCTCATCCTCTATATACCGGACGCAAACGGTAGCACCTTCGCTCTCTAGGTGTTTCTGAAAACATCCAGCGGCCAAGTCTTCGCCAATAACGGACACAATGCTAGTTGCCTGCTTATATGCCCATTTAGGCACTTCGTCGAAAAAACGAAGTGTCTCTTGTACGTCTACGACAATCATTGACTGTTCCAAATCGTTGCTCACGCTTCTATCTCCTCGGTTGGTGGTGTCGGCGGGGTCGATCCTCAGCCACTCAGTAAGAGGGCGCTCAATGCGGTAGCGGTCAAGCTCGGACGCCGTTGATCAGGCACAAAGGCAACAGGGTTTTTTGATTACCGATAACGACGGTTCTGATTCGTCCTTTCTCTCTTTAAATGGCTCGTTATGAGGCATCCCACGCGCGCGTTGGGTCTCTCGACTCGACTACCTTCTGCCACGTCCGCCGGCGCTCTCGGTCTTGTCCTTGACCTAGTAGAGGCGACCAGTACCTTCCAGTATTCATCACTGAGGCACACACATCGAAAGGAACAGAGATATGGAATCAGAGGTATTACAAGCTCTTCAGGACTTGGGATTAGATCCGCAAGCCGCAGCCGCAGTAGTAGAAGAGATCAAGGACTACATAGAGCAAGTCAAAGAGCAAGCCGCAGAGCAGGTCAAAGAGCGTGTCCTAGATTACTTCTCGGATAAATTGGGAATCGGAAGAAGCGAGCTTGAGCCTGTTATTATCCAGCTATCAGGGTCTCTTTCCGCGGGATCGCCACGGCTTTCGGGATCTCTACAGGTTGTAGATGCCGATGGAGTCAGTCCCTAGTCAACCATCACGGCGGCCAGCTTTGGAACTGGCCGCCTTTTTTGTGCCCGGATAGTCCCTAAAATCGGTTTTATATATATACTTGGCTACCCAAGCAATATCGACGACTGGCACATTTGGAGGAGTGTGGAATGCGTGACCACTCAGAATTCAAGGAATTCTTGGACCAACAGGCTTGTAAATACAGGAGGTGTCTCGAAGACATATTTGGTCAATGTGACCAGCGATTTGTCTTCGGCACGATCAAGAAGTCAATCAGAGAAGACAAATCGCCGCACACGCAATTCCCAAACGAATTCCATTTCAATGGCGGTTGTTCTATTGATATTCATATTTCTGAAGGGGCTTGGCAGAATTGCTATAAAGATCAGGCCACATGGCAGCTTGCACACGAAAGCGTACATCTTTTGGACCCAGTAGAGTTGAAAACAGCCACTTTTCTCGAAGAAGGGTTAGCAACGTGGTTTTCGGACGAACCTAAATACCACCATCCTCTAGTGCGGGCATACATCAAGGGGGGAATAAAGCACGAGCCACCCTATGACGAAGCCAAGAAGCTAGTGTGCCGTTGCATGCCACAGCTAAAATCTGTGGTAAAGAAAATCCGTTCTTCGGGTGTGAGGATTCAGGATATTACTGCCGATAAACTTGCTCCTTGTTTGCCGAACGTAGACAGGGAGACGATTGAACGCCTTTGCAGTAGAATATGGGTATAGTCCATCGGTTCCGCCGGCGTCTTACTCCCAAGATATAAAAAAGGCGGCCAACCCTAAAGTTGGTCGCCCTTTTCATGCGGTATTTACCGCCTAGTGCTTCGTGTCTTTTGGCGGGTTCGGGTCATTACCCGGCGCTACCGTATCCGAGTCGCGCCACTGACCATTGCGCCCTTGGATGCGGACCTCACCGCCACCACGATTAGAAACGATTTCCTTCGCCACGGTCGTGGCCTCCGCTTGCGTCGGAACAACGTGGCTCGGACGAGCCGCATGTGCTTTTCGCACTGCCCACCCATCTGGATGCTTCGTCACATAACGATCTGCCATGATACCCCCTTTTGGGTTATTGGCTTAAAAATGTGAAATGTTCCTAAAAAACATACCGATGTAGCGAACCGAGTCAATACAAACTTTAGTCAAAAAATCCGCGCCAGCGGCTCCGCTTTTCTCGCTTTTCCCCACAGCGCAGACGCGGGGGGATCGGGGAGGCTATGCTCATAGTGTCCTGCGGGTCTCGCTGTATGGTCTCGCTCCAATGGTTCAATCGTGGGACTGGACGCGAAGGGGACGGGTTCGCGTCCGCGCCTAGTGGGGGTTGAGCGGCCCAACGCTTCACCGTTCCGCGTTGTTCAGCACGTAGCGCAGCGCGTCCGCTCTCGAGCATAGACCATCCAGCGAGAAAGACCGAGGCGCACCAACTCACACGGCGGCCTGTGATTGTCCATGCCGGGGGTAGGGACGGGCATGGGGCGCGTGTGGGCAACTCACGCGTAGGCCGTCCGACCTCGATACTTAATGGACGGCGCAGCCTTTCGCCTCGCCGTTGGGCGAACTGGACCACGTCCCTCGGATGCTGTCGGGTAGATCGCCCGTTAGAAGCGATTACAGGCCCTCAATCTCCGGTGGATTCTCTGAGGCGGGCGACCGCGCCCAGCCCGGCGGCTTGGCCCCTTGAGTATCGGCCCGGCATATCCGGCGACAGCCAGCGGCCGGCGTTCTGGAGCTCGGCCAGCCCATAGCCGGCCGCGGTCAAGTCTTGGTCGGTGCCGACTCGGAGGCTCTGGCCGCTGGCCCCGTCGATGCCGACCGCTCTGGCGCGGGCCTGTATGGTCAGCCTGGCCCCGTGTGCCGTCATACGGTGCTCGGTGATATGGTCACCGCGGCGGATGCGTCGGAATAGCGGCCCGTCGAGGATGCCGGCGAGCTGGCGGTATTGCTCGACGGCCGCCAAGGTTGCCTTGCTGAGGAACACGACGGCCCCTTGCCCGGTTTGGTCCGTCTTCGAGCTGGGAATCAGCAAGCGCCCGGTGCTGTCGGCTTCCTTGCTGACGTGCGCACAATCGACGGCGACGGCTTCACTAATCCGCAGCAGTCCATCACTCATAAACCGCACCAGCGCACAATCTCGAGCGGCCGCGACGGGTGCGGCTTGGCCTTGAGCCAGAGCCTGCCGGCATATCGCTTGCACGTCGGCCCAGCGAATCGCGGCGACCTGCCCGCGGCCGCGGCCTTTACCCGCTCGGCGGATCCCCGCCAGGGTGCGGCTTGCCAAAGGCCCGACAATCGACTCGCCGGCGGGGTGGAGCTTCTCGCGGAAGCGAATCGCCTGGACTACCTGGGCGACCGTGGCCGGCGAGACGCCGGCGGCGTGGCGCTTGGTGAGAAAGTCCGCTAGGAGCGGCTCCGTGGCCGGCCGGCCGGCCAACCATTCGTCCCAGCGCCGCAAGGCGGCCTTGTAGTTTTTGCGGGTATTGTTCGAGATCGAGGCGGCGACTAGGGCGCGGGTTTCTTCGGAAAGGCCCGCCGGCGCGCTGGGTACGGCCTCTTGCGGTGCTAGGGTGCTGGGGGCGGTGTCTTGGGGCGTTGGGGCGCTGGCTGGGGCCTCGGCGATTTGCAGGCCCTTACGGCGAGCGGCTCGCTGTTGCCGTTTGTCCGGGCGGGTGCGCCGATTGTTTTTGCGGGGCATGGTCAATCTCCTGGTGTAGCCGTTTAACTTTAACTAATTACAAATATATTTTTTAACGAGGGCTATTTTTAAAGAAAAACCCCCGTGCCAGGGGATTTGGCACGGGGGTTTTTCGGTTCTCTCAGATTTTTAAGAAGCCCAAAACCGAATAGCGACAACGACTTGAACACCATCCGTATCATTGGGTTTCTTTTACTTACTGCTGACATATTGCTGACACGACTTTTTCGTCGCTATCGCATATTTTTCATAACCCCTTGTTTTTTAATGGTGCGCCCGCAGGGGCTCGAACCCTGGACCCGCTGATTAAGAGTCAGCTGCTCTGCCAACTGAGCTACGGGCGCGTAAAAAATATCTGCACAGGTGGGCTGGTCGTCAATGCCGCGCCAGTTCTGGGAAGAGCTCGTCGTGGACTTCGGCGCATTGGCGCAAGTGAACCATGCGCTGCGGGTCGGCGGTATCGAGCATGGTGGGATAGAACATGCCGCCGCCGGTGACAACTTGGTAGCCGCCGGGCGAGTGCCGCCGGAGATAGTCTTTGAGAGTGGCCCGGTCCGCATCGTTGGTGCAAGGGCGGGTGAGGTTCATGGTAAACATGCGCCGCCGCTGGTCGCCGCCGAAGGAGGCGTGATAGAGGTCGTGGTTGAAGATGACGAGGTCGCCGGGGGTTGTCTCGAGCGCGAGGTTGCTAGGGACATCGCGCGGTTCGACGCCGAACAGCTCCATGGACCTGCTGAGGTCAATGCCCTCGGCACGGACGAAGTGGTTGGGGTGATGGCTGCCGGGGAGCACGCGCAGACAGCCCGTGTCGCGGGTCAGGTCGTCTAAGTAGAAGGCGATTTTGACCGAGAAAAGCTGGCCCCAACTGCCATCGGGATGCCAGCCGCTATCGCCGCTGTAGTAGTTGCCATCGCCGCTGGCGTAGTTGAAGTTCGCGCCGAGGACGCCGTTGCAGATCCCGACGATGCGCTCGTCGTCTATGAGGGTGCAAAGTCGCTCGCGGTGCTCGATGGGGCCGCCGAACATGGTGCGCTTGGTGCCGTCGTGTTGGGCACCGTTGCCAGAGGCTTGGATGGAGAGCTCAAACTCCTCGGTGATCCAGGCGACCTCGGCGGGGCTAAAAAGCCGCGGGAAATAGAGGTAGCCGAAGGTCTTAAAGAAGCTGATCTGCGCGGGCGAAAGTTCCATGAGGGATCGTCTCCGGGTTAGATGTGCCACGGGGGATACCGCTTCTGCCGCAGGTCAGCTGAGGGATTCGGCGGAAGCCCTCTCCATAGTGCGTAGGTACTCGCAGAGGGCGCGACCGTCTAAAGGCAGGTCGAGCACATCGGAAAAGGGCCGCATGTCCCCTTTGAGGAAGTCGATAGCCGTCTGCCGTTCCTGATTGCAATCTGTGGTCTGGACGTCTTTGACGGCTTGGATGATGACCGCGGCGGCGAGCCGTCGGTGGCCGTCAAACCGGGCGCGATAGGTCGTCTTTTTTGTAGTCATCTGCTTTTCGTTTCAGCTAGATAATATATAACGCCCGAAGTGCCACTGAGTTTCACGGGTATAGCCAGGAGCGGGGCTTTGGTCGTTTTCGGCAGGGTCGTCAAATCGCTGGCGAGACTAAACACCAGCGATCGAATGGCTGGTTGCAGCAGGATAGCGGCCAGCAGAAGCTGGAGCATCGTAGCCATACCGATGGTTTTCCAGGGAATGGAGCGGGTGCGGCGACCGCTGAGATAGGCTATAACAAGGAGAACGCAGTAGCCTAAGGCACTGTGGACGATTAACATAACATCTTAAGAAATAAAGGGTAAAACCGGGAAAAGTCAACCGTGGCGCACGCGGCCCCGCGCCTTCAGCCGAGGGCGTTGAGGGCGCGTTGGACGACTGTGTGCAGGGGGCCGTCGGTCGGGATGCGGACGGCCCCGGTCCAGACGGGAAAACTGCCGAGAGCTCGCGCGAGATTGGCAAAGTAGGAAGCGTCGGCGCGGGAGCCGCGGCTGGCCATGCGGGCGCGCCAAATGTCCAGAGGCGGCGGATCGAGGTGGAGGACGCGGAGGGTGGCTGGGGCGATGTTTGCCGCTAGACCCTTCCAGAGATCGTCCACGCCCAGCTCGGGGCCAAAGCCGCCGACGAGGAGGACTTGGCGGGTGCCGACGAGGTTGGCGCAAGCTGCGGCGAGGGTGCTGGCATATTCGAGGGGACGGAGCTTTTGCCAGTAGTGAGGAGTGCCGTAAGCCGCGGCGGGCGCGTCGCCCCGCAGCGCAGCCGCTTCGAGGATAAAACCAGCAGCCGTTTGGTCTTTGTCGAGGAGGAAGGTGTTTGGGCAGAGCGCGAGAAGAGCTTGGGCGACCGCGGTTTTGCCGACACCGGGCGGCCCGCCCAAGACCACGAGGCGGGAAGACGGGCTGCCGGGGCGGGCGGCTTGCAGGAGGGCTGCTATGGTGGGGCCGGGATCGGGTGCGGACTCTGCGTAGCCGCCGCCCAAGTGGGCCACGTTGGTCACGGCGAGGGCGCGCCGCGGTCTTGGGGCTCCCAACCGACGAGTTCTTTGGCGTTGGCCAAGTCCCACTTTTTGTCCGCGCCCAGTGAGACCCCGTAGAAGATGCCGAATTGGGGCCGGGGGGCCTCGATGCAGCAGGCGGTCAGCTCGGAGACATCGCGGGCGCTGAGCCAGCGGTTTTCGCCGGGGGGATAGGTGCTGTTGATTTCCTCGGTGTCCGGGTAGTTGGCGATGCGGAGGCAATAGGAGGAGATGCCGTACTCGTCGTAGTAGAAGCGGCCGAGCGCTTCGCCGAAGGCCTTGCTGACGCCGTACATGCTGTCGGGGCGGATCGGCATGTCGGGGGTGGTGTAGATGCCTTCTTTTTCGTAGAAGCCGGTTACGTGGTTGGTGCTGGCAAAGACGACGACCGGGACCTTGTTGATGCGGGCGGCCTCAAAGATGTTGTAGGTGCCCTGGATATTGGTCTCCATGATCATCTGGTTATAGCGCGTGCGTGGATAGCCCCGCTGAACGATGGCGATGCCAAGGTGGACGATGGTGTCGATGCCTTCGCAGGCTTCGACCATGTTCTCGAAGTTGGCAAGGTCGGAGACCACGATCTCTTCGTTTGGTTCGACCGGGGGGATGTTGCGGTGGAAGAGCAGGCGAAAGTCGTAGCGGTCTTTGAGGTGCCGGCGCAGGCCAGACCCGACTTTGCCGGCGGCACCAGTGATGAAAAGTTTTTTCTTCATGTCTCTTCCCCGTGTTTGGCTGCGTCTGCTGGATTGCGGTCTATACTTATTTGCTTGGGACACGGGGCGCAAGTCATTTGGGGCCGGGTTCTCGCATCCTCGCGGGGCTTCGGCTCCAACCTATAACGACGGGCGGGGCCTACTTGAGGTAGCGCAGACGCTGGGTCTGCACGCCACCTGGATTTTTGCCCCTTCGTGCTCCGCTTAGAACGAAACAGTCGCGGTCATTGAAACCGTCCGCGGCGCGCCGAGCCAGGCCGCGTTCTCGGTGATGGCGGACAGATAGGCCTTGTCGAGCAGATTGTTCGCCACGATCGAGAACTCCGTCGATCGGAGCAAGGGACCCAGCGCCTCGCCTGAGAAACTGACATACGCGTCCGCCATCCAATAGGCGTCCGTGTGCCAGTCGGCCGTCAGGCTGACACGCCGCGGCGATGTGTACTTGGCCGTCAGTCCCGTGCGGAGATGCCCGATCCGATCGAGCGAGACGACCCACAGCTTGTCCGGTACGCCGGTGACGTCAGTCTCCGCAACGATATTCTGGCTTGCGTCGACGAGGGGATCACCGCTCCCGATGTACTCCGAGTTGTTGAATGTGTAGGCCGTGTAGAAGGATATCTGCTGCGGCATCTGCACCGTTGCTGAGAACTCGAAACCGTTCGTGTGGATGCCGCCGGCGTTGAAATAGGCACCGCCGCCCGGGATGAGATAGTTGGGACCGGCTGTCGTTTGCGGGCCGAGGTAGAAAATCCGGTTCTGAAAATCGACGATGTATCCCGTGGCACCGAGGGCAACCCAATCCCCGGTATACTGTAGCCCGACATCGATGTTCGAGGCGGTTTCCGGTTCGAGATCCTCGAGGCTCCGTCCCGGGACCTCGAGGAGTGTGCTGCTGATCGCCTTGAAATTTTCGACATATCCGCCGAAAAGGTGCAGGCCCTCGATCGGCGTCTCGTACGTGACGCCGCCGGAGACGAGCAGTTTCGAATCGGAATCGGCCACGAGGTCCGGGTCGACGCCAAACAAGTCCTCGCGCGACACCCTGACCAGGAGCTGCTTGACGCCGCCGCTCAGGGTGAACGGGGCGGCGTAGAGCGTCTCCTCGACGTACCACTTGAACACGCGCTGCGGGAAATCCCACTCGTACTGGTGCCAGTAGGCCTGCTCGTTCCATTTGAAGCTGAGCCTCGGATCCAGCATCTGATGCCAGTCCCGGCCCAGGTCCCGCCGCGAGTTCTCGTACCAGATGCCGGCGCGCAGCGTGCTGCCGGCGGCACCGACGGTGGTGAACCACTCCTCGTCGAGCGTCACGCCGACGCGGTCCTTCCCGTAGTGGCTGTGGCGGTACGACTGCACCGCAGTAGCATCCGGGTGACACGCAGGGTCGACCTCCGGGCCGCCCGAGCCGTAATAGTTGAAGATGTAGGACGACGTGCACCCGGGCGTCGGTCCGACGGCGGTGGCGTCCCGGTTCACGAAGCGGATCAGCCCGAGCTGTGCGCCGCCCTGCACCGGTGTCCGGCCCATCAGCTCCGATTCCGGTCCACCGCCGTCGTCGGTGACGTCGGCGATGTAGGGGGGCAGCCAGTCGCCGCGGCCCCGGTTGCGATGGAAATAGGCGCCCACGTTCAGCGAGGTGACGTCGCTGAACGACCAGTCCGCCTTCAGGTAGCCGAAGGTGTTGTTCCGCCGCGTCTGCCAGCCGGGCCGGTAGAACTGGTTCAGGTAGGGCACGCCGGGCCAGTCGCCGACCAGGCGGTCCCAGCGCGGGTTGGCCCTGAAGTTGGCGTCGCTGTAGAGCCGCTGGTAGGTGTCTTCGTGGATGCTGTCGTACGAGACGTAGCTGGTGAGATCGAGGCGTCCGCGTGACGAGACCAGCTTGGCGGCGACATGCTCGCGCTCGTTCCGCGCCGACCCCTGCACCCAGTCGGTCGCCTCCTGACGGACCGCCGAGATCCAGGCGCGGGTCTCGGTGCCGAACAACGGCCCGGTGTCGAGGCGCATGTAGAACCGCTTGCCGTCGTTCTCACCGAGGGTGCTCGACGCAGTGTAGGTCCGCTTCGGCGCCGGATCGTCCGTCAGGTAGTTGAAGGTGCCGCCCAGCGCTTCGACCGACCGGGAGGCGATGTCGGCCGTCCCCTGGGACACCTCGACGCCCCCGAGGTTCATCGGGTCGATGAACCGGTTCGCCTTGGCACCGCTGAAGTAGTCGGATGTACCGTTCGGGAACCCATCGATGGTCGTGCCGATCTGCGCCTCGCTGATGGTCACTTGGAAGCCGCGCACGGCGACGTTGCTCGACCAGTCGTCGAAGCCGTACGCATCGCCCTCTTGGATGGATACCCCGGGCAGGTTGTCGACCACCGACGTCACGCTGGTGATGTTCGACTGCTGCAGCAGCATCGGCACGGCGACGACATTGCTCGCGAAGCTCCGGGGTTTCTCGGCAACGACGCTGATCCCCTCGAGTCCGACGACGCTCGGTTCCAAACGAACATCAAGAGTAGTGATGCCCGGATTTATCGTCAGTCGCTTTGTCCGGAATCCCACAAAGGAAAAAACCAGAATGTCCTCCAGAGACCGAAGGTCAATCGAATAGGCCCCATCCTGGTCCGTTACCGCCCCGATGAATGTGCCCTCAATGACAACCGTTCCGCCCGGTAAGGCATCACCGGTTTCATCCGAAACCACGGTCCCTGAAACCGCAATCTGCCCATGGGCATCCTGGGCTAGTTGTACAACGAATATGACGACAATGGTGCGTACGAATTTCATGAGGCCCCTTCCATTAGGTGACAATACCTACAACTATAACAAGTCTGGAAGTATAACAAGTCTGGAAGGACGCGTAAAGCGGTCAAACTAGAAAGCACCGGTCTCTCATTTGGCCGAGTGCTGGGCCGTCAGCGACGTGAGGCTGCCCAAGTTTCTCAGCGAGGGAAAAAGGCCGGTCCAAGCGGCGACGACCAACAACGTGCCAATTTCTACGATTTCTTGGGGTCAAGACGCGATGAGAACCGTTCGAGGATTTTCTTGGAGATGTGATGAGGGTTGTTGGTGTGGATGCGCCGCGCCGTGTTCCCCACAGCGCGCGAGGCTCAGGTCGTCCACTTCGTCGACAACGTCTCGGACGACATGAACCGGTGCCAAGTGCTGAACGACGAGAGCGAGAATAGATAGATCCGAATCCCGGTAGTCGATCAGGACGTCCGCGTCCGACAGAAGGACCATCGGGCGATTAGGCATCTCATGCGGCCCATTCGGCGGCCAATTGGCGCATATCCATTAAGGAAATGCGGAGGATCTCGGCACCCCGGCTAAGCGAGATCTCGTCGTTCTCGACAGCTCGGCGGACCAGACGCCGCAGCCGGTCGTCCAAGCAGTCGGCGTCGGAGAGACGGTCTGGCTCCAGACCCCGTTTTGCGTCGAACTGGTTTTCGGTCAGGGGCTGAGGCTCGTCAACCTTTTTTAGGGTTTTTCCGAAACGCCTTTGGTGCTGAACTTGGAAGGTTTGGAACACGTTCTTTGGGGCCTCCCCCATCTGCACCAACCGGATGAGCACGGTCTTGTAGCTCACATGGAAGATCCGCTTGACCTTGAGGATGCGCTCGTAAAGGGGGTGTCCTCGCGAGTCATGCCACTCTCGCTCGAAGAGATCGTGAGGCATCAGGAAGAAGCTTGCGAATTCATCGGCTTGCTTTTCCTCGATTAAGGACTCCTCCTGTTCCCTGTAGTCGTAGGCACCCGGGTGCAGCAGCAAGTGTCCGAGCTCGTGTGCGGCTGAGAAAATCCAGCGCTCCACCGAAATTCGCTCCCAGGTGTTGATGACGACCGCCGGTCCGCCGTCGTCTTCTTTGACCGACAGCCCGAAGAAAGCATCGGTCGCGCGGGGGAGGTGGAGAACCTTGGTGCCGCATCTTTCTAGGATCCCGCAGATGTCGTGAATGGGCTGATCATCGAGCTTGATATTTTTCCGCGTTTTCTCGGCGACAGCCCGTGGATCAAGTTGTCGACGAGGACGGAGGCCTCGCAGTTGAGAGGGAGGGGAATCTTCGAGCAGCTCCTCGAGGAAGTTGTAGTCGTCGAGCCAATTGGCAACCTCGGCAAGCAACTGTTCACGCTCTCGGACGCGCTTTCGAGCGCGAAAGCGTACGGTGTGCAACGGCCGCGCCGGGGTCGCGAGTTCGACGGTCGAGACCCCCAACGCGCGCGCCAACGCGCGCATGGTAGCAGCGCGAGGCAGCGTCTGGCCTCGTTCGATCTTGGCCAAACCAAGACGCGATAGCTGCGCCCGCTCGGCAAGGGCTTTCTGGCTTATCCCCTTTGAGGTACGTAGCCGCATCACGTTGGTGCCGATCACATTCTCGGTGGACATAGAAGCCTCTCCCTGGATGTGGTTTCCCTGATTTGGAAGGTTATTTAAAAGTTAGCTTATCGACAGAGTACCGTCAATAAGTATATTTTTATGTGCCGGTCTCGGGGAGGCCTCCCAAGAGAGAGGTGTTGGAGCTTGCTGGGAGCTGACTAAGGGCGTTTTGATATCCAACCAACTACTCATCAGTTAAAAGCAAGGTCGCTAGAAAGCACGGTCTCTCATTGTCGCTGGTTGGGTGTTGATCGCTGGGCCGTCAGGGACGAGAGGCTACCCAAGTTTCTCAGCGAGGGAAAAAGGCCGGTCCAAGCGGCGACGACCAGCAACGTGCCGATGCCACCGCTGACGACGGAGAAGACCGGGTTGAAGAGTTGGGCTACCAGCCCGGACTCAAAGCCACCGATCTCGTTGGAAGAACCGACGAAGATGGCGGAGACGGCTTGGACTCGGCCCCGCATCTGGTTGGGCGTGCCCATCTGCGAGATGACGCGGCGGATGACCATGCTGACGTTGTCGAAGGCACCGGTTAGCGCCAGCATTAGCAGCGAGAACCAGAAGTTTTGCGAGAGGCCAAAGAGAATAGTCGCCGCACCAAAACCGACCACGCACCACAGCAGGGTCTTGCCAGCGCGGCGAATCGGCGGTAAATGGGCGATGGCCAAGGCGGTGATGGTGGCACCGATGGCCGGGGCCGCGCGCAGCCAGCCGAGCGCGGCTTCGGGTGCGAGGCCGACGGGGCCGAGGTCGATGATCTCGCGGGCGAAGATGGGCAAAAGGTACACTGCGCCGCCTAGCAGTACGGCGAAGAGATCGAGCGAGATCGCGCCGAGTAGGAGCGGTTGGTCGCGGACGAAGCGCAGCCCGACGGCGATCTGAGCGAACATATTGCCCCCTTGGATGCGCGGGGCGGGCGGCAAGATCATGGTGCTGAGGAAGAGGATGAAGGCCGCAGAAGAAACGGCGCTGAGGATATAGGCGGCTTGGATATTGAAGGCGATGACAAAACCGCCGATGGCCGGTCCGGCGATGCCGGTGATCTGCATCAGGCTGGTTGACCACTTGGCAGCGTTTTCAAAGAGCGCGTCCGGCACCAACAAGGGCGCGATGGCTCTTTGGGCGGGCCAACCTAAACGGAGGAAGGACGAATCCAAAAAGAGCAGCAAGTACATCCAGTGGACCGGCATCTGGTACCAGCTAAAGACGGCCAAGGCCAGCGAAGCGAGTGTCGCGCCAGCTAAGCTGAGCATCATCAGCTTGCGGCGGTCGAAGACGTCGGCTAGATACCCGGCGGGCAGGGTCAAGAGGAGCATGGGGATGGCTTGGACGAGGCCGACCATACCGAGGGAGAGCGCTTGGCCGGTGCGGTCGTACATCTCCCAACCGATGGCCAAACCCTGGGCGGCCGTACCCATCCGCACTAGTGCGGTGGCGATGAGGTAACGCCGAAAGAGCGGGACACGCAGGCTGGTGTAGGGGTCGTGTCTTTTGTGCAAATCAGTAGCGGTGTACTATTATGGGCGGCGAGTGGTGCGAGCTTACTAATTACCTATATGGCTCTGGCTAGCGCCAGTGACACACTGTCGAGGGAGGGAAGCGAATACTATGTTGGCAATAGATGGGGGACCAAAAGTCCGCGAGACGCCATTTCCCCAGCGGCATCTGTTTGGGGCTGAGGAGCGCCAAGCCGCGCTTGGGCTGTTCTCTGCGGCGATGGAGAGCGGCGCTGCGATCGGCTACAGTGGGCCAGAGGAATTAGCCTATGAGCGGGAGTTCGCCGCGTTTATGGGAGGTGGCTACGCCGATTTGGTCAACTCGGGTACTGCGGCGCTCTACGCGGCATTGGGAGCCCTAAAGTTAGAAGCGGCTGGCGAGGTAGTGATTCCGCCGATTACGGATCCGGGTGGGGCAATGCCTGCGGCGCTGTTGTGCCAAGTGCCAGTGGTTGCCGATGCTGCGCCGGGGTCGTTCAATGCCGGTGCTGAGCAGATTGAGGAGGTGCTAACGCCCCACACTCGCGCTATTGTCGTGGCCCATATTGCCGGCGAACCCGCGGATATGACGCCAATTTTGGCACTCGCTGAGGAGCGCGGCATACCGATCATCGAGGATTGCGCCCAGACCCACGGGGCGCGCTACAAGGGGCAGCTAGCGGGATCGTTGGGCACGGTGGCGGCCTTTTCGACCATGAGCGGCAAGCACCACGCGACAGGCCCGCAGGGCGGGGTGGTCTTTACCCGCGACGAAGAACTCTGCTGGGAGGCCAAGCGCTTTGCCGACCGGGGCAAGCCTTTTAATACAGATGCGACCTCCAACCTGCGCGCCGGCCTCAATCTTAACGGCAACGACCTGTCAGCGGCCATTGGGCGGGTGCAGCTAAAGAAGCTCGATGCGATGATCGCCAAGCGACGGCAGGTAGCGGCGCAGATTACCGAGGCCATTGCCGAGTGCAAGGCGGTGCGGCTGGGATGGCAGGTGGCCGAGTCGGAGGCGGTGTACTGGTTTATGCGCTTCCACGTAGATGCCGACAAGCTCCGGGTGGACAAAGACGGCTTTGCCCGGGCAGTAGCCGCCGAGGGGATTCCGGTGACAGCTACGTATCGCTATATCCCTTCCGAGGCGATCTGGTTTAAGGAGCGGCAAGTCTTTCCCGGCAGCGACTATCCGTGGGGATTGCCGGCGTATGGGGGGAACCGCAATGCGCAGTTCCCCTGTCCCAACGCCGTTGCTGCGGTTGAAAGCCACTTTATCATGTCGATTCACGAGAATTTTGCCGCGCGGGAGGTGGCGGATGTTGCGGAGGCGTTTGCGAAAGTAGAGCAGGCGTATTTGCGGTAGTATAGATTACCATTAACTGAAGGGAAAACCGAACCCTCCAGCAAAGCGGGGAATATGCGAAAGAGCAAAGTCTTGGACAAAGTTCGCACGGGGCGGTGTGCCCGCATTTGTGGCCTAGGGCATTATCTGCCGTTCTTCGTGCGCTATGCCGCCCACAACGGCTATGACGGCATCTGGCTCGACTTGGAACACCGGGCGATGGATCAGCGCGAGGTCCAGGGCCTGTTGGCCTTATGTCATGCCTGCGATATCGATTGCATGTTGCGGGCCGCGACACTTGAGCGCACTCGCCTCTACCGCTATCTCGAGGACGGGGCGACCGGTCTGATGATGCCGCTGGTTGCCGATGCGGCCCTAGCGCGCCAAATCGTCGCCGCGGTGAAGTACCCACCCTTGGGCAATCGCGGTTTGGACGGGGCGGGTTTGGACGGTGATTTCGGTCTCGACGTATGGCATGAGGGCAGTACCTATATCGACGACGCCAATCGCGAGACCTTCGTCGTCTTGCAGATCGAAACCCCGCAAGCGCTGGCCAATGTCGAAGAGATCGCCGCGGTCGAGGGGGTGGACGGGCTCTTCGTCGGCCCGGCGGACTTGGGGTTGCGGCTCGGTGTGGCCGGGGGGGATGTCGATCTCGATCAAGCCGTCGCCAAAGTAGCGGCGGCGGCGAAAAAACACGGCAAAGCCTGGGGGATACCCGCTGGCACGCCCGAGTTGCTGGCCAAATACCGCGCCCAAGGGGCGCAGATGCTGGCCTATGGCGGCGATTTTGCCCTAGCGCAGGTTTTGGCCGCTTGTCGCCGGGATTTCGACCAAGCGCTCGGTGAATGAGATGACCATGAGATTGCCCTCCGGCCGCATTTGGCCGCATCCAGTATGCGATATGCTGGGGTTAAACCTGACTCATCCCCGTTTCGTGATCGACGATATTGACCTAGGCAAAAAAGACGCGAGTACTTGTCGCGGTGACTTCCCCAAGTTTGCCGAATGGGGAGTGGGGGTGGTGATGTGCAAGGGGGGAGCGGCCTACTACGACGACAACTACAAACCGCTGTGGCGCCAGGAGTCGGAATGGCGTCCGGGCCGCGGCGGCGAGGATATGTTCCTGAGTCTGGCGATCAAGAATCCGACCCAACTGGTACTGGGGGTGCTCGACCGCTTTTTGCTCAACGTCGAAGCCCATCCCGAGCAGGTGCTGCTGGTGCGGACGGCTCGGGACTTGGATGCTGCGCAGGCGGCGGGCAAGGTCGCGGTATTGATGGGGGCCAATCGCAGCGACTGGTTTGGCGACGGCCCCGGCATCCTGCGGATGTTTGCCCGCCTCGGGCTGCGGATGATCACCTTGGGTCAAGCGACCCGCGAGTTGGGTTGGGACGCCTCCAATGAGACCCGTTCGGGCGGGCGGATGACCGAGTTGGGGGTGCGGATGATTGCGGAGATGAACGCGGCCGGGATCCTTATCGACCTAGCCCATAGCAATGATCCCTGCGCCCTCGATATCATCGAAGTATCGACAAAGCCGGTGGTCGACTCGCACTCGCATCCGCGGGCATTGGTCGGCGACCTTAGGGCGGCACCCGACGAGGTTATGCGGGCGTTGGCCGAGCGCGGAGGCATGTTGGGGATCCCGCCGCCGATCACCCGGCCGCCGGGGGACGCGCCCTATCGGGCGGTCGCGCCAGAACAGTTGGAGCAGACCTTGGTGCAGGTTCGCTACGCCGTTGAGGTGATGGGTGTAGAAGGCGTAGGGATCGGCACCCACTTCAACAGTGCGGTATTGCCTTGGGTGGTAGAGGGCTTGCTGGATGCGGGATTCAGCGCGGAGGACGCGAGCAGGATATGCGGCGGGAATTACCTGCGGGTCTTGCGCGAGGTGCTGCCCGCGTAGTTGTGTTAATATTCCATAAGGTGCAAGGAAAAGCAGGTCGATGATGAACGAAGCGGAAAAGTATCTCTTCGAAGTACACGGCTATCTGGCGATCGAGGGTGCGCTCTCGCCGCAGGAAGTGGCGGCGGCCAATGCGGCGATTGACCACTACGCCGATCAAATCGGCATCCGCGCCAATGACTTGGCCCACGAATCGGAGACGCTCAAGGGCGCGCAGGGACGCGGCGATTTGGGCGGGGTGCTGACGTGGGACAAACCGCACTGCGATCCGTTCCGGGCGATGATCGCCCACGCGAAGTTCAAGCCTTATCTGGAAGAATTGCTGGGACCGGGTTTTCGCCTAGAGGGCTTGGGGATCATCACCATGGACGAAGGGGCCGAAGGTTTCTGGTTCCACGAGGGCGGCGAGCCACTCGACCGCTCGCGGGGTTTCCTCTACCGCAATGGCCGGATGTTTTGCGGGATGACCAACATCGCCGTACAGTTGGCGGATGTGGGGCCGGAAGATGGGGGTTTCGCCTGTCTGCCCGGTAGCCATAAGGCCAATTATCCCTGCCCGGACGAGATCCGGCTGTACGAGGCGCACCAAGATCGCATCGTGCAGATCCCGGCCAAAGCTGGCGACGCGATACTGTTCGTCGAGACGCTGATGCACGGGGCCCTGCCGTGGACGGCCAAACACCAGCGGCGCTCGGTGATTTTGCGCTACAACCACGGCGTCCAAGCCGAATCGCTGATGGGGACCTATACACCGCCGGATTTCTACGCCGAGTTGACAAAGGCGCAGCAGGCGGTGATTACGCCGCCGCAGTACCGGAGAGAAGACAAGGGGTCGCGGCTTTACAAGCAGAGATAAGAAGGTCGAGTTGCAAAGCCATCAACCTAAGGAGGTTAGACGATGCAATGCTGGATTTTCGTTTTCAATCCGCTCGAACGCTACATAGCCAACTACAAGCATATCTTCGACGCTTGGGAAGCGGGCGGAGTGCGCGGCATTGTGGTAGGGCGCATGTTTTTTACGGAGGACGACGGCAGCCGAATTCCCGCCTTTCCCCAAGATCCTAAAGCCTACGCCGACTTGGGGCTGGAAGCGCCCGAGGAGCAGCCCCGCAATCTGGAAAAGGAGCGGGGACTAAGCGCTATGCTGGATGACGCCGCCGGGCGCGGCTGGCATATCATGGTATTCGACAGCGGCACTACCGCCCACGTGCAGAGCTTGATAAACCGCTATCCCCAGGTCAACGGAGTGATCATCGACGGACCCGGCGAGAACCACTACGAACTGGCTTGGCACCACGGCGGTGAACTTTTTGAATTGCGCGATGGCGAGCGCCGTGAGTTCGCCAACTTGGGCTTTGACATCGACCGGCTGGAGCGCGGCATTGCCCATCTGCACCAGCGTTTCCACAACCTCACCCCGGATCTCGTGCGCTATTGGGCCCCGGGTGGTACTCTGGCTGGTCTGAATCTCTTTGATATCAACGAAGACGCCCTGTACTGGCTGCGGGCGCGGGGAGAAAAGTCGCGGCGTTCCTGGGAGCAGGCCCGCGCCAACTTGGACAGGGTGAACCGCTACGTCGAACTGGGCGGCATTCCGCGCATCACTACTTTTTCTTCGCTGACCGGCCAGGATTACCAGCAGATGCCGCCGTACTTCGACTATATTTTTCCCAAGCACTACTACTGGCATCGCGGCTTCGACGGGATGTACGGCACTATTGCCCGCTGGGTGCAAAAGTTCGCCGAGTGGAACCCCTCCCTGACTGAGGCCGACTGCTTCCTGCTGGTCGAATCGCTGTTCGGCCTGCGTCTGCCCAATGTCGAGTCGCTGCTGGACATGGAGATGGGTTTTCCCGATGAGTTTTTCACCGAAGTCGTGTACCGCGAAACGCGGCGGGCGCTAGAGGCCATCAAAGACGTCGATAAAACCATCTTCTGGGTGTCCACCGGCCGCTCCCCGCACGCCGGAGACGCCATGCCGGCCCGCGACTTAGCCGGTATTCTCAAAGCCTCGGAGGCCGCCGGTGCCCAGCGCTTTCTCTTCCATCCAGACCCGGATCCCAGTCCGGCCGAGTGGAGCGTGATCAGCGGCCTGTGCGGCGCGCAATGGCGTCAATCACGGGACGGATACTGGCCGCCCAATGCGGCCAAACCAGACGAATACCTGCGCGATTGATAGGCTGCAAAGGATTTGAGGAGCTGGCGCGTATGCGCTGGAAAGACGTTTCGTTGGAGACACTAGCATACAAAAAGGCATAACTCTTTTTGCGACGTGTCTTTCCCTTGTATGCCTTATCGGGCTTCATCAGCCTCGGCTACCAAGTCGCGTGGTTCCGCATTTTCGTCGATTGGTTTGGCTCTACTAACCTCACCTTCGCGCTAGTGGTGTGCAGCTTCATCGGGGGCTTGGGCTGCGGTGCGCTTTTGAGCCAACGAATCACCCGACTGCTGACCGACCGAACCGGCATTGGGGACAAGCTGCGTTTGTACGGGCTGATAGAGTTTCTGGTCGGGGTATCGGCCCTTGTGACCGTAGTAGCCGAATATCTACCGCCGGACCTCTGGGGTTCCTTCCCCTATTATCTGGACGACGGAATCTGGCTGCAGACGATCCGCTACCAGATTGCCCAAGGAGCCATCGCCACGGTCAGCCTCTTCATTCCTTGTCTGTTCATGGGGGTGACCTTCCCCTTGCTATGCGACATCTTCCGCTCAATATCGAGGAACGGGCGTCTCCCCTCCGTCCTGTACGCGTGGAATACTATTGGGGCGTGTGCTGGCGTACTCGCTTGTCAGTTCATCTTGATACCGGCGATCGGGCACGAGCCAACCTTCTGGCTGATCGCCGGTTTGAACATACTGCTAGGATTATACTTCCTAGCCAGCGGTGGTGCGCCCGCTGGCGACGAAGCGGCGGACACTGCCAGCACAACATTCCCAAGTGCTGGAGTCCCATCTAGGTCGGGAAGTGCCCTCATTGCTTGTGCCGTGTTGAGCGGCTTACTCGCCGGAGCGCTCGAAGGCGATATGTTCAAGCGGATCGACTTCATTGTCGTGCTGAGCCCTGGGGCGATCATGTCGTTTATCTCCTTCTGGGCAGTGCTGGGCATTTTCTTGGCCAGTATTATCGCGCGGCACATCAAGGGCATCGGGCTGGCTCATATCAAGGGCGCGTACATTCTGGCCGCGCTCTGCTACTTCGCGCTCTGGCAATTCAGCGACGAGCTGACCTACTTGGTGGGTAACCCGCCGGATGTGCGCGGCGTACACCACTTCCCAGTGAGTCTCTTTCAGCTCTTCATTTATACTGGCATCTATGTACTGCCTTCTTACTTGCTGATCTCCCTGCTCCTACCCTACGTCTGCAACCGACTGCAGGGCATGGGGAAACACCTGGGGCTGGCCTACGGTCTGAATACGGTGGGGTTCTGTCTCGGCCTGATCGCCTTCACGCTGGTGGCACCCCGCCTGAACATCTTTTACTCGTTAAAGCTCTTCCTGATCTTCATGGCGCTCGCCGCGCTCGCCCTAGCGTGCATCTCGGAATTCCGCCCCATCAAGGCATGGCAGATCGTTGTCTTGGTGGCCTTTGTCGCCATCGCCTGTATAGCTACGCCAAGAAGATTCGATCGAGATTTTTTTACGCCTCTGATGTGGCCCAATGCTGTTGCGGCCCAAGGCCTGAGGAGCAACGCCGCCCATACTACGTATTTTCTCGAGCTTCCGAACAACAACATGAAGCTCTTCTTCGGCCGGCTGTCGATGTCGGGTACAGCGCCGCGATCCCAGCAGTATATGCGTCTGATGGCGCACTTTCCCTTGCTCGCCCATCCGCATCCAGAGAAAGCTCTGCTGATCTGTTTTGGCGTTGGCAACACCGCCTCGGCCATCGCCGCCCACGAGAGCATCACACGGATCGATGCCGTTGATCTCAACGAGAACGTATTCAAGACGGTGCCAGCCTTTGCCGAGCACCACGCCTTCGTACATTTGGATCCACGGCTGCGGATGATCAACGACGACGGGCGCAACTTCCTCGCGCTGAGCGACGAGACGTACGACCTGATTACCAGCGAACCGCCGCCGCCCATGGCCGGGGGAGTGTACCGCCTGTATTCGCGGGAGTACTACGAGCAGGTTCTTGCGCATCTGAGCCCCGATGGATTTATGAGCCAATGGCTTCCCATAGGCCAGTTGCCCAACGACGCGATCGAACTGGTGGCCAGAACCTTCGTCGCGGTATTTCCCTACAGTCTGTTGTTCGAGGGAGCAGGCCACCACCTGATCTTGCTAGGCAGCCGCTCACCCGTCCGTTTCGAGCGACTGTCCGAACGCTTCTACCAATCCGACAGGGTTAGAACCGATCTCTTGCGGATCGGTCTCTCAACGCCCGCCGCGTTGGTTGACCGCGTGATCCGCAACGACGCCGAGCTGCGCAGCCGCCTTGGACCGGGGCGCGTGCTCAGCGATCAGCACAATGATTTGGAGCATTTGTTTTACGATCCAGAGGAAGTCCAAAGGACCTCGGACGAATATCTGCGCGGTCGATAGGACCCAAGGGGCTTTGGGGGGCTGGCGAGCAGTTAGATTTGCGTGAGAAAGCTCCCTATGTGTCCGGTTATATAATCCAGCACCAGCCATCCGCCCGCCGCCACGATTTCGCCCAGAATCAGGCCGAGAAAAAACGGCCGTAAATCCCGGTACAGCTTGGGACCGCCGTAGCGCAGAATCAACAGTTTGAGCAGCCACGCGAGAAAGGCGCTGCCAAAGATATGTCCCGTCTTCCAGTTGGCGCTGATGGTATAGCCGAGGGGATTGAGCGGCCACCAGACGAACTGGTGCCGCGCCCACATCAGCAGGGCCATCACCCCCCCACCAATGCCCATGAACAGCCAAGCGTCCAGTCTTGGGCCGGGCAGCTCTGCGGCGATGCGCGGAGCCATATCCCGAGGGCCGAAGGTGGGGGCCTGCCCCACGAAAAAGAGCGGATTGAGATTGATGCCCCCGTATTTGTAGGCCAGCACTAAGGTCATATACGACGAGCCGGCTAGACTGACCACAATGGCAATGACTACGGCCCAGAATAGCCGGCGCTTGGAACCGGTGATGATCTCACCCATCTTCAGCCCGTTGGCTACAGACGACATGACAAAGGAGCGCACTTCGGAATGCCAGCCATAGGAAAAGCCCAGGGCTACTAGCCCCGAAGCACCCAAAGCCGAGGCCCCGGCCCCCGAAATGACAAAGCTCGAAGTCATGATAGGGGGCCGCATGGCCGGGATGCCCCCTTCGGCCACTACCCGAGTTAGCCCTATAAATAGCATCATGGCACCAAAGATGAATAACAGCGCCGTGGGAAGAGTTAGTCCCATCATACATAGGCAGACTACCACTAGGGCAAGCGCCGCTAACAGGCCGAAAAGGGCCTGCCGGTAGGATAGCATCTCGCCGCTGTCGTCTACTTCTTCGTCGCCATGGAAGGCTTTGCGGTATACATCTTGTAAATGGTCGCGTCCCACCCACAACCCCACCAGCACAAAGACTATCATAGAGCCCATACCCTGATGGGCCAGGAAAGGTTCGATAGAGTAGAAATCGATCCGCTGCGTGCTCTGCAAGCCGACGATATTGAAGATGCCCCGCTGGATGGTGGTGAGGATGTAGAATATCCAGATCGAAGCCGTGATATCGAGGTTGACGAAATAGAAAAAACCTGTCCAGGGCGGACTAAACCAGAAATTCAGGCTGACTGTATCGCGGAACAAGGGCAATGCGAAGGTTTTGGTGATCTGGGGAAAGCTCGGAAAGTAGGAGTGCAGGCCGTTGACACTGAGCAGAATGAATGATACGGCAAAGCCGACCCACATGGCTTTGTTGGTGAAAAACGACCGGCCGATTGCTCCTTCTTTTTCTCGGCCGATCATCTCCATAGGCACTTGGACCAGTGGATAAACCAGCTTTTCCCGGTCCATCCACTGGCGACGTAGAATGACCATGGTGCAGATCATGGCGAAGCTGAGCACCAAAAAAAACCCGTACCAGAAACTCAGCGGTACGACCCAGATGTCCCAGGGGATAGCCTGGCCTTCGGGCAGACCCTCAAAGAAAAAACGCGCCGCGTTTTCGCCCCGAGGAATCATCCAGCTGGGGATGTACTGGTTGTAGAGAAAATCCCAGTTGTTCTCGGGCGTGGCATAGTAGGTGGAGCCGAGTAAACAGGGTATGATGAACTGGGTGAAACCCATGCCGGGAACACAGCAGGCCACCGCCAGCATGATGTAGATGGTTACCAACTCGGCTTGGTTCAAGGCCAGGGGCCGGCGGAGACAGGCGATCAAGGCACTGGCAAGCACGACAAAAAAGAAAAAGAACAGAGCCGCCGGGGTGCTGAAGTTCAGGGTTAGATACGAACCTCGGATGAGGGTCGTAGCATAGGCGTCGAGGAGATTTAGCAGAAAGGCCAGTACCGCCCCCAGCAAGATGGCCCGGGACGAGACACCTTCAAAGTCCCCGTAGGTCGGCTGGCTTCTTTTTAGCCATGTGAGGTGTTGAGGCGGAATTCTCTTTTTCAATACTTGTCTCTATGGGCTATCATATGTCGTATTTTAACTAATGGATAAGCCGTTTGAGTGACAAAGAGAGGCGTTTATTTTTTCATCACTAGGCGTGCTCCAATAGCACAGTAGCGGAGCGATTGATCAAAGCTGAAGCGTTTGGCCGACCGCACATTGCGGGCATGATTGACAAAGCCGCCTCCGCGCATAACGCGGGTAGAGCCTGAAGCAGCTCCTGTAGGATCTATCTGTTTGGCGTTTGCATAGGCGTTGTTGTACCAGTCTTGTACCCACTCCCATACATTGCCGTGCATATCGTACAGACCCCACGGATTCGGCTGCTTTGAACCCACCGGCTGGGCAAATTTTCCCCTCGCTTCACCCACGTTCCCTAGGTACCACGCATAGTCGCCCAACTGGCTTTCGTCGTCCCCGAAGGAACGGCTCGTCGTGGTCCCTGCCCGGCAGGCGTATTCCCACTCGGCTTCGGTGGGCAGGCGGTACAAATCCCTGTCGGCGGCTTCGTTTAAGCGGCGGAGGAATTCCTGCATATCGACCCACGAGATATAGACTGCCGGGTGATTTGGCTCGGCCTGGACGTACTTGCGTCGGGTCCACGGCGCTGTCCCCATCACCGCGACCCATTGGGCTTGGGTAATCTCAAATTTACCCAGATAGAATCCTTTGCTTATCGAGACCTCGTGCTGCGGACCTTCGTCTTCGCCCCGTGTGGGAGATGAAGCTGGCGATCCCATCAGAAAAGTACCTGGTTCAATCCACACAAATTCCATCGCGACTCCGTCGCGAAGTTCCACAACAATGTTCTCGGATCGCCCTATCGCCGCGCACGTGATGCCCATCATTAGGGCGGCAAAAATCTGCTTCATTCCGCACCTCTGGATTCATAAATGCGAGAGCATAGGACTTTTTAGCAAAAAAGCCGCAAAACCACCACCGCGTCCTATGATCCCCCGTCCTTGCCGCAGCAAAGGGTAATCTCTATAATTGCGACCATTATCTGCTTAGTTTACCTCTACAGCGATGAGTATATGGACTTTTTTTACTGCCGCCGGGCCCTTGCTTTTGCCTTGGCACTGGCCGTGCTGCTGCCGGAATCTGTCCTACCCCAATTCACCGACCAGACGGAGGAGGCGCACATCGCCTTCCAATACGTGGCCGGCGGACCTGAGAAAAAGCACATTGTCGAAACCTCCGGCGGAGGGGCTGCTTTTTTTGATTACGACAATGATGGCGACCTCGACCTGTACGCGGTCAACGGCGCTACTGTCAATACCTACCGGCAAAAATCCGGACCGGGCAATATTCTCTACCGCAACCAAGGCAACGGCACCTTTGCTGATGTGACCTTACTAGCCGGCGTGGGGGACCGCAGTTGGGGCATGGGTTGCACCGTGGGCGACATCGACGGCGACGGGTACCGCGATCTTTACGTGACCAATTACGGCCCCAATATTCTCTACCGCAACCGAGGCAACGGCACCTTTGTGGACATTTCCACCGGGGTAGCAGGGAACGATTATAGCTCCAGCGCCGCTTTTTTTGATTACGATGGCGACGGCGATCTCGACCTCTACATAGCCAATTATCTGGTCTACGACTTTGACTCCCCTCCGGATAAGGTCTGCACCTACGAGGGAATCGAGATCTTCTGCGGTCCCCAAGGCCTACCTGGAGCCGCCGACCGGTTCTACCGCAACAATGGGGATAACACCTTCACCGACGTCACCCGTCCCTCGGGTATCTCTTGGGCCAACCGCTACTACGGGTTGGGCGTACTGCCCGCAGACTTCGACAACGATGGCGACACCGATCTCCTCGTGGCCAATGACGCAACCCCCAATGTGCTCTTCGACAACAACGGCGATGGCACCTTTGGCGAAATTGGTCTCAAAGCAGGCATCGCGTACAACGAATACGGCGAAGAAGAGGCGGGTATGGGGGTCAGCGGTGGAGACTACGACGCCGACGGTGACATCGACCTCTATATAACCCATTTTTTTCGCGAGAGTAATACCTTCTACCGCAACGACGGGCCGGACCATTTCAAAGATATAACGGCCCAGATCGGCCTAGAAGAACCCACACTTGGAATGCTGGGGTGGGGCACCCAATTTTTCGACTACGACAGGGACGGCGACTTGGATCTATTCGTCGCTAACGGCCATGTCTATCCGCAGGTGGCTAGCACTATTGCGAACACTTCCTACCCCCAGCGCAATCAGTTGATCCGCAACGAAGGCTGCGACCGTTTAATCGATCTAGGGGCTGCGGCTGGCCCGGGAATGAACCTTAAAAGAGTCAGCCGCGGTGCCAGTTTCGGCGACTACGACAACGACGGCGATATGGACATTTTCGTAGTCAATTTGGATGAGGCGGCCACCCTACTGCGCAACGATTTTACTTCCACTAACAACTGGCTCGTGGTCCAACTTCTGGGCCGTGGCCCCAATCGCGACGCCGTCGGTGCCAAGATCCGTTTGCTGGCCGGCGGCCGATCCCAATGGCGCACGGCCAACGGCGCTTCCAGCTATCTCTCCTACAACGATATGCGTATTTTCTTCGGCTTGGGGGGGGCGGAAGGGGCAGATGAAGTGGAGATCACTTGGCCCGACGGCACTCGTCAAACAGTGCCATCGGCACCAGCCAATAAGCTGGTGGTGGTGCGCCAGAACGGCCCCTACGCCTTTATGGAGATGGGGGCCAACCTCTACGCAGAGTAGGGCCTATGGGCCTCTACCCCTCCCCGAAAGCGGCTTTGAGGTTATCCTCTCGAATAACCATTTTCGCTGCGTATTTATTCCGCAGTTCTTCGATAAACTGATTAAAGGTCTTTTTCTCTTTTTCTCTTTTAAGTTGGGACCGGACTCTCCACTCGGCTTCCGCAAAAGTCTCCCGCTTACGCCCCCTGGAAAGCACCTTAAATATGGAATAACCCTCATTGACCTTGGCTGGCCCGGTGAGCGCACCTATCTCGGCTTTTTCGGCGACTTCTACAAAACCGCCGAAAAAGTCCTTTTCGAAAAGGTGGAAGTGGAATCGGCCTTCTTCATCTCGATCCTCTAGCGACCGGATAGAATACTTCTTGGCCAAATCGCCTAATGGGGCTCCCTTTTGGATCTGCTCCATCAAGCTCAGTGCCTCGGTCTCCGTCTCTACCAGAATCTCCTGTACTTCGATTTGCTCGGGGTGCAGATACCTTTCCGCATGGGCCTCGTAAAATTGGCGTAACTCGTTTTCAGCGATGGTCACTTTAGCTCTTAGAACTCGCGCCCTGAGGGCTCTTGTTAAAAATTGCTTTGCCTGATCATCCAACCACTCGACCGTTGCTGCTTCCCCATCTATGCCAGCACGCAGGGCTGCTTCTACGAGCATCGCATTGGGCACGACATGGCGCGCGGCAAAAGCGACCACTTGGCTGGAGTCGCTGATTTGGGCCAAGGCATTGCCTTTCAGGGCGCGGTCAGCTTCTGCCAAATCTTGAGCGGTTATTTCTCCGCCGTCGTACCTATAGAGAACTATATTGCGTTCAGCCTCCGTGGCAAAAGAGGTGCCGCCCCGCACTTTTTCGACAATGAGAGCGAGACCTTCCCGGTCCAATTCGAGGTGGTATTTTTCTTTGAGTTCAGCGACTAAGGTCAATCGCGCCCGCTGGTTTTTCTCCTCTTTTAGTCCCATTTGGATCGCCAGTTTCCTATCAGGACTGAGTTCGATGGTAGAATCGGCTATGACCGTGAAAATCGAATAGTGCCCACCGATTTTTATAGGCTCGGAGACTTGGCCCAAGGCGAGGGAAAATAGCTTGTCTTGCAGGGGCGTGATCATTTGTTCTCGGGTGGTATAACGGCCCAAGTCCCCGCCTTGGGCCAAGGTTTTTTTGTTTATGGACCATTGCTTGGCGACTTGCCCAAAAGGCACCCCATTTTTGAGCTCCCGGAGGACGGCCAAGGCATTCTCTCGGCTGGGAACCATTATATCGGCCAATCTGATCGCTCTAGTGAGCCCCATGCGTTCAGCGTATTCCCGCACTTCGCTCTCCTCCACTTCCTCCTCTACCTCCAGCGCTCTGTCTTGGAAAGTGCTGGCCAACTTTTCTTGCCGGACCTGGGCCAGCCGGGTGCGAAATTCAGGGCTTTCGTCGAGGTCGGCCGCCTGCGCCTCCATGATCATCAGTTCGATATTGATCATGGTGTTCAAATGATTCCTCGCTTCTTCTACCCCAGTGTGCTCCGCCTTGGCATATTCGGGGAGGCCATCCATAAATTCCTGCAACTGGTCAACCGTTATCTCCTCATCACCTATCTGAGCGACGACCCGGTCTCCTGTTTCCACTGTGCAACCCATGAGAACGGTTAAAATCACGAGTAATAAAAGCCCAAATACAGTCATCTCTCTTGGCATTCAGCTTAGATCTCCTCTGTACTCCTACGCACTGGTAGATTAGTCCAAACCGGCAAATACCGTGGCAAAAGCCATTCTGCCCGTTTCGGTTTCGTTGTCTATGGCTCTTCTGGTCAGCCTGAGTCCCATCAGGGTCGTCAAACTGTAGCCCAAGTAATTTGAATTATTGGCAAACTGGGCCGCGCCGACAATTTCACTGAAGTCGTCCAGCAGTCCTTCCTTGACCGCCGTATCCGCATCCCTGAGCTGCTGGAAGATGGTATACTCCACACCTGCCTGCATAGTGGAGTTATTAAACAATGGCCACCGAGTCAGCAGAGAGAAAATCAGGGTGTCTTCCTTGCGTTGCGGATCTGCTTTAAGCGCTGGAGACTCTATCCTCAGTTCATTTTTAATTTTTGGCTGGATATCGAGATTAACGAATTTGAAAATATAGTCCACTTTATTGATCAGGCCCGCAAAAACGAAGTCTCGCCGCAAATCGGGCTGTTTCTGCCTTTGATGCCAGCGGTCGTATTTTAGCTTGTTGACGAGATTTAGATTCTTCAGCTTGGTATATTTGAAGCTTATATAGGACGAATTTATCCACGTATTCCGGGCCGCCAGAGGATCAATTGTAGGGATGTTGCGCCTCTCAAATTCGTCCCACTGGCGCAGGTCATTTTCTATATTGTCCTTGGCCAGCCTAAAATTCTCAAAAATCCTCACCCTGCCTAGGCCGGGGTAATCCTTTTCCAGCGTAAGAAGCAAATAGTGGGTAGTATTTTCTCCATCGCCGGCAATGAGGGTTTCGTCGGTGCGGCCGACCGTCAACCTCATTGCTGGAGTAATGTTGACGCCCGCATAAAGGTTGTACCCACTTAAATCCCGATCATAGGGGAAATCTGCTTCATCGTCGTTTTCGAACCGGTCCACCCAGATATTGTTGTTCATATCTATGCCGAATAGATATTCGGGTCGGTCCGTAGAATAGCGCAGAAAAGGCTCGTCGTAGTCGGGCACTAAGTTGGGTAGATCTTCGCTGTCGTTTTGATTGAAATCGGAAACAAAATCGACGTTTTCATCCAAGCCGGGAAATACGCTCAAGTCTATGCTTTCGTTTATCCTCTGCCAATCGGGGTACCGATCCTGATCGTCGTTGTCGTCGACGAGTTCGTAGTAGAATCTCGTCCGGTCTTCGTAATCTATGTTGACCTCGCCCCGGGCCAAGATAGCGCTTGTATTGTAATTGTGGTCCATACTGTAAGCCTCACCAAAAAGGAACCACGGCTGAGCGGTTTTCGATAGGTTCACCATCCAGCCATCGCCTTGGTCAAAAGCCGACAGGTGTTTTGTATGCTGCCTGTTGGGGTATTTTCGGTAACTCCTACTGCGGTCGAATTCGCCGTAGAAATCAAGCCCACCAATATTGTTCACCTCCAGAGTGAAACCGAAAATTTCGGTGGCGGTCGGCAAACCGTACGGGATCTTGATGACTCTGAGATTGGAGCCATCTTTGACGTTTTCTTGGGCTCTGGCCGCCAGTAGAAACACGTTGCTGTTCTGTCGGTTAGTCTGGCGGTTCGAAGACACCTCGATTCGGTAGTCGTTGGCAACGACTATTTCAAAAGTCACTTTTCTTATCTCCGAGGGGTCGGGGCCAGTGTAGGTTCCCTCGGAAAAATCGTATACCAATTCGATCTGCTCAGAGCCGCTGGCTTCCCAGAAACCCAAGCGCTGAAAGCCGCCCTGAGGCGAGGGCTTGAGACCGGCCTCGCTGGCCCGGACAACCTCTCGCCTAAACCCTCGTTCTCCCTCTTCATCAATGATTTCGACTTCGGCTTCTATGAGCATATCCCAAGCAAAGAGGGTAGCGCCGCCTTCGTTATCTTCGGGCGAATCGTCGGTCAGACGGACGAAAAGCTGGGTGATATTTTCAGCGTTTTGGCTAGAAGTAATCGAACCACTTCTAGGGGTTCCTTCAAAGGCATCTAAGAGTTGGAAGGAATTGTGGGCACTTACATAGTTGGCCCCGATGCTGACGAAATCGCCCACTTGGGCAACGGCCCGCCCACCCATCAGCGTTGTCAGGCTGGTCGTTTGGTTGACCGCAGGGTTACGAGTACCGGCTCCGCCGGGAGAAGAGATCCGCGAGAGGATCGTCGTGACCTGGTATTTGTCGGCTTGGTAGTCCACCTGGATTCCGTCCAAGGCCGGCTTTGAGAAGGTCATTGGGGTAAGGGTCGAGCGGATCTCATTGCCTATGGTTATGGCCAAGTTATGTTGCCCCTTTTGATCAGAGGCAATGACCAAATTGCTGAAAAAGTTTCGGAATCTCTCAGTCTTGAATAAATTGCTGCCCCCTTGCTGGGGCTGCGTCTGGGACCAGTCGTAGATCAACCACCCCCTAGTGATGTAAGAACCGTAAATGTCGTAGAAATAATCCCCGGCTAAATTGATATCCACATAGCGATTGTAGTGGTCTCTGGCGTAGTTGGAGTATTCCCACTGTTTCCAACGGTATTCTAGGAAAAGTTCTTGAGATACGTACCACTTTTTGACCGCCGGGTCCAAGGCTCCAAACAGCACGCCGGACCCGGTTGGTTCAAAGGTGAGTTCGGCTCCCCGGCGCACGCCTTTTATACGCGCCGGATCGACATCTTGGGCTTGCGCGTCGGTGTCGAAAGCTAGCGTGGACGAGAGTAAGGAGCAAACTATGGTAGCTAGATTAATACCGCGTATTAGAGTGCTGCGAATATGGCAGGTCAGCATGAGAGTTCCACCCTAGCTTTCAAGTAAAATGGGAATAATCAATAAACTATTGGGACAATTTTCGTCTTACTCTCGGATCCTGAATCTGCATCAATTTCCACTCGCACCAAGTAGATTCCGGGCGGTACCTTGGCACCGCTCTCGTCCGTTCCATCCCAAGCCCTTTGGTATCTCCTACTGGGATCCAACCCTGAATAGATCGCCGTTACCCGTCTTCCAGCAAGATCGTATATATCCACTGAAACCAAGGCGCCACCCGTCAGGTTGACGATGTCGTAGGTCACGAGGACTTCGTCATTTAGGCCATCGCCGTTGGGAGTAAAAGGGACGGGAGCCACTTCCATGGAATGAATGAGGTCTTTGCCCACCGAGATCTCGACCGAGAGGTCATCTCCCTGCGCCTCGAAATCAGAGGCTGCATCTCCCTCGGTGACTACTTGGGGCAGATTGTCTGGTTGTTGGCTATCGGAGATTCTGCCGGCAAAAAAGGTATTGTACTGCAAAGCCACGTTCTCAAAGACCACTCGCAAGGTGCGGTTCCCCACAATCCGGGGGAAGCCAATTTGAACCCCGTCGTCTGTATCCGCCTTTTCCCATTCGACATCGGTTCCGTCTATTTGCACGGATCGCACTACATCTACCGGTGCCATCGTCTTTAGTTCGAGACGGTTAAAGCCGCGGCTGTTGACGGTTCTCACGGCATAGGTAAAGGGGGTATTCTGCCCGATCAGAGCCCTTTGGGGCCATATCTCGCCCACTAGCGAGTCGGCTAGGGCAGGAGACACCGCAAAGGCGAGGGAATCAACGGTCGCCGCGGCTAGGATTTCGCTGGTCTTAAGGAGTAAACGGAACTGAAAAAAACGACGCGGGGCTGGTGATTCAATAGCCGTGTGGACTCCGGCAGGGTAAGGGGAGGACCAAGCGCTCCAAGACAGCGAATCGCTGGGATCTGGTGTGTTGCCACTCCGGGTCGATAGGATGGCATCCGTTTTTGTTGGTTCGCCGATGCTCCCCTTGGCCCATGTTATGTCGCCAAAGATAGCGGGCTGTTCTCGATCGAATACTCTTGAGATATACGATGCTGTAGAGGCAAAACCCGCACCAAAGACTTGAAACTCGTCAATCTCCCACTCCCCGCGCACTAGTTGTTTCACCTCTATGAAACGAACAAACTGCAGGGGGACGTCTAGGTCAACGATCGGTTTGAGGTTGCGTACCTCGGCTTTGAAAACCTTGAAATCCGGCGTCCCGGCTAGGGTTTTCTGTTCCTCACTGCCGTCGTTCAGCAGCAGTTCATAGCCTTTCAGAAAAAACTCTTCAAATCCCTGGCGCGGGAAAAACTTGATCCGATTGACTCCAAAGCGCTCGCCCAAATCTATCCTGAAGATAACGCCTGTAGGGGAACCGCTCTTTACTTCAAAGGCCTTGGTCGTATCGCCGCTGACCATATGCGCCAATTGTTCATGTAAAAGACTTTGGGATATTCCGAGCACTATTCTCGCGTTGGGCGATGTTACGGCTCCTCCTCTTTCAAATACTTTCAGGACGATATTGTCTTCGGGACCTGTCTGAGCAGGCTGAATTTGGCCGGGGTTGGCGTCAAAATCGATAACCGATGTCTCGGAATAATGGCCATCCCACGCTAGGGTACCTGGACCGCCTCCAATGACTATCGTCTCCCCATAGCCTTGGGTCGGTACAAGTCCCAATAGACAAGAAAACGCTAATAGCGCTGTC
The DNA here is from genome assembly GCA_965261395.1 of Candidatus Latescibacterota bacterium. Classification (GTDB taxonomy): domain Bacteria; phylum Latescibacterota; class UBA2968; order UBA8231; family UBA8231. The sequence continues at coordinate 5,713,560 of OZ253462.1, forward strand.
CTGACTAAAGGTGGTTTGTTCAACCTGTTCCTCGCGGATCGTAGAAGATCAGTAGGAGACATGTACTAAGCGGTAGTCCGAGGTGTTTCTACTCGATTTTGAATCGACCTTAATGTCGATCCTCAGCACATATATGCCAGGGGCCACCAAAGCCCCGGATTTATCGACTCCGGTCCAGACCACGGAATGACGTCCCGTGGTTATGTAGTCATCGCGCAGTTGGTGAACGAGATGCCCACCGAGATCGTATATTTTTACCTGTAACGGCGTTGATGTCTTCACCCGCATGAGTGAAAAACTCACAGCCATATCATCGTTGATGCCGTCGCCGTTAGGGGTGAAGATTTTATTTGTTACTTCGATATCCCCTAGGACAGCACCTCGTTCAAGGGCCAGAGTCACGGTTTTTTCGCTATCCGTGGTCTCGTTTGCATCGCCCGGGTCCACTCTTTGCCACGAATTGGGAATGGCAGAATGGCCGATAGAGCCATTGAAGAATGTGGTAAAATCGAATGTGGTCGCCGCGAACTGAAGCTCGACCAACGCGGCCCCGCCGGTCGTCTTGATGGGAGTGGGCAGACGCACCCAAAGCGAATCGGAATTACCGACTACGACCTCAAAGCCCTCGCTTTGGGCGGTGTAGGTTTGAGTCGGCTGCCCTGTGAGGTCCACATGGGCTTGATTGAATTTCATTTTGACGCCGGAGGGAGCTTCAATGAGAATCTCGTCAAAGCCCTCGTTGGCCGACTCGAAGGTCGTGCGGATGAAATAGGAAAACGATTGCTCAGCGCCAATCACCTCGAGTTGGGCGGGCAGCACCTCGCCAATAACTGTTTTGGCGACTGGCGTTACAAAGTTGAGTTTCACCCAACGCAGTGTAGCCGCCGCGAGGGGATTTTCCGTGATAAAGGTCGCGCGGATGGCGACGAATTTGCGCGGACTAGGCGAGGTGATTTTGTCTCCCGAACTGAAATAGCGTTGACTCCAACTGCTCCAATCGCTGCCCGGGTTGGTCTGGGTAACGACGGGTCCAACAGAGGCATCCCCAAAGAACTTTTTGTCCGTAGCGTGAGCTTCCGCTGCTTCTTCTTCGGTGCCCGGAAACAACTCACCGTTCTTTTTATAGTAGAGCGTAGCAGTTTTGACCGTATTGCCGGTGCGGGTCTGAAGAATAATATCCGTACCCGGCGGTATATCCGCATCCCACTCTATAGACGCCAAATTTTGGGGAGTGGCCCCCAATTCTATGAATGCCGAAGGCCCGTCAAAGACCGATTCGATCCGGGACTCGGGCATGTACCCTTCGCCGAAAAACTGAATCTCTGACAAGCCGTGGCGTCCGCCCCCTATATGGAGCTTATAGGTAAAAGAAAAATGCTCGGCTTTGGTGAGCGGGAACTTAAAATCGTGGTACGATTCACCCCCACTGATATGATCGAGCGACCCTACTGTTTTCCAGGCCAGACTCCCGCCGGCATTGGTGGAGCCATCTGAGACTTCAATGCGGTAGGCGCGAAAAGGCCCAGGGGGGCTACTGCTGGCTTGGAGTACGCGGATATTATCTAGGAAGAAGGCCCCTCCCAGATCCACTACTAAGGCACGCTCGACATCGGGCGGCTGCGAAGGCAGCAGCCTATCGGGATTGTACCCCCCTTGAGCAGGCCAGTACAACGCCTTGTCTACACTATATATTACTCCGTCTACCACCACACCCTCAGCCCCGTTGTTTTCCCAACTCGTCACCTTGCCACCCCGCTCCAGTACGCCAATCCCAATATTGTCGCCGATCGACCAGACTTCCACTTCCGCCAATCGAGGCAACTCGCGGCGGTAGTAGATGATAGGGCCTTGACTGTCCTTGCCGGCCAAGGCATCCCAATCTTCGCGTCCCTCTAACAATCTCAGCCTGCCCGAGGTTTCTCGGCGGAAGTATTCTATATCGCCCTGTTGGTCGGGGTCGAGACCCTCGTAAGCGGACTGGGAAACTTGTCTTGCCTTGCCAAAATCGCTATCCGTGACGCCGACCGAGACGAATCTGATCACATCGCCGGTAAAATCCCCGCGCACCTGTGTCCATTTGGTGGGCAACTGGCTGGTCAAATCGACTTCAAAGACTCGTTCATTCTTGATGGGCTTGTTCGTTGAGAAGCGTTTCCTGTACAAAAGCGGGCCGATGATCGTCTCCCCTTGAGAGGTGAGGACCTTGAATTGGAGAAAGGGGTCTCCCAAATCCTCCCCGACAAACTTGAGGACGATCTTATTGGCCGATACGGCCCGCCCTAAATCGATTTGCACCCACCAATCCCTGAGAGGGGCGGAAGTGTCCGGCTCCCAGTAGGTGTCCATCCTGCCGTCCATCAGGTTTTCTGCGCTCAAGCGGTTGGAGCCGGCCTCCCATATCCCGCCGCCGAACTCGGAGGCATTCAAAACCGCGTTAATGCCGGGGACTACCTGTTCAGCACCATCTATTTCGAGCTTGGTGCTCTTGCGTATAAAGGCCGGTTTTACGCCTTCCTCGGTGATCTGGATGGTTTTTGCCACCGACTGCCAACCAGCCCAGTGATCCCTGGACTCGATGATAGCCGCGCCGTCCCGGATAGAAAAGCCCTCTTGCCCCCAAGCCATTTCACCTAGGGCCATCCCACCTAAGAGACAGGCGGAGCTAGTGAGCACTAGCTTGAATGTTCTCTGCCATGCCATGGCATTGGGTCTCCTATGTATTTACTCATCTGGGGGGCGATTAAAAATCAATAGGCCACGGCGATAACGCCGCTCTTGATGCCCTCTTCCGATTGGATATCTACCGCTATTCGATACAAGTAGAGTCCCGGGGGGACCAGCCGGTTGGAGCGGTCGGTCCCATCCCAAGGATGGGAATACTCTCCGATGGAAATGTCCCCGGCGTATATTTGCTTAACTAGCCGGCCGGACAAGTCGAAGATTTCCACAGAGACTGGAACCTGAGATGTCACCCGCAAGAGCTTATAGGAAATATGCGTCACGTCATTGATGGCATCGCCGTTGGGCGTAAAGGGATTGGGCCCAATCTGCGGTGCAAATACCAGTGAACTGCTCAGCGATGTTTTCACTGAAATCCCGTCGCTCTCAATCTCGTCGGCGGCATTGCCCGGGTTGATGCGTTGACGCACCTCATTTGGCTCGGCGCTATTGAACACCTTACCAGTAAACAGCGTGCCCACTTCCCGCAGCACCGGTGCGTTGAACACCACCTCGATCAGGGCCCCACTGTCGGTCGGCTCTAGCTGACGCGGAAAGTTGATCTCAAAGCCTAGGCCGTCCGCAGTTTTCGCCCAGACAAAATCGTCGTAGTTGATGCCGTCTATGCGCAGCGAATCGACCGAAACCACCCCCGAGGGCGTGGAAATCTCCACCCCGTCAAAGCCCGCGTCGCCAGCCCGGATGGTCGGCCGGATGAAGTAGGTGAAATGCGTCACCTGCCCCACTTGGGTCTCGACCGGGAAAATTTCTCCCACCAAGCTGTGCACGGCCGGCGGCACCGAGGCCTTGAACTCGACATAATCGATCTTGCCTCCATCCTCGACAGTAGAAGAGAAGTCCACTTTGAGCTGGAAGAATTGGCGGGGACTAGGGGAAACGATGCTGAGTCCCGAGTTTTCAAACAGATAGGGACTGGACCAGAAACTCCAGTTTTCCGTATCGGGACTCACTCTATCCTGGGGTTTTACCGGCTTGAGAACGTCGAGTAGTTTGCGGTACCGGCTTTTGTACTCGTTCAGGGCTAAGTCGCCGCCGCCATCGAGAAATTGCACGCTATCTCGCTGCTCGGGTCTTAGCTGCCAAAAAATATCGGGATGTGGATCTGCTCCCGTCCGGGTGCGGGTATCGACCCGGGCGTCCGGATCTTGCCGGCCCGACCAGCGAATCTCGCCCCAACTGGCCAGATCGCCCAATTCGATTATTTCGGATTCATACGAGGCTCGCCCCAAGAAACCACCGCCGTAGAGTTCAAAATCGGCGAGCCCTATTTCCTTGGGTGTGTCGCGAAAAATCAGCAATTGGACCGTTTGAGTCGATATCGGCGGGTCTAAAATTACGCTGACTTGAGGTTCGGTGTTTTCCTTTATTTCGGCTACGGTCGGGAGATTGGACATTCTGTTGCCAATATTGACCAGCCTACTATCGAGGGTGCCAATGGAGAGCCGCTCCACAAAGTGCTCTGGCTTTCCCGCCAGAGGGCGAAATCTCACTTCCTGGATGAGAAATCGCCCGCCTAAATCAAAAGTCAATTGTTCACTGAGGGTCCGCGCCGTGCCCACATGAAAACTCTCTGGAGCTACGGCTGGCCACGTAAGGGCCGTAGTCGAATCGCCATCGACCAGTACCTCTCCAATAAGCTGATTTTGATTGGCGAAAAGCCGCACCCGCACCCAGCCACCTCGGCTCAAGAGGGTTGCGGCGATGTCCTCGTCCTCATCAAAGTAGTTGGGTTGCAGTGAACCCGCCTGCAAAGAGTCCAGCTCGAGGGCATCTTGCAGTTGGGAGGCCGACCAGTCAATTTCCCTGAAGTCGATGCCGAGGCCTGCAAGGCTGTCTTTTTCTGTTGTTGAAAAGGGGGTGCCAATTCTATAAACAACCACGCCGGAGGCATTTGGGGGCCAGAGGCCGACACCCAGCAAAGCGAGCAAAAGCAACCCTATTGACTTAGGTGGGACCATACCCAATCCTTTGGCAAGATTATTAAAAAAGGGGGCGAGGATGACCTCGCCCCCCGAACTGCTCATTTTCTTTTACTTGTTCTCCTTAGCGGGAAAAACTCGCCTTGATATTCCCCCAGCTATCCGACTCGACGGCAGTGCCCACATCTTCGCCCGCTACCCAGATGCTCTCATCAAAGGGAAGCAGGACATAGTCGACCATAGCGGTAGCTTTGAAGTAGATTTCCGTATCGCCGCTATTGGTCCAGTAGCCGTTGTACGAGCCTTCGGCGCCGTTGTCATCGTCCTGAACGGCAAAACCGATACCCATGATTTCGCCCGCCGCCATAGTGTGGACGATCACGTCTTCGTCCTCTATGCCCGCAGAACTGGTAGGCAAATCGTCGAAGGGAGTGAACCACATCTCCATGAAAAGGGTTCCAGCCCCGCCGTTGATATCGCCATCAAAACTCCATTTCGCACCGGCATAAGGCTCGACCCCAGCCCACGGAGCTCCGCCCCAGAGCCACATGTGATTTTCTTGGTGCAGTTGATAGCGGTAATTCTGGGACAAAGCCCCTTCCCATCTTTCCGGATCCAAATCCGCCGATTGTACATTCTGGAAAATGGCATCGCCGCTGTGGTCAAAGTCCAACATCACCTCGACCGTATCGAAATTATTTTCGATGGTCCCGTAAAAGAGGTCGTCGAATCTTTCCTCCATGAAATACAAAATGTTGGTCACTGGACTCCAGCCGAAAATGATGCGCTCGGCTAGATTGGAAGGGTCGGGATCCCCTTGGGTGCCGGTGACGGTCTCGATCAGATCTTCATGGGTCACCCAGAAGATCGAAGGTACATTGTCCCATTCGCTGATGTCTCCGTCCATCTGGACATCTCTGACGCCATCGACGCCAATAGGCACCTGAACGGCGGCCCAGTTTCTGTCTGCCCGCAGGTGGGCCGAACTGGACGCGACCGTGAAAAAGACAAAACTCAATGCCAAGAAGCTATAACTCATTGCTCTACTCATCACCTAAGATCCTTTCCTGGTGAGAAAACTGCTAAAACTGCTTTTTGAGCGGTTGATTGCTTAAAGGGTCTTTATCTCCTCCTTTCAAATAATTTTCAATGGCACGGTAAGCGAAGCTACGGAACAAAACAGTGAATACACAATTTTTGCAGGAAAACCAAAGTTATGATAAAAAGAAAGTAGCAAAAGATCAAGCTAATTGCTGGCTTTGGGGGGCCGGCGTTGATCGTTTATGGTTTTATTGGGCGTGGCGCGACCTGAGCTGCCCTTTCCATCTAGGTGGACAATGCCCTCGCCCTCTTGAAGCACCACGAGTCTATTGGCAGAGAGATTTGCAAACCGTTCTTCTAGGCCACTTGGCCAGCGCACTACCAACAAGTCTATGGCCTCTCTCTGTCCCAAGCCGAAATGGGCCCTCAAGTCATTGTGCGAAAGATAGCTAGCACCACTCCGGATTTCGGCGCTTTGCGTGAGTCCTCCACAGCGGACCTCAATCCTAGCTCCTATACCATCTCTGTTGCTTTCAGTCCCTATAGTTTTGACCACCAACCAGTTGTTTGTATTGCCGCCGTCGTTGCGCAACAAAGTGGGGTAATCGTTTAGATTCAGGACAAATATGTCCAGATCCCCATCATCGTCGTAATCCCCAAAGGAAGCCCCTCTGCTCACTTTTTTAATCCCCAAGCCCTCCCCCGCTAGCTGCGATACCTCGACGAAGGTGCCATCGCCCAAATTTTCAAAGAGTTGATTGGTCTGGGCATAGCTAGTGCCTAGATTGGCCCTGTCCAATTGTGGAAAGAGGTGGCCATTGGCCACGAAAAGATCTTTATCGCCGTCGTTGTCATAGTCGAAAAACTCGGTGCCCCAAGCCAAAAACTGAAAACTCTCTTTGCCCACGCCGGCGTCAAAGCTGAGATCGGAAAAGAATGCGCCGCGGTCGTTGTGGTAAAGCGTATTGGTCTGCTCCCAGAAGTTGGTGACTAATATGTCTTGGTACAGGTCATTGTCGTAATCCCCATAGGCAATGCCCATACAGCCTTGAGCTTCGCCGCTTTCGCCATAGGCAGCACCGATCATCCAGCCGATATCGGCAAAGGTGCCATCGCCTTGGTTCTGATAAAGGAAATTGGGCCCAGTGTCGTTGGCCACATAGATGTCCACATCGCCGTCCCGGTCGTAATCGCCGCCGATCACGCCCATACCGTAGAGCTTATCTTGGTCCACCACCCGCGTCTCCGCGGTCACATCCGCAAAAGTCCCGTCGCCTTGGTTGCGATATAGGATATCCCCACCCCCCTTCATTCCACGAGGTCCGAAGTGAACCCTTAAGCCCTTCCATATATAGGACCTATTGGGAGTGGTCTGCAGAAAGTGCTTGAAATCGACGTAGTTGGCTACGTACAGATCTAGATATCCGTCGCCGTCGTAATCGAGGAAGGCGCATCCCGTGCTGAACCGCTCGTCTCCTACTTGGGCGTACTCGGTCACATCGACAAAAGTCCCGTCGCCTTGGTTATCGTACAGTACGTTCCTGCCGTAGTTGGTTATATAAATGTCCAAGTCGCCATCGTTGTCGTAATCGCCGACGGCGCATCCCATTCCCCAGCCTGCGTCGCCCAAGTTCGCTTCGTCGGTAGCATCGACGAATGTACCGTGCTCGTTTCTATAAAAGGTATTGCGCGGGTGCTCTTGGTCTGGAAATCCAACCACTTTCGACCCGTTCAAGATGTACAAATCCAAATCACCGTCCTGGTCGTAGTCGAAAAAAGCCGATCCTCCCATCATGCTGTCGACCAAGTACGTCTGCTCGCTATCCCCGGAGACGTTCTGCGCCACAACCCCCACTTCCTCCGCTACATCCACGAATTGGACTTGCCTCTCTACTTCCCGTCCTTCGACGGCCAAGAGCCGTGAGGAAACGAGGATAAGAAAAAATAAATACATATAAATCAGCGGCCTCTATGGGTTATGCGCCTGCTTTCGTTGGGCATCTAAGCTCTGGATAATCTCCTGTTGCTCTTCCGCTTCCCGATAGCGCCCTGCTTTGATATAGGCATCTTTGAGCAATCGGCGGTACTCGGGATTATGCGGATCGAGGCCGATGGCCAGCTTGTACTCATTGATCGCCTTTATATATCTGCCCTGTTGGGTATAGTGAGCGGCCAATTCGCCGTGATATTTTGGATTGTCAGGCACTAAGACGACCCGTTGTTCCATATCTGCGATATTGCCTGCGCGCAGTTTTTTGAAGATCTCCATCTCCTTGGCACCCTCCTCGCCTCTGCCCTGTTTTAGATAGGCGTTGGCCAGACCAAAATGTGCTTCGGCATTGTAGTAGTCGAGTTCGATGGCTTTTTTGAATTTGCCAATTGCTTCTTCCCCTCTGTCGATCTTGGCGTATACGGCCCCCAAGGCGTAGTGGAAAACCGACCGGTCGGGCTCGAGCCGGATGGCATATTGGAATTCCTCAATAGCTTCTTGGTACTTTTTGTCTCGCGAGTAGATCATGCCGAGCCGATAACGGGTGTAGGCCATATCGGGATTGACCGCGAGTGCCTTGACGAACTGCTCGGCTGCTTCGTCGTACTGTCGCTGGCGTTCATAGGCCATACCCAGATTGTGCTGGAACCAACCGTTTTCGGGGGCCAATTCCACGGCCTTGCGATGCTCCTCAACGGCGGCGGCCAGCTTGTCTTGGTCCGCCATGACAGCTCCTAGCAGGGCCAAGGATTGGTCGGTGTAGACCAAGCCCAGTTTATCGTGCACATCGGCCCAACTCGGCTCGAGTTGCAATGTTCTATGGAATGCTTCTGCGGCCTCTGGAAGCTTGCCTATTGCCATATAGGCGTTCCCCAAGACATAGTGGATAGAGGGTTCGTTGGCGACTAGCTTGGCCGCCTGCCGCAATTCCTCTATGGCTTGAGAGTAATTCCCTTCTTCTATATATAGCGTCCCGAGCCGGTAGCGAGAGGGACCGTAGTCGGGGTTGATGTCGATAGCTGCTTTGAAATGCTCTGCTGCTTTAGCCCGCTCTTGAGTCTGTACGTAGATGACACCTAGACCGTGGTGGGCGGGAAAGTACTTGGGGTCAGCCTCAATGGCCTTGTGGTAAGAATCGAAAGCCTCGTCGTACTCTTGGCGAATAAAAAAAATCTTACCCAACTTGTAGTGTGCCGGTGCGTAGCCCGGATCAATCTGGAGTACCTTGGCAAATTCCTCTTCTGCCTCGCCCAATCGGCTTTGCAGGGCGTAGATGAAACCGAGGCCGTCGTGCGGATAGATATTATTGGCATCTAATTCTATCGCTTTCCGGTACTCCCTTTCCGCGCTTTCATAGTCGCCCTTTTGGGCATGGCGCATACCGAGCCTATAGTGCTCTTGGCTCCTTGAGGAAGCATCCTGTCCGTGCGCGGCTCCAATGAGGTACAGGGTAGATATCAATGAAATTGCATAGCTGATTCGGCAAATGGTACTCGATGTCTGCCGCAGACCTGGGAAATACATGGAGAAACTATCCTCTCTCAAAGAGCGCCGTGCGTCTTGCCGAACGGGCGGGGAGACTAGTGGGTGTGTGCCACCCCGTCCAACTCATTGCCTGGGGCCATGGCGAAAGATTTGAACTGCCAGCGAGTCGGACGCGGATCACCTTCGCGAATGTACATGCCTTGATCCATTTCGATATCGTTGAAAAGCTGCACTTCCCCGCTGGTGGGCCAGACGATTTCAATAGCTTGGATAGACTCGGCCTGTCCCAAGCCTATTTCGCATTGCAGGCTGGAGGCACCAAAACTGCCCCCGCTGGTCACCGTGGAATAAATGTCGCGGCTGCCGTGTGCGGTGTTCACGCTCACCTTTACGCGCACTCCAATGGCGGCCCGATTGGTACGCCTGCCCTCGAGCCGGAGCTTGATCCAATGATTGCCATGGCCCGGATTGGCAAAGAGGACGTTTTGGTAGGTATCGCCGGTGAAAGCCCCGCCAATGACCGAGAAAACATCTTGGTCGCCATCGTGGTCAATATCGCCAAAAGCCACACCGTGGCCCTTTTGCAAATGTCCAAAGCCGCCCGAGGTGGTGACATCTTGGAAGAAATTGCCGTCGGCATTGCGGAACATGCGATTGGGGACTAGCGTAGCCATGTACGGGTCGCCGGTGCCGATGTAACAATCTTGGTATCCGTCGTTGTCTAGGTCGCCGAAATTGCTGCCCATGGCTAGGAGAGGCTCGTCGAGCCCTACCTTGCGCGTGACATCGGTAAAAGTACCGTCGCCGTTGTTGTGGTATAGACGGGGCTCTTCAGCGCGGTGTGGCAAGCCCAAATAAGCGGCCGCCACGTCCGCTACCTCGCCCTTGAAACCGGCGACGAATAGATCTTGCCACCCGTCGTTGTCGTAGTCCCAAAACCAAGTCGGAAAACTGTAGGGTGGTCCGGCTACGCCTGCCGCGGCCGTCACATCGGCGAAACGCCCACTCCCCTGATTGCGAAAGAGCAGGTTGGACTCTTTAGGTTCCAGACGCGAGATATACAAATCCAGTTGTCCATCGTTGTTGTAGTCGCCCCAGACCACTCCTTTGGTCCAGCCGACCACATCGAGTCCCACTGCCTCGGCTACGTCAACGAATTGCACCGCCGATACTCCGCGTCCAGAGTCTTCGCCTTCGTTGCGGAACAACTCGCATGGATGAGTGGCTCGACCCTGCGATTCGTTGCCGACAAACAGGTCAACCCAACCGTCGTTGTCAAAATCGCCCCAGGCCGCTGTCTGCGTTGGGTGGAAAGTGAGCAAGCCGGCTGCCTCGGTCGCATCGAAAAAGCGCCCATCCCCCCGATTGGCCAACAGCGAGTTGGGGTAGCGCCCCTCGTCGAGCCAAGCGCCGCGCAGCACCAGCACATCGGCATAGCCGTTGTTATCGTAGTCGGCCTGGCAGATGTTCAAACCACCCACAATACCCTCCAAGCCTGCCGCTTGTGTGTGATCGGCAAAGGTGCCGTCCCCTTGGTTGCGGAAGTAGCGGAGTGGGTCGCGCAGTCCCCAAGAGGAAGCCACGATATCGAGATAGCCGTCGCCGTCAAAGTCTTCCATAATAGCTCCCCCCGAAAGTCCCACCATATCCAGCCCCAACTGGGGAGCGACATCGCGAAAAACCCCAATATCGTGGTCAGAGGTGAATACTTCGGGTGGAATCAGCAAGTTCTGCGGCACCTCTTCCGGGTACTGACCCAGCGTCATATAGGCGATATTGAGTAGCCAACGAGCCGACAAATTACCCGGATTTCTGCTCAGGATCCCCAAGAATTCCTCGACAGCGGCGCTCGATCCGCGCTTGATTTGGTGCACTCCAGTGCCACGGATCGGCATTAGACAAGAGTTGATATTGTGTTGCACAACACAGTTTTCTTGTTCGCCCAAACGGAGGTAGGCCAAGCCCACTAGCATTTGGAGGGAATGCCGAAGCCGAGGATGATGAACCACAGTCTGTAGTTGCCGGTACTCCTGCACTGCTTGGTCGGATTGGCCGGCTTGCAGCAGTTCGTTGGCCAGAGAAAGGCGGGCTTGCAGGATTTGCTCTCGCCTCCGGGAATTGATGGCCGCACCGGATAGGCGTAGGTGGTCCAACCGAGCGCGGAAATAGGCAACTCGGTCCAAATTCACATACGGATGCGTGGCGGGATCGACATTGACGGCTATGTCTTCTAGGAGTTCAGCCATGCGCTGGGTGCTGGCCGCCTGCTCTCGCTCAGCACAGGCTACCAAGACAAAAAAACATCCTGCAACAACGTGGACTCCGTATAGCGCGCGCTGCCTTATTATCGTCATTATTGCGTTTATGCCTGCAACCGCCGCACCCGCGCCGGGGTGTGGTCTTGGGAAATCTCCGAAGAGAGAATGCCCAACGAGCGGTCCGCTAGCGGCAGATCCACGCGGACAAAACCGTCGCGGTGCGATTGGCGCAGGGCAATGGCCACTTCGAGAGCGGCCCGACCATCGTCGCCCGAGCAGCGCGGATCCGATCCCGTCTCAATGGCTTGGATTAGATCCTCGATAATGGTCAGGCCCATGCCTTGTATATGCGTCGGATAGGGAAAGGGCACGTACGCGGGTACGCCGCGTCCCCGGTTGCCGCCCGCAGCCGTGCGGATGTACTCCATTTGAGTGCAATTGGCTAAAGAGCGGATGCGGCCCTCGGTGCCAATGACGTCGATTTCCCAGGCCGCGACTCCGGTGGGGGTGGCGCGGATAAAGGCGCGCACGCCATTGTCAAAGCTGAGGTAGCCGTTGCCCTGCGGGTCGGTTTCGCCCTCGGCCGCGGCGTCCGATTCCATTTCGCCAAAAACCCACTCGACCTGCCCTCCGGCCATGTAGCGCACAATGTCGATGAAGTGACTGCCGTTGTGCGACAGGCCGCACTGGGCGTAGCCGGTGACTTGGAGGATTTGCCCCAGCTCGCCTTGGTCAATGAGGCTGCGAGCCTGGCTGAAGAAAGGGTTCCAGCGGCGGGCGCAATTGATGGCTAGCGCCGTGCCGTGTTGGCGGCAGGCCTCGACCATGGCATCGGCTTCAGCCAAGGTTAGGGCGATGGGCTTTTCGGCCCATACGGCCTTGACGCCCGCGCGGGCGCAGTCCTGGACGATCTGCGAGCGAATACGGGCGGTGGTGCAGACGCTGACCAGATCGAGGTTTTCTCGCTCCAGCATTTGGCGGTAGTCGCTGTAGAGATGGTCTTGCTCCAGACCCCAGCGGTCGCCGAAAATGGCGCGTTGTTCGTCGTGCAGATCGGCTCCGGCGACCAGTTCCGTATGGGCCGAAGCGCAATACGAGGGGGCGTGGCAATAGGGCAGAAAAATGGATCCTCCTTCGCTCATTTCATCGTCGAAGGTGCTGCCCATGCGGCCCAAGCCGATAACGGCGGCGCGATAGGTAGTCATGGTCTCCTCGGGGCGTTTTGATAAAGGTGGATCAATGTGATATTGTGCGCGGCGGTGTCTAAAGTACAGCTATAACGTGCTGTGCAGCAACTCCTTTAATTTTCGCTATAAATAATCGCAAAATCAAAGGAGTGCCCTATGAATAGCCCGGCCAAACGCGCCATCGTTGTCGGCTTGGCGCGGAGTGGGTTTTTCACCAAAACAGTACGCCTATCCCGTTGCCGGTAGTACCTGTAAACCCATCGACTATGAGCCAAAACCCAGCGTTGGAGAACTGTCCTAGGATTAGGCCCATAAAGAAGGGGCGCACCATGTGGTGCAGCCGCGGTCCTCCGTACTTGAGCACGACCACTTTGAACAACCAAGCCAGGAATACGCTGAACCAGAGTCGCCCGACGATAAAGGATACCGTACAAATAGCAAAGCCCAATGGATGGAAAGGCCACCACAAAAAGTGGTGCCGCAACCAGAGTAACCCGCCCATTAGGGTCGCGCCAATGGCTTTGAACAGCCAGCCGTCCACCTGCACAGGCGGGGCGTTTTGAAATTTGTGGGCGATATAATTAAAGGGTGCTTGGGGACCAGCACCGAAAAACCAGCCATGCAGATTGATCCCCCCGTAGGTGTAGGCCAAGTAGAGAATGGTCGCGACCGATCCGGCCAAGGTCACTAAAATGGCCAGAGCTAGGGCCCAGAATAAGGGTCGGAGATTGGTGATCCCTTCGACTATCTTCAAGCCGTTGGCGCACGAGGCCATGACAAAAGTGCGCACATCGCCGTGCCATATATAGGTATAGGCAAGGGCCACCAAGCCTTCGGCTCCCACTATGGATGTACCCAGTCCCGAGACCGCGAAGGTCGAGGCGATCATGGGGCTGCGGGCGGCGGCAACGCCGCCCTCAACCACTATGCGGGACAAGCCGAAGAATATGAGCAGGGCGACGGCCAGAAACACCAAGAGTGGCAACAGGGGGATACCCGATGACCAGAGCCACAACACCATGACCGCAATCCCGCCGGACAGCCCTAGCACAGCGGCCCGGTAGGACATGATCTCGCCGGCATCTTCGTCCCCTTGCCCTTTCCAAGCTTGGCGTCCAACAGTGGCAAAGTGGGACCGGGCCTGCCACAGTCCCACGACCACATAGGCCAACAGCGCTCCAATTCCCTGGTGGGCCAATAGCGGCGATTCCGGGGTGCCGTACACACTGACGACCTCGGTGCTATGGAGCCCCACTACACTGAAAGCCCCTTTTTCGAGCATGGCCAGCAGGGTAAAAACCCACAGACCCAAAGCGATATCCAGGTTGACAAAAAAGAAAATGCCCACGGCGCTGAAGCTCAACATAATGGGCAGGTTCACCGTATCGCGCAGGATGCCCAAGGAGGTTGACATGGATACTGCTGGCACGGACGGATAGTAGTGGTGTAGCCCTTTTAGGCTGCCCACGACTAAGGCCAAGCCAAAACCGATCCACATCAACCCGCTGCGAAAAAAAGGTGGGATAGATCCCTCGTCCTGTTGGATCATGGCCGCCGGTACTTGGACGAGGGGATAGACCAGTCTTTCGTACTCCATCCACTGGCGTCGGATGATCACCGCGGCACAAATCATGGTCAGATAGAGCGCCGCAATGAAAAGACCCCAGGCGCACAGCGGTACTAGCCACGCTTCCCAGGGAATGGCCATGCCCCGGGGCAGTCCTTCGTAGAAGAATTTGGTCGCCAGTGGATCTTCGACTACCATCCACGACTTTACATGAGGCTGGATATAAGCTTGCCAATCATTTTCGGGTGTGGCGTAGTACTCCAGAGCGGTCATGCCCGGCAATAGGTATTCCATCAATCCCATGGTCGGAATGGCACAGGCGGTCGCCATCATGGCGTAAATCACTGCCAGTTCGCCCCGCTGGAAGGCCATGGCGGGGGCGCAACGGTGGAGAACCGCGTTGATACAGACAAGTAGGAAGAGCAGAAACAGAGCCGCGGCCGTACCAAAATCGAGGGCCATCAGCGAGCCCTGTAGGTACATATTGGTGTACGGTGTGGCGACGCTGATCAGCAGGCACAACAGGAGGCCTGCCGAGAATACCCGCAGGGTGAAGGGCGATTTACTCCGTGCCACGTACAGGCCTCCGTCGCTAGAGGGCAGCCAGCTTCCTACAAAGCTCCGCCCCTCTACATTCGACCAAGGTGGGGCACGAGGTGTTAAGTTACTCGGGGCGTCTGACCATAAAAGACGGCTGCCATACAATTCGTGGGTGGTAACCGAGCACCTTGCAGGCTACCCGAAGAACCCGTCGGGATACGGGTCGGGATTGAGCAGTGGAGCCGTCCAGTCGCCGATTTCGTCCAGCCCCACCGGGGCACCGCCACTCTCCATGTGCGATTTGAAGCCGGCCAGAAACATCTGCACCTTCTCGTATATGGCCTCGTAGGGTTCGGGCATTTTTCGGGTTTCAAACATCTCCTGCATCTCCAGCAGCAGAGGAACCCAGAAGTGGATGCCGCTATGCACGAATTGCTCGAAGGTGCGCTCCCCGAACACTCGGATCCAGCCCCAGGTCCCCGATATTTCCTGCAGCGATCCGTAAAAGGTCTTCCCTTCTGCTCCTCTGGGTTCGTATTCAAAGGTGAGGTGCCCATTGGGGACATGCCAGTCGGGCGTCTGATAGGCCACGCTTTTAATGCCGCCGCCGATACATGCGTAGATCATGTACAGGCCATGAATGCCGTGGGTAGCGTAATCGGACATGGAATTGGCCGCGGCAAAGCCCCTGATTGGTTCCATGGCTGCCACTTCGCGTTTGATGTGCTCAATTTCCGGTGCTGAGCCGAAGGAAGAACCCGACATGATCGGGGTATCGTGCTTTTTGGACAAATCGATTATTTCCTGAGCGTCTTGGAGGTTGAGGGCAAAAGGGCGGTTGATGAAGATGGGGACGCCGGCCTCCAAATAGGGTCTGGCCAATTCTTTGAAATGCAGGGTCGAATCAAAATCGGAGAGGATGACGCCGTCTACCTTGCCGACCATATCCCAGTAGTTCTCCACTGCTTCGACTCCTTTGTATGTATCGCAGAAGTCCTTGACGCCTTCTTTATCTACATCCCAAACGTGGGTCATGACCATACCGGTCATACGCGTCGTGCAGCCCATGAATTGGCGCTGGCAGGTGGGGTCAATGATCGGACCCCATATACCCGAGATGTGGACGTACCGGGCACAGGTTAGAACGCCCACTCTGACGAGAGATACATTCGACATGGCCTTCCCTTTTTTTGTTGGGTGGGAGGTCTATTGCGGCAAAGTGCCGCCTCACCGCTGGACCTAAGTAGTATGGGATCCCTTTGTCCCTTTGAAAGTATGGACGCGGTATTGAGCCAACAAGATGAAATGTTGGGATAGGTGGCCCGTCGACATAGAGACCGCAGTCGCTGCCGTTGCAAAATTGGTGCATCGGTGCGTTATTGCGTACATATTCCTGTAGGCAGATCAAACGAGTAAGGAGGTATCAATGCCCGTTATCGACGCTCATGTTCACGTGCTTGCCAACTTTGCGCCTATGGCCCCTTGGGAAGACCTAGGGCGGGTAGATCGGCTTCTCCACCACATGGACGAATGCGATGTCGACAAAGCCGTCGTGCTGCCAGTGGTGGCGGATTACTCGCCAGGCAACAATCAGGAGTGCGCCCAGTGGGGGCGAGAGCACCCCGATCGGCTGGCCGTATTGACGGATGTGCCCATGCACCAGCAAGACGCTGCCGAGCGAGTCTTGCGGGCAGGTGAGGAATTCGGTGCTGTGGGCACCAGTTACTACCCGCCCAAGCTTGATGAGAGAATGCAGTGGCTGTTGGAAGAGGCTTGCGCCGCGCTTTGGCAGGCGTACAAAGACACCGGCTTAGTCTGTAATCTGCAAATTGGGCCGTCCAATTACGGGATCTTGCTGGAGTTGGCGCAGAGATATCCAGAGATCCGCTTTGTCGCCAATCACCTAGGCTTGCCCGCGCTGCCCGGCGGCCCCGATGCCGAAGACGAGACATTCGGTGGACTGCTGCAGGCATCGGCCTATCCCAATTTGTCGATCAAGGCGTCGGCCTTCTACGCCGCCGCGGCGACTCCCTGGGATTTCCGCTGCCCCCAGGCGCTGGGATTTTTTAGTCGCCTGCTCAAAGGCTTGGGCCCCGACCGCCTGCTGTGGGGATCGGACTGGCCGCCGGTCGGCCGCCATATCACCTACCGACAGAGTTTGGAAATAATCCGCACTTTCGCCGCGGAGCTGGACGAGGGTGATCGGGCCAAGGTGCTGGGGGAGAACGCCGCCCGGGTTTACGGGATTTGAGAGACGCCTGTGCAGACTCACGGGCTCGTCCGCAAGTTGCAAGAGACTTATCGTGCTGAATACCGACGCCGGGCGCTTTGCCGCCGAAGGCTATTGCTTTTTCCCCGATATTTTCGGGCCGGACGAAGTCTCCGCCATGCAGCATTCGCTGGACGTGGGCGTGCGTGCGGGTTTTCTCGACCGGAATCAATACTACGGCGAGCCGCACACCAAGGAAGTATTTTGGCTGGAGGTCTGCCGCCATCCGCGCCTGCTCGACGCAGTGGAAGCTGTCTTGGGTCCCAACCTGATCTTGGTCTATTCGAGCATGTTCATCAAGCTGCCGGGCGACAGAACCAGCGTGGGCTGGCACCAGGACAACAACTACTGGCCCAGCGTCCATGGCACTGATGTGGCCACGGTGTGGCTGGCGCTCGACGACGCGGATGCTGAAAACGCCGCCATGAGCATCATACCCGGCTCACACCGGGGCTACCGGGAGATGGAAACCGTGCCTGCGGAAGAGACCGAGATGCTGAGAAAGAAGGTCCTGGTCACTCCCGAAATGGAAGCCCAGGCCGTGATGATGGAGATGAAAGCCGGCAGTCTATCCATCCACGATTCCTACATTCTGCACGGCAGCCGGGTCAATGAGAGTGGCCGCCGTCGCGCTGGTTATACGATTCGCTACTGCAGCACAGACACGGCCTGGGTGGACATGGACCAACATCCGATTCCGGTGTTTCTGTTGCGCGGGGAAGGAGGGCCACGAGGAGAGCAGTACACGGATTTGCGACCTGAATAATTCGCTTTGTACAAGGTGCTGACCACTAGGAGGAACCCAAAATGACCCGCGTATCCATTGCAGCTAAGACCCGCGAAAACCCGCCCCATTGGGCCGTGCGTCAACGCGACTTGATCGCCCTGATGGACCGCGCTGCCCTCCCCTTTGTCGAACACAGTACCCGTCCAGATGGTACCCTGATCCAGCGCACGGAGTGGACCAGCATGGACGGCACCGACAATGGCTATGAGGCCTTCCTCTCCTTCCCGCTGTTTTACCTGCTGGGCGGCGGCGAGCACATCCACCAGATCGCCTGCAAAGAGTGGGACGCCATCACTTGGCAGTACGCCAACTACGGCACGGTCGAGCGCGAGTTCGTCACTGGCTTTGACTGGTTCCACCACTCCGAGAGCTATACCTACATCTACTATCTGGCCCTGTCCGATCCTGCGCATCACATCAACCGCACCCGCGCCCTGCGCTACGCCGCTATGTACACCGGTGCCGATCCGCTGGCACCCAACTGGGACGCCCAGCGCAAAATGGTCCGCTCGCCGCTCAACGGCAGCAAGGGTCCGCGCTTTGTCACCACCCAAGTCGATTGGGATTACCACCGGCCCATCCTAGCTCATTACTTGGCACCCTTTGAGGATATTCCAGGTGCCGACAGCTCCGATCCGCTCTTCAAGGTCGATTGGACGGACGACGAAGTATTCGCCCGCGTGCTCGACTTGATCAATCGGCGCATGACCCGAGGCGATGTGCCCCTCAACTTGAACATCGCCAGCCTGATCACCAACGCCTACCTCTACACTGGCGAAGACCAATACAAAGCCTGGGTGCTCGATTATTTGCAGGCGTGGGAAGAGCGATGCAAGGCCAACGGCGGCATTATGCCCGACAATATTGGACCCGAGGGAACCATTGGCGAGTTGATGGACGGCAAGTGGTGGGGTGGATACTACGGCTGGCGCTGGCCGCACGGCGCGCGCAATATCGTCGAGCCGGCCTTGGTAGCCGGCAGTTGCGCCCTGCTGATGACCGGCGATGATTCCCATTTGGACTTGGCCCGCTCGCAACTCGATATGCTCTGGGAGTTGCGGCGCGAGGAGGACGGCCTCGTCAAGGTGCCGACCCGCCACGGCGACCAAGGCTGGTTCGATTTTCGGTCGCCCGACCCCTATTTGTACATTCATTTATATTACTTGAGCCAAAGCGAGCGGGATTTGGCCCGCCTCGACGAAGTCTTTCCCGACCGCGCCGCTTTTGCCGGTCTGCCCGCCGACTGGGGCGCTGCCAAAGCCGGCATCTGCCCGCCGACGGCTTGGTTCGCCTTCATCGAGGGCAAAAACCCAAGCTACGTCGAGCAGGTGATTGATTCGACCTACTCCAGTATCTGCCACAGTCTGAATCGCCTCGAAAACGACGACAGCGACCCCGAGACGCGCGAGTGCTATCACTTCCAGAGGCTCAACCCCGTGCTGCCCGAAGCCTTGGTCCAGATGGCCTTGGGCACGCCAGCGGCGATCTACAACGGCGGGATGCTCCAGGCCCACGTGCGCTATTTCGATCCACAGCGCCGTCGTCCCGGTCTGCCCGAATACGTCGCAGCCTTAGTCGATCGAGTCAGCGCCGACGGGGTCAGCCTGACGCTGGTGAATACGGACCCAGTGGAAGGCCACAACGTCCTGTTGCAGGCCGGTTCCTTTGGCGAGCACCAATTCACTCGCGCCCAGATCGAAAATGAAGACGGCCAAGATCAGTCCGTTGAGGTAGAGGACCCGTATCTCCAAGTGCATTTGGGCCCAGCGGCCCAGGCTCGCTTGCACCTTGGGCTGAAACGCTTTGCCCGCTCGCCATCCTACAGTGCCCCTCTTTTTGACTGAGCGCCTAGATACACGACACCTGAGCGGCCTATCTGCCCTCGGCGAGGCCCATCGTAGGGCAGGCCCTCGCATTGGCAACGGCTACTCACGTGCAGAGCCGATGTCGGCGCTCAGGCTGGACACGGGGTCGCGCTAGGCAAATACGAGCGGCTGGTAAAAGTCGGGCTGGTGAAAGCTGGGGTTGGGCGTATCCACGGGTGCCCACGTGCCCCAGTGGGGGTGGGAGGTGCGATCGCCGCACTTGTAGAAGTTGCCCTTCCACTGAGTGCCGGGCGCTGGCGTTTGGGTACCGAAGTACTGGGCAAAGAGGGCAAACGGGACGCGGTACTCGACCGCCCAAGTCGTGGGGGTGGTGCGCTCTGGCTCGACGATCCGGGGAAGCGTTGTGGCGATGCGGATGGTAGCACCATCGGCGTCGCTGACGTTTTCAGTTTCCCGGCCCTGGGCGCGCTCGGCGGCTGAAGGGCAGCGGTGCAAGAGCATGGTGCCGCCGCAGTTGACCTCGAAATTGAAGTAGGCTTGTGAGTCGGGCAGGGGCGCGACGAAGAATTCGACGCAGGAGTCGGTGCAGACCGAATCTTGGAAGCGCTCGGCCACCGCGCGGACGTAGCGATCCTCAACGCGGAAGATGACGGATAGTGAATGCTCGTCGTAGAGCACGCGCGCCTGAGTGCGCGGACGGTGGCCGGAATCTTCCCAGGGAAAGTGGGTAATCGCTAGGGTCTCGGCCGTCTGCCATTGAGGACGTTGCCAATCGGCGTCGGGAAGGTCGAGGTCGTCGGTGCGGTGGATGGTGTAGTGCATGGAGATATAATAAGCAACGGCGAAGCCGCGTGAAAGCGGCCCCCATGCTGTTTGACGGGGAGCATTACCTCCAGTATTTTCCTATACAACTTGTGGAGCGACCAGCAATTGGCTGCTGGTCGCCTTTTTGCGAAAGGGATACACGTTGCGCCGAGCGACTTTTTCTGCCATTGCCGCGCTGCTCTTCGCCGGAGCGGCCCAAGCCCAGATACAAACTATCGTCACGGATCACTTCCGGGTCCATTTCACGCTTGGGGCCGAGGGCACTGCGCGCCGAGTGGCCGAAACCTGCGAGGAGGTCTTCCCTACCTTAGCGGCGGCCTACGATTACTACGACGATTTTCGCACCATCCACGTCATCGTCCTCGACAACTCTGACCAGCTAGGCAACGGCTGGGCCAACTACTACAGCAATACCATGGCCATCTGGGCCACTAGTCTCGACTTTGAACTGCGCGGCAGTCACGATTGGATCAAAAACGTGGTCACGCACGAGTTGACCCACATCATGACGCTCAACAAGGCGCGCAAGAAATGGCCCTTCCAGTTTGCGCTGCTCTCGGTCTCGCGCTTCGACTCCAATCCGGACATTACGTTTCAGTTCCCGCTGTACCATCTCAATGCCCCGCGCGGTTGGACCGAGGGCATCGCCCAATACGGGGCGCACAAATTCGGCTACGACACTTGGGATTCGCACCGCGACATGTTGCTGCGGATGGCAGCGCTGGAAGACGATCTGCTTTCGTGGGAGGAAATGGGGACGGTCTGGGACCGCACGGGTAAGTTCTACGGCGAGTTCGTGTACAATCAGGGCTACGCGATGATGGTGTACATCCATCAGCAGTACGGTGCCGAAAAGGTAGATGAGCTGACGCATCAGATCGGCTCGATGAGCTTCGATCCGGCCATTCGCCGGGTGCTGGGCATTTCCGCCGACCAGTTCTACGCGGATTGGGTCGCCTTCTTGGCCGAGAACTACGGCCGCCTCGAATCCGAAATCCGGACGGGGGGTTTCTTTGAGGGCATGCCGTTGGACGAGGTCAACGAGGGGGTGCTCGAATATCATCCCGCGCTGTCGCCGGATGGCAAAAAACTGGCGTACCTCACCAGCGAAAAGCAGGACTTCGCGATCACGTCCCTCAAAATCTACGATTTCGAGACGCAAAAAAAGACCAAGCTCAAAGGCTGGATAGATACGCGGATTGGCTGGTCCCCCGACGGGGAGGAGATCGTCTTTGTCCGCAACAAGGGCGGCTTTAACGACCTCTATATCTACAACTTGGCCGCGGACAAGGAGCGCCGCATCAGCGCTAGGCTGCGCGCCAAAGACCCCTCGTTTTCCCCCGATGGCCAGCGCATCGCCTTTGTGCACAATGAGGACGGGACCAACAACCTCGGCCTCGTAAATCGCGACGGCACGGACTTGGTCTATCTGACGAACAACAACGACGCCACCCAATACATGGCACCGCGCTTCTCGCCCGACGGCGAGTGGCTGCTCTTCAGCCTGTTCCGCGGCGAGGATCGCGACATTGCGATGATTCGCGCCGATAGCCCGCCGCGACCCAAGGTCTTTGAGAAGGCCAAAAAGAAAAAGAAGAGCGACGAAGACGAAGACGAGGAGGAGAAAACGGAAGAAACCATTGACGTCTTTCCCGATACCGTGGCCTTTGCCCATCCCGACTCGTCGGGGTTTCGCGCGGTGGTTGCCTCGCTGGCTGACGAGCGCGATCCGCACTGGTTGCCCGATGGCTCGGGTTTTGTGTTCTCGTCGGACCAGAGCGGCATTTTTAACATCTATCGCTATCGCTTGGAAAACCGCGAAGTCGAGCAGCTAACTAACGTCGTTGGCGGAGCTTTTGTGCCGACCGTAGCCGCCGATGAGAGCGTCGTGTACAGTGGCTACCACTCCAACGACTATAGTCTCTATCGCTTCGAGATGGGCGAATTCGAGCGCGATGCGCACTTCGAGCCGGTGGCTATGCGCGACTATCGCTCCATCTTCGACGGTCCAAAGCTCGCCGATCAGCACCTGATCGCGTCATATAGGGGGCGCAACGTCTTGCGCTACATCCCGATTCTACAGGTCGGCCCCACGTTTGTCGGGAATACCTTTGGCCTTAATCAAGCTAGTGGTGGCTTGCAGTTTACCACTGGGGACATGTTCGGCGGTCAGGAACTGACGGCTTGGGGTATCGTCGGCAAGAACATGCGCGACGCCACCGATCTCAATACGGATGTCGGCTTCTTCTACGAGCGCCGGCTCCGGCCACAGGTGGGCAACAACCGGACCTTCAATCCCTCGTTTTACATAGCGGGTCGGCGGCGCGAAATCGACAACCTGCTCAAGGACAGCCAGATCCGGGTCGATACGCTCGAGGTGGGCAATATCTATCCGGTCCCGGTTGATTCGGTCTCCAGCTTGCTCATCCCGGATGTCCAGCAATACATCTATCAGGGCACTAGTCGCCAAGATTTGTTCAAGACCGCCTTGGGGCAACTCGCTGTCGGCGTCGATATGCCGCTGACCCGGCGCACCGAGTTGAACGCCCTCTACCTATGGCGCAACTACGCCGAGGGCTGGACCTTGCGCCGCTTCCGCAGCCAGAACCAGATCTATTTGGTGCAAGACGGCGTCGATGTGTCGGACTCCTTAGGCTTAGACCCGGCGATTTTGAGCCAAGATACCCTATTGGTTAACAGCGAGGATCCGCTGAAATTTTACGGCGACCTCAGCTTTTTTCGCACGCACATGTTGAGCATGGCTTGGCGCTACCGGAAGATCAACCCCACAGCCGACCGGTTGATCAGCCCATCGGGCCGCGCCATGGCCTTGGTCTATCGCTATCTGATGCCGACCGTGGCCGATTCGCTGACCGAGCAAATCCCCACTGACGGAGTCCCCCGCGATCAGTTCGTAGGCGTCGAGCGCCGTCTGCGGATCAACGAATACGTGGCCGCGTACAACGAGCGGATCAGCTTGCCGTTCGATAATTCGCTCAACATTGAGCTAATTGGCGCGTACAAAAACATCCGGCTCAAGCCTCGCTTTATCGAGGAGGGTGGGTTCTTTGAGGGCCGCTTTTATTGGCCCCTGCGCTACTATATCGGCGGGCGAAACTTCCTCAGCGGCTATCCCTATTTCACCGACTCTGGCTCCAAACTGCTCTACGCCCGCGTCGGCTACGGGTTTCCGATCCTCAAGCGCATCAGCAGCCGCTTTATCAATTTCAACTTTTCCAAACTCTACGCTGAGCTATTCGCCGAAGCCGGGGTAGTGGGCAACTTCTCGCGCTTTGAGGACATTGACTTCTGGTCGGGCGAGCGATGGCGGTCTCGGCCTAACACCGACAAATTCCTGACCGACGTGGGCGGCGAGTTGCGGCTACAGCTTTTTACCTTCTATCGCATCCCCATGTTCGCCTACGTCCAAGTGGCGCATCCGCTCAATCGAAAGCGGGTTTCCAGAGACGAGGACGACCCCCTAATCGACAAGTGGCGCTACTACTTTGGGTTCGGGCTATGAAGCCTGGAGAGCGTTGGGTAGGCAAAGTCGATCTGCACAAGTTGGCCTTGCGGCTCAAGGTAGTGGAAATGATCGGCATATACTCCCACCGCCGTCGCCTCGACGAGGCCCATTTGCGCTGGTATCGCTTGATCCAGCCCAACTGATCTACGTTTTAAGTTCGATCTCGTTTCGAGAGCCTGAGTGCGAGCTGCGCGTAGCTCAAGCTGGAGACGACGACCAAGGCCGCTGCCACTAGGCCTAGTCCCGTGCGCAAGCTGGCTGGGGCCTCTATGATATAGCTAAGGGCCGTAAGTGCCATGCAGAGGGTCGTGTATTTGCCCCAGCGGTTGGCGGCAATGATCAGCCCCTGTGAACGCAAGAGCAACCCCCCCACCAGTACGATTCCCAAATCGCGGACAAAGAGCATTCCCAACAGCCACAGCGGCAAATCGCGCCAGAGGACTAGACTGCCGAGTAGGCAGGCGAGGAAAATTTTATCGGCCAGTGGGTCGAGTATTTTGCCGAGGCGGGAGATTTGGTTGTAGCGCCGCGCCACCCAGCCGTCGCCGATGTCCGTGGCACCGGCAATGAGCAGCAGCAGCACGGTTTGGAACTGGGCCGCCGGCCCTTGGGCGATGAAGTGAAGTAGGAAGGGGATGAGCAGAACCCGCAGGACACTGAGGAAGTTGGCCAACATTGCCGGGCTATTGCAGCATTTCGCGGGCGTGTTGGCGCGCCGTATCTGAAATGGTCTCGCCGGCCAACAGATAGGCAATTTCTTCGGCTCGGGCCGTTGCGTCGAGTAGCACGACCTCGGTGGTGGTCCGCTGCTGCTCCTGCTGCTTGCGCACCGAAAAATGCCGGTCGGCGAGGCTGGCGATCTGCGGCAGGTGGGTGATGACGATGGTTTGGTGCGCCGCGGAGAGGGACTGTAGCCTGCGGCCGACGGCCGCGGCGATGCGCCCTGAGATACCAGCATCGATTTCGTCGAAGACCAAGGTCGAAACGAGGTCGCGCCCGGCGACGGCTTCCTTGAGGGCCAGCATCACGCGCGAGATTTCCCCGCCCGAGGCAATCCGCGCTAAGGGTCGCGGGGGTTCACCGGCATTGGCGGAAATGTGGAAGGCGACGTGCTCCATGCCGTGCTCGCCAGCCGCGTAGCGACGCCCATCGCGCTCAACTGCCCCCTCTGGATCTTCGGCGGCTACCAGCTCGATGTAGAACTGGGCCTTGGCCATGCCCAACTCCCCAAGGGAAGCGACTAGCGACCGAGACAAGGTGGCGCTGGCCTGCTGGCGAGCCGCAGAAAGGGCTAGGCAACAGGCGGCAAACTCGGCGAGTGCTTGATCGCGGTGTTTAGCTGCGCGGACCAGCTCGTCGCGGAGGCGGCCAGCGCGGTCTTCTCGCACCGAAAGCTCGCGGGCGCGTTCTAAGACAGCGTCGAGGGTGCCGCCATATTTCTTTTTTAAAGCGCGCAGCCCGTCGCGGCGCTCGTGTAGCTCGTCGGCCCGCCCGGGGCGCACCTCGATTCTGCGGGCGTAGTCTCGCAGTTGGCCGGCTAGATCTTCGACTTCGTAGATAAGTTCCTCTAAGGCCGCGGCTTGGGGGCCGAGCGCAGGGTCGATTTCGCGGAGCCGGTCGAGCTGGCGTCGAACTTGGCCGAGTGCTTCGCAAACAGCCCCTTCGCGCTGATAGAGCAGGTCGTAGAGTTGGAGGCCGCCCTCGGATAGGGTCTCGGCGTTTTCGAGGACTTGCAACTCGCGTTCCAACTCGGGCTCTTCGCCCGGTTGGGGCGCGAGGCGACGGATCTCTTCTAGCTGGAAGGCCCGTAGCGAGTCTTCGGCCGCGAGCCCGTCGCGCTCTGCGCGCAGCCGGTCGAGGTGGGCTGAGCTATCGCGGTAAACTCGCCAGTGCTGTCCCACGAGGCGGCGCTGGTCGTCGAGGCCGGCAAACGCGTCGAGAAAGCGGGCGTGGAGCTTGGGGTCTAGCAGCGATTGGTGTTCGTGTTGGCCGTGCAGATCCACCAAGACCGAGCCGATTTGCTTTAGTTGCTTGATTGGCTGGCCTTGGCCATTGACAAAAGCCCGCGAGCGGCCTTGGCCGCGGATCTCGCGGCGGAGGATGAGTTGGCCGTCTTCTAGGGAAACGCCCAGATCGGCCAAGCGCGCGATTTGTTCTTTGTCGCCGAGTTCAAAAAAGCCCTCTACCGCGCACGAGCTGGCCCCTTTGCGCACCAACTCGGCGTTGACTGGGCCGCCGAGGATGGAGTTGAGGGCGCCGATGAGGATGGACTTGCCGGCCCCGGTCTCGCCGGTGACGACGTTGAGGCCGGGGCCGAATTCGATCACCGCTTCTTCGATGAGGGCAAAGTCTTTGATGTAGAGGCGAGTCAACATCGGGCCGAGGCCGAGGAGCGGCTATTGGTCGTCTTCGTCGTCCAGAAAGGAGAGGCGGAACTGGCCCTCGGCGTCGGCGGTGAGGACTTGGACGCGCTCGCGGGTCTGGTCGAGCCACTGGCCACAGGTGCGCGAGGCGGCGACGCCTTTTTCAAATACTTCGAGGGCCTCTTCGAGTTTGAGCTCGCCCGCTTCGAGGCGCTGGACGCTCTCTTCGAGCACGGCTAGGGATTCTTCAAAAGACTCACTCATCGAGTTTCTCCTCTACACAGCAGATGGCGCCTCCGCGGCGAAAGCGCAGTTGCAGTTTATCGCCCGGCTGAAGCTGGTTGCTGTCGCGGACGAGGTGTTTGTTGGCGACGTGTTCCACTAGGGAAAAACCGCGCGCTAGGCTCGTGAGCGGGCTGAGGTCGTCGAGGCGGGTGGCGGCGTTGGCTAGGGCCTCGACCCGAGTGCGCAAAAACCAATCGAGGGCGGTAGAAAGGGCTTGGCGTCGCTCGTCGAGGTATAGGCTTTGCTGTTGCAAGCGGTCGTCGAGGCGTGCGCGCAGACGGCTCGGGTCGCAGTGGCGCAACCGCTCTTCTAAGGAGCTGAGGTGGCGCTCCATTTCCGCTAGCAACCGGCCTTGTTGCCCAGCGACTCGCTCGCGCAGAGCACTGCGTTCACGGGCGACCATTTCGGCCGCGGCCGAGGGGGTGGGGGCACGACAGTCGGCCACATAATCGGCGATGGTGTAATCGATCTCGTGGCCGACGGCGGAGATGACGGGCTGGGGAGACTGATAGATGGCCCGGGCGACGGATTCGTCGTTGAAGGGCCAGAGGTCTTCTGGAGCACCACCGCCGCGGCCGACGATCAACACGTCGATGTCGTCTAGCTGATTCAAGCTAGCGATGGCCCTGGCGATTTCAACCGCTGCACCCTCGCCTTGGACCCGAGCGGGGCAGAGGACGATCTCGATATCCGGGGCGCGGCGGTCGAGGATTTGAATGATGTCGCGGATGGCCGTGCCGGTCGGCGAGGTCACCACGCCGATTTTGCGGGGATACGGAGGCAGGGGTCGCTTGCGGTTTTCGGCAAAAAGCCCTTCAGCCGCTAGGCGGTTTTTGAGCTGCTCAAAGGCGATGGCTAACTCGCCGACGCCAGCGGGTTTGATCTGCTCGGCGTAGAGCTGGTACTTCCCCCCGCGCTCGAAGACGGAGATATTTCCGTACACCTGCACCTGCATGCCCTGTTGGGGGGTGAAGGAGAGCGAGCCGGCCTGCCATTTGAACATCACCGCGCTTAGCTGGCTCGCGTTGTCTTTGAGCGTGAAATAGCGATGGCCAGAGCTGTGGTGGTTGTACTGGGAAATCTCGCCCTCGACCCAGCACTTGGGCAAGTTCTCCTCGAGTAGGCCCTTGACTTGGCTGGTGATTTCGGAGACTGAGTAAGGCCGGTGGGCTAAGTCTTCGGCATCGGTCCAGAAGACCGGCTCTCGAAAGGACATAAGTGCTCCAGTTGGGGAAGCGGAAGCCGATTGAAGCAAACAGGATAGGCCGCTGAAGAGGCGAGGTCAAGACTCCGCTAGCTGCAGTCGCTCGATCCGGGTGGCCCGGCCGCTTGCTTCGTCGGCCTCGACGAGCGCGCCGCAGAGGGTTGCCTTGCCGTCAGCGGGCTTGAAGCGGGTCGGCACTTGGGTGAGGAAGCGTTGGATGGCCATTTCGGGACGCACGCCAATCACGGACTCGCGGACACCGGTCATGCCGGCGTCGGTCAGGTACGCCGTGCCTTTGGGCAGGATGCGCTCATCGGCGGTTTGCACATGGGTGTGGGTGCCGATGACCGCGGTGGCCAGCCCGTCGAGGTGAAAGCCCATGGCCACTTTCTCGGCCGTGGCTTCGGCGTGGAAATCCACAAAAATAAGAGGTGTCTCCGCGCGCAGTCGCTCGATCTCGGCGCGGCCTGTGCGGAAGGGGCAATCGATGGTGGGCATACTGGTGCGCCCTTGGAGGCAGAGCACGGCCACCGGGGAGCCGCCCCGCGCGGTGACGATGGTCGCACCCGTGCCAGGGGCATCTTGGGGGTAGTTGAAGGGGCGCAGGACGCGGTCTGACAAGTCTAGGTACGGGATGAACTCGCGGCGGTCCCAGATGTGATTGCCGCTGGTGATGATGTCGGCGCCATAGCTGTGCAGCTTGTGCGCGATGCGGTCGGTGAGGCCAAACCCCCCGGCGGCATTTTCGCCGTTGACGATTACCAAAGAGACATCGCGCTTTTGCACCAACTCAGGAATCAAGGCCGCGGCGACCCGGCGACCCGGCTGGGCAAAGATATCGGCGACGAAGAGAATGTTCACCGCGCGGAGGACTCGGCGCGCATCTCGCGGATGATACAGACGCGCAACTGCCCGGGGTATTCGAGTTGTTGCTCGAGCTTGCTGGTGATTTCGTCGGCGAGTTGTTCGGCATACGTGTCGTCCACCACCCCGCTATCGACTAAGACCCGAACCTCCTTGCCGTTTTGCAGGGCAAAAGCTTGCTTCACTCCCACGTAGTCAGCCGCGAGCTCCTCGATGTAATGCAAGCGGCGGATGTACTCCTCGACTTTTTCTTTGCGGGCACCTGGGCGGTGGGTGGAGATTTCGTTGGCAGCTTCGACTAGTACGGCAATGGCCGAGCGCGAGGGCGTGTGCTTGCTGTGGGTTTCGATGATCTGCACGACTTCAGGGCTTTCGCCGCACTTGCGGGTCAGTACGGCGCTGCTTTGCGCTGGGTCGTTGCCCAACTCGAAGTCCTGTGCCTTGCCTATGTCGTGCAAGAGACCGGCGCGGCGGGCCAGTGCTATATCGAGGTTGAGCATCTCGGCCATCATGCCGGCCAAAAACCCGACTTCCTTGCTGTGGACCAGCAAGTTTTGGCCGTAGCTGGTGCGGAAGCGGAGCTTGCCCAGAGTCTCCAATAGCGGCTCAGTCAAGTCGTGAATGCCGAGGTCGAAGGCGGCTTTGGAGCCGGACTCGCGGATCATCTCCTCGACGGTGCTACGGGACTTGTCGTACACTTCCTCAATGCGGCCGGGGTGGATGCGGCCGTCGCGGATGAGCGTTTCGAGAGTGTGTCTGGCCACCTCGCGGCGCAGTGGATCAAAGCCCGAGAGCATGACCATGCCAGGGGTATCATCGACGATGACTTCGACACCGGTGATCATTTCAAAGGAGCGGATGTTGCGGCCATCGCGACCGATGATGCGCCCCTTCATGTCGTCGAAGGGGATGGGCAGCACCGAAAGCGTACTCTCGACGGTCAGTTCACCAGCGAAGCGCTGGATGGAGCGGGTGATAATTTCCTTGGCCTCTAGGTTGGCCGTGGCCATCGCGGTGTCTTTGATCTCGTGGACCTTGCGGGCGGCGACTTGACGCGCGCCCTCCTCTAGCTGATCAACGAGCATGCGCCGGGCCTCTTGCTGGCTAATGCCGGCTAGGTCTTCCAGCAGCCGACTCTGCTCGAGGACGAGGGCCTGCACTCGCTTCTCGGCTGTAGTTATGGCCGCCTCGCGGTGGTCGAGGTCCTGCTCGTTCTTGAGCTGTTCGCGCTCCTTGCTGGTGAGCAGGTCTATTTTGCGCTCTAGTTGCTGTTCGCGCTCTAGCAGCTTGGCCGCGAGGTCGCGCAGCGAGCGCCGCTGCGTCTCTTGCTCCTTTTCCAGCGGGGCGCGCTCGCTGTGCCATTCGTCTCTCGCTTCTAGCAAAGCGTTTTTTTTCAGTACCTCGGCTTCTTGGTGAGCGCGGGCGACGATCTGATCGGCGGTGACTTGGGTGCTGCGCAGTCTGCTGTTGCGCGTCCGCTCACTCCCTAGCCAGCCGAGGAGACAGCCGCCGGCGAAAAAGGCGAAGGCAGAACAGATTAGGACTATATAGTCAAACCCATTAAACATGGGTATCTCTTTCTCATTGGTCTCGACGCCCTTCGGGCATCGGGCCAGAGCACGGGGCGAACCCGGCTTAGAATACTGCTTCAGCTATCGGAACGGGGAACTTCCACTTCGGCGAAAAGATGCCCAAGCGAGGTGGCGAGCTGGGAAGTCCGCAAGGCGATATCGGCTTCGGCGGAAGCGTAGTCCTCCCGCAGGGATAGGATTTCCTCCACCAAGCTCAGACTAGCCAAGATGGCCACTTGGAGCGGGGAGCCGCCTTTGACCTCACGCTTGATCTCGTGCATGCGCTCGTCCACCATCTCGGCGAGCTTTTGCACGTGTTCGGCAGAGTGATCTTGATCGACTCCTAGGGTATAGTGCTTGTCGAATATTTTGACCACTACTTGGGACGACATGCTAGACCCCTTTCTCAGACGGCTTGGTCCTGTTCGACCTGTTCGTTTTCACTGCTGACGATGCTGTCCAAGCGGCTGAGAAGCTGTTCGATGCGTCCCTTTACCGCTTCTTGGTCCTGTTTGAACTGTTCGTTTTCACTGCTGGAGGCGCTGATTTTTTCTTTGAGGCTCTGGATATCTGCCTGCAGGGTATCATTTTTTTCTTTGAGGCTCTGGATCTGCCCATTCAGCTCGTCGTTTTCCTTGCGGAGCGTTTCGAGTACTCCCGTCAGGCGGTTGATGTGGTGTTCAAGGCGTGCAAAATTTTCGTTTACATCCATTGGGGTGGCTTCCTGATTGGGGTTGGGATTAGCGCAAACGAGCGCCGAACCGCGCTTCGAGGCTCTTGAGCATCGAGGAGATAGCCGCGTCGGCCTGAGCGTCCTGCAACGTCTGGTCGCGATCGCGCAGACGGATGGCGAAAGCCACGCTCTTGTGGCCTTTTTCTATTTGATCCCCTTGATAGAGGTCAAAAACCTCGATGGATTCGACGAGGCGGGGGGCGCTATTTCTCATGGTGGCGATGAGCTCGGCGGTTGCAGTGTCCGCGCGTACGACTACGGCTAAGTCGCGCTCGATCGGCGGAAATTTGGGGAGCGCGGAAAACGAGCGCTCCCGACCGTGCCAATGGCGCACTAACGCGGTGAACGATATTTCAAAAATATGTACTTGGCGCTCTAAATCAAATGCCGCGCACAAGCTAGCTGAAACTTGGCCCAACCAGCCGAGGGGCTGGCCACCGAGGGAGACGCAGGCCGCGTGTCCCGAGCGGCATTCGGGGCGGTCGGCGGGAGTAAAGCTCAGGTCCCCCTCGCCTACTAGCGCTTCGAGCAAGCCCTTGAGGTCGAAGAAGTCGGCCTCGCGGGTGTCAGCCTGATAGGGAGATGCTGAGACGCGTCCCGACCACAGAGCTGCGAGATGCCAGCTTTCCTCGGGTCTCGCGTCCTTTTCAGCACCGGCGACAAAGCACTTGCCCAGCTCGAAAATGGCCACCCCCGCGGCTCGCTGGTTGAAGTTGCGACACGCCACATCCAAGAGGCTCGGCACCAAGGTAGTGCGCAAGGCGTCTTGGATGTCGGTCGGCGGGTTAGCCAAGCGGGCGGCTTGGTCTGCGGCATTGACTAGCTCGAGCCAGCGGGATTCGACGATCGTATTACTGACGACTTCGTCCAAACCCAAGCCCAAGAGCCGCTGCCGAGCAACCTGCCTAAAGGTGTGCTCGGGGTCGCGTCGGGTGATCCAAGGACCAGATGCCTCCTGACGGCCCTCGATGCGGTCGAAGCCGTAGATGCGGCCGACCTCTTCGATGAGGTCGGCTGGGCGCTCCAGATCGGGGCGGAAGCTCGGGGCCATTACCACGAGGGGGTGCCCCGGCTCGACCCGGCAGCCGAGACGCTCGAGAATCTGGACGATAGCGGTGGAGTCTAACTTTGTAGCTAAGAGCTGGTTGGTGCGATCGACGCAGAGCGGGATTTGGCGGCATTGGCCGGGGCGAGGGTACACGTCTAAAGGATCTGGGGCGACCACGCCGCCGGCCAGTTCGGCGATTAGGCGAGCGGCGCGGTCAATCGCCTGCACCGGGGCATCCCAATCTGCACCGCGCTCAAAGCGCGTGGCCGCCTCGGTAAAAAGCCCTAGGCGAGACCGGGCCAACCGCACCCGGGACGGTGCGAAATAAGCGCTTTCGAGTAGGATGTCAGTGGTGTCCGCCGATACCTGGGAATGGGCCCCACCCATGATCCCGGCTAGTGCTTGGGGCCGCGTCCCATCGGCGATGACCAGCATCTCTTCGTCGAGTTGGCACTGGGTGCCGTCGAGAGTTTCCAATATCTCGCCGGAGCGCGCCCGGCGGACGAGGATGCGTTGCTGGTCCAGTGTGTGTAGGTCGAAAGCGTGCAGAGGATGCCCCAATTCCAGCAACACGTAGTTGGTGATATCGACGATGTTGTTGATGGGGCGCTGACCCACGGCTTGGAGTCGGCGCTGGAGCCACTGAGGCGAAGGGCTAACCTCGACACCGCGCACGACGCGGCCGACGTAACGCGGACAATCGTCCGGTGCCTCGATGTCGATCCGCACGTCTTCCGCTGTGGCCGGTCCGCTTTCAGGCACCTGTAAGTTGGGAAAACGGAGGGAGTTGCCGGTGAGCGCGTGGACCTCGCGGGCAATGCCCAAGAGGCTCAGGCAGTCCGGGCGATTGGGCGTAACCTCGAAGTCGATGACCACGTCGCCGAGCCCCGTAGCTGCGGCAAAGGGGGTGCCGACCGGGAGGTCCTCGTCGAGCACCACAATGCCGTCGTGGTTATCGCTTAGCCCGAGCTCGTCTTCGGCACAGAGCATGCCCTCGGATGCGACGCCGCGGATTTTGGCTTTTTTGATCTGCATGCCCCCGGGCAGCGTGGTGCCGGGTAGGGCGACGGCGACGGTTTGCCCGGCCGCGACATTGGGTGCCCCGCAGACGATGGTGTTGACCCCGGTCCCGACATCGACTTGGCAGACGGTCAAGCGATCGGCGTTTTCGTGTGAGCGACAGGTGTTGACGCGGCCGATGACAACGCCCTCGTAGCGCGCGCCGAGATCCTCGACGCCCTCGAATGCCAAGCCCGCCATGGTCAGGCGCTCGGCTAGCTCGGGCCAATCCCAGGGGAAGTCCACGTATTCCTTGAGCCAATTGTACGTGATTTTCATAAGGCGTTGCCGAGACCTCAGAACTGCCGGGTGAATCGCAAGTCGTTGTCGAGGAAGCGCCGCACGTCGTCGATGCCGTGCCGGATCATGGCGATCCGCTCCAATCCCATGCCGAAGGCGAAGCCAGTATATTCGTCGGGGTCGTAGCCCACTGCGGCAAAGACGGCCGGATCGACCATACCGGCCCCGGCGATTTCGATCCAACCTGTCTCCTTGCAGATGGAGCAGTTCACGCGTTGCCCCTTGCAGATGCAGGTGAAATCGTATTCCACGCTTGGCTCAGTAAAGGGAAAGAAGTGAGGCCGAAAGCGCACTTGGGTCTCCGCGCCCATAAGTTGGCGTCCCATGGCCTCAATAGTGCCCTTCAAGTCGGCGAAAGAGACCTCACGGTCGACGTATAAGCCCTCGATCTGGTGGAAGGCGAAGTGGTGGGTTGCATCGACCGTCTCCTTGCGGTAGCAGCGTCCCAAGGAGATGATCCGCACCGGCGGCGGCGTTTGCTCCATGACGTGGACCTGCACCGTGGAGGTGTGGGTGCGCATGAGTCTACCTCCTTCTTCTAGATAGAAGGTGTCGTGTAGATCGCGCGCGGGGTGGTCAGCCGGGGTATTGAGGGCATCGAAGTTGTGGTACTCGTCCTCGACTTCTGGTCCGTCGGCCACGTCAAAACCCATGCCTTGGAAGATGCCGATCAATTCGTCGGTTAGCTGGGACAGTGGGTGGGCACAGCCCAAGAGGGGCCGTCGGCCCGGGAGCGTTACGTCGAGGGCCGCCGCCGCTTCGGCCACCTGCCGGAGGGCCAAGGCCTTGTTGTCTAGCGCCTGTTGAATGGCCTTTTGGGCGCGGCCCGTGGCCTCCCCTAGTGTTGGTCGTTGGGCGGCGGGCAGGTGGCCGATCTGTCGCGCGATCTGTCGCAACTGGCTCTTGCGCCCGAGGTGGTGAACTCTCAGTGCCTCCAGCGCTTTATCGTCTCGGGCAGCCTCAATTTCCTCTACGGCCACCGACGCTAAGTATCGCACTTCTTCTAACATATAGACCTAATAGAACAAAAAGGGCCCGGCGTGTGTCGCCGACCCCTTTTTGTAAGATGAGTGTAAACTTTAGGCGTGGGGCCGGGCTTGTTCGACTACCGCGGTAAAGGCGGCCGCATCGCGCACGGCTATATCGGCCAAGACCTTGCGGTTGATTGTAACGCCGGCTTGGTCCAATCCGTGGACGAGTTGGCTGTAAGACATGCCGTTGCGGCGGGCGGCGGCATTGATGCGGACAATCCAAAGGCGGCGGAAGTCCCGCTTGCGCTTGCGCCGGTCGCGGTAGGCGTAAACTTGAGCGCGATCGACGGCTTCTTGAGCGGTGCGGAAGAGGCGGCTGCGCCCCCCCCAATAACCCTTGGCTTGTTTGAGTACCTTCTTTTTTCGCTTTTTGGTGGCTACGGCGTGATTTACCCGTGGCATGGATTATTCTCCGTTAAACTCGCTTACTTGAGGTTCAGGGCACGGCGAACATTGGCTAGGTCTGCGGACGAGACGGGATTGTTTTTGCGGAAAGTCCGTTTGCGCTTGGTCGAGCGACCGCCCAAAAGGTGAGTAGCATAGGCGTTGCGTCGCTTCAGGCTGCCCGATCCGCGCTGCTTAATGCGCTTGGACGAGGATTTATGCGTCTTGATTTTGGGCATGATGGTCCTTCTGTCTTGATTTTGGCCAGAAAAGCAAAAATAGACCATGAAATAGGGGCTGTCAAGGAAGGGCCGCCCGCTCTGCAGGCGGTGAAATTTTGTCGGGAAAGTTCTCGGTCCCGTCTCGGAGTTGGGGCGCGATCAGTGGCTGGAGTATTAGGTGATTAGGCGGCTGCGTGCGATCTACATTTTTCGATCTGCTCCCGCACTTGGGGACGGATAAAGACCGTATCGAGAGGTAACCGCGAAAGGGCGCGGCATAACAAATGCACTCGAGCTCCGGTATTGAGTTCGTGATTGACGATCAAGTAGGATCTACCTCCGTAGTGGCAAAGCCCACCTTGGCCCTCGAAATCGTCGTAGCGCACCTCAATATCGAGCCCGGCGGCGAGGCTTTCTAACTCTTGCAGGAGAATGGAGTCATCCATAAGAAAATAATAGGGCCGCAGGCCGCGGCTAAGCAAGGAAATTGTTGGGAGCCGAATGGCGGATTGTTATTATATGGTGCCATTTTAGAGCGCATCCATAGCGGAGGGGAAACCGACTGTGACCGCAGCAAAACCCCAAGTACTGGTGACAAACGACGACGGGGCCGATTCGCCCCTTTTGGTGCCGTTGCTATGGGAGTTATCCAAGTTAGCCGAGCTGTGCCCGGTCGTGCCGGCGGCGGAATGCAGCTGGACCAGCAAGAGTATGAGTCGCTTTGAGCCGTTGGTGCTGGCCGAGATCGAATGCGGAGGTTTTCCCGTCCAGACGCTGACCGGCAAGCCGGCCGACTGTGCCAATATCGGCATTCACAACCTCTGTCCCGAAAAGCCGGCCCTAGTCATTTCCGGCATCAATATGGGCGTCAACTCCGGCCTCGCTTTCACGCTAAGTTCTGGCACGATAGGGGCGGCGGTAGAGGGCTTTCTCGCCGGGGTGCCGTCCGCGGCTTTTTCGCTGGAACTGCCCGGGTCGGCTTTTGCCCTCTGGCGGCAGTCGCGGCGGCTCGATCCCGCGCTCGACGCGCTAATCGCGGCGGCGGCGGCTGTCACTGCCGATATTGCCGCTGAGATATTGCGTGGGGGGTTGCCCGCTGGTGCCGACATGATCGCGGTGAACATGCCCGCTAGTACTAGGAGCGAATCCCCGAGGTGCCTGACTGGCTTGGCAAGGACGCGCTATGGTCCGCTATTCACCCGTCGCGCGGCCGAACCGCACTTCGAATACCATAGCTGCCAGTTGCAGTTGGTCGGCGATGGAGCTAACAGCGATGTGGAAGCCTTGGAACGCGGTGCGATCGCGATTACGCCGCTCCGCTATTCTATCGGTGTCCCAATAAGCCCGGTTGATCGCCAGCGCTTTGAGCGTAGCGTTTTCACGCCTGAAGGCGCGGTGAAGCGAGGCGGTCGTGGTTAAGCGGCTTCTCGCGAACGGCAGTTGTATCGGCGTCCTATTGTTCGCAGAGGGCGCGTGGGGCGAGGGTGTGGTCCACGTCGATTCCACCCACAGCCAGCCCTCGTCTCCGCTGCTGGCCAAAGTCTCTCAGTCTGCGACCGAGCAGACCGTGGAGGCTGTGCGCTGGATGGCAAAGCGACGCCAGTTTACCCTGTGGGGCATTCCCTACGGCGTCACCGGCCTTCCTTTCGCTTTTCTCAGCCCCAACACGGGCTGGAACTGGGGAGCGCGTGTACATTGGGCCGACTATCGGCACCAGCCTTATCTCTACAAGTTGACCCTGCACGTACAGCAGTCCTCTGAGGGCAAATTAAAAAACCGCGTGCGGTTGAAGGTACCCCAAATTTCGGGGACGGGTTTTGGCTTGGGGCTGGAGTTGGTCCGCGAACGCAATCTGCGCACGCGCTACTATGGGTTGGGCAACGAAAGCGCATTCAATCGGGACTTCGTCGAGCCGAATAGCGCTGATTTCAAGGATGAAAACTACTACTACTACATTCTAGAAAGAAACCCGCGGATCTTAGTGAGCCTTTTTCGCCGTTTGTACGGTCCGGTATCCATGTCGCTCGGTTTTGGGCTGGAGCGCGTCGATGTGGACCAACGGGGGACACAGGCTTTTTATCTAGAACGGGGCACTCCAGACGGAGTGATAGATGGGTTTTCGGGGTTTATAAGTGCGACTCTCCAATGGGATACCCGCGATGACGAAGTGATGCCGCGGAGCGGCTTCTTTCAGGAGTGGTCGTACGAGTCGGCACGCAACTCGTTTCTGGCGCTGTTCTTCGAGCCTATTGATTTTAGCCGCGTGACCCTAACCAACGCCTACTATATCCTGCTGTCGCCTCGGGTGAACTTCTCCCATCGCCTCTTGCTGGAGGTGCTCAGTGGCGAAGTGCCCCTCTACGCCTATGGCGAGATCGGAGGCAGCCGTCGGGTCAAGGGGTTGGGCGGCAGCGATTCGCTGCGGGGTTTCGACACCCAGCGGTTTACAGACGATGTGCGCTTTTTCTCCAATGTCGAATTGCGCTACCAACTGTACGACCACTGGTTTTACGGGCAGTACATAGAATGGCAGGGGATGGTTTTTCTCGATTCGGGCCGGGTCTGGCCCGACTTGGATCGGATCGGGTGGTCGGGCATGCACATCAGCGGTGGTGCGGGGGTGCGAATGGTCTGGGACACCGATCTAGTGATCCGCATGGGCACGGGCGTCGCCAACGAGCAAATGGATATCTGGCTGAGTATAGGACAGAATTTCTAGGCGTGATCGGCAGTCTTCGGGGCCAAAAGTTCGATTAAGCGCGCCAATTCCGCCGCCATGTGGTCGCGCGAGACGATGCGGTCGATAAAGCCGTGTTCAAGGACGGTCTCGGCTTTCTGAAAGCCCGCGGGAAAGGGGGCCTCCGTGCCGAGGAACTGCTGGATGACGGCTGGCCCGGCAAACCCAATACGCGCCCCAGGTTCGGCTAGGGCAATATCGCCGAGCATGGCGAAGCTAGCGGTGACTCCCCCGTAGGTCGGGTCGGTGAGAATGGCAATGTAGAGCAAGCCGTTTTGCGCGAGTTGGTTGAGCTTGGCACTGATCCGGGCCATCTGCATCAGGGAGTAGGCGCTCTCTTGCATTCTGGCCCCAGCAGACTGGCAGATGACGATTAGGGTGCGGTGCTCGGCAATGGCGCGGTCGATGAGGCGGCAGATCTTCTCGCCGGTCGCGCCGCCCAAAGTACCCATGAGGTAGCGCGTATCCATGATCGCGAGAG
The DNA here is from genome assembly GCA_965261395.1 of Candidatus Latescibacterota bacterium. GTDB lineage: Bacteria > Latescibacterota > UBA2968 > UBA8231 > UBA8231. The sequence goes on from OZ253462.1 coordinate 5,751,800, forward strand.
CAATAGGCTGCCCGTCGATCTGGCCGACGCCGGTGTGTACTGATTCCTTGGCGCCGCTTTCGCGTCGCCCCTTTTTGATTTTGTCCTTATAGCCTTTGAACTTGAGCGGATCAACGGGCATCACGTCCGGGTCGATTTCGGTGAAGGTTCCTTCGTCGACGACGAGGTCAATATATTGCTGCGGACCGATGGGATAGTGGAAGGCGCACTCCGGGCAGATCCAGTGACTGCGTCGCAGGGCCATCTCGTAGTTAGAGCGGCTACACTTTTTGCACTTGATCCAGATACCCTGGGGAATTTCTCGCTTTATTAGGGACTTGATCCCAGTTTTCATTTTTTCAAACCAGTTCAAGGCTTCTCCCCTCAGATTAGCCCCGCCGCTCGAGTCCGGCGAAGTGAACGTAGCGGTAGCTCGGATAAACGCGCTCGTCGCCACATTGCTATAAAGCGAATAAAGTGCATTAAAAATAAATACTTGTCAATCTACAAACGCGAGGCGCGCCGCGGAAATGTAACGCAGTCGCTATAAAGATGGAATGGCAGAGGTTGCTATTAGGTGGTTTTTGAAGTTGCATCTCAAACAGTAAATACGTATCTTGACGGCTCTATGAGGGCTACATTAAGCAAAGACAACCAAACCGCGAATTGTCGCGGCGCGGAGACCGGTCTTGTCGAGGATTGTTAAGCGTGAAATGTAATATGCTGCGAATACTATGGCTAGCGATTTGCACCTTAGTTTTGGGTGCCGACGCCAGGGCCAATGAGAATGAAATTGCAACGGCCGATTCAATCCGCAAGTACAAATACTACGCCAAGACGGCCCGCCAAAACAAAGAGTACGACAGGGCCATAGGCTATTACACGACTCTGCTGCAATATAGTCCCCAAGACCTGAAGGCCGCCTACTTCTTGGGGCAGCTCTATTACGAAAAAAAGGATTCCACCGGCGCACGCATCGCACTGCCCCAGGCGCGCATCGCACTGCGCCAAGCAGTCAGCATCGACTCGCTGCATCTGAATTCCAACTTGCTTCTCTATTCGATATATAAAGCCATGGACTTGCCCGATTCGGCTGCTTGGAGTTTGGAGCGCGTACTGCTCGAAAAGCCGGAGCTCCGCCGCGAGTTGGCCGACCTCTATCGCCGCGGGGGCCACAACGAGCGGGCTGTCGCCCACTATGAACAGTTGGTTGCGGACGGTAGCAAGGATGCCGAGCTATTTGAAGTACTTGCGGTGTTGCACCAGGAGCTGGGGCAGGCGGAGCAGGCCCTTGCGTGGCGCCACCGCCAAGTCGAGGGTGGGACGGGCGGTGCCGACCAACTGGAGAGCATCGTCGAGTTGCAGCTAGAAGTCGGCGATGTCGATGAAGCCTATGACACGCTGTTGGAACTAGCGCGGGTGGATTCGCAGAATGCTTATTCCTATTACAACCGCATCGCGTCAATCGCCTCTGAAGAGGACGACGACACTTGGCGCTTCAAGGGCCTCAAGGGCATGGTCGAAGCCGATCCCAAGGATTTGAAGAGCATAGCTGAGTTAGTGGAGTGGCATCAAGGCCGCGGCGAGTTCGCCTCGGCAAAAGCGTGGTTGGAGCGAGGGCTGAAGGGAAATTCCAAGGATGCACACCTGCTGCTGCTCAAGGGCGACAATCTGGTAAGGGAAGGTGACGAGGAAGGGGCCATCGCCGCCTTTGAGAAAGCCAAAGCCGATCCGGCTTGGGAGAAGGTGGCCCAGCAGCGCATCTGGCAGCTTCGGCCGCCCGAGACCGAAGAAGAAAAGCTCAAGCGGCAGTTCTTCGGTGGCGAAGAGGCACAAGAGGAGCAAAACTAAGCACCGCTCCGGGTCTGTTGGTTCGACCGGGACTAACATTACAATCGTGGGGGGAAAAAATGGTAGAGCTTTTTCAAGACGGTGGATGGGCCATGTGGCCCCTGCTCATTCTGCTCATCATCGGCGTTGCCGTAGCTATTGAGCGTCTGTACAATCTGTCGCGGTCGTCGATTGATGCTGCGGATTTCTTTACGGGCCTCGAAGAGGCACTCAACAGCGGGGGCCCCGACGCCGCGGCCGAGCTTTGCTCGAATACGCGCGGTCCGGTTGCCTCCGTCATCCACGCTGGGCTCCTGCGCTTGGAGCGCGGCATCGACCACGTCGAGAAAGCCATTGACAATTCCGGCGCGGTGGAGATGGCCTTTCTCGAGCGCGGTATGGTCTGGCTATCGACCGTGGCCAACTTGGCACCGATGATAGGCTTTTTGGGCACGGTCAGCGGTATGATCAATGCCTTTCAGGCGATCAAGGAAGCCGGCGATGTCGAGCCTTCCATGGTCGCGGGCGGTATCTCTGAGGCTCTAATCACCACGGCTGCGGGTCTGATCGTGGGCATCCTGATCCAGTTTTGCTACAACTATTGCGCCAATCGCATCGATAAGATCATCGCCGACATGACTGAGCAGACGGCCAACTTCATCGATCTATTGGCCGCGCGTCAGCATCAAGGAGCCTAAACGTGATCGGGAGGCGCCAAAGCCGGGTTCCCCCGGAAATCCCCACGGCATCGATGGCGGATATCGCCTTTTTGTTGATCGTGTTCTTTCTCGTTACGACCACGATGAACCAAGACAAGGGCCTCTCATTGCATTTGCCGCCGGTGGGTGAGACTAAAGAAGTGCGAGAAAAGAATATTCTCAACGTGTGGATCAACGCCCGCGACCAGGTCGCCTTTTTTGAAAATGACCAGCTAACGCCGGTGCCGTTTGCCGAGCTCAAGGGGCACATTGAAGGGCGTCTGCGGGAAAACGAGAATTTGATCGTCTCACTAAAGACTGAGCGCGGGGCCACCTATCGGACCTTCGTCGATGTACTAGACGAGCTCAAACTGGCCGGTGCTACCAAAATCTCGATTGCCAATCCGGAAGAATAGCCGATGAAATTCGCACGCAAAGCCAAAGTGGTCAGCGTCATTCCCACGGCCTCCATGGCCGATATATCCTTTCTGCTCCTCGTGTTTTTTATGGTCTCGACGGTTTTCGTGCGCTATAGGGGCGTGCCGGTGGAGCTGCCACAGGCCGAAAAAATTGAGAAGCTCGAAAGCCGCCGCAACGTATTGCAGGTTTGGGTCAATAGCGAGGGGGTCGTCAATATCGAAGACCGGAACATACCGCTTTCCGAAGTGGGCAAAGTGGTGCATAGATACCTGACGGCCAATCCTCGATTGATCATCTCGTTGCGGGGCGATAAGGATTCCGAGTTCGGGGTGATTTCCGATGTCATGGAGGAGTTGCGCAAAGTCGAGGCTCTGCGGGTCAATTTCTCCACCAAACGGGAGCTGAAATGATGATTCGCGGCAAACAGCCTGAAGCCAACCTACGGTTGACTTACCGGAAGACGTTATGGGCCTGCACGGGGCTTTCTACCATCTTGCACGCGGCCCTCTTCGGCCTCTTCCCCAGCTTCGAGCCCGACGCCTATGCCAGATCCGAAGAGCCGATTATCATTCAACTCGAAGAAATCCCCGAGACTAAGCAAGAGCGTCGGCCCCCACCGCCGGCCCGGCCAGTAGTGCCTGTGCCTACCGACAACCCGGACGTTCCGGATGACGTGACCATTGAGGACACAGAGCTCGACTTAGGTCTCGACGATTTGGCACCACCGCCGCCGTTGGAGGAGGAGGTGGTTGAGGAAGTCGAATTAGAAGAGGAAGAGGAGATAGTCGAGTTGTGGCGGGTTGAGAAGAAGCCCGTGGTCATCAAACAAGTAGAGCCGCAGTATCCGGCTACCGCCCAGAAGGCCAACATCACCGGCAAGGTGTTCGTCACGGCGCTAGTCGGCAAAGACGGCAAGGTCGAGCAGATTGGCAAGGTCACGGGTCCCAAGGTCTTCCACGAGGTAGCCAAAGCCGCCGCTCTCCAGTGGGAGTTTACGCCGGCGATGCAAAATGATAGGCCCGTCAAGGTTTGGGTTAGCCTGCCCTTCGTCTTCAGGCTCAACTAATGATTGCCATATCCTTCTATTTTTCTTACATTTAATCTTACTCTCCTTCCTGTACTCCCCGCATAAACACCGTCTGTCGTACTCTGAACAAACTGGTGGGAGGATTAGTCTATGCGGTGTCCCTATTGCAATTGTGAAGAAGATCGGGTGGTAGATTCGCGGTCGTGCCGCGAAGGTATGGCGATCCGTCGTCGCCGCGAGTGCATAAGCTGTGCCAAGCGCTTCACAACCTATGAATACATCGAAAACGTGCCTCTATCCGTTATTAAGGCCGACGGCCGGCGCGAGCCTTTCGATCGCAGCAAACTGCTCGACAAGATACAGATAGCCTGCTACAAGACGACCATATCGGCCGAGGCGATTGAGCAGCTCGTTGATCAGGTCGAGGCCGAAGTGGGCAGTCTCAACGTGAAGGAAATTCCCTCCAAACAGATCGGCGAGCGCGTCGTGGAGCATCTGCGCCAGCTCGACGATGTGGCGTATGTGCGTTTTGCCTCGGTCTATCGCCAGTTCAAAGACAAGAGCGATTTCATGCGCGAATTGGAGCAATTGGCCAACAGCTAAGAGGTCTGTGCTGTTTTTTTAGCGCATCGTAACCGGATTGAAAAGAAATTGCTCTGGACCAGATAATTTATCTTGACAGATAAATGCTCTGTTTCTAATTTAGACCCCAATATATTGTATCAGATAAGTGTATCTCCCTGAGATAGTGTATTTCAAGACTGCACTTTACTGTCTCCTTAGTTTTGTTCGTTCGGAACAATAGTTAAGCTAAGTTACTCCCCGAATCCGAACAGTAGTTAAGCTTATAGTTAAGCTTAAGGTTCTATTTCTGGCGATGTTCTAAACTTCGCCCATGGCTCTTTTTTGCTTCAATGGGAGTTTTGAAATGGCGTCCGAAGGCGCAGTCGCACACCGCTTTGAAGATATGTTGGCGCAGCTCGAAGGTCACGGGCTCAAGCGCAACGGCCACGACGCTCTCTTGGTCCGCGCCGCTGATGCCGAAACCTATTACGGGGACAACGACCTCGCCATCGACGTTTTGCGCAACAAGTACTTGGCACCCGGCGAGACCGGGCCGCTGCACATCTGGGACCGCATCGCCCGGGCCATGGCCTCGGTGGAGAAGGACCCCCAATACTGGTACGACCGTTTCTTCTCGCTGTTGATGGACTTCAAGTTCATCCCCGGCGGGCGCGTCATGCACGGCGCTGGCCGCGACGAGGCTAGGCGCAAGCCAACGCTGTCCAACTGCTATGTCATCCCCATCGAAGAGGATAGCCTAGAGGGCATCTATCGCTGTCTGAGCGAGTCAGCGATGGTGTATCGCACGGGTGGCGGCGTCGGCACGGACTTGTCGATTCTCAGGCCGCAGGGGGCCCCGGTCAACGCCACGGTGGATGCCTCGCCGGGTTGCACCGCCTTTATGAACCTGCTCTCCGAGAGCACCAACGCCGTCTCCCAAGCCGGCCGTCGCGGTGCCCTGATGCTGACTTTGCGGGTCGATCATCCCGATATCGAAGACTTCATCACCATCAAGAACGACGCCAACCGCACCAAAGTGCAGTACGCTAACATCAGCGTGCTGATTACCCACGAGTTCATGCAGGCTGTATTGGCCGACTCGGACTTTGACTTGCGCTGGGATGGCAAGGTATTTCGCACGGTCAAGGCGCGCCAATTGTGGGACAAGATCATCGCCAATGCCCACGCCAGCGCCGAGCCGGGGCTTATTTTTTGGGACACGATGCGCGAGTATCACAACGTCGAATACGCCAATCCGCTCACTAGCACCAACCCCTGCGGCGAGCAGCCGCTGGCGTCGTACACGGCCTGCAACCTAGGCAATCTCAATTTGGTTAACTTCGTCCGTGCCGACGGCGAGCTCGACTACGAGGAGTTGGGGCAGGCCGCCCGCGTGGCGACCCGCTTTTTGGACAACGTCATTGATTACAACGTAGACAACCATGCCTTGCCCAAAATTCGGGAAGCCGTAGCCTCCGATCGCCGGGTGGGTTTAGGCATCACCGGCATGGCCGATGCGATGGTCTTGATGCAGAGTAAGTACGATTCGGACGAGGCCCTGGAAATCATCGACCGCATTATGGCCACTATCTGCCACAATGCCTATGAAATGTCCGTCGAGTTGGCCCGTGACAAGGGAGCCTTTCCGCTTTTCGACTGGGAGGGCATCAAGCAGAGCAAATTCATCCAGAGCCTACCTCAAGCGCTGCAAGAGAAAATCGCCGAGCACGGCCTGCGCAATTGCACCTTGATTACGATGCCGCCGGTGGGTACGGGTTCCATCGTGGCGCAGACGAGTTCGGGGATTGAGCCGATCTTCTGCACTAGCTACACCCGCCGGGTAAAGCAGGACGATGGCGAGAGTTTCCGCGAATACAAGGTCTATCACCCGCTCATCCAGCGCGTCTTCGGCGGAGACGAGGACCTGCCCAATTACGTCGTGACGGCCCACGAAATCGACCCCTACTTCCGAGTCAAGATGCAGGGTGTGATCCAGAAGTACACCGATAGTAGCATTTCTTCGACTATCAATCTGCCCGAAGACATTGCTATAGAGACGGTCGCCGACATCTACATCACCGCGTACAAGGAGGGCCTCAAGGGCGTGACGGTGTACCGCGAGGGCAGCCGCGAGGGCATCCTGCAGACCGAGGGCCAATCCGACAAGAAAGAAGCCCCGGCTGCGGAGATCCCCGACTACATGGGGCCGGACGGCTTTCTCCACCGTCGCCGCCGCCCAGCGGTCACTGCGGGTATCACCGAGCGGATCAACACCGGCGAGGGCAAAATCTACGTCACAATTAACGAAGACGAGTACGGGATATGCGAAGTCTTCAGTACCATCGGCAAGTCTGGCGGCAACGCCGCAGCTCAGTCTGAGGCCATCAGTCGGCTAATTTCGCTGGTGCTGAGTTCGGGGGTTGATCCTCAGGAAGTTATCAGCGAGTTGAAGGGCATTTCAGGTCCAAACCCGGTCTGGGAGAACGGCGAGTTGATCCTGTCTACGCCCGATGCCATTGGCAAGGCGATGGAGCGCTATTTGCAGCGGAAGGCAGGCAAGCAGCTTGATGCTGTCGCCCCCGAGGACGTACCGTCCAGTTTTGTCGAGAGCAGCGAGCCGAAGACGCTGACTACCTGTCCAGAGTGCGGGTCGACGGTATCGTATGAAAGTAGCTGTCTGATGTGCAAGCACTGCGGGTGGTCTAAGTGTTGAACTAAAGCCGAACAGTGCTTTTTGATTGAGGCGAGGACGTCGTCGGGAGACCGGCGGCGTCCTCGTTTTTTTATTCCAACTCCAGCACCAATCCGTCGTAGGCGAGTTGTACGCTTGGGGGGAGTTCGGCATTGGTCTGATAGTGGTCGAGGTCGTGGGCTATATGCGTGAAGTAGGTGCGAGCGGGCTGGAGCTCGTCGGCGATGGCCAATGCCTGCTCGACGTTGAAATGAGTGGGATGTTCTTTGTGGCGCAGTGCGTCGAGGACCAAGACCTCTAGGCCGCGCAGCCGCGCCATGGCCGCCTCGGGGATGTAATTCGTGTCCGTGGCGTAGGCGAAGTTGCCGATGCGGAAGGCGAGGACCGGAGCGCGACCGTGATAGATGGTGAGCGGCTCGATGGCGATCCCACAGGCTGTGAACGGTCCGGCAATCGGACGCAGGGCAATCTGCGGCGTCGCGCTGGGGGCGTCTTTGTCAAAGGCGTAGTCGAAGACTCGTTCGATACGTGCAATGGTGTGCGGGTCCGCATAGCAGGGCAGCGGCTGGTCGCGGTCAAAGCAATAGGAACGCACGTCGTCGAGGCCGTGCAGATGATCGGCGTGGCCGTGGGTCAATAGCACGCAATCGACTTGGTCGATCTGATAGCGCAAGGCTTGGGTTCTGAGATCTGGGCCGGTATCTACGAGGATTGACCGGCCTTGATGTGCTAGGTGTAAGGCGCAGCGCAAGCGCTTGTTTTTCGGGTCGTCCGAGGAGCAAACCGGGCAGTAGCAGCCGATGCGCGGCACCCCGATAGAGGTACCGGTGCCGAGGAAGGTGACTTTCATGCCGGTACGGCGGGCAGGGTCAGAATCCGCGGGCCGTCCTCAGTAATGGCGACGGTGTGCTCGGCGTGGGCGGCGAGCGAGCGGTCGGAGGTAAGGGTGGTCCAATCGTCGAGATGGTCGATTTGAGGGTCGCCTAGGCAGAGGATTGGCTCGATGCAAAATACGTGCCCGGGTTTGAGCAGAGGACCTTTGCCGGGCGGGCCATAATTGCCGATATAGGGCGACTCGTGCAGCTCGCGGCCAATGCCGTGGCCCCCGTACTCGCGCACTACGGCCAGCCCTTGGCTTTCGGCGTGGCACTGGATGGCGTGCGAGATGTCGGAGAGTCGTCCACCGGACCGCGCTCGGTCAATGCCCTGTGCGAGGCAGGCGAGGGTGCCATTGATGAGGTGCTGCGCCTGCGCGCTGATCGCCCCGACCGCGACGGTAAAGGCTCCGTCGCCATAGTAGCCGTCGAGATAGGCACCTACGTCAATGCTGACGATGTCGCCCTCTTGCAGCGGGGTTTCGTCGGGGAATCCATGCACGATTGCGGCATTTACTGAAGTACAAATCGAATAGGGGAAGCCGTGGTATCCCTTGAAGGCGGGCACAGCCCCTAATGCGCGGATTTCGGCTTCGGCGACTTGGTCCAGCTCGAGGGTGCTGATGCTAGGCACGATGAGCGCTTCGAGCTTCTGCTGAACGGCGAAGACGATCTCGCAGCTAGTGGCAATGTGCTCTATTTCGCTTGATTTCTTGCGGTGGATCAAGGTCCAAACCCCAGAGAATGCGGCGCGCAATACCGGCTGCGTTACAAAAAGGCTGCGGCTCTGGTTTGTCAAGAGCGCGTCTTGCTATTGTCTGAGGGCGTCTATATATTCAGGAAATTACACAACTTACGACTTAAGCACTATCAACCGAGGGGGCAGATGAGCAAGTCATTGGTGGTTGTCGAGTCACCGGCTAAGGCCAAGACAATCAACAAAATCTTGGGCAAAGATTTTGTGGTTAAACCCTGTATGGGGCACGTGCGGGATCTGCCGCCGAAAGAACTGGGCATCGACATTGAAGACGGCTTCAAGCCGCGCTACGTAACGATTCGGGGCAAGGGCAAGATCCTCAGCGGCCTCCGCAAAGCAGCCCAAGCCGCCGATACTACCTACTTGGCCACCGACCCCGACCGCGAGGGCGAGGCGATTGCTTGGCACGTGGCCCAAGCCATCACTCGCAAGGACGACAACGTCAAGCGAATTCTCTTCAACGAGATCACGCCTAAGGCAGTGCGCGATTCGCTGGAACACTCGGGCGTACTGGACCTTCACAAGGTCGATGCCCAACAGGCGCGACGCGTGCTTGACCGCTTAGTCGGCTATGAGATCAGCCCGCTCTTGTGGAAGGTCATACACTCCGGGCTCTCAGCCGGCCGAGTGCAGTCCGTAGCCGTGCGGTTAATCTGCGACCGCGACCGCGAGATCAAGGCATTTGATCCTCAGGAGTACTGGTCAATCGAGGCCCTTTTGGGCCGAGAGAGCCGAGGTTCGTTCTGGGCGCGCCTGTTGGCCAAAGACGGCGAGAAGCTCGACATCGTCAATCAGGAGCAGGCCGATCGCATCGCCGCTGAGCTAGCCGAGCAGGACATAGCGGTCAAAGAGGTCAAGCAGCGCGACCAAGTGCGCCGCCCGGCCCCGCCCTTCACGACCAGCACCTTGCAGCAAGAATGCGCTCGGCGGATGCGCTTTTCGGTTAAGCGCACTATGGCGGTAGCTCAGCAGCTATACGAAGGCATTGAGGGCGAGGGCGAAACCCGTGGTCTGATTACTTATATGCGCACGGATTCGGTGCGCGTTGCAGCCGATGCCATCGCCGAGGTGCGTGAGCAGATCGACGCCCTCTACGGCCGCGAGTACGTACCCGAGGCTCCCAACCACTACCGGACCAAGAGCAGCGCCCAAGACGCTCACGAGGCCATACGCCCCACCTCTGTGGCTTTGCATCCAGACGAGATCAAGCACTTGCTCAAGCCGGATCAGGCGCGGGTGTACTCCCTGATCTGGAAGCGATTCGTGACCTCGCAGATGAAGCCGCAGGTGCTCAGCATCACCACGGCCAATGTCGATGCCGGCCCCTATTTACTTCGAGCCACGGGTAGCGTCGTCAAGTTTCCGGGCTTTACCCTGCTCTACAGCGAGAGCAAGGAAGAAGAGGACAAGGCGCAGACCGTGTCTAATGGCACGGACCAGAGGGAAGAAGGGGACGCGTCGCGGGCTATGCCCGCTGACATTGCCGCGGGCGAGGTGCTGAAGTTAGAGCAACTCGCTCCCGAGCAGCACTTTACCAAGCCGCCGCCGCGCTTTACCGAGGCCTCTCTTGTTAAAGAACTAGAATCCGAGGGCATTGGCCGTCCCTCGACCTACGCGCAGATCATCACTACCATCCTCGACCGCAAGTACGTCGAAAAGGTCGATAACCGCTACTTCGTGGCCACCGAGCGCGGCCAGACCGTCAACAAACTTCTCGTCGATACCTTTCCACACCTCTTTAACGTGACTTTCACGGCCCACATGGAGGACAAGCTCGATCAGGTCGAAGATGGAGGTACCAATTGGGTGGAGATCGTGCAGCAGTTTTACGACTCGTGGAAGGGCGATTTGGACACGGCCAACAGCCGCCGCAAAGAACTAAAGCGCGCGCTGCAAGAAGTGTCGGAGGAAAACTGCGAGGAGTGCGGGGCCGACATGGTCGTCAAGTGGGGCCGCAACGGCCGCTTCCTCGCTTGCTCTGGTTATCCCAAGTGCAAAAACACCAAGCCCCTCGAAGAGCAAAGCGAGGTGGAGACCGACGAGGTTTGCGATCAGTGCAGCGCGCCCATGGTCGTCAAGACAGGCCGCTATGGCCGCTTTTTGGCTTGTAGCGGCTATCCAGATTGCAAAAACGTCAAGCCCTATGTCCTCGGGATCCAATGTCCAGAGGACGGCTGCGAGGGCCAGATCGTGGAGAAGCGGTCGCGCAAAGGCAAGGTCTTCTTTGGTTGCAGCACCTATCCCGAGTGCAAGTACGCCAGCTGGGACCGCCCCATAGACCGCAAGTGCACGCATTGCGACGCTGCCTTGCTCTACGAAAAAAGTAGCCGCTCGGGCCCTTCTTCCATGTACTGCCGAGTATGCGGCACTGAGTACGAAAGTGAAGAGGGCGAAAAAGACAAAAGCGTCCAAGCTGCCTAAGTATTCACTCTTTCCTCCTTGGCTCGCTACGCCATGGCCGATGCACCGCAGAGCGCTCTGCACGCCGGATCTAGCCTTGAAGAGGGCATTGCCCGCTTCTTGGAATACCTGCACAAAGAGCGCAACTGCGCCGAGTACACCCTCAGTTCATATCGCTGCGACTTGCAGCAATTCGCCCGCTTTCTCTACCCCCGAGTCGATAATTTGCAACTGCCGCTCCGAGTGGTGCAGCGCGAGCAGGTGCAGTCCTTTGTCTCCGATCTAGAAGAAAAGGGTCTCAAGGCCAGTACCGTCGCTCGCAAATTGGCGGCCCTGCGTTCGCTCTTCCGCTATCTCTGCCGCGAGGGCGCGCTCGTCGCCAACCCGGCTGGTGCGGTGGCATCGCCCTTGGTCGAGCGCGCATTGCCGCGGCACTTGCCCGTAGAGCAAGTCGCCGAGGCCATGGAGGTGCCTACGACTGAGCGGTTCAGCGGCATGCGGGATCGGGCCATTCTAGAGGTATTCTACGGAGGGGGCATTCGCCTCGGCGAGTTGGTGGCACTTAACCTCTCGTCGCTGGATTTGGCCGAAGGCACCATCAAGGTGATGGGCAAGGGCCGCAAGGAGCGCATCGCCCCCATTGGTGAGAAGGCGCAAGAGGCACTCAAAGCGTACCTGCAACGCCGCGCCGAGGTTCTGCTCGAATGCGATATGTCGCAAGTAGAAGCGGGTGCCATCTTCCTCAACGGGCGCGGCAAGCGCTTGAGCCGCCGCACCGTGCAGCGCATCGTTGAGCGCCATCTGCGCGCAGTCTCAGAAGACGATTCGCTCAGCCCGCATCGCCTGCGCCACTCCTTTGCCGCTCATCTCCTCGACGCTGGTGCCGATTTAGTGGCCGTCAAGGAGCTCCTCGGGCACGCGACGTTGGCCGCGACTCAGAGTTATACCGAAGTGAGCTTGGAGCACCTGCAAGCCATCTACGCCGAGGCCCATCCGCACGGTGCCGATTAGCGTCTTGGTCGCGCTGTTGTTGGGTTGCGCCAAAGTCGGGCCGCCCACCGGAGGGCCGGTGGACAAAGAGCCGCCCCGCATTCTTTTTCACTACCCGGAGCGCGACGCCTTGGAAGTGGCGCGGGATACCGAAGTAGAAATCGCCTTCAGCGAACCCATGAATCGCGAGCAGACCGAAGCCGCTATTTTTACCTCGCCGGCCGGGCCGCTGCAACTGTCGTGGCGCGGCCCGCGACTGCGCATTGCCATGCCCTTGGCCGAGGAGCGGACCTATGTGCTGACGGTGGGTACCGGAGCGCGAGATTTGCGGGGCAATGCCTTGGCGAACTCCTTTACCTTGGCTTTTGCCACCGGCTCGCAGCTCGATCAAGGCTTGGTGCGGGGCCGGGTGTACCAAGAGCATCAACCCGTGGCCGGTGCCCATGTTTGGGCCTATGACTTGGGAACCTTTGGCGGGGAGGTGGGATTGGACGAACCATCCTATCAGACTCAGAGCGGTGCCAATGGGGGCTACGAGTTTGCCCGCCTCGCTCCAGGCCACTATCGGGTGCTGGCCTTTAGGGACAAAAATCGCAACGCCCTGCCAGACGCCGACGAGTGGCTGGCCTTGCCAGCGTCTCCTGTGGAAGTGGGGGAGGAAGAGGTGCAGGCTGGCGATTTGGCCCTCGTGCGCCGACAGAAGATGTCCGCGCCCGTACTCAAGCGGGTCCAGGCCATACACACTGAGCGGCTGATGTTGCTGTTTGCCGAGGCTGTAGATCCACAAGATTTAGAGTTGGAAGTTGCTGGGCTGGCGGTGGAGTCTCTGTACGCGGCCCCTGACGCAGAGGAGAAAATTTACGTCGAGACGGCAGCACAAGAGCCGGGTCGGCGCTATGCCGTACAGCTCGCATTCGCCGGTGTGCCCGTGCAGTGGGACGCGCCTGTTCGAGGCAGTACGCAACCCGACCGCAAGCCGCCCTCTTTCGTCGCGCTGGCTAGGAATCGACTGGTCCCAAGAGATGCTTTGGACTTGCTTTTTTCTGAGGCCATGCAGCCGGCCGCGTTGGAAGGGTTCTGGGCGGAGAGCGATTCGACGCAATCACTAGCCGGGGATTGGCTGTGGCCGGTGCCCAACTGCGCCCGTTTCACGCCCACCGAACCGCTGGCACCGGGTGCGTATCGGCTCGTGGGGCCGGCCGCTCGGCTCGTGGACCGGGCCGGCAATGGCCTCGCCGACAGCTTGCTCGCGCTCTCGTTTGCGGTCGGCGTAGAGACCGCGGCGATTCGGGGGCAGGTGCAGGCCGGGGAAATGGGTCCCGTCCGGGTCGCGGCCATCAACGAGGACGGGCGGACGTACGCCGAGTGGGCCGATGAAGATGGGCAGTTTGCTCTGGAGGGCCTGCTGGCTGGTACCTACTCGCTATGGACATTTGTAGATCGCGACGGCGACGGCGAACGCGGCAGCGGCTCGCTCAGCCCCTTTCGCTATGCTGAACCTTATGGACGCTATGGCGAGCCGATTGACTTAGACGCGGGCCAAATCGTCGAGGAGGTAGTTATCCCATGCCGCTGAGACTGATCGAGTTGACGTTTTTGGTCTTGGTGCTCATAGGGTTAGGGCTTGTGCATTTTTCTCGCTTGACCCCTGATGAGCGACGCTTGATCCAATTGGAGGCGCGATTAGAGCAACTCTACTTGGTCGAAAAGGCCTATTTTGCCGAGCACGGCCGCTACTTTGACCCGAATGACGAGAAGGTGCGGCGCGCTTGGTGGCGGGTAGGGGGTTACGATTGGGAGTTATGGCCCGTCACCGAGGGGTTCTGGTTGGTGGTGCGGGCCGACTTGGACGGGGACGGGCAGATTGGGGCTTGGACCATAGATTCTGTACATTCGCAAGTGAAGATCCTGAACCGAGACTGAGCAAAGTAGTATCCGCCGGCCGCTTCACCGTGCCCAACGGGCACGATAGGGGTCGATGCAACAGACCCGTCAGATGGCGATTTCCATGGGGATGGAGGGATGGGGATGGTAGTTGAGCAGTTTGAAGTCGTCGTAGCGGAAGTCGGAAATCGACTGGCCGCGATTTTTAATGGTCATCACCGGCTGTGGCCGGGGGGTGCGAGCGAGTTGTTGCCGCAGCGCGGCGACGTGGTTCTGATAGATGTGGACGTCGCCGCCAGTCCAGACGAATTCCCCGGGCTGCAAGTCGCAGACTTGGGCCATCATCATGGTCAGCAGGCTGTAGCTGGCGATATTGAATGGCACGCCCAGCCCCACGTCGCAAGAGCGTTGATAGAGCTGACAGGAAAGCCGACCGCGGGCGACGAAAAACTGGAACAGGCAGTGGCAGGGCATGAGGGCCATTTGCTCCAACTCGCTGACGTTCCACGCGCTGACGAGGATGCGGCGCGAATCGGGATTGGTCTTAATCAGATCAATGGCGCGTTGAATTTGGTCGATGGGGCCGTCTGGGCTCGACCACTCGCGCCACTGCTTGCCGTAGATGGGGCCGAGGTCGCCGTTTTCGTCGGCCCATTCGTCCCAGATGCTGACGTTTTCCTTTTGCAAATAGGCCGTGTTGGTGTCGCCCTTGAGGAACCACAAGAGTTCGTGGATGATGGAGCGCAAATGCAGCTTCTTGGTGGTCAGGCAGGGGAATCCATCCGCGAGATCAAAGCGTATCTGATAGCCAAAGATGGCGAGGGTGCCGACGCCCGTGCGGTCGGCTTTGGCCGCGCCGTGGTCGAGGCAATGGCTTACTAGGTCGAGGTATTGTCGCATGGTGAAAGCTCTTTTTTCTTTTAGCGGTTTTTCGCACCCTGTCAAAGGCGCTTGTGCGATCGGCAAAGGCCGCGCCGTGGCCGAGGTGTACCCTATTCTTGGCTCAAAACACATGGCGCAAGCGGGCGGCAGGCAGAGTTGACAGGGGTCTGCCCGCCCCGTACTTTCAAACATTTGTTTGAGGCGACGTGGCCAAGTGGTAAGGCAGGGGCCTGCAAAGCCCTTATCCCCGGTTCGATTCCGGGCGTCGCCTCCATTTTTTTATCTGTGCGCCGGGGTGGCGGAATTGGTAGACGCGGTGGACTTAAAATCCACTGTCCGCTTAGGACGTGCCGGTTCGAGTCCGGCCCTCGGCACCACGATTCCTTTACTCCTTCCCGCTAATCCAGTAATTCCAGTGCCTGCATTCCGGCGCGAATGTACCCTAGGGCGAACGCTCTGCCCCGGTGTCCGTACGGTTCGTCGCCGATTACGCGGGGTGTGTGGTCGGGCGTGATGACCCCGTTGTAGCCAGCGTCGCGATAGGCTTTGAGCGCGGCGATCATGTTGACGTCGCCCTCGTCGATAAAGACCTCGTCGAATTTGGGGAAACCGCCGCGCACATTGCGGAAATGCACGTAGAATATCTTGCCCTGTGCGGCGAAGCGGCGCACGGCTGAGATCGTCTCGTCCGGCCCCATCTCTGCCACCGTTCCCTGACAAAACTCCAGCCCATTGCTAGGACTGGGCACGAGGTCAATCAACCGCTGCATGGCGTCGTGGTTGGTCAAGAG
Organism: Candidatus Latescibacterota bacterium; assembly: GCA_965261395.1. GTDB lineage: Bacteria > Latescibacterota > UBA2968 > UBA8231 > UBA8231. Next base: position 5,767,589 of record OZ253462.1, read on the forward strand.
CCGGCCCGTGCCGAAAAGGGTTTCGGCCGGGGGGTCGTCTTGGTGGGCGGCGAGTTTGACCCCGGCGTTTTCGGCGACGGGCACTACTCGCTCGAGAAAATAGGCCAATCGCTCCCACATCTCGGCGACCGAGACCGACTCATCAACAATCGGCGGCGCGTCCTTGACTAAGCTGTAATCAAAGCTTTTAAGTCCAGCCCCACCGCGTCCGCCGCCGCTGTCGTACGCGCGCCAGTGGCCGGAGACGCCGGCCAAGCTGAAGTAGTAGCCGAGGACCGGGATGCCGATTTTTCCCATGTTTTCAATGGACGTGCAGACTTTCGCCAACTGGGCGTCGCGCTCTGGCGTCGCGTGGGTGATGGGGTGCATGTGGTCGCCGGGCAAGTTCTCGATGGCGCATAGCTCCAAGCCGAACGAGTCGATGAATTTTTTCATCCGCAACAATTCGAAGTAATCGAGGACGCCCTCGTTGCCGAGGCGGGGGCTGTGGACGACGATGTGCGTGACGCCCATCTGTTGGGCGAATTGCAGGTTTTCTTTGCTGAGCGCGTCGAGGCTGAACTTGAGGCCGAGCTTCACGGCAGGTTTTCCTTTCCAACGGAATGAACTACTGACATGGTGCCTGCACAGTACGCACAACGCCTGCGATAGGCAAATTTCGCTGCGGCCAGCCCTTTCCCTTGACGCGCGTTATTTTGGCCGCTACTATCCGCTTCATGCGAGCCTTTTACCTACACGGCGCTCGCGACCTGCGAGCCGCGGAAATCGACCGGCCGCAGATCGCTGAGGACGAGGTCCTAGTGCAGATTCGCGCTACTGGCATCTGTGGCTCGGACCTGCATTACTATGTACACGGCAGAAACGGCGATTTCGTCCCGGAGCGCCCCTTTGTCCTCGGGCACGAGTCGGCCGGGGAAGTCGTCGATGCGGGGGCTTTCGCAGACGTGCTGCCGATGGGCAGCCGAGTGGCCATTGACCCGTCCCACCCCTGCCGCAGATGCGCTCACTGCCGTCAGGGCCGCTACAACCTCTGCCCGCAGATGCGCTACTTCGGCTCTGCTGCCTGTAGCCCGCCCCAAGACGGCTCGTTCCGCGAATACGTGCAAGTCCATGCGCACAACTGCCATCCGCTGCCCGCCGCAATGAACTATCGCCAAGCGGCCCTACTCGAACCGCTATCCATCGCCGTCCACGGCGTCGGCCAAGCGGGGGGCATGGCTGGCAAGTGCGTACTGGTGACCGGTGCTGGTCCCATCGGCCAGCTCATCGGCCTAGTTGCCCGGCACTACGGAGCGGCCCATCTCGCCGTCAGCGATATTCGCCAAAGTGCACTCGACTTGGCGGCGTCGCTGTGGGCCGATCAGCCCGTGCGCGCCGACGATCCAGCCGCAATCGCCAGAGCAGCAGGCGCGGGATTCGACGTCGTCATGGAAGCCTCCGGTGCCCCAGCCGCCTTGCAAGCTGCGTATGCGCACTGCAAAGCCGGTGGCACCATCGTGCAGTTGGGCGTCCAGGGCGGCCCGATTGAACTACCGGTCAACTTGGTCATGCAAAAGGAATTGACCGTCCGTGGCTCCTTCCGCTTCGCCCACGTATTTCCCCAAGCCCTCGACCTCTTGGCGCGGCGGCAATTAGACCTCGTCCCCCTCATCTCACAGTGCGTCACCTTTCCCGACTTGGTCACCGGTTTCGACGCAGCGCTCCAGCCTCAAACCATAAAAGTGGTGGTTGATTACTAGGCACCCCGCCGCTTGTTGACCACGCTAAATGGGGACGCTTTCTTATGTCGCCGACACCATCGGGAGCCTATATGCACGAAGCTGTAAAAGACTGGTTGGCACACTGCCGAGACAAGCTCCGCACCGAGGCGATTACCGCCGCGGATCTCGACCGCCTCGGTGACTTGCTCGCCGAACCTCGCCAGCAGATTCTCTACCTCTACGCCAAATCGACCAATATGCGCTCGCCGCTCGCTAGCTGGGCTTTGTACGACCCCACCCAGCCGCAAGGGCCGACCCTGCCCAGCGCCGAACCTCCCTATGAGTCGGTGCTCGCGGCCGTGGCCGATGGCTGGCGCGTGGTGCAGTTTCCCATCGCCAAACTCTACGCGTACGAGGGCCAGGACAACGACTACCTCGGCTATGAGTTTGTGCTCGAAAAATTCGTTTAGGAGGAACAGATGTCTCTAATTAAACCGACGCTAGACGACGACGGTGTCATGGACTTTGTCGCCTCCGGCTTGGTCGTCCTCGAAAGCGTCATCGACGAGAGCTTCAACCGCCGCTGCGACGATCTCGATCCCGGCAACTGCGACGCCTTTATCGCCGCGGACGACTTCACCCAGCAGGTGCTCCTGCATCCCCAAGTCGCCGGGGTCGTACGCTCGCTTTTGGGCGAGGACTTCTTGGTGCCCCGAGGCGGCCACCACCACTTTTTCAAGGAGCCGCACCTCGGCCAGACCTGGCATTCGGACGGGCTTTCGGGCAGCGGCTATGATGTCGTCGAGCTCCAGTGCTACTACTACCCGCACAGCGTCGCGCTCGCCGACGGGCCGACCATGGTTCTGCCTGGCTCGCATTGCCGCGCCGTCGATCGCGAGGCCATCGCTCACTACGGCGATATCCGCGGCCAAGTCTCGCTGACAGTGCCGGCCGGCACCGTGGTGCTGACCCGCTATGGCATCTGGCACAAGGCCGGCCCCAAAACCAACGACCGCGCCCGCAGCATGATCAAGTTTTCCTATCACCGCACGGCCGCGCCACAGCGAGACTGGCTCTGTGATGCGGTGGAGATTCCCGCTTACCGCGATCGCTCGCGTGTGCCCTACGCCACCGAAGTTGAATCCTACCGCGACCGGGTGCGGCGCATCCGCACTTGGCACTGGCTCTGCGGCATTGACCAAGAGATCGAGCTGCGCTGGGAAAGGTCGCAGCCGGTCTCAGAACTGATAAAGGAAGGCACACCATGACCGCCGCCAATAGACCCTATGCACTGCGCGCTGTTTCCGGCTTGTACGCCAGCGAGCCGGGAATCCAAGTCGCCGTCCAGACCTCGCACAAAGCCAGCGACGAGGATTTGCAATTCTTCCAACAGCTCGGCGTCGAATGGGTCATGCTCGGGGTTGATGATCCGGCATTGCATAGCGTCGAACACTACAAGCAGTTTGCGGCGCGCTTTGCCGCCTATGGGCTGGAGATCTATCGCATCGCCAATCACGCGGTCCACAACGTCCCCGAGATCACCCTCAACCTGCCCGGCCGCGACGAGAAAGTTGAAGAGCTAATCCAATTCATCCGCGACCTCGGTGCCGCTGGTATCCGCTATCACACGTACGCCCACATGGGCAACGGCATCTGGAGCACCGGTCGCACCATTCGCCGCGGCGGCATGAGCGCGCGGACCCTCGACATCAAAAACGCCAAAGGTCGCTGGATCGGCGAGACGTTTGAAGGCGACTTGACCCACGGCCGCGCCTACGCGGAAGACGAGCTGTGGGAAAACTACGAGTACATGATCCGCAAGGTGGCTCCGGTCGCCGAGGAAGCCGGAGTCTATATCGGCATCCATCCCGACGACCCGCCGGTCTATGCCCTAGGCGGGATCCCGCGCTGCATATTCGGCAACTTCGCCGGGTACAAGCGGGCCATGGACATCGCCGATAGTCCCAATATCGGCGTCTGTCTGTGCGTCGGCTGCTGGTTGGAAGGGGGCAAGCAGGGCATGGGGGCGTCGGTCGAAGAGGCGATACACTACTTTGGTGCGCGCAACAAGCTCTTCAAAATTCACTTCCGCAACGTCTCCAACCCCATGCCCGATCCGTGGACCGAAACCCTGATGGACGATGGCTATCAGGACATGCACCGCGTGATGCAGGCCCTGCGCGCCGTCGAGTTCGACGGAGCCATCATCCCCGATCACATTCCCGATATAATCGGAGGCAGCCGCGCCGGCATCGCGTACTCGATCGCCTATATGCGGGCGTTGGTACAGGCCGTCAACAACGAAAGCGGCGGTCCGGCCTAGCCGTGAGTCGCGTTGACTTTGCACAGGATAGCCCCTAATATCTTTGAATGCTTGTACCGCCCATGCGGTCGGCGAGTAAAACGTTTTAGCTGCTCGCGGCGATGTGCCCATAGCTCAGTTGGATAGAGCATCTGCCTTCTAAGCAGACGGTCGTAGGTTCGAGTCCTACTGGGCACGCCATGCAGCCCTCAAGACCTAGTGGTGGGTGTAGCTCAGTTGGTTAGAGCGCCAGGTTGTGGCCCTGGAGGGCGCGGGTTCAATTCCCGTCATCCACCCCATCTTTTGACCTCGTCTTTGCCCATGCAGTCGCCCGACGCACAGCCGGCCTTGGCCGGTCCCGCCAAAATCATTACGTGCGACCAGTTGCTTGCCGTCCGCAGCCAATTGAGAACAGCGCGGCAGACCTTCGTCTTCACCAATGGATGCTTTGATTTGCTACACCGTGGCCACGTCGAGTGCCTGCGCGCGGCGCGCGCCTTGGGCGATTGCCTCGCAGTGGGATTAAACGACGACGACGGAGTCCGCGCCCTCAAGGGGCGGGGCCGGCCCCTGTGCCCACAAGGCGACCGCGCCGCCGTGCTCGCGGCCTTAGAATGCGTTTCGCATGTGTGCATTTTCTCGGGGGAGAGTGTCGAGAGTCTCGTGGCCGCGCTTGCGCCCGATGTCTTAGTAAAGGGTGGCGATTACGCTCCGGTCGCCATCGTCGGCCGTGAACACGTCGAAGCGCGCGGCGGCCAAGTTCGCGCCCTGCCGCTGTGGCCGGGCATTTCCACCACTCAATTAGTCGAGCGCATCAAGGCGCTGCCCAGCGCGTGACACCCCTTGCGCGCATTTGGTTTGGGAGGGGGATTGTGCTATATTCGTCGAAGATGGTTCACTTGTGTTTCCGATTAAAAGTGCGATGAAAAGCGCGTTGGTTTTGACCTTGGGCCTTGGGGCTTGCGCTGCGCCGCCGCAAGTCGAACAACCCCTCGTCCAGTGGGAAGAGGCTCAGCCAGAGGAAGGCGAAGCTCTCCAAGCCCTCGAACACGCCGTTGCGGCCGCGTACGAGCGCGAGCAGGCCATGGCCGAGCGCGTGCGCCAGCTAGAAACATCCAACGCCCAGTTGCGGCAGGCACTAAGAGTCCTCCAAAGCCAGAGCCGCATCCTAAGTGCGCGGCTGGATTCTTTACCCAGCCGCGCGATGCCGCCGCGCGTCGCCGCTAAAACTAGCAACCGCGATACACGGGCCGATACAACGGCTGACGTCGACAACAGCAATGCGTTCAACACGTACCAAGGTGCGCTTTACTACTATCGACACGAACAATACGACCGTGCCTTGGTGGAGTTTGACCGCTTGCTGCAGGAAGCACCCATGAGCAAATGGTCCTACAACGCCCAGTACTGGAAGGGCGAGTGCTATTACGGACTGCGCAAATACCAGCAGGCACTCATCGAATTCACCAAGGTGTTTGCCTTTAGCAACACGGGTAAGGCCGACGACGCCCAGCTAAAAATCGCCCGCTGCCACCTCGCCCTGAACGAGCGCGAGCGAGCGCTTGCGGCCTTCCGCAAGCTGCTCGACGAATATCCAGACAGCGAATACGCGCCCGTTGCTCGCGAACAGATAAAGCACCTCGGCGGTTGATGCGAACGATCTTGCTCCGATCCTGTTATCTCCTTTTGGCCGCGCTGATGATTTGTGCCACCGCGTCGGTCGCCGTTCCTTTTCCCACCAATATGGACTTGTTGGTCGAGACCGTGGCGAGTGCGGTCGATGAGAGTTTGGCGCGCATTGATATGCCAGATGACGCTGCGATGGCCCCCTTGTTGGTCGCGGCGCAGAGCAAGCACGACGCCAATTGGATGGTCGAGCACCTGCTGGCCAACCGGCTGCTGACGCGCGGCTTTAGCGTGACCTTGGATTCGACTGCGGCCCAACCAACGAGTATGCGCCTGTCCTACCGAGTGCTCGACCTCGGCGTCTCCGCGCATTCGGGATTGCGCGGCAGCGCGGCCAGCCGCCAGGGTCGGGTAACGCTTGCCCTGCGCTTGAGCGACGAGCGCGACGACGTGGTCCACTGGCAGGACGAAATCACCCGCACGCAGCGCGATCGAATCCCCAAAAAGCAGCTAGAAATGCTTCAGCACGATCAGTTCAAATTCGCCAAGACCGAATTAGAGGAACAAACGTGGAGCAAATTTGTCGAACCTGTTATCGTGTCCACCGTGCTCGGTGGGCTTATCTATTTGTTCTTTTCTAATCGCTAGCTATCTATGAAATACCTCGCTCTTCCGCTCGCCCTGTGGGTCGCCGCCTGCGCCAGCACGCCGTCTGAGAAACTCCAAGGCGCGGATTACTACTTTGAAGAAGGCCAAAAGGCCATGGAGAAGAACCGCTGCCTGGAGGCCTCCGAGCACTTCAAGCGGTTAGTCAGCAATTTTCCCGGCTCGCGCCGGGTCGCCGAGGCGCAATTCCTCCTTGCCGAAGCGTACTTTTGCAATCGCGATTGGGTCAACGCAGCCTTTGAGTATCAGCGCATCGTCGATATTTATCCGTCTAGCGAGTGGGCGGTCGAGGCGCAGTTCAAGATAGGCGAGTCGTACTTCAAGCAATTGCGCCGTCCGGAACTCGACCAGAAGGAGACCTTTGAGGCTCTGACGGCCTTCCGCAATTTCATCGAGGACCATTCCGACTCGCCCTTGGCTGAACAGGCTCGCCAGCGCATCGTCGATTGCCGGAGCCGCTTGGCCCAAAAGCAGTACTTAAGTGGCCGCCTGTACCACAAACAGGGCCATCTCGACGCGGCCAAAATGATCTACGAGGAAGTCCTGCGCGAGTACCCGGATGTCAACGAGTGGTATTACACTACCCTCTTCCGCATGGGCGAAATCGCCCGCGCTCAAGGCGATGTGGATCTAGCGGTGCGCTACTGGAAGGAAGTGCTGCAAGACAGCGGCGACCCCAAGCTGGTCGAGAACGTACAAAAGCACCTGTCCGGGCTGAGCCAATCGCCGGGCTAAAGATGCGGCGCATCGGCGTCATCGGCGGCACCTTTGACCCCATCCACCACGGCCACCTGCTCTTGGCCCGTTTCGCCTTAGAGAAAATTCCCCTCGACGAAGTTCTCTTCATTCCAGCGGCCGATCCGCCGCTCAAGCAGGGCGCGTGCGCGCCGGCCGAGGAGCGCTGGGCCATGGTCGAGCTGGCCGTGGCTGGCTGCGCCGACTTTGCGGCCTCGCGCTTGGAGCTAGACCGTCCGGGCAAGTCCTATACCGTCGAAACCCTGCGCCTGCTGCACCAGCTTCATCCCCATGCCGCGCTGTTCTTCATCATCGGCGCGGACAACACTGCCCAGCTCGACGCTTGGCACGATCTCGAGGGCATTTTTGCCCGGTGTACGGTGGTGGCGGGTACGCGTCCGGGCGAGGTGACGGGCGGCGACCCCAAGCTGCTGTCGCACCTGCACTTCATAGATACCCCGCTCATTGAACTGTCCTCGACCGAGATTAGGACGCGCCGGGCCGCTGGCCTGCCCATCCGCTACATGGTGCCCGAAGCGGTCGAGGCCCACATACTTGCGAAAGGATTGTACGCCGCCCCGTGTTCCTGACGCATTTAGAGTGCGCCCGCACGGGCGCGCGCTACGACGCCGACGCGCTGCACAACCTCTCGGAGGTTGGTGCGCCCCTCCTCGCCCGCTACGACCTGGACCGGGCTGGCCACGCGCTGGCCCGTGCCGCGCTCGGCACCCGCCCGCCGACGATGTGGCGCTATCGGGAAGTCATGCCCATCCGCACACCTGCGGAAATCGTCTCCCTCGGCGAGGGTTTCACCCCGTTGCAGCGCCCGGAGCGCTTGGGTCGCTGGACGGGTTTTGACCAGCTCTACATCAAAGACGAATCGTCCAACCCCACTGGTTCCTTTAAGGCCCGCGGCCTCTCGGCTGCCGTCACTTGCGCCCGCGCACGGGGCGCGAAAAAGCTGGCCATTCCCACGGCGGGCAACGCCGGTGGTGCGTTGGCGGCCTACGCGGCCGCCTGTGGCCTGCCGGCAATTGTCTTTATGCCCCGCGATACGCCGGTGGCCTTTATCGTCGAGTGCCGGTCTTGCGGTGCCGAGGTCGAATTGGTTGACGGGCTAATCAGCGATTGCGGCCGCATCGTCGGCGAGCGCAAGGAAGCCGAGGGGTGGTTCGAGGTATCGACCCTGAAGGAGCCGTACCGCATCGAGGGTAAGAAGACCTTGGGCTACGAGCTGGCCGAGCAGATGGATTGGTCCCTGCCCGACGTGGTGATTTATCCCACTGGTGGGGGCACGGGACTGATTGGGATGTGGAAGGCATTCGCCGAACTGGAGCAACTCGGCTGGATTGGCCGGCACAGGCCGCGGATGATTTCGGTGCAGGCCGAAGGCTGTGCGCCGATTGTCCGGGCTTTTGCTCGCGGCGATGAATCTGCCCAGATGTGGGAAGGTGCCCACACGGTGGCCTCGGGCCTGCGCGTCCCCAGCGCGGTCGGCGACTTTCTGATGTTGCAGGTGTTGCGGGAAAGCGGCGGCCAAGCTATCGCCGTCAGCGACGAGGAGTTGCTTGCGCATTCGCACAGCATGGCGGCGCACGCGGGCATTTTCCCCGCGCCCGAAGGCGGGGCGACGCTAGCGGCCCTAATCAAGCTCAAAGAGCAGGGACTAGTGGCCCCGGACGAGCGCGTGGTGCTCTTCAATACGGGGTCGGGCTACAAGTACTTGGAGGCGCTGTCCAAGGGGCTTGTGCCTTGACGAGGGTGGGGGTTGCGTCTATTTTATAGCACCACATTTTGCTATGCGCCCATAGCTCAATTGGATAGAGCACCTGACTACGGATCAGGAGGTTTGGGGTTCGAATCCCTATGGGCGCGCCATTAAAAACAACGGGTTACGTCAAGAGGCGTAGCCCGTTTTACTTTGGCGAGAAAGGGGAACTATTCATGGAGAATATACCTGTCGGATTAATTGGCTGTGGGGGCCGCGGTCGAGGCCACGTACGCGCCCTGCACTCGCTGGCAGACGTCGAATTGGTCGCCATCTGCGATCCCGTTGCGGCAAATCGCGAACAGGTGGGCGACGAGTGGGGCATTGAGCGCCGCTACGCAACCATAGAGGCTATGCTCGACGCCGAGGAATTGGCCGCCGCGATCGTTGCTACCCCGGCTCATCTCAACGCCGAGGCGGCCCTGCCGTGCTTGGAGCGGGGCATCGACACCCTGCTGGAGAAGCCTCCGGGCATGAGCCTGGACCAGACTCGTGCGCTCAAAGCGGCCGCCGAGGCCAGCGGTGCTCGTGGCATGGTCGGCTGGAATCGCCGCTTCGATCCGCTGGTGCGGCAAGTGCACAAGGAGATCGCGGCTCGCGGCCCGATCTACCAGCTAGTCGGCGAGTTCCACAAGAGCATGAGCCGTTTTGTCGCCGCCGGTCGCTTTCCCGCAATCGTCATGGACAACATGCTGCTCGAAAGCCCGATCCACGCGATTGATCTGGTGCGTCACTTGGGGGGATCCCCGGTTGCCGAAGTCCACAGCTTCGTCCGGCGCGCATCCGCCTACAAGGATGTCCACGCCGCTTTGGTCGTCTTTGAGAATGGTTGCGTCGCCCAGATCTGCGCGAATTACACCACTGACGCCCGCTTAGAGCGCTACGAGATCCACGGCCGCGACATTTCGGCCTACTTAGAGGGGATTTCCACCTGCGAGTTGGTGTGCGACGGGGAGCGCAAGCAGTTGCAAAAGGCCGGCCCGGACAGCACCCTAGCCCAAGCCGCCCACTTCTTTGACTGCATCAAGGCCGATCGTCCCATTGGCCCGCCGGCTGCGGACTTGGACGAGGCCATCGCTACCATGGAGCTTGCCACGGCGATTTTGGCGGGGCTGCGAGACGACGCTTGATCGTCCCCCAAGACACCTCTGCCACGACCGTCGCTAACCGCACGGCTTCGATGGTGAAATTACAGGCGATGTCGTAGAAGAGCTGGTCTTCCTCGACGCGCACATTAGTCCACACCGCCGGCAACCCGACGACTCCGGCGACGTCGGCTGTGGTCGGCCAGTGGACCACGCCCGACCCCGCCCGCGACCACACCCCGCTGTGCCCGACGCCGCCCAATTCTAGCTCGTAGGTTCCATCCGCCCGGAAGACCACGTGCCCGGCCAGCGTCCCATCGGCAAAGTTGACGATTCCCCATCGACCCAACAGTTCGTCGCCTAGGTCCTGCGCTCGCGCCAAGGCGATTGCGGGTTCGGCTCCCCAATGCAGGGTGTCGCCCTCTAGCTGGAAGGACACGGTCTCACTTTGTTCTGTTAGCACCCCGCCGACGGCTGCGGTGTAGTGCAGGGTCACAACGCCGCTGTCGGCCTCGTACTGGCCTTGGTCTTCTGCCACCGGCCGCTCGGGATCATCCCGGAGTGCGACGCGGCGGAAGCTCCCATCGCCATTGAACTCGATATAGAAATGCTCTACGAAGGTGCCGAACTCGCTCCGGCAGCCCTCCCAGGCCCCTACCAGATTCGCCTGTGCCTCAGCGCTGCCGAACAGCAGGGCAATCGAGAAGATGCTTGTGCGTACCATAATCATCAGACGATCTCCACGCCCCAGAAGCCCAACATGGGCAAGAATCGCTCCATATCCGCTGGCACGGTCGCCGGGGCCTTGCCGTAGCCGCCGTGGACTTTGGCCGCTCCTTGCAAGGGACGCTCCAAGACCAGCTCGACGCGGTGGTCCTGGGGATAGACTACCGCTGCGACTGGCACCTCGCCGGCCGCATCCTCAACCCGGAAGCTGTTGGCCTCTAAGTCGATGGCGTCCATCCGGCTCTCGACGGCAGCAAACTCCAATTCGACGCGGTCTCCCCGCTGCCGGGCCGCCGCCAGATCCGGTGCCTGCCAAGCTACCGCTTGGCCATAGACCAGCCCCAAAGCCGCCTGCGCCAACCGCTCCCCCAAGAGCATGTTGCCGGCGGGACTGATGTGGATCAGATCCGAAAGCGGCAGGTCGAGCGCCGGCACCACGCCTATGCCCGGCGTCTGTTGCGCCACCTGCCGCTGCGCCTCGCGCACTTGGCTCCAGCGCCGATCAACATCCGGGTCGGCGGGTTGGTACACGCGGTTTAGCTGCACGGTGAGCACCGGCAACTCCGCGTCTGCAAGGGCCTCTCGCCAGGCGGAGACCGCTTGATGGAACCGCTGCGCATAACTGGTCGCGTCCGCGTCAGTCCCCGTATCGCTTTCCCCTTGGTACCACACAATCCCCCGGACCTTTCCTCCTACCTTTTCCACGCACTGCACCATATTGTCGAACAGGTCCGCCGCCCCAGGCTCGCCGGGATTCCACCGAGTGAGCGGGGAGCCTCCCAATGATGTCTGTACCAAACCCACCGGGCGCGAGAGCGTCCTTTTGAGCGTGCGCCCAAATTGCAGGTAGGGCGAGTGTCCTGGATTGGCGGTCTCTCGGTTCACCGCGTGTTGGGTATCCGTCGATTCATTCATCGGATGCGTCGCCAGTGCCCAGTGCTCGCTATTTCTGAACAGATGCACGCCCAACTCCACGGGGTCTTCGTAAGGCCCGCGCCCGTAGCCCGCCGAATTGCTCTGCCCGGCAATCACCCACAAATCGCCTACTCCCCAAAAGTGCCGCATATCTCCCCTCGGCGACCACTCCCCAGCCGGATTCTCCGCCGTCCGCAATCGCGTCTCTAGCCGGTAAAGCCCTCCCGCAGGGATGTGTTCCAAAACAGCTTTCCAAGCACCATCTTCCGCTGTTTGAACCGCCTGCCAGTCCAAACCGGCCGCAACAGCCACCCCTGTATCCTCCCATACCAAGCGCACCTCCACTTGGCCGGGGGTCTCAAACCTCCACCGGCCCCCCAACTCAATCCGTCCCTCCCCACGCTCGTCCTGCTGTATGATCTGCCAGTCCTCTGGCCCCTGTTCAATGATTGCACCGATTTGCTCTTCCATTCGATCTCTTTCTGCTAGGTAGCGTTTACTCGTCAGCACCTAATCTGCCAAACGCTCCGCTTGCCATGCAAGTTTTTTCCAATTCCCCTGGCCCTTTGTTGGTTGCCGACGACCGACCACGCCTCTACTCCTCGGGCCGTCTGATGCGCGCTACGAGCCTCATCAGGGCGAGCCGCCCAAAGTCACGCGGGTCGTCGGTGCGAATTAGAAAATCTCCCTCCACGCGTTGCTCTTCTCCGGCACTGAGGACTACCGGCTGCCCAAGCGGTATGTACGCGTCGATTAGAAATTCCTCTTGGTCAAAAAACCGCAAGTCGTAGCGCACCCACACGGTGTCTGCGCCGACATTGCGAAACACGGCCACAAAGACTCCCTCGACTTCTGCTGTTCCCCCGAATCCCGGCTGCGGCAAAAACGGCCACCAAGTCAAGCTGTCGATCGACACGCTGCCCTCCAGCCCCTCGTCCTCGACAAACTCCACCTCGCTGCGCAGCGCGTCCACCACGCCGCTCGGCACGTCCTCTGAAGCAAAACACCCGCCCAGCAACAGCACCAGTGCGATCCCCATGCTCATGGCTTGGTCCCAACTCTCGGTTTGCGTCTGTATTTCTTCGTGGTGTTCTTTAAATGCTATGAAAAAAAACCAGTTAATCCAGTGCCTAGCGCTAATTCTGATCGCCGCAGTTGCCCGCGCCGACGATCCTGAGCCCCGCTACCAAATGCCCCCGACCGAAGTCACGGCGACGCGTGCGCCCCGCGAGGGATTTGATCTGCCGCTTGCCACGACCGTGGTCGCGGATGTCGGGCGCGCGCGGCCCGGGCTCTCGCTGGCCGAGTTGCTGCGTCCGGTGCCCGGGCTGTTCATCGCCAACCGTAACAACCTCTCCCAAGGCGACCGGCTTAGCGTGCGCGGCTTAGGCGCGCGCGCGGCCTTTGGCGTCCGCGGGATCAAGGTCTTGCTCGACGGCATCCCCCTGACCATGCCCGACGGCCAGAGCCAGCTCAACAACCTCGACTTGGGGTCAACGGGCCGCATCGAGATCTTGCGCGGCCCCAGTTCTTCGCTGTACGGCAATGCGGGCGGCGGCGTGCTGGCGGCCCATACCCAAGCTCCGGCAGAGGCTGCTTGGCGCGTGGAGCCGCGCTTGATCGCTGGCAGCAATGGTCTGCTCCGCGCGCAGACGAGCTTTTCGGGTCGCGTCGCTAAAACCCACGTGTTCGCCAGCTTGTACGACCTGCGCAGCGAGGGCTACCGCGACTACGCCGACGCCCGCGCCCGCGGCCTCAACGCGCGCGTCGGCCACGCCCTCACTACCCATACTGAGTTGACGCTCCTGCTGCATTTATACGATGCCCCTTATTTGTTCAATCCGAGTTCGCTTGCTGCGGAACCCGCGCGGACCAGCCCGCGTAGCGTCCGCGGATTCGTGGTGGGGCAGGGGGCATCCAAGCAGGTTCACCAGGGCCAAGGCGGCATCCGCCTCGAATATCGCCCGCCGCATGCGCCGCACCACCGCGCGTCGAGTCTCGTGCTGTACGGCGTTGGCCGCGCGCTCAAAAACCCCATCCCAGGCCGCATCGTCGAGCTCGACCGCCGCGCCGGCGGCCTGCGCACTGAGCATCAATTTGCTTGGGCCAGTACGCGCCTTGTGACCGGCCTCGACTTGGACTTCCAGCGCGACGACCGCCGCGAGTTCATCAACGAGGGCTTGCCCGAGGACGTGCGCGTGGACGACGAGCGCGTATTCGAACTCGTGCAATACGGTGAGGAGCAAATAAATCAAGAGGAACAAGTGCAGAGCTTCGGCCCCTTTGTCTCCTTGGAACAAGACTTGGGTACTGCGCTGACTGCGACTGTGGGCGGCCGCTATGACCGCTATCGATTTGCCGTGGATGACCACGCGCGCGACATGGGCCAGTTCAGTCCGATGGCGGGCGTGGTGTACCGCCTCGACCCCTTCTCCCGCTGGTACGCCCATGTGGCCACGGCCTTCCAGACGCCCACCACCTCTGAGTTGGGCAACCGGCCCAGCGGCGAGGGCGGCTTTAATCCGGATTTAGGCCCTGAGCGCGTCCTTGGGTTGGAGACGGGCTTGCGCCGCCACGTGCGCCGGGCGCGCGTGGATCTGGAGGTGGCTCTGTACCAGCTACAGATCGCCGATGCGCTGATTCCCTTTCAGATCGAGAGTGAAGACAGCGAGGAGATTTACTTCCGCAACGCCGGCCAAGCGCGCAATCGAGGGTTGGAGCTCTCGCTCTCGGCAGTGCCGCATCCCGGACTACGGACTACTCTCGCGTACACTTTTGGCGATTATGTTTTTGAGGACTACGAGGTTGAGACCGCCGGTGAACTTGTTCAGCTTGCTGGCAACGAGGTTCCCGGCGTGCCGCGCCACCGGCTCTTCGCCGCGCTGAGCTACGACAGTCCGCAGGGCCTGTTTAGCGAGGTCGAATTAGAGCGGGTCGGCCGCTACTGGGCCAACGATTTCAACGGCCCTCCGTCCGGAAGCGACGCCTCGCCCGACGAGTTTTTCAACCGCGAGTACCTGCGGGTCGATCTGCGCTTGGGGATTGACTATCGCGCTGCGAGGGCCTTTGTCGCGGTCGATAACTTGTTTGGTGCCCAGTACAACGGCTCGGTGGTGCCCAACGCCTTTGGAGGGCGCTTCTTTGAACCCGCTCCGGGCCGCACTTGGCGCTTGGGGATTGGGGGCTGGATTGGGGGTTGAGTCGCGGTCTGCGGATTGACTCAGACAAGGTAAATAGCTTGATTTTAGAATACTCCGGGAACAAAATTTGGCCGTATGTGTCAGTTCAATCCGTTGACCTAAGTAGGTGGCATCGTGATCGAGGTGTACCTCGACTACAACGGCTCCTCCCCGCTCGATCCCCGCGTGAGCAAGGCCATGTGGCCTGCTCTCGCCGAGTGGTACGGCAATGCCTCCTCTACGCATCGGTTCGGTCGGCGGCAAGCTGCTGCGGTTGAAGATGCTCGCGCGCACGTCGCGTCACTAGTCGGGGGTAGGCCATCGCATGTCGTTTTCACGGCCGGGGCTACCGAAGCCAACAACCTCGCCCTCAGCGGAATTGTTGCTAGCCGGCCAGCGGATCGGGGACGAATTCTTGTGTCCTCGGTGGAACACGCCTCGGTACGGGAGACGGCTCGGTGGTTGAGTGATCAATTGCTCGCCGAGGTAGATGCGATCCCCGTGACCTGCGGTGGGGCCATTGACCTCGACGCGCTTGAGGCTCTGCTCGGCGACGATGTCCTGCTCGTGTCGGTTATGGCCGCTAATAGCGAAACCGGCGTGCTGAATCCGGTGGCGGAGATCGCCGAGCGCGTTCATGCCGCCGGTGCCTTGTTCCACTGTGACGCGACCCAATACGCGGGCCGACTCCCCTTCGATCTCTCCGACATAGGTGCTGATTTGGTGTCACTTAGCAGCCACAAAATCTGTGGTCCCGGCGGTGTCGGTGCCCTCGTCACCGTGAAATCCAGCGGGCGGCTGCGCCCCATCATCCACGGCGGCGGCCACGAAAGAGGCCTGCGTTCCGGGTCGTTGAACGTAGCCGGTATCGTTGGATTCGGAGCCGCCGCTGAGATTGCCGTCGAGGAACGGATGCAGGAGACGGATCGGATACGCCCCCTCCGCGACCGCCTTGTCGCTGAGTTGAAGGGCCGCCTGACCGGGGTCGATGAGAATGGGGACATTGACTGCCGCCTCCCCAACACGGCAAATATCCGCTTCGCTGGTGCCGATGCCGAGGCAGTAGTCGCCAGCATGGACCCGGTGGCAGTCTCGACCGGCAGCGCGTGTAGTGCCGGTGCGATTGAACCCTCAGCGGTACTGCTGGCGATGGGGCTGTCGCGGGAAGCAGCCTTTGAATCTGTGCGGTTTAGCTTGGGTCGGTTTACCACGGCGGAGGAAATCGAGATCGCAGCTCAGAAAACTGTCGCTGCGGTCGAGTACGTGCGGGCTATGAACGGAGGAGAGGTGTAATGCGATTGGTCGAGGCGGCCAAGCCGACTTTCGCTCGGCACGAGACGTTCCATCCCCGCTATGGCTGGTTTCGCAAGGCGTACGCCGTGACGAAGCGCGACTCTCAGATATTTACCCGTGTAGATGCCCCGGTCTTGATTGGGGTCGGTAAGAACATGGTCCGGTCCATTCGGTTTTGGGGCCTCGCCGCCAAGCTGATCGCCGAGGATCAGCAAGGACCGGGGTTGACTCCGACGGAGTTTGGCCACGCGCTGTTTGGTGAGTCGGGCTGGGATCCATATATGGAGGATCCGGGTACGCTCTGGTTGCTGCATTGGCAGTTATTGGCACCGCCGTCACTTCTACCTGTGTGGTGGATCATATTCAATGAGTTCCACCCGGTCGAGTTCACTGACGAAGTGCTTGACCACGCCGTCGCTGTGGGGCTGGAATCGGTAGGGGAGTGGGCGAAGCAGCCTCATCCTTCATCCGTAAAGAAGGACGTCAGTGCTCTGTTGCGGACCTATGCACCAGCCGAGCGCTCAAAACGCTCGGGAAACAGCATTGACGACCTCCTCGATTGCCCCCTGCGCGAACTGGGCTTGATCAGACGATCCCAAGCCACCGGCAGTTACCGATTCGTCCTCGGAGCGAAACCAACGCTGCCGCCGGAGATTGTGACCTATGCCGTGCTCGATTACCTCGCTCGCACTGACACCGGAGGGAACACGGCCACCCTCAGCCGCCTAGCGCACGAGCCTGGGGCACCGGGCCATGCTTTCAAGCTGGCGGAAGCGGATCTGTTCGCCGCGCTTCAACAGACGGCGACGACCACGAATGCGCTGGAACTTGCCTCGCCGACCGGCGCGCCTCAACTATCTTGGTCCAGCGACCCAGCGGCTGTGGCTAATGAGGTGCTTTCGTCCTACTACGACATTACCCCAGATACCGAAGACAGCGAAGGCAAGCAACTTGAGTTGTTTGACCTAGAGGAGAATGCCGCCACCGTGGGGCCAAGCTGATGGTAGCACTAGCAGACTATATTGCCGTTGTCGGGCGATTTGCTCGCTCGGCCAGCCTAGAGCGCGACATCGCCCGGCGCGAGCCACTCGATGGGTATGTGGTCACCGCCCGAGCGCTCGATGTGGTGGAGCGCATCGCCGCCACGGCTGCAAACGGCGCTGCGGGTGGAGCGTGGTCGTTGACCGGCCCTTACGGTTCGGGCAAATCATCGCTCGCTCTGCTTCTCGACGCCGCATTCGGCGAGCGCGATGCCACGCGAGCCGCTGCGACCGAACTCATTGAAGCGACCTCGCCGGCCGTAGCCGACCTCCTCGTTCGCGCACATCAAGCTCGTGGAACCGATGAGCGGGGGTTCCACCGCGCCGTAGTCACCGCGAGCCGCGAGCCGCTGCACTACACTCTCCTGCGAGCGCTTCAGTCCGCCGTCATCCGGGCCTATGGAACCATCCCCTCGACGCGCACATTCCGAGCGGCTAAAACGCTCAAGACTGCACTCTCCGACGCCGAATCCGATGATCCGCGTCGAATCGGCCCCTCACCGGCGGACTTGCTCGAAGTGGCCCGCTGCTTGGCCGAAGACGCCCCGTTGCTCCTCATCATCGACGAATTCGGCAAAAACCTCGAAGCGATCAGCGATGGCTCGGATGCCGACCCCTATCTCCTGCAACAACTCGCCGAAGCCGGACAGGGAGCCGGTCTCCCGATCTTCGCGCTAACGCTACAACACCTGTCCTTCGAGGATTACCTCGTCGGTATTGATGGCCCGCGACGGCGGGAATGGGCAAAAGTCCAGGGCCGGTTTGAAGATGTCGCGTACATCGAGTCTGCCGCTCAGACCCGCGCCCTGATCGGAACGGTTTTCGAGATTGACGACGATCTGCAACCCCGCATCAGACGATGGGCCGAGACCCATGCTAAAGAGATGCGTGCCCTCGGAGTAGCCGACCTCGCCACCGCCGCTACGGTTGAGGCGTGCTATCCGCTGCACCCACTTGCCGCCCTAGTGCTCCCGGAACTTTGCAGCCGCTACGGACAGCACGAGCGCACTCTCTTCTCGTTCCTGACCGGCGCTGACTCGGCCACTGCCGCTTCGTTCTTGTCCGCTACCTCCTTGCCGGATCGGGGCGTGTTGCCATCGCTCGGCTTAGATGCTGTCTATAACTACTTCGTCGCGGGTGGAGCGGGCGTGGTTGGCTACTCGCAGCGGTGGTCGGAGATCGCCACCCGGCTGCGCGACGCCCATGGCCTGACGGAGAGCCAAACGAAGCTGGCCAAGTCGATCGCCATCCTCAACCTCGTATCCGCTGGCGGAGCCGCCCGCGCCTCCGCCCAAGTACTCGACATCGCTCTCAACGGCGCAGCAAAAGCCCTAACAAGCCTGCAAGACGCCGGTATCGTCACCTATCGCGATTTTGCCGACGAGTTCCGAATTTGGCATGGCACGGACGTTGACATTCGCGGGCTTATCAAGGCCGCTCACGCCAAAGTGCAGCGTCAACCGCTAGTGGAAATCCTCGCTGCAATCCATGAACCCGAACCCGTAGTCGCGGCCCGGCACAGTGCCGAACACGACATCCTGCGCGTGTTTGCCCGCCGCTACGTTGACGGCACCGAGCCGGTCGCTCCGCTAGACCCGTTCTCGCCCTACGATGGGGAGGTTCTGCTGACGGTCGCGCCGGACGCCATGCCAGCGCTCGCCCAAACTGGCGAAAATGCAAAACCTGTCGTCACGGCCATCCCGGACGATCTTTCCCTCCTCGACGATGCGGCCCGCGAGGTTGCAGCCGTTGCCGATGTCCTCGACCACGATGGCGTAAAAGACGACTGGGTTGCGCGGCGCGAAATCGGCGAACGACTCGCCCAAGCTGAGGCCGCGTTGGGCCATGCTATAGAAGCCACGTTCAACGCCAAGGTTTGCCGCTGGGTCCTGCTTGGTCCGGAAGGGCCAATTAAGCTTCCAGCCGGACGGGGCAGTGCCGCGCTCTCTGCGGCAGCCGACCAAGCTTACTCAGCGACGCCGACTGTGGGCAACGAGATGCTCAATCGCACGGTCGTCACCTCGCAGGGGGCCAAGGCTCGGCGCATGTTGCTCGAAGCGATGATCGAATTCGGTGATCAGATCGACCTTGGCCTCGAAGGACATGGCCCCGAAGTCGCTATGCACCGTGCGTTTCTCAAAGAGACCGGGATGCACGGTCGTGATCAGCGCAATGAGGTCATGGTCTTCCGCTCGCCGACTGATAAGAAACTGCGGCCGGCATGGGACCTTCTCGAATCCGAGTTCAACCGCGCCCGCACCCGTCGAATCAATCTTGCAGACATTTACGCAGCCCTGCTGTCGCCGCCGATTGGGATGAAGGCCGGGGTGATTCCCGTCTTCGTCACGGTTGGGCTGCTAGCGTCCAGCAACGAAGTCGCAATCTACGAGCACGGCACGTTTAGGCCGCTTCTCACCGATGATCTCTCCGAGCGGATGGTTCGCAACCCCAAGCATTTCGACATCAAGCACTTTGCCAACACGTCCGGTGCGCGACGCCAAGTCATTGACGCGCTCGCCTCCCGGCTTGAGGTCCGCCCGCGCTTCCGCAAGCACCGCGTCTCCAATGTCCTCGCTGTCGTCGGCGAACTCGTGTCGCAGGTAAGACAGCTCGACAACTATACGCGGCGCACGCGCAACCTTTCGGACGCCGCTGTCGCCTTCCGCGAGGTCCTCTCCACCGCTGTGGAACCCGACGAATTGCTCTTTGCCGCGATCCCCGAGGCCCTCGGCTACCATCCCGTCCCGGCCGAGACCAAGACCTACAGCAAGGCGAACGAGTATGCGGACGCAGTAGCTGGTGCGCTAGAAGAATTGACCGGCTCCTACCAGCGCCTTGTAGATGAGATGCTCGAAGAATTGTTTTCTGTCAGTGGAGAAACCTCCCGCTTCACTATTGCGGAACAAGCCGCTGCACTTGATGGCGAGGTACTCGATCCTACGGTGCGCGCATTCGTTCTCGCGCTCGCCAACGATGGCATTGATTCCGATATTGATTGGATTCAGACCATTGCGACCGTCGTCGCCAAGAAAGCCCCAGCCGAGTGGACGGATGCCGACCGCGATCGCTTCTGCCAAGAGTTGTCTTATCAAGTCGCGTCTTTCCAGCGGCTAGTCGCTCTCCACGCCGACCGCCGCGCTGCTGGAGTTGCCGACGCTATGCGGTTGACCGTCACTCGCGCTGACGGCACTGAGTACGTCCGCCTCGTCGGGGTTGACCAAAATCAGCGAGACGCCTGCGAGGGGGCTCTCGACGCTACGCTTGCGCGCCTTACTGACCTTACCGGCTCCCCAGCCCGTGCCCAGCAAACACTCCTTGCGTTGCTCGGCGAACGGCTCCTACCCGCGCCCGAACAGGACGCACCTACTGAAAAGAGGAGACAACATGGCTGACAACACGCGCCACATTTGTGGCATCTCAGGGGGCAAGGACTCCAGCGCTCTCGCTGTGTACATGCGCCGCGAGGTTCCGGACATGGAGTACTTTTTCTGCGACACCGGGGCTGAGCTGCCCGAGACCTACGAGTACTTGACCCGGCTTGAGGTCGTACTCGGCAAGCCGATAGCTAGGCTCAATGCCTCGCGTGGCTTTGACCACTGGTTTGAGGTGTTCCGAGGTGCGCTGCCGTCCCCGCAGATGCGGTGGTGTACCAGAAACATGAAGATCAAGCCGATTGAGGAGTGGGTCGGCGATGAGCCGGTCGTCTCGTACGTCGCCATTCGCGCCGACGAGGCCAACCGCAAAGGCTACATCTCCACCAAGCCCAACATCAAGACTCGCCTCCCGTTTGTCGAAGACGGCGTGACGCACGACGATGTCCTCCGCATCCTCGAAGATGCTGGCATTGGCCTTCCCGAATACTATGAGTGGCGGACTCGTTCTGGGTGCTACTTCTGCTTTTACCAGCGCAAAGCCGAGTGGGTCGGCCTTGCCGAGCGCCATCCCGAACTTTACGAGCGCGCTATCGCCATCGAACAGAAAGTGCTGCGCGACGCCGGTGTTGACGGCGACGCCGACTTCTCCGACCGAGCTATGCGCGGTCGCCAATACACATGGTCGGGTGGCGAAACGCTCGTTCAACTTCTCAAGCGCCGCGAGGAAATTCTCGCACGTCACAAAGATGCTATGGACCGCGCCGGCAAGAAGAAGACCAACGTCCCGTTGGTTGAAGCACTCGCTGAAGCACTGGACGATGAGGACGATACTGAGGCTTGTACGGTGTGTTCGCTGTGAGGAATTGTTGACGCCGATCTGTAAGGGACTGGAGGAGAGATGCCGTTAAACGAAAGAAAAATAATCGAGATTATCTCTGAAGAATGTGCCGGAATAGACGAACGGTACAACGGCTACAGGGAAGATATCGGCGATGTGATTACCGACATTCTTATGTATGAACAGGGCCATCGCGTCTCGAAAACGAATATCCAAAAGGATATAAATGAAAGATTCGATAAAGCCGCTCGGTCCCTTGTCAAAAAACGCGACTCCCATAAGAGTTCGGAAGAATTGGACTTATGAAGCTGATTCGTGCGAAGTTTCAAAACTTTCGGTTGCTCCGGGATTTGGAGCTTGAGTTTGCTAGCGATCCTGACAAAAATCTGACGGTCATCCGAGCGGCAAACGAGTCGGGTAAAACGACGATTCTCCATGCCTTGCAATGGGCACTCTACGGAGACGATGCATTGCCCAACAATGGCAACGGGTTCCGCCTATATCCCATTGACTGGGATACAAGATATGATACGCGCGTTTCAATCACTGCGACAGTCGAATTTAAGGTCTCAACCTATAGGCGGGTGGGTAGTGAAACACGTGAGACTGAACGGCATTACATACTTGAGCGATCCGCGTTCGAGGTTGTGGACAGTCAGTCGCCCCGTCCCAGCTCGACCGTGAAACTGTTCGAGGTGGACGATAAAGGGGCGCATTCCTTTGAAGAGCCTGAAACGATTATTAACGAGGAAATGCCGTTCGAGTTGCGCGATGTCTTTTTCACGGATGGCGATAGGGCGCTAAGATTTATTGAAGCCCATGGCAGCCCAGCAATCAAGCGTGAGCGCGTGGCAAACGCCATTCGCTCTCTTCTCGGTCTAGGTATCATTGAGAACGCGATCGGCCATGTCAGAAAGTCGGAAGCCTCGGCAACAAAGGAATCGAAAAAGGTCAGTGGCAGTGATGAGTTGACAGCTATCGCTTCGCAGCTCGAAAAACTTGAAGAATACTCAAACAAACTGGAATGCAGACTCAAAGACGCGAAACAGCAGTTCAATGCGAATAGCGAGAAGGTGAGTGAAACCGAGAGCAAGATCATGGTAGCACTTCAGAAAGGCGATGAGGAAAAGCTAAAAAAAGATATTGAAAACACGCGGAGCGAAATCAAAGAACTCGATAATAAGTTAGTTGATGCGAAAAAAGAGCATTCGGAATTGTTCCGCAGCCATTCTATTGCGAGAGACCTGCTCGACCCCCTTCTCAGCCGAGCTCATGAGAGACTCGAGGAGTATGACCAAGTTAAGATTACGGATGCGACGATTCCGGTCCTTCAGGAGCGACTCTCGGAAGAGATCTGCATTTGCGGCGAAGCACTGAAGTCCGATAATCCAGACGGGCTTTGGTGCATGAATTGGTGTTTTTTTCGGTTGATCGGTTGAATAAAAACAGGCTCCTCAGTAGATTGAGCACGACTTTCGCCAAAAAACCCATGCTTTCTCGTCCAAGGAACCTGTCATGGCCAACCTATCGTCTTGCCCCTCTTCCGTCAAGCCTGGTCGCTCGCCTCGCCGTCGCTCCAACGTCGTGTACCGGGTACGTAATTGGGCCGACTATGAGGCCGGGCTGCAACAGCGCGGTAGTCTGACGGTGTGGTTCACGCCCCAGGCCGTCGAAGCTTGGTATTATCAAGGGCCGCCTCAGCGGGGGGCGCAATATACCTTTTCGGAGGTCGCCATCCAAACGGCGTTGACGCTGCGTCTTTTGTATCACTTGCCCCTACGCCAAACCGAGGGGTTTGTCGCTTCGGTGTTGGCCCTGATGGGCTTGGATCTGCGGGTGCCCGATCACACGACCCTGTCGCGCCGTCAGGCGGGTTTAGCCGTGGCGTGGCCGCCCCAGCGGGGAGACCAACCGATGCACTTGGTGGTGGATTCGACCGGGCTGAAAGTGTATGGCGAAGGCGAATGGAAGGTGCGTCAGCACGGCTGGAGCAAGCGGCGCACGTGGCGCAAATTGCACCTCGGGGTTAATGAAGCCACCGGCGAGATCGTCGCGCAGACCTTGACGACGAATAGCCACGATGATGCGGGGCAGGTGGAGCCGTTGCTGGCACAGATCGAGGCCCCCGTGGAGGCGTTGGGCGGCGATGGGGCCTATGACAAACGCAAGGTGTTCAAGGCGTTGGCCGCGCCCGAGCAGGGGGCACCTATTCATCCGATCATTCCGCCGCGCAAGGACGCCAAAATCGAGCAACATGGCAACACCAACGCCGAGCCGTTGCCCCGCGATGAGACGATTCGAGCCATCCGCAAACGGGGCCGTCGAGGTTGGAAACACGAGAGCGGCTATCATCGACGCTCGGTAGCCGAAACGCAGATAGGCCGCTACAAACAGATACTTGGTGACACCTTGCGCACCCGAACCCTAACCAACCAACAGACCGAAGCGCGGTTGGGCTGTGCCTTGCTCAACCGGATGCGGGCGTTGGCGAAACCTGAGTCCTATCCGCTAACCAAAAAAGCGTAAATCACACGCGAAAGAAGCCAACACGGCCCCGACCGGTTTTCATGCAACAAAGCCACTCCTCGTGGTCGCTTACGGCCAGCCGATACCAGAAGAATGGACTGTCAGTTGGCCTGCGTCGAAGGAAGAGCTTCTTGACCGGCTGAAATCAAGGATTCTCCGCGGGTACAAGAAGGAGTGCCGACCGCGACTCAGACCGGAACACCCGGAGGGCGGCAAACCACTGACAGATGCAGTGAACAGGGAAGCAGAAAAACTGACAGGAAGGCAACACCGCCGATTCGAACGGGAGTTGGAAAAGATTGAGGACGCGGCGAAGGCCGACTGAGTTTACGGACAACGGGAGACAAGGAGACGATGCAACTCTATCCGGCAATCAAGTCGCGCATGGGCGACTGGGACTATTATATCGTTCGCATGACCATGCGCGAAGTGGCACGCGAGGTACAACTCGCGAGCGATCTGTGGGAGGACAAGACGTTGAGCGACGCCATTCAGCGAGTACTCGACGAGTCACGAGTCAAACAACAGATTGTGAATTTCCTGTCGCGCCGAAGCGATCGCTTTTTTTCTTCTTTGGTCGTGGCAGCTATCGGCGGTAATCCGACTTGGACACCCCACCAGTCCCGATTCCGAGACACTTTTGGAGAGTTGTCTTTCGAGACCGACCCTCGATACTTTGCTCTCGATGGGCAACATCGCCTGAAAGCCATTAAGGAGTTGATGGAGGATCCGGCGGGTGCACCGCCGGGTTTCGCAGACGAACAGTTATCGGTGATCGTCGTGGTGCGCGAAGATCAGGATATGGACGACGACTTGTGGTTGCAACGCTACCGGCGGCTCTTCTCAAGCTTGAACCGGTATGCGAAACCGACTGACGCGGACACGAACATCATCATGGATGAAGATGACGTCTTCGCTATCGTCACGCGGCAGCTGATTACTGATCATGAGTTTTTCCGTTCACCGCATCCGGAACAGAAATCCTTCCGAGTTCAGACTAAGGGAAAGAATCTGAGGCCGGGTGCTCCCCACTTCATCAGCCTCCAGACGCTCTATGAGGTAAACAAAACCCTATTGATGACAACCGAACGTCGCCGACAGTGGGGCAAGGCGAAAGACCTCAAGATTTTCTTGCAATTCAGACCGGATGAGAACGAGATTGACCGCTACTATCAGTCGCTTTCCAATTATTGGGACGCGCTACTGCTCGCGGTTCCGGTTCTACGTGAAGACCCGGAGACCATGCGCACGCATGATCTACCCGACCCCAATCCGGACGGCTACCAGGACCTATTGCTGTTCTGGCCAATTGGGCAGGAACTATTTGCTGAAATCGCCCGCTCTCTGCTCGACGGGGCGGAGCTCGGCGACGATGCTGAGGTTTCCGTAATGAAGGCCGCCCTACAGCCATTGGCTGAAGTGCCGTGGAATCTCCACGGAGCCCCTTGGCTTTATCTTCTGCTCGTACCGGCGATGCCCGAAGACAACTCTTGGCGTATGCGCAATGAGGATCGGAAATCGGCCCTAGAGATCGCGGGGCGTTTACTCCGGTGGATCGTGGGGCTTGATGCTCTTGATGAAGACGATACAAAGGTCCTGCGTACGGACTGGCAAGGCCGGCTATACCCTGAACCTCCTGAAGAGCATCGAGTCGAGGAAATGTGGCAGGAGATCGTGGATGCCCGCACGCGCATAGTGACCCGTGCTTGAGCCACGTGAGCACCGGACTATGTCGCAACACTCCCTTGATTGCTCGATACGCTTCGAGAATGAGGAAGACGCCGAGCGCGGCGCTTTGGTTCTGCGTCTCCGGCCAAGTCCGGAATGCGAAAACGAAACTGACGGTTCGGTCGCTGACCGGCTCGCACGTGCGGCCGATTGGGCACTAGACCTCGACGCACAGTATCGAAAACTGATCCGAGCGGGTGGTAGTCCGCAGGTGACCGTCCCCGCCGGACGAAGGATTGTTGCCGGGCGCGTCGAGCGCGAGACTCCCGCCAATTACCGGAAACTTCAGCTCAGTGTTGGCGCACTGATCCGCCCCCTGTTGCTAGATACGCCGAAGCTAGAGCAGCTATATCCATTCCAGCACCAAGGCGTAGAGTGGCTCATCAACCGAAGCGGCGGTATTCTGGCTGATGACATGGGGTTGGGGAAGACTGTGCAGGTGATCTCAGCTATGCGCCTGCTTTTCAACCGAGCAAAACTCCGAACTGCCTTGGTTATATGCCCTAAAGGTTTGATTGCAACTTGGGAGCGTGAGTTTAGTCGCTGGGCTCCCGAACTAGGCGTGGCGGTACTAGTCCCTCCAGCGCGTCTTCGCGAGGATGCTTGGAAAACGGTGGCTGGACGGCGGCATGTGTTATTGACCAATTACGAACAACTCCGCACGCCTCCCGAAATCCTGCGACGGACGCCGCCGGATTTAATCGTCACGGACGAAGCTCACCGACTTCGCAAACCTGGAGCACAAGTGACTTCGGGGGTTTTTGAACTGCGACCAAAGCGTTTCTGGGCACTCTCTGGCACTCCATTGGAACGCGATCTTGAGGATATGGCCACGTTATTGTCCCTGGTCGCCCCTAACCGTTTTGCACCTACCGACGCGAAGCTTCACCCGTCGTCGTTACGCAGCCGGGCGAAACCATACGTGTTGCGGCGTCGCAAGAAGGATGTCTTACAGGAATTACCGCCCGTACTCGATACCACCGAGACGCTAGATTTGTCGGAGGCACAGGAACGGACCTATCGAGCAGCAGTTAATGAGTACCGCCGGGTGAATGAAAAGGGAATGGAGTTAGCGCTCCTGACCAAGTTGCAAATGCTGTGCGACATTGACCTTGAGAGCCGAGAGAGCTGCAAAGTGGACCGCATCCTCTACCTGCTTGGGCGCATTCGCGAACAGGGGGAGAAAGCAGTCGTGTTTTCGTATCGGCTTGAACCGCTGCGAGAATTGCAGGCTAGAATTGCCAAACGTTGGGGACAGGAATCAGCAGAGCTCTTGTTGGGGGAAATGGATAGCGATGAACGGAATCACGCCGTGACCCGTTTTCGGGATAACAAGCGAGTGCTTGCGCTACTTGCTTCAAGTCGTGTTGGAGGCGAAGGGCTCACGCTAGTGGAGGCTAACCACGTCTTTCTGTTCAACCAATGGTGGAATCCCTCGGCCAACGACCAAGCTCGCGACCGCGTGGTACGGATCGGTCAGCGCCGCAAGGTGCGTGTTTATCGCTTCTGTTGCCGTGGGACGATCGAAGAAGCGCTAGAGCGAATCTTAGAAACCAAGCGAGAGCTTTTCAACAACGTCGTGGAGCATCTAGCACACAGCGAAGATGCTATATGGGATCAAGTACTGAGCGAGGTGGGGATCGGTCGTCTGCTACCAGGTCAGGCGAGTGACCCAAAACAGACCTCCGCCCGACCATAAATTCCGCCGCTGTTCGTGTTCCCCCTACCCCGTACTCGCCGTCTTCCGCAACCGGCACACGAAAAACCCTTCCATCCCCCCCAGCGGCAGAATCCGCTTGGCCTGCTGCACTTGGGAGTTGAACGCCTTCCCTCGCCACTCGCTCAAGCCCGGTGCCACATTGGCAAAAGGCAGTGCGATCTCCTCGACGGTTAGGGCACCGGCGAACTGCCGCAGCACTCGGTTAATGATGGCCTCGTTTTCTTCGGGCGCGAAGGTACAGGTCGAATAGACCAACACCCCGCCCGGCTTGAGGCATTGCACGGCCGAGTAGCAGAGCCGCCGCTGTTTGCGGCTGGCCTCGGCGATCTTCTTCTTGCTCCAATAGGCATAGGTTTTAGGCGCATCGGCGCGGAATCGTCCTTCGGATGAGCACGGCGCGTCGAGGAGCACGCGGTCGAAGCGCTCTGGGTGGCGACGCCAGATGCGGGTTCCGTCGGCGAGATGGGCTTGCACGTTTTCGGCGCCGTGCCGCGCCAAATTGTCCCGCAGGCGAAAGAAGCGGCCGCGCACGGACTCCACAGCCCAGATGGACCCTTGATTGCCCATCACCTCGGCGAGCTGCAAGGTCTTGCTGCCCGGAGCGGCCCCGAGGTCGAGAATGCACTCCTCGCTTTGCGGTGCCAAGAGCATCGGCGGCACCATGCTGGAGGGGTTTTGGATGTAGAGCCGGCCTTCGCGGTAGGCCGTGCATTCGGTGAGGGCGCGGCGCTGGTCAGCCGGGACGACAAAGGCGTCGGCCTTCCAACTCAATGGCGTCAGCGCGAAGCCCGCAGCCGTTAGATCGGCAACGAGAGCGTCAGGCGTGCCTTTGAGAGAGTTGACGCGGAAAGCCGTAGGTTGCTCGGCGGCCAAGCTCTGCCAGCAGGCGGCAAAGTGCTCGGCTGGGAGTATAGTCTGCAAGCGGGCGCGAAAGGTTTCCGGCAGGGGCACGGAAGCTACCTCGGCGGCATCTCATCGCCGGTCGGCACGGGGAGCTCAATCCAGTAGCCGCTCGGGTCGGTGCCACGGCAGATATAGCCGTGGGCGTGCTTCTCTTCACGGGTGTGCACCTCGGGCGGCATGTAACGTAGCGTCAGGCCGCAGCGGCGGCGCGTGGAGCGGTTGGGGGTCGAGCCGTGCAAGAGCAGATCGGTGTGCAGGGACATCTGGCCGGCGCGCATGGTAAAGGCCACCGGCTCGCCGCCCCACTTGAGCGGATCGCGCACGCTCTGTCCCAAGACGTTTTGCTCCTCGGCGGTGCTGTGCTCAAAGGGAATCTGCCCGTGCAAATGCGAGCCGGGGACGACGGTCATCGGCCCGTTTTCCTCATCCACATCGTCGATGGCCAGCCAAGCGGTCACCACCTTGCTCGGGGTCAGCGGCCAGTACGAGGCGTCTTGGTGCCAGACGACTTGTTTTTGTTCGCCCGGCTCCTTGCAAAAGTAGTGGGTCATAACGCTGACGAGGTTGGGGCCGAGGAGGTCTGCGACGTAATCGAGAATGCGCGGCTCGTGCAACAAGTCGTAGATGCCCCGGCAGTGGCGATGCCAGCCGTTGATCGAATAGCTATTGTGCCCGCTGGCCTTGGCTTGGTCCATGAGCGCGTCGAAATAGCGGCGATTGACCGCGGCTTCTTCCGGCGTGAATACGTCTAAGGGACAGATGTAGCCCTGTTCGTTGAACTGGCGGATCTGGGCGCGGGTGAGCTTTTGGGGGTTGTCGTTGGCCGCGCTGAAAAATTTGAGTTCGCGCTCCATGTCGGGAAGGGCGTCGGTGATGGGCATGGCGTTCTCCTGTTGCGTTTGATGGCGAGGCGATGGAAGCTCTATTTTACAACGCGCAATTTTACGCAAACCCAGACGGAGCACAAAATGACTCAGTACAAAGTCGGTGTAATCGGCTGCGGCAATCGCGGCTGCCGCCACGCCGAGGGCTACCAAGCCTCCGCTCAAGTCGCAATTGCCGCCTGTGCTGACCCAGTGGCAGCGGCCCGCACGTCCTTTGCCGAGGACTTTGCCGTAGCATCCCCGTACGAGGATTACCGCGCCATGCTAGAGCGTGAAGCCCTCGATGTGGTGAGCGTCTGCACGTGGACTGGCCAGCACCGCGAAATGGTCGAAGCCGCGGCCGCCGCTGGCGTCAAAGCCATCCACTGCGAAAAGCCCATGGCCAGCACGTGGGGCGATGCCAAGGCGCTGGCTCGGGCCTGCGCCGACCGCGGCGTGCTCCTCACTTTCAGCCACCAGCGCCGCTTTGGTGCCCCGTTTGTCAAGGCCAAACAATTGCTCGACGCAGGGGCCATAGGCGCGCTCCAGCGGCTCGAAGGGGCGTGTTCCAACCTGTTTGATTGGGGCACGCATTGGTTTGACATGTTCTTCTTTTACAACGACGAAGTGCCGGCCGAATGGGTCATGGGCCAGATTGCCGTCGAATCCGAGCACGCGGTTTTTGGCGTGCCCTTAGAGAGCAGTGGTCTGTCGTGGATACGCTGGCAAAACGGCGTCGAGGGTCTGCTCGGCACGGGGGCCGCGCACGTGCAAGGCCCGCGCAACCGCCTCATCGGCAGCGAGGGTATCATTGAAGTTGGCGGCGCGGAGCGGGCACCGCTGCGGCTATTGCGCGCGGGTGCGGCGTGGCAGGACTTCGCGGATAAAGAGATCGCCGATGTCGTCCCACCGGGCGGTGACACCGTGCTGTCGGTGCTCGATCTGATCGCCTGTCTCGCAAGCGGTGCGGAGCCGCGCTTGTCGGCGCGCAAGGCCCTGCAAGCGACCGAACTGATTTTTGCTACCTATGAGTCGAGCCGCCGCCGTGGCCGGGTGTTGCTCCCCCTTGAAGCGGAGGACTCGGCCCTGATTACCATGCTGGAAGAGGGGCAGATCGGGCGGGGCTAGTCGTTGCCGTGCCGGATGGCCGAGGCCGCAAAGCGAACCTGAAAGCGATAGACGCGCTTTTGCTGGCAGATGATTTCGTGCGTGTGGGGGTCGATGCGGTGGGGGACCTCGACGTGGTTGACATCGACGAGGGCCTGATAGCCGCGCTCAGAAAAGATGTCGATTAGCATGGCCAAGGCCAAAGGGTCGTTAAAGAGTGAGTCCTCGGAGTTGACGAGCGTCATGCCGGTAATGGCATAGCGGGTGACAATGGGCATGAACTTGGAGTTGACTTTGTCGATGACCCGCTGGAACAGCTCGGGATGATCCTCGTTGTAGATCTCTAGCCGCTTGACCAGCTCTTGGCGGGCGTAGAGCACGAGGCGGCTGGCCGGCATGATGGTGCGGACGCGGTCGAAGGTGTTGTGCGAAAGCTCTAGCGAACTCTGGTAGGAAAATTCCTCTTCAATCTCCTGTTGCACCTCGACGAGCGGCTGACTGGCGTCGATGAAGCGAAAGTGAAAAATGGCGCGTAGCGAGCGCAGCGCCTCAAAGGTCGTCTCCTTGAAAACTTGGTAGCGCTTGCGCGCAGCCGCTGGCTCGAGGTCGGTGGCGCGGATCTCGGCGAACTGGCCGACGCCTGACTCCGTGGTCTTGCGGTTTTGCTCTTGGGCTTCCCGGCCGCGGTGGAGTTGGCGCTCGACGCTGACATCTTCATCGACGAAGAGCAACACGCTGCGGAAGAGGGGGCGCGGGAAGTTGTGGTCGCGGAATTCCTCGCGCAATTCGGTCATCTTGTCGTAGAACAGCTTGAGGCACTCGACCTGCACTTGGGTGCGCGGAAAGCCATCGACGATCACGCCGCGCTGGTATATCGGGTCGAGCAGCTTGTGCAAGAGCAGGTAGGTGACCTCCTCGTCGCCGACTAGGCTGCCGGCGTTCTTGGTCTGTTGGGCGCGGGGGCTGTCGAGCAAGTCGCTGATCACTACGGCTGCGGCCGTAATACCTCGCGCCTCGAGGATGAAGGGGGTATTGGTGCCCTTGCCGGCACCAGGTGCGCCGCCGAGCCAGATGATTTCCCCGGGAAAGCAGAGCTTGGCGCGGCCGAACTCTTGCTCTAGGTCGCTCCAGACGCTGTCGAAGATCAGACTGGCGTCCTTGATCTCTAGATCGATGTGTTTGGATTTGGATTTGCTGCTCGCCATGCGCTTTTGTGGCCGGCTAAGGGTTCCTGTGGGGACTACAGGCTGCGGAACGGCTCGCGGTTGACCAGATCTTCTACGACCTGTCCGCCAATCAAGTGCTCTTGGATGATGCGCTCTAGCTTTTCGACGGTCATGGAGTGGTACCAGACGCCCTCGGGATACACCACCACCGTCGGCCCGACCTCGCAGACGCGCAGGCAGTCGGCCTTGGTGCGGTGAATGCCGCCCTTGCCCGGATGGCCGTGGCCCAATTCGGACAACCGCTTTTTCAGGTACTCCCAGCAGTCGGCTCCGGTGCCGTCGCTGTGACACTTGGGCTTGGTGGGAGTGGCGCAGAGAAAGATGTGGCGCTCTACAGGAGTATAAGTCGGATCTGTGGTGTGCTCGCTCATGTTAGGCCTGCCAGTGCTGGTCGAGGGGGCGATGGGTGAAGGGGCGCTGCTGCTGGCCGTCGTACATATCGACGATGTGGCCGTCCCCTTGGAGAATGTACTTGTAGATGACGAGGCCCTCTAGGCCCACCGGGCCGCGGCTGTGCAGGCGGTTGGTGCTGATGCCGACCTCGGCCCCTAGCCCGTATTTGAAGCCATCGGCAAAGCGCGTCGAAGCATTGTGAATCACTGAGGCTGAATCCACCTCGCGCAAAAAGATGCGCGCGGCCTCTGGGTCCTCGGTCACAATCGCGTCGGTGTGGTGGCTGCCGTATGCGTTGATGTGTTCGATGGCCTCGGTCGTGCTATCGACGACTTTTACCGCTAGCATCAAGTCTAGGTATTCGGTGGACCAGTCGGCTTCGGCGGCTGGTTTGACTTGCCCGTTGGCGTTGGCGAGGGCGATGGCGCGCTCGTCGCCGCGCAGTTCCACGTTCCTTGCGAGCAACGCCGGCACGGCCCGCGGCAAAAAGGCCGGGGCAATGCCACTGTGGACGAGCAGGGTCTCAGCCGCGTTGCACACGGCCACGTACTGGGTCTTGGCATCGACGGCGATCCGCACGGCTTTGTCTAGGGCCGCGCTGGCATCGACGTACACGTGGCATATTCCGTCGGCGTGGCCCATAACCGGGATCTTGGTGTTGTGCATGATGTATTGCACAAACTCGTTGCTGCCGCGCGGGATGATGAGGTCGATCAGGTCCTCCTCGCCGAGCAGGGCGCGGACTTCCTCGCGGCCGGGCAAGAGCGTCATCCACCCCTCTGGCAGGATGCCATGCGTGGCTTGGCACATTATCTCGGCGAGGGTTTGATTCGTTACGGTGGCCTCGCGCCCTCCCTTGAGCAGGGCGGCATTGCCGGACTTGAGGCACAGGGAGGCGATCTGCACCAAGGCGTCGGGCCGGGATTCAAAGATCACGCCGATCACGCCGATGGGCACGGTCACTCGGTAGAGGTGGAGCCGGTCGTCTAGCTCGGTCGCGCTCTGGGTCTGGCCGAGGGGATCGGGCTGGGCGCAGACGCCGCGCACCATCTCCACTGTGCTGGCGAATTTGTGTCCGCTCAGGTCGAGCCGCTTGAGCAAGGGCGGGGCCAGCCCATCTTGCTCACCGGCTTTTAGGTCTTCGGCGTTGGCGGCCAAGATGCGCTCGCGATTTGCTTCGAGGGCCGCGGCAATGGCTTCGAGGGCTTGGTTGCGCACTTCTTCGGACGTTGCGGCGAGGACGCGCGACGCTGCGCGGGCCGCTAGGGCTTGTTGACGCACTTGATCGGACATGTCTAACTCTCCTCGGCGGCGTGCGCGGTGGCCGCGCCCATGATGGACTGCAAGCTCTGGCCCAGCCGCTGCGGATCTTCGATCGTGCCCTCGCCCAGCAATACGAAATCAACCAGAAAATGCGCCCAGCTCGCCAATTGCTCGGAGTCGCGGTCGCGCTTGAGCACCGCGGCCATATTGCGGATGATCGGATGTTGGCGATTGATTTCCAGCGTGCGCAACGAGCCTTTGAACTCGCGATCGGTCATTTTCATCAGCCGCTCCATGTTGCGGCTCAGGCCGCTCTGGCTGGCGACCAGCAGGCAAGGGCTGTCGGTCAGCCGCTTGGACTCGACCACGTCTTCGACCCGGCCGGCGAGCTTCTGCTTGAGAAAGGAAATCAGCTCGATAGCTTCGGCCTTCTGATCGTCGATCCCTTCTAACTCGACCGCGTCCTCTTCCAAGTTCAGCTCGGCCGCATCTACGCCCACGAACTCTTTGTCGGCGAACTTTTGCAGCCCTTGGACGACCCATTCATCGACCGGCTCGTCGAAGTAGAGCACCTCTATGCCGCGCTTGCGGAAGGCCTCCAACAGGGGGCTTTGGGCGATGACTTCTTTGCTCTCGCCGGCGAGGTAGTAGATCTTGTCCTGCTCGCTCTGCATCCGATCGACGTAGTTTTGCAACGAGATGTAGGGTGTATCGTCGTCGGCCAGCGAGGAGCGGTAGCGCAGGAGTTTGGCGAGCTGGGCTTGGTGCGCGGCATCGGTGGCCACGCCCTCTTTGAGGATGGTGCCGCAGGCGTGCCAAAAGGCCATGTACTGGTCCTCGTCCTTCTTGGCCATGCCCTCTAACATGCCCATGATGCGCCGGACTAAGGTGGCGCGGATTTTGGCGATGATGGGATTTTGCTGGAGGGTTTCGCGCGAGACGTTGAGCGGCAAGTCGTCGCAGTCAACCACGCCGCGCACAAAGCGCAGCCACAGCGGCAGAAGCTCCTTGCAGTCGTCTTGGATAAAGACTCGCGCGACGTGCAGGTTGAGCGAGATCGTCGGCTCCGCGTGCAGCCATTGGGCCGGTGCGCGCTTGGGGATGTAGAGCACGGCGTAGAATTGGATCGGCACGTCCACGACGATGTGCTCGTGCGCGAGCGGCTCGTCGGGGTCGCCGGTCAGGTGCGTGTAAAACTCATGGTACTGCTCGGGGGTAATTTCGTTGCGCGGCCGGGTCCACAGCGCGGCCGTGTCGTTGACTTGTTTGCCGGCGACCTTGATGGGATAGGCGACAAAATCCGAGTGCTTGCGGATGATGGCCTCTAGCTGGTGGGCGTCGAGAAATTCCTCGCAGTCCGAGCGGATGTAGAGCTTGATCTCGGTGCCGCGTTCGGCTTTGTCGGCTTGGGACAGGGTGTAGGCCCCGTCGCCGGTGGATTCCCACAGCACCCCGTCGGCTTCTGGGTCGGCCGAGCGCGTGGTGAGCACCACTCGGTCGGCTACCATGAAGACCGAGTAGAAGCCCACCCCGAACTGGCCGATCAGCTTGAGCTTTTCTTGCTCATCGCCGGCATCGGCCAGCTTGGCGGCAAACTCGGCCGAGCCGGAGCGGGCAATGGTGCCGATATTTTCATTGACCTCGTCACGGGTCATGCCGATCCCCCGGTCGCGGATCGTCAGGGTCTTGTTGCTGCTCGACACCTCAATCTCAATATCCAATTCGGCGTCTGGGTCGAGGATATTGCGGTCGGTCAGCGAGCGGTGGTGGATTTTGTCCAGCGCGTCCGAGGCGTTGGAAATCAGCTCGCGCAAGAAAATTTCTTTTTGGGTGTACAGCGAGTGGACCAGCAGGTGCAGTACCTGTTGGACCTCGGTTTGAAAAGCCCGTTTTTCGACTTGTGGTTTTTCGGTGTGGACGTCTTCGGACATCGCGTTGTGGCTCCTTTGGCGATTGCGTTGACAGACCCGAAAAGGTAAGGAAGATCACCTACAAAGCAAGTTCGGCCTGCGCCCTTGTAGCGATGGCCGGACGAGCTATTTTCTGAGCCACGTGCAAACTTACGACCTAATCATCGTCGGCGGCGGTCCGGCCGGTGCCACAGCCGCGCTGTATGCGCAGCGCCACGGGCTGGCGGCTCTGCTGCTGGACAAGCAGTGCTTCCCCCGCGACAAGATCTGCGGCGACGCCCTCTCTGGCAAGACGGTGGCCATCCTCCACGAGCTGGGGCTTTTTGAGGAGGTGCGCAACCTGCCTGGGGCGGCCGTTGCCCGCATTGTCTTCGGCAGCCCAGACGCAACCGCCGCGTCCATTGACCTGAGCCGCTACGATCTGCACAACGCCCTGACCGGCCGGGTGCTGCCGATGGAGGGATTTGTCATCCGCCGCGAGGTTTTCGACGACTTTCTCTTTGCCAAGGCGCGGGCCGCAGCCGCCCACACCCTAGAGGGTTTTGCCGTGCGCGAGCTTCTGAGAGACGGCGAGCAGGTCTGCGGGGTGCGGGGGCGTACAGCCGATGGCACGCGCTTGGAATTTCGCGCGCCCTTGGTGTTGGGATGCGATGGCTTCAATTCGATCGTCGCCCGCAAGAGCGGGTTGTACCGCCATGAGAGCCGCGATTGGATGGTGGCCCTGCGGCAGTACTTCGAGGGCGTGGCGGACCTGAGCGATCAGATCGAACTGCACTTCATAGACGAGGTGCGGCCCGGATATTTTTGGATTTTCCCCCTAGAGGGCAACCGCGCCAATGTCGGCATCGGCATGGATCACCGAGACATTAAGGCGCGCGGCATTGACCTCAAGGACGCGCTTGCAGCCGCGGTGGCGAGTGCGACCTTTGGCGCGCGCTTCCGCGACGCCCGTCCCCTCGAAGCCCCAGTCGGCTGGAATTTGCCGGTTGGCTCGCGGCGGCGACCGGCGCACGGCAACGGCTTTCTGCTGTTGGGCGACGCAGCCGGCCTGATCGACCCGTTTACGGGTGAGGGCATTGGCAATGCCCTGTACTCGGCTCGCTTTGCCGTGGAGACCGCAGTTCAAGCCCGGGAGGCTGGAGATTATTCGGCTGGCTTTTTGCGCTGCTACGAGGATCGGCTGTGGGATGCGCTGGGCAGCGAGCTGAAGCTGAGCACCAAGCTGCACAATTTGGGCCGCTGGCCCTACCTGATGAACTTAGTCATTCGCAAGGCCGCCAAAAATGCCGCGGTCAGCAACCTGATCTGCGGCATGATGGCCGACGCCGTGCCGCGCAAGATGCTGACTAACCCGCTGTTTTACCTCCGGCTGCTATGGAAGTAGGCGGGCTAGATCGTCGTCGCCAAACCTCCCCGTCAACGCGGATATCTGTGCCGGTGAATCTGGCCGCTCGTTGCGATTGCGACTGTGCATCAAGAGACGTACCTTCGTTTCGCATAAATAGCATCTAGCGGCCGTTACCCGGACTAATTGAATCAGGAATGCAGAGGATAATGTGATATGTCGCTGGGAAAGGTCACTTGTTTTATAACGCGTAGCTTGGACGGTCGAAAGCACTTTCTCCTACTAAAGCACCCCTACGCCGGCAATCAAATACCTGCCGGGACGGTGGAAAAGGGAGAATCCTTTGTCGCCGCGGCACTCCGGGAGGCCCGCGAAGAAACGGGTCTAGCCGCATTGAATGTTGTCGCGGAACTTTTGTCGGAACGGGAGAAGCTACCTCCCAACACAGCCGTCATCCAGAAGACTTCCACTGTATACTCTCGTCCAGACACTGGCAGTTTCGATTGGGTCACGATTCGAAGAGGTATTCGCGTTGACACCCGGGAAACTGAAAACGGTTTCGTGCAAATCAATTATGCAGAAAAAGAGTCGCTCGGTTCGGATAGGATCTCGTTTCAAATAACTGGCTGGATACCACAAGATGCTCTGACGACCGCTGTTGAGCGTAAGCACTATCACTTAAGTTGCGCAGTAAGTGATGAGCTTGAGTGGGAAGTCTTTTCTGATCACCACAAGTTTGTCCTAATGTGGCATCCGTTGACCGAAGATCCCAAATTGCAGGAACCATTTGGGGAGTGGTTCGGCTCCATCAAGGAGCATCTCGTTGATTAGCTAGACAGATCAACTTCAGCTAACACGGCACCCCCGGCTCGGGCCTGACGACCCTCGACCCAACCTGCTTTGCAGGTTCGTGGATCGACAGCCGTTAGAAGAAATGGGGGAAAAGCATCAGCGTATAAGCAACATATCACCGCAATGAAGTAGAAGGAGTCTTCCATGAATAGCAAGACTAGTATCGTAGATGAGTTTTTGCTTAAAGGGCTTATTGGTATGAGCCGAGCAACCAGTAAGAATCGTATGTCCGGCCATCCAGCGGCTGCGATGCTGGCTGCATATTTTTTTTGTGCTGAGAATGCCCTCTCAACCGAAGTTCAGGTCAAAGTCTATGATCTCGTGAAACGCATGGTCAACTCAGAGTCGATGTGGTTCAGCCGGGATGGGGAATCTTCAACCAATGAGATTCTTTTTTCGACCGAACTAGATCAGAGACCAAACGCGGATCTAATACCATCTGTTGCCGCTGCACTTGAGCCAAGTATCACCGAATGTCGGGATTCAGGACACAATACTATCTTCGCGTCCTTAGAAGCCGTCTGAAAACCCCCTGTCGGGCTGTTTTTCGGGTGGTCAAGCGATCTAGGCGTCGAGCGTTTTTCATAGGGCGAGACGCCCTCGATCCCAGCGGCTTGGAGTCAAAGCAGAGATCGAAACCCTAGTTTTCAGACGGCTTCTTAGCTCTAAAGGCACTACATGCTGCACCACAGTATGCATTTCCTGCGATTATAGAAGGTATCAATGACTTGCTCAAAGCTTTTGAGGGACAGGGACCGGGATGGGCACCTGTACCAGGTAATGAGAAATTAGCAGACCCTCGTGAGTTGTCAGTGGCTCAAGAACTGGTCGATCATCCCTATGAGAGCTATGTCGATATGATCGATGCGATATCCCGCTATGTCGTACCAGACAACTTCACCAAAAGAGGCGTTGGTGGACCGATCCATGTCATAGATCATGCCGTAGCTCTATTGGATCTGCAGACATTGGGGTATACTTCATTGGCGCATAAAGGGATGGCAGCTCATCAGCAACATATTGAGTTGTGGTTGAGCCTTCCGAAATTTCCGCAAGCTGAAAACAGTTACTCCGTGAAATCGGAGCACGATCCTCGCACAGCGGACTACTGGCGTGAGGAAATAACCATAAAAGATGGCGGTGGCGATGAACATCGGTTGAAGATTCTCTATGGCGCTCATCGTTTTGCAGATTGCATTACAGACGTAAACAAACGTCGTAGTTTTCTTGAAAGTGCGGCATACCTGTTTTGAAAATGTGCCTAACTTGCGTGGGCGACAGACCTGATTGATTCAGGAGTGCTGGATGGTCAGATCCCCAAAGGCGGCACTAGAAATGTCCTGCGGGATGAACTGGCAAGCATACGAGCCGACCTGCCACCAGAAGACGTGGTGTTCACCCACGGGGATTATTGCCTTCCCAACGTCATGATCCTCAAAGGCCACCTGAGTGGCTACATTGATTGGGGCTATGCAGGAATAGGAGATCGATATCTCGACTTTGTCGCCGCGTACAACACCATTCGCAGAAATCTGGGCGGAGAGTGGGTTCCCTTGTTTTTCCGGGAGTATGGGCAAGAATTGGATCAGGCCAAGTTGAGCGTGTATCAAAGGATCCATGACCTCGTAGACTAAGAGGGATTGAGACAAATCGCAAATTGTGACATTTTTTTTCACTGTAAAGCGTGGCGTCTCGCCGCCCTTTAGATCGTCGTCGCCAAAACCCCCCCGTCAACGCGGATGTCCGTGCCGGTGACATCTGGCCGCTCGTTGCGATTGCGACTATGCACCAAGAGACATACCTTCGTTTCGCATAAATAGCATCTAGCGGCTTGTACCCGAACTAATTGTTCGGGTACAAGCAGTTACACGAAAGCGGCGTGCCGGGTTTGCACCATTCTTAGATCCCGTGCCCCAACGGGACTGATACCATGGGAATCAATGAGGTGGCAGATTCTGAATATGACAAGATAGGTGATTTCTATCTCAACTGGCTGGATAGGAATGTTCCGGATAGGAATAGGCGTATCCAGCCCTCGGTAGAAATCATGCTGACTATGCTGGGCGATGTCCAAGGGATCAGTATATGTGACTTGGGATGCGGTGAAGGGTATCTGTCTCGCATCCTAGCGAGCCGAGGTGCTCTCGTTACGGGTGTTGATATTTCACAGATGCTGCTGCGGCATGCAAAGGAGCATTCTGATGACCACGGCATCACCTATGTCCTGGACGATGCACAATCGCTGAATCAGGTGTCCGACGCCAGCATGGATGCCGTTATTTGCAACATGGCACTCATGG
Organism: Candidatus Latescibacterota bacterium; assembly: GCA_965261395.1. Classification (GTDB taxonomy): domain Bacteria; phylum Latescibacterota; class UBA2968; order UBA8231; family UBA8231. The sequence continues at coordinate 5,806,972 of OZ253462.1, forward strand.
ATATCCCTGACCTAACGGCAACATTGTTTAATGTCCGTCGGGTACTTGTCGACAATGGCAAGTTCATCTTCACAATTCTTCATCCGTGCTTTTTCACTCCGTTCAATGCAGAGAATCCACCGGAGGAGTTTGACGAAGAGGGAAATTTCAAGGCATTGCGTGTTTCAAGGTATGGCCTTGAAGGCAAATGGTACTCCGATGGAATCGGGATGTGTGGCACGCTTGGTAGCCACCACCGAACGCTTTCAACGTACTTCAATACCTTGACCAGAAGTGGATTCCAACTTGTCGAGATCTCTGAACCGCTTGATTCTGTAGCAGACGCGGTGGAGAGGCGTCGAGAAAGCATAGTGCCGACACTCTTGATTGCCAAGGCAATCGCCCTGCCATCATAGGCGTTTTCGTGTATATTTCGGGCGTTGCAGAGCCGCAATTGTGTAACAGCACGGTTTGCGCTGCGGCGCTGACGCGCCTTGGCCTTCGGCAACCTGCTGCACGGGTCCGCAAGCCGTAAAACGTTATGTGCAATTGCAGTCCCGGAGCGCTGCCTAAACCCAAATCATGGGAACTCTAATGCCCCGCCCTGATCTCAAAACTACTTTCAATACCATTGCCTTGCTCTACGACGAAGTGAGGCCCGGATACCCTGATGAGCTTGTCAGGGATGTTTTGGACCTCTCCGGAATGGATAGAAGCGGAAAAATCCTGGAAGTCGGATGTGGAACCGGACAGGCTTCGAGATTATTTGCCACCCTCGGTTGCGAAATGACCTGTTTGGATATTGGCCAAGATTTGATCGAGGTTGCGAAGGCGCGACTCAACAATTACAAGAACGTTCGCTTCGTCCTGTGCCCTTTCGAAGATTGGGACTCGGCTAGCAAGTTTGACCTTGTAATCTCCGCGACTGCATTTCGCTGGGTGGTCCAAGAGTCAGATTCATTAGAGCCCGTGACACCCTGAAGGCTAGGGGATCATTGGCCATCTTCTCCAACTAGCACGTAAGAAGAGACGAAGGTTTCTTTGCGGAAGTCCAGGAAGTTTATAGCAAGCATTATGTAGTTTCAGATTCCCCTCGGGATCCCAGTACTCCGACGACATCAGAGTCCCCAGAACCCGGAACTACCGCTTTTGCCGATCCTATCCACCGAGTGTACGCGTGGACAGCGAACTATTCTGCGGAACAGTACATCAAACTCATTGGCACCTATTCTGACCACATCGCGCTGCCCGAATTCAATCGCACGCACCTATTTGACGGTATAGCTGACCTGATAAACAAGAACTACGGAGGATCGATCACCAAGCACTACGAAACTGCTTTAGCATTTCGCAGGAAGAAAGCCTGATTGAAGTTTAGAGCGAACCCAAGAGTTCTTCGCCAAGCGCGCAGCCAGATGGGAGTATTTCGGGAGTTGATTTGAGTGGATAAGCGATCTCTGCAAACTCTGTCAAAAGACGAAAGAACAGCAGCATTGCACGAGCTGGCCGAAGCCAGTCTTGCTGACTTCGATTTGACGGGAGGCTCACTCATGTTGCTGCAGGACTTAGTGAATAGCTCATTCCGGGTTCAACATGACAGTGGACAGTGGTATCTGCGTATTTACAATCCCGACAGGCATAATACATCAGCTATCGAGTCTGAACTCTTGTTCTTGGAAGCTCTCACCAAAGGTGGCTTTCCAGCGCCTCGGCCGTTGCGTAAGCGCAGTGATGGGATGCTTTGGGTGGCGTCACAGAGCCCGGTTGTGGACGCAATCCGAATATCAGTATGCTCTTGGCTCCCGGGTGAGATATTGCAGCATGACAAGACACCACGGCACTATGCCAACTTAGGAACCGCGTTAGCAGGACTCCACGAGTTCTCCGCCAAATGGAATCCATCCGAGGGGTTCGTACGTCCCCGTTGCGATAGTGAAGGTGTATACGGCAATCACGGTGCTTCAGGATCGAAAGTCATGCGAGGCTGGGACAACATTGACAGTCCTCTTCGCTCGGATCTCGAAGATGCGAAGAGAGCACTTGAACAGGCCGAGAACGCTATTGGAACAGATTGTGGTCGCTACGGTTTGATCCACGCTGATCCAAGTTTCGGCAACGTCCTGTTTGATGGCGAAATACCATACCTGATCGATTTCGATGATTTCGGGTACGGCCACTATGTCTTCGATCTCGCAGTTGTTCTTGCTGGCGCCTGGGGCAAGCCTGATTTCGCAGAGAATCGCGCGGCTTTGTTCGAAGGATACGGGCAAATACGAGAACTGTCGCAGGCAGAAATGGGGGCATTGCCCGCAGCCATGGCAGCGCGAGTGGCATCGCTCATTTTCTGGGCTGCGGCTCAGGCATCACAGCATCCATGGATTGAAGGGCAGTGGCAACGCCTCAAGGAATACATGGAATCGTGATGGAAGAAAGGCACTAAAAGCCAGACGCACTCGTCGGGCTTACGGCCGAGCGCGATCTGCAGCCTTAGGAGCCGGTGGAGCGGCACTTCCAGCCCGAAGTAGAGGTAGAAATCCACATCGCTTAACACCGTGTTTTCGCTGCTCCGCCTACGGCGGCTTGGCCTTGGCAATCCCTTCGGGGTTCGCAAACCCTGAAACGTTACAGGAACATGAAACCATAAAGCACAGATGCTTATTAGGAACGGAAACGGTCATAAGGAAGGGCGGCAACGGGGTATTTATAGATATATAGTTTCAATAATATCTATTTTGTGCTTCACCAGCGGCGTTATGGCCGATGCTCCCAAGATTGGCTTTTGGGAAAAGCAGCGTAAGGGAGCTAATCAGCAAAACGAGCGACATCGTCCTGAGTGGTACAGGGCGGCAGGTGAACTGGGATTGGATTATGTGCGGATTTTACCCGATGCATGGCCCGCCGATAATAGAGACTTCCTAATCGGCAACGCAGATAATTTCGAAGCAATCAATGAGACCGATCTAGCCCTGTTGATAGAAGCACTCAATGAAGCCGAGAGCAATGGTATCAAAGTTGTCCTTGCGATGGCCAGCTTGCCCGGTGGACGCTGGAAGCAGCTGAATGAGAACCAAGATGATGGCCGGCTCTGGCGTGACGAAAGCTACCATAAGCAAGCCTTCAATTTCTGGCGTCAGTTAGCAATGCGTTTGGAAAAGCATCCTGCAATCGTAGCTTACAACCCTCTCAATGAACCACATCCAGAGAAGGTATTCGGTTTTGCAGAACCGGACGAGAATTTCAGCCAATGGTTTCAGGGCATCCAGAATACGCCAGCTGACCTCAACCGATTTAACCAGCGGATGGTCGAATCCATCCGTTCAGTAGACGCAGATACGCCCATCATGCTCGATGGCTGGTTCTATGCCGCTCCTCAAGCGTTCGACTTCAATCGCCCTGTAGATGATGACAAAGTGTTGTACGCTTTTCACAACCCCGGTCCGTGGCAGATGGTGACTTATCGAGCCAATAAGGACCGGTACGCCTATCCAGACCGAGTTCCGAAGTGGTGGAACGGTCCTGTAGAGTCGTGGACTATCGATCGTCTTGCGGAGGAGATCAACGCGGTGCAGCGGTTTTCTGAGCGATATGAGATACCTTCTCACCGAATCATAGCTTCAGAATTCTGGTACGACCGCCGGCTCGAAGGCGCTGCGGCCTACCTGAGCGACCTAATAGAAATCTATAACAGCCAAGGTTGGCATTGGTCGTTTTACGCCTTTCGCGGTGATGGATCATGGTCGGGGTTAGATTATGAAATCGCATCGAGTCACAAGATGGGTTGGCATTATTGGCAAGCTGTCGAACAGGGCAAAGATCCCGAGCAATTCAAGCCACGAGGAATGAACCCCTTGTGGAAAATACTACAACGCCAGTTTCGCAAAAACAGTAAGAGTCATGACTTCATTCCCCCGTGATCGAGAATCTACGTCACCGATGGTGACGACTGAGGAAGCTTCAGACATTCTCTGGAAGCACTGGGGTGTCGCAGCCATTCAAGTAGAAACGCCCACTTCCAGGAACGTCCATTTTGTGCGCAGCGCGCAAGGAAATTCTGTTCTTCGGACCAATCCGGGGAGGGATCTATCCGAAGAAGGCGGGCAAGGTTCTTGCGAGCATTCATAATGCTGCCGGATTATTTCAGGAACAGCCAGTGCGCGAGCAATCTGTCCGTCGCTGGGCGCAAGATCGACTTTCCAGCGCGCTCGGTCGGCTTGATACGGAAATCGCACAGCCAGTGCACGAATTGGCGCAACTGCTGGAAAGCAGCCATGCAACGGCTCTTGACGCAAGCGTCCCTTGGATCCTTTGCCATTGGGATGTTCGTGCAGCTAATGTGGTCGGGGCCGGCACTGGCAGCATCGCGTTCACGGATTTCAGCAGCGGGGAGTTTTCTCCAGCTTTGGTGGATCTTGTCATGACGCGTCACCAGTGGTTAATGGGGGATCTTATGGGTAAAGCTAGACCGCTGAATGTTGCGGAAGCGAGGGAGATATTGCTTGGCTATCACGAGGGGAGAGCTCTATCTCAGTCGGAAATAAGAGCGTTTCCGGTGGTTTGGGCAGCCTACTATGCAGATAGACTCAGCTTCCTCTACCGAAAGTGGGGTTCTAAAGTCACAGATCCTCCATTCTCGACTTTTGATATCCACGGTGAGTTGACGCGCCTACCACACCGAGGAATCGAGATGGGAGACGAATTGCTGGAGAGTGCCGGGATCTCCCACAGCCTATAACACCGTGTTTGCACTGTGGCGCTTCGCGCCTTGGCCTCCGGCAACCCCTCGACAAGCTTGGGGTTCGGGCACGGCGAGAACGTTATCCGCAATGGAAAAAACCAACTCATAAAAGCCTCTGAGGGAATGCCTTGATCGACATGAATGGCCCTGCATACGATAGTGGGGCCCCCAACGAAGTGCTGAATGCCGCCAGCAAACACCATCTGTGGACGGGCAAGGGAGGTCTGTCGGTCAAGTCATTCTCAAATGGCACGGCAAAGTATGAGATCGACAACCACGCGATCGAAGTCGATGAGCATTCATATCTGATTCTGAATTACGGACAGGAATACACGGTATCTATCGACTCTCCTTCGATTGTTGGGTCATTTTGTGTCTTCTTCAGGGATGGATTTGCTGAGGAGGTCTACGCATCCATCAATTCTAGAGCTATCAAGCTTCTTGATGATCCAGCACGTCAGTCGCGCCGGTTGGAATTCTTCCAGACCACTCGCCCGCAGGATCGCGTTCTGACTCCGACTCTGAGCCGGTTCAGATCAGAGTACTCACTGCGAAGTGAAGAGCTTGGATGGGTCGAGGAGCAGATGCACGCGGTGATGGTTGGACTTCTGAGTGCACATCATCAGGTTTTGAAGGAAGTAGAGACAGTTGAGGCCGTTCGTGCGGCGACGCGAAAGGAGCTTTACCGTCGCATCCACATGGCTCGCGACTATATCTGTTCCTCCCTCTCGGAGCCGATCTCCCTCGATGCGATGGCTAAGGTGGCGTGTCTCTCCTCGAATCACTTCCTGCGGACATTTCGCCAGATAGTCGGTCAGAGCCCACACCAGTATCTTGTTATGAAGCGACTGGAGCGAGCCGCCAGGCTATTGGAGACTACAGATCGGACTGTGACAGAGATTGCCCTAGAAATCGGATTCGCAAGCCTTGGTTCATTCAGTTGGCTTTTTCGGCGGCACTATGGTCTCTCGCCGAGACAATTCCGCAGAACAAAAAGGTGATTTCAGAGAAGTCTGCGGCCGAGGAATTCTGTAGTTTAGGTTCGGTAGGAGCAGCTATTGAACCCACACCACAGGAGGTCCAGAATGACGCAGCATAGTGGATTCGGTCTATCGACCATAGGGCAAATATCTGTCACCGTGAAGGAACTCGACAGGGCAGTTATCTTCTACCGAGATCAACTGGGAATGCAGTTCCTGTTTCGGGTGCCGAACATGGCGTTCTTTGATTGCTCAGGCGTACGCCTCATGTTGAGTATCCCGGAGGGGCAGTCTGACGATATCCATTCCTCTGTTCTGTATTACAGAGTTGACGACATCCATGACGCCTACCGGGTTTTGAAGGGTAGGAACGTGCCGTTCGATGGAGGGCCTCACAAGATTGCTGATCTTCAAGACCACGAGTTGTGGATGGCGTTCTTTCGAGATAGCGAGATGAACATCCTTGCACTCATGGCTGAGAGGCCCCACGACGAATAGCCTCAGATGAGGTGCTGATTGGATCGAATAGCGACCTATTACAACAGAAAGAACGAGAGCCAACGTCTCTTCAGTGGCCGGGGCGAGCTAGAATTCCTCCGCACTAAACAGATCATAGAGCAGTTTCTCCCCGATGAAACTGGTTTGTCGATAGTAGACGTTGGTGGAGGATCTGGACCGTACGCGTTCTGGCTTGCCGAGAAGGGGCACAAGGTCGCCTTGTTTGATTTGATGCCTAACCACGTTGAAGAGGCCGTGTCGATCAACAAGAAAGCACCAAATCCGCTCTCTCGGATCGAAACTGTCGATGTACGATCTCTCGAACTTGAGTCTCAGCAGTATGATGTAGTCCTACTTTTGGGACCCATGTACCATCTCACCGATGCAAACGAGCGCAGCCTAGTGCTACGGAAGGTCGCCGATTGGCTTGCCCCCAACGGTGTCGGGTATGTGGCATATATCTCGAGGTTTGGGTCGATGTTCGATGGTTTCATAAGTGGCTTATTTGAGGATCCGGAATATCTGGATATTGTGCGGCAAGATTTAGCAACAGGTGTCCACCGTCCCAACAAGGACAATACCAGATACTTTACTGATGCCTATCTCCACCACCCGGATGAGATCGAACGGGAAGCTGAGGAGGCACATTTACAGATCGTGGATCACATCGCCGTCGAGGGTGTGGCGTGGTTATGGCAGAATTTTGATCAGATTTGGTCGGATCCGCGACAACGGTCTATCATGCTCGAGATGATAGACCGAACCGATCGAGATCGCTCTCTCTTGGGTGCGAGTGGCCACATTCTTCTTGTCGTGAAGAGGCGAGACATCGAATAACAGCACGGCTTGTGCTGCGACGCATTCGCGCCTTGGCCTTCGGCAACCTGCTACGCTGGTTTGCAAACCGTGAGACGTTATGAGGCATGGGAGCTTTAGGGACGATTGGTGGTGCCAGAGGGCACTAAGACCGTGGTAACTACACAGAGGATCAACCATCGATGGAGACTGAACTTACTGCCGAAGATCGGGAACTCTTACAGCGCTTAGAAGAAGAGTTGTGGCGAGAGGAAACGCGTTTCGACGTATCGAGAATGGAGGAAATCATCGCCGAGGACTTCTTCGAGTTTGGCAGGTCTGGGCGTATCTACCAGCGCGCCGACACGCTTGCGGTACCTTCAACACCCATAGAAGCGGTGATTCCACTTCCAGCCTTTGATGCGCGTCTTCTTTCTGAAGGTGTCGCCCAGGTAACGTACAATAGTGTCGTCACCTACGGCGAAAATATCGAGGAGGCACGAAGGAGCTCAATCTGGACGCGGTCGTCTGGTGGTTGGAAGCTGAGATTCCATCAAGGGACCCCATTTTCGAGTGACGATTGAGCGGGCTTCTCAATTTGTTCTCAATCTTCGGTAAAAGTGCAGAAGTATAGATGAGTGAATCACTGAAACAGTCTCTGGGGGCCTTATGCAGTGGGCTGGCTGCCCTTTGGAAGGAGAGTTCGTTCTCAACAGGCTACAGAAGTCCGTTCGAGACTCCTTATGAAGTAATTACGAGGGCCGATGACAACGCGGCCCTGATGCCAGTCAGTGGTCGCGCCATTCGAGGTTCCACCGGAGTTGAGGTGTCGAGGAGGGAGAAGAGGCCGTCAAAGGAAAAGGCCACCGAGGATCTGATCACCGACTCTTATGGGCAAGAACAGTCGTTTCACCCGGAAGGGTTAAATCAACGCCTTAGAGAAACCCGAGACGCAGTTGCAGCCTTTGGTAGAGCAGTCGATGCCGACGTGCCCCTCGGCTACCGACTGCGCCAATCTTTGGGTTATAAGACATGGTCGGCGAGTCAGTTCGCCGATCTAGATCGAGCAGGGTGGAACTTGGAGCTTGGATGCCTCTTTGCGCTGAGAAAGAGGCTGGCTCGGAGTCTAGTTGCACATGGGTTCGATCCTGCCAGCCGAGACCAGTTCGAAGGGTGGTTGGCAGTGGAAGAGGAGATCATTCAACATCTTCAAGACCTTCGAACTCTGGACCGCTATGAGTACGAAGTACAGATCTTTCTAAATGGACCGCCCGCTGATTTCGAGGGCGAAGCCTCGCTCGTTGATCTTGTGCAAGGTGAAGAAACCATTTCGGTGAGAGTCTGCTATGCGTCAGATCAGCTTGTGAGCCATCTCGTCGAGTACGAGCACCAGAAAGTTCCTGGTTACGAAAAGATCAATACTGTCTTGCGCTACAGGATTTCGCTCCCGGTCGAGGTCGGGGAAGAACCGTATCTTCAGGCCTATCCTAAAGCATCGGAGGTAGGAGCTCTCCTCTTGGACGGCCTGAGGCTCCTGCGCCCAGGCGATGACATTGGAATACTGGCACTGGAAATCGTGGCGGTAGATGACTATGCTCCGACGATTCGTAAAACGTGGGCCGATAGGTTCCAGACCGAACTCGCTAGGTTCTATCCAAGGAGATTCGACTTCAGGCCACCACAGTGCTCGGTCCTTCAAGAGAAAGAAGTGACAAACCTAGGGACACTCGTGTCGCTTCTAGTAGGAAAAAGTGGTCGTTCCCGGTCCATCCTCCAAGCACGCAGGAGGCTAGCAAATAGCATCGACCGGTATGCACCTGATGATCCGGAGAAGCTCATCGAGTACGCGATAGCGCTGGAGTCTCTTTTTCTTGACGATTCTGATAGTAGAACCGAGCTTTCTTACAGACTTGCTCTTCGCGCTGCACGGCTCTTGGAGGAGGATCTCGAATCGCGCCGCTCTTGTTTCCATACCATACGAGATCTCTACAAGTTTAGGTCCCGCATAGCACATGGTGGTAGTCTGGAAGAGCTGAAGCCCGTCGAACAGAAACGGCTCGAGAGCGTTCTACTCAGATGCCCCAGTATTGTGTCGAGGTCGATTCGTGCCCTATTGGAACGTGGCCCGAGTGCTGTTGGCAAGAAGCCTGTCGATTATTGGCAGGAGCTCGAACTGGGGTGAGCGAGCCCTCCACCGATCGGAATGGGCACGGACGACCACTCGACGGCAATCAGCTCAGATCGTCGTCGCCAAAACCCCCCGTCAACGCGGATGTCCGTGCCGGTGAGAAGCTGCTCGTTGCGATTGCGACTATGCACCAAGAAACCTACCTTCGTTTCGCATAAATAGCATCTAGCGGACGTTACTCGAACTACTTGTTCGAGTACAAACAGATATGTGAAACAGAAAAAGAAACGGAATATAGACGGCATATCTGCCTGTATACTAGAGGTTGGCTACATATTCGTTGTTCAATCACGAGTTATGCAATGAGACGGAGGTCTAAACTTGAACGCTACCCGGTGGGAATTTGGTTTCTTGCCAGAATCTACTTCCGCCAACTTTGACGGATGGCGGATAGAACCCCTTGATGATTTCGAAGGGACTCTAGAAAAGTGGAACCAGTTGTCTGATCCCCAAGGCTGGGTTCTTCCTCCGATCATCGAGCGGGTCAAGGTCAAACGAATTTCCGAGGGAGAAGAGGTCGAGGACGTTGTACCCAATACACGTCGTTCGGTAAAATTCTGGCGTATTCCTCCGAGCCACTCTCTCATATATGAGGGTAGGGAGCCACCCGCTCAGGAACCCACCAAACCTGGAGCACCCTACTTCATCGTCCAGTGCTTGGGAGCGATCAAAGGCTGTGAGCTTCAGCTCTCTAATTGGTGGGTGAGTGGGAAAAAACGTCTGAAGCCACTAGGCTTCCTTCATCCCGTTGACGGTGCTCTGAACCACTGCCTATCCATGGCCTATGCTTGGTACGATGGACAGGACGATCATAGTAGAAAAGTGATCAGCAGTAGCCTCTTCATACATTCGCACAGCGAGTCCTACGAATTCACATGGGAACGCTTCCTGTGGCAACACGCAGCCTTCGAGGGGTGTTGCCACTTGGCGAAGAAAGTGCATGGGATGAAAGCCGGAGGTCGAAGGAACCGTTTTCAGGTCTTTGCGGATCACTTCGGCCTCCAATCCGACCCAGACCAATTCAGGATATTTAGCCAGATCAGGAATGAGCTCGTTCACGAAGTAATGTGGGGAAATCAAGTGCCAGGATTTGGTGGCGAGGGTCAACCTTGGAACCAGACCATCTACTTGAGCCACTTCACAACTCTTGCTCTTTTAGCCGTGATGGATGTAAAGACACCAAGTCTCCATGTGAATTGGAATACAAGAAGTCGCATGGTCCTTGAAACTCCGACCAGATAGGAAACGATGTCTGTCAACCAAGCGGCCTTCTTGCAGCAGCCGAGCCCCAACAAGGCGTCGCTCTTCTAATTGGGCACGGGTCAAATGAGTAGGAGCCCAAATCATAAGCGCAAAACGTAAACCAATTTTAGTGAAAGTCAATAAGAGCCACCTTGCGCGAGGGGTCGTGCTAAGTGAAGTTAGAGTTGGCTGTCTCCTGCTCCATGATTTTCTCTCTCTTTTTTATAATATCTTTTTCTATTTCTGTAAGCGCCAAATGGATTAGATCCCTCATTCTTATTATCCATTCTTTTTTCCACGCAACCTCGGACACAGACAAAATAGAATATGCTTCACACATATCAAAAGAGGCACGCATTTTTTCTGGGCAGGAATGGGCATAAAATTTATGCCTAAAATCGCGCACAACTATCTTATGCATCTCCTTTTTTCTCTTTATATAGTTTTCACTAAGTCCCTCAAGGGCACGATAATAAGAAACAACTGAGGCAGTTATCAATGACTCAAAAATGATCCGATCCTCTTCCGTCCCACAGTAAAGTACATTGTGATCCATTCCTCTTTTTAGTATGACACTTATATAAGAGTGCGCTTTCCTCAGATTCATGATTGCCATTTCAAGACTAAATATACTTTCTGCAATCTTGGATTTATTTGCTTCGCCCATCTAATTGTCCTTGCTATTATAAGCGCGGGAGACCAGTCGCCCAGCCTCCCGCCACAGATTAAGCAATCCGATTGGAGTGCGCGGATGTCCGAGACCATATTCCTAGCCGCCTGACGACTTAGTGCAGAGCAGCGTCTAGCGTTGCTTCAACCGGCGGTGGGAATTCGACTTTGTAAAAGCGGTCGGCATCAAATGCGTAATCTTCGCCACTTTCATCCACCATGCGAATGTACCCGTGAGCAGCCGCCTCCTGATCGGGAAGTACGCGATACACTTTTCCGACTTCGAGCGAAGCCTCATAGCCTTCATTGTTGAGACAAATCGCAAATTGCGACGTTTTTTTCTTCACTGTAAAGCGTGGCGTCTCGTCGCTCTTTAAATCGTTGTCGCTAAAAATCCCCCGTCAACGCGGATGTCCGTGCCAGTGACGAAGCCGCTGGCTGCGTCCGACGCGAGGAACACCGCCGCGCCGACTAGCTCTTCGGGGCGGCCAAAGCGATCCATGGGCGTGTGGGAGAGGATTTGTTGGCCGCGCTCGGTTGGGGTGCCGTCTTCCTCAAAGAGCAAGCGGCGGTTTTGCTCGGCGGGGAAAAAGCCCGGGGTGATGGAGTTGACCCGTACGCCTTGGTCGGCCCACTCGCGCGCGAGGAATTGCGTCAGGTTCACGACGGCCGCTTTAGCCGCGGAGTACGCCACCACCCGCGAAACCGGCAGGTGGGCGGCAACCGAGGCGATGTTGATGATGCTACCCCGGCCCCGTGCGACCATGGCCGAGCCGAATTCTTGGCAGGGCAACAGCGCGCCAGCCCCCAAGTTCAGGTCGAAACAACGCTGCCAATCGTCGGTTGTTATCGCGGCAAAGTCTAGGTCGTCGTTCAGGGTCACCTGCGGCTGATTGCCGCCGGCTGCGTTGAGTAGCACGTTGACGGGACCCAATGCCGCGACGACCGCTTCATGGGCTGCCTTGAGCGATGCTTTGTCCGTGGCGTCGCAGGCGGCGAAAACGCCCGTGCCTCCTGCTGCCTCTATTGCCGCTACTCGCTTATTCCCCCGGTCGTGGTCCCGCCCCAACACTGCTACAGAGGCTCCGGCCTCGGCCAATCCCTGGGCCATCGCCCCGCCCAATACGCCGGTCCCACCGATGACTGCCGCTACTTCGCCGCGCAAATTCCATTGACTCATTTCAATACCCCAGTGCTTTAGATAACAGTCCAATAGTGCCGCCGAACACATTGCCCCAGACGATTAGCCAGCCCAAGTGCTCGCGGATTACTTCCTCCATCATCTCCTTGACCCGGTCGGGCGTCAGCTCCTCTAACTTGGTCTCCAGCAGTCCGTCAACCTGCGCCCGCATCGCTTTGACTTCTGTGCCCGCTCCGCCGGCCAAAAGCGGCGCGATCTCGCTCCCGACCCCGACCACGAACTGCTTGACCAGCGGCTTGACCGTCTGCGTCCCTACCAGTTGGATCATCATTCCCTGCGGCGATTCCGCCAACTCTTCCAGCTTGCGGTCAATGATTGCGTCCACCTCGTCGGACGCCAGCACCGTTTGCACCTTTTCTCCCACATCCTCTCCGGCCATCTGCTCGGCGAGGAATCGCTCCAGATACTCCTCGTCGAAGAAGTAGCGCATGATGGCATCTTTGACCGCTTCCCTGATGGCGCGAAACCGCGCCGGAATCACTCCCGACCCGTACAGCAGGGGCACGCGGTCGAAGAGCATCTTTACTGCCAACCAATTGGTCGCTCCGCCGGCAAAGCCAAACAACCCAACCGCCAACACCCACTCGCTGCCGCCGACGCCCTCAACGCGCCCCCAGAGGCCCGCCACCAGCAGGGCGAGCGAAATCAGGTTGCTGACGTTGCCCTTTTCCCAACGCGCTTTCTGCATAGAAGTTACCGCGCCGTCTTCGTCTTCTGCTTGTCTTCGTGCCGTTCGATCCCCAACTGAATCAACCGGTCAATCAACGCCCCGTAGCTCACCCCGCTCGCCTCCCACAGCTTGGGATACATACTGATGGGCGTAAACCCCGGCATGGTGTTGATCTCGTTGAGAAAAATCGCCTCGTCGCTTTCGCGCACGAAAAAGTCCACTCGCGCCAACCCCCAGGCTTCCACCGACTGAAAGGCCCGGATGCCCATCTCGCGCACGGCCTCTTGGGTGGCGGGCGAGATGCGCGCCGGAATGATTAGATCGGAATTGTCGTCGATGTATTTGGCGTTGTAGTCGTAAAAGTCGTTGCCCGGCACGATCTCACCGGGCACGGACGCCTCTGGCGACTCGTTGCCTAAGATCGCTACCTCGACTTCGCGGCAGCCGCTAGCTTCGGCCTCGACCACGATCTTGTAATCGTATTGCGCTGCCTCGTCGATGGCCTGCTCCAGTTCGGCACCATCGCTGGCCTTGCTCACCCCGACGCTCGAACCAAGATTCACCGGCTTGACGAAGACGGGATAGGCCAGCGCGGCTTCGACCTCGGCGCGTACCCCGGCGCGGTCCTTTTCCCAACGGCTGCGCCGCACCACTTGGTAGTCCACCTGCGGCAATCCCTCGGCCTTGAAGACCCGTTTCATTAGCTCCTTGTCCATGCCCACGGCCGAGCCGACGACCCCGGCTCCTACATACGCAATATTGGCCAGTTCCATCAGGCCCTGTATGGTGCCGTCCTCGCCATAGGGGCCGTGCAGGAGGGGGAAGATCACGTCGAGGGTTTGGTCCTGCACATCGCCTTGCTGCGCCACTAGCGTGCGCGTCCCCAGATAGTCCAGCGCCACCGGTGTTAGCCCATCCTCGCGGACTTGACTAGACGCCAGAAGCTGCTGCGTGTCCGCTGCGGACAGCCAGCGTCCTTCCTTGGAGATGCCGATCATCACCAGTTCGTACTTGTCCTTGTCGATGGCTTCCAACATCGAGCGCGCCGAAATCACCGAGACTTCGTGCTCGGCCGAGCGCCCACCGCAGAGCACTCCGAGGCGTATCTTGCGACCCATGTATTGCTATTCCTTTGGTTAAGTTGCGAGTAGAGTTTCCCCTTCCAAAATATAGAAGGGATGCTGAAAACTGTCGAGGAATAGCAACTTGCCCCTGCTGCGCGAATTGCGTACCTCTTTCCGCGTCTCCATATCTAACCCTACTGCTGTGAGGAGCGAAACCCGTGAAATACCGCTATGCCGAAATGATTTGGAACGAGACTCGGGACGCCGCCGCCGCGGGCCGCGTCGCCGTGTTGCCCGTCGCCACTCACGAAGACCACGGCCCGCATCTGCCGGTGGATACGGACGTGGTGCTGTGCCACGGCATCTGCGAGCGCGCCGTGGCCCGCATCCCCGAAGAGGCGGTGCTCGCCCCACCCGTCACTCACGGCTACAGCCCGCACCACATGGACTTCCACGGCACCCTGACCATTACGTGGGATACTTTTATCCGCTACGTCAAGGACGTGTGTTGCAGCTTGGCCCACCACGGCTTTGAGCGCATCCTCATCGTCAATGGCCACGGCTCCAATACCTCGCCGCTCGACCTAGCGGCCCGTCTCACCGTCCTTGAATACGAGGGCCAGATCCTCTGCGCCTCGGTCAATCACTGGGATATACGCCGCGCCAAGACCGTGGGCAACGAACTGCGCGACTCGGACTACGGCGGCACCTCGCACGCCGGCGAATACGAGACTTCGCTCTATCTCGCGCTCAAGCCGGAGCTGGTGGAAATGGACAAGGCCGTTGACGAGCGCTCGCCCCTGTCGTCCAGCTTCCGCACCGATCTGTTGGCTGGTACGCACCCCGAGGGGTCGGGTGCGCGGCTGATACCCTATTGGAGCCAGCAGACGGCCAGCGGGGTTATGGGCGACGCGACCAAAGCCACTAAGGAAAAGGGTGAGAAATTTTTAGCAGCGGCGACCGAGGGGCTTGTAGAGCTAATCCGCGAGCTGAAGAATCAGCCGATCCTGCCGCGCCGCGATCAGCATTGACGCGAACAGTATCCTTTCCCATTACCCAATCAGGAGCCTTCAATGACCGAACAAGAAATGCTCGACGAGCTGAAAAACTTTGACACGCCCTCGATTACCAACGTCGTCGCTACCTACCCGGGCGACCCCTTGTGCTTGGGGCTATACAATCCCTGGAGCGAAAACTGGTACACCGACCAGTCGCTGCGCTGCATGTATCCCGAGCTCGGCCCTACCGTCGGCTACGCGGTCACCTGTACTTACGGCCTGCCCGATCCCAATTACAGCGGCGTTAGCTTCATGGACGTTCTCGACGCCCTCGACGCCTCGCCCAAGCCGACGATCTTCGTCTTCCAGCAGAAGTTTCCGCCCGAAATCGAGGGCAAGATCGGCTTGGCTGGCGGCAATATGACCACTGCCATGCAGGCTGTCGGCTGCGTCGGCGCGATTTCCAATGGCCCCTCGCGCGACATCGACGAGATTCGCCCGATGAAATTCCAGTACTTGCTTAGCGGCATCACCGCCGGTCACGGTGCCATGGCGGTCCACGCGGTCAATGTCCCCGTCTCGGTTGCCGGTATGGACGTGGCTCCAGGCGAGATCATCCACATGGACGAAAACGGCGCGGTAAAATTCCCTGCCGACAAGCTCAGCGCTGTGCTGGAAAACGTCCACGCCTTGCAAAAACACGAGGCCGAGCGCATGGCCCAGATGCGCCAAGCCACATCCGCGGCCGAACTGCGGGCTATTTTCGGCGGGCACTCGTACGGCGACGAGGAAGAGGAATCGTGATTAGAGGTAAGGATGGGTGAAGCTCCTCACAAAATCGCCTTCGCCGGCTTCCGCCACGGCCACATATTCGACCTCTACTCACTGGCCTGCGCCTCGGCTGCGCTCGAAGTGGTAGCTGCATGCGAGGAGCACGCTGAGACGCGCGCCGAAATCCACGCAAAGGGCCGCGCGGCAATCACCCACGACCGGATCGAGCAAATGCTCGACGAGGTGGACTGCGATATCGTCGCGACCGGCACCTATTTCGCCGGTCGCGGCCCGGTGCTGATCGAAGCCCTCGCGCGCGGCAAACACGTCATCAGCGACAAACCCCTGTGTACCAAGATGGCCGACCTCGACCGCATTGAGACGCTGGCGCACGAGAAAAATCTCAAGGTCGGCTGCATGTTGACCATGCGCGATGCCGCCCCGGTTATCGGCGCGCGCAACCTGATCCAAGCCGGCCGCATCGGCGAAGTCCACGCTATCGCCTTTGGCGGCCAACACCCGCTGCTCTTGGGTTCGCGACCCGGCTGGTATTTTGAACAGGGCAAGCACGGCGGCACCATTGCCGATATTGGCATCCACGCCATCGACGCTTTGCCTTGGGTCACTGGCCGCGAGTGGGCGAAAATCAACGCCGCGCGCTGCTGGAGGGCCTTGGCCCCCGAGGGTCTCCACTTGGAGGATGCCGGGCAGATGATGCTGGAGATGGACAACGGCTGCGGGGTCTTGGGCGATGTGTCGTACTTCGCACCCGATAGGGCCGGCTACGCGATGCCCTACTACTGGCGGACTACGTTTTGGGGGCGGGATGGAGTAATCGAGACTTCGACTACGGCCAAGGACATTCAAGTGCTCGGCAGGGAAGACGCCACCGTGCAGATTGAGCCGCTACCCCCGGCCCAACGAGGCAGCTACCTGCGCTCCTTCCTCGACGACATCGCCGGCGAAGTGCCCGCCAACGGCCTCGACACCGCTGCCGTGCTGCGCTCGACGCGTAACGTCCTTCGCATTCAGGAGGCAGCCGACAGGGGGGAGCGCGAAGTGGGGTTCAGTAGCTGACGAGGTGAAAGTGGGGAGAAAAACCTACGGCGAGCGAGGATGCTTGTGCTCCAAACTATAGCTGTCAAGGCGCGTCGAGCAGCGTGTAGTCGAGGTCTGCGACGTGGCGATAGTCGCTATCGAAGGTCAACAGGCACCCGCGGCACTCCATCGTCGCTGCTGCGATCCACACATCGTTCATAGGGATTGGTGTGCCGGCTCGACGCAACGCCACGAAGATTCGGGAATAGTGCCGAACGGTTTCGGAAGTGACGTCCAACACGCTGACGAAAGGCTCATCGAGGAAGTCGGCGAGGGCGTGGCGATTCTCCTGCACACGGCTCCCCAACTCGAATCCCGCTTCAATCTCTCCGAGCACTGTCACCGGCATGATGACTACCGGTGCATCCGCCACATAGTCGATCACTTGAGGATGTCCGGTACGCAGGTGCGAGTACGCGCTGGTATCGAGGACAAGTCGGTCAGTCGAGTTCACTGCCAGTACCGTTCATCGACGACTCGCTGCGCACGTAGCGCATCGGTAAACTCCGAGAGGTCGTCAGCCGTCCATGTGACGTATCGGCGCAGGCGGTCGCGACGCGCATCCAACCCGACCGCGTCTTGCAGGAGGCGCAGCACGGTGCTGTTCAGGCTCTCACCGCGTTCCGCGCTGACGGCGCGAAGCCGCCGCGAGAGTTCGGGATCGACATTGCGAAGGGTAATCTGAGTAGCAGGCATGACATCATGAATCTACTGTCATGCCTGCACCGCGTCAATCCCGACAGACGGCGTGGCGAAGACGCGGGTATCAGTTTTCTCGGCCGGAAGTCATGCTCATTCTACTAAGGAGCCTATTTTTTATTTGAAGGCTGCATGGAAGAGCGAATACGGATTCATTCCACAACGTCCCGATTTGCATAGGAGATATGTGATGATCGTTGGCGACAATCCTATAAAAAATCCCGAAGATGATGCTATCGGTAGAATTTCTACCGCTCAAAATTTTGCTCAGCATGTACTCGCCCTTGATACCAAGGAGGGGGTTGTAGTCGGCGTCCTTGGCCCTTGGGGTTCTGGAAAGACGTCCTTTATCAATCTTGCCCGGAATGAGTTTGAGAAGGCCGAAGTTCCCATACTCGACTTTAATCCGTGGATGTTCAGTGGTGCGGCGCAACTCGTCGAGTCGTTTTTTATCGAACTCGCCGCCCAACTGAAGATTCGTCGTGGCCTTGCCGAAATAGGCGAAAACTTTGAGGCGTATGGAGAACTATTCTCCGGCTTATTGACCTCTGCATTTTTAAAGGAATAGTTATATTCATTTATATGCGACCTAAAGGTAGTGCCGATCGGCTGGAATATCGTCGTCAATGGGCGGCTCAGTTGCTTGATGCCGGCAAAGGCGTCAACGAAGTAGCTCGTCTGGTCCAAGTCTCCCCTTCCTCGGTGTCTCGTTGGAAGGCGATGAAAGCGCAAGCCGGCGAGGAGGGGCTCAAAGCCAAACCGCATCCGGGTCGGGGCTGTCAGTTGAGTCCCCAAGACAAGGATCAGTTGAAACAGCTTCTGCTCCAAGGCCCCCAGGCGGCTGGCTTTGATAGCGCTGTGGACCTGTCGGCGTGTCGCGCAGGTGATGGCCCAAACGTTTGGGGTGTCCTATCATCCCGATCACGTGGGTCGTCTGCTGCATGGGTTGGGTTTTTCATGCCAGTATCCCCAGCACCGGGCGCGCGAACGGGAGGAGGAGGCCATCCGCCAATGGCGCTTAGTGGAGTGGCCGCGGATTAAAAAAAAGCCCGGCACCAAGGGGCGACCATCGCCTTGATGGATCAGAGGGGCTTCATGCTGCAACCCACCCGTCGTAGGACGTGGGCTTTGTCGGGTCACACGCCCATACACAAGGTGTGGGATCGCCATGATCGCTTGTCGGTTCAGGCCGCCGTTACCTTGCCGCCTCGGCGCCAGCGGTTGGGCGTTTATTTCCGAATGTATGAGCATAATATTGACCGGCAGGATGTGGTATCCTTTGTCGGTCCTCTGCGGCGTATGATACGGCGCAAGGTCGTGCTCATTTTGGATCGGTGGAGTGTGCATCGCGCCGCGGTGGCGGTATTGCACAAAAGGTATCCGGATCGACTCACCATCGAATGGTTACCCGCCTATGCACCCGAATTGAATCCGGCTGAACAGGTCTGGAATCATACTAAGAGTTCCTAACAAAACTCTTTGAGGTGGTTCCAACAGATGAGTATACATCCGATGTCGAGGAAGGCCTCATGGATTTCGGCTCGCCGCTCCCAGCGCACTCGTAACCGCCGAAACTGATGCAACCACGCCAACGTCCGTTCCACCACCCACCGATAGACGCCCAAGCCGCTGCCGTGGGCTTGTCCCCGCCGCGCCAACACCGCGCCGATGCCCCGCTTTTGCAAGGCGCGCCGATGCGCTTGCGAATCATAGGCCCGGTCGCCTTGCACCTGATCGGGGCGACGACGCGGTCGGCCGACTCGACCGGCCACCGCAGGGATGCGATCCACCAACGGCAACAACTGCGTCACATCATGCCGATGCGCCCCCGTCACGCTGGCGGCCAACGGGACCCCCTGTGCATCGGTGATTACATGATGTTTGCTGCCCGGTTTGCCCCGATCGGTCGGATTGGGACCGGGGTGCGCCCCCCCCCAACCGCCCGCACCGAGGCACTATCGATCACCGCCCGAGACCCGTCGATCCGGTCGGCCGCCCGTAGTTGGTTCAACAGAATATGGTGGACGCGCTTCCAGACCCCGGCTTGCTGCCAAGCCCGCCGCCGACGCCAGCAGGTCATCCCCGAGCCGCACCCCAACTCTTGCGGCAAATACTCCCAAGGGATGCCCGTCTTGAGCACAAAGACCAGGCCGGTCAGCACCCGACGATTATCCAGCGGGGGCCGACCGCCTTTGGGCTTGGCTACATCGGGGGGTAAAACCGGTTCAATGAGTTCCCATAACGCATCGTCGAGTACGGGCTGGGCCATGAACAAACCTCCATACCAAGGGAGTAGCATCAATACCGAACAAATGAATATAGATCAGCCTAAACGACATAAAAAGGGTTTGTTAGAGACTCTAAGGCTCCGAAGCCTCATATAATTCTTTCATCACTGCGCCCTCCAGGGCGTCGTGCTTTCACTTGTGCTCATGAACTCGGCCATCATAGCTATGGCGACGGTACGCGTATAGACGAGTTGGTTAAAGAAAGGGAAGACCCCCAGTTTGACCATAGCGAGTTCGCCGCCGATTGCTTTGCAGGTGCTCTCCTGATGCCCAAGATGGCTGTCGAGCGGGCCTTTGCGCTCCGTAAGTGGTCGATCAGTGAGTGTACACCGGACCAAGTCTATATGGTTTCCAACTACTTCGGAGTCGGCTACACAACATTGATACACCACTTGAGAAACGCTCTCTTACTACTCCCAGGTCCCCAGGCTGAAAAACTCTTGAAAGTTCCGCCACGGCGAGCACAAGCTTTAAGCCTCGGATGGGAGACTTCGGAAACAGTCTGGATTGCCGACGAGTATTGGACAGGAAGACCTATAGATGTTGAGGTCGGCGATCTCATCTTTGTACTTGGGCGGCCTCGTCTGGAAGGGTGTTGTGTCGAGCATGTAGCAGATAGGGATGGGGGCAGACTGATCTGCGCCCGGCAGCCCGGAATCGGCAGGCTTGAGGACAGTTCTGGTTGGTCAGCCTTCATTAGAATATCCAAGCGAGAATTCATCGGGCGAAGCCTCTTCCGACATCAGGAGGAGGTGGATGATGAGTAGTCCCTTGATCATCGTGGAGGACAACATCTCGGTGGCATGGGGCAAAGCCTTCCTGAAAGTCTTTCACGCTCGCGAGATTACCCCGCTGGTAGTGGAGATCAATAGCTTGGACAATCCGGAGTCTCCTGAGATCCCGTCTATCCGAAACGCTCTTGATGCCGCCTTGGCTAAGGATGGGAAAGGGCTATGTTGCCATCAGGTGGCGAACACTATTTTCCCGATCTCCCTGTGGAACTCTAAGGCCGACAGACATAACCTGTACAAAAGGTATCTGAAGATCTTCCCTCGTATTCAGAAGTACCTCAGCAATCGAAATGGGGTATACTTCCAGCGCTTCATTTTATTTGGTCATGATGGCAACATGCAAGATGGGGTAAACCAACTGGAGCACATCATCCAGACGTGGAACGGCGGCAACCACCGCAGGTCCGCTTTACAAGCTGCTGCCTTTGACCCACACGTGGATCACACTCACCAACGTCAACGGGGATTCCCCTGTCTACAGCAGGTTGCGTTCGCGCCCCTAGGCAGTGATGGCCTGACCGTGACTGGCTTCTACGCCACGCAGTACATATTTGAACGTGCCTACGGCAACTATTTAGGTCTTTGCCGTCTAGGGCGATTTATGGCCCATGAAATGGGACTGAGATTGGATAAAGTCACCTGTATAGCAACTCCCGCAATCCGGTCTAACCCGAAGAAGAAGAAGGCAGATTTGAAGGACCTTGCTCAACAAGTCGAAGTAGCCTTGGCAGGCTTTGCAGATGGAGCCGATTCCAGCATTGATGAGGGATCTTATGCTTGACCATTCCAGTCCTGGCCAAATAATCGTATTCGAGGGACCTGATGGTGTAGGGAAGTCCACGCTTTCTCAGGCCCTTGTCAAGAAGCTGACAGATATCGGTCTGCCCTGTGAGTACTTGACGTTTCCAGGTAAGGAAGCAGGGACCATAGGTCGCCTAGTTTATGACCTCCACCATGATCCCGAAGCGTTTGGCTTGGGGAAGGTCTCTGCCACTAGCCTCCAAACCCTACATATAGCTGCTCACTTGGATGTGATAGAGCAGCGTATCCAGCCGGCACTTAATGAAGGACAGTGGGTGGTACTTGACCGGTTCTGGTGGTCTACGTGGGTTTACGGGCGGGCGTCCGCCGTGGACAGGACTATGTTGGATGCTATGATTCAGGTGGAGCGTCTTCAGTGGGATGGTACCAAGCCCGCTGTCGTCTTCCTGATTGATCGTTCTAGTCATCTACTCAAAGATGATGATCGAGCCAAACTACGCGAGGGATACCAGATCCTGTTCGAAAGGGAACAGGACCAGTACCCAGTCCGTTTGATCCAGAACGACACGTCAGTGGACGAATCCCTGAGCCAACTACTAGAGGTTCTTCAAGACCTCGTCCTTCAGGTGCAGGATAGAGCTTCTACAGAACAGACTGCCAACTCAAAGAAAAAGGTGGAGCAGCTACCTCTTTTCCTTCCACACGAGAAGCCTCGCTCTGTCTTCACGAGACTATCTCCTGCCCAGCCGACTGTGGTGTATGACAGTTACTGGCGGTTCGCTGCGGAACGACAAGAGGTGTTTTTTCGTAAGCTATCGGGGCTTCCCGATCCTTGGACGGCTGATCGCATCCTCACCCGGTATAAGTTTACTAATGCGTACCGCGCATCAGATCGCGTCAGCCAGTACCTAATCAGGCATGTCATCTATGAGGGGGATGATAGCCCAGAAGAGGTGTTTTTTCGTACCATTCTTTTTAAGCTTTTCAATAAGATCGAAACGTGGAAGATGCTAAATGCCAAGCTGGGAACGGTCAGCTATGCTGATTACTCCTTCTCGAAATACGACCAAGTACTGGCTGAAGCTCTCTCATCCGGCACTCGGATCTATTCGGCAGCCTATATCATGCCGTCGGGCAAGACCTCGTTCGGCCATAGTCAGAAACATCGTAATAACTTGTTGCTTCTTGAACAGATGATGGAGGATGAGACTCCCCGTAGGATCGCCGATGCACCTAGCATGCAGCAAGCCTTTGAGGTATTACGCTCGTATTCGACAGTCGGCAGCTTTCTTGCCTATCAATTCGTCACAGACCTCAACTACAGCGAACTCACAAACTTCTCGGAGATGGAGTTCGTCATACCAGGTCCAGGCGCAATGGATGGTATTCACAAGTGTTTCGCTGATCTAGGGGGCCTTAATGAGAGGGACATCATTCAAGTAGTCACGGAGCGACAAGAGCAGGAGTTTGAAAGACTAGAGCTACAGTTTCGCTCTCTGTGGGGAAGGCACCTCCAGCTCATTGACTGCCAAAACCTCTTCTGTGAAGTGTCCAAATACGCTCGTTTAAGGCATCCAGAGGTTAAGGGAGTCAACAAGCGCACTCAGATCAAGCAGGTCTATCGTCCTTCCAAGGGACGGCTAGATTACTGGTACCCTCCTAAGTGGGGTATCAACCATCTTATCCCGCAGCCTAGGAAATTAGTTTGATCCGTGTTTTTTCGGGACCAACCGCCGATCACGTGTGGCAGCAGATGGCAGATGCCTTCCGACAATCGGACGGCATCTGTAGCCAAAAGGGTAGAGGTGGCCCAACAAAGGAGATTCTCCATGCGGCCATATCAATCGAAGACCCTAGGCAACGCTGGGTGGTATCTCGGAAGCCATCTATAAATGTGGCCTTTGCACTGGCAGAGGTCGTATGGATCATAAACGGAAGGCGTGACCTGAAGTTCCTTGAGTTCTGGAACCAAGCCCTTCCCCGTTTTGTTGGGCCAGGGCCAGAGCTTCATGGAGCCTATGGGCATCGGCTCCGTGTTCACCTAGGCTTAGACCAGTTGAAACGGGCCTACGAGGCACTGCGACAGGATCCTGATACCAGACAAGCGGTGCTACAGATTTGGGACTCTAGCATTGACCTACCTCGGTCTGACGGGTCACCAGTGGATCAGGACATTCCCTGCAATATCTTCTCATTGCTCAAGGTGCGTAATGGGAAATTGGAGTGGACGCAGATCATACGAAGCAACGACTTGTTTCTTGGAGTGCCTTACAACTTTGTCCAATTCACATGCCTTCAGGAGATAATAGCGGGGTGGCTGGGTATTGAGTGCGGCTCGTATAACCAGATCAGCGATAGCCTGCATCTCTATGACCGAAATATGGAGGAGGTACTCAACTCGATGCGATCGTCAGACCTATCTTCCAATCCAGATTCTCTTGCTTTGCCATGGGAGGAATCAGAACAGGCATTTAGGGGGATGGAACATCGAATCGAGCGGATGGTTAAGCCAGAGCTGTGTCCGGATGAACTTGAAGAGTTGTCTAAATGGGACACGGCACCAAAGGCTTACCAGAATATACTGGCTGTCCTTGTCGCTAGGGCACTACACCGACATGGTCACAGGGAAACAGCAAAGGCGGTCATGTCTTCCTGCACGAACCCTGTTTATCACGAACTTTGGTCACAGCGGTTTCTCAACGAGACCAGGCGAAATAAAAAATAAACTACCCCGCCGCAAGCAGCGGGGTATTAGCGGGAACTACTTGACGGCCTACGCCGCAAGCGGCGGGGTATTAGACCCGAATGAGAATAAAAAATATGAAATCTCTGACTATCCACATGGACGATACCTTGGCCCAACTCATACGCAAGAAAGCCGCCGCCGAGGGAAAAAGTCTAAACAAGACTATAAACGGTGTGCTGAAAGAGGCCTTGGGTCTGCAGCCGACGAATCACCGAGCTGATTTTTTGGATCAGTGCGGCGTGTGGAGCACCGAGGAACGGACGGCATTCGACTCCTTGACTCGCCGCCAAGTAGATACTGAGGACTGGCAGTGAAGGTCCTGTTGGATACCAATGCGTTCAACGCGTCAGTAATCCGCCTGTGGGAACCCCGTTCTTCCGAGTTGAGCCTCGGCCTCGTCTAACCCTAAGAGGTCTCCAGCCCCATGTTCTGGTGCTGGCTTTGCAGGGACTCTTGGTATCTGCGCCGGCCTTCCTCATCCACCTTGCAACTGACGCCTTCGAAGACCATGGCAAAAGCGCGGCGGTGGCGCTGCGACGAGCGATTGGGGTCGGCTCGGTGGATGACTTCGCCGTGGTGGACCACCGCGTCGCCGGGTTGCAAATGCACCGCGACTTCATTGGCTTGGTCTTGGGGGCCGTAATCGGCAATGCCCTGCGAAAAACCCAAGACCGAGGTGCGGCTGTGCGGCCGGATGCCCTTGCGATGCGAGCCAGGGCTGTAGCGCAGGCAGCCGTTTTCCTCGTCAACTGGGTCGAGGGCCAGCCAAATGGAGGCGACGTTGGGCGGCGTGAGGTTGAAGTAGAAATTGTCCTGATGCGGCGGCGTGGGGTGTTCAGTCTGCGGCGGCTTGTTGAACCACTCGGGCTGGCTCACCTCTGCGGCTTCGCCGATGAGGGTTTGCGCTAGGGCCTTCCAGCGCGGTTGGTCGCGGTAATCGGAGAAGAAGGTGTCGTAGTCGCCCATCTTCTGTAGCTGTTTCAGGGTTTCGGGCCGGTCCTTGTCTTGGTAGAAGACGGCCTGATCGGGCAAGGTTGGCACCACGTCGCGGATATAGCGGGCGACTTGGGCCGTTAGGTTTGCGAGTTCGTCGGGGGGCAGGAAGTTCCGCACGAGGACGAAGCCATCGCGGTCATAAGCGGCTTTATAAGAGGTATAGTCGGGCATGGTGGCGCTCCCTTCGGCTTTGTTCAGGGCAAGCTCTCAATTTTTCGGTCGCTCTGTGAAATGAACTCGTATTCGACCGTATCAGTTTAACTAACTTCATCACAAAATGACAGTCAATGCGATCTATCCGCGCCTTGACTTATATACCGTGCTGCCCAAGATGCGCATCTTGCGCGAGAAGGGTTTTGATCTCTTAGCCAGCAGGCTAGGCCGATCTCTACAACTCGTGGAATATTCTAGAAGCCGTATCCTCTAGATACCTATGCCGCTTCTGAAGTTTTCTCAGAAGCCGTCTGAAAACTATATTTTTTCTATTTGATCCGTTTGAGCAGCAAGTGGATCATAGCAATCTGGATCAAGGCTTCGCTATGGTGGGTCAACACCTCATAATCTCGGGCATGTCGGCGAAAATTCATCAACCACGCAAACGTGCGCTCGACGACCCAACGGCGTGGTAACACCTCAAAGCCGGGGCCTTGTTTGGCGACGACTTCCAAGTCTATTTTGTGCGTCTTTTTTACGTTAGCCACCCACGTTCGGATCGGATCGCCTCGATAGCCGCCATCGCCCCACAGTTTGCGTAACCGGGCTACGCCGGAGGCCCCCAAGCGGGTCAACACCTGCTTGAGGCCGTCCCGATCCTCTACATCGGCGGCGGTGACCACCACCTGTCTAAGCAAGCCCGAGGTGTCGACCAACAGATGACGCTTGCGCCCCTTGACCTTTTTTCCGGCGTCATAACCGGTTGTTTTACCATGGGTTGCCGTCTTGATCGTCTGACTATCGACTACGCCAGCCGACGGCGTTGGAGCCCGTCCGTTGAGGCGGCGTTCCCGCTGGGTGAGTCGATCCAATACCTGCGGCCAGACCCCTTGTAGACTCCAGCGACGAAAGTAATCATACACCGTTTTCCACGGTCCAAAACAAGAAGGCAACAAAGCCCAAGGACAACCGGTCTTGGTCAGATACAAAAGGCCGTTGACGATCTGGCGTCGATCCCGCGGTGGCCGACCCGGACCGTTCGGCTGCCATGTCGAAGCCGGCAGCAACGGTTCGATCCGACGCCATTGCACATCGGTTACATCGGTGGCATATTGCCTACTAGGCGTACTCATCATACGAGCCTTTCTGTTCAGATTTTGTCGCGAAACCTGAATATGGCTCGATGAGTACGCCGATTCAAATACCGGCTACAGCAAGGGTTTTCAGACGGCTTCTCAAGAGGAACGAAATGGAGTTCGATGCGCTGGTTCAATGCAAGGGCAATGCGCTGGAGCATGGACAGCGAATGTCCTTCGTAATCGGCATCTTCCAAGCGTGTGATCACTGGTTGCTTGGTGCCGATTCGCTCGGCCAATTCGGCTTGAGTTAGCCCCGCCACCGTCCGCGCTTCGTAGATCAAACGGGCCACTTCTGCGTTAAGAGTTTCCTCGGCAATCAGTTGCTGCATTTCCCGATCGTCGCCCGTCATCTGGTCGAGAATCTGGGTTGCATCTCGCGTCTTAGGCATGAGAAATATTCTCCTCGTAGGTGTGCTTCTCCGGGTCTTTCAGAAAAGCTTTTTTCCGTTTGATCGCCCGCATCAGGTCCGCTTGGGAAATCGCGTCTTCTTTGACCAGCCCATGAGTCAAGATCGCTATGTTCTGACCATGAAAGAAATAGAGAATGCGATAGTTGATCCGACCGCGGCGGATGCGCAGTTCGTAGATGTCTTCTTCCAGATAGTCAGCCAGTGGACGACGAAGTTCGTGGCCGAGTTGGGCCAGCAGGCGGATGCGTGCGATGCACTTGGCATAAACCCGTTTGTCTGTTCGCCGCAATTCCTGTAACCAACTTCGCACTGGAATATCTCGTTCATCCTGGAAGAAGAATACCTGGGTAGCGGGCATAGAAACCCTTTACAAAATCGTTCCCTGAATAAGACAAAAATAACAATATTATTATAAATACAAGAGGATATATTGTAAAATGATCGCCAATGTGATCTATCATCGACCTTGTCAACTAAAATTTTAGTTGACAAGCCGAGTGCTGTCGAGTATGTTCAACTAAATTCTTAGTTGAAAGGGCTCGCCATGGCGAACAGAGACAAACCCGATAAAAATTTGACGCTGAGAACCCGCAGGACGCTTGGCGGCAGTGCACGCCGGATGGGCATGCGAGCACGCGTGTTGACGGCGATACTGCTATGCCCCCTGGCCGCCGTGACGCTGCCCTCTTGTGGCGCTACCTCGGAAGAGTCCAACGGCTCGGCTGAGTCGAGTCGGGATGAGCATCGCGTTGTCGTCGAGGATCAAGATTCCAATACAAGTGGCGATACAGCCATACAAACAGAAAAACTAGACCTCAGAGTAGAAAGTGCGCCACAAGATTCACTGGTGAAAATTGTGTACTGGATTCCAGAAACGGTTAATCGAGACTCCGTCTTTATAGAACTCGGTTGCTTCAATATGGAGGGGATGCGGGTGGCCCAGCCTGTTAATAAAACACACGCGCCGGGTTCTTATACGGTGTCCTTATCTAAACGGGGATTACCTGATGGGATATACCATGTGAGATTAAGCGCAAATCGATTACCACAACCACAAAGAGAGATACGCCCATTTAATCTGATCTGGACCAATAGAAAGTGAGGTTTAGGATGTATTTCGACAAGTGCAGACTGGTAGCGAGTCTGGTGATGTGCCTAATTGTATGTTCTCTGTGTTTTGCACAACAGCTAACCCATTCAGAAGAAGAGATGAAGCGGTTTCGCCAATTTGAGCAGGGATACTACTCTCTCGAGACCACAGAGCAGTATTGGGAAGGCATTTTGGGACTTGAGCAATTGCTGGCAGATTATCCCAATACCTTTCTGAAAGGCGATATCGCCATTACACTGTTGAATTATTACCAACAGGTCACCGATGATCCACACCTGTTGATTGAGCTGTCTGAAAAAATGCTCGCATTGCGAATGTATTCCCATGGTGCTTATGAAGCTGCTCGGGTACTTGTGGACAAGCAGGTTAAGTCTGATAAAACGCTTCTATATGCACAGAACGCATTAAAAGAAGAACTGCAGAACCAAGAAAAATGGACGATTAACGGCAAAGAAGAATTACACCGTCGCGATCTATTGGCGCGTGCTTACCAACTCATTGGGCAATACGATCAAGCTGTCGCAGAAATAAAGACCGTGATTCGCGGATGGCAAACTCGAAAGGATTTAGGCGACATAGACCTAGCATATCAACAGTACAAAATAGATCGGGCAAAGGTCAATTTGCTGCGGATTTATATTGATCAAAAAGCCTGGACCTAGGCTTACGAACTGGCATCAGAATTATTGCTAACTTCGGTCGTGCGTCGAGATGTTGCGGAATTGTGGAGTCAAGCTTATGTAGGGAAATTTGGCTCAGGCGTAGGGATGAGCAAAGCCTATGCTTCCTCAAAGGCCAAGTGGGATGAGAAAATTATCCAACGCGTTGAAAATGAGCGGATTTCACGACCTGCACCGACCCTTGCGGTACAAAAGCTGGATGGTGAGAAGATCGCTTCAGCCGATTTGCAGGGCAGGGCTGTGGTGGTGACGTTTTGGGCGGGATGGTGTAGCCCGTGTATTGAAGAGTTGCCCTATCTGCAAAAACTCAAGGAGCAATTTTACGAGCAAAATGTTGAATTTTTAGCAGTGAATATTGACCAGGATTCTTCAGGGCGCAGAGATATGGTGGCGAACTTTCGCTACCAGAGCGCACCAAGTTTAACATTTGTATTGGGTGATTTGGAAATGCGAGAAGCGTTTGGTTCCAATGAGATTCCCTATACGTGTATTATTGATCAGGACGGACAGATTCGCTATGAACGCAAGGGATTAGGCACTGATTTTAGCACGGCAATGGCGCATCAGTTGCAGTGGGTATTGGCAGAAAATTGAAAGGACTTACCATGGCGACCAGAGACAAACCCGACAAAAAGTTGACCCCGCTCGAAACGCTCATTATGAACGTCCTGTGGGATGAGTCGCCCGCAGCCGTCAAGCAGGTGCAGGAGCGGCTAACGTCCGTCAAGCCGATGGCCTACAATACCGTGCTGACCATAATGCGCATCCTGCGCGATAAGGGCTTTGTGGTCTCGGAGCGAGCAGGCCGCTCCGATCTCTATCGCCCGGTGGTCACGCGCGAGGATATGGGGCGGCGATCGCTGGGCGAAGTCATCGACTCGTTCTTTTCCGGCTCGGCCGAAGCGCTGGTCAGCCAACTGCTAGATGGCCAGTCGCTCACTGACGAGGAGTTGACGGCGATCCGGGCGGAGTTGGACCGAACTCTTGAGAGCAGAAAAGGAGACCAGCGATGAATGCGGCTTTGAACGAGTTAGGCAGTCAGCTCTTCGGCTGGTTTGGTCAGTTGAGTATCGAACTAGCGGCGCTGGCGGTCTTAGTCCTAGTGGCCGGTCACCTGTTGCCGATCAAGTCGCCGGCCTTGCGCCACCTGTTATGGGCTGTCGTGCTGCTCAAGCCACTCGTCGCCGTCGCGGTCAACTCGCCCTATTCTCTATTCACGCCGTTGGTGTCGGCCGTGGATACCGATTGGAATGCCCTTGCATTCTCGCCTGTCGAGCACCCAACGGTGCAAGTAGCAGCTTCGCCGACAATTGCCGTAAGTAGTGTGCGACTTACTACCGCCGGCTGGGGAGCGATACTGTGGCTCGTAGGCGCGGCGCTACTCATCGGGCGGATTCTGATCGGCTACGGCATCGTCTGGTGCTTGCGGAGCCAAGCGCAAGTGCAGCACGACGGCCCGCTTTGCGACGCCCTGCAGCAGGCACGTCGGACCCTCGACTGCTATCCCAAGGTCGAGGTGGCGATCTCCCCTTCTATTGGCTCGCCGATGGCGCTAGGCATCCTGAGACCGCTCATTGTCTTTCCCGCCGATCTCGTCGAGAAACTGAGCGCCGATAAACTCGCCTTGATCCTCATGCACGAGCTGGCACACGTGCGCCGCTGGGACAACCTCACGCTACTGCTGCACCGACTAGTCGCCGCCGTGTTGTTCTTCCATCCCGCCGTGTGGCTGTGCGGTCGCATGTTGCGGCGGGAAGCCGAACAGGCCTGCGACGATCTCGTCGTATGCGCCACCGGCCACTCAGAAGCCTATGCGCGCGGCCTAGCTCACATCGCCGAACGGACAGCTCACTTAGACCCTTTAATACGGAGAATCCCCACGATGAACGCCTTCGCAGCAGCAGAATCGGATTTGGCGCTGAGAATCCGCAGGGCGCTTGGCGGCGGTGCGCGCCGGATGGGCATGCAGGCGCGTGTATTGACGGCGGTACTGCTATGCCCTCTAGCCGCCGTGACGCTGCCCTCTGTGTCCAAAATCTCGGCTGAGTCGAGTCAGGATGAGCATCCCTTTATCGCCGTGGATCAAGACGGCAACATGAAGCTGAACGACAAATCAGTGACGTTTGCGACGCTTAAAGAAGAATTGCGGGCGAAGAGACGACTGCTGGACAATACTACGATGATTATCATCCAAGGAGACGAGCGTGCTCCGCACGGGATGATCGCCCGGACCATGGATTTCGCCCGCCAAGTAGGGCTTGTCGATCAGGTAGTGGCTACGGAACTGCAACCGGAAGTGGCCAATGTCGCGGTTGAACCGAGTCAGAATGACGGGATCTGGCGAGAGGCGATGGCCACTGATCCAGATGAATGGTCCGACGAACTCAAAACCCAGCTTCTCGCGCTCAAACCCAACAGAACCATCAAGGAAATCGCCTACGCGGTACGTCAGAGCAGGGATAAAATCCGGCAAGAGGCGATGGCCACTGATCCAGATGAATGGTCCGACGAACTCAAAACCCAGCTTCTCGCGCTCAAAACCCAGCTTCTCGGGCTTGAACCTGACAGTACCATCGAGGAAATCGCCTACGCGGTACATCAGAGCAGACTTTGGCGGCAGGCGGAAGAGACCGATCCAGACGAGTGGTCCGACGAACTCAAAACCCAGCTTCTCGCGCTCAAACCCGGCAGTCTCTCGTATGAAATAGCCACCGCTGCATCGGATGAATTATTTATTTTTAACGTAGTCGGAGATCTCGTTCGAACCTTTTTTTTAGATCATCAGAGTCCCGGCAAATATAGCATCGTCTGGGACGGGCGGGACGATGCCGGCCGCGAGCGCAGCAACGGCGTGTACTTCTATACGTTGAAATCCGACAGAGAGGCGAACAAGCATGTAGCGTACAGAACAATATTAGTTAGATAACCATCAAACTGCTGGATGGCCAGTCGCTCACTGACGAAGAATTGACGGCGACCCGGGCGGAGTTGGACCGAACTCTTGAGAGCAGCAAAGGAGGCCAGCGATGAATGCAGCTTTGAACGGGCTGGGTAATCAGCTATTCGGCTGGTTTGGTCAGTTGAGTATCGAACTAGCGGCGCTGGCAGTCTTAGTCCTAGTGGCCAGTCGCCTGTTGCCGATAAAGTCACCGGCCTTGCGCCACCTGTTGTGGGCGGTCGTGCTAATCAAGCCGCTCGTCGCTGTCGCAATCAGCTCACCCTATTCGCTATTTACGCCGTTGGTACCATCCGTGGATACCGATTGGAATGCCCTTGCATTCTCGCCCGTCGATCACCCAACGGTACAAGTAGCGGCTCCTCCGGCAATTGCCACAAGCAGTGTGCCACTTACTACAGCCGGCTGGGGAGCAATACTGTGGCTCGTAGGCGCAGCGCTGCTCCTCGGACGGATTCTGATCGGCTACGGCATCGTCTGGTGCTTGCGGCAGCAGGCGCAAGTGCAGCGCGACGGCCCCCTTTGCGACGCCCTGCGGCAAGCACGTAGGACCCTCGACTGCTACCCCAAGGTCGAGGTGGCGATCTCCCCTTCTATTGGCTCGCCGATGGTGCTGGGCATCCTAAGACCGATCATTGTCTTTCCCGACCATCTCGTATGAAATAGCCACCGCCACATCGGCTGAATTAGCTATTTATGATGTAGCCGGACAGCACGTTCGAACCTTTGTTTTGGGCTATCAGAGTCCCGGCAACTATAGCATCATCTGGGATGGGCAGGACGATGCTGGCCGCGAGCTCAACAATGGTATGTACTTCTATAAGTGATGTTACGCAGCTCATAGGCATTGGTTTATCTTTTCTGACATGGATAAAAAACTGTTAGCCCTCTATAGTGATTATCTGTTGAGTTCTTTTGGCGCTACGACCGCCACCGGCCTTTCGTCTTTGTTGGATGGCCAAATCAGCCACGACCCCGTGACGCGCTTTTTGTCTCAGGCCGACGACCCGTCGAAAGAGCTCTGGCATCAAGTCAAATCCGTGGTGCGCACCATCGAGCGCGAAGACGGGGTGCTCATTTTCGATGATACGATTCAGCAAAAGCCGTACACGGATGAAAATGAGTTGATCTGTTGGCCCTTCGATCCTAGTAAAAACCGCTCCGTCAAAGGCTTGAATCTGCTCAATTGCATCTATCAGGCCGGCGAGGTCCGTGTGCCGGTGGCCTATGCGTTAGTGCGTAAACCGATTCCGTTTTGCGATCGCCAAACGCGGCGGGTCAAACGCAAAAGCGAGGTGACTAAAAACCAATGGCGGCGGCAGATGCTACAGACCTGCCAGCAGAATCGCCTGCGCTACCGCTAGGTCTGGGCCGATAGTTGGTTTTCGGCCCAGGAAAACCGGTCATTTATCCGCCCAGACCTGAAGAAACACTGTATCGTCGCCCTCCAATCCAACCGGACGGTCGCCTTGAGCCCACAAGACAAAGCCCACAGCCGCTTCGTGCGCATCGATACGCTGGACGGGTCAGACCCCACGCCGGTAACCGCCGGGATCAAAGGACTCCCTTTTCCGATCCTGCTGCATCGGCGAGTCTTTACAAACAAAGACGATTCCACCGGTATTTTGTATCTGGCCTGTAGTGATCTCGACCCACATGGAGACGCCCTTGAGACGATCTATCAAAAACGATGGAAAGTCGAAGTCTTTCACCAAACGCTCAAGTCCCATGCCGCGCTGGCCAAGGCGCCGACCAAACGGGTCCGTACCCAAAGCAACCACGTCTTTATGGCCATCTATGCAGCCTTCTCCTTAGAGTGGCTGCGCATCAAGCAGCGGATGAATCCGTTTGCCCTCCGATCAAAACTCTATCCCAAGGCCATTCGACACGCCTTTGAAGAATGGCAGCACCTAAAGACTGCGTAACATCACTGAATAACTCAACAGCTTCTAAAGTGGAGGCACAGCACATGACGAGTAAATACGGCTATTCAGAAGAGGGTTTGAAGCACTATACCAGCTACCGGGCAAAGGGTCCGATTGCGGTGGACGGACACCTCGACGAAGAATCGTGGCAACTGGTGCCCAAATCGCCGCGTTTCGAGGACCTGGAGGAACCGGGCCGGCCAGCCCTTTTCGACACCCGAGCTGCGGTGCTGTGGGACGACGAGTACCTCTACGTGGGCTTCTGGCTGGAAGAACCGGATGTGCGGGCGACCTATACCACGCGCGATTCCATGATCTGCGAGGAAAACGATGTAGAGGTCTTCATCGCCGGTGAGAACAGCTATTACGAATTCGAGCTGAATGCCTTGGGCACCATTATGGAGCGGTTTTACGTGTGGCAGGACGCCTACATCGAGGCCGGGTACGCCAAGCTGCCCGAATTCGATCTGCTGGGTACCCGGCTGGTGGATACCCTCGGCGGACCGCAGTCGGGACACCGACATCCGCGCGGGCGGCGCTGGGCTTTCCGCGAATGGGACATGCCGGGTTTGCAATGGGCGGTGCAGGTGGACGGCACCATCAATGATTCCAGGGACACCGACCGGGGCTGGACCGCGGAAATCGCCTTCCCTTGGCAGAGCTTGAAGCACTTGGCGGACGGGCGCTCGCTGCCGGCTCGGGAAGGGGATATATGGCGCATGGACTTTTCGCGTTTCCAGTGGATTGAGGAGGGCGGTGCGCGGGTGTGTCCGGGGTGGGCTTGGACCAGCCACGGGACCTATGATTCGCACATCCCGGATCGCTTCAGTGTGATACACTTTTCCGAAAGGGTGGTGGGTGAGGAATGAGTGATAAGACCGCGTTATCGACGGCGGAGACCGTGCGCTACATCTGCCATAGGACTGAAGACGCCATTGATGTGGACGGTCATCTGCAGGAGGAAGTTTGGACTCGGGCGCAGCGCTCCCCGCGCTTTGGGGATCACACCGGACAGCGATCGCTTTTCGATACCCGGGCGGCCATGCTGTGGGACGACCAGAATCTATACGTGGGCTTCTGGCTGGAAGATCGCGATATGTGGGGTACGCAGAAAGAGGCTTCGCCATTAGTCCGGCAGGACAATAACGCGGGGGTGCTCCTCGTCGGTCGGGGAGCGTATTACGAACTAGCCGTCAATCCGCTAGGCGCGACCTCGGAGATGTTCTACATCTGGAAGGAGGCCTATCAGCGCGGCGACCGCTACGACGTGCCGGAGTTCGATCTGGCAGTACAGCGGCCCGAAGTCTTAGGCGGGGGATCGAATTCCGACTATCACGCCATGCGCTGGGCTTTTTCGCACTGGCGCTTTCCCGGACTGCAGGTCGGCGTGCAGGTCGAGGGTACCCTGAACAAACGGGATGATATCGACCAAGGCTGGAGCGTGGAACTGGCCTTTCCTTGGGAGGGGTTGAGAAAGCTGGCGGACGCGCAAAGCCTGCCCCCGGCCGCTGGCGATATATGGCGGATTGGGCTGGTGCGACGCCAGATCATCGATCAGCGCGCCAGTCGGCGGCAGGTCTCGTGGACTTGGCAGCCCCTAAGCGAAAGCAATATGCACGTGCCCAAGACTCATCTTGAGATGGAATTTTCCCGCGTGCCACCGAGCGAATCCTCCGCGAATTCGGCGTAAGTTTTCATTCAGGCGCAGGATAGGGGTGCCCCTTTTCTGTTGCAGCGATCATTTGCTGCAACTTGTCGGCGATGAATTGGGTGTGGATGGAGATGAGTGCTTCCCCTTTTTCTACACTGGCAAGCAAGGCGTTTTCTTGGCGGGCGCGGTCGCGTGGGTTTTCCGGGTTTGGTCCGCCCTGCGGCCAACCTTCCTTGGAAAAGGGTTCGAGATACGCCTCGACTTCAGGCGATAGATTGTGGGCGTAGTCCAAGCCAGCGGCGTCATACGCTTCCATGGTGAAAGCGCGGACCCGTTGCGGACAAGCCGCCAGCATCACGGACGTCTCATCCTCTGAGGCATGGTTCAGCGCCGTTTGTCGCGCCACCGTGTCCAGCTTGCCCGCTTTCAGATCTCGATAGCCCTGGAGGATGGTTTCCCGGTCCTCGTCCGTCAGCCCCATCCAGTACGAATCCTCATCCAGCGTGATACCCAGGTCTTGTCGCCACGCCGGCAGCACGTCCCGCAGCAGGCCATGATTGCCGCCGTGACCGTTGACGACCAGAATCGTGCGAATGCCGTGGGTTTTTAGGCTCTCTGCTACGTCGAAGATGTATGCTCGCAGCGTTTCCTTGCGCAACGTCAGCGTGCCCTTGCGCGCCATGTGGTACGGAGAGTAGCCCACCGGACAAGGTGGAGCGACTGTGACCTGTGGGTAGAGTTGCAAGGCGGCCTGCTGGGAGATAAACGTGGACAGGACAATATCCAGATCCAAGCTCAGGTGTTCGTTGTGCTGCTCGGTTGCGCCGATGGGAATGATGGCGGCTTTTAGTTTGCCGCTGTGCAGCGCTTCGCGAATTTCCTTGCGGGTGCATTCCCCTAGCATGACTCTGTAGGGGTTGACGTATTGGCTTTTTGCGTTTGCCATACTATTTCCTTTGACGTGATGAAGACGTTGACAGATGTGCTGTCGCGATGTTGAGCGATTCAATATTCAAGAGCAAATACAGCTCGGCCACCCCTTCTTGCGCGCCAGCCGCGCCAGTCGTCCGTCTGGATTGACAACGACGGGATGAGCGACCGCTGCCAGCAAAAAGCGGTCGTCGAAGGCGTTTCCGTAGGCTGCGGATTCGCGCAGATCGAATCCGTGTGCGCGTGCCACTTCGTCTGACAAACGTACCTTCTCAGGCCCGGATACGCGCAGGCCGTCCAAGTCGCCCGTTAAGCGTCCCTGCTTGCAGACTAGCTTGGTCCCAACGACGAAATCCAAATCGAGGAGATCCTTCAGGGGTGCGATCAGGGGTTGCGGTGCTCCCGACACGATGCCGAGACAATCTCCAGCGGCGCGATGTGTTTCTATTAGACGCTTGGCCTGATCTGAGATTTGGCGAGTTAGTTGCTGGCGACAGAAGGACTCAGCCGTTTCCGCGAGCAGACCCATCTCAACGCCGCCGAAGTGGGTTTTGTTGGACTGGACGCCGCGGGTGGGGATGCGGACGGCCCAAGACAGGAACGCGCGAACTGCCTTTGGAGGGGTCTGCTTGCCGGTCTGCAACGCGAAGCGGATGAACTCCCTTTCGGCGCTAGTACCAGGCAGCAGCGTCCCGTCTAGGTCGAATATCGC
Source organism: Candidatus Latescibacterota bacterium (assembly GCA_965261395.1). Taxonomy (GTDB): domain Bacteria; phylum Latescibacterota; class UBA2968; order UBA8231; family UBA8231. The sequence continues at coordinate 5,843,809 of OZ253462.1, forward strand.
GGCTTTCACGGTACTGGCTAATCCCGCAGCAGGCCGGGAAACATTTTGCGAAACAGAACGTCTTGACTATCCCATATTACCGGGATGCCCCTTACTATGCACATCACCACCGTCAACCAGACGATTGCCTCTCCGACCAGCATTAGCAACTCCGTGGACACCCCGATTGACCAACCATACTCGGCTTGGCCGGACTGAATCAGCAGCACCGCGCCCAGATAGACAAACACGACCGCCTTGGTAAAGCCGTAGAGCGCCCGACTGAAGCGAGAGCTCACGAGTGCCTTCGCCCACCGGCTGCGCATCATCGTCTTACTGCCGAATGGGGTCTTGCCCGCGTCCACAAAGGCGAGCATCCGCAGCCAGTCGATGAGGAAACTCCGGGCGACGACGATGGCCGCCGCCCAGAAGCTGGCCATGCCGATTGAGGCAAAATAAACCCAGAAGACGTTCTCTACAATGCGATCCCCGGCGATGTCGAACATCGCGCCCAGATCGGATTCGATGCCGAGGCGACGGGCAATGATACCGTCGAGCGCGTCCATGTAAAGGGTGGCGATCGTCAGTAAAACCGCCACCCCGCAGGCGATGGTGTTGACTTTGTACAGCCCAATTACCAGGAACACTAGGAATATTCGGATCAACGTCACGAGATTTGCTTGCATGTTCACCTCCCTCGCAATGGAAAAATATCGACTGGCGATAGGGTCTTATTATAAAGTAGGAGGTGCCGATGGAAAACTACAGTGTCAGAATGATCCGCGAGGACATGGAAAATATTCCGCAATTCCCGATCCCCAAAGGGTTCGCCATGCGGAATTACCGTCCGCATGAAGGGGCTATCTGGACGCGGATTCAGCGAGCGGCAGAACTGCACTTCGACGTTGACGACCAGCTTTTTGAGCGCGAATTCAACCGCGATTTTGGGGCGCTGGAGGACCGGAGTTTTTACCTGACCACCGACGCCGGCGAAGAGATCGGGACCATCACGGCGTGGTGGCAGCCCGATTTGAACGGCCAGGAGTGGGGACAGATTCACTGGGTTGCGATTCACCCGGACTATCAGGGACGCGGGCTTGCCAAGCCGATGATGTCTGTGGCGATGGCATGCCTCAAGCGATTCCACCAGCGCAGTTTTCTCGGCACCTCAAGCGGGCGGGTTCCCGCGATCAAAGTGTATCTCGATTGCGGATTTTACCCAGACCTTGAGCAAGAGAATAGCCAACGGGCTTGGGCGGAAGTCGCGTCCGTTTTGGAACACCCGGTTTTAAGGGCCTGCGGTTTTTAGCAAGGCTAGTGTCCGCCGGTCAAGCCAACCCCAAGTCCGCGGCGATCACCTGCCACGCGTTGTAACCCGGCAGCCCGGTGATGTTCCCCGACGGGTGGCAGCACGAACCGCACAGGTATAGCCTCGCCAGATAGCCCCGGTAGTGGCCAGCGCCCGGGAAGGGCCGGTTGTAGCCGACCTGACCGTGGCCGAGTGAACCTACTAGTAGGTCGCCGTCGCGCATGTTCGGCAGCAGCTTGGGGATGTGGTGGACCGGGCGGATCAGGCGCTGGCGCACGACATCCCGCAGGTTCGGTGCGCAATCGGCCCAGGCGTCGAACATGCGGCGACCGTGGGCTGTGGCCTCTGCGTCCCAGTGATCGGCGTGGCCACGCAGGCGGAAGGGCACCTTCTCCCACATGAAGGCGGTATGGGCATTGTCGGGTGCCTGAGTGGCGTCAAAGCGGCTGGGACAGGATCCCCACATCACCGTCGGCGGCAACTGGCCCAGCTCGTGCGCCCGTACTATGTCGTCGAAGTCGGTCACCGACTGTAGGCCGAGGAGGACCATGAAGGCGTCGTCCAGCTCGGGATCGACCTCGGCCGCCGAGTAGGCCGGGGCCTCGTCGAGGTTGAGATAGAGGCCGAATAGGGGAGCCAGCAGGTTGTAGCGGAACGCGGCGGCTAGGTCGCGCCAAGAAGCTGGCAAGTGCGCGGGATCAATCAGGTCGAGGAAGGTCTGCTGCGGGTTGAGGCCCGAGGCGATGAAGTGGCGGGCGTCAATCCGCTCTCCCCCGGCCGTGACGACCCCGGCGGCCCGCCCCGGCTCGCTGGCAACAGGCTGCACCGCGATCTGCGTCAGCTCGACGTCGGTGCGGACCTCGCCACCGGCCTCAGCGATGGCGGCGATGAGGGCTTCGGCTAGCCGGGCCGAGCCACCGATGCACATCTGCGCCTTGCCGCGGGCGGCCAACAGAGCCGGGATGTGGTGGCCGAAGCCGGGCGCGCGCGGATCGACTTCGCGCAGGCCGTTGAAGAACAGGAGGCCGGCCTGCACTGCTGGGCTCTCGAACTCGCGCAGCACGAACTCGCGTGGCGAGTAGGCGCTCGTTTTTAGTAGCAGGTGGCCCTCGGCCGTGGCTTCCAAGCGGCGCTGGCGCTCTAGGGCCGACAGCGGGGGAGCCTGCGCCTCGGGTTCCAGAATTTGCGTCACGATCGGCAGGAATGACTCGCGCCAGCGGCGCAGGCTGGCGGCGTCCCGGCGGCTGAACTGGGCAAAGGAGTCGGCGGTGCGTTCGAAGTCCGTCCACCAGGTCAGGGAGCGCCCGTCCGGGAGCAGCATGGCCACGTTTAGCTCGGGCTCGAGGTAGCGAGCACCGTGCCGCTCGAGTTCGAGTTCGGCGTACCACGGCATCCGGGTTACACCTCGGTGGTAGAACGAGTGGGTGTTGTGCAGGAATCTGGAGCCGACCGGCCACTCTTCGGTGCGCAGTCCGCCGCCGGCTACGACGTTTCGCTCTAGGCTGACGACGTGTAGGCCGGCCCGGCACAGGTAGGCCTGTAGGATCAGGCTGTTGTGGCCGGTTCCAAGGATGATGCCGTCGTACGTGGAGTCCGCCATGACCAGCAATCTAACGTCCGGTAATTTAAAAGGGCAATTGCCATATTGTATGTATATGGCCGCCTTGGCGATTGAGTCAGGCAGCGAATGGATCACTACCCAAGGGGTGAGCCTGAACCGGCTTGTGAGTACGCGGCTTGCAAGCACCTCCTAATTGGTTGCGGTGCCCTCGTCCGCTAGCTCCTCAGTCGTCCGTCTTCGGCGGCCAACTCCTCAGTCAATCCCTTCGGCGCTCGTGTTCCCACCGCGGCGGTAGCTGACGTGGAGCTCCACGTTCCGCACCACGACCGGCGGTCGCAGACGAGGGTCGCGTTCGCGCAGGTCGATGCCGACGAGGTGGACGCCCTTGCCGACCTGTGCCGGCACCAGCGGCCAGACGAGCCACGTGTTCTCGGACACGTCCGCCGGATTCGCCGCCTCCTCGGCCGCCGGGCTGCGACGCACCGGGTCCTCCAGCCGCTGCCCGTCGAGCTCCACGGCGACCCGGTCCCGGGGCGACAGGTGGTCGAGATCGACCTGCAGCTCCAGCGCCGCGTCCTCCGACACCTCCTCGTACACGCCGATGTGGAACCGCGGACCGCCCTCCACCAGGGTGCGCAGCAGATCGACGGGCACCTCGCCGCGCAGCCGGTCGTCCCGCTCGGCGCCGTAGCGCAGCTCGCTCCGGTCGCGGATGTGGCGCTTGACGGCGGCGTACACCTTGGCTGTGCGCCGCAGGCTGTCGGGTGCGCCGAGGCTCTGCAGCAGCGGCCGGACCGCATGCACGTGGTTGTGCCAGTTGAACAGATGCACGCCCGTGGCACCGCGCTCGTAGAAGCCGGTGGCTAGGCCGCGGAACCAAGCCTCTCGCCACCGCTCGGCGGGCAGCAGGTGCCCGCGCCCCCACTCGCCGTGGCTGTCGAACCCGGGATACAGCCGCACCTCGCTGCCTCGCATCATCTCCACGTAGGCCTCCACCTCCACGTCCGGATCGGTCCCCGAGTTCGCCCCCGTGACGACGATGTCGCACAGGCCCTCCTCGATCCAGGCCTTCAGGTCGTAGCCGACGCGCCGGTTCGTCTCCTGGGAGGCACCGACGCGCACGATCACGTGAAAGGGCCGTCCGCGCCGCTGGGCGATCGCGTCGCCGAGGCGGCGCACGGCGCGCTGCAGATCGGTGAGGGTGTAGCGCAGACGGTAGGCGTCCTCTTCGGGCAGGTGGAAGGCATGGCGCTGCCAGTCGAGCTCGACGCCGTCCCAGTCCGCCAACTCGCAGGCCTCGGTGATGCGTTGCAGGGTGTACTCACGGACCTCCGGCACCGCCATGTTCCACGACGTAGCTGCCCAAGCCGGCGCTTTGGCTGCGCCGAGCACCCACTCCGGGTGGCTCTTGCGGAACGCCGTGAGATGGGGTCGTTCCGTCGCTGCCATCTCCTCCGGCCGCAGCGGCTTGGCCCGGCGCTCGGCATCGGACCAGAAGTGGTTGTCGTTCATGCGCACCGAGGCGTACACGCCGAGTCCCATCTGGTGGCCGCGGCGTACGAGTTGGCCGTATAGGTCGACGCTGCCATCGAACATCGCCCGCAGGCTCTCCGCCCGGCGCATGTCGCTGAGGGAGAAGTACCGGCGGCCCTCTGCCTCACCGATCATCGGCAGCCGGTCCGAGGGCCAGTGTGCCTCCTCGACCCCCACACACCACGACAGGGCACCGACCTGGGTCCCCGTTAGGGGCCCGTAGATCCGCTCTATCAGATCCTCGACGGACATCGGAACCTCGGCGTGCTTCAGGTAGCCGCCGTCGTTGTTCAGGATGATCCCGTAGTCGGGCGCGGGCGGGCGCGGGCTCACGCTGAGGTCCCAGCCGCTCGGGGTGTATAGCGACCCGCGCTCTCGGTGCTCATCGCACCGGCTCCGGGTCGATGGTCCCGAGGGGCACCTCGAGCAGGTCCTGCCCGAGGATCACCTGCCCGTCGAACACCTCTCCCACCTCGTGCAGCACGCGCTCCCGCACGCCGGGCGTCTCCAACTGCTCTGTCAGATGAACGAGGACCAACGTCTTCACGCCGGCGTCCCGCGCCGTGGTCGCTGCATCGAGGTGGCCGGAGCAGCAATTGGTCAGACGTTCGTCGGTGACTACGCCGTTGATGAAGTGGCACATGTGCAGCAGCACGTCCGCGCCTCTCGCCAACTCGGTGAGACGGTCCACTGGTGCCGTGTCGCCGCCGAACACGATGGTGCCGCCGGGTGTGGCCAGGCGGTAGGCCAGGCAGGTGAGCTGCGGCTGTACGTGCACCACCTCGGCCACATCGACCTGCCAGTCGCGGGTCTCGATCCGGTCTCCGTGCTCGACCTCGCGCACCTCGGGGTTGGGTCGCTCCCGTGGCATCACGCCGCCGCGCGCCTCGTACACGAAGTGACTGCCCGGGTGCTCGGTACGGGCCGCGAGGTCCGGGCCGAAGGCACCGTTGGCAGAGAACAACTGGTGCGACATGTGCGCCGTGGGTGCCGGGCCGTACACCCGCAGTTCCGGGATCTGGCCGACGCTTTGATCCCAACGCGTTAGTACCAAGTAGGCGTAGTCAACGCAGTGGTCGTAGTGCAGGTGGGTCAGGAACAGGTGGTCGATTGAGGGCAGAGCGAGGCCGGCTTCAATCATGCGTCGCACCGATCCTGGGCCGCAGTCGAAGATTAGGGTCTCGTCCCCCGTCTGGACGAGATAGCTGGAGCCGCCGCGGTGGGCTAGCGGGGCGGGCGTGCCGGTGCAGAGGAGTTGGAGTCGCATCATCACTCTCCTCAGTCGCCCGTCCTCGGCGGCCAGGTGGCGAAGTACTCGGGTGCCCAGCATCTGGCGAGGTGGTAGTTGCGTTTCTGATAGGACCCGGCGGGCGGTGCCGTCTCGGCTTCGATCCAAGCCTCGGCACCAGCTAGCTGGGGGAATTCTATGATCCAGAGGAACTCGCCTTCGGTGTTGGTCCCGAGTAGTCGGAAGACTTCCCCGTGGATGAGGTCGTGCTCTCGGGCCACCTCTTGCAGTCGCCGCTGGCGCTCCTCGTCGCCGCGCGTTCGGGGGTCAACTTGGTCGGGGCCGCGACGCCAGCCGCCGAAGGCGAGTACGACGATTGAGGAGGGATCGACGGTCAGGGGTGGGATCACGTGCGGATCGGCGTCGGGGGCCACGGGGGGTTCGGGTTTGCGGGGTAGCCAAGCTAGGCTCTCTGGTTGCCAGCGGCGGGCGAGGGAGTAGTCGTAGAAGCCGTAGCGTCCGTATGGAGGCTCCACCTCAGCCGACATCCAAGTCTCGGCACCGGCTAGGTCTGGGAATTCGATGGTCCAGAACCGCTCCCAACTGTTTTGGGGTGCCAGCAGGCGGTACCCGTGTATGCCGATCAGACCGTGGCGTTCGGAGACGGACAGCATCAGGTCCACGTGTTGGCGCTCGTAGTCGTGCCGCTGCGCGTCGTCGAGTTGATGCCACTGAGGCAAGCGTCCACCCCGGAACAGAATGACGACGCTGTCGCCTTGGGCTGAATTAGTCATATAGCAGTCCTATATCATTCGCGAGATGATCCGCAGATGGACGCAGATAGACGCAGAATCCCTATGAAGGGGCGGTCATGGCGCGTCGATCCAAGCGGATAGGGAAGAGGAGGGTATTTATCCGCAGCCTTGTCGGGCGCGATTCGTCCCCTCTGCGCGTGCAGACGATGAACCGCGCCCGATGAGTATAGCCACCAACTCCACAGTTTATTCTTCATCCTACGGGGCTTTAGCCGGGTTCCTGCTGTCGACCGCCGAACATCCATAGCTGTTACAAGCAACAACCCAGTAGTAGTTGCCGTGTACGCCTGTGTGTGGGGTGGTATGGACGTAGAGTGTCTCGCTGTGTCCCGAAACCAGTAAACTACACCACGGCTCTTCGGATTCGCTACAGGCCGTCCGATGGAGATGCTCCCAGTAAATGTTGTAGTGGGTAGCCCCTTCCACAGGATCCCAACGGACGATTATTTTTTGTCCATCCCAAGCAGCTCGTACGTTTTTTGGGGAACCAGGGATAGAAGTAGGCTCTTGTTCACTTGGTTCACCTTGGGGTTCCTCAGATCCTTGTTGGCCTTGAGGTCCTTGAGGTCCTTGGGGTCCTGGCGGTCCGGGTTCACCTTGGGAACCTGATGGTCCGGGTTCACCTTGGGAACCTGATGGTCCGGGTTCACCTTGGGAACCTGATGGTCCGGGTTCACCTTGGGAACCTGGCGGTCCGGGTTCACCTTGGGGTCCTGGCGGTCCGGGTTCACCTTGGGAACCTGGAGGTCCGGGTTCACCTTGGGAACCTGGAGGTCCTGGTTCGCCTTGAGGTCCTGGAGGTCCGGGCGGTCCTGGTTCGCCACCTTGTCCCTCGCCTTGTCCGCCTTGAGGTCCTTGAGGTCCTGGAGGTCCGGGTTCGCCTTGGGGTCCTGGAGGTCCTGGTTCGCCTTGAGGTCCTGGAGGTCCTTGTTCCCCTTGTTCCCCTTGTTCGCCCTGGGGTCCTTGGGGTCCGGGCGGTCCTGGAGGTCCTTGGGTTCCTTGTTCGCCCGTATCACCCTTTTCCCCTTGGGTTCCTTGTTCGCCTTGGATTCCTTGTTCCCCTTGTTCGCCCTGGGGTCCTTGGGGTCCGGGCGGTCCTGGAGGTCCTTGTTCGCCCGTATCGCCCTTTTCCCCTTGGATTCCTTGTTCGCCTTGGGTTCCTTGGGTTCCTTGTTCGCCCTGTTCGCCTTGAGGCCCTTGAATTGCTTCGCCTTGGGTTCCTTGTTCGCCCTGTTCGCCCGTATCGCCCGTATCACCCTTTTCCCCTTGGATTCCTTGTTCGCCTTGGGTTCCTTGGGTTCCTTGTTCGCCCTGTTCGCCTTGAGGCCCTTGAATTGCTTCGCCTTGGGTTCCTTGTTCGCCCTGTTCGCCTTGAGGCCCTTGAATTGCTTCGCCTTGGGTTCCTTGTTCGCCCTGTTCGCCTTGAGGCCCTTGAATTGCTTCGCCTTGGGTTCCTTGTTCGCCCTGTTCGCCCGTATCGCCCGTATCACCCTTTTCCCCTTGGATTCCTTGTTCGCCTTGGGTTCCTTGGGTTCCTGGTTCGCCCTGTTCGCCTTGAGGCCCTTGAATTGCTTCGCCTTGGGTTCCTTGTTCACCCTGTTCACCCTGTTCACCCTGTTCCCCTTGGGTTCCTTGGGGCCCCATCGGCCCCGTCTGCCCCAGCCCCGTGCGGCCCTGAGCAGGTGGCGAGGCCGAACGCTAATAACGATAAAAACGCAAAGTACTTCATGGCCGGTCTCCTTTCGGATAGCTGTGCATAAGAAGTTTTGAAGAAATCGTTAGTCATTCAACGCCATTGTCCGCTACGCGGGGCTAAAAGTGAAGCGTCAGTCTGGCTCCTGATACATCCGGCCAGACCACAGGATCGACACCGAGCGTGGCGCGGTCGCCATCAAACTCCAACAGATGCCCATAAGCAGGATTAGATTGCCGACTTTGCTCATTGATGCGGATGGCAGAGCGAGGGGCGTCAATCACGGACCACACATGGGCGCAGGCCCAAAGAATACCCCCGGGAAGGGCGCGCGTTTTATTATTTCCTTCAGGATCGGTCCAATGATAATAAGGAATACCATCCGCATCTTGCCCATAAGCCTTATAATTATCCTGCACCCCAATAAACACGAGCCCGGCCCCTGCTGCTGCGGCACCGAGTTGGACCATTCCCTTGGTGTATTGATCGTTATAGAATTGGCCGGTTCCAGGCATCACAAGCGATAGGGCGAAAGCCAGCCAAGGCTCTTTCTTCTTGACCCTAACTTGCCCTTTCATCTCCAGCATAGATTCCTTGGCCATTTTGGCCGCCTCGTCCGTGGTGTCATCCGGTTTGGGGTCTGGCTCGGCTTCAACCTCAGGCTCCAGCACCGGTTCCTTGACGATTTTGGCGATCTCCTCCAGCGTATAGAGGAACACGCTGCCGCCTTGTGTTTGGATCTTCAGCGATTCGCCCGGAATCTGTTCGATGATGGTGCCGCGAACGATGGTGCCATCCTTCAAGTAAACGACATCTTCCAGCGGCTGGGCGAAAAGCGGCGCGGTCGCTACAAAAGCCGTCAGGCACGCGACTAGCGCGACTAGGATAAAACGTAGCATATTTTACTCCATTCTTTTTGTGCGTCAGAGCAGGGTTTTCGGCGCGATTTTTCCAACCGCGTTGAACTCCTTTTGCATAGCTGTTCATACGGAGTTTTGCAAAGATCGTCCGTCATTATTGGTTTGCCTAAGCGAAGCGGGCCATTCGTCCTCAAGGTCCCACCTTTGTGGCTCGTCCTCTGCCGAAGGGGAAACGGAACCGTTTGCATGGAAGTGTATTTCATCCCCGACGACGGCGCTATTCAATATATATGACATAGATAGCCCCGCCGCTGGCGAATGCGATGCGTTGGCCGTCGGGCGACCAAGACGGATACCAGCCGTTTGTGAGTCGGGTCCGGTTTTTTCCGTCGGCATCTATGACATAGATAGCCGAGCCGCTGGCGAATGCGATGCGTTGGCCGTCGTCGGGCGACCAAGACGGATACCAGCCGTTTGTGAGTCGGGTCTGGTTTTTTCCGTCGGCATCCATGACATAGATAGCCCCAGTCACGTTATGTCCCGTCGTGGTTTTCGTTCTGTGGAGGCGGACGAATGCGATGCGTTGGCCGTCGGGCGACCAAGACGGACCCTCGTCCGACCAATTCGGATCCTCGTCATGGACAGTGTGGTCTGTGAGTCGGGTCTGGTTTTTTCCGTCGGCATCCATGACATAGATAGCCCCGTCGGAGGCGAATGCGATGCGTTGGCCGTCGGGCGACCAAGACGGATACCAGCCGTTTGTGAGTCGGGTCTGGTTTTTTCCGTCGGCATCCATGACATAGATAGCCCCGTCGCGGTAGGAGTCGACTGCGATGCGTTGGCCGTCGGGCGACCAAGACGGATGCCGGTCACCGGTAGGGTCGTCTGTGAGTTGGGTCCGGTTTTTTCCGTCGGCATCCATGACATAGATAGCCATATCCCAGTCTCTGTTTAGGTGGCCGAGGACGGTGAATGCGATGCGTTGGCCGTCGGGCGACCAAGACGGATGCCGTTCATCGTCAGAGTTGTCTGTGACTTGGGTTATGGAGCCACTGGTGATAGGAGAGGATTCTTGCGGCTCTTCGGCTTGTTCGTTTTGGGGTCCTTGGGCTCCTGGAGGTCCTGGAGGTCCTTGTTGACCCTGTTCGCCTTGGGGTCCTTGGGGTCTTCAGGCCCTGGCGGTCTTCAGGCCCTGGCGGCCCTGGCGGTCCTTGTTCGCCCTGTTGGCCCTGTTCGCCTTGAGGACCTAGAGGTCCTTGTCCGCCCTGGGGTCCTTGGGGTCCTTCAGGCCCTGGAGGCCCTTCAGGCCCTGGCGGTCCTTCAGGCCCTGGAGGCCCTAGCGGTCCTTGTTGGCCCTGTTGGCCCTGTTCGCCTTGTTGGCCCTGTTGGCCCTGGGGTCCTTGAATTGCTTCGCCTTGTTCGCCTTGTTCGCCTTGTTCGCCTTGTTCGCCTTGTTCGCCTTGTTCGCCTTGTTCGCCCTGGGGTCCTTGAATTGCTTCACCTTGGGGTCCTTGTTCGCCCGTATCGCCCTGGGGTCCCTGGGGTCCTTGTTCGCCCTGTTGGCCCTGTTCGCCTTGGGGTCCTTGAATTGCTTCACCTTGGGGTCCCTGAATTGCTTCGCCTTGGATTCCTTGTTCGCCCTGTTGGCCCTGTTGGCCCTTTTCCCCTTGGGTTCCTTGCGGCCCCATCGGCCCCGTCTGCCCCGGCGGCCCCTGCGGCCCTGAGCAGGTGGCGAGGCCGAACGCTAATAACGATAAAAACGCAAAGTACTTCATGGCCGGTCTCCTTTCGGATAGCTGAGCATACAGAGTTTTGAAGAGGTCGTTAGTCATTCAACGCCATTGTCCGCTACGCGGGGCTAAAAGTGAAGCGTCAGTCTGGCTCCTGATACATCGGGCCAGACCACAGGATCGACACCGAGCGTGCCTCGGTCGCCATCAAACTCCAACAGATGCCCATAAGCAGGATTAGATTGCTGACTTTGCTTATTGATTCGCATGGCAGAGAGGGGGGCGTCAATCACAGACCACACATGGGCGCAGGCCCAAAGAATACCCCCGGGCAGGGCGCGCGTTTTATTATTTCCTTCAGGATCGGTCCAATGATAATAAGGATTACCATCCGCATCTTGCCCATAAGCCTTATAATTATCCTGCACCCCAATAAACACGAGCCCGGCCCCTGCGGCTACGGCCCCGAGTTGGACCATTCCCTTGGTGTATTGATCATTATAGAATTGGCCGGTTCCAGGCATCACAATCGATAGGGCGAAAGCCAGCCAAGGCTCTTTCTTTTTGACCCTAACCTGCCCTTGCATCTCCAGCATAGACTCCTTGGCCTCGTCGGTGGGGTCCTCCGGTTTGGGGTCTGGCTTGGCCTTAACCTCCGGCTCCAGCACCGGTTCCTTGACGATTTTGGCAATCTCGTCCAGCGTATAGAGGAACACGCTGCCGCCTTGGGTTTGGATCTTCAGCGATTCACCCGGAATCTGCTCGATGATGGTGCCGCGGACGATGGTGCCATCCTTCAAGTAAACGACATCTTCCAGCGACTGGGCGAAAAGCGGCGCGGTCGCGACAAAAGCGGTCAGGCACGTGACTAGGATAAAACGTAGCATGTCTTCTTCCTTTCTAAGCCCATGAACAAAAGAGCGATCTGATAAATAGAATAGCTCTTTATAGGGCATGTTCCCATCCTCCAAGGGATAAAGATAAGCTCCAAGCGGACAGGGAATGTCCGTTGATTATAAAAAATTAAAAAAATCAGCTTATTCTTTTTCACCATGACGACTCAACAAACGTTTCATGCTTTCTTTTTCCGCCCAGTGTAGCGGCGTCTCGCCATTCTTGTTCTTCGCGTTGACATTAGCCCCGTTTCTCAGCAACACCTCGACTGTATTATAATTACTGTTACGTGCCGCATGGTGCAGCGGCGTATCGCCATCCTTGTTTTTTGCGTTGACATCGGCCCCATTTTTCAGCAACACCTCGGCTGTATTAGTAGCATTGTTCAATGCCCCCCAGTGCAGCGGCGTCCAGCCATTCTTGTTTGTGGCGTGGATGTCGGCTCCCTGCTTGAGCAACACCTCGGCCGTTGCAGCCGCATTATTCCACGCCGCATGGTGCAGCGGCGTCCAGCCATGTTTGTCTTGGGCATTGATATCAGCCCCCTGCTTGAGCAAGACCTCAACTGCTTCATAGGCATTCTTAGACGCCGCATCGTGCAGACTGTACGCCCCCGCTTTTTCTAGTACTGCCTGTTCCTCCTGCTGCTTTTTTTCTGATGCGGCTTGCTCCTCCTGCCGTTGCTTTTCTAACGCTGTCTGCTCTCGACGCTCCTTTTCCAACGCGGCCTGCTGTTCCTGCCGCTTTTTTCCCAACGCCGCTTGTTCCTGCCGTTGCTTTTCCAGCGCGGCCTGCTGTTCCTGCCGCTTTTTTTCTAACGCCGCTTGTTCCTGCCGTTGCTTTTCTAACGCCGCTTGTTCCTGCCGTTGCTTTTCCAACGCGGCCTGCTGTTCCTGCTGCTTTTTTCCCAACGCGGCTTGTTCCTGAATTGCGATAGCGCCCATAATCAGGAGAGCGACTACCCCCAAAATCACGGCAAACCACTTTGCTCTTGCTGATTTAGGCTTGCCTTTTGCCTTTTCCTTTTTATTTAATGGAGCATTTCCCGTCTCCCGCCCTAGCCCTTCCTTGGCGTCCGCCGCTATCGCAGCCTGCCAAGCCTCAACACTCTGCGGACGATCCCCCTCATGCACCGCCAACGCCGCATCGATCGCCGCCAAAAACGCACCACTCACCCGACCTGCACACCGCTGAGACACCGGAATCAGCGGGTCATCCCGCATCCGGTCGGTCGCATCGTCGGGTGTCTCTCCCGTCAACGCCCGATAGCACACCCCACCCAACGCATAAATGTCGGTCCACGCTCCTTGGTGCCCCCGGCTCGAATACTGCTCGATCGGCGCATACCCCGGCGTTACGATCGACGTAACCGAACGACTCTTGGCCCCCATCGCCTGACGCGCCGCACCAAAGTCCAACAACACCGGCGAACCATCCTCAGCGCGCAGGATGATATTGCCCGGCTTGATGTCCCGATGCAAAAAGTCTGCTTGATGCACCACTTCTAAGGCACTCAGCAACGGATATAGAATATTTTTGAGCTCGTCTTCGCTCAGCGTCTCCTTGCGCGTCAGATGCGCCGACAAGTCTTCTCCCTCCACATAGTCCATTGCGATATAGGCCGTACTATGCGCTTCAAAGAAGTGGTGGACGCGGACGATGTTGGGGTGCTGAAGGCGCGCCAAAATTCGGGCTTCGTCCAAGAAGCGTTCCAAGCCCCATTGGAAATCCGACGCCGCACGCGGTGCCTGCGGCACGACGGACAGGTCCTGTTCGCGGGTAGCCAAGCCCGAGGGTAGATACTCCTTGATCGCCACGGGAATATCCAGCGCCACGTTCCAGCCGAGGTAGGTCATACCGAATCCGCCGTGGCCGAGGACGCGGCGAAACTCAAAGTCCCGTATGCGCGTTCCCTGCGGCAACGCCAAGCGATGCTGTTGTTCCTCACTCATACTCGGCTCTCTCTACCCCCGCACGGGTAATATTGTCTCAACAGCCGCATCTTCGCCCCACCCAAGCCAATAAAGCACCCCCAATAAGACGATAACGCCTAGCAATATCCCGCCCCAGCGTTTTAATCGCGGCCTACTCTGAGCAGCTTCCCCCTCGCCAATAGCAGCCGCAGCCAATTCCGTGCCCTCGGCCGGCGCGTACAACAAGACGGTCGTGTTGTCCTGCTGGGGATGTGCTGCCGCTTCCACGGCTTGGATGAGGGCCGCAGCACTATCCTCCAATGGCGCGTCTTGCGTTTTCTGGAGGATCTCCGCAATCTCTTGATCGCTGAGGGTCAACAAACCGTCGCTCGCCAAGAGCAGCCGGTCGCCCTGCTCGACCGCTACCGGCTGCGACGACACGTCAATCAGATGGATGTCATCGCCCATGACCGCCGACCGCAGTGCATGCCGCCTTGGATCCCGCGCGGCTTCTTCTGCGGTCATATCCCCCTTTGCTACGAGATCCGCAAGAATCGGAGCCATAGAGTGGTCTGCATTCAAACGCTCCAATGTGCCTTGGCGGAACAACCACAACGGGGAATCGCCCACGCTGATCCAGTGCAGCCCTTCGCTTGAAACAACAGCCGCGACCAAGGTCGAACCCATGCTGTCGAGTTTGGGATTTTCGGCGATGGCATCGGCAATGGCTTTATTAGCCGCTTCGAGGCAGTCCCGGAGCCGATCGATGATGGGCCCAGAAGCCTGGGGATAGACCTCGACAAAGGTCTTGCTCAAAAGGCCACTGGCCGTCGCGCCGGCCACGTGGCCTCCCATGCCATCGGCGACCACCAACATGGAGTGCTCGCTGCCGTCTAGGCCGAGGTCGCGTCCATCCAGCAGGCCGTAATCATCTTCTTGGTACTCCCGTTTGCCGGGGATTTGCCGCGCGGCAAAGCGCCCGTCTAATTCGTTCATTTTTGTCATTGCGCCTTACTTCCCTCTGTATCCTGCCAATCAAACTCGGCACCGCACAGGGGCACGAAGCGGAGAACTGTATTGCCGATACTGATGTGGCTCTGCGCCGACAACTCAGCCGGTGCGAGCACGGGCTGATCGCCGAGATACGTCAGATTGGTGCCGCCACCGTGCTGCACGTAAAACTTCCGGCCGCGCGGATCGTACGTAACAACGGCATGGCCATTGCGCGAAATCTGGTCGTCGCCAAAATCCAGCTTGACGCGGTCGGTCGCCCCGCGCCCAAGTGGATTGGAACCATAACCCAGTTGCATGGCCTGCCCTTTTCCCGGCCCCTCGACAACCACTAGCCACCCCACAACCGGATCATCCATGGCGCGGTCCGCTTCGGTGTGCTCCTCGTCTGTTCGCCGCCCGCCCACCAAACGCGTCTTCTCCTCCTCGCCGCCCTGCTGCTCGGCAGCGGCAGATTCTTCGCCGCCCTGTGGTGCCGGCGGCAATGGCCTATTGACCACCTCCGTTGGTTTGTCCTCCTCTTTCCGCCTAACGGTTTTTTCTTCTATGATTTTGCCATCGGGTCCGCGATAAACAGGCATGGTACCCTCCTATCTTTGGGTTATTCCGGTAGGGCAGGCGTCTCACCCGCAACTTATTTTTCGTAAAGCCGGTTAATTAAGTGGTCCAAACAGTATTGGCCGGATAGGTTCAGGGCCATTTCTTCCCGGCTTTCCGCAATGTGCAATGTAAATACCAGCAGTACCGACTGGAGCAACGCGAGTAAGGTCGTGTAAAACGCGACGCTCAGCCGACCCGTGATCTCGGCCAGCAAGGTCGGGTCTCGTGGGTCTTGGATATTGGCCGCATAATCCAAGGCAAACGCAATGCCCACCACCGTGCCGATAAACCCCAACGTTGGTATTAGCCATACGAGATAGCGCAACATCGCATATTTGAGTTCGAGCTCGTGCTGAAACAATTCGAGGGAAGAATTTAATAGCGAGTTAGCTTGGTCCACGGAGCGGCTCCCCTGAAATTGTAGAATGCAGCGCATGATCAGACGCTGTAAAAAGAAAACGCGCTTCTCGGCCACAGGCCGCACCTTTTGATAAAGGTCACCCAAATCCTGCGCCCGCAACACAACCTCATCTTCTTCCGGCAGGTAGCGTTTGGCTATTTGTTGCAGTTCCAGCCTCGCTTGGTTGAATCGCACCCAGAGTTCACCGCAGCCGACCCAAAACATGAGCCACATGACGTTTTGGATCGTAAACGGGTACAGGAAACTGGCCGTGTGGCGATCTAGCAAGAAAGCACCTACCGCAGAATCGGGATGTCTAAAAATAAAGCTCATAATCGCTATAAAGATGACGCCTCCTAGCAAACTGACGCCGTTTACTTTTAGGCGTTGCTCTAGCTCTATCCCTGGCCTTGGTCTTTTTGCCATGTCAATCCTCCTCGCCGATGATCTCACCTGTATCTACGTCACGCCGTACCGGTCCCTCGGGTAGGGGCGTCGTACCTCCCGAACGGCGCTTCCGTTGCACGGCCATCGCGATAAGTGCGGGTGCGGTCGTCTGATAACGACCGAGTAGAATCGCATCCGTCGGGTCTATAAATTCCTGCCGGATGCGTTTCCACTCGCCGTTGTGCGCAACATAACTACCCCCGCTGCTGGCGCAATCGGTGAGATAGTAAGCGCCGCTTGGCGTCGCAATTAGCTCGGCGTGGACGCGCGAGACCGACTCATCGTCAATCTGGATGTCCACGCCTGCGCCGCGACCGATTCGGTACACATAAAAGCTCGATTCGCTCATAGTTATCAACCTGGTTTGGCTCCTACAACATACCCATTATTCTGCTCGGTCAACTGCACTAGAAAATCAATAAAGTTCCGGTCCGCGGTGTAATTGCCAACGGCTACGGCGTGGATGGGTGTTTTCTGCTTATTTTTAGCCGTTACAGCCTGCACAACCACTTGCCAATCTTCGGTGGGTGCTCCATCGCTCAAGAGGATGATTTCTTCGGGGTGTAGGGCAAGCGCCGCCAGCAAAGCGACGCGGGTGGGTGAGCCACCGCCAATGCTCTTCATCCAGTTTTTTACTAGTGATACAACGCGATCTTGCGTATTCTTTTTGACCTGAAAGTATTCTCCATCTTGAGGCCAATAGTGCAGCAGATCCGCGCCTTGGAAACCAATGAGACAGACCTCTATTTCCGACTTAAAAGCAGCGAGCATGTCTTGTACAGACAATGCTATAAACTGGCGATAGTCGTGCTGTTCAGGCTGATAAATGCTGCTCGACATATCTATGACGAACACAAACTTCTTTGCTTTCGTCCTAATGCCCAATAAAACGCTTGTGTCATCTATCTCCTGTTGCAAAGCCGCGACCTGTCTTTCAAGCGGACTTTTTGTTCTCGGTGCTTTGGCCATTGCCCGCTCTAGCTCGGTTTTTTCTTGTTCCAGCTTGGCTGTCTGCTGCTCCAGCATAGCCTTCTCGCGCTCCAACTCGGTCCTAGCCTGCTCCAACTCGGCCTTAGCCTGCTCCAGCGTAGCCTTCTCGCGCTCCAATTCGGCCTCTTCTAGTCCCGATATGTTCAGATTCGGAAAAAAGGGCAGCAGCACTATGGTAATGAGCATGAAAGCGCCGAGAGCCGATGCAAACAGATCGAGCATGGACATGCTAAATATGTTGAGCTCTCGGCGGCGCTTTTTCATGCCTAATATCCGATCTAAAGTTTGGACGCCACAAGCACCAAATCGCCCAGCGCGACTTTGGCCCCATAATCCAAGCGCGCCGGCTTAAAGGGCGACAGACGCTGCTCGTTGAGAAACGTCCCATTGCTGGAGTTCAAGTCTTCAACATAAAATTGATCGCCCTCGGCTGCAATGCGCAGATGCCGTCGGGATACGTTTTCATCCGCGACGACTTCATCCACCAAATCGGGATGCCTGCCGAGCGATATCCCCAAGCGTTGACTGGCAAATAGGGCTGGTGACAACTCGATGCGGACGCGGTCGCCGCGACTGTCAAAACCGGCTAGCACGAGGCCGTGTTTTGGGCCTTGTGCAATGGCCTTTACCGCTTCCTTTTTGGTTACGCGCCGACTCATCTGTTGGACTAGCTGGCGCGGGTTCTTTAAGGCCGCTATCAATTTTCGCCGCGAGGAAAGCAACCAACCGAGCAGGGCAAGCAGCACCAGTCCCGCTCCCGCAACAATGCCCCACTGCAACCGCTGCGCAGCTTTCTCTTTGGCCGCTTTGAGGCTGTCGGCTTTGGCTTGGGCCTGCACTTCCGCTGCTCTGAGGCTGTCGGCTTTGGCTTGGGCGGCTTCGAGACTATCGGCTTTGGCTTGGGCGGTCTTGAGGCTGTCGGCCACTGCTTTCTTTGCGGCATCGGCCCGTGCTTTTTCCGTCTCCAGACGATTGGCTTTGGCTTGGGCGGCCCTGAGGCTATCGGCGACTGCCTTACTCGCGGCATCGGCCTGCGCTTTCACCCGTTCTGCCGCCTGCCGAGCGGCCTCTTCTTTGGCTTGGGCCTTTTTTGCGACTGCGCTTGCCGAGTCGGCCTGCGCCTTGGCCACTTGGAGGCTATCGGCGGCCGCTTTTCTAGCGCGTTCAGCGCGCTCAACAGCACTCAGGCATTTTGATTTAACCACGGTATGGGCGATTTCTCGGCCTTGGAGTGCAGCTATTATGTCGCCGCTGCGCAAGGCAAAAATAGCTCCTCTTGGTTGCGCTTTCCGAAACGGCCACGAGCTGTTGCCCGGACCGGGCAGGTTGATGGCGACGACATCTCCGCATTCATTGAACAAGGGCATGCCGAAGGATTGGGCCGTTATCAAGGCATTGTGTTGTAGCAGGTGTGCGACAGGACGGCTTGATTTCTTGCCGAAGATGTCCTGGTACGCGCCGATCGTCCCGTGAGCAAGCTGAACATCCCCTGTCGCGCCGAACCGCAGCGTCTGCACGGCGCGGCCTACATCGGCCCCTTGCTCGGACAAGTGGAGGGGCGGCAAGTTCAAGCCCTGGACGTGCAGTAGGGCCAAGTTCATGTCGCGGTTGGCAAACACCCGTTGCAACACGACCTCGGCCCCAGTCTTCAGGGACAATGCGGTCAATTCCTCTGCCTTCTCTATAAGATGGGCATTGGTCAGCACGTATCCCTTTTCGTTGACGACAAACCCGCTCCCTTCAGCCACGATTTTGTTATTGTCATAAGCGCGAACACGCACGATGCTTGCAGAAACAACATCGACATCTATTTGCGCCGAGACGGGGCTTGCACAAAGGAACCAAGCTACTGCGAAATGCACGATGAAAGATGGGAATTTTTTGTTCATAACCTCTCCGGCACCTTGGCGGGCGCGGTTCGTCGTCTGCACGCGCAGAGACGACGAACCGCGCCTAATGAATACGCGCTTATTATTAGGTTTTAGGGACTCAAGGCGATATCACTTGGACTATCCAATCCGGCGACGATGGTTTCGAGTTCGGAGCCGTCGAGGTTGGCTCGCTGAATCTTACCCCAAATCCATTCTGTCCAGTATATCTTGCCCCCGCCCACGTCGAGGGCAACGCCCTTACTACTTTCGGTGAA
This sequence comes from Candidatus Latescibacterota bacterium, assembly GCA_965261395.1. Lineage (GTDB taxonomy): Bacteria > Latescibacterota > UBA2968 > UBA8231 > UBA8231. The sequence continues at coordinate 5,862,918 of OZ253462.1, forward strand.
GAGGGTTTGGGCTTGGGAGCCGTCGAGGTTGGCCTGCAGAACCCCATCCCACCCCGCCCAGTATAGCTTACCCCCCTCCTCGTCGACGGCGAGGTCGTATACGCGATCCAATCCGGCGACGATGGTTTCGACTTGGGATCCATCGAGGTTGGCTCGTTTAATCACATCCCCCCTCCAGCCTGCCCAGTACATCTTGTCCCCGCTCAAGTCTAAGGCGATGACCTCTGACGCCCCCGCATTGGAGACGAGGGTTTCGACGGGGGAACCGCCGAGGCCCGTACGGTAGATTATACCACGCCAGTTCGCTAAGTACATCTTGCCTTGGCCTACATCTAAGGCAAGGTCACTTCCCGTTTCGGTGCCGAGGGTTTGGACTTGGGACCCGTCGAGGTTGGCCCGTCCAACCTTCTCCGATTCTGTCCAGTATATCTTGCCCCCGTCCACGTCGAGGGCAATGCCCTCTGGAGAATCTAGGCCGGTGCCGAGGGTTTGGACTTGGGAGCCGTCGAGGTTGGCCCGCTGAATCGTACCCGCTTCGGAATCCGTCCAATACAGCATCGCGTCCGTCGACCCTTGATTGACCGTAATTGGTTCGTCTTGTTCGCCTCCTTGGGGTCCTTCAGATCCTGGAGGTCCTTCAGATCCTGGAGGTCCTGGAGGTCCTTGGGGTCCTTCAGGCCCTTGTTCGCCTTCACCTGGAGGTCCTTGGGGTCCTTCAGGCCCTTGTTCGCCTTCACCTGGAGGTCCTTGGGGCCCTTCAGACCCTTGTTCGCCTTGGGGTCCTGGAGGCCCCGCCGGGCCCGGAGGCCCTATGCATGATGCGGCGAGGCCGATAGCTAATAACGATAAAAATGCAAAGTACTTCATTGCCTGCCTCCTTCTATGTGTAAGAAGTAGATCTTCCGCACGGTTGGTTCCGGCTCTTATTCAATTGTTGGCCTAGCTCCACTACCAGTTCCATCTCGGTTCCCTTGTCGCCGTCTCCACCAACAGTCCAGCCCAACATCAGCCCAAGCAGGGTGATTCGCCTCCATCCGAGCAGGGGGTTCCATTTACTGCGCCAATCTAGCTGGGTTCTCGGTGTCGATGGGCGAGCACCCATCGCTGGTACAGGCAGTAATCCAGTAGTAGTTTGAGGACAAGGAACCGGAAGAAGGGTTGGTGTGGACGTAGGTCGTCTCGGAGACCCTCGTAGCCAGTTCCTCACACCAACTCGGCGTGCCACTTTGCTCTAAATGGCAGCTACTACCGAAGAAACTATCCCAGTAAATATTGTAGTGGGTAGCCCGTTCCACAGGATCCCAACTGACGATTACCTCGTCCCCATCCCAGGCAAATCGTTGGTTACTTGGGCTTGTGCAGTACGGCACCGACGACCCCTCGGGTAGGCATCCATTCAGTTGGGAGTTTCCGCTGAGTTTCAGCGTTTCCAGGTTGTCGAGGTTGCCCAGTTCGGGTGGAATCTCTCCCTGTAATTTGTTATTTATCAGGTCCATCACTTCTAGGTTGTCGAGGTTGCCCAGTTCGGATGGAATCTCTCCCCGCAACTCGTTTCCACCGAGGACCAGAAATTCTAGGTTGTCGAGGTTGCCCAGTTCGGATGGGATCTCCCCCCGCAACTCGTTTCCACCGAGGTTCAGAAATTCTAGGTTGTCGAGGTTGCCCAGTTCGGGTGGAATCTCCTCCCGCAAATTGTTCACCGGCAGGTTCAGCACTTCTAGGAAGGCGAGGTTGCCCAGTTCGGGTGGAATCGTCCCCCATAGCCCATTATCCGAGAGGTCCAGCCGAGTGACGTAGCGGCCGCTGGGGTTGGTGGTGACGCCGTACCATTCGCTGATGGGAGCCGCGCTCAACCAGTTGGTGTTGTTCTTCCAGTCCTCTCCGCCCGTGGCATAGTAGAGCAAGACCAGAACGGTACTATCTGATGTGGCAGAGGAGATGGTAGGTTCTCGAGGTTCCTGGGGACCTTGTTCGCCCTGTCCGCTACCTGACGGTCCTGGAGGCCCTTGAGGCCCTTGTTCGCCTTGAGGTCCTTGAGGTCCTGGCGATCCTGGTTCGCCTTCACCTGGAGGTCCTTGGGGTCCTTCAGGCCCTTGTTCGCCTTCACCTGGAGGTCCTTGGGGTCCTTGAGGCCCTTGTTCGCCTTGGGGTCCTTCAGGCCCCGTCGGGCCCGGAGGCCCTATGCATGATGTGGCGAGGCCGATAGCTAATAACGATAAAAATGCAAAGTACTTCATTGCCTGCCTCCTTCTATGTGTAAGAAGTAGATCTTCCGCACGGTTGGTTCCGGCTCTTATTCAATTGTTGGCCTAGCTCCACTACCAGTTCCATCTCGGTTCCCTTGTCGCCGTCTCCACCAACAGTCCAGCCCAACATCAGCCCAAGCAGGGTGATTCGCCTCCATCCGAGCAGGGGGTTCCATCTCCCTATGAAGGGGCGGTCATGGCGCGTTGATCCAAGCGGTCGGGTAGGGAGGAATAGAGCCTATCCATCCGCGCCCGATGAATAGGCCTCTTCCAAGTCTTTTCTACTCCGGCGCAATTCCGTCCTCTCTTATGATGGCTGAGCACCCATCGCTGTTACAGGCAGTGACGTAGTAGAAGTAGGGGGTTAGGCCACCAGTTTCGACAGGGCCATAGATTGTCTCGAAGACCTGCCAAGCCAGCAAATCACAAAAGATGCCGCCGGGGCAACCGGGTCCTGCCCAACTTTCGTAGATTTGGTAGTGGGTAGCCCCCTCCACAGGGTCCCAAGCGAGGGCGGTCCGCTCATTCTCCTCATCCCAAACAAACCGTACGTTCTTTGGGGAGGCGCAAAACGGCACCGGCGACCCCTCGGGTAGGCATCCCTCCAGTTGTCTGTTTCGTTCGAGTTTCAGCGTTTTTAGGATTTTGAGGTTGCTCAGTTCCACTGGAACCCTCCCCCGTAGCTTGTTATCTATCAGGTCCAGCACTTCTAGGCTGGCGAGGTTGCCCAGTTCGGATGGGATTTCCCCCTCCAACTCGTTTCCACCGAGGATCAGATATTCCAAGTAGGCGAGATTTCCCAGTTCGGATGGGATTTCCCCCCGTAGATCGTTTCCACCGAGGTTCAGAAATTCCAGGTTGTCGAGGTTGCCCAGTTCGGGTGGGATTTCCCCCCGTAGCTCGTTAACCGGCAGGTTCAGCACTTCTAGGAAGGTGAGGTTGCCCAGTTCGGGTGGGATTTCCCCCCACAGCCCATTATCCGAGAGGTCCAGCCGAGTGACGTAGCGGCCGCTGGGGTTGGTGGTGACGCCGTACCATTCGCTGATGGGAGCCGCGCTCAACCAGTTGGTGTTGTTCTTCCAGTCCTCTCCGCCCGTGGCATAGTAGAATGCGACCAGCACGGTACTATCTGACGTGGCAGAGGAGATGGTAGGTTCTTGAGGTTCCTGGGGACCTTGTTCGCCTTCGCCTGGAGGTCCTTGGGGTCCTGGAGGTCCTTGGGGTCCTGGAGGCCCTTGTTCGCCTTGAGGTCCTTGGGGTCCTGGAGGTCCTTGGGGTCCTGGAGACCCTTGTCCCCCGCCTTCCCCGTCTTGTCCCCCGCCTTGGGGTCCTGGAGGTCCTTGTTCACCTTGGGGACCTTCAGGTCCTTGTTCTCCTTCACCTTGGGGCCCTTGCGGTCCCATCGGCCCTTGTGGTCCTTGTTGGCCTTGTTGGCCTTGTTCACCTTGGGGACCTTCAGGCCCTCGGGGTCCTTGTTCTCCTTCACCTTGTTCACCTTGTTGGCCTTGTTCACCTTGCGGTCCTTGGGGTCCTTGTTCGCCCTGTTCGCCCTGGGGTCCTTGTTCTCCTTCGCCTTGCGGTCCCATCGGCCCTGGCGGCCCCTGAGGACCTGAGCAGGTGGCGAGGCCGAAAGCTAATAACGATAAAAATGCAAAGTACTTCATCGCTTGTCTCCTTCTAAGTGACTGAAAATAATGGATCTTGAAGAGATTGTTAGTCCTTGTTCGGTTGCCTCCTGACGCTCGTTTGCCCAAGCGAAGGGCCATTGCCAAGATAGAAAGGGTTTGCCGTCCCTAGGCACCGTAGGGAACTACCTATTTCAGCAGCAACAGCCGACGGACCTGTACTCCTTGAGTGCTAACGAGCCGGGACAGATACACCCCGCTGGCCAGCGATGAACCGCTGTCGCTGCGACCGTCCCAGGCGATCTGGTAGCGACCCGCCGCCTGCATGCCTTGGACTAGGGTGCGAACCCGCTGCCCCATGACATTGTAGATAGCCAACTCTACTGGGCTGGCTACCGGCAGCGTATAGACAAGCTGCGTCTGGGCATTAAACGGGTTGGGATAGTTGGCGTCCAAACCAAAGGTCCGGGGTGCGACTACCGGCTTGGCCGCCGGGCCGGGCACAATCGCCGTCAGTTCGTTCGACAGGGGCCGTCCGTCTTCGGTGCATATCGCGCCTGCCGCCTCGCAATCAGTCGGCGGCGGCAGGACGATGAGCACCTCTGCGTTGGACTCTGGTTCGATGGTGATTTTCCAGCCTAGGTTACTGCCCGCCTGCAAGCGTTGCGCTTTTTTCGCCACGCCGCCGGTCACGTCGAGTGTGGTATCTCGCAGGGTCTTGAAGCTGATCTCGATTTTCTCGCTGAAGTGCAACTCGAAGGTGAACTCGCTGCCGTCGTGCGCCGCGGGCATCGCCTCAAAGCGCGCCGTCAGCAGGCCGGGCACAATTGCCGTCAACTCGTTTGACAGGGGCCGTCCGTCTTCGGTGCATACGGCACCGGCTGCCTCGCAATCGTCCGTCGGCGGCAGGACGATGAGCACCTCCGCGTCGGAGTCTGGTTCGATGGTGATATTCCAGCCTAGGTTGCTGCCCGCCTGTAAGCGTCGCGCCCCTTTCACCACGCCGCCGGTCACGTCGAGCACATCGTCCCGCATGTTCACGAAGCTGATCTCGATTTCTTCACTGAAGTGGATCTCGAAGGTGAACTCGCTGCCGTCGTGCGCCGCGGGTAGCGCCGCAAAACGCGCCGTCAGCAGGCCGGACCCGGGCACACTCGCCGTGAGCTCGTTCGCCAAGGGCCGTCCGTCTTCGGTGCATACTGCGCCTACTGCGTCGCAATCGGTTGTCGGCGGCAGGACGATGGATACCGCTGCGTTGGTGGTGTCTGGTTCGATGGTGATCCTCCAGCCTAGGTTGCTGGGCGGCTGCAAACGGCGTGCCCTTGTCGCCGTGCCACCGGTCACCTCGAGTACGGTATCGCTCACCGCTAGGGCTCTGCTGATCTTGATTTCCTCGCTGAAGTGCAGCTCGAAGGTGAACTCGCTGCCGTCGTGCACCGCTGGCATGTCCTCGAAGCGCGCCGTCAAGGATTGTTCGGATGAGTCAGGCTGCTGATCACCGTCGTCTTCAGTCGCCTCGGATTCTGTACTAGCGGCGACAGCTATTTGTGCCGTGAGTGGGGAGCCGTCGTATTCTGCGATGGCATCTGCGCCGATGATGAAGGTGAGGGTGGCATCGGTGTCGAAGTTGGTGCCGTCGAATGTAAGTTCGACGGTCACCACCGTATCGCTTACACGATCCACATCAAGACGTCGAACCGTGACCCCGGCGATACCCGCTACGGTCACCGCCCCTCTGATTGTGGAACGGGATGACTCGTAAGCCCCGCTGCTGAGCGTCAGGGTGACAACGCTCTCGTGCAGTGTCGCCTCGGTTAACGGGGAGGCCGTGGAGGCGGTTATAGTTGGGCCCTCACTAGGTTCGTCCGATTGTTCAGCGCCGGGCACAATCGCCACCAGACTGTTCGACAGGGGTTGTCCGTCTTCGGTGCATACTGCGCCGTCTGCCTCGCAATCGTCCGTCGGCGACAGGATGATGAGCACCTCTGCGTTGGTGGAGTCTGGCTCGATGGTGATTTTCCAGCCTAGGTTACTGCCCGCCTGCAAGCGCCGTGCACCTGTCACCGTGCCGCCGGTCACGTCGAATACGTCATTCCGCACGGTCGCGAAGCTGATGTTGATTTCCTCGCTGAAGTGCAGCTCGAACTGGAACTCGCTGCCGTCATGCGACGCCGGCATGCCCTCGAAGCGCGCTGTCAAGCCAAGCGCTTCGGATTGTTCCGGCTCTTCGGGTTGTTCGGGCTGCTGCACAATGCTCTCTCCAGGGATTTCTATTTGTCCCGTAGCCGCATTGTAAACAGCCTCCTTGATATTGGGGGTGCTACTCTCGTCAAAAAAGCGCAGATGGGTTATCCGAGACCCAGCCCAAGAAGAGGAGTAGCTGGAGGTCGTTGTCCCGCACATGGTCTCTGAGACATAGTTGCTTTGACTCCCCAAGTCCTGTGTCTTGATATACACTTTGCTTGGTCGGGCTGCCTCTGCATTGGCGAAGCTACATCCCTTCAGCGTGCCCAACACCATAAAGGCCAACGTGCCAACTGCCGAATCATCGGTGAACTGGGTTGGAACGCCCCAAACCGTACCGGTCTTACTCAGCGTCACTTGGGTGTAGCCCGCTGGGGTAGAGGATTCAAACGCCATCCGGTCAGTTGCCGCGTCCGGCTGCTCCGGCGGTTGGCCGCCGTCCGGCTGCTCTGATTCGATAGTGGCGGTGACGACTATTTGTGCCGTGAACGGAGATCCGTCGTAGTCTTCTATGGCCCCTGCGCCGACGATGACAGTGAGGGTAGCATCGGTGTCAAAGTCAGTGCCATCAAATGTAAGTTCAACAGTCACTACTGTGTCGCTCACACGATCCACATCAATCCTTCTAACCGTGACGCCGTCAATACCCGATACCGTCACCGCATCTCTGATTCTGGAACGGGATGACTCGTAAGCTCCGCCGCTGAGGGTGAGGGTAACGACGCTCTCGTCCAGCGTCTCCTCAGTCAACGGAGAGGCCGTGGAAATACTGAGCGTCACGTTGACAGGCTCTTCGGATTGTTCGGGCTGCTGCACAATGCTCTCTCCAGGAATTTCTATTTGCCCCGTAGCCGCATTGTACACAGCCTCTTTGACATTGGAGGTACTGCTCTCGTCAAAAAAGCGCAGATGGGTTATTCGAGCCCCATCAAAAGAAGAGGAAGCGTTGGAGGTCGTTGTTCCGCACGCCGTTGCCGAGCCAAAGCTGTTTAGCTGTCCCAAGTCCTGGGTCTTGATATACACTTTGCTTGGTCGATCGGCCTCGGCATTGGCGAAGCTACATCCCTTCAGTGTTCCCAACACTATGAATGCCAGCGTGCCAACGTCAGAACCACTGGCGTACTGGGTTGGAACGCCCCAAACCGTACCGGTCTTACTCAGCGTCACTTGGGTGTAGCCTGCTGGGGTAGAGGATTCAAATGCCGTCCGGTCAACCGCCGCGGGTTGTTCTGCTATGTCGGTGACGTTGATGGTGACGTTGATGGTGTCCGTGAGGTTACCATCGGAGACAGTGATGGCCACCGAATAGGAAGACTTCGTCTCGTAGTCGAGGGCCGCACTGGTTTTCAACTGCCCGGTCGCGCGCTCAATGTCAAACGAAACCGCATCGGTACCACCGAGAGTGTAGGTGAGCACGTCGTTGTCAGCGTCTGTGGCGGCTATGGCCGTGCCGATGAGTACGCCGTTTGCGGTATTCTCCGCCACCGTGCGGGTGGTGCTCGTGCCGTCGGTGAACGCGGGTGCCGTATTCGCGGGAGAGCTGATGACTTCCAGCGGCAGGTCGGCGGACTTGACGAGAGCATAGCCGAGATGGTTTGCAGGTAGCCCCGGCAATATGCCAATATTCACGGTGACAATAGAGGTCGTGCCGGGCGTGCGGGTTACGGTGACAACATCGCTTTCCACGCGACCGGCGCGAATCGTGACACTGTTTGCCCCACCGGTGATGGTCCCGTCCGCAACGGTGAGCGGCAAGACGATGTCAAAGGGTGCACCTGCAGGCACGGTAGCTTTGAACTGTCCCTCTCCAACCTTCTCTAAGGACACGGTAAGAGGCAGGGGGTTAACCGAGTTAATACCTAAGTCGAGCCCTGTCAGCGTGTTGAGTTTGTCAAAGATCCCGGCTGGCAGCGAACTCAACTGGTTGGCGGCTAGGTAGAGCCTTGTAAGTGCGTTGAGATTATCAAAGATCCCGGCTGGCAACGAACTCAACTGGTTGGCGCTCAAGTTGAGCGTCGTCAGGGCGTTGAGTTTGTCAAAGATCCCGGCTGGCAGCGAACTCAACTGGTTGCGGCCTAGGTGGAGTTCTTTCAGGGCGTTGAGTTTGTCAAAGATCCCGGCTGGCAATGAACTCAACTGGTTGCGGGTCAAGTTGAGTGTCGTCAGCGCCGACAAGCCGTCAAAATCGCCGACTTTGAGCGAGCTGATTGATTTATCAGTGACATTGAGAGATGTAATCACCGCGAGCTGAGCTTGGGTCACCTCGTCGCAAGTGCTTACGCTCGGCACCGCGGCCACGATCGCGGTTTGCACTTGCGCGGTGCGGTCGCAAATCCCTCCCGTCAAAAGACTGAACATTTCCAGCGGCAGATCGGCGGATTTGCCAAGGGCATAGCCGCTGTGGTTTGCGGGCAGCCCCGGCAAGGTGCCCATGTCCACGGTGACGGCAGCCGCCGTGCCGGGGGTGCGGGTCACGGTGAGCGGCTGGCTTTCGAAGCTGCCGGCGGGAATGGTGATCGTGGTTGCGCCGCCGCTGATGCTGCCGTTGGCAACGCTGAGCGGCAGCACCATCTCAAACGGCGCACCGGACGGGGCCACCGCCTTGACCTGATCCGCGCCAACTTTCTCTAACGATACGGTAAGCGGCAGAGGATCCACTGAGTTGCCATACAAGTAGAGGGTTGTCAGCGCCGACAGCCCGTTAAATAGGCCGTCCGGTAGCGCCGATAACTGGTTGCCGTTCAAGTAGAGCGTGGTCAGCGCCGACAACCCGTCAAACAGGCCATCTGGTAGCGTCGATAACTGGTTGCCATACAGGCGGAGTTCCGTCAGGCTAGTCAGGCCCGCGAAATCACCGGCTTGCAGGGCAGTAATGCCTTGGTCGTTCAGGAACAGACTCGTGACCCCGGAGGACACCTGCGCCTCGGTCACCTCGCCGCAGGTGCTGGGACTCGGGGTCTGTAGCTGTAATATACCCACGATAGCGTCGCGCACCTGCGGGGTGCGATCGCAGACCGTAGTCTCTGCAGAGACTACGGTGTCGTTGTCGGTGATGGTGACGGTCAGCGACGATGGCGAGAGCGTGAGGCCCGACGTCGTCGTGGCCGTGAAGATGACCGTCTCGTCGTCCTCATCCACCGAGTCGTCCACTAGGCTCAGCGTCAACGTGGCCGTGCCCGACACCGAGCCGGCTGGAATCGTCAACGGAAGCACTGTTACCGAGTAGTCTGCATCGCGCGTGGCCGTGCCCGAGATCGTCAGCCTCACGTCCGTCGCCGTCGTCAGCGCCGCGCCGTTGAGCGTCCCGGTCACCGTTATCGTCGTCGCGCCCGCGTCTTCTGCCACCTCGGTCGGCGACAACTCAAGCGTGACCGCCGTACTTTCGTCAACAGCGGTGTTGGTCGTTGTTGCCTCGGCAGTAAAGGTCTCCGACTGGGCAATACCTTGGACACTTACTTGAACCGTGTTGGTGCCGGCGCTGTTGCCAAGCGTCAGCGTACTCGCCGCTTGGCCGTTGGCATCGGTCGCGGTACTCGTGGCACTCAGCGTGCCGCCGCCTGCGGTGATAGCAAACGTCACTGGCACCCCCGCAAACGCAGCACTTTCCCCATCCTGCACTTCAACCACAAACGGCTGCGCCAGGGCGGTACTGGGCGTGCCCTGCTGGCTATCACCCGATATTTTCACCAGCGTCGTCGGTGTGCGGTTGTCAAAGTCTATGTAAACACTTCGCGCTTGTAGAGCTGGAATGTGGGTGTAGATAGACGGGTAGTCCAACGGATTGCCCTGCACATCAATCTCGGTGTCCGCTCCCAACCCCGTATTAGCAACCAACGGCGAGAGGTCGGATACGGCGTTTTCAGCAAGAATCAACTCTAGCAGATTGGTTAAGCCGGTCACCGCCGATAGATCCGCGATGCTATTGCCACTAAGATCAAGCGATGTCAGGCTGGTTAGGTTCGTCACCGCGGCGATATCTGAAATGCTGTTGTTGGGGGCATCCAACCATTCCAGCTTGGTTAGGTTCGCTACAGCGGCGATACTGGAGATGGTGTTATCGCCGATTCGCAGTTCGGTCAGGTTGGCCAATGTTGCTACGGCTGATATATCGGATACTGAATTCTCGCGGAGACCGAGATGGGTCAGTTGGGTCAATCCTGCCACGGCCGATACATTTGCTATCGAATTTTCACCAAGACGTAAATCGGTCAGGTTGGTCAACCCTGCCACGTGCGATATATCCGTGATGGCGTTGCCCCACAGATACAGTTTGGTCAGGTTGGTTAATCCCGCCACGACGGCCATATCCGCGATGTTGTTATCCCAAAGCTGTAGTTCGGTCAGATTGGTCGCGGTTTCCAGTCCGGTCAGATCGCTAATGGCGGCGTCTTGTGCGGACAGGGCTGTCAGTGTTGCCATCTCGGCTGCGGAGATGGGGTCTCCAGATGTTTTGCCGAGGGCGGTTTCAATCTTAGCGCGGAGATTGGCGTCGGGGATGGTCAGCGTCACTGCCACCTCACCGATGACTTCTAGCGGCAGGTCGGTAGATTTGACGAGGGCATAGCCGGAATGGTTTGCAGGCAGCCCCGGCAAGGTGCCAATGTCCACGGTGACCGCCGCGGTTGTGCCGGGGGTGCGCACCACGGTGAGGAGTTGGCTTTCCACACCGCCGGCGGGTATCGTGATAGTCGTCGCGCCACCGCTGATGTCTCCATTCGCAACGGTGAGCGGTAGCACAAGGTCAAACGGCGCACCGGACGGGGCCACCGCCTTGACCTGATCCGCGCCAACCTTCTCTAACGACACGGTAAGCGACAGCGGATCCACCGAGTTACCATACAAGTACAGCGTCGCCAGCGACGACAGCCCGTCAAACAGACCATCGGGCAGCGTCGTCAACTGGTTGCCGTTTAAGTAGAGCATGGTCAGCGCGCCCAACCCGTCAAACAGGCCGGCCGGTAGCGTCGTCAACTGGTTGTCATACAGGCGCAGTTCCGTCAAGCTGGTGAGATCCTCGAAATCGCCGGCTTGCAGGGTGGTAATGCCCTGACCGTTCAGGAACAGACTCGTAATATCGGAGGTCAGATGCGCCTTGGTTACCTCGCCGCAGGTGCTTACGCCCGGCACCACGGCCACAATCGCGTCGCGCACTTGCGGGGTGCGGTCGCAGACCGGGATTAGGCTTTCGTCTAGGTCGGTGACATTGATGGTGACGTTGATGGTGTCGGTGAGGCTGCCATCGGAGACGGTGACGACCACCGAATAGGAAGACGTTGTCTCGTAGTCGAGTGCCGCACTGGTTTGTACCTGCCCGGTCGTACTATCAATGGCAAACGCAGCCGCATCGGTGCCGCCGAGGGTGTAGGTCAGCACCTCGTTGTCCGCGTCTGTGGCGGCTATGGCCGCGCCGAGGTTGACACCGGCCACTGTATTCTCCGCAACAGAAAGCGTCGTGCTAACTCCATCGGTGAACTCTGGGGCGTTGTTTGATGCAACCGCACTCGTTGTGACTTCAATCGTGCCTTGAGAGACTGCGCCGTTTGCAATGATACAATCTACTGCTGCGACGCAGGTGTATGTTCCATTATCTGCAGTTACTGCTCTTCCACTTCCGATTGTAAGGCGTGCGGTCTGGAATCCCGTGGGGAGTAGAATGGTATCACCGACATTGTATGTGGTAACCTCAGTACCTTCGCCAACAGCGGTGTCGGTCGTGGTCGCCTCGGCGGTAAAGGTCTCCGACTGGGCAATGCCTTGGGCACTCGCGCGAACCGTGTTAGTGCCGGCGCTGTTGCCAAGCGTTAGCGTACTCTCTGCTTGGCCGTTGGCATCGGTCGCGGTGCTCGTGGCACTAAGAGTGCCGCCAGCGGTGACGGCAAACGTCACCGGCACGCCCGCAAACGCGGCACTTTCCCCATCCTGCACCTCAATGACAAACGGATCCGGCAAGGCGGTACCGGACGTACCCTGCTGGCTATCGCCCGATACTTTCGCAAGGGTCGTCGGTGTGCGGTTGTCGAAGTCTATGAAAACACTTCTCGCCTGTAGAGCTGGGATGTGGGTATAGATGGACGGGTAGTCCAACAGATTGCCCTGCACATCAATCTCGTTGTCTGCTCCCAACCCCGTATTGGCCACCAACGGCGAGAGGTCGGATACGGCGTTTTCAGCAAGATACAACTCTAGCAGCTTGGTTAAGCCGGCCACCGCCGATAGATCCGCGATGCTATTGCCACTAAGATCAAGCGAGGTCAGGTTGGTGAGGTTCGCCACCACGGCGATATCGGAGATGCTGTTGTTGGGCGCATCCAGCCATTCCAGCTTGGTTAGGCTCGCCACCGCGGCGATACTGGAGATGGTGTTATCGCCGATTCGCAGTTCTGTTAGGTTGGTCAAGCCCGCTACAGCGGCCATATCGGATACCGAATTCTCGCGGAGATCTAAATGGGTCAGGTTGGTCAATCCTGCCACATGAGATGCATTTGCTATGGAGTTTTCGCCCAGCCGCAGATCGGTCAGGTTGGTCAACCCTGCTACGTGCGATAGATCCGCGATGGCGTTGCCCCACAGATACAGTTTGGTCAGGTTGGTTAATTCCGCCACGGCAGCAATATCCGAGATTTCGTTATCCCAAAGCTGTAGTTCGGTCAGATTGGTCGCGGTCTCAAGGCCGGTCAGATCGCTAATGGAGGCATCTTGTGCGGCAAGGGATGTCAAGGTTGCCATCTCGGCTGGGGAGATGGGGTCTCCGGACGTTTTGCCGAGGGCGGTTTCAATGTTGGCGCGGAGATTGGCGTCGGGGATGTTTACGGCCGCGGTATTGGGAGTCGTTGCACTGATGATTTCTAATGGCAGGTCGGTGGATTTGCCGAGGGCATAGCCGGAATGGTTTGCAGGCAGCCCCGGCAAGGTGCCCATGTCCATGGTGACCGCAGCCGTCGTACTGGGGGTGCGGGTCACGGTGATCGGTAGGCTTTCCAGGCTGCCGGCGGGTATCGTGATGCTGGTTGCGCCGCTGATGCTGCCGTTCGTAACGGTGAGCGGTAGGACGATCTCAAAGGGTGCACCGGTGGGTGCTATTGCCTTGACCTGATCCGTTCCCACCTTCTCTAAGGACACCGTAAGGAGTAGGGGGTCCACCGAGTTGCCGTACAAGCGGAGCTGTGTCAGCGTGGTTAGTCCGTCAAACAGACCCTCGGGCAGCGTCGATAACTGGTTGCCGTTCAGGAAGAGTTCTTCCAGTGCGGTCAGTCCGTCAAACAAGCCCTCGGGTAGCCCCGTCAACTGGTTGCCTTGCAGCCAGAGCGTTGTCAGTGCGTCGAGGTGGTCAAAGAGGCCTGTAGGTAAGGAACTCAACTGGTTGCCTTGCAGCCAGAGCGTTGTCAGTGCGTCGAGGTGGTCAAAGAGGCCTGCAGGTAAGGAACTCAACTGGTTGCCTTGTAGCCAGAGCGTTGTCAGCGAGATCAGTCCATCAAAATCACCGGCTTTCAGTGCTGTGATGTTCCTGTTTTGCAAGTTAAGTCCTAAAATCGCCACGAGGTGAGTCTCGGTCACCTGCGCGCAGTCTGAGATGCCACTAATGTTATCGAGTATGGCATCTCGTACCTGCGGCGTGCGATCGCAGACCGGAGTGATCGCTGTGCCTGGAGGAAGTTGTGGTGGAGGTTCTGACTCAAGGATAAAAGGCACTTGCTTACTATTCCCATTCGTATCGACTGCCACGACATAAATGGAGTGCTGATTAACTGCGGCGTCAAATCTCCAAGCAAAATTGAATTCAACGACGGTATCTGTTTCACCGGCCAATCCACGACACTCTCTTACTGCGGGGGTGGGGGGGTGCGAGGGATCTCGGGGTTGAGAGAGTAGAATTACCTGATGAAGTCCATCATCATCGCGGACCCTCAGTTGGACGGACACGCTCACTGACCCGAATGGATATGTTGCAGATGAAATCAGTTCAACCGTGGGCGGTGATTCGTTTTCAAGTGGGATATCCGAATCGAAGTAGGGATTCACGGCTAAAAAATCGGCAGCGCACACAGATAATTGGCCAGATTCCCGATCTGCCCATCCATACGACATGATGTACGCATTAGATCTGAAATCGTGTCGCAAGTCGAAGGCGTGTCCGAGTTCATGAGCCGCAGTAGACCAATCCCATTCTTCATAAAGTGTCACCTTTCCGCTCTCTTTGCTTGGGGGGTATGAGTGTCCCAGAATAGTAGAAGATCTACTCGCGTCCATGACTATTAGTATGACGTTTGCAGAGTTATCGTACGCTCGGTTAATCTCACCCTGCGTAAAATAATGTCTGCTGATGTAATAGCTTTCGGGGTAGTCTCCATCCACGCGATGAACGATCAGATCGCCTTGGTCATCGGTTTCAATCTGAAAAGTTTTGTTCCCGTATCCATGCGTCTCCATCTGCTCAGCATAGAAGGACTGGACCTCGAGAATCCCCGTTTTCATCGCCTCAACCACCTCGGCGCGATACGTCCGGTCATTGGGCAAGAAGTAGAAGAGGCGCACGGTGCGCGGTTCGCCGACCTCTTCGGGTTGTTCGGGTGAGTCAGGCTCCTGAACAATGCTCTCTTCGACCTCCCCTATGTCGGAAACGTTGAACACTAGCGGCAGGTCGCTGGATTTGACGAGGGCATAGCCGTTGTGATTTGTGGGTAGCTCCGGCAACGTGCCAATGTCCACGGTGACCGCAGCCGTCGTGCCGGAGGTGTGCACCACGGTGAGAGATTCGCTTTCTAGGCTGCCGGCGGGTATCGTGATGGTGGTTGCGCCGCCGCTGATGCTGCCGTTGGTAACGGTGAGCGGCAGGACGATCTCAAAGGGTGCGCCAGTGGGTGCTACGGCTTTGACCTGATCCGTTCCCACCTTCTCTAAGGACACCGTAAGCGGCAGCGGGTCCACGGCGTTGCCATACAAGTAGAGCGTGGTCAGCGACGATAGCCCGTCAAACAGGCCCTCGGGCAGCGTCGATAACTGGTTGTCGTTCAAGTAGAGCCTCGTCAGCCCGGTCAGCCCGTCAAAGATACCCGCCGGTAGCGTCGTCAACTGGTTGTCGTACAGGCGGAGTTCTGTCAAGCTGGTGAGATCCTCGAAATCGCCGGCTTGCAGGGTGGTAATGCCCTGACCGTCCAGGAACAGACTCGTAATATCGGAGGTCAGATGCGCCTTGGTTACCTCGCCGCAGGTGCTTACGCTCGGCACCGCGGCCACAATCGCGTCGCGCACCTGCGGGGTGCGGTCGCAGACCGGGATCAGGCTTTCGTCTAGGTCGGTGACGTTGATGGTGACGTTGATGGTGTCGGTGAGGCTGTCATCGGAGACGGTGACGACTACCGAATAGGAAGACTTTGTCTCGTAGTCGAGTGCGGCGTTGGTTTTCAACTGCCCTGTTGCGCTATCAATGGCAAATGCAGCCGCATCGGTGCCACCGAGGGTGTAGGTGAGCACGTCATTGTCCGCGTCCGTGGCGGCTATGGCCGTGCTGATGTTGACGCCGGCTGACGTGTTCTCCGCTATGGTGCGGGTGATGTTGGCCCCGTCGGTGAACACCGGGGCGTTATTCGTTGTTGTCGGCGGTTCTTCGCTTCCCGCACCTATCACTCGAACTATACCTTTAGTGACGCGCGTGTCTTCAATCGTACACCCTTCAGTACTTGCGCAGGTGTATGTGATCCCATCCTTTACTATTTCCCCCGCATTATTGAACTCAATAGTGACCTTGCCTCCACTAAAAGAAAAGGCCGCTTGTCTGGTCTCATCTGGCGTCCAAAATCCGGTCGGCAGCGTTGGGACCTCTTCACCGGACGCGTATGTAGTCTCACTGAGCGGTTCATCGTCTGCTATATCGGTGTCGGTCGTTGTCGCCTCGGCGGTAAAGGTCTCCGTCTGAGAAATGCCTTGGACACTCACTTGAACCGTGTTGGTGCCAGCGCTGTTTCCAAGCGTCAGCGTACTCGCCGCTCTGCCGTTGGCATCGGTCGCGGTGCTCGTGGCACTCAGCGTGCCTCCACCTGCGGTGATGGCAAAAGCCACCGGCACTCCTACAAACGCGCCGCTATTGGCATCCTGCACTTCAACCACAAACGGCTGTGCTAGTGCGGTACCGGACGTGCCCTGCTGGCTATCTCCCGATACTTTCGCAAGTGTCGTAGGCGTTCGGTTGTCAAATTCTATGAAAATGCTTCTCGCCTGTAGGGCCGGAATGTGGGTGTAGATGGACGGGTAGCTCAACGGATTGCCCTGCACATCAATCTCAGTGTTTTCTCCCAACCCCGTATTTGATACTAACGGCGAGAGGTCGGATACCGCGTTTTCAGCAAGAAACAACTCTAACAGGTCGGTTAAGCCCGCTACAGCCGATAGATCCGAGATGCTATTTCCACTCATAGTGAGTGAGGTTAGGCTGGTGAGGTTCGCCACCGCGGCTAGGTCTGAGATGCTGTTGTTGGGCGCATCCAGCCAGACTAGGTTGGTCAGGTTCGCCACCGCGGCGATACTGGAGATGGTGTTATCGCCGATTCGCAGTTCGGTCAGGTTGGTCAAGCCCACCACAGCAGCAATATCGGATACCGAATTCTCGCGGAGATATAGATGGGTCAGGTTGGTCAATGCGGCCACGGCCGATACATTTGCTATCGAGTTTTCGCCAAGACGTAGATCGGTCAGGTTAGTCAATGCGGCTACGTGCGATATATCCGTGATGGCGTTGCCCCACAGATACAGTTTGGTCAGGTTGGTTAATCCCGCCACAGCGGATATGTTCGAGATTTCGTTATCCCAAAGCTGTAGTTCGGTCAGATTGGTCGCGGTTTCCAGTCCGGTCAGATCGCTAATGGAGGCGTCTTGTGCGGCAAGGGAGGTTAGCGTTGCCATCTCGGCTGCGGAGATGGGGTCTCCAGACGTTTTGCCGAGGGCGGTTTCGATGTTGGCGCGGAGATTGGCGTCGGGGATGTTTACGGCCGCGGTATTGGGAGTCGTTGCACTGATGACTTCTAGCGGCAGGTCGGCGGATTTGACGAGTTCGTAGCCGGAGTGGTTTGTCGGCGGCCTCGGCAAGGTGCCAATGTCCATGGTGACCGCTGCCGTCGTACTGGGGGTGCGGGTCACGGTGAGCGGTTGGCTTTCCAAGCTGCCGGCGGGTATCGTGATGGTGGTTGCGCCGCTGCTGAGGCCGCCATTCGCAACGGTGAGCGGCAGGACGATCTCAAACGGCGCACCGGCAGGGGCCACGGCCTTGACCTGATCCGCGCCAACCTTCTGTAAAGACACGGTAAGCGGCAGGGGATCCACCGAGTTGCCATACAAGTAGAGCGTCGTCAGCGCCGACAATCCGTCAAACAGGCCGTCCGGTAGCGTCGATAACTGGTTGCCGTTCAAGTAAAGCGTCGTCAGCGCGGTCAGCCCGTCAAACAGGCCATCTGGCAGCGTCGTCAACTGGTTGTCATACAGGCGGAGTTCCTGCAAGCTGGTCAGGCCCTCGAAGTCGTCGGCTTGCAGGGCGGTAAGGCTCTGACCGTTCAGGAACAGACTCGTAATCCCGGTGGCCACCTGCGCCGCCGTCACCTCCGCGCAGGTGCTGGGACTGGGGTTTTGTGCCTGTAGCCCAGCCAAAATAGCGGTTTGCACCTGCGAGGTGCGGTCACAAATCCCTCCTGCCAAAAGACTGAATATTTCTAGCGGCAAGTCGTCGGATTTGACGAGGGCATAGCCGGAATGGTTTGTGGGCAGCCCCGGCAAGGTGCCAATGTCCACGGTGACGGCAGCAGTTGTACCGGGAGTGCGCGTCACCGTGAGCGGTTGGCTTTCCAGACTGCCGGCGGGTATCGTGAGAGTGGTTGCACCGCCGCTAATGCTGCCGTTGGTAACGGTGAGTGGCAGGACCATATCAAAGGGTGCGCCGGACGGTGCCACGGCTTTGACCTGATCCGCTCCAACCTTCTCTAAGGACACGGTAAGCGGCAGCGGGTTCACTGCGTTGCCATCCAAGTAGAGCGATGTCAGCGACGACAGTCCCGAAAATACACCCGCTGGTAGCGTGCTCAACTGGTTGCCGGCCAGGTGGAGCCCTCCCAGCGCGTTGAGGTTGTCAAAGATGCCCTCGGGCAGCGTGGTCAACCTGTTGGAAGCCAAGCCATGTCAGTGCGGAGAGGTTGTCAAAGATACCTTCTGGCAGCGTGGTCAACCTGTTGAGAGCCAAGCCAAGCGTTGTCAGTGAGTTGAGTCCGTCAAAGATGCCCTCGGGCAGCTTGGTCAATTGGTTGTTTTCCAAGCCAAGCCATGTCAGTGCGGAGAGGTTGTCAAAGATGCCCTCGGGCAACGAACTCAACTGGTTGTCCTGCAGGTTGAGCACTCTCAGCGCGTTGAGTCCGTCAAAATCGCCGGCTTGCAGGGCGGTAATGCTCTGACCTTTCAGGAACAGACTCGTAATATCGGAGGTCAGATGCGCCTTGGTTACCTCGCCGCAGGTGCTTACGCCCGGCACCACGGCCACAATTGCGTCGCGCACCTGCGGGGTGCGGTCGCAGACCGGGATTAGGCTTTCGTCTAGGTCGGTGACGTTGATGGTGACGTTGATGGTGTCGGTGAGGCTGCCATCGGAGACGGTGACGACCACCGAATAGGAAGACGTTGTCTCGTAGTCGAGTGCCGCACTGGTTTGTACCTGCCCGGTCGTACTATCAATGGCAAACGCAGCCGCATCGGTGCCGCCGAGGGTGTAGGTGAGCACCTCGTTGTCGGCGTCTGTGGCGGCTATGGCCGCGCCGAGGTTGACGCCGGCCACTGTATTCTCCGCAACAGAAAGCGTCGTGCTCGCTCCATCGGTGAACTCTGGGGCGTTGTTTGATGCAACCTCACCCGTTGTGACTTCAATCGTGCCTTGAGAGACTGCGCCGTTTGCAATGATACAATTTACTGCTGCGACGCAGGTGTATGTTCCATTAGCGGCAGATATTGTTCTTCCATTTCCGATTGTAAGGCGTGCGGTCTGAAATCCCGTGGGAAGTGGAATGGTATCACCGACATTGTATGTGGTAACCTCAGTACCTTCGCCAACAGCGGTGTCGGTCGTGGTCGCCTCGGCGGTAAAGGTCTCCGACTGGGCAATGCCTTGGACACTTACTTGAACCGTGTTGGTGCCGGCGCTGTTGCCAAGCGTCAGCGTGCTCTGTGCTTGGCCGTTGGCATCGGTCGCGGTACTTGTCTCACTCAGCGTGCCGCCGCCGGCAGTGACGGCGAATACCACCGGCACTCCTGCAAACGCAGCACTTTCCCCATCCTGCACTTCAACCACAAACGGCTGCGCCAGGGCGGTACCGGACGTACCCTGCTGGCTATCGCCCGATACTTTCACCAGTGTCGTCGGCGTGCGGTTGTCAAAGTCTATGAAAACACTTCTCGCTTGTAGGGCTGGGATGTGGGTATAGATGGATGGGTAGTCCAACGGATTGCCCAGCACATCAATCTCCGTGTCCGCTCCCAACCCCGTATTGGCCACCAACGGCGAGAGATCGGATACGGCGTTTTCTGCAAGATACAAATCTAGCAGCTTGGTTAAGCCGGCCACCGCCGATAGATCCGAGATGCTGTTGCCACTCATAGTGAGGGATGTCAGGTTGGTGAGGTTTGTCACCGCGGCGATATCGGAGATGCGGTTGTTGGGCGCATCCAGCCATTCCAGGTTAGTCAGGTTCGCCACCGCGGCGATACTGGAGATGGTGTTATCGCCGATTCGTAGTTCGGTCAGCTTGGTTAATCCCGCCACAGCAGCAATATCGGATACCGCATTCTCGCGGAGGCCTAGATGGGTCAGGTTAGTCAGGTTCGCCACCGCCGAGATGTTTGCTATCGAGTTTTCGCCAAGACGTAGATCGGTCAGGTTGGTCAATGCGGCCACGTGCGATATATCCGTGATGGCGTTGCCCCACAGATACAGTTTGGTCAGCTTGGTTAATCCCGCCACGGCAGCAATATCCGAGATTTCGTTATCCCAAAGCTGTAGTTCGGTCAGATTGGTCGCGGTCTCAAGGCCGGTCAGATCGCTAATGGAGGCATCTTGTGCGGCAAGGGATGTCAAGGTTGCCATCTCGGCTGGGGAGATGGGGTCTCCGGACGTTTTGCCGAGGGCGGTTTCAATGTTGGCGCGGAGATTGGCGTCGGGGATGTTTACGGCCGCGGTATTGGGAGTCGTTGCACTGATGATTTCTAATGGCAGGTCGTCGGATTTGCCGAGGGCATAGCCGGAATGGTTTGCAGGCAGCCCCGGCAAGGTGCCAATGTCCACGGTGACCGCCGCGGTTGTGCCGGGGGTGCGCACCACGGTGAGGGGTTGGCTTTCCAAGCTGCCTGCGGGAACCGTGATCGTGGTTGCGCCACCGCTGAGGCTGCCATTCGCAACGGTGAGCGGCAGGACGATCTCAAACGGCGCACCGGACGGTGCCACGGCTTTGACCTGATCCGTGCCAACTTTCTCTAAGGACACGGTAAGTGGTAGTGGATCCACCGAGTTGCCATACAAGTAGAGCGTCGCCAACGACGCCAGTCCGTCAAACAGACCATCGGGCAACGAACTCAACTGGTTGCCGTTCAAGTAGAGCATCGTCAGTGCGGTCAGCCCGTCGAAGAGGTCTGCTGGTAGCGTCGTCAACTGGTTGTCATACAGGCGGAGTTCCGCTAAGCTGGTGAGATCCTCGAAATCGCCAGCTTGCAGGGTGGTAATGCCCTGACCGTTCAGGAACAGACTCGTAATATCGGAGGTCAGATGCGCCTTGGTTACCTCGCCGCAGGTGCTGGGACTCGGGGTCTGTGACTGTAGCGCCCTCAAAATCGTGGTTTGCACCTGTGGGGTGCGCCCGCAGATGCCGGCGGTGGAGGCGGTCGCCGTCACGGTGGCGATGTCGGGGGCGGGGGCGGTGCCGGTGGCACCCGACGGCACGGCGGTCACGGTGAGAGTGAAGGTAAGTTCGGTGCCCTCCGTCAGCGCCGGGATCGTCACCACCGGCGTGGCGCTCGTGTCATCGTCAAACGTCACCGTCACCCCGCTCGCCGGGCTGGTCAGCGCCCAGCCATAGGTCACATTCGTGCCCCACGGCCCGCCGCTGCCGCTGCCATCGAGCGTCACCGTGCCCCCGGCGACGGGAATCGTTCCGTCATCGGGCAGGGCCACTGCCTTGGGCGCGAACGGTGCCCCGGGATTGTCCGACAGATCCAGCCCCGTCAGCGCGGTCAGCCCGGCGAACACCCCGGCGGGAAGCGTGGTCAGATCGTTGCCGCCCAGAAGCAGGAGCTCCAGCGCGGTCAGCCCGTCGAACACCCCGGCGGGAAGCGTGGTCAGATCGTTGCCGGGTAGCCACAACTCCGTCAGCGCGGTCAGCCCGTCGAACACCCCGACGGGAAGCGTGGTCAGCGCGTTGCCCTGCAGATCCAGCCCCGTCAGCGCGGTCAGCCCGGCGAACACCCCGGCGGGAAGTGTGGTCAGCGCGTTGTCGGCCAGAATCAGGAGCTCCAGCGCGGTCAGGTCCTCGAACACCCCGGCGGGAAGCGTGGTCAGCGGGTTGACTCTCAGATTCAGATTCTCCAGCGCGGTCAGCCCGGCGAAATCCCCCGCGGCGAGAGCGGTGATGCTCTCGCCGATCAGCGACAGCGTGCCGGTGATGGCGGCGAGATGGGCCTCGGTTACATCATTGCAATCGCTTACGCTTGGCACGGCGGCTACAATGGCGTCGCGCACCTGCGGGGTGCGGTCGCAGACGGGGGGCAACGTAGAGACTACAGGGGTCTCGTCTGTGTTTGATGCAACCGCACTCGTTGTGACTTCAATCGTGCCTTGAGAGATTGCGCCGTTTGCAATGATACAATCTACTGCTGCGACGCAGGTGTATGTTCCATTATCTGCAGTTACTGCTCTTCCACTTCCGATTGTAAGGCGAGGGGTCTGGAATCCCGTGGGGAGTGGAATGGTATCACCAACATTGTATGTGGTAACATCAGTGCCTTCGCCAACAGCGGTGTCGGTCGTTGTTGCCTCGGCGGTAAAGGTTGCCGTCTGAGAGATGCCTTGGACACTTACTTGAACCGTGTTGGTACCGGCGTTAGTCCCGAGCGTCAGCGTACTCGCCGCTTGGCCGTTGGCATCGGTCGTGGTGTTTGTCGCACTCAGCGTACCGCCGCCTGCGGTGATAGCAAACGCCACCGGCACGCCCGTAAAAGCGACGTTGTTGGCATCCTGCACTTCAACGACAAACGGCTGCGCGAGTGCTGTCTCGGGAGTGCCCTGCTGGCTATCACCCGATATTTTCACCAGTGTCGTCGGCGTGCGGTTGTCAAAGTCTATGAAAACACTTCTCGCTTGTAGGGCTGGGATGTGGGTATAGATGGATGGGTAGTCCAACGGATTGCCCTGCACATCAATCTCGTTGTCTGCTCCCAACCCCGTATTGGCCACCAACGGCGAGAGATCGGATACGGCGTTTTCAGCAAGATACAACTCTAACAGGTTGGTTAAGCCGGCCACCGCCGATAGATCCGAGATGCTATTGCCACTAAGATCAAGCGAGTTCAGGTTGGTGAGGTTCGCCACCACGGCGATATCGGAGATGCTGTTGTTGGGCGCATCTAGCCATACCAGGTTAGTCAGGTTCGCCACGGCAGCGATACTTGAGATGGTGTTATCGCCGATTCGCAGTTCTGTTAGATTGGTCAATGCGGCCACGGCCGATATATCCGATACCGAGTTCTCGTTGAGATGCAGATGGGTCAGTTGGGTCAATGCGGCTACGGCCGATACATTTGCTATCGAGTTTTCACCCAGCCGCAGATCGGTCAGGTTGGTCAATGCGGCCACGTGCGATAGATCCGTGATGGTGTTGCCCCACAGATACAGTTTGGTCAGCTTGGTTAATCCCGCCACCGCGGCAATGTCCGCGATGTTGTTGTCCCAAAGCTGTAGTTCGGTCAGATTGGTCGCGGTCTCCAGTCCGGTCAGATCGCTAATGGAGGCATCTTGTGCGGACAGGGAGGTTAGCGTCGCGATCTCGGCTGGGGAGATGGGGTCTCCGGACGTTTTGCCGAGGGCGGTTTCGATTTTAGCGCGGAGATTGGCGTCGGGGATGTTTACGGCCGCGGTATTGGGAGTCGTTGCACTGATGATTTCCAGCGGCAGGTCGGCGGATTTGACGAGGGTGTAGCCGGAATGATTGGTGGGCGGCCTCGGCAAGGTGCCGATGTCCATGGTGACGGCAGCGGTTGTGCCGGACGTGCGTACCACGGTGAGCGGTTGGCTTTCCAGGCTGCCGGCGGGTATCGTGATGCTGGTTGCACCGCCGCTGATGCTGCCATTGGTGACGGTGAGCGGTAGCACAAGGTCAAACGGCGCGCCGGCAGGTGCCACGGCTTTGACTTGATCCGCGCCAACTTTCTCTAAGGACACGGTA
This sequence comes from Candidatus Latescibacterota bacterium, assembly GCA_965261395.1. Classification (GTDB taxonomy): domain Bacteria; phylum Latescibacterota; class UBA2968; order UBA8231; family UBA8231. The sequence continues at coordinate 5,886,486 of OZ253462.1, forward strand.
AGTGGCAGCGGATCCACCGCGTTGCCATACAAGTAGAGCGTGGTCAGCGACGACAGCCCGTCAAACAGGCCCTCGGGCAGCGTCGATAGCTGGTTGCCGTTTAAGTAGAGCATGGTCAGCGCGGTCAGCCCGTCGAAGAGATCTGCCGGTAGCGCCGTCAACTGGTTGTCATACAGGCGGAGTTCTGTCAAGCTGGTCAGGCCCGCGAAATCGCCGGCTTGCAGGGCGGTAATGCTCTGACCGTTCAGGAACAGACTTGTAATTCCGGTGGCTAAGTGTGTCTCGGTTACTTCGCCGCAGGTGCTGGGACTCGGATTCTGTTGTTGTAGCCCAGCCAAGATCGCGGTTTGCACTTGCAGGGTGCGGTCGCAGATCCCCCCTGCCAAAAGACTGAATATTTCCAGCGGCAGGTCGCTGGATTTGACGAGCGCGTACCCTTGATGGCGTCCAGATAGAACCGGTAATGGGTCTCCGATATTCACAGTAACTGCAAATGTTGTGCCGGGAGTGCGAGTAACTGTGAGGGTCTCACTTTCCACACTACCTACGGGAATCGTAAGGGTTGATGCACCGCCAGTGATGCTCCCGTTGGTAAGGGTAAGCGGCAGCACAATATCAAACGGCACACCGCTGGGTGCGACTGCCTTGAACTGGTTTGCCCCGACCTTCTCAAGGGAAACGGTGAGGGGCAGCGGATTAACTGCATTGTCAGACAGAACGAGTTCTATCAGTGGTTCTGTGAGCCCGTCAAATACACCTGCCGGGAGCGACGTCAACGCGTTGCCACTCAGCCAGATCAATCTCAGTTCTGCGAGCCCGTCAAATATACCTGCCGGGAGCGACGTCAACGCATTGTCAGACAGATGGAGATCTCTCAGTTCTGTGAGTCCGTCAAAAATACCCTCCGGGAGCGACGTCAACGCGTTGCCATTCAGGTAGAGCGATGTCAGCGACGAAAGTCCCGAAAATACACCCGCTGGTAGCGTGCTCAACTGGTTGTTGAACAGATTGAGGAATGTCAGCGCGGTGAGGTTGTCAAAGACGCCCGCCGGCAACGAACTCAATTGGTTCTGGTCGAGTTCGATCCTCGTCAGCGCGGTGAGATTATCAAAGACGCCCGCCGGCAACGAACTCAACTGGGTTTCGCCTAGGTCGAGTGTTGTCAGCGCGTTGAGGTTATCAAAGATGCCCGCCGGCAACGAACTCAAATCGTTCTCGGACAGATAGAGTGTTGTCAGCGCGTTGAGGTTATCAAATATGTCCGCCGGCAGCGAACTCAAATCGTTCTGGGACAGGTTGAGCGATGTCAAAGCAGTGAGGTTGTCAAAGATGCCCGCTGGCAACGAACTCAACGGGGTGTTGGACAGGATGAGCGTTGTCAGCGCGGTGAGTCCATCAAAATCGCCGGCTTTCAGTGCTGTAAAGCGCTGTCCATCCAGACTAAGGCGTGTAATTGTCGCGAGGTGCGCTTCGGTCACCAACGCGCAGTCTGAGATGTTACTAATCTCGCCGAGGATAGCATCGCGCACCTGCGGAGTACGGTCGCAGACAGGAATAACCCCTCCGGGAATCGCCGTTATGTGTGCAGCATCACCACTACCATCCCCACCTCTGGCACGGATTTCAAAGGTATACGATGTTCCGTTGGTGAGGTTAATGTCAATAATGTCGTCAACATTAGGATTGTGATCTCTATCTCCAATGGTACAACTCGTCCGATTGCTTTGACCTGAACGACTACTTGAAATGATGTCCCAGTCCGGATTCCAAGTATTTCCGCCATCGTCGCTCACCCGAAATTCATATTCGGTAACAGGTAGTGTAGTTGGGTCAGCATTTGTAGGAGGTTCCCAAGACAAGGTTACCTTCTCGTAACCGGGAGTTGCTGTAAAGTTCGTCGGTGCTCCTGGCGGTATAGGTGTCGTTTCAACAACGCGGACCTGTACCTGCTGACCGACTGACCAATTTAAATCTACATTGTTCCACTGATGTAGATTGTAATCAAGTGCCGAAAAAGACCTAAGCAGATGCGAGTCCAGATGCAACTCAAATCCTCGTAACATCGGACTTGTTTGAATTTCAAGTCTTTTTCCCGCCACACTATAATAGAGTCTGTACAAGGTGTAAGAAACACCATTCAAGACAAATGTACGAGAAGAAAGAGAGCCAAAGTTCCAGTCAGGGACCGAATGTGGGTTGTAGCCTCTTAATGCAGCACCGGGGCCCGCGCCTACTGTCAACGTCAAAACGGATTCGTTAGGTGTGTTGCCCTCGGTTAATACTAGCGGCAGGTCGCTGGATTTGACGAAGGCGTAGCCGGAATGGTTTGTGGGCAATCCCGGCAACGTGCCAATGTCCACGGTGACGGCGGATGTCGTGCCGGGGGTGCGGGTCACGGTGAGGGGTTCGCTTTCGACGCTACCGGAGGGAATTGTGATCGTGGTTGCACCGCCGTCAATGCTTCCATTCACAACGCTAAGCGGCAGGACGATCTCGAACGGCGCGCCGGTAGGTGCCACGGCCTTGACCTGATCCTCGCCTACCTTCTCCAAGGATACGGTAATGCTAGCGTTATTCCGTTGATTGTCGGAATCTGTCCCACCAGGTCTTCCAGCCAGGGCACCAGGCGGTACGTTGGATACTGGGGTAGAAGACAGGTCGAGCGTTGTCAGTGACAGCCCAGTAAAAATGCCATCCGACAGGCTGAGCTGTGGATTGTTGCTCAGGTCGAGCGTAACCAGCGAAGACAATCCAGAAAAAATGTCAGCAGGCAACGTGGTCAACTGGTTGCCATTCAGGCGGAGTTCGGTCAAACCGGTGAGTCCGTCAAAATCGCCAGTTTGCAAGGCGGTGATGTTGCTGTTATTCAGATACAGGGAGGTAATTCCAGCAAGGTGAATCTCCGTGATGTCAGCGTAGTTAGAGATGCTAGGATAGTTTAAGCGAACTACGCCGAGAATGGCGTCGCGCACTTGCGGCGTGCGCTCGCTGACTGGGGTGAGAGCTCCCGCCAAGCGACTGAATATTTCCAGCGGCAGGTCAGCAGATTTGACGAGGGTGTAGCCGGAATGGTCTGCAGGCAGCCCCGGCAAGGTGCCAATATCTACGGTGACGGCGAACGTCGTGCCGGGCGTGCGGGTCACGGTGAGGGGTTCGCTTTCTAAGCTGCCGGCGGGTATCGTGATGGTGGTTGCGCCGCCGCTGATGTTGCCGTTGGCAACGGTGAGCGGTAGCACCATTTCAAACGGCGCACCGGACGGGGCCACGGCCTTGAACTGACCTTCAGCAACCTTCTCCAGTGAGACGGTAAGGGGCAGCGGATTAATAAGGTTGTAGGTCAGGTTGAGGTATGTCAGATTGGTGAGATTACCAAACAGGCCCGCTGGTAATGAACTCAACTGGTTGTCGTTTAGGCCGAGAAAGAGCTCGGTGGGATTACCAAAGAGGCCCGCTGGTAACGAACTCAACTGGTTGTTGCCCAGCTCGATGTATGTCGGATTGGTGAGATTACCAAAGAGGCCCGCTGGTAACGAACTCAACTGGTTGTCGTGCAAGTAGAGCTCTGGCAGGTTGGTGAGATTACCAAAGAGGCCCGCTGGTAACGAACTCAACTGGGTGTCGTACAGGTAGAGCCCTTCCAGCGCGGTGAGGTTGCCGAAGAGTCCGTCTGGTAATGAACTCAACTGGTTGCCGCTTAGGTCGAGGTATTGCAGTGCGGTGAGGTTGTCAAACAGGCCCGCTGGCAACGTGCTCAACTGGGTGTCGTGCAAGTAGAGGTATTGCAGTGCGGTGAGGTTGTCAAACAGGCCCGCTGGCAGCGTGCTCAACTGGTTGCCGTTCAAGCTGAGCGTTGCCAGCGCGGTGAGGTTGTCAAACAGGCCCGCTGGCAACGAACTCAACTGGGTGTCGTTCAAGCTGAGCCCTCGCAGGTTGGTGAGGTTGTCAAACAGGCCCGTTGGCAGCGTGCTCAACTGGGTGTCGTGCAAGTTGAGCGTTTCCAGCGCGGTGAGGTTGTCAAACAGGCCCGCTGGCAACGAACTCAACTGGTTGTCGGACAAGTTGAGCCCTCGCAGGTTGGTCAGGCCATCAAAATCGCCGAGTTTCAGTGCTGTAATGGAAATGTTCCGAGAATAAAGGCCCCCATGATTTAGGTCCAGCCTCGTAATCGTCGCAAGGTGTGCCTCGGTTATGGCACTGCACGCGCTTGTACCCGTTCTCCCCCAAATCGCGTCGCGCACCTGCGGCGTGCGTTCGCAGACCGAGATCATGCCCCCGAATTCCGTGAACACCAGCGGCAAGTCGGTGGGTTTGACGAGAGCATAGCCCTCATGGGTTGAGGGCAGCTCCGGTAATGTTCCGATATCCACGGTTACGGCGAATGTCGTGCCGGGGGTGCGGGTTATGGTGAGTGTCTCGCTTTCCACGCTGCCGGCGGGAATCGTGATGGTAGTTGCGCCGCTGCTGATGCTTCCATTCCCAATGGTTAGCGGCAGGACCATATAAAGCGGCGAACCGGCAGGGACCACCACCTTGAACTGACCATCCGCAACCTTCTCCAGTGAGACGATGAGAGGTAGGGGGGCACCTGGGTTGCCGGTCAGGTCGAGACTTGTCGTGTTGGCGCTGTAGTCATAGGTGTCCTCTGTTAATGGACCCAGCGGGTTGCCGAACAGTTCGAACCCTGTAAAGTCGGGGGGTTCGTCAAAAATGCCCTTAAAGAGTCCGTCTGGTAATGAACTCAACTGGTTGTCGCTTAGGTCGAGAGCAAACGTAGCTTTGTCAAAGAGTCCCTCCGGCAATGAACTTAATTGGTTGCCACTTAGGTCGAGCAACGTAACTTTGTTAAAGAGTCCGTCTGGTAATGAACTTAATTGGTTGCCGCTTAGGTCGAGAAACGTCAGGTTGGTTTGATTTTCAAAGAGTCCCTCCGGCAATGAGCTCAACTGGTTGCCACTTAGGGAGAGCAGTCTCAGGTTGGTGAGATTTTTAAAGAGTCCGTCTGGTAATGAACTCAACTGGGTGTTGGCTATGCCGAGGGCTTCTAGGTTGATGAGATATTCAAAGATGTCCTCCGGCAATGAACTCAACTGGTTGTCGACTAGGCCGAGCCCTCTCAGGTTAGTGAGATTGTCAAAATCGCCGGGTTTCAGTTCTGTAATGCTACTACCAGACAACTCCAGCTCCGTATCCGTAATCGCTGCGAGGTGTACCTCGGTCACATTGCGACAATTGCGTACGCCCGGCACCGCGGCCACAATCGCGTCGCGCACCTGCGGGGAGCGGTCACAGACGGGGGTGTCCCCGCTGAATTCCAGCGATAAATTCGACGAGTTGCTGTTGCCGGGTAGGATGAGCGTTGTCAGATTGGTGAGATGGTCAAAATCGCTCTCCTGCAGTGAGCTCAACGGGTTGTCGAACAGGTTGAGTAGGGTCAGGTTGGCGAGCCGGTCAAAGAGGCCGTCTGGCAATGCACTCAATTGGTTGCTGTTTAGGTAGAGCCTTGTCAGATTGGTGAGTTGGTCAAAGAGGCCGTCTGGCAATGCACTCAACTGGTTGTTGTTTAGGGTGAGTACTGTCAGATTGGTGAGTTGGTCAAAGAGGCCGTCTGGCAATGCACTCAAATCGTTGTTGCTTAGGGCGAGCTCTGTCAGATTGGTGAGCTGGTCGAAGAGGCCGTCTGGCAATGCACTCAACTGGTTGCCGTCTAGCTTGAGCTCCGTCAGATTGGTGAGCTGGTCGAAGAGGCCAGATGGCAATGCACTCAACTCGTTGTCGTCCAGGCGGAGCTCTGTCAGGTTGGTCAGGCCATCAAAATCGCCGGGTTTCAGTTCTGTAGCGTTCCCCTGCAAACTAAACCAATTGCCTCCGAGGCTTAAGTCGCCCCCACTAGACCCAGATACATCCAGACTCGTAATCGCCGCGAGGTGTGCCTCAGACACATAGTGGCCAAAATTGGATGTCTGGTCTGTAAATCTCCCGTTCACCATGTAGCGTACCTCTCTATCATGGAGGACGTGATTTATCTCTGGCACTGCACCTACGATAGCGTCGAGTACCTGCGGTGTGCGTTCGGTAACGGGGGTGGGTGCTCCCGGCAAGGGGCTGAATATTTCCAGCAGGAAGGATGATCTGTAGAAGCTGTAGCCGGAATGCCCCGTAGGGATACTCGTATTCGGCAACGTCTCAATGTCCACGATGACCGCAGCGGTTGTGCTGGGAATACGGGTCACGGTGAACGGCGCGCTTTCGACGCTGCCTGTGGGTATCGTGATAGTAGTTGCGCCGCCGTTGATACGCCCATTCACAACGTGGAGCGGCAGGTCCATGTCAAACGGCGCGCCGTAGGGTACAACCACCTTGAACTGACCTTCGCCAACCTTCTCCAGCCCTACGGGAAGCGGAAGAATCGGATAAAGCGAAGGATCATCACCGTGTATGTTAGTATAATAGAGGAAGTTGAGCCGGCTCAGCGAAGTGAGTCCTGCAAAAATCCCTGCTGGCAGAAGACTCTCCTCCGAAAATCCGTCCCCCAATCTTAGTTCAAGGCTTTCCAAACCGGTGAGACCATCAAGATCGTTAGATTGCAGGGGAGAGTCTGAAGCATGGATATTATTCACAAACAACGTATTTATGGCAGCAAGGTGGGCATCAGTGATGTGTTCATAGCTAGAGACGCTCCGATCTTGGAACCTACTGACTACTTGATAAATAGATTCGCGCACCTGTGGTGAGCGTTCGCTGACTGGAGTGTTCGCCTGCGGAATATTTATTGCCTGAAGCGTCCAATCATAGGGTGAATCAATTCTATTTCCCTGCTTATCAACAGCCGAGACATAAATCGTATGCCGGAGCTGATCGAGAAGACTCGTATCATCATCACCCTTAGAAGGCAAGCCTCCCTTATAATTGAAGGTGACGGTTGCATCTGTTTGACTGGACAAATTATGATAACTTACTACTTCATTATATCCTGTGGGAAGATTGACTCCTTCAGGCGTCTTAACGAATAAGATTACCTGCTGAAGTCCGTCGGCATCTCGGACTCTGACTTGGACCGGCACACTCGTTGCGCCATACGAATATTGCGTTGAAGAAAGAAGTTGAACGGATGGTGCTGATCCCGCTTCAAGTGGAACACTGCTATTAAAATAGGGATTCACGGCTAAAAACTGTGCTGCGCCTGCAGACAAAGAATTTCGACCGGATCCATACCCCATGATGTACGCATCATCGCGAAAATCGTGTTGCAAGCCGAAGGCATGTCCTAGTTCATGGGCTGCAGTGCGCCAATCCCATCTTCCATCAACGATTGCCTGTCCCCTCTGTTTAATCCCGACACCACGTCCACCGGATGATCTACTAATGTCCATAACGATTAGTTGAACGATTGAAGAGGTGTCAAACTCTCGGTTAATCTCGTTCTGGGGACGCCCCCGGGTTTTGTAATGGCTGTCGGAGTAGTCCCCATTCACGCGATGAACGATCGGCACGCCTTGGGCATCGGTTTCAATTTGGAAGGTTTTGTTCCCGTATCCATGCGTCGCCATCTGCTCGCGATAGAAGGACTGGACCTCAAGAATCCCCGTTTGCATCGCCTCAACTACCTCGGGGCGCTCCGTCCGGTCTTCGGGCAAGAAGTAGAACAGCCGTACGGTGCGGGGTTCGCCGACGTCCAGAGCCGTCCGCTTGGCCGCAGGGAGGGGCTGCTCGCGCTCCCACTCCTCGAGATCAATAACTTGGCAGAAATGCGCGCTATCGGCCGGCGAGGGCGAGGCATAGGCGACCGCTAGCGGTGTGAGAAAAGAACCGAGCAACGCCAAAAACACGAAGTGAAGAACGGGAGTTTTCATCGCGTCTGGCTCCTGTAATATAGGTTTGCTTCTAGGTCGGGCCGTGCCCAAACGCGGGGCTGTCCCCGATCCCGCTTATACATTAATAAATACAGCGATACAACTACGAACGTATATATAATCATTTATACAGCGCCCCTGCGGCCTTCATCTCCGCCGCAATCTCGCGCCGCAACTCGTCCGGTGCCAGCACCTCACACTCCGGCCCCCACCCGCGAATCCAAGACTTGATCTCCAAAACGTGATTGACCCGAAACGTCAGCGTGCACCGTCCGTCTTGGTCTTCCTCTTGGGCGATCACCCCCGGCCAGTCCGATTCCCGCACCCGATAGACCGCCTCCTTGGAAAACCGCATTTTCACCTCCTCCTCGCAGCCGCCCCGGACTCCCCAGGCGTGCTTGAGATACTCGTAGGGGTCAAAATCCGGCGGCTCAAAGTGGGTCTCCAACACCTCAACCCGCTCCAACCGCTCGATCTTGAACGAGCGGTTGGCTTGGCGAAAGTGATCGAACCCATACACATAGCAGGAATAGCCAATAAAGGACGGCTCGATAAAAAAGGGATCGAACAGGCGCTCTGAACGCGTCCCAGAGACAGGATCTTGATAGGTGAGCTGCACCTGTCGCCGGTTAGCCCAAGCGCGGGTCAATCCTTCCAAGACATTCAGATACTTCGGCGCAGGCTGCCTTTGGGAAACGGTCTCCGCTGCGGACTCAACGTGCTCCCCAATCGCCTCGGGCAAAACCTCGGCCAGCTTGAGCAGGGAGGCGACCATGTGCGGATTGTGCTTATCGCTGTAGGCCGACAGCATCCGCGCCGCCAAGTACAGCGCGAGGGCCTCGTTTAAGTTCAACCGGATGCGCAGCGGATCCATGTGCCCGCCCTCCATGAGCTTCCAGACCCGGCCCTGCCGGTACACGGGCAGCCGCCCCCGCTCGGATAACTCCATCACATAGCGCCGGGCCGTCCGTTGACTTACGCCTAATAGCTGGGCGATTTCCATAGTTCCCACTCCTTTGGGCCGCCGCAGGAACAGTACTCTGATTTGTTCGAGCCGATCCGCCTTGTGGATTGCATCGGTTATGGGCATAACTCCAGCCTCCAGCAGATAAAGATAAGATTTAAGCAGACAGGGAATGTCCGTTGCGTTAAAAAATTTATTTTTTTGTGTCGCACGTCTCAGCCTTCTCCGTAGCGAATACCTATTTCAGCAGCAACAGCCGACGTACCTGTACTCCTTGCCATCCTCACCGATGGTCCTTTTGTTCCCCACCGAAAATAAAAGAGGCACCTAGGGTTACCGGCACATGCCGGGTTGGTAGCTCAAAAAACGGCTGATCCACTCGCAATTCGAGCTTGAAGCCGACATCGTGGAAACGCAGTGCCTCTATTCCACCGACAGCATAGCCCCCCAGACCGTTGCCCGACTCTCCGCTAATGATATAGGTGAACCCACCGCCCACGTACGGCGAGAAATTCTGCTTGTTGAAGAAGTGACGTCCGCCGAGTCCCAGGAAACCAAATTCAACCGATTCAATCTCTTCACCATCTATCTCTATGCGTCCGGCAACCCCAAACTCAAACCCCATAGCATAGGATGGGCGCTCGTTAGAAAACGCTATTTTGAAGCCGGGCTTGGCTCCCGAGTCCATGTCCGTGCCGAGGCCGTAGATGCCGAAGATTCCTATTTCCCCAGACACCTGGCTGGGTATCTTCCGGAGCACACGAGCCTCCTGTTCGACGACACTCTCCACGTCAACCGTGGAAGCGAGCGATTTTCGGTGGACGAGCGCATCGACCAATCGCGGCGCGGCTGGGATCATCTCTTCGATATTTCCCAACTGGAGCTGGCGCTCGATAAGGACCGTTCCGATGGGGTTTTCCTGACTCAAGCGCACCAGAACCTTTTGACCGAGGCGATGCAAACCCACGCGATAAATACTCGCCGAGTACGGCGCACGGTAAACGGGCTCGCCGACCGGTATGCCCTGCTTGCGCAACTCGTCACACACCAGCAGGGCCGCGGTGCGCGCGTCGGCTTCCGGGAAACCCGAATGTTCTCCAATCAAGCAGACAGCCGGGGCAAATCTCGGCTCATCCGGCTCATCGGCCTGCGAAGACGGCGTTTCAGTTTCAGCCACAGGGGCGTCCTTCTTGGCATCGACGCGACGGCTCATCTCCACAGGTTTCTTGGAGATCTTGGCAATCTCATCCATGATATAGACGAACACGCTGCCGTCTTGGGTCTGTATCTTCAGCAATCCGCCCGGAATCTGCTCGATGATGGTGCCGCGAACGATGCTTCCATTCTTCAAGTGAACGACATCTTCCATCTGCTGGGCGAAAGCCGGCGCGGTCCCTACAAAAGCCGTCAGGCACGCGACCAAGATAAACCGTAGCATATCTTCCTCTTAAGGAATTCTACCACTTAAACACCTACGGCGGTGCAAGGTGTTACCTGTGCAGCGGATTTTTTTGTCGCTTTGCTCTGTTGAAAAGTCCTACGACAGCTCGCCGATAAGCCTGCGGATGTTGGTGTAGTTAGTCTGCATGGCTTCGAGCCGCGAGCCGCTTGCCGGCAGGAAGTGGGTGGCAATCGACAGGACGACGTCGCAGCGGTTGTCGCGTAGGTTGCGCAGGATAGTCGGGTAATCGACGTCTCCCTCGCCGATGTGAGACCACACCGTGGAGATCCATCTTGAGGGTTTCAAAATTTTCATAGGGAGTATGGTTGAATATCTACGCGGGTTAGGAGTATATTTTTCGAGTACGAAGCGGATTCACCACTCCCGAAGGGTGTGCCAAGGGTACGAAGCTTATACCTATCCGGCCCTCTTTCATTTATATCCTTAAGGTTATTTTTAATGATCAAATCACTTAGCCGCATGGGCACTTGGAAGACGTATTCCATAGACGATGGCCTCGCATCGCTGCGCATTGAACACATCGCCGAGGACCGCGAGGGTTCTATCTGGTTTGCCGCGTGGGACAACGGTGCCAGCCGCTTTGACGGAGATGAGTTCCAAAATTTCACTACACGGGACGGTCTTGTTCACGACCGGGTTTTCTTCATTCAAAAGGATCGTCAGGAGCGGTTGTGGTTTGGTACCTCAAAGGGGGTCTGCTGGTACGACGGTGCAGACTTCCACCCTTTGGAGGACGACGGCATTGCAGGGCGTTCCGTGCAGTTCATCTACGAGGATCGTCAGGGTCGTATCTGGTTCGGCGGCACCGGTACCCTAGGGTATTACGATGGCTCGGCTTTCCACGACTTAATTCCACGCTATCTCCAGCAGTACCAGCCGCCTCCCTCTCCTGAGTGGGGCAACTATTGTTGGGGCATCACCGAGGATCCGCAAGGCCACCTGTGGTTTGGCTTTGACCTCCTTACCCGCTTCGATGGCGAATCCTTCCACCGCTACAACAAGGATGAGGGTTTTCCCCGAGCAGATAACAGTTATGTCGTGAGCCAGGACCATACCGGCAAGGTGTGGATCGGTCGTAATGATTGCCACGATAAACTCTGGTACTATGCCGATGGTACCTTCCAGTCTATTCGGGTAGATTTGGATGGCAACCTGCGCAAGATTGTGTGCGACCGGGAAGGTCGGATGTGGTTATGCACCAAGCATGGGGCATTCTACCAAGACGGTGAGGGATTCAGCCGATTTACCCCTGCCGATGGCTTACCCCATCCCGCCGTCAAAGCCATGTTCCATGATCGCGAGCATCAATTTTGGTTTGCCACTTGGGGCGGCGTCGGGCGGTACGATGCGCATAGTATCCACGTTTTCGACCTTCGTGCGAACGCAAATAGAGACATGCGTGAAGTCTCGCAGATCGTGCAAGACCGGCAAGGTGATATATGGGTCGGGTATGCGTCTCCCCTTATCACCCGTAAGCTCAAAAGCGTCGCCCGCTTCGATGGCGAGCACTTTACATTTGTAGATGACGAAGAAGGCTCTGACATCGGCAACTGTTTTTCCATCTACGAGGACCTTGAGGGATACCTATGGTTCGGCGGCGGAAATGGTCTGTTCCGCTACGAAGGGCAGACGCTCAAAAAGAGGAGGATAGCGGCCGATTCAGACGAAGGGGGTGTCAGCAGCATTACTCAAGATGGGGAAGGAAGATTCATTTTCGGCTATTGGGAACACTATACCCTAAGAGATAGAAAAAAGCTTTTCACCAGCCCATTAAAAATCGTGTACCAGCAGGGTGAGCAGTTCCAAACCATTTTTACGGAGGACGACAAAAAAACACTTCGTAGCCGTATAGATACGGTGATTGCCACGAACAACAACGCAATCTATTTCCATTTGGCCAGTAGCGATGGCCCAGCGAGCGGCACTGGCTTCGCCCGCTGGCATCCTGAAGAGGGCCTTACATGGTATGGGGTTGAAGATGGGCTGATCGACAACGATGTCAACGACCTACTATTAGACCGCCATGACAACCTATGGATCGCCACGCGGGGCGGTCTCAGTTGCTTTGACGGCAGCACCTTCCGCACCTTCACCACCGAAGACGGGCTGCCGGGCAACCACATCCACTGTTTGTTTGAGGATGCACAAGGGCACCTCTGGATCGGTACCGACAGGGGTATAGGTCTTCACGATGGTCGGCTTTTCCAGACCATCAAATCACCCCATATAGCACCGGTTTGCCGCATCCTCGAAGATCGCGACGGCACCTTCTGGTTGGGCACGGTCTTGGGTTCCATTATACGCTACCGGCCACAGCAAACACCGCCCCTGATTCGTCTAATCCGGGTTGCCACCGATCAGGTCTATGAGAACATAGAGGACGTCTGCTCCTCCACGGTGGGACAGCCGGTGGTCTTCGAGTACAAGGGCCTGAGTTTTTCCACCCATCCCCGCGACATGCTCTATGTGTACCGCTTGCAGGGATACGACCTCGACTGGTGTTCAGCGACCCGAGAGCTACGAGCCTGTTATCAAAACCTGCCGCGGGGAGACTACACTTTTCAAGTCCGAGCGATAGATCGGGACCTCAACTACTCGGTGACGGCGCAGGCGCAGCTTGCGGTAGAACCTGTAGAATCCGTTAGGGAGTTATCAGTTTCTCAAGGCCCCCAAATAGTGCCTCTACTTGAATTTGAACGCCGCTATATTCTCGAAGCACTCAAAACCACCAACTGGCAGGTAAAGGGGGCAAAAGGGGCGGCGGCTCTGCTGGGGGTGCCGCCTTCTACGCTGTACGGCAAAATGAGAAAGTTGGGTATTATAAACGTTCCTAAGAAGCGTTCTTAAAACTCTTTTCCCGCTTGCTTCCGGCTCGCCTTTGGTATCACCGGGCCATGCCACTTCTTCGCTCTACTCTCGAATGGTCTTATACAGCGCCCCTGCGGCTTTCATCTCCGCCGCAATCTCGCGCCGCAACTCGTCCGGTGCCAGCACCTCACACTCCGGCCCCCACCCGCGAATCCAAGACTTGATCTCCAAAACGTGATTGACCCGAAACGTCAGCGTACAGCGCCCGTCTGGGTCTTCCTCTTGGGCGATCACCCCCGGCCAGTCCGATTCTCGCACCCGATAGATCGCCTCCTTGGAAAACCGCACTTTCACCTCCACCTCCTCGTAGCCGCCCCGGACTCCCCAGGCGTGCTTGAGATACTCGTAAGGGTCAAAATCCGGCGGCTCGAAGTGGATGTCCAACACCTCGACCCGCTCCAACCGCTCGAGCTTGAACGAGCAGTTGGCTTGGCGAAAGTGATCGAACCCATACACATAGCAGGAATAGCCAATAAAGGACGGCTCGATGAAAAAGGGATCGAACAGGCGCTTTGAGCGCGCCCCAGAGATGGGATCTCGATAGGTGAGCTGCACCTGTCGCCGGCTGGCCCAAGCGCGGATCAACCCTTTCAACACGTCCAGATACTTCGACGCAGGCTGCCTTTGGGACACGGCCTCGGCCGCACGCTCAACGTGCTCCCCAATCGCCTCGGGCAAAACCTCGGCCAGCTTGAGCAGGGAGGCGACCATGTGCGGATTGTGCTTGTCGCTGTAGGCCGACAGCATCCGCGCTGCCAAGTAGAGTGCGAGGGCTTCGTCTAAGTTCAACTCGATGCGAAGCAGATTTAGGTGCCCACCCTCGACTAGCTTCCAGACCCGGCCCTGCCGGTACACGGGCAGCCGCCCCCGCTCGGATAATTCTATCACATAGCGCCGGGCCGTCCGCTGACTCACGCCTAATAGCTGGGCGATTTCTCTGGTACCCACTCCTTCGGGCCGCCGCAGGAATAGTACTCTGATTTGTTCGAGCCGATCCCCCTTGTGGATGGCATCAGTTATGGGCATGACTCCATTCTCCAGCGAATAAAGATAAACTTTAATCGGACAGGGAATGTCCTTTCCGTTAAAAAATTCATAAAAGAGAGAGTTGTCAACAAAAAGGTCCATATATGGTAAAAATGGTCCATATGTGGTCCTTGCAAAAAGAACGATATACCATTCCTAATAAAAACAACTAAATGTGTCACATATTTTTTAGGGGCAACCAATGGGTCGGACAGAGCAAGGGCCTGCGTCATTTCCAAACCAGACTCATGGAGGTGGTGCCAAACCGATGCAGATCAAACAGCCGCACCTGCACGCCAACGGCTAGTAATCGGCCTAATAATCTGCACGTTACCGCAGCAGGATAAGCTTGCGCGTCAAAACGGTCTCTTCCGTCATCAGCCTGTATAGGTACATGCCGCTGGCCACGGGGCGACCCGCGTCGTCACGACCATTCCAGTGCAGCCGGTGGTAACCCGCCTGCTGCAGCCCTTGCTGCAAGACCGCCACCCGTTGTCCGGTCAGTGCGAACACTTCCACGCTCGCCGGACTAGGCGCGTGCAAGAAATAGGCAAGAACCGTCTGGCTGTTGAACGGATTGGGCGCGTTTTGCGCCAACTGCGGGTTGTCGGGCAGAGCCACCCGCTTGCCACCCCCCAAAAAAGCGTCGAAGAGACTAACCAAGGGCGACTCCTGCCCGGTAGCGGTAAAGGTCCCCGGCTCCAGCCCCTCCACAATGGCCGAAACCGCGTTGGTCCCAGGCTCACTGCCCAGCGTCAGTCTGGTAGCAGCGCGGCCGTTGGCATTGGTGGTGGCGGTGGCAGCCGACAGCGTCCCCCCACCAGCGGTGACCGTAAACGACACCACCACCCCGGCCATTGCCGTACCCTCTTCATCCGACACTAAAACCACAAACGGCTCGTCCAGTAGTATGCCGGCCGTGCCCTCTTGGCTATCGCCGCAGACCTTCGCCAGACTATGGGGCATTGCTTGCTCGGCAGCAGTAGCGGTAAAGGTCACCGGTTCCAGCCCCTCAACCGTGGCCGAAACCGTGTTGGTCCCCGGCTCGCTGCCCAGCGTCAGCCGAGTTGCGGCTTGGCCGTTGGCATCGGTGGTAGCGGTGGTGGACGACGTAGATGATTCAATAGTACAAGGGTCGGCATCGGTGGTGGACGACAGCAGCCCGCCGCCAGCGGTCACTGAAAAGGTGACGGTCGCCCCGGCAAGGGGTGAGCTAGCTTGATCCAACACCGAAACGACAAACGGCGTGGCTAGTTTTGTGCTAGCCGGGCCTTCTTGGCTATCGCCGGAGACCTTGGTCAGACTATGGGGCGTTTGCTCGATGGCCGTAGCGGTAAAAGTCTCAGGTTCAAGCCCGGCGACGGTGGCCGCAACGGTGTTGGTCCCCGGCTCGCTGCCCAGCGTCAGCGTGCTTCTGGCTTGGCCGCTGGTATTGGTAGTAGCGGTGGCAGCCGACAGCGTCCCTCCGCCGGCAGTGACCGAAAAGGTGACGACCGCCCCGGCAATCGCCGTGCCATCCTCATCCAGCACCGAAACGACAAATGGCGTGGCCAATTGCTCGCCGGCCAGGCCCTGTTGATTGTCGCCGGAGAGTTTCCTCAGCGTGTGAGGACGGGACTCCTGTTGCTCATCGCCGGAGGTTTCCACCACCGTGTGAGGACGAGACCCCATCCACTCCGATACATCCCACAGTGCGATCATGCCAGGTGCCCCGCCCGGCAAGCCTGACCCGGAGGCGAGCGTGGCATCGTCGCCAAGAAACACTACCGAACGGACCTCACCCGTGTTCGGAAAAACGACGAGCTTTTGGCGTCTCAATACATCCCACAGTATGACCCTGCCGTCTTTTGACCCGGAAGCCAGGAGGGTCCCGTCGGGCGAAAACGCTACCGAAGTGACGTTCTTCGTATGCTCCTCTAGGATGCCGATCTGTGCGCGACTCGCAACATCCAACAGCCTGACCGTATCATCGGACATCCCCGTTGCCAGGAGGGCACCGTCGGGCGAAAACGCCATCGAACGGACCTTATCCATAGTCAGGCTGCCGACCTTTGTGCGGCTCGCCACGTCCCAAAGCTCCGCGCCATCACTCGACCCCGTTGCCAAGAGGGCACCGTCAGGCGAAAATGCCACCGAATGGACTGCATCTATAGACAGGCTACTGACCTTTGTGCGGCTCGCCACGTCCCAAAGCTCCGCGCCATCACGCGACCCGGAAGCCAAGAGGGCACCGTCGGGAGAAAACGCCACCGAACGCACCCAATTCGTATGCCCTTTTAGGCTGCCGACCTTTGTGCGGCTCACCACGTCCCAAAGCAGAATCGTGCCGTCACGAGATCCGGAAGCCAGAAGGGCACCATTACGCGAAAACGCCATTGCCCAGACCCCATCCGTATGCCCTTCCAAGGTGGCGATTTCTTCTCGGCTCGCCACGTTCCACAGCCTGACCGTGGTATCTCTTGACTTGTCAGCAGTTCCCGCTCCGGAGGCTAGAATGCCCCCGTCGGGGGAAACCGCCATCGCCCAGACTCCATCCGTATGCCCTTCCAAGGTGGCAATGTGGTACGGGGAGATCTCTACAAGAACGAACTCCGTCTCGCCCACATCTCCCTCGGTATCAACTACTCTGATCTCAATCGGATGTGCAATCGGATCGGAGAGACTTGAGACAAAGGAAGAGGGAATGCTGCCGTCATAGTCGAATTCAACGAGGGTATCTCTCTCGCCTGACAACCCACGACACGCCTTGACTTCGAGAGTATTAATGCCAAATTCCCCCCTCGTGGGAGCGAACAGAAACACTTGGTGAAGCCCTTCCGAATCGCCGACTTTGAGTCGAATGGAGACGCTCTCCGAGCCGGCCGGATAGGCGCGCGGCGATATGAGTTCGACGGTCGGTGGCAGTGTCCCATGAATTGGGCTGTCGGGATTGAAATAGGGATGCACGGACAAAAATTCGGCAGCGCACGCAGATAACTGATCCGGTGTCCAGCCATACGACATGATGTACGCATCATCGCGGAAATCGTGATGCAAGCCGAAAGCATGCCCCAATTCGTGGGCCACGATTATGAAGTCCACACTTTCAGATACGAACGCAAAGCCACCTTTCTTGTTGTACCGTGTTCCGATTCCTCCACCCATGCTAGCGTCGACGAGATGAAGTAAATGTTCTCTTGGAAATCGAACATCCGAATCTCATCTCTACTATAGAGGGGGTTTTGATAGTAGCTGTCGGGATGTTGCCCGTCGACGCGATGCACCAGCGGCTCGCCCTGCGCATCTGTCTCAAAACGGAAGGTTTTATTACCGTAGCCGTGTGCCTGCATCTGCTCGGCATAGAAGGTCTGAACCTGGCTAATCACCACTTTCATTTCATCAACCATTTCTTGACGATACGGCCGGTCATTGGGCAAAAAGTAGATCATCCGCACCGTGCGCGGCTCTCCCACGTTGAGGTCCTCCAGCCGCTTGGCCGCAGGTCGGGGGTGACCGCGCCGCCACTGTTCGTAGTCGTCGAAGGCGCAGAAATGCACACTATCGGCTGGCGGGGACGACGCATGGGCCAGCACCAGCGGCGAGAGAATGAGGCCGATTAACGCGAAAAGAGCGGAATGACGAACTGGAGTTTTCATGGGTTCAGCCTCCTGTAATTTCGATTTGCGTCCATGTCAGTGTCGGCATGGCTCAATCCTCCGTCAGATAAATATAAACCCGAAGCGGTCAGGGAATGTCCGTTATTTAAAAAATTAGGGCATTAAAGCGTATTGCGTCTCGGAGACTGACCTAGTCGGCGGCCATCACATAGACCTCTGTGTTGCCATCGCGATTGGACAAGAAGGCGAGGCGCTGGCCATCTGGAGCCCAAACAGGAGACCAGTCGTCACCGACGTTCTGCGTGAGGTTGGTGGAGTTGGTGCCGTCGGCGTCCATGACATAGACCTCTGTGTTGCCGTCGCGATTGGACAAGAAGACGAGGCGTTGGCCGTCGGGAGCCCAAACAGGAGCCCACTCACCGCTGAAGTGGTATGTGAGGCTAGTTGGGTCGGTGCCGTCGGCAGCCATGACATAGACCTCTGTGTTGCCGTCGCGATTGGACTCGAACACAATGCGTTGGCCATCGGAAGACCAAACAGGATTCCCGTCGATGCCAGCGTCTTGTGTGAGGTTGGTCAGGTCGCTGCCGTCGGCGGCCATGACATAGACTTCCGCGTTGCCGTCGCGATTGGACGTAAACGCGATGTGTTGACCATCGGGAGACCAAACAGGAGCCCAGTCGTCGCCCGCGCTCTGGGTGAGGTTGGTGGGATCGGTACCGTCGGCGTCCATGACATAGACCTCTGTGTTGCCATCTCGATTGGACGTGAAGGCGAGGCGTTGGCCGTCGGGAGACCAAACAGGAGCCCAGTCGTCGCCCGTGCTCTGGGTGAGGTTGGTGGGATCGGTGCCGTCGGCGTCCATGACATAGACCTCTGTGTTGCCGTCGCGCTCAGACGTGAATGCGAGGCGTTGGCCGTCGGGAGACCAAACGATATTCCACCCGTCGGTGTCGGCGTTCTGGGTGAGGTTAGTTGGGTTGGTGCCGTCGGCGTCCATGACATAGACCTCTGTGTTGCCATCGCGACTGGACGCGAAGGCGAGGCGTTGACCGTCGGGAGACCAAACAGGAGCCCAGTCGTCACTGGCGTTCTGGGTGAGGTTAGTTGCGATGTTGCTAGCGCTGCTGAGACTCCGCACATCAAGCGTATAGTCTGTCGTCGATCTGTACGCCTCTATATGGATGTAGTAAGTACCTGAACTGACAGGAACAAGAATTTGGAAATTGAAGCCCGCAGCGGAGTTGCCGTCCCTAGCCAAGACGTTGCCAGAGCTATCAAAAATGAAGGTGTAGGCACCCATGCTACTCGTCACAGAAGCCGACAAGACGCCCGCAGTGTTCATCTCAAGGCGAAAATAATCCACATCACCCTCCGATATCGAGCCAACAGTCGAACTCCCCAAAGGCACCTCCGTCGCCTCAGAGAGCGTGTCGCCATGATCATCGCCGATCAGCGGCAACGTCGGATCGGACGGATTGTCGGTGTAGCGGACGAGGAGCAAGAGATCGGCTAAATCGACCGTGCCATCGTTGTTTATATCGCCGAGGGAAATGTCGCCGTTGTTGGGAAGAATAATGGAGGAGTCTGCTATAACATATAATAGTACATACAGCACATCCGAGATATCGACTTGCCCATCGTTGTTCACATCCCCTAATAACCCGCCCGCAGCCACCTTCATCCGTGGGATACCGCCGTGCTCTTCGATCACAAGGTCCGCCTCGTCAATCCCCATCCGAAAAGCCGGGTTCACATACGCAACCAAACCCTCGCCCGAGACCGTCAGCCCATAGACCGAGCCATCCGCTGCCACTAAATCCTCGACCGCCGACCGCACCGGCCCCGCCGGAATCCCCGCCTGCCCATCCACCAACACCATCCGCCGACTCTCCGTCTGATCATTGCTGCTCAGCCGGTAGATATACACCCCTGCGCCCACGGCTCGCCCCGCTGCATCCGTAGCATCCCATTGCGCCATATGCACCCCTGCCGACCTCACCCCATCCACTAACGTCGCCAGACGCTGACCCAGCAGGTTGAACACTTCCAGCCGCACATGGCCAGCCACCGGCAGTTGGTAGGGAATGACGGTCGAAGGATTGAACGGATTGGGGTAATTCTGCCCCAGCGCAAAGTCGGTCGGCAGAGCTGTGCCCCTTGCCCTAGAGAGTGCTCGCAGCGGCAGCGCGAAATGCCCGGTCTCGTCCGTGGTGGTGCCGACGAACCGGCGCAGATCGGTCAAATCAAACAGCCGCACCTGTGCGCCAATGGCTGGCTGCCCAGACGACAGTCGCACCCGGCCTTCAAGGAGAGATTCTGCGCCGACGCTGACGCTCAGCACCAATCCGATGAAACTACCGATCAAATACTTCACAGGTCATACTCCTTGTTGAATGGTTGATTGTCTTCCGACGAGTAGAAAGCAATCGGCCTAAAAATCTGTCAAGCTACCGCAGCAGCACGAGTTTGCGCGTCAGGATGCCCTCGTCTGTCACCAGCCGGTACAGATAGATGCCGCTGGCTAGGGGGCGACCCACGTCGTCGCGGCCATTCCAGCGCAGCCGATGGTAGCCGGCCTGCTGGTGTCCCTGGCGCAGGACGGCCACTCGCTGCCCGATCATCGAGAACACCTCGAGGCGCGCCGGTCCTGGTTCCAACAGGAAGTAGGAGAGGACGGTCTGGCTGTTGAACGGATTGGGCGCGTTTTGCTGCAACTGGGTTTTCTCCGGCAGGCCGATCAACGCCTGGGCCTTAGCTGCCGGCTGGGACGGCGCCGCCATGTGGTAGGCGTAAATCTTGTCGTCCTCCTCGTCCGCCACCCATAGGGTCATGCCGTCCGCCCAGAGGCCCGTGGGGCTGTCGTTTCCAGCGGCTTGTAGGGTATTGAAATCGTTGTTGGGGTCTCGGGCCTTGGTGGACAGGTTATAGGCGTAAATCTTGTCGTCCGTCACGTCCGTCACCCACATGGTCGTGCCGTCCGACCAGAGGCCATAGAAGTAGGTGTTTCCAGCGGCTTGTAGGGTATTGAAATCCTTGGTTGGAACCCGTACCTTGGCGGCCATGTCGTACGCGTAGATCTTGTCGTCAGAACCGTCCGCTACCCACATGGTGATTCCGTCCGACCAGATGGCTTTGGGGTGGTCGTTTTCAGCGTCGTCCAAGGTATTGAAATCCTTGGTTGGAACCCGCTCCTTGGTGGCCATGTCGTACGCGTAAATCTTGTCGGTACCCCTTTCGTCATCGTCTGCGACCCACATGGTCGTTCCGTCGGACCAGATGCCTGTAGGGCGGTCGTTTCCAGCGGCTTGTAGGGTATTGAAATCCTTGGTTGGAACCCGCTCCTTGGTGGCCATGTCGTACGCGTAAATCTTGGTTCTACCAGAGGTGTCATTGAACCACCCCTCTAGAACCCACATGGTCGTTCCGTCGGACCAGATTCCCACAGGGGAAGAGTTTCCAGCGGCTTCTAGGGTGTTGAAATCAAACTTTGGGTTCCGGACGTAGGGGACGAGGAAGCCGGCGGTGACGGGTATTTCTACGGTGAGGGCGGGCCCGTCGTAGTTGGCGATGGCCTGCGCTTGCACCGTGAAGATCAGCGTGCCGTCGGTGGCCATGCCGCCGACGAGATCGCCGATGTACGTCAACCTGACCGTCACCACCGTGTCGCTCACGCGCCTTATGTCGGAAGAGCTGTCAAACGTTACGCCGAGGATGCCCGACATGGTCACGGCATATTGGATGGCGGAGAGATCCTGCTGGTAGGAACGGCTCGTTAGGGTCAGCGCCACCACGATGCCGTTCAGCGAGGACTCCCACAGCTGAGACGGGGATGCGACCACCGATTCCGCCACCGCGGTGACGGGTATTTGTGCGGTGAGCGCCGGCCCGTCGTAGTTGGCGATGGCCTGCGCCCCCACCGTGAAAGTCAGGGTGCCGTCGGTGGTCAGATCGCCGCTGAACGTCAACTCGACCGTCACCACCGTGTCGCCCACCCGATTTATGTCGGAGCGGTTGACCGTTACCTCGGCGATGCCCGACACGGTCACGGCTTCCCGGATGGCGGAGATAGACCGCTCGTAGGGACGGCTCGTTAGGGTCAGCGCCACCACGCTGCCGTTCAGCGAGGACTCTCGTAGCGGAGACGGGGATGCAACCAGCGATTCCGCCAGTGCGGTGACGGGTATTTGTGCGGTGAAGGCGGGCCCGTCGTAGTTGGCGATGGCCTGCGCCCCCACCGTGAAAGTCAGGGTGCCGTCGGTGGTCAGATCGCCGCTGAACGTCAACTCGACCGTCACCACCGTGTCGCCCACCCGATTTATGTCGGAGCGGTTGACCGTTACCTCGGCGATGCCCGACACGGTCACGGCTTCCCGGATGGCGGAGATAGACCGCTCGTACGCTCCACCTGACAGCAGCAGTGCCACCACGCCGCCATCTACCGTCGCCTCCGTCAACGGGCCCGCCGTGGAGACGATTAGGGTTGGGGTTCCTTCCTCCCCTCCGGGTGCTTCTGGTTGTTGGGGTTGTTCGGGTTGCTGATCCCCGCTGTCGCCAACCGTCCCGACCGTGGACGATTCGTTGCTGTCGGTGACGTTGATGGTGACGATGATGGTGTCGGTGAGGCTACCATCGGAGACGGTGACAACCACCGAATAGGCAGACTTCGTTTCGTAGTCCAGTGCCGCCTTGGTTTTTAACTGACCGGTCGTGGACTCTATGTTGAACGCCGCCGCATCGGTGCCGCGGAGGGTGTAGGTGAGCACGTCGTGGTCGGCATCGGTGGCGGCGATGGCGGTGCCGATGTTGACGCCGGCGGCCGTATGCTCCGCTATGGTGCGAGTGGTGCTGGCCCCGTCGGTGAACACCGGCGCGGTGTTCGCGAGAACCTCCTCTAGGTCGGTGACGTTGATCGGGACGATGATGGTGTCGGTGAGCGTTCCATCGGAGACGGTGACAACCACCGAATAGGCAGACTTCGTCTCGTAGTCCAGTGCCGCCTTGGTTTTTAACTGACCGGTCGTGGACTCTATGTTGAACGCCGCCGCATCGGTGCCGCGGAGGGTGTAGGTGAGCACGTCGTGGTCGGCATCGGTGGCGGCGATGGCGGTGCCGATGTTGACGCCGGCGGCCGTATGCTCCGCTATGGTGCGAGTGGTGCTGGCCCCGTCGGTGAACACCGGCGCGGTGTTCGCGAGAGTACTGATGACTTCCAGCGGCAGGTCGTTGGCTTTGACGAGGGCGTAGCCGACATGGTTGGTGGGCAGTCTCGGCAAGGTGCCTATATCCACCGTGACCGCCGCCGTCGTGCCAGGGGTGCGCACCACGGTGAGGGGCGCGCTTGCTACGCTGCCGGCGGGGATCGTGAGGGTGGTTGCGCCGCCGCTGAGGCGGCCGTTGGTGACGTTAATCGGCAGCACGATCTCAAACGGTGCCCCGATGGGTGCCACCGCCTGGACCTGATCCGCGCCAACCTGCTCTAACGAAAGGGTAAGCGGCAGCGGATCTACGGCGTTGCCATATAGGTAGAGCGTGGCCAGCGACGATAGCCCGTCAAACAGACCATTAGGCAACGAACTCAACTGGTTACCGTTCAAGTAGAGCGTCGTCAGCGACGACAGCCCGTCAAACAGGTCTGCTGGTAGCGTCGATAACTGGTTGTCATACAGGCGGAGTTCCACCAAGCGGGTCAGGCCCGCGAAGTCGTCGGCTTGGAGGGTTGTAATGCTTTGACCGTTCAGGAACAGACTCGTAATGCTGGATGCTAACTGTGTCTGGGGCACGTCGTTACAATCGCTTACACTTGGCACGGCGGCCACGATCGCGTCGCGCACCTGCGGCGTGCGGTCGCAAAGGGTTATGGTTGGGGTACCCCCCTCCCCCCCGGGTGCTTCCGGTTGTTGGGGTTGTTCGGGTTGCTGATCCCCGCGGTCGCCAACCGTCCCGACCGTGGACGATAGGACTTCCAGCGGCCGGTCGCTGGCTTTGGCAAGGGCGTAGCCGGCATGGTCTGTGGGTAGCCCCGGCAAGGTGCCAATATCCGCCGTGACCGCCGCCGTCGTGCCGGGGGTGCGCACCACGGTGAGGGGCGCGCTTGCCACGCTGCCAGCGGGGATTGTGAGGGTGGTTGCGCCGCCGCTGAGGCGGCCATTGGTGACGCTAATCGGCAGCACGATCTCAAACGGTGCCCCGATGGGTGCCACCGCCTTGACCTGATCTGCGCCAACCTGCTCTAACGAAACGGCCAGCGGCAGCGGGTCAACCGAGTTGCCATCCAAGCGAAGCACGGCCAGCGACGACAGCCCAGCAAACAGGCTGTCAGGAAGGGTTGACAATTGGTTGTCGTCGAGTTCTAGGTGCGTCAGGTTGGTCAGGTTGCCCAGTTCTTTTGGAATGGTCCCCGTCAACTGATTGTCCGAGAGCACCAGTCGTTCTAGGTGGGTCAGGTTGCCCAGCTCAGCGGGGATTTCGCCGCTTAACCGGTTCTGATCGAGTTCGAGGTATCTCAGGTTGGCGAGGTGGCCCAACTCGGAGGGGATCTCACCGCTCAATCGGTTCTGATTGAGTACTAGGTATCTCAGGTGGGCGAGGTTGCCCAGTTCAGCGGGGATCTCGCCACTTAACAGGTTTCTTTCGAGACGCAGCTCATACACCTGGCCGACGTTTTCGGTGGAAACGCCTGCCCACTCGCCGAGGGGCTGGTTGCTGAGCCAGTTTGTCTTGTTCCGCCAACTGGGGCCATTGGTGGCGTTGTATAGCGCAACCAGTGCGACACTGTCGGAGTTTGCGGACTCGGACGTGAGAGCAGAGGTTGCCATCTGCTCGAACGCATCCCCGAGTTCGACCCCGTTCTGGGCGCGGCTGTCTTGCGCCAACAGAACAGCGACTAATAAGAAGGCGAGATGGAACAAGCGGTTCTTTTTCATCGGCGATCTCCTTTGGTTAAAGGATTTCGACAGTAGCTTCTCCCTCTTGTCTGAGAGAGCTTCCGTGGACTTGAATTCATGGGAATTCGGGGGCCACGATGGTATCGGTTATGGGCATGGCTCTATCCTACATTAGATAAAGATAAACTTTAAGCGGACAGGGAATGTCCGTTGCGTCAAAAAAATTTAAATAGTGGGTCAATTTGAATTTTCAGT
Organism: Candidatus Latescibacterota bacterium; assembly: GCA_965261395.1. Taxonomy (GTDB): domain Bacteria; phylum Latescibacterota; class UBA2968; order UBA8231; family UBA8231. The sequence goes on from OZ253462.1 coordinate 5,911,394, forward strand.
CAGGCGAAACTCATCTTAACCTTCCGCAACAGCAATCGGAACCTCAAGTAATTTCGCCTAAGCGGTGGGGCCGTACCGGCTTAGGAAGTGATAGAGGCTACGACAACTCGCCGATTAGCCTGCGGATGTTGGCGTAGTTCGTCTGCATGGCTTCGAGCCGCGAGCCGCTTGCCGGCAGGAAGTGGGTGGCAATCGACAGGACGACGTCGCAGCGGTTGTCGCGCAGGTTGCGCAGGATCGTCGGGTAATCCACTTCCCCCTCGCCGATGGGCGCGTACTCGAATTCGAGCTTTGGGCCGTTTATGGTGCACAGATCCTTGGCGTGGACGCCGTGCAGGTAGGGGCGCAGGTTTTCGAATCCCGCGGTGGCATTATCGACTTCGCCGCAGTTGTAGTTGTCCGCCGGACACCAGAGCACCTTGAAGCGCCGCGAGCCTACGGCTTCGACAATGCGGCGGAAGTTGCGGCTGGTGTTGCCGTAGTTCCACTGCATCATCAGGAAGGCGATATCCACGTCGTATTGCTCGGCGAGGTCGGCGAACATGGAGAACGCCTCGACTAGCTTTTCCATGTCGCCGTCGGAGATGATGCCGCCACGGGTCGCCCAGCGCATGGGCCAGGTCGGCTTGCCGCCGGTGTACTCGGCCGGCCAGGCGAAGCTGCTGCAGCCGACTGCGGCGATTCCCAAGCGGGCCGAAACCTCCATCGACCGTTCCAGCTTGGTAAAATGATCCTTGAATTGGGCGTGTTCGAGCATCTTGCCCGGCTCAAGCTCGGCGAGGTGCACTGTCTTGAATAACCCAGCGCCGTCGAGCAGGAAAAACTCGAGACCGTGCGCGGCGACCTGCGCGGCGGCTTGGTCTATCTCGGCGTCGGAAAGCTCGTAGAAGCTGCGATTGTCGGAGTGGGTGCCGCACCAGACGTAGTGCGCGCCGAGATCGCGCGCCGTGGCCAGCGATTGCTCGAATGGCTGCTGCAGCTCTCCGAGGTAGATCCCCATCTTGAATTCGTAGTGGTTGCTCATGATTTCCCTATCCCCGCGACGGCTCGGCCATTTCTGCCCGCGCCTTCGCTGCTAGTTTTTTGAGGTGGCCGTCGTTGGCCATGCGCTGTTCGAGATGTACCATGCGGCGTTCACTTGCGGTGGCGATCATGGTTTCGCTGTACGCGCGCTCCGCCCAGAAGCGGGCCAGCCCGGCGATGTCTTGTTTGACGGTGTCGAGCTGATCGTCGGGCACGCGCACCATGCAGTTGATGGTGAACATGCGGCGACGACCACCGCCCCCGAAGGCCGCGTGTTTGAGGTTGTGCTGGAAGACGACGACGTCTCCTGGGACGATCTCCAGCGCGACGGCGGGTACCTGGTCGCCGGAGATGCCCCACTGCTCCGGCGATTGGCGCGCGTTTGCTTCGAGTGCATCAGCGTACTGATCGCGAAGTCGGTGGCTGCCTGGGATCACGCGCAGGCAGCCGGTGTCCCGCGTCAGGTGGTCGAGGTAGAAGGCGATCTTGACGTGGCGCACTTCCTTCTGGTAGCCGTCGGAGTGCCACTGCGTGTCGCCGGCGTAGTAGTTGCCGTCGGAACTGCTGTAGTTGAAGTCGTCGCCGAGCAGGCTGGCCAGCAAGCCCTCGATGCGCGGATCGTCGAGCAGCGCGCACAGGCGCTCGTGTTGATCGATGAAAGGCACGATGCAGGAGCGCCGTTGGTCGTCGTGCGGGTTGCCGTCGTGGCCGCCGCCGCGCTCGGCCCAGACCTGCTCAAAGGCGTCGATGATTTCGTCGATGCAGTCGGCCATCAACCCCGGCAGCCCGAGGTAGCCGAAGGTGTCGAAAAAGTTGAGTTGCTGTTGGTTGAGACGGATCATGTGGTTTCTCCCGGAGCGCTTGACGGAGGATGGGGGAGGCGATACTTTGGCCGCGACAGGCTTCTTGGATGCCACGTCCAATCTAACAAGGAGCATATCTTCATTCAATGGCTATACAGAAGAACGGATCAACGCCTCTCGCTGCTGTAGAATGGCATTTGATAGCGACAGACGCGGAGGGCCGCAATGAAAATTGTTGATGTCGGTGCCGTGTTGCTTGAGCCCGTGTCTTGGGTGCTGGTGAAGGTGCGCACCGACGAGGGGATTACCGGCATTGGCGAGGCCTATCACGGGGCCGGCGTCCACCACATCGCCGTGGACGAACGCCTCACCCAACGCGCCCTCATCGGCCAAGACCCGCGCAACGTTGACAAGCTCTTCCGCGACATGAAAAGCTCGATGTCGGCGTCGGGGTACTACCAAGGCGCGGTGATGAGCGCGATTAGCGGGATTGAGATGGCGCTGTGGGATATCACCGGGCAGGCGATTGGCGTGCCGATCTGGCAATTGCTGGGCGGCGCGTACCGCGACTCGATTCGCATGTACAACGACTGTCACGCTGGCGACGAGGACGACAATCCCGAATCTTGGGTGGCCAAGGCCAAGGAAGTGGAAGCGCGCGGCTTTGACGCCATCAAGTTCGACATCGATCCGCGTCCCGACCGGCGCGACCACTACAATCGCACCATGAGCAACAGCGACATCGCCTTCCACATCGAAGTGGTCACGGCGCTCCGCGAGGCGCTGCATCCCAACACGGATTTACTCATCGACGCCCACTGGGCCTACGCTCCCCACGACATTCTCAAGGTTGCCTATGCTTTTGAAGCGCTGGATCTGATGTGGTTGGAGGATCCGATTCCGGCTGAAAACGTCGCCGCGCTCAAGGAAGTGAAGACCGCGACGCGCACGCCGATCTGCACCGGCGAAAACCTGTACACGCGCCACGGGTTCCGCGAGCTGGTCGAGACGCAGGCGACGGATATTATCTCGCCCGATCTGGCCAAGGCCGGCGGCCTGTCCGAGGGCCGGCGCATCGCCGATTTGGCCGACATTTATTACATCCCGATTTCACCGCACAACATCTGTAGCCCGATTGGCACCGTGGCCATGTGCCACACGTGCGCCGCGTCACCCAACTTTCAAGTGTTGGAGTTCCACCACCTCGACAACGAGTTGTGGAACAGCCTCACGGTGGAACGCGACCTGATCGTCAACGGGCACATCCCCTTGCCGCAGGCTCCCGGTCTTGGAGTCACCCTCGACGAGGAAGTGGCTCGCGGCGCGGCGCGCGAGGACCTCGGCTTCTTCGACGCGGAGTCGAGCTAACTTGTCGCTTAACTACGTCTTCCGCCGCTTCGGGGTATTCCTGCTCATCGTGTGGGCAGGGGCTACCATCAACTTCTTGATGCCCCGGCTGGCCCCGGTGAACCCCATCCGCGAGCGCCTGTTGCAGGCGGTGTCCTTCGGCGGCGCGGGCAAGACCGACATGGAGGCCGTGGTGGCCACGTATGAGGCTCGCTTCGGTCTCGATCAGCCCCTGTGGAAGCAGTATCTGCGCTACCTCGGGGATGTGGCGCGCCTCGACTTCGGGGTTTCCATTGCCAACTTTCCGAGCCGCGCTTCTGACATCATCATGCGTGCTCTACCGTGGACGCTTGGGCTGCTGACGACGGCGACGCTGATCGCCTTTGCCCTCGGCACGGTGCTCGGCGCACTGCTGGCTTGGCCGCGATCACCCGGTGCCCTGCACTACTTTGCCGCGCCCTTCTTGGCGCTGTCGGCGATTCCCTACTACCTGCTCGGCTTGGTGCTCGTGTTCTTGCTGGGCTTCACTCTGGGCGCCTTTCCCCTCGGTGGCGGTTTCACCTTGGGAACGCTGCCTGGGCCGACCTTGGCTTTTGCCATTGACGTGATCTATCACTCCATCGTCCCCGCCCTGTCGATTGTGCTGTCGTCGGTGGGGTTTTGGGCTTTGTCGATGCGCGGCATGATGGTCACTGTCCAGGGCGAAGACTATGTCAACTACGCCGAGGCCCGGGGCCTGAAGAGCCGCGAGATTTTCTTCCGCTACGCCCTGCGCAACGCGCTGTTGCCGCAGACCACGGCCTTGGCGCTGGCTATGGGCTACGTGGTGTCTGGGGCCGTGCTGGTGGAGGTGGTGTTCGCGTACCCGGGTGTGGGGACGGTGCTGTACCGGGCCGTGCAGACTTTCGACTACTTCGTCATCTACGGCGTCGTGCTCATGGTTATCTTGGCTATTGCCTTGGTGACCCTGATCCTCGACTTGGTTTACCCGCTGCTCGACCCGCGCATTGCCTACCGCCGATGACGCTCTCTTCGATCTCCGCGGCGGTTCGCCGCCATCCCCAGCTAACAGCCGGCTTAATCGTCGTCTTCGTGGTGCTTGCTTTTGGTCCTGTGGGCACCCTGTTCGTCGATACGGATCTGGCCCGTGTCGGCTCGGCAGAACCCAATCTGTCGCCGTCGCTGGAGCACCTTCTCGGTACTGATGCGGCGGGGCGGGATCTGCTCGCGGTGATGGTGGCGGGTACGCCGCTTACGCTTAGGATCGGCTTCCTCGCCGGTGCCGTTGGTCTCGGCATTGGCATCATCCTCGGCTTTCTCGCTGGGTACTTCGGCGGCTTGGTGGACACCCTGATTCGGGGTGCTGCCGACGTACTGCTGACCGTACCCGGCCTGCTGTTCCTCGTGGTGTTGGCGACCTCTCTGCGCACGGCCGTTACGGTCGATATGATGGCCTTGGTGGTGGCCTCGCTGGCGTGGATGCTACCGACGCGCACGATCCGCGCGCAGGTGTTGTCGATGCGCGAGCGCGCCTATGTGCAGGTGGCGCGGCTCTCCGGCATGAGGGACTTGGAGATCATCGCCCGCGAGTTGCTGCCGAATCTGCTGCCCTATCTGGCGGCCAGCTTTGTCAGCGCCGTGGGTGCCGCGGTGCTGGCCTCGATTGGACTGGAAGCGCTGGGTTTGGGGCCGCAGAACGAGCCTACGCTCGGGATGACGATCTACTGGGCTTTGTACTACACCTCGCTGCTGAGGGGAATGTGGTGGTGGTGGGCGCCGCCGATAGTGATGATCGTGCTGATTTTCATCGGCTTGTTCCTCGTCTCCATGGGATTGGATCGCATCGCCAATCCGCGCATATGGAAGGTCTCGTCGTGAACGCCGAGAGCAAGAGTCGCGTGGTGCTGCGGGTGCAGGACCTGCGCGTCCACTACCACACTTCGCGGGGACCGGTGCGGGCCGTGGAGGGCGTCGGCTTTGAGTTGCGGGCGGGAGAGCGGTTGGGCTTGGTGGGCGAGTCTGGCTCGGGCAAATCGACGACGGCCATGGCCCTGCTGCGACTGATCCGGCCGCCCGGGCGGATCGAAACGGGTCGGGTCGATCTCGACGAACTGGAGTTGTTGGCGCTGTCAGACGAGCAGATGCGGAGCGTGCGCTTTTCGCGCATTTCCCTGATCCCCCAAGGCGTGATGAACTCGCTCAATCCGGTGATGCGGGTGGGCGCGCAGATCGCCGACACGATTGAGGCGCACGAGGAGCGGCCGGACCGCGAGGCCCTGCAGGAGCGGGTGCGGAACCTGCTGGCGTTGGTCGAGCTGGACCCGGCGACGGCGCGCATGTACCCCCATGAACTCAGCGGTGGGATGAAGCAGCGCATTGGCATGGCCATTGCCGTGGCCTTGCGTCCCCAAGTGATCGTCGCCGACGAACCGACCAGCGCTCTGGATGTGGTGGTGCAAAAGCGGGTGATGGACACCTTGTTCCGCGTGCAGGAGGAACTCGACGCCGCGGTGATTTTGGTGGGTCACGACATGGGTCTGATGGCCCAGTGCGTGGACCGCATCGGCGTGATGTACGCTGGTCGGCTGGTCGAACTGGGGCCGGTGCAGAGCCTGCTCGACGAGCCGCTGCATCCGTACACGCGCATGTTGGTAGAAAGCCTGCCGTCGCTGGAGCGCAAGGGAGTGTTCCGCGGCATTCCTGGACTGCCGCCCTCGCTGCTGGAGCCGCCGCCGGGATGCCCCTTCCACCCGCGCTGTCCGCAGGTGATGGATCGCTGTTCGGCCCGCGTGCCAGAGTTGGAATTGGTGGCTGCCGAGCGCCGGGCGGCCTGTTACCTGCACACTGAGGTCTCGTGAACACGCCACTGCTCGAAGCGCGGGGCGCGAGCCGAGCCTTTGGCGGCGGCGTGTTCGACCGGCAGCGGATCGTCGCGGTTGCCGACGCCTCGCTGGTGATTCCGCAGGACGATCCGGTGGTGGTGGCCATTGCCGGCGAGAGCGGTAGCGGCAAGACCACCCTAGCGCGCCTGCTGCTGGGTATTTTGCCTCCCACCGATGGATCGGTGCGCTACCAAGGCACGGAACTACACGCGCTCGACGCCAAGGCAAGACAGACGTTTCGTCGGCAGGTACAGGCCGTGTTTCAGGATCCCTTTGAGGTGTTCAATCCGTTCTACCGAGTGGACCACACTCTGACGGTGCCGGTCGCCAAGTTCTTTCCAGAGCTGTCGCGCAGCGAGCGGCGGCAGCGGATTGAGGAGGGTTTGCAAGCGGTCGGTCTGCGCCCGGAGGAGACCCTCGGGCGTTATCCCCATCAGCTAAGCGGCGGTCAGCGCCAGCGCATTATGGTGGCGCGGGCGCTGCTGCTCGATCCGCGCGTGATCGTGGCCGACGAGCCAGTGTCGATGGTGGACGCCTCGTTGCGCGCTACCATCTTGGAGACCTTGTCTCGCATCCATCGAGAGCGCGGCATCAGTCTGGTGTACATCACGCACGACCTGACTACGGCGTACCAGCTCAGCCACACCATTCTCGTCATGTACCAGGGTGCGGTGGTCGAGGTGGGCGGCGTGGAGCAGGTCATCAAGACACCGAAACACCCCTACACGCAGCTACTCGTGAGTTCCATCCCGCTGCCGGACGCAAAACGCCGCTGGGGTGAAGGCTCGGTTGATGTTGCACCTAGCAGCGCGGTGAAGTCGCCGACAGTGGAAGAGGGTGCAGAGATTCCGAGCACTACCGGCGGCTGCGCCTTTGCCGAGCGCTGTCCCCACGTCATGCCGCGCTGTCGCCAGCAGCGTCCGCCGCTGGTGCAGACCGATGCTGGCCGCGCTGCTGCCTGCTATCTCTACGAGGATGCCGCAGTGCTGTCGGAAGAACAGGTCGCTGGCTTGTCCTACGGAGGTGGGTGAGCGATGCAGAGAATGGGCTGGAGGCATTTGATTTCGTCCGTAGGGGCGACCGGCCGGTCGCCCCTACAGGTTGGGTCGCCCCTGCATGCCATCCTCGCGGCGTGTGCAATCTTGGCTAGCTGCGGGCCGGCGGTGGTGCTGGACGAGGTTCCCCGGGACCGCACCCTGATCTTGATGAATGGCGGGCCGAATCAGTATTCCCTGTTCGACAATCAGAACCCCTACATCCCCGGCTCCGATCAGGGATACCATATGGGCACGCTGCCGGCGATGTTCGAGCCGCTGATTATGTACAACGTGCTCACTGGGGAATACGAGAACTGGCTGGCCGAGAGCTGGGAGTACAACGACAGCTTTACCGCGCTCACCGTGAAGATCCGCGCGGGCATTGAATGGGCGGACGGCGTCCCCTTCACGGCGCGCGACGTGGCTTTCACCTTTGACATGCTGCGCGATCACGCCACGTCCATGGTGCATCTGGCGGACCTGCCCGAGTTCTTCGACTCCATCGAGGTCGTTGACGACCACACCGTGCGCTTGGTGCTGAAAAAGGCGGGGCCGGCGTTTTGGGCGACTACGCTGAGCAGCAACCACGGCATCTTCGTCTTGCCCGAGCACATCTGGAAGGACCAGGACCCGCTAGAGTTCACCTTCCACGACATTGATGGTGGCTTGCCCTTGGGTACGGGTCCCTATCGTCTTGTTCATGCTTCGCCGCACCAGAAAATCTACGATCTGCGCGAGGACTGGTGGGCGGCTAAGACGGGGTTCAAGCGTCTGCCGAGAATTCAGCGAATCATCTACGTGCCGCAGCAGGAGGAGAGCCAAGCCGCGCAACTGCTGCTGACCGATCAGCTCGACATGGCCCCCATCATGCAGGTGCTCACCCTCGAAAGCGTGTTAGAACGCAATGCGCGGGTGGTGACCTTCGCCGATCGGCAGCCGCCCTACGGCTACTTGGACTGGTGTCCCATCGACCTCAACATGAACTGCTCGGAGCCGCCCTTTGACGATCCACAGATTCGCCGGGCGATCAGCATGGCCATCGACCGGGAGAAACTCGTCCAGCTAGCCGAGTCGGGGGCGGGCGTGGTCGCGCTGCATCCTTTCACGCCTTACGAATGGTTCACGCCCTTTGACGAGGCCCTGCAGGAGATTCTCGCGCGGCACGGGTACGACTCCAAGCCGCACCTGCAAGAGGTGGACCGGATCATGGAGGGGAAAGGCTATCGCAAGGACGACGAGGGCTTATGGATCAGCTCGGAAGGCGAGCGCGTCGAGATCGCCCTGTACGTGCCGCAGTGGCTGCGGGCCTACGGTCCGCCGCTGACTCAACAACTGCGCGACGCTGGCTTTGATGCGAACTTCGACACCTCGCCCGGCCTGACCTCGCTCGTGCAGACGGGGGAGCAGAAGGTTTCCCTCGGCTGCAAGGGGCCGAGTGGGGTGCGCGGCATGGACCCCTATCTGATGCTGTCTTACTACACCTCGCAGTACTTCCGGCCCACGGGGCAGCCGGCACCGCTGTGGTCCACCATCTCGCGCTGGCGCAACGAGGAGTTCGACCGCATTGTCGAGCGCATCGCGCCCCTACAGGTTGGCGACGAGGAACTGTTGGAGCTATTCGGCGAGGCCATGGAGATATGGGTGGGGGAGTTGCCTGACATTTTCCTAGCGCAGCTAATTATCCGCTATCCTTGTAACACCACCCGCTGGACCGGCTGGCCGAGTCAGCAAGACCCTTATGGGTTCCCGCATTCTTGGCAGTGGGAGCTGTTGAAGACCTTTATCCGGCTGGAGCCGGCGCAGGCCGTCGGTAACGGGGTAACGGTTCGAAACGAGGGGTAGGCTATGGACGCTTCGATCACCGATACCAAAGCGTATAGGGACGCGACCGAGGGTGGCGATGTCCGCCTGCTGCTGAATGGCGAGTGGGAGTTTGCCGAAGGCCCCGATGGCGACCCGCCGACCGACGGCTGGGAGCGCGTGCGAGTGCCGCATCGTTCGCGCGAGTTTGAAGACGATCCGCCCGAGTCCGGCTGGTACCGCACGGAACTGCGCCTGCCCGAAGGCTGGGACGCAGCCGGGCGCATCGTCCTCGACCTCGGGAGGGTCCGCCACTTTGGGCGCGCTTATCTCGACGGTGAAGTGCTCGGCGAACACTATGGTATGCGCTTGCCTTGGCGCATTGATCTGATTTCCAGCATCCGCTCGGGGCGCGAGCACCGGCTCGATGTGTTTACCCACAACTGTAGCGGCCACTATTCGCATCCCGATGCCTCACGCCTGAGCGAAGAGGCGGAAAAAGCCCTCGACACTCGTTTCTGGTACACGAGCGCCGCCACCGTTGGCATGGAGTCGGATGTGTGGCTGAGTTGGGAGTCGCGGGTGCGGGTCGAAGATGTGCAAATCGTCACGTCGGTGCGGGAACGCGAAATCCGCGTCGGGTTGACCGTCCGCAACGACGCTGAGGAAGGGTTTCACGGCACCGTTCGTCTCCGGGTGCGCCGCGCGGGCGAGACCGAGTTGGAACTCGCAGGCTGCGATCTCGATCTGGCACCGGGGGAGAGCCGTCGCCTAGAGACCGCAGCGCCTTGGCGCGATGCCGTGCTCTGGGGCCGCCCGCCGTACGGGGAGCCGGTGTTGTACTTCCTCGAAAGTTCGTTGCATTCGGCAGGTCGTGCCGTGCATACCGCCGTGACCCGCTTCGGCTTCCGCGAGATCTGGAGCGAGGGGAATCGGCTGCTGCTCAACGGCACTCAGCTAATGCCTTGGGGTGACCACACAGTGCCGTACGTGTACGAGCGCCAGTGGCTGACGCGGAAGTTCGTCGATCTGGCCGACGCCAACGTCAGCATTGTCGAGCACCACCGCTACGACCCGCCGCCGGTGTTTTACGACGTGGCCGACGAGCTTGGCGTGTTCGTGGTGGGGGCCAACTTTTGCGTTGGTACGGGACAGGTGTACACGCCAGCGATGGACGCTCGGGAGAAGGTGCTGGTAACGGAGTACCAGCTAGCAGTGGCCGATCACTGGATTCGCTCGGCCCGCAACCACCCGTCGATCCTGTTCTGGGACATCACGGACGCGAGAGATCCCGAATACTGCGTGCCCTTGCTGCGCAAGGTGAAGGAGCTCGACGACAGCCGCATTGCCGAAGTCACCTTTGATCCGTCGGTGGCCACGGACGAGCTGATCGAGCTGATTGATTGCTATCGGCTGTTTAGCGGCTTGGAGAACATTGAGGAGAGCATTGACGAGATCCGCAGCGGGCTCCCGGTGAAGCCGATCCGGGTCGGCGAGGCGGGTATCTTCGCGGGGGCCTCTTGGGGAGAGCAAGAGGAGCCGCCGCTGGCGGAAGGCTGGTGGGAATTTTTGACCTCAATGCCGGAGCGCAACGTACACGGGCTACAGACGTTTCACCTCGCCGACATGGACTATCGCGGCTTCACCGACCAAGTGCCGGGGATGCTGGCTGGACCGCTCGACGTGGAGGTCACGTGGCCGTCGCAGTCGGGAGCGGACGCCCGCATCGATCCTTTCGGCGCGGGGACGCTGGCGGCGCGGGGCAAGCATCGGCTGTGTCTCAACTGGTGCGATCCGCAGCAGCCGGTCTCTCGTCCAACGGCGACGACAGAGTGGTCACAGGAGTTGTTCCGCCAGCTTGCCGGGCGGGATGTGGGACCGCTGGCCCACGAGCGATTGGCGGAGGTGCTGGTGCGGGTGATGTGCGACGGTCGCCCGGTCGCCCGCGCCTGCGTGTTCGTGAGTCCGTTGGCCGGGCAAGCGGTCCTGCCCTATGCCGTGCGGGCCGATTTGGCGGGCACATCGTGGTTCGCGTTACCCGAAGCGGGTGCGTACCGCTTTACTTGTCAGGGCGCAAGCGTGGATGTCGAGAGTCGGCGGCAGCCGATCCGAGCGCCGGGCGGATACGACCACGTTCAGTCGGTGACGCTGCATTTGCCTTAGGTCCCTTAAATCGGAGAAAGATATGCCAGACGCTCGCCCCAATATCCTGCTCATTATGACCGACCAGCAGCGCGGCGACTGCATGGGGCTCGATCCGCACAGTCCCTCGTGTTTGCAAACACCCAATCTCGATTGGCTGGCCCGCACCGGCACGCACTTTCACCACGGCTATTCCGAATGTCCCAGTTGCATTCCCGCTCGCCGCTGTCTGATGACCGGCACGGCGCCCGCGGCTAATGGGGTCGTTGGATTCAGAGGCGCTCCCTGGGATCCGCCGCACACTTTGGCCGGCGAACTGTCCAAGGCAGGTTATCAGACGGAGATGGTCGGCAAACTCCACTTAACCCCCCATCGCAAGCGCTACGGCTTTGACCACATGCAACTAGCCGATGGCACCCGGGGCGCGGACAACGACTATGTCGAATGGCTGCAACAATACCACGGCCGCAATGAAGTAGATCCCGGCATGGCCCACGGCATTGCCGCCAACGGCTGGGTTGGTCGCCCGCACCATTTGCCGGAAGAACAGATGCATACTTTTTGGTGTGTTGATCGGGCTATGGATTTTCTGCGCAAACGCGATCCGTCGGCCCCATTTTTTCTCAATCTTTCCTTTATCGATCCCCATCCCCCGCTCGTGCCACCCGCCCCTTATTACGACCGCTATATTCACCGCAGTTTGCCCGATCCAAGTGTCGGCGACTGGGCACCCGCATTCGATGGCCCCGAAAAAGGTCTCAATCCCAATGGGTGGGAAATTCGTCTCAACGAACACGACATGCGCTGTTGTCGCGCGGCCTATTACGGCATGATCAACTTTATAGACGACCAGATCGGCCGCCTCATCCAGTTTACCGGGGGTCTCAACAACTGCTTAGTCATCTTCACCTCCGACCACGGCGAAATGCTGGGCGACCACAACCTCTTCCGCAAAACCTGGCCTTATGAAGCTTCGGCGCGAGTTCCATTTTTCATGCGCGCGCCAAAAAATTGGGACTATCCCGAAGAAGTCATTGGCAAAAGCCCCGTCGGCATCCAGGACATCATGCCCACCATCCTCAATGCAGCCGGCGTCGACATTCCCGATACCTGCACGGGCAAAAGCCTTCTGCCCGTCATGCAGGGCGATGCCGACGGCGTCAGGGAATTTCTCCACGGAGAACACGCTGGTTGTTACGCCCGCGACCACGGCAACCACTATGTCACCGATGGGCACTGCAAGTACATCTGGTATTCGCAAACGGGCCAAGAACACCTTTTCGATTTGGACGAAGATCCGCAGGAAATGCGCGACTTGTCTCGCGCTCCCGACGCTGAAATTAGGATGCAGCCCTGGCGAAATCGCCTCAGCGAAATCCTCAAAGACCGACCGGAAGGTTTTGCGGATGGCACGCGCTTAATCCCCGGCCAACCCCATGACGCACTCTTGCCAGACTACGATCCAGAAGCGACCTATCCCTATCTATGAGCTAAGTGCGCGACAGCTTGGGACGGGTTCGAGGAGGTCACCAAGGCAACTCTCTCAAGGCGTCGGTTTCCAGTGTGAGTTGCTCGTGGCCGTCTGCGGTGATGACGTGGACGTTCTCCCACAGATACTGCACAGTACCCCATTGTACCCCTGGTTCGGTGCTGATCACCATGCCCTCTTGTAGCACTGTGTGATCCTCTGGGCATATGCTCGGTGGCTCCGTCACCAGTAGGCCCTGCCCGTGCCCCATGCGGGCGCTCGGCAGTTGTTCCAAGGCACCGAGTTCAGCTCGGGTTTCAGCGATGGCCTCAACGCCTATCTGGTATAAATCGGAACACCGAACTCCGGGTCCGAGTGCCTGCGCCATCTTTTCGTCCACGCGTAAGGCGGCTTGGTAGATACGCCGTTGCTCGGACGTGGCCGGTCCCAAGGTGGCCATGCGGGGATAGTCGATGGTGTACATCCCGACGTAAGCCCCGGTGTCCACGGCCAGGACCATGCCTTTCTCAAGAGGACGGTCGTAGTGGAACGGGTTGCCGGCCCCGGGAATGCCGAGTTGCAAAATGACGTAAGCTGTCCGGTCGCCGCCCTCCTCTAGGATCAATTGCCGGGTGAGACGGGCCACCTGCCTTTCCGTCATGCCGGGTTCCACTTGGTCGAAGAGCCGTTGTCGAGCCCGGCCGGTAATGGCCGCGGCTTGGAGCATGTAGGCTAGTTCCTCGCTGGATTTTACCATCCTGAGTCCGATCAAGATGTCGGCGGAATCGACGAATTCAACGTCGGGAAGGGCCTCCACTAGGGCGTTATAGGTCCGCACGGGTATGCCCATTCGCTGCTCCTGGCCCAGTTCTGCCCCTATGCGCTTGTTTTCAAGACCAGCGTCCTGCAGCGCTTGCAGGACGATCTGATGGGGGAAGTCGAGAATGTTGGTATAATCCCGCAGATCGGCTATATAGGAGCCCAGCGCGAGGTTGGCCCTTCCCTGGGTGACGATGATGGGGGCTCTCTCTAGCGGCAGGATAAAGAGAGATGGCCGGGTGAGGGAGTAGTGCAGCGCGATGCTGGCGGTCGTGCCCGCCAGATACTGGAAGTTCTCCTCGCCGGACACCAAGAGGGCGTCGATCCCCCGGTGGGCCATCATAGTTCGAGCCCGGGAATAGCGCGTCTCCATCTCCCGGCGGGAAAACAAGGCGTATTCGAGGTGCTCTGCCGTCATTGATCGTCCTCCTCGCTAGTGCCAACCACCTTCATATTGCCCCTATTTCCTCTTCTCCAACGCGGACAAAGCCTTGGGGATCAACCAGATTCTGGTAAGCGGTCTTGAGCCAGTCGTCGCTGCGAGCCACCGTGGCTACTCGCACCTCTCCGACTTGGCCGCGGAACTGGGCTGAGCCGTCGGCCAATCCGCCGACGGCCACTGGTACCTGATTGACCTGCAGGGACCCAGTGCCAGAGCGCTCGGCCACCAAGCGGCCATCGACCCACAGCTTGAGGGTGCGGCCGTTGTACACGCCGGCTAGGTGGTGCCAGCCTGGGGTCAGGGCTTGGTGGGCGGCTATGCTCCGCGGTCCTTTAGCGGTATTGATCAAAAAGCTGGGTCCGGGCACGGCGGCGCACAGCCCACCGTTGTGTCCATAGTCGCTATAGCGCAGGCTGAACGAGGCGTTGGACCCCGACGTGTCGTAGCGCAAGACCCGGCCGTGGAAGGCATCTCCCTCTCCGTCGTATAGCGGTGCCCCATAAAAATAGCGCCCGTCAAAAGCCCCGGCGTTATAACCCACTGTTTTCAAGCCGTCGGTGGCGCTGGCGTCGCACGCATCCCAGCTCTGAGGGGCGCCAAAGGACCCCCGGGTATCGTAGCGCAGAAAATTGGCGTGGTACGTGCTTTTGTCTTCCCCCGCGGGCACTGTCCGCGTCCAGGGGATGAAATAGACGTAGCGGCCGTCGAAAAAACCACCGTCGAAGCCTCCGGTATCCAAACCCGAAGTATTGGTAGCGTCAAAGGTTGCCCAGCTAGCGTCGTCGGTAAAATCACCCTGCGCGTCGTAGCGGATCATATGGCTGTGACTGTAGGCGCAGAAGTAGAGGTAGCGGCCGTCGAAGACGGCACCGACATTCATCTGCATGTTCAACGGCCGGGCGTCGTATGTGCGCCAGCTATCCGGGTCGGCAAAATCGCCTTTAGTATCGTATTGCACGACCACGCCGTTGGTCAGCGGTACAAAGTAGATATAGCGCCCGTCAAAGGCCCCTCCGTCGAAACATACAGCCTCCTCCGAGAGCCCCTTGGTGTCGAAGATCCGGTAGGTGGCCGGATCTTTGAAGTCGGCCTGAGTATCCATGCGCAGCACCTTGCCACTGAGTTTACTCTCGGTCAAGGAGGCCTCCGACGTCCCATCGTATCCCGGGCAGAAGTAGAGGTAGCGGCCGTCGCAGGCGACCCCCTGGTGCGAATGCGGCAGGTCCGCATCATGCGCTTCCCAACTCGCGGCGTTTTTGAAGGGACGGTGCGTGTCGTAGCGCAACACCCGGCTGTGGTAGCCCTCGCTGTCGTCGCGCGGTGTGAAGATGACATAGCGCCCGTCAAAGGCCGCCCCGTAGTAGCACACTGTATTCAACCCGTCCGTGCCGCGGGCATCGTGCGCTTCCCAGCTCTGAGGATCGTGGAAATCGCCTTGGGTATCGCAGCGCAATACGTTGGCGTGCACCGTGTTGCGCTCTCGATGGGAGCGGATCGGACACCAGTACACATAGCGGCCGTCGAATACAGCGCCGTAGAACCCGACGCAGGCTAGGCCGTCGGTCTGTCCGGCGTCGTAGGCACTGAAGGCATCGAAGGATTCCCGCACCGCCCACTTGGACACCAGCGACTGCAGAACCTCAGCCCCCGATCCCGTCCCCCGCACCCACGCCTCCACGGTCAGCTCCTCGGCCAACTCCATGGCGCTCGAGCCAGCCACCACCCGCTCCCCGTGTTGCACCAGACCATACGAGTCCTCCCAAACGCCCTGGGCCGGTGCCGTCGCTGCAACGACCGGATCGCCGTAATACAGATACAGGACCTCGTCTTGGCGACACGATAGCGCTGGCACTTCGACCCAAGCTTCTAGCTGGCCCTGCTCGGGGTCGTAGGCGACCAATTCGTGGGGCAGCCGGGTGCGGCCATCGGCTTGGGTGAAGAAGAAGTCAGCACCGTGGAGGTGGGCGACGTGGCCGCCGGCGACGGTGCTGCGCAGGGTCGGGTCGCAGAGGCGAACCAGCAGCGGGAAATCCCGCTGGTCGGTGTTGAGCACTCGGGTGTGATCGATGGTCAGGCGGCGCCGGTACGGTGAAACAGACTCTGTGGCCATAGGACTATCCTCCGATTTGCGGTTGTCTCTTGCCAAATTCACTTCGCTATTTCCTCTTCTCCAACGCGGACAAAGCCCTGGGGATCGCCCAGATTCTGGTAGGCGGTCTTGAGCCAGTCGTCGTTGCGAGCCACCGTGGCCACCCGCACCTCTCCGACTTGGCCGCGAAACCGAGCTGAACCGTCGGCCAATCCGCCGACGGTCACCGGCACCTGATTGCCCTGCAGGGATCCACTGCCAGAGCGCTCGGCCACCAAGCGACCGTCGACCCACAGCTTGAGGGTGCGGCCGTTGTACACGCCGGCTAGGTGGTGCCAGCCCGGGGTGAGAGCCTGGTGGGCGGCTATGCTCCGCGGTCCTTTAGCGGTATTGATCAAAAAGCTGGGCCCGGGCACGGCGGCGCACAGCCCGCCGTTGTGTCCGTAGTCGCCATAGCGCAGGCTGAACGAGGCGTTGGACCCCGCTGTGTCGTAGCGCAACACCCGGCCGTGGAAAAGCTCGTCGTCGCACAGCGGCGAGGTATAGATAAAGCGTCCGTCGAAAACGCCCCCGTTGTACCCGATAGTCTGCAGACCGTCGGTGGCGCTGGCGTCGTGCGCCGACCAGCTTTGGGGATCGCCGAAGGCCCCCCGCGTATCGTAGCGCAGAAAGTTGGCGTGATGCCCAGAGCCTTGCGGCCCTTTCAAGCGGCCCGCCCAAGGTGTGAAGTAGACGTAGCGACCATCGAAAAAACCGCCGTCCGCGCCGCTGGTATCTAGCCCCCCCGTATCGTTGGAATCGTAGGACTCCCAGCTGCTGTCGGCGGTGAAGTCGCCGTGCGTGTCACAGCGCACGACCACGCCGTGCATGTAGGGCACGAGGTAGAGATAGCGTCCGTCGAAAACCGCGCCAACACACCAGCCGCTGCCGATGAACGGCCCGATATCGTACGTGCGCCAGCTATCCGGGTCGGCAAAATCGCCTTTAGTGTCGTATTGGAGGACCACGCCGTTTCTGAGGGGGACAAAGTAGATATAGCGGCCGTCAAAGGCTCCGCCGTCAAAACACGCGGCGTCTGGGGCAACGCTTTTCGCGTCGAATATCTTCCAGTTGGCTGACTCTTCGAACTCGCCAATAGTGTCCAGACGGACGATGCATCCGCTGTATTTGTCCTCGGCAATTAGCGAGACGCCCGGGGTTCCTTCGTACCCAGGGCAGAGGTAGATATAGCGGCCGTCAAAGGCCGCGCCCTGGTACGAGTGAGTCAGACCTACATCGAATACTTCCCAACTGGCAATGCCCTTGAAGTCCTGGCGGGTGTCGTAGCGCAACACCCGGCTGTGGTACGCCGTACCTTCGTCCTGGGGGACGAAATACACATAGCGGCCGTCGAAGACAGCGCCGTAGTAATTTACTGTCCTCAGGGACGTTATGTTTTCGACATCGTGCGCTTCCCAGCTCTGAGGATCGTGGAAATCGCCTTGGGTATCGCAGCGCAGCACCACGCCGTGCACCGACTCCCGCTCGTTGGTGCGGCGATTGGGCGGCCAGTACACATAGCGGCCGTCGAAAGCGCCCCCCAGATAGCCGACGCAGGCTAGGCCGTCGGTCTGTCCGGCGTCGTAGGCACTGAAGGCATCGAAGGATTCCCGCACCGCCCACTTGGACACCAGCGACTGCAGAACCTCGGCTCCCGATCCCGCCCCCCGCACCCACGCCTCCACGGTCAATTCCTCGGCCAACTCCATCGCGCTCGAGCCGGCCACCACCCGCTCCCCGTGTTGCACCAGACCATACGAGTCCTCCCAAACGTCCCGGGCCGGTGCCGTCTTTGCAACGATCGGATCGCCGTAATACAGATACAGGACCTCGTCTTGGCGACACGATAGCGCTGGCACTTCGACCCAAGCTTCTAGCTGGCCCTGCTCGGGGTCGTAGGCGACCAATTCGTGGGGCAGCCGGGTGCGGCCATCGGCTTGGGTAAAGAAGAGATCGGCACCGTGGGAATGGGCGACGTGGCCGCCGCTGGCGGTGCTGCGCAGGGTCGGGTCGCAGAGGCGGATCAGCACCGGAAAATCCCGCTGGTCGGTGTTGAGCACTCGGGTGTGGTCGATGGTCAGGGGGCGTCGATACGGCGAAACAAGCTCTGCGGTCATGGCTTTAAGACCTCATGCTGGTTGGATCATGGCGGGGGTCAGAGCGGATCGGGGAAGGCGATCGCCGCGTTCTGGAAGTAGCGGGTGAATATCTGTTCGAGGTTCTCCAGCAATTGGACTGCCGAGATTTCGCGGGCTACCATGAAGCGGTTCCACTCGTCCCAGTACTGCCGGTATAGAAAGGGGTGCTCGCCTTCGAGATCGAATGAAAAGGGGTAGAAACTCGTTTTCTCTCCCAAGACGACGTCCAGGCCCTGGTGAGTAGTCGGGATAGACACGCCGATGATTGAGCTGATTCTGAGAACCTCTTCCACCATCTGCTTCTGGTGCCAGCGGCTGTTTATCAGGCGCAGAAGATAGGCGGCTGGTTCGGGATGGCGCGCTAGGGAGGGGATACTGAGGGCTCTGGCATAGCCCATCAATTCGCGCAGACTGCCCTCACCCCCCTCGACGGCGGGAAAGGCATAGGTATAGAGGGGAAAATCCCCCATGATATCCCGCCGTGCGCTAGTCAGCCAATTGCCGACAAAGATGGTGGCGGCCTGACCCCGCCAGAACAGGAATTCGGACTCTATGTGGTTGAGCCCAGAAAAACCTTCGACGAAGTAGCCCCTGTCTAGCATATTTTCCACCATGCGGGCGGCCCGAAGGAAACCCGCTTCGGTCCACGGAGTCCGCCGCTGTGGATCCCGCAGGGCCTGGCGCAGCTTCTCGGCACCGAGCAGGCGCAGGGCCAGATGCTCCAGCCACCAAACCGTGTACCAATGGATGCCGTCCTGGGTGATCGGCACCACGCCGCTGCGTTTGAGGCGTTCGCAGTTGTCGAGGAACTGTTCCCAGGTCTGCGGATTGAGATTGGCTCCGGCGCGCCGGTAGAGGTCCGCGTTGCAGTAGAGCTGGAGGGAGTAGACATTCTGGGGGATGGCGTAGAAACGGCCCTCGTACATCAGGCTTTCGTGGTAGAGCGGGTCAATCGTCTCCAGCCAGGTCGCTCCCTCGGTGTCGTAAGCCGGGACCTGAAGGTAGTCGGTTATGTCGAGGACGTGCCCCTGTTTGACATAAGAGAAGATGAGGCCGGTATCGGCTCCAGCAAAGGACATGATATCGGGGGGGTTGCCCTCCATCACGCGGATCATCAACTCCTGATAGCCCCCGCCCCCGCCGCTGGCCGGCTCGACGCGCAGATGGGGGTATTGTTCCCCAAAGCGATCCACCACCTTCCACAGCAGTTGATTGATCCGAACTTGGGAAACCCGCCGCTGGAAACCGGGGATCGAGATTTCCATTAGCTCCTCGTCGGGCAGATAATTGCCGCAGCCCCCGCTCAGGGTGCCGGCTGCCATGCATTTGAGAAAATCTCTGCGTTTCACGACCTATCCCTTCAGAGCGCCGACGGTCAGGCCCTCGGTGATGCGGTCTTGGAGAAAGATAAATACGATGACCAAGGGGAGCATGACGATCACTAGTCCGGCGAATAGCTCTGTCCAGCGCGATTCCGTCGACATATTCCAAAACAGGGTCTGTAATCCGCGGGCCATGGTGTAGAGCCGGCCGCTGCGCAGGAGGACCAGCGACCAGAAGAATTCGTTCCAGACATTGATGAAGTTGAAAATGGAGACCGTGATCAATCCGGGCTTGGCCAAGGGAAGCATGATCGACCAGAAGGTCTTCCACGGCGAGGCCCCATCAATCATGGCCGCCTCTTCCATTTGACTGGGCAAAGTTCTGAAAAAACCGGTGAGTACGAAGACGGAAAACGGCAGGCCCATGGCTATGTAGAGGACCAGCAGACCCAGATGATTGTTGGTCAAGTGCATTTGCCGCATCTGCACGAAGAGCGGGAAGATGTACAGCATGGTCGGCACCATCAAGGCTGCCAAGAATAGAAAGAAGGCTAACTGCCTGAAGGGAAAGACCACCCGCGCCAGGATGTAAGCCACCATAGCGGATAGCACCACGGACCCGCAGGTGGCCAGCGCACTGATATAGGCAGTGTTGAAAAAGTAGAGGCCGATTTCGGCGTTCTTCCAGGCGTAGGTATAATTGTCTAGACGCAGCGTTGCGGGCAGCGACCAAGTGCTGGAAAAGAATTCCGCATTGGACTTGAAGGAAGTGTAGACCACCCAGCAGATCGCTCCCAGCGAACTCAGGCAGTAGATGCCCATCAACAGAATGGTGACGAGCTTCAGCAGGGCCGGTCCGTATTGTCTATTATTCATCTCTTCCCTTCCTCAATATTCTACGGCCTCGCGGCGCATCAGGCGGCTGACCAGCAGGCTGATGGTCAGCACTATGAGGAACATGACGACGCCCATGGCCGTGCCGTAACCGACGCTCTGTCCCTGAAATCCGGCCCAATAGATATAGGTCCCCAGCACCTCAATGACGTTGGGATAGCCGCGGGTGATGACGAAAATCAACGCGAAGGCCTGGACCGCGTTGATGATCCAGAGGACGACTAGGATCTGGACGACATCCCAGAGCAGGGGCAGGGTCACATGCCAGAATTGTTGCCAGGCGCTGGCTCCGTCCAGTTCGGCCGATTCGTAGAAACTGCGGGGAATTTTCTGCAGGCCGGCCAGGAAGAGAATGACATAGGTCCCTAGACCCTGCCAGACCATGGCTGCGGTAATAGCCGGCAGTGCAGTACTGTGGCGTCCTAGCCAAGGCTGGGAGTAGGCTCCCAGATCGAGCGCCCGCAGCGTCTCGTTGAGCAGACCGATGACCGGGTTATAGATACTGCCCCAAAGCACCGCGGTGACGACCACGGACAGGAGCGCAGGGGCGAAGATAATGAACTTGAGGAAACGTTCAAAAGGGGGTTTGCTAGCTAGCACTACGGCGAAGAGCAGACTGAGCGGAAAGACTACTAGGAATCCGAGAATCCCGAAGAGGACGACGTTCTCCAACGCGAGGAGAAAGGTGCGGTCGGAGAAAGCCCGGACGAAATTGGCCAGTCCGATGAAATGCTTGTACGGGGTTATGCCCGACCAGGAGGTCAGCGAGTAATAAAAGGCGTTGAGCGCTGGCACCACGAAGAACAGGATGTGCAGCAGGAGACCGGGGCCGAGCAGGGCTGGGATCAACTTGCGGAGTTCGCGCTGGATCATCGGCTGCCCACCTGCCGGAAGGCCTTTTCAATCCCCAACTGCCGCCGGGAATTTTCGTCCGAGCGTTTCGATGTTTTCATCGAAGAAAATCACCTCGTCTTTGTAGGTAGTGCGCAATCCTTCCAGCCAGCGGCCGAATAATACGTGCTCCTTTTCCCGGCGCAGCCTGGCGGTAATCCGCTCCTCTACTTCCGCAAAGGGCCGTATCGCCGATTCTCGGCGACTGATCACTTTGGCGACCGAATAGAGAGAATCGATCGCCAAAGGGCCGATGAGAGCGCCGATTTCGGCTTCCATCGCCTCCCTGACCAAGGGACCGAAACGCGCCTCGTCGTACCAGTGGAGGTGGTAATGGCCCTCTGTCTGGGCACTGCCTGGGCGCACACTTTGGGCAACCGCCAACTGCCGCGCGATGTACTGCTCCACCAAGTCCTCGGGGCTCGGGACACTGGCGATTTCTTCGAGGACCTGCGCCATTTGCTCTTCGTCGTCCAGCCGCCGGCTTAGCCAGGCGAAGACCGGCGGATCGCCGCCCAGTTCCCGCAGGGCTTTTACCTCCTCCCCGGTGGCCTGCCCACTCTCCAGTTTCTGTCTGAACCGCCTGCAAAGGGCAACCAGTGGTGTCGCCCGGTGCAGGTCCGACCCCATCTGCTCGAGCAGTTCCCGGGCCTCGGTTTCGTCCCCGACCAGAATCTCCACGATCTCGACTTCCGAAGGAGTTCGGTACGTGTCTTTGTTCTCCTCGTAGAATCTCGACACTTCCCGGTCGGTCACTACCACTTTCTGCGTCGCTTTGAGCCGGCGTATCTCCCGAATCAGGGTCTCCTCTTCCCTGTGCTTGCTCCAGGCTTTGATTTCGGGTTCCCGATCAATTCCCAACTCATACGCCCAGAGCAGCAAGAGCCGTGGCACGACCACATCGCGCTCTAGAAAGTGGATTACCTTCAGACTGTCGTCGACGCCTCTGCCACGGCGAATAAATGGCGATTGCTCTATGGCCTCTCCGAGGGGAATATATCCGTTCTCGTACTTGAAAAGTGGCATTGCGGAAGTGGCCACGGATAGACGCCCCACGCCTTCTTCCTGGACCCGGCGCAATAGCCCCATCAGAGTGCCGAGGCCGGCGGAATCGGGATCCAGCCCGAACCGCTGCGCCAGCGAATCGATGTAGGACCGGCGCACCGCGTCCAACTGCTGCCGGACGATTCCCTTGCGGATCCGGTCTCTGACCTCTTCGTAGGCTACCTGCTGCTCGTCCAGGACTTTGAAAAGCTCGTACCCTTTAGGGTTGGGAACTATCTCCGAGATTTCGCCCACCCGCAGGTGGAACAGCGCATCGCGCACTACCTGAGTAGCGCCATCGGGACTGTAGTAATGGAGCAATTCGCCACCGCGCCTCGCACTGGGCGGATACTCCGAGAACTGGCGCGCCACCGCATCGAAGGACCGTCCGGCTCGCAGGGCCGCCATGACCTCATCGGCGCGTTCCTGGGTGCTCACGACAATGTGGGCGATCTTTAGCCGGCGATTCCAGTGGCCCTGAGCAAAGGCCCGCTCTATTTCCTCCTCGTCAACCTCCACTCGGGGCCGGATGTGGCGGGAGGCGGCCTCTTGGCCCAGCTTTTTCGCCACTACGCGCGCCAGATTTTTACGGACATTCGGGCTCTTCTCCAGACTTAGGGTCCGCGCTTCGCGCAGAATGAGGATGCGATCAATCAAGGTCTGCAGATAATCGCGGACCTGGGCGCTGCCTTCTTGCTCACTTGTGGTCCAGGCCGGCAGCTTAGCGACGAAGCGTTCGAGATCCTGGACCGAGACCGTCTCCTCCCCAACCTGTGCCAGGATCCGGCCATTTTCCTCTGGGGGAGACTCCTGCTGTCCGCAGGAGGCGGCGCAGAGGGCGCTCAGCAAGACGCCTACCAGCCACTGGCATCTCCCTGTGGGACAACAGCCATTAAAGAAAAGAGAGACGGTATTCATAAGGCGAACCGAAGATTGTCAAATGCCGTACACTCTGGCGGCGTTTTCGCCCAGTACTAGAGTCCGTCCGCCATGGTCCAGGCTCTCTACAAAGCTGCGTACGAGTTCCAGATTCTGTCTGTAGGTGAGGTGGAGAGCCGCCGGCGGCCAGTCCGAGCCCCAGAGGACGCGGTCGGTGCCCCAGCCGTCGAGTAACCGAGCAATGAAGCCCAGAATCCGTGGGCAGCGAAAATCCCAGGGCGTTGCTGCCGCAGCATAGAATCCGGACGCCTTGACGAAAAGATTGGACGGCGACTCACCCTCCAGCAGCCCTCCGTAACTGGGTTCGTCTGGATTGAAGAGGTGGGCTGGCAGTCCCAGGTGGTTGCTCACGAAGCGAATATCGGGATAGGTCCGCGCCAGCCGTAGGAGGACGGGGTAATCGGGCGGTCTGATCTGCAGATTGCAGACCTGACCGCAGGACCTGAAAGCCTCCCAGAGGGGCTCGCGGTCCGGCTGCACCATCCAACTGAGATCGCCATCCGGGGGATAGTAGCTGATGCCCACGGTGCCGAATTCTTCCCGGGCTCGAGTAACCTGCTCCGCTGCATCTGGATTGTCGAGTTGAACGTCGACTAGGGTGGCCAAGCGGTCGGGGTGTACCCTAGCGAGGTGGGCACACTCCTCGTTGTTGTGGGGCGAATACGCCGCCACCACGGGGACGAGAACGGCTTTTTCCACTCCGCACTCGTCCATGTGCTGGAGCAGCCGCTCGCACCGTCCCTCGAACCAATTCTCCCCTCTCTCCTGGTCGGGGTCAACGGGCGCGTAGTTGTCGAGGACGTGAACATGGGTATCGATGATGCGCATGGAAATATCCTTGCCTTTGGCGTTCTCGGAAACACCGGGGATGCCCGTATTGAGCACAAAGAGAATGCCGGTCAGCACGGTACGGTTATCTATGCTATACTCAACAGCTAGTTTTGTTGGAAACTCTTATTTTGACGCGCTGACTTTATATGTGAGAGTAAATTATAGATTGGATAGGTTGTATCACAACAAAAATTTGTTTGACATCTTTAAGAGACATTTACTATTATGAACGTAAATTATGGATGGATGGGTAGCATCACAAAGCAAAATTATGCGTTTTGTCAGATTTCTCTTTTGCGAAAGGAGGTCGGAAGAGGCGAAGAAATGGGATCTCATACCCAGAGAAGTAATTCTCCCCCAAAACCTGGAGTAACCCTCATGAAAAGACTTCTTCTCACTGCTAGCTTCATCCTGCTCGCCGCCGCCGCTTGGGCCCATACACCCGCCGGGGTAGTCTATCCAGCTGTCCAATTTCCCGATGCCAACCTTCCCACCATAGACGGCGATATCGCCGAGTGGGATGTAGTGAATGAGACCTATTGGATCACCCACGAACAATTGGTCGAGACCGTGACGGGGCTAGGCACCAGTTGGGACGCAACGGATTTGTCGGTGCGCGTTATTCTTGGATGGAATCCTACCATCAACAGGCTCTACATCATGGAAGACCGCTTCGACGACGCTATTTGGGTGCTGACCGATTGGGATTCCATGGAATTTGAATTTGACGCTGACCACAGCGGCGGTCGGTTCGGTATGTTCAACGACTTGGTGGATACGCAGGAGGAAGCAGACCGCCTGCACGGTGCTCAGGCGCAAAATTACGGCATCAACAACGGTGGTCCGGGCACCTTGGCCTGGCACAAGGCGCAGTGGCACACTATGCCGCCGTGGGGCGATTGGGCCACGAGCCAGTCGGTTCCAGAGGGTGGGGAAGGGTTCTTTTACGCCGAGACCATGATAACAGGGTGGGACGACCTAGACTGGAACGGTGCCGAGACCAGCGTGGTCCACCAACTCGCGGAAAACGAGATCGTCGGTTTCAATTTCACCATGGTCGATGAAGACAATGTGGAAGACTCTGGTTCGTACGACGGATATTGGGTGCTGAGCGGCCAGACGGATAGTTTCCGGGAAGGCGATCTGCTCACCGACTTCCTGTTGGCGCCGATCGATCCCGATATCAATTGGGCCGATCAGAAGGCCACGGCGGTGGAGGAGGTGGGGTGGGGCCGGTTGAAGGCCACCTTTGCCGAGTAGTTGTACCCCTTCGTGGGGTCATACCGCCATGCCGGGAGTATCCGGTATGGCGGTATTTTGTATGGTCCGCGTGCAGAAACCGATGCGCAACTTGTGTACGACCTTGGGCGCGTTGTTCTGGCTGATGCCGCTGAATCCCGTCGCCGCGGCCACGGAAATCTTTGTGGTGGGTGGGGAGGGCAACGGACTCCGCTGGGAAGAGGCCGCCGGTTCGGCGCCGGTAATCGACTTTGCCGACCGACCGGGATGGATCCTGCCCGGAAACGTGGCCCCCAATACCAATATCGCCCTGGAGACTTACGGACGCGGCGGGCGAGTGACCTCGCCGAATGCCCATACCGTGCTGCGCCTGAACCGGGATGCCCTCGGAGACATTCTGCGGAACATAGTCGACGGCGACAACCAAACGGCTTTTGAGGTCAAAAACGTAGCGGCCACCGGCATTCTGCTGGTCATTGACTTGGGTGCCCGGTTCGGGGTCAACCACATCCGCTTCTTTCCCCGGCCCTCTTTTTCGAATGATTTTCTCAAAGGGTATGTCCTCTCCATCAACGACGGGGTATTCGGCGCCGACCTCATCGCGTCTTCCTTCACCAGACTGCCGGACCAATCCCTGTTCAGTCAAATAGCCCAGGACGGGGGCAACAAACGCGACACGGTTAATGTCCGGTTCCCCCTGCAGTACGTGCGCTACATTCGCTTGGAATCCACCCAGAGATTCAATTGGGAGATCGACGAACTCGAAATCTTCGGGCAGGGGTTCGTCCCGGAGGCGATCTATGTATCCGAGGTTTTCGATTTCGACCAACCAGCCATCTGGGGCCGGTTGAGTTGGGCGGCGGAGCACCAGGGGCAGACCGAAAAGTCCCGTTTGGCCATTAGCACCCGGAGCGGCAGTAGCCGGTCTCCGGCGGACGCGCCGGGGGATTGGAGCCCCTGGTCCTCTCCTTACAAGAGTAGCAATACCCGGGTGCTCTCGCCGGCACCACGCCGCTATTTTCAATTCAAAGTGGATTTTGCCAGCGACGGTCTGGAAGACGGCGTGGGTCTCGACTCCCTAGCTTTTGAAGTCTCCCGTCCCGCCCTGGCGGATTCGATCATCGGGGAGATATGGCCCCAAGAGGTCTCCGTCGGCGATACGACCTTTACCTATGTCGTCCGCGTGGTCAACGCCCGCGGCTTTGACCGCCTGGAGATCGATACTTCCGCCCCCGTCGAGGCGGTCCGATCCGTCCGCCTCGACGATCGGGAACTGGACTTTGTAGCGACAACAGGAGCCCGCGGCTTGGTGCTCGAATTCGCCGGCCAGAGCGGAACGCATCACCTAGAAGTAGTTTTCGACACCGTGGTTCTACGCTACGAAACAGTCTTTGCTGGACGCCTCATCGACCACCGGGTTGAGACCTTGCCCCAGGAAATCGACGAGGGCAATGCCTCGACGGAGCTACCGGGCGACGATCTGAGCGTGAGAATACCACTGACGGGAAGGTTGATTGACCGGATCGAGGCGTCGCCCAATCCATTCACCCCCAATGGGGATGAAGTCAATGATCGGACCGTCATAGAGTACGATCTGTTGCACTTGACGAGAACGGCGCTGGTGTTCCTAGCAGTCTACGATCTAGCTGGGAATCGGCTCGCGCAGTTGACCCGGCAGGAGGAGACGAGCGGCCGCTTCTCGTATTCATG
This sequence comes from Candidatus Latescibacterota bacterium, assembly GCA_965261395.1. GTDB lineage: Bacteria > Latescibacterota > UBA2968 > UBA8231 > UBA8231. Next base: position 5,938,293 of record OZ253462.1, read on the forward strand.
GGACGGCCGGGCCGCAGACGGTCGACTGATGCCGCCGGGACTTTACGCAATCCAGGTCGAGGTGGAAACGGATGTGGGGACAGAACGCCGCAGCAGTGCTATTACCATCGCCTATTAGGCCCTGTAGTAGTCGGGCCGCAAGCAGCTTAGCGACAAGCACATAGGGAGGCGCATAGTGCCGGGATGGAGCAGCCGCGTGGACAATCACCTTCTTCTCGCCTTGTTCTGCATTGCGTGTATTGCAGTGCTAGCGAGCCAACTCGGGGCCCAGAGGATCGACTACGGCTCCCGACTGGGCCAGACTCGCGGTGGAGAAGTCTCGTACGAACCCCAGGGGTCGGGCGTGCTCTTCGACGCGCTGGACCCGGCCGTGCGACGGTGGTACGTGCCCCAGGAACTCCACCACTTCTACAAGTGGAAGCAGTGGGAGTACTCCAACTACGCCCGGGACCAATACCAGCGCTATGTATCTACCATTATCGAGGGGGATTATTTCTACGACCTGTACGGCTCTTTCATCTCCCGGGGCTGGCTCATATACGACTGGCGCCAGCAGCAGCCAGAGCAATTCGGCAGCGTCATTTTCAAAGACCCGAAATTCAATGCGTGGTTCAATCAGGTGGTTATCTCCTCGGACGGAAAAGGCCAGCACCACCTGACGCTGACCATTGGCAGCCGGATTCGCACCACGCTGACGCCCATGACCTTCTCCAAACCCGCCTTCGACGGAGTCCAGGCCGATTATCAGTCGGACAAGTACGCCCTGACCTTACTGGCATCGCGGATCAATGCCCCAGGCTTCTCCACTCAGGTACCGGTGGAGACCACCAACAGCACCAATCTCTACGGCTTCCACGGCACGGGACAGATCGGCGATTTCATCACCTTGGGCGGCACGTACGTAAACGCCCACAACGCCCTGACGCTGCTGGAGAGCTTCAAGGGGAATCCGCTGAGCGGTTCGCTGACGGTAGGCCAAAATCTCGAACACATAGGCCAGCTCTTCATCCGCTTGAGCGACGATTCACCGGATGACCGCGAGGGTGGGGCGACGCTATTTTCGTGGGATATCGTCATCGAGGCCGAAACCGATACGTTGGGTGAGAATCTGCAGGGAGAGCGGGTCGTGGGACGCCGCAAGGAAGTAGTCCGCGGCAGTGAGATCGGTTTCGAGCCCATTGTCGAGGGCGGCTTCAAGGGCCAGGGGTTTTTGGTTGCCGATGGGAGCGAGCAGATCGACATGACCTACGACTTTCGCGCCGGCGCGTATAGAGGCCCCGATCCTTCCACCATTCGCCGAGTCTCAGTCGAAATGGTAGTGGCCAACGATTACCACATCGAGATGAGCTCGGACCGCCAGACCAACCTCCAGTCGTCCCCGCAGCCCGTCTTCCTGACCATGAAACGGGCGGCGAAAAATGTAAAGGATGGCTCCAACGTGCAGGTTGTGAAACTCGACTACGGTCTGCCCACTGGGAATGATGTCATTGGCTTCAACCTCGAGCTGCAGAATGCGTGGGGCTTTGACCTTTACGCCGAGTTCGACCGCAGCCGGCGTTTCCGCAAATATCCGAATCGGACCTTCGATACTCACCGCACAAGTGAGGAGACCGCCAACGCTTGGATGGTCAATCTGGCCAGAAAGTGGCACCCTTGGTTTTTCTTTGGGGAAGCGTATAGTATGGACCGCGACTACGGTACGACGAGCCTAATCGCCAACCTAGCCGGCGACATCGACTACGAGAACGAGCGCAGGTACTTCTACGAGTGGGTAGACGACAACGACGACCAGGACCGCACCCCCGACTGGCAGCGACTAAACCAGGGCGGTCCGGATCTGAATATTTTTCCGGGTTGGGACGAAAACAACGATTTCATCTCCGATTTCAACCAGAACGACAACGAGTTCCGCCCAAATTTCATCCCCGATTACGAAGAGCCCTTCCTGCGCTACAACGTCGACCGCCCGGAGTTCCTCTTTGGGGTGGATATGAACAATAACTTTTGGATCGACCGCTTTGAAAACGACGAGGAGCCGGATTATCCCTACGATCGCGACCAGGCGGGCATCAATGCCTACACCGGAGTGTATATCACGCCAGAGATGCGCTTGACCACCGGATATAAACGGGCGCACATGCTATCCGACAACCGGGTCGATAGAAGCGTCTATAGTCTGCTCACCTGGAACCTCGATATGGCCGGGGTGGGCCGATTCCGGCTCTTCGAACTGTTCAAAATAGTCGAAGACGAGATCCCGGACCATCTCGTCCAGTGGGTGCAACCGGTGGGCTCTCAGGGAACCCTGAAGCGCATCGATGATCCGCTGGCCGCCTCCAACACTTGGATCAACTCCACCTTTCTCTCTTTCGATTATACTGGAAGAGCCAATTTGAAACTCGTCAACAAGCTGAAATACGAAATCTGGCACCAGCGCCAGCGCCAGCCGACTTTCCGCCGCAATCACCAGTTCTTCGGCTTGATCAACAAGGCCGAATACCGACAGCCGCTGGGTGGGGTCGAGGTGATTCCCAAGATCAAAAACGAACTGAGACTCGAAGCACCGCTGCTGAAAAACGATCCCGTGAGAAAAGAGAATACCCTCATCTTCTTCCTGATCGCCCGCATGGGGTTGCTGGCCAGTTCCGACGTACAGATGGGGGTCGAGTACACTATATTCAGTCAGCTCAAAGACCCGGCACCACCGGGTTTGCAGGAGGATTTTCGGGAGACCATCCTCGCAGTCCAGTACTCCAATACGGGCGATTACTTGGGCTATCGCCTGACTACCCAGGTGGGTTTGCGGAGCAGCCGGTTGGACCGCAAGGGGGAAGACCCCTTCTCAGGGATGAACCTGTTCATCACGACCCATGCGGCGCTCGAATGAGGCGGCTTGGAGCCGTTGCAAAACCAGAGTTGACAATTATGAGAACGAGTATCGCGACCCCGCTGGCGGTGCTGGTACTGGCCGCGGGATGGGTCGAGGCCCTGGAGGTCTACCGCATAGGTGGAGCAGACAAACCCCGCGTGGAGCTACCCGAGGTGAACTACCACCAGCTGCAGTGGAGCGATTTCACGGAGCAGCAGGGCCTCGACGAAGAGGCCCTGGCCCGGGGGGTTCTGCGGCCCCTTTTCATGAACGCGGGGGAGAATATCGCGCGCACCAGCTTGGCGCGGGGTGGTGGGGCTCATACCTCCGCTGCTGTGTACGCCGGTTTTGGAGTGTCCGACGACACCCGCAAGATAACGGACGGCGACCCCGGCACCTTCTACAATTGGGTGCCCGCTGGTCCTTGGGGCGGCCGAACCATACCGGTCGCCTTGGATCTAGGCGGTCTGTTCCACATAGACCGGGTGCGGATTTTCACCTTTGGCAGCGGCCATTATCCGGACAGGCTGGATATCGCTACCTACGCAACCCCGGCACCGGGCCTTGAGGTTTTGAATGCGGTGAGCGGCAATGTGATCCTCAGATTGACCGAAAATGTACAGGATACAATTGACGTGGGGTTTCCCTCGACGCTGGCTAGGAGCGTGTACATGGTGTTCACCCGAACGGATCTGGCCAAAGAAGTGAAGGTGGCGGAAATCGAGGTCTACGGGGAGGGGTACATCGACCAAGCCTTCTATGCGGGAAAGTTCATCGACCTGGGAGAACCGGCAATTTGGGGCGATTTGAAATGGGGGGGGCGCAGTGATCCCCAGGCTAGGATCTGGATACAGTCGCGGACCGGCAAAGACCTAGATCCAAATGTGTACTGGCGGTTTACCGGGCGGGGCAGCGAAACTGCCCGCTTCGACAGGAATGGCAATCCCCTGGACGCGAACGCCTACCGCCGCCTGAAGCCCGGAGAGGCCGCTGAAATTACCTATGATACTGAGAACTGGAGTTTCTGGTCTCCGCCCTACGCTTTTGCCGACAGCAGCGGCACACCCGTTCTCTCTCCGGGCCCCAATTCGGTTTTTCAGTTGAGGGTCGATTTCTCGCCCACGGCCGGAGACGGCGGAGAGTTGGAGTTCGTCGAATTGAGCGTCACCAAACCGCCGCTGGCCGAAGACGTGCGCGGGGAAATTTATCCTCCCGAGGTGCCCCTCGGACAGACGGCCCGGCTCACCTATGCCATTCAGCCCACCATCCGGACCGAGCACTCGGGTTTCGACCGCATAGAAATATCGGCCCCCTTCGGACTGGTGGCCGTCGACTCCGTGAAGGTCGGCGGGGTTCCAGTGGAGTTCACCCAGCATATCGACCTTCTGGATTCGACCTTTTTTGCCGTCCAACTGTTGGACCGCCTCGAAGCGGGGAAATCCGGGACCTTGGTCGAGGTGCTATTCCGCGCCCCCGTACTACGCTACAGCACCGAATTCGCCGGCTGGGTGCGGGACACCTCGCGCCCCTTGGAACTGGCGCAGCGAATCAACCCGGGAGATGCCGCTAGGGAACTGCGGAGCGAAACCCTATCCGTGCGCACGACCTTTCTCAAGCGACTGCTGACGGATATACAGGTGGAACCGGCGTCCTTCACACCCAATGGAGACGGCATAAACGAGACGGTCGGATTTTCATTCAATCTGCTGCAACTGACAGGCGTTGCTCCTCTTAAACTGCTGATTTTCGACCTGTCCGGTCAATTGATAAGGGTGGTCCACGAGGGCGTCCAGCAGAGTGGAAGATTCAGCTTTACTTGGGATGGGATGGACGTCGACGGGCAACGGGTGCCGCCGGGATTGTACGTCTATCGCATCTCAGTGGAGGCAGAAAAAGGTGTGGATCGGGAAGTGGGGACTATCGCGGTGGTCTATTGAGCAGCTGGCTTAAATCCCCGCGTTCTGGGACTATCGGGGTCTTTAAGACAGCTTCGGAAACGACAAAGGAAGAGTACCATGTGCGGCGCTGACCAATTGCGGGTTATTAGCTGTATTTTGCTGCTCGCGTCGGGGGGAGGAGCCCAGGGTTTCCGCTTTACAGGAGATGAACTGGTAGTCGACGAGACGAACTGGAGGGACTGGAGCTTTCCCAATGGCGCGGTGGAATTTGGCGTCGCAGGGCCCCGGCCACAATACGTCGAGGCGCGGGCCAATGTGGCCCTGAATGCCCACTCCTTCACCTATGGGGAGGGGCTGAGAGGGGGCATCCGGGACGCGGGAACAAACCTGGATCTGGCTGACAATCTCATAGACGGGCAGGACGATACCTACTGGGAACCGGCCGCGAATACTCCCCTGAAAAAATGGTGGGTCGAGATGGACCTGGGCAGGGCGGTATGGGTGCAGAAAATAGTGGTTAAATTCGTCGGCGAAGAAGTCGGCGATCCCTTGTTGCAATTCAACCTACTCACCTCAAACGGCCTGTCCGCCTTTCAGCAGAGCGAAGCGCTGAATTACGTCCTCGTTGGTCGTAGCGAAGGTCTCAACAAGACGCAGCGCGTCTTCGAATTCGATCTGCAGCCGTCCCTGAGGGCCGATCCAGCTCTGCTCGGGGATCTGATCCAATTCGTCCAGATCGTGGCCACGGCCAGCGATGGAGGCCAGGCCGGAGAAATCAGCGAGGCGCGCTGGAACAGCCTGCCCGAGGAGGATCGGGGCGATATTCTCTACTTTCGCCGTGAGGCCGCCGGCGTCTTGCGCGAGGTGGATCCGGACGCGTACCAGGCCATTGCCGACCCGGAGGAGCGCGGTCCGGTCAAGTACTACCGCCGGGAACGTCCGCGGCTGGCCGAGATCGAGGTGTGGAGCGCTGGCGACAACATCAGTCTGGGCACTGTGGACCGGGGCGGCCGGATGGTCGGGTTCGGCAACTCGGGAAACGAATTCCGCACAATTGACGGCGACTACAGCTCTTTTTGGGATGTACAGGTAGCAGTAGGCGGTGGCAACGCAGTCGTCGATGTCATCGACCGGGAGATTCTCTTCGACTTGGGTACCTGGTACTGGATAAATCGGGTCTTTTTCGTCTTCGCCGTAGAAGCGGGCAACGACGGATCGTCCAATGCCACGCTGCCCAACCACATAATAAGTTTATCGGACGGCACCCGAGCACCGGACGGCAGTTTTGTCTACGTGCAGTTGGCCGCCCGAGGCCAAGACGGGGCCCAGGATCCGGCGGTGGGGAAGAGATTTTACCAAGACAACCTCTTCCCCCTCACCAAGGCGCGCTATGTGAAAATCGCGTACCGCCTACTCATCTCGAGGTGGATCAGCAGCAAGATACGGGAGATCCAGCTCTATGGCCGCGGATTTATTCCTCGAGTATCGCTGACCTCGGACATAATCGAGTTGGGACAGAATCCCCGCATTCTCTCCAGCATCGCTTGGGAGGCGGACACCCCCCTTGGAACCGAAGTGATGATCCGCACCCGGACCGGGGACAAGATCGACAAGAAGATCGAGTATTTCACCTCGGCTGGGCTTCCGGTGGACAGGAAAACATACTACAAAACGCTGAGTTTTCTGCGGGGGGATTCGCTGATTACCTTTATTCCAGGAGAAGACTGGAGCAACTGGAGTTCGCCCTATCTGGAGACAGGTGCGGCCATTACCTCACCCAGCCCCCGGAGCCACGCGATGATCCAGGCCACCTTACTCTCCGACGACCCGGAGCGGGCGGCGCAGCTGCACAACCTGCGCATCTCCCTCGAAGATCCCTTGGCCAGTCAGATCATAGGCGAAGTTGGGCCGCGGAGAACTCGACAGAGTGGACACAGGGAAGTCCTATCCCTTTTCCTCAAGCCCCTACTCGGAAACAATCACCAGGGATTCGACCTAGTGCTAGTAGAACTTCCTCCGGGCATTGAGGCGGAGTTGGTGGATGCGCGGGTGGGGTCGGAGAGCGAACTGGCGGAGGGCGGGGGAAAATTGTACGGCCCGGACGAGTTGGAACGGTTCGAAACTGGAGCCGACTCCTTGTGGATCCGGCTTCCCGAGCCGGTGCGAGATTCTCAGCAATTGGTAGAATTGCGTTTCGCAAGCGTACTCTATCTGGTGAGCCATGAATTTATCGCCCTGGTGGGAATGGGAGAGGAGGAGGGGAAAAGAATATGGCAACGCGTGGATGCCGGCGATGCAACCACCTTGGTGGAGGGCGCTGGGATGACGGTTCAGGGCCCGGCCGACGGCAGTCTGATAGGCGAAATAGAAGTGGTGCCGAATCCCTTCACCCCGAACGGAGACGGCATCAACGATGTGGCGGAATTCGCCTTTCAGGTATTCAAAATACAGGGGCAAAAGGTCATGCTGCTGGAGGTGTACAGCCTGTCGGGCCGCCTGCTGCGGCGACTCGAAAACCCCGCAGCGCACGCTGCAGGTCTTCAGCGTCTGGTCTGGGACGGTCGCGACGACAGTGGTCAACTCGCACCGCCCGGTCTGTACATCTGCCGCGTTGGTATGGAGGTGGACGCCGAGGGCTTCGGCCAGTCGATCGCGGCCAAACTGATCTCACTCGCCTATTGAGCGGCTTCTTCCTTCCGTCTGCCCCTCGGACTCGCCCCAAGAATAGGTTCCAAGAGCTGTCAAACCCCCACAATGGTCGAATCTGTAATAAAAAGATAGATGACTGAGGCTCGACATAAAGAAAACACAAGTCCCCTCCAATCTGGGACCGCATCCGGGGCGAGCGGCATCACGCTACGGAGCATCTTGATCGGAGCGGTGCTTTCCTTTTTCCTCAATTTTCTGGACGTCTACGCCACCACCATGATCCGCGGGTCGTACCTCACTTTGAACTTCAGTACGCCGGCGGCCCTGTTCTTCTTTTTTTTTCTGGTCCTAGCCAACGGGCTGGTAGCCCTTATTCGCAGACCTCTGGCCCTGACCCAGGCCGAACAGATCACCATTTACATCATGCTGATAATAGCCTGCTGTATTCCCGGCATGGGGTTCACGCAGTTCATGATTCCCTGCTTAGTGGGCTCCAGTTATTACGCCACGCCGGAAAACGGCTGGGATGAGTCCTACAATCAACACATCGCCTCATGGATGATCCCGCAAGGCGAAAACGTCGTGCGGTTCTTCTTTGAAGGACTGCCCCAAGGTGCCTCGACTCCCTGGGTGCCCTGGATCTATCCGCTGGCCTGTTGGTACGGCTTTTTTTTGGCGCTCTGCGCGGCCATGATTTTCAGTATGGTTATTCTTCGCAAGCAATGGATGGACCGGGAAAGGCTGGTGTATCCGCTGGCGCAGGTGCCGATGGAGATGATCCAACAGGAGAAGGGCGGGATCGTCGGCAGGTCCTTTTTCGCGAATAGAATCATGTGGACGGGTTTCGCCTTCTCATTCATTCTGCTAAGCGTCAACGGTCTGCATGCTCATTTCCCATTTTTCCCGGCAATCGAGCGCCATGCAAGTCTCCTTCTGTTCCGCAATGAGGTCGCCATGGAGTTCTGGCTCAACCCTCCCTGGATCGGCTTCTTCTACTTCGTCAATCTCGATATCTCCGCCTCCATCTGGGTCTTCTATACCCTCACCACAATTCAACGCGGCATCTTCAGCATGATCGGTCTACAGAGTACGCACCGGTTGGATGAATACGCGCCCGACCCTTTTTCCGCTCACCAGGGAATGGGGGCCATGATCGTCTTCGTGGGGGTCGGGCTCTGGGTTGCCCGCAGGCATTTGCGAGAAGTAGCCAACAAGGCTTGCCGACGGGATTTCGAGACGGACGATTCGGCCGAGATGCTATCCTACCGGCAGGCCTTTTTCGGTTTGCTTATCTCGCTATCCCTGGTCGTTATGGGGTTGTGGATGAGCGGTCTCCCGCTCCTGATGGCACTGATATTCACCCTCGGTGCCATGGTGCTTTACCTGGGCCTGACTCGCGCCGTGGCCGAAGGCGGTCTACCGGCAATGCGGCCACCGATCACCACGGCTAGCTTTCTCGTTGCCGGGGCGGGCACTTCCTCTTTGGGAGCCGAAGGCTTGGTGGCTTTGGGGTTCACCTACGGATGGCATGCTGAGATCCGCTCTTTTGTGATGTCTTCGGTGGCCAACGGGTTGAAGATAAGTCAGGCTTTCAAAGGCTCGAAACGGCGTCTTTTCTGGGTTGTAATCACTGCTATTCTAGTCAGTCTGGCCGCATCGACTTATATGACTTTGCACCTGTCGTATAAATACGGGGGAATCAACCTCAACCCACTCTGGTACGGCTGGGGAGCGGCGAGGGCTGGACCTGCGAATATGGCTCCGCGCATAGCTGGCGAACCTACTGGCCCTCTTGCCGAGGCCTGGATCTTCATGGGCATGGGCGGCACCGCGATGGCGCTGTTGATGTGGGCCCGGCAACACTTGCTCTGGTGGCCCCTCAGTCCACTAGGTTATATGATCAGCGCCAACTGGAAGACGGCCCACATCGCCTTCAGCGCGTATCTCGCTTGGCTGATCAAGTTGCTGCTACTGAAATATGGAGGGCCTAAACTGTACCGAGGTGCCCGCCCGTTCTTCACGGGGCTGATCGCGGGAGAAATCGTCGCGGCTGCCATCTGGCTGGTCATCGATTATATAACCGGGCACACGGATAGTTTCCTCACCCAGATATAGGACTCTCTCGATTGATGTACAGGCAAAGACCAGTATTTTGAGGGAATTGGATACGCAATATGCACCAATCCGCAAATTCCTATCTATAGGGAATCGCACTGCGTCAACACTACTCAATCAAGCGAGGCCCCGATATGAGCCAACTTCGCACTGCCGTCGTCGGCGTCAAAGGCGTCGGCCGCGGCCATCTGCAGTCCATCCGCCAACATGCGCGGACTGACCTAGTCGCGGTCGCCGATCTCGACGCAGCCGCGGCGCGCGCCGCCGTAGGTGACACGAGCGCCCGTGCCTATGCCGACTTCGACGCGCTGCTCGCCAGCGAGACCGATCTCGACGCGGCCGTCCTAGCTACGCCCCATCACCTGCACGCCCCCATGGCCCTAGCCGCCCTCGAGCGCGGTCTGCACGTGTACGTGGAGAAACCGATTGCGACTAGGATCTCTGACGCGGATAGTCTCGTCGCCACGGCGGCTCAGGCCGGTCGCATCCTCGCCGTTGGACATCAGTACCGCACCTACCGCGGCAATCTGCGACTGAAGCAGCTAGTGGATTCGGGTGTCATTGGCGATGTGCAGCGCGTCGTCTGGCAGTGGCTGGAACTCCGGGCGGAGGCTTACTACGCCCGCGATCGCTGGCGCTGCACTTGGGAGCACGCCGGCGGTGGCGTCCTGCTGAACCAAGCGAGCCATGACATCGACCTAATCTGTTGGCTGTTCGGTCCGCCCGCTGAGGTCACTGCCGTCGTCGGCAATCGCGGACATCAGCACGAGGTGGAGGACACGGCCATTGCCACGGTGCGCTTCCACTCGGGGGTGATCGCCAGCTTGCAGTTTAGCACCTGGGACCGCTGCCTCAACTACCGGCAGATCGCCGGTGAGCGCGGCAGCATTCTGTTTCAGGACGAGCGCAACGCCAACGTCCCCGGCGCGCCCGACCTGTTCCGCCTCGTCCGCTACCAGCATCCCCTCGCGGCCATGATTGCTGGCGGCGCACAGCCCGTGGGACGGCTCGACCTAAGCTGGGAAGACGTCGATTGTGCCGACGCCGATTCGCCGACCCTGTTCGACAGCTTCGCGACGGCGGCCCTCGACGGTGGGACGCCGATCACGGACGGTGCCAGTGCCCGCGTGACGACGGAGCTGATCTGCGGGATCCTACTGGCCGGGTTGCGGCGGCAGGTGGTCACCTTTCCGGTGGACCGCGCTGCTTTTGACGAACTGATGGACGAACTGATTGCGGGGAAAGTGCAGGTGCCGAGGCTGTCAGATGGGGCACCTCACTGCGACGTACCTTTGCAGCAGCGTTGAACCCAAGAGTTATATAATCTTTTTTAGGCCGCAAAAAGGGGGGTTACCGAGCGAATCGGAACCCCCCTTCGTCGTTGTAATTACTATAAATAAAATACTGATTGTCTTTGCTTTTGTCAAGGGGTATATGTACGTAAGTCATTTATAAATAAATACTTATTGACAGTTTGTCAAGTCTCCTTATCTTATCACATCCGCCCGATCTTAACGCTACATCAAACTAGGAGATGTGATGCCATGCGACCATTCACCGTGGACGACTTGCTGAAGCTCAATCAGTTTGCCCATCGCTGCCCATGGGATCTCTCTCCGGATGGAGAGTTACTCGCGGTTACGCTGAGCGAGGCGAACCGACGCGAACCGCTCGGCGATGGGAGCAGTTCCCGCACGATCCACGGCGTCCATTTTGAAGCGAATGGTGCCCACCTCCTCCTGCTCGACACGGCGACCGGCGAATCGATAGTTCCGTTTCCCGACGCACCTATGAGTTGGGCGGGTAGGTGGTCGCCAGACGGACAGACCCTCGCCGCATTCGTGGTTGCTTCTCAGACCCAAGCCTGTGTCGGCTTGTGGGACCGACGGACACGCAAAGTGCGCCTGTTCCGGGACGCTGTCGTCCACTGTGGTCTGAACTTCTGCGTTCCCCAGTGGACACCGGATGGCCTCCGCATTGTAGCGACGCTCGTTCCTGCGGATACCCAAGCGACAGTATCTCCCACAGACCCCGACGTCATCGTTCGCTCCTATGACCCGAAAGAGCTAGACGCCGATCAGAACCAACCATTCTTTCAACGGCGAGACGCAAGCATGTGTGTGGGTGTTGTGGATGTTAAGTCTGGTGCTATTGCTCGCTACGGGTCTGGTTTGAAGTTCAACATTCCTCGTTTGGCCCCGAACGGGCGGGCTGTGGCCCTGCTCAACTATATCAAGAGTCCTGTAGGTGGCCGCTCTCACTACGTCCACGACCTCTTAGTGGTACCGGTCGATGGGAGCGAACCCCATGTCGTCGCGAAAGACGTCCAGGTCAACAGCTATGCAAGCTGTCTCTCATGGTCGCCGGACAGTGAGATGATCTGCTTTGTCACGGGAGCCGCGAAAGAACCGCACCATCTCTGGGTTGCCCCGGCGGACGCCTCGGCGGAGCCTACCATGCTGGCAGCGTTGGAGTCGGCTCCGCATCCCTATCAGGCACCTTGGTGGAGCGCCGACGGCAAGCGCCTCGTCTGGCTGCAAGATGGCGCACTGCATGCTTTCTCTGTTGATGAGAGAACTGGTTATCGCCTCTCCGAAGATCCAGGCACTACTCAACTCCATGTCGATCTCCTCTTGCAACGTCACGGGGAATCCGTCCTGCAAACGGATGATCGGGGCGATTTTTATGGACACGCTCGCAACGGTCGGGATGACTCCTGTGTCGTCCGTATCAATGCTGATTCTGGAAAAACAACGGCCGTCCGATCACTGCCGCTTCCGGCTGCAAACGAATTCACGACCGCAGCGACCGGCGAGCTCTTTTTTATACGTGGTATTACGATCGGTGATGAGGTGGTTGATGCGTACCCGATGGATGGAGGAACGCCAAAGACGCTGCTCACACTGAACCCCTGGCGCAAGGAGACGGAGGCTCCCTCGCGGCGGATCATCGAGTTTGAAGATGTGAATGGTCGAACGCAGAGGGCAGCGATCTTCACACCATTAGGAGCAGAAGACAGAGGCGCGCTACCAATGGTCGTGACCGTCTATCCAGGCAGGACGAACTCGGAGCGCCACGTACCCGGACTCGACTTATACGACTTGGAGATTGAATTGCTCACCGGCGCAGGCTACGCAGCGATGTACCCAGATGCCATCATAGAGGACCATGACCCGATCGCCCAGATTGCAGGGGTAACGCTCCCGGCTGTCCAGCGAGCGGTAGAGATGGGTCTTGCCGACTCAGAGCGAGTCGGCGTACGAGGCCACAGTTATGGTGGGTATGCCGTAGTGGCACTGCTCACCCAAACCAACGCCTTTAGCGCTGGTGTCGCCAATGCCCCTACGGGAGTCAACATGACGAGCACCTATGTTGCGAATTTCAATGCAATGCGGTGGTGCGAATTCCCCGGAGGACGCACCGGAGGCACACCCTGGGAAAAACGAGAGAAGTACATCGAAAACTCACCGTTTTTCCTCCTCGACCAGGTTGAGACACCGCTGATGCTTGTGTGCGGGAGCAAGGATGAACCCGCCGCCATGAGCGCCCGTGAGACCTTCTTGGCGTTGAGGCGGTTGGGCAAGCGCGTAGAAATGAGAGAGTACCAGCGCGAATCACACATCATGACGTGGTCTGCTGCTGATACTAGGGACTACTACGAGAGCGTGCTCAGGTGGTTTGACCAGTATCTCACGCTTAGCCCAATTGAGAGGAGATAAATGAGCACGGCATACCCGACCAAGTGCATCTGCACACACTTATGGCTACTCTGGATGATAGGGGCTGCGCTCGTCGTTGCGTCGTCTGCACCGGCCCACGAAAAGGCTGGCGAAAAGGGGGTCCAGGCCTTTAGGACGCACCTCCGGCCAACCATCGACGGCGTCCTAGACGATGCGGACTGGAAGCGGGCTACACCGGCGACGGGATTCATATTGATCGAACCCGAAGAGGGCGTCGCCGCGACCAACCAAACCTTTATACATGTACTCTATGACGCCGATTACCTGTACATCGGCCTCAATATGATTGATGCGGAGCCTGGGAATATAAAGGGGCGCATCATGCAGCGGGACGGCACGTTCTCCCCGTTAGACCTCGTTGGCCTCGTCTTAGATACCTATCACGACCATCAGAATGCCTACGGGTTCTATATAAATGCCTACGGCGTCCAGAACGATTTTCGCGTTGAAAACGATGGGTCCGGTGGCTGGGGTGGAATCGATCAGAGCTGGGACGGTATTTGGCAGTCCGAAACCCATATCCACGACCAAGGCTGGAGTGCCGAGATCGCCATCCCATTCAAGACGCTGCGGTTTCCCGAATTGGACCAGCATACGTGGGGCATAAACGTCCAGCGCATTGAGCGGACCTATACGGAGAATAGCAACTGGGCGTTTATATCGAGAGACGACCGATATCTCCTGAAAGTGTCCAAGGCCGGCCACCTGCATGGACTCGAAGACATAAAACCGGGACTTCACCTAGAGGTATTGCCTTATGCAACCCGAGGCTACAGCAATGTGAAAAGTCGGTCCGCAGAAGGCTGGTCCAGCGATTTCGGGCTCGATCTGAAATACAGTATAGCCTCCAATCTCACCTTGGACACCACCTTTAATCCGGATTTCGCCCATATAGAAGCCGACGAAAACCAGATAAACCTGACGAGATTTGAACTCTCTTTAGAGGAGAAACGACCCTTCTTTCTCGAAGGCCAAAATCTATTTACGGCGATGGACCTCTTCTACAGTCGTCGCATTAGCGATCCCGATATCGGCACTAAAATAACGGGCAAAATCGGCAAGAACAGCGTCGGCCTGATCGCAGCGCGGAATCGGCCGTTGGGTGATGACGGCGGCCCTCCGCATTTCGGCGTCCTGCGCCTCAAGCGCGATGTAGGAGTCAATTCCTCGATTGGTGCCTTAGCCGTCGGGAAAAATGGTCCGCTAGGGCAACAGGCGGTGGGCAGCGATCTCGTCTTGAGCTTGGACGACAACGCTAAGCTCTTCCTTAATTCGGCCATGAGTTTTGGTGCAGACACGGACCGCCGCAACAAAATGCACAGCGGTAGCTTTAGGTACAATTCCGATCGCTTCCCATTTGGGATTCGGGGATCTTGGATCGAGCCTGGGTTCAACGTGGATCAAATCGGTTTCATCCCGCACGACGCCGACGTCGGCGAGCGAGAATTCAGCCTCTATGGAAGCTACGGTTGGCGTCCCGATTTCCTCGGCATTAGAAATATCTATTTGGGGCAGAATCTTGTCGCCGAGCGGCGGACCAACGAAGAGGGGTGGGAATGGCGCTGGAGCAACGTCGATCTGTACGTACGGCGGCTGGATGACTCGCGGGCGTGGTTCGGCCACTATAATTGGCAATTGCGGTGGCAGCAAAAAAAGTACAACGGCGACTCATTCAGGGCTGGTTTTGACACCGGCAACGGGCGCAAGTACCGGCTCCGCCTCAGCGGTCAACTCCGGGACCAGTACGACTTTGCGGACGAATACCTCGGCGACATACGCCGCGTATCTGGGACGCTGCGATTCGATTTGTGGGAGGGGTTCTTTCTTGACTCTAGTACGGAATCTGTCTGGGAGTATTTTCCCTCCGGCGCACTGGACGAGGTGAAGCGCGTCTTGCTGGTGAGGACGACGTACTTTTTGCATCGGGATCTGTTCATCCGCAGTTTTTTTCAGCGCAGCTTCCACCGGGACACCGTCGATCTCAACCTGCTTTTTAGCTATACGTTCGGCGCGAATAACAGCCGATTCTATATCGCCTATAACGAACATTGGGCCGACACCACAGAGCCAGAGCGGATACTGCTGACGAAATTGAGCTATAGGTTCAATTTCTGAGCTGAGCTTATACCTTGCATACGGGCAGCACGAGCCGCGAAGGATGGGCTGCCGAGTGATGCACGGCGTTGGTAGCCACGACCAGTTCGGTGTCGGCTAGGTTGTTTTTGCCTGTGTTGTGATTGCGGTCGTGGTTGGGGAAGTCGCTCGACGTGATCTCTAGGCGGATGCGATGGCCCGGCTCAAAGCGGCAGGCCGTTGGCCCCATGCGGATGCGGAGTTCCACCACACTCTCGGGCGTCAGCAGCTCTTCAACGTCGAGGGAGTTGCGGTGGCGGGCGCGCACCATGCCGTAGCACATCTCTGGCGCTGGTCCACGCGCCGTCTCACCCTCTGTGCCAGCCGCGGGCGGGTGTTCGTCCACCAGTCGCGCGAAAAAATCCGTGTCTGGTGCCGACGAACTGACGAAGAGCACGGCTTCTGGATAACCGGCGATTTCCACGGCGTCAGTCAGCGGTTCCGAGCGGTAGCAGAGGATGTCGTCGCGTCCTTCTAGACGGTGGCGGTCCGCTGGCCCCGTGAACCATTCTCGCGTCCACAGCGTCGGGACGGGATTGTGGGGGTCGTAGTCGAAGCGGTCGGCCTCGGCGCTGGTGTGCTCGCCGTCGATCGACAGTCGGCCGGAACCGCCAAACTTGGCGTTGCCGTCGCTGCTCAACAGGTATTCACAGGGCGTCGCGTCCGCTGGCGGCCAAGTGTCGGCCGAGCGCCACCGCCCCTGCCGTCCGGCCATTGCGAAATAGCGCACTGCTGGCTCGCGGTTGACGCCGTTGTCGATCCCCTTGAGCCAGTGATCGAACCAGCGGATGATTAGGTCCGGTAGGTCGAGCGCGGCCTGTGGGCCGAAGTCGAACCCGGCCACTATGCGGCTACCGAGGCTCGGGTGATTCCACGGGCCGGCGACCAGCTTCGTCTGCGACCGCGCCCGCTCGGTGCGACCGTGGCGCTGCATTAGCTGGAGATGCTGCATCGAGCCGTTGCAGTGGTCGTACCAGCCGCTGAAGTCGAGGTTTGGCACGGCTACTTCCTCGTGCACCTCGTCGAACTTCCAGGCCCGTCGGTTCGGGTGCTCAAGCCAGTCCTTTGCGTACTCCGCCAGCCCCGGCGGTAGCTGCCGGGGGAAGTCGAGCCACGGCAGGTAGCCGATCCAGTGGCCCTCGCCGGCGACCTTGTCCCACTCCTGTCGCGCTTGCTCGGGTGTATGCGGCGGTGGCAGTCCGTGTCGGCGGCGCAGGTCCGGTGCCATGGAGGTGAGCCACCACTTGATGCGCCGCCCTGGCCGAAACCCGCCCGGCCAATCGACCTCGGTCAACTCCAGCGGAATGGTATACGCGCACATAGCCACCAGATGCGGGGGCCGCAGCTTGGCTAGCTGCCACTGCATCCAAGCGTTGTACGAGGCTCCGAGGGTGCCGACCATGCCGTCGCACCAGGGCTGCGCCGCCAGCCACTCCACGGAGTCGTAGCCGTCCTCAGCGTCGCCGGTGTGCTCCACGGTAAACGGCACCCAGTCGCCCTCGGAGCCGTAGCGGCCGCGCGAGTCCATGGTGACCACGGCGTACCCAGCGCGCACGTAGCGCTCGAATCCAGATTTTGGGCGGTCGTACGGCGTGCGCAGCAGGATTCCGGGGAACCGGCCATCGGCGTCGGGGCGAAACACGTGCGCCGCCATGCACGCGCCGTCGCGCATGGGCACTTGGACGTCGGGCTCAGTGAGGATTCCTAGGGTGCCGCTCATCGCATCGGCTCCGTAGCGATAGTACCTCCGCCTCCAATCGTTCACCCAAGCGATCTTTCTCCAACTCCAGATTGTAACGCATCTGCAGATTGAGCCAGAAGCGATCGGTGGTTACGAAGTAGCGAGATAGTCGAAGAGCCGTGTCTGCGGAGATGGCGCGCTGGCCATGAACGATCTCGTTAATCCGGCGTGGGGGGACCGAGATGTCCTTTGCTAGGCGATATTGGCTCAAGCCCAGGGGCGTGAGGAACTCCTCGAGTAAAATCTCTCCCGGATGAATGGGGGGCATTACAGGCATATCTGCCTCCTAATGATAGTCGACAATTTCTACATTGGCAGCGTGCCCCGCCTTCCACTCGAAGCACAGGCGCCATTGATCGTTTATGCGGATGCTGTACTGGCCCCTGCGATCTCCAGCAAGTCTCTCGAGTCGATTGCCGGGTGGCAACTGCAGATCTTGTATGGAATCGGCGGCGTCCAACAAGAGAAGCTTCTTGAGAGCCGAGCGGGCCAGCGTTCCCGAGAATCTTCGCGACCTTTGGCGAAAGAAAACTCTTTCCGTCTCTCTGTCGCGGAACGATTCTATCATTCAGATGAGAATAACGCGGCACGTTATTAATGTCAAATTCGAGGACGGCCCCCGAGATTTTCTTATCTTTGATTTCCACGACAATTTCCTTTTCAAAGTGAACCATGTCCCTTCCTCGCTCAGGGTACACCTTCAGAGCCTTCTTCTTGGGCGCGCTCTGCGCCGCTATTCTCGCCGCCGGAGCCCCCTATTGCAACATGGTCCTGCGCGGCTCGTATATGACCCAAGACTTTTCCACTCCTGGGGCGCTGTTCCTGTTTTTCTTTTTAGTCGGCGTATTCAACGCGCTGTACAAATGCGCCTTCCCCAGCGGCGGCCTCGCCCGCGCCGAGCTGCTACTGATCTACAGCATGATGCTCATCGCCTCGGCGATTACTACCTGCGGCCTCTCTGAATACCTCTTGCCGATCATGGGGTCCTGGCTCTACTTCGCCACGCCGGAAAATCGCTGGGACGACCTGTTCCACCCCTACATCCGCGACTTCTTGGTCCCCGACGACGCGCGCGCCATCAAGCACTTCTACGAGGGCTTGCCCACGGGCGCGCCCATCCCTTGGGACGCTTGGTTGCTCCCCTTGCTCGGATGGAGCGTCCTCATTGTCGCCGTTTACTTCGCCATGATCTGCGTCGCCGTCGTCCTCCGCCGCCAGTGGGTCGAGCGCGAAAAGCTCATCTATCCGCTCGCACAATTGCCGCTCGACATGGTGCGCCAAAGTGACGAGAACCGGCTGCCGCCGTTTTTCAAAAGCGCGAGCTTGTGGATCGGCTTTGCCATTCCCTGCCTCATCTCTTCGACCAATGCCTTCCACAACTACTTCCACGTCTTTCCACAAATCCAGCTTTCCGCGAGCATCAGCCTTTTCCGCGACACCGTGCATCTGCCGGTGGTGCTCAGCTTTCCGGTCCTCGGCTTTGCCTACCTGATCAACCTCGACATCGCCTTCAGCCTGTGGTTTTGCAACGTGCTGGTCAATGTGCAAAAGGGACTCTACGGAGTACTCGGTATCACCTCTGGCGAGGCATTAGATACCTTTAGCGTCAATCCGCCGGCGATTGCCCACCAAGAAATGGGGGCGCTGCTCGCGCTAGTGGTTCTTACGCTGTGGGTGGGACGCGGGCACCTCAAGGACGTGTGCCGCAAGGCGTTTTTTAACGCTGAGGATGTCGATGACTCCGATGAGATCCTCTCCTACCGAGTCGCGGTCGGCGGCGCGCTGGCGAGCTTGAGTTTTGCCGGGGTTTGGCTCTATCTAAGCGGCATGCCGCCGCTGGTTGCCCTGCTCTTCCTGCTCAGCGCCTTTGCCATTTTCGTGGCGCTGACTCGCATCGTCGCCGAAAGCGGGGTGCCCGAAGCGCGCACGCCGATGATGCCGCAGAGCTTTGTCGCCACGGGGATTGGCACGACCGCGGTCGGCGAAACCGGCATTACTGCTCTCGGTTTTTCCTTTACTTGGGCCACCGAACTGCGCGTCGTGGTAATGGCCTCAGCCGCCCACGCCCTCAAGCTGCTCGACGGCCAGCAGGGACGCCATCGCCCCTTTTTCTGGGCGTTGATGCTCGCGGTGTTCGTCAGCATGATTAGCTCGCTGTGGGCGATCCTCGATTTGTCCTACCGCTACGGCGGCATCAACCTCAACCGCTGGTTTTTTGGCGGCGGTGCCCGCGCCCCTTTCGAGAGCTTTGTAACCCGCCTCTTGCTCAACCCTACCGGGCCTAGCTGGGAAGGCTGGTTTTCCACGGGGATCGGCGCGGCGATCATGGGCGGCTTGATGCTGGCCCGGCACTACCTGACGTGGTGGCCTCTACATCCGATTGGTTTCCCCATTGCCGGCCTCTGGCTGATGAGCCACTCTTGGTTTTCGATCTTTTTGGCGTGGCTCTGCAAGGCCATCGCCCTCAAGTACTGGGGACCGCGCGGCTTCCGCGCCGCCCGCCCGTTCTTCTTGGGGGCGATCCTCGGTCAGTTTGCCAGCGCCGGGGTCTGGTTGGTCATCGACGCCTGTACTGGCATGACCGACAACCGCATCTTTAGCTGGTGATGGTCAGGGGCGTTCCCAGCGATAGAGCAAGGCGAAATTGGGGATGGGGCGGATGGCAAAGCCGTCGTCGGACACGAGGAAGATGGCGATTGGGACGCTCCGTGAAACCCCTACATGTCTCGCAATAGTACTATAAACAGCCCCACGTCCTCTTGTTCGTCGCCGCCCTGCAAATCCACGCTGACCCCTGCGTTTAGCACCATGCCATCGCCGAGGCCGATGTCGAAATTCGGTTCTAAGCGGACGCTGAGCTCGTCTTCCAAGTCGGAGGTGTTGGACGTGATGAGCAAGTCGAGGTACGCGCTTAGTTTTTCGCCGAATACGTGGGCTGGTTCGAGCAAGAGATCGACGACGACGCCTTCGTCGGCATAGCCTTTTAGCGCGGCGACCTGCAACCGAGTGTTGAAGCGGAAAGAGGAACCGATCCGCGCGGTCTGCATGAGACCAACGGCTAGCCCCGGGTCGGAGATGTCGCCAGCCGGCAGCGCGATGCTAGCGGTCGCCGCGCGGTTGGGGCCGAGTTGATACTTGCTGCCGACCACGATCGACGAAAAGTTGGAACTCCTATCTTTGAAAAAGCCAAAGGTGAGATGTGCGCCTATTTCAAGGCGAGCGTGGGGATTGAATTTGACCATAGCCACGATATCGCTCACGTCCTTGAGCTCTTTGATCGTGGAGGGAGAGGTGCGGACGCCAATATCGACGCTAGTGTAGCCTAGGCCGCCCGGCAGGACGTAGTAGGGGTCGTAGCTGAGGGGAGCATGAACGGGGGCATGGATGGCAGGGGCCTCGGCCTCAAGCGCGACCGGTTCCTCTGCTGGAGCGTCGTTTTCGGGTTGAGCATGGACGGCAGTGCCCACTAACGCGACCACGCCGATCAGTACGCAAAACAGGTGCATAAGGTCTCCTAAAATTGTGAGAGGTGTTCAAAAGCCGCAGCGCTTGCAAGCGCGGAAGAAAGGCTCGGCCATGGCGTAGGCCCCGCGAAAGACCATGTCGCTGGTGAGGGGATGCACGCAGATCAGGCGCGCGCCGTTATCGATGGCCTCGACCATGCCGTCTTCGATGTCTTGGGGATCTTCCATCGCGCCGTGCCCCACGACGCGGCCGGTGTGGACGCCGCGCTCGGCCGCGGCGCGGAAGAGGGCGTTGACCGCGTCGTTGACTTCGGGGAGGTCGCCCTCGCGCAGGATGGCGTCGAAGGGGCCGACAAAGCCACAGGCCTTATTGCGCCCTTGGGCAGCCATCAGGTCGAGGACGCGGTCGCGGGTCTCGATGTCGATGATGTATTCCTTGGTCTCGAACTGGATCCAGCCTTGGGTCTCGGTCTCGGTGCCGCGCAGTTCGTCGGGCGTGAACATCATGGTCCGCTCGCCGTCGCGGACCGGATATCCGCCGCGGTCGTCGGGGGTGGCTTGGCCGGGGACTGGGAAGTTGATGGCGCGGAAGTAGCGCTCGGCTTCCTCGTAGGTGGTGCCATAGGGGCGCATCGTCGCCCGCGCCCCGAGCTGGAAGGCGTCGCCGTGTTCGGAGCGAGCCTCGCGGGCTAGACGCTGGACCGGCAAGATGCCGTGGCGCGAGACGACGGCGTTTTGCTCGCGGCCGTACCAGCCTTCCCATTGGCTGTGCTCGGCGTCGTTGACTATCCACGACCAGCCGGCTTTGGCCCAGGCGTGGACCTCGGCGTCGCGTAGCTTGTGCCAAGGAACGTCGTTGAAGCCGCCCAACAGGGGCGGGGTTTTGGCCACGGACTCGCACTGGTCGAGCGTTGCCTTGAGCGGGTTGCGCGCGGGGTTGAGGGCATAATTGTAAGCGCGGCGGGCGAATTCCTCGGCTGCGAGGGGCCGGCTGCCGCCGATGGCTGCGATGGCGTCCACTTAGGTGTCTCCTTGTTTCTTGTTGTGGGTCAAATTTTGTCGCGTTCTACGTTATAAAATATAAAGAGTCGCAATGTCCGTTGTGGGGATTGCGAATTGCGAATTGAATGTACCAGTCTAAAGAGTCGCAGTGTCTGGTGTGGGAGTAGGCGTTCTAGCCGGTCGGGAGCATACTGGCCAGCAGCGTTGCCAAGCCCAAAAACGAAAGGAAGCCCACGATGTCGGTCACGGTTGTGAGAATGATCGAGGCCGCGGTCGCGGGGTCGTAGCCCAGCTTGGACAGCACGACCGGAATGGCCGCGCCGGCCATGGACGCGAGTATCATGGACGCCAACATGGCGCACAACATGACGAGGGCCAGCCCCAAGCTCTGGCTCCAGACGAAGACGCCGATCGCGGTCACCGCGGCAATGGCCAGCCCGTTGCAAAAGCCGACTGCTAGCTCCTTGGCGAGGACGCGGGTCGCGTGCGAGGTGCGGATCTCGCGCAGCGCGAGTCCCCGCATAGTCACGGCGAGGGCCTGCGCGCCGGTGTTGCCCGACTGACCTGCGACTACGGGCAGCAAGACCGCGAGCGCGGTAAACTTGGCAATCGTGTCCTCGAAGAGGCCGACGACCGCAGCCGCCAGAAAGGCAGTTACGAGGTTGATGTGGAGCCAGGGCAGCCGACTGCGAATGCCCACCCACGGTTTGGATAGGGCGCGTTCTTCGGCGGATACACCGACCATCTCTTGGACATTAGCCGCTAGGTTTTGCTGCGCCGCGCTCACAAGGCCGTCGTGGCGAATGACGCCGACGACTTGTCCTGCGAAATCGACCACCGGCAGACTTGTGAGGCGGTAGGTATTCAGGAGTTCGACGATCTCGTCCCTCGGCGTCATGGGATGCACTTGCACGGCCGTGCCGTCGCGGAGATCACCGAGCAGCAGTTCGGGATCGGCGGCGACTACGTCCGGCAATCGCACCACGCCTGCGTAGCGATCGTTTTCGTCGCGCAGCACGAGCGCTATGGCGCGGCGGTTGCCTAGCTGACGGATTCGCTCTAGCGCGGTGGCTACCGTGCAATCCACCGCAAAAGTGCTGACTTGGGCATCCATCAGGGAACCGGCCGTGCCCGGGGGATAGGAGAGAATCTCTTGGATTTCCCGCCCGCGTTCCGCGCCCGCCAACGCGAGGATCCGCGCGCGTGCTGACTCGTCGAGATGCGCGAGCAGCCGGGCGATAAAGGCCGGGTCGAGTTGCGCGAGCAGCCGGCTCAGGGCAGCGTCGTCCAAGTACGTCAAAATGTGCGCTCCGCGCTCTAGCTCCATCCGCTGCAAGACCGTTGCCACGACCGCGTCATCCCCGCGCTGCAACACGCCGACGGCCTCGTCCACGTCGGCGTCGTCTAGCTGGCGCGCCACTTCCTCGGGATGGAGTTCGACAAACCGCCGGATGAGCACTTGGTGCGGAGTTAGCTGTTCCATCACGGCTTCTGCTCGCCCGAGCCAGCGGCGGTCTCAGAGGCTGTCTCTTGGAACATGCCGCGCAGACCGAGGCCAAACAATCCGCGCAGGCCGAGGCCAAATACTTCGCTGAGGGCCGAGGCCGTTTGTAAGCCGCTATCTGTCAGCGCGTCGCTAGCCCGACGCCGCTCCAAATCGCGCGCGGTTTCGTAGCGGATGACGCCGACGAACTGGCCGGCCTGGTCCACCACGGGCAGCGCGTGGACGCTTCCCCACGCCGGGTGTTCCACCACAGTTTGCCAAGTGGCGCTGGCGGCAATGGATGCGACGTGGCGCGTGCAGACAGACGCCAGCGATACATCGGGCCGCGCGCCCATTAGCTCCCGCATGTTGATGACGCCGACGAGCCGTTGATCGTCGGCTACCACGTAGAGATAGTAGAGGGCGTGTTCTGGATGGCGCTGGAGCCGCGCTAGCACTTGGAAAACTGGCTCCTGCTCGAATGCAGTGAGCACTTCCGGGTCCATGAGTGCTCCGGCCGTATCCTCGGCGTAGATGAGCAGGCTCGCAATCACGGCTTGGAGGCGCGAGGGGAAGTGATCGACGACCGCGCTCCGGCGCTCGCTCGGAGTTGCCCGCAAGATAGACGCGGCGATATCCGGGCGTACGGCAACGAGTATGGCCGCAGCTTCTTCGGCGGATAGCTGCTCTAGGGCGAGGGCTGCAGCAAGCGACGGCAGATAGTGCAAGAGGCCCGCGGCAACCGCTGGCGCTAGGCCGCCGAGGACCAGCGCTGCCTCTTGGCTCGACATGGCCGCTAGGTCACACGCGACTTCCGAGGGATGATCGGTTGCAAATTGCGCGAGGAGTTGTCGTTCAAGATTCACTGGACACTTCCTTGCTTATGCGGAGGCAGCGCTCTTCGAAGAAGCGCTGGCCGGGGATGCCCAACTCACCCTCGGCGTGCTCGACAAAAACGGTGGTGGAGGTCGTCCGCACGATGCGCCCGTTGTCGTCGCCGAGGCGAATGCGCTGACCCACGTCGTAGGACTTGTTGACGTAGTGCATGGCGAGGATGTTAGCGATAATGCTGCGGGCACCCAGCCCAAACGCAAAGGCTGCGCCGGCGAGGATCGCGGCGAGCACGATCAAGAAGATGTCCGTCAGCAGCGATACATCTACTCCGAGTTGCTTGGTCGCCACGAGAATGGCCGCGCCGACGATGAGCCCTCGGACGAGGCGAGCCAATTGCCGCCCCTGATGCGGCAACAAGCGAAAGGCCGTGCTCATGGCCGCGTCGCTGATGAGGCGACCTCCGACGACGCCGGCGAATAAGACTGCGACCGCCA
Organism: Candidatus Latescibacterota bacterium; assembly: GCA_965261395.1. GTDB lineage: Bacteria > Latescibacterota > UBA2968 > UBA8231 > UBA8231. Next base: position 5,962,715 of record OZ253462.1, read on the forward strand.
CGATGACCTTGGGTAGGTATTGTGCTAGGGCGGCCAGATAGGTGGTCAAAATCGGGAGGCCGACTACCTCGCTGGTCACCATGACCGCGACCAACAAGACGAGCCAGTAGATGCTGCTTGAGACGATGCGCCCGGTCCCCTTGTCGGCCAAGGCCTGTTGCCAAGCGGCCTGGGTCGTTCCCGCAGAAATCCGCTTGGAAAAACGCGCTACCACTCGGCGCGCAAGCGCGCGAAGCGACCACGCCACGAGCCACCCGACCAACAGCACGCATAGAGCGACGACCAACTTGGGCAGCAGGTGGAAGAAGCTCTCTTTGATGGAACCAAGGACGGCGAGCATCTCGGCGGATGAGCTAGGCTCCATAAGGTACCTCCAGTTACTTTTTTTGCCTTACCACCATTGAGACGATGGCCAGCCAATAGAGGTTCTGCACAACGGCGAAATAATAGACGACCCCCATGAGGTGGTCAAACACTGCGCCCAACGCGAAAACCATCAGATAAACGTCGATGCCACTGCGCATATAGTTGCGCAGTTTCAGCGGCGGAATGCGCACGAAGCCCGCCAAGCGGCCAACTAGGCCGCGGCCCGCGGATTCAGCTAGTTGTCCCTTGCCAAAGGCCGTGGCGTTCATCAAGGTGGCGATGTGGGTCATGGCTAGCGAAGCGAAGACGACAAAGGAGTAGAGATAGGCGTACGGATCGTCGCTTTGGTGCTCCAATGCCGCTCCCAACGCAAGGCAGAGCACCAGCTCGGCGATGCGGTCAAGCAAGCCGTCGAGCCAAGCGCCAAACGGCGAACTGATGCCGCGCAAACGAGCGAGTTCGCCGTCGCAGCAATCGAGCGTAAAGGATAGTTGGATGAGGAGGCCGGCCCCGATGAGGGCGATGCGCTCACCGGTGGAGAGCAGGTACGCGCCGGGCAGGAGGACGAAAAAGGAAAGCACCGTCACTTGGTTGGGGGTGAGTGGGGTGCGGACCAAGAGGCGGGTGAGCAGGGTGGAGAGGCGGCGGTTGAACAGGACTTCGACTAGCCCCATGACCGCGGGTTTGCTGGCCTTGAAGTCCGCAGCCGTGTACGGGGATTTACGCACGGGTGCTCCTATATTCTAAATTTTTGAGCGAGTTAGCGGGACACTAAAATTAATCCCGGAAGGGAATCAGGTGCAGGACCTGCTCGATGGACGTGCATAGCTCTTCCGCCTCATAGGCCCGTTGGTGCAGGAGAATGGACTCTGCGGTTTTGAGCATAGCTGGATAGGCACTACGCAGCAAGTGGTTGGCGTAGAGAACTACTTGCACGCCGGCATCGACGAGCTGTTGCTCGGTCACCTGACTGAAGGTCGAAGGCATCGGCATCCTCTTGGTGCAGTGCGGCCGCCGCGCCGGATGGACTCATTGTGTCTTCTATGACAATGGCCGAAACGCCGATTCGCTCCAGCGTGCGCACCGCCAGGACAAAGTGCTCGACCAAGCCGCCGGAATCGCCGTCGAGGATGAGCGGCTTGTTGGTGACGGCCAAAATTTCCTGCACCGTGGCCATGCGCGAGGTGAGATCGACGCATTCGATGTCGGGCTTGCCCTTGGCCGTGGAGTCGGCGAGGCTGCCGACCCACATGGCGTCGAATCCTCGCGTTTGGCCGTCTGCTTCCACTTGCGCGTTTTCGACGATCAGTCCGGTGAGGCCGCTGTGCGCTTCGAGCGCGGTCACCAACGGCTTGGCGGCTAGCAGTCGGCGCAACCGCTGGCGGCGGATATCGGGCGTAAAGCCCACTTCGCGGAGGGCCGCGTTCAGCCACGTCGAGGAAATGCCCGGAGTGTACGCTGGCTCGACCACTTCTCCACCCCACTCTTTGAGCGCGTCGATGACGCGCTGCCGCGCCTCGCGCTGGACGCCGGTGCGCCAGTCGTCGCCGTGGACGAAGTAGCGCGGCCGCAGGCGGCGCACGTTGGGCACGTAGTCGAGCGTCGTCTGGGGGATTACCTCGCTTACCCCCTTGATGTTTTCGACGATAGTCTTGCGCTGCTCGTAGTTCAGATAGGGCAGACGCTTGTAGCTGACCATGGCCTCGTCGGTCATCAGGCCAACGGTGATTTCTCCCAATTCTCGCGCGACGCGGATGATGTTTAGATGCCCTTGGTGGAGCAAATCCACGCACATAGGTACATATACTTTAGGCATTTAATGGCTACCGGGGTTGATGGGTGGGGCCGTGCGGCTCTAAAAAAGTACAGGTAGAACTGAGACGCGGCAATGGGGTGTACTGCGGTTGTCGCCGCCGGGGCCAGCGGCTATTTTCCGGCCATGCACAAGGAGCGAACTGGCTTGGAGGTGACGCGGCGCGCCCTAGTTTTGGGCGCGGGGGCGGCTCTCTTCCTGAATCTGGCCTGTCCCTACACAGTACTCGTCCTGCAAAACGCTGGCCTGACCTCGGATTATCTCGCGGCCGGCGCGATGATGGTCTTCCTGCTGCTGGTGGGCTTGGTCAACCCCCTGTTAAAGATCGCGTTCAGGGCTTGGGCACTGCGCACCAGCGAGCTGGTGGTCGTGTACGCGATGATGGTCGTGGCGTCGGCGATTCCCACTTGGGGATTGGTGACCAACTTGTGCCACATCCTCACCCGCCCCTTCTACTACGCCACGCCAGAAAATCGCTGGGCCGAGCTGATTCAACCGCTGATTCCCTCTTGGCTGGCGCCACACGAAGCCGAGGCAGCGCGCTTCTTTTACGAAGGGCTGCCCGAGGGGATGGGCATTCCGTGGGGAGCTTGGCTGGTGCCGCTGGTGGCTTGGGGTAGCGCGATGCTGGCGGTTTACTTGCTGATGATCGCCACCATGGTCGTCTTCAGGCGGCCTTGGGTCGAACAGGAGCGGCTGGTCTTCCCGCTGGCACAGGTGCCCTTGGAGATGCTGCGCGGCAACGACGAGGGCATTTTCCCAGAGTTGTTTCGCAATCCGCTGATGTGGGTCGGGTTTGCGTTGCCCTTTGCCATCCAAGTGTTGGATGGGCTGAACCACTACTTCTTTTTTGTGCCCGAGGTGCGGCTGGTGTTCGACCCGCTGACGCTGTTCCGCGATAGCGTGCGGCTGCACATCTTCGTCAACTTCGCCATCATTGGCGTGGCGTACTTCCTCAACCTCAACGTGGCCTTCTCGGTGTGGTTTTTCCACCTGTTAAGCCGCTGCCAGACCGGGGTTTTCAACGTCATCGGCTTTCAGGTCAAAGGGCACAACGAGGCGCTCACAGGTTCTTCGGTGGCCCTGTCGCACCAGGGGATGGGAGCGATGCTGGTGCTGGTAGCGGCGATCCTGTGGACGGCGCGAGGCCACTTGCGCCAAGTGTTCAGCGCGGCGTTCAGGCGCGGGGTACAGGCCGACGACGGCGACGAGATTCTCTCCTATCGGGCGGCCGTGTGGCTGTGGATTGCCTGTGCGATCTATTTCCTCGGCTGGCTGCTGCTGAGCGGGGTGCCGGTGGTGGCGGCCGTGGTGTTTTTCTTTGGGGCATTTGCCATTTTCTTGGCCATTGCGCGGGTCATTGCCCAAGGCGGCGTGGGCTTTACCTCTTCGACCATGCTGCCGCAGCCCTTTGCGGTCTATACCTTGGGCACGGACGCCATTGGCTGGAAGGGGCTGGCGTCGATTAGTCTGAGCTATTCTTGGGCCGCTGAAATGCGCACCACGGTCATGGCTTCCACCGCCAACGCGCTCAAGCTAGCGCACGGGCACGGCGCGCATCACCGCCGCCTGTTCTGGGGGTTGGTCATTGCGGTCGTCGTCGGCATGATGGGGGCCTTCTGGATCACCCTCTATTTGAACTACACGCACGGCGGGATCAACCTGCGCCAATTCGGGGTGCCGACGCTGGCCTATCGCTTTTTGGAGGACAAGATCCACAATCCCGTCGGCTGGGACCACATCCGCCCGCGGCTGCTGTTTACGGGCGTAGGCGCGGCCTTGATGGGCGCGTTGATTTACATGCAGCACCACTTCCCGTGGTGGCCGCTGCACTACATCGGCCTGCCGGTGAGCGATAGTTGGGTCATGGGTGTGGCGTGGTTTTCGGTGTTTTTGGGCTGGTTGTGCAAGGCCGTGATATTCAAATTCACCGGCACGCGCGGCTACCTCACGTACAAGCCGCTCTTCGCCGGGCTGATCGCCGGACAGCTCATGGGCGCGGCCATGTGGATGGTGATTGACTTTTGCCTTGGGGAAGTGGGGAATGTGGTGTTCGTAGGGGTGCGCTAAAACAACCAAAGGAGGCTCGACATGAGCGACAAGATGTACCGAGCAGCGGCCATAGGCCGGACCGGGCGGGGAAATTGGGGACATGGATTGCACTTGGGTTTGAAGAATCACCCGCGCATTGAGGTGGTGGCCGTCGCCGATGAGGACGCCGAGGAACGGCAGGCTAAACAGGCGGAATTGGCTGCTCCCCGCGCGTACGCCGACTGGCGCGAGATGCTAGCGGCCGAGCAGCCGGAAGTGGTGACTGTTGGGCCGCGCTGGACTGATTGCCACTTGGAGATGGTGCTGGCCTGTTTGGAGGTGGGGGCGCACGTGTACTGCGAAAAGCCCATGACTTGGAGCTTGGCTGAAGGCGACCAGATTGTGGCTAAGGCCGAGGCGACCGGGTTGAAGGTAGCCGTGGCGCATCAGGGGGCGTACCTGCCGCTAATCCGGCACGTAAAGGAGGTGCTGGCGCAGGGGCGGATCGGCGCGGTGCAGGCCATTCGCGCCCACGGCAAACAGGATCGGCGCGGCGGCGGCGAGGACATGATCGTGCTGGGGACGCACTCGTTCAATATGATGCGCCTGTTTGCCGGCGATGTGGCGTGGATGACGGCGCACGTTGTGCACGAAGGCCGCGCGCTCCAGGTCGACGACGTGCGCGAGGCGGCCGAGCCGGTGGGACCCGTCGCCGGCGACTGCATCAACAGCTACTTTGCCTTCAAGAGCGGAGTAGCGGGTTTTTTTGATTCGCGGAAATACGCCGAGGGTGGGGGTCAGCGGATGGGCATGGAGATCGAGGGCAGCGAAGGAGTGATCGCGCTGCGCGGCGGCGGCAGTGGCCCGGCCATGCTCTATCCGCATCCGGTGTTTGATCCAACCGCTGCGAGCCAGCAGTGGAGCCCCTTAGACGAGGTGGCGGACGAATCCCTGAGCACGGGCAACGACTTGGCGGTCGCCGATTTGATCGACGCGGCCGAAGCCGACCGCGAGCCGCTGTCGAGCGCGCGCGATGCGGTGGCGGCCTTGGAGATGATCTTGGGGGCTTACGAGGCGGAGATTACCAGAGGGCGGGTGGCGTTTCCCATGCAGCGGCGAGAGCATCCGTTGGTTGCTTGGCAAGAGGGGTGATAGGGTAGGGGCGACCGGCCGGTCGCCCCTACCTTGACGGGTTGGCCTGAAATACTTGTATTTATCGCTTCACTGGCGCGTTTGTGCAAAATTTGCGGCAAATGCGCTAGATTCTGCTTTTACCTCACCTCTAGCTCGTCACAGGAAGGCACTCATGCACCTTGAGAGGAGGAAGTGGTCGGCGGCACTAGGCGCGGCCCTGTTTTGCGCTTTGCTCGCACTGCCGGCGTTCGCTGGCAACGGTAAGATCGCCGGCGTGGTACGAGATGATTCCGGGCAGGCATTGCCCGGGGCTAATGTGGTCGTCGAAGTCGGCGGCGAGAGAGCCGGTACTACCGCCGACGACAAGGGACGTTATTTCTTGCTCAATATCCCCCCCGGCACATACTCGGTCGAAGCTAGTTACATAGGGCACCAGACGGTGCGCCAAACCCAGGTCGAGGTCCGCTTGGACCTGACGACGACGGTCGATTTCGGGCTCAAGACCGAGGCGATTGAAGGCGAGACGATAACGGTGGTCGCCGAGGCACCGCTGGTCGAGCGCTCGCTGACGACCAGCCGCGCGACGATCGGCCGCGCCGAGCTCAACAACACCATGCCGGTGGCCGACTTGCAGGACCTGATTAACACGACGCCGAGCGTGTTCCGCGGCTACATCCGCGGCGGGCGCAAGGCCGAGGCCAAAGTGCTCGTCGATGGGATCGACGTGTCGGATACGTATTTCCGCGCCGGCGAAGGCCTAGTCACTTGGAACCCCTATGTAGATGTCAATCGCACCTCGGACGGCGAGTTCACCGCGGTCGGCGTCAACGCCAGCAACGTGCAGTCGCTGGACATTATCGCCGGCACCTTCAACGCCGAGTACGACGCGGCTAGCGCTGGTATCGTCAATGTCGTCACTCGCGAAGGCGGCGATGAGTTAGAGGGGCGGCTGTTTGTCCGCCGCGGCGTCAGCGGCTACAAAAACGCTGGCCCCGAGGTCTATGCGGGGCTGGTCAACCCCGAGCCGGGCGACGACGGTAGCGTCGATGAGACGACCTATTTTGACCGCTACCTGCAGTCGCGCGACGCCTTGCTAGCCTCCGAGGACGAGGCCGACAAGGCCAAGGCCGACAATTACTACATTTTCGACCCCGAGCAAGTTACCTACGGCAACAATCCCTCCACGGAGATGGAATTTTCGCTGGGGGGCAAGCTGTTGCCGCGCACTAATTTTTACTTGACCACGCGCTATCTCAACGACGAGGGAGTCTTTCCCAACGCGCTCAATCGCTCGCAGCGCTATTCGCTCAAGCTGACGAATCGGCCTAGCCAGAATGTCAAGCTGACCGGCAACGTCATGATCGACGACGGTGGTGAGTTGGGAGGTTGGGTCAATCGCAACTTCAGCGGTCGCTACGCCTATTTCCCCGACGGGGCCTTGGGCAACAAGAAGCTGGGGACGATGGCCTATCTGGGGATGAGCCACTCGCTTTCTAACAATACCTTCTACGAGATCAAGCTCTCGCAGGTTACGCGCTCGAGCAAATTTGGCTACTCCGACGACAACGGCGACGGCATCGTCGAGACCAGCGAGAGTGGCGACTTCATCTTCATCGACAGCGCCGAAGAGTCGGAAAAGTACCTAGGCGTTGACGGCTCTGGGGCCGACGCCGACGGCAACTTTACCTTTTTTACCACCAACCCCGGCAATTCGCGCAACTTCGACCTGCCCTTTGGCGACAATCAGTACCGCTTGGCGCAGGCGGGCTTCTACTTTGAGGAGCTCAACCGCAACGTGATGCAGCTCAAGGCCGACATCACCCATCAGTACAACTACCACCACCAGCTCAAGGCCGGCCTGCTGTTGCGCAGCCACACGGTCTCGAAGCTCATGCAGCGGACGCAGATTACGGTGGGCTATTCCAACCTGCCGTACGAGATCACCGAATACGAGCGCAACCCAAGCGAGCTGGCCTTTTACGTACAGGACAAAGTTGAGTACGAGGGCATCATCCTAAACGCCGGCTTGCGGCTCGACAGCTTCAACGCAGACGCCGAGCAACTCACCGATTTTTTCCGCCCGTCTGAAGAGGCCGAATACACCTATGAAAGCGGCCAGACCCACACCTACCGCACCCCGATTCGCGGTGAGGCGGTTGCAACGCGCTGGTACTTGCAGCCGCGGCTAGGGATTTCGCATCCGATCAGCGAGCAGGCCGCCATGCACTACTCGTGGGGCAAGTTCTACTCGACGCCGTCGTTTTCGTACCTCTATGAGGACTACGACAGCTTCACCAACCCAGCGTGGCCGAACCTGCCGGATGTCGAAGCGGACCCGACGACGGCCACCGCGTACGAGATGGGCCTACAGTACAGCTTCGCGCCCGAGTACTTGTTCGACGTTACGGCCTATTACCGCGACATCGAAAACTACGGGCGGCTCGGCTTTACCATCAGCCCGGCCGACGCTGGCTTTGCCAACTACACTCTCAACACCAGCGGCGGGTACGCCGATAGCCGCGGTCTTGAGTTTGGAATAGAGCGCCGGTCGCAGAGCAAGATCAATGGCCGCGTCAACTACGCATATAGCTATATCAAGGCATCGCGCAACGGCAACAACTCGACGCCTTTCCCGGACAAAAATTCGTTTTCGGTCAACGCCCCAACCGATGCCCAAGCCTTGGATACGGCACTGGCCAACAAGGAGCGGTTCAACACCTATGAGGCCAATGTCAACGGCGGTGGCAATCCATTGGTCACCGGCTACGACCGGGCCCACCGCATTTCCGTTACCCTGCTGGCCGAGTTGCCAGCACAGGTCGGTTTGACCTTGATCTCGACGGCTGAGAGCGGTTTCAACTACAATGTAACGGCCACTACGGACGATCCGCGTGAGCGCGAGACCCGGCAGGCCCTGTGGAATATGCGCACGGATCTGCGGCTCCACCGCGGCCTTGCGTTGGGCGGCTTGGCGCTAGGAGCCTTCTTTGAGGTGCGCAATCTCTTCGACCGCGAGAATATCCTTACGTGGGACAATCGCAACATCGCCTCCACTGCCAAGTGGGAGGAAGATGGGGACCCGACTGGCAACCTCAACCGGGCCTTCACCGGCCAGAGCCAGGCGATTTACGACATCCCGCGCATGGCCAATTTCGGCGTCACCGTGGATTTTTAGGAGGAATACTAAGATGATTAAACGCATGAAAATTGCGTCCCGGCTGGCGACCGTGTTGGTGGTCGCCGCGGCCGGGACGATTGCCGCGCAAGAGGGCGGCGTGTTCACTGCTGGTGATCTGTGGGATTCCTTTTTTCCCAGCAACGCCGGTTCCTGGTACCGCGAGGTCGATGACGATCCGACTGCGCGCTTTACCCTCTTTCGCATCGGCAACTGGGATCGCCAGTGGACCACGCCGTCCCAAACCTATCCGGGCGGCGAGAATCTGCACCTGCCTTGGGGCCAAGATATGCAGATGATGGAATACAGCCCCGACGAGATCAATATCACCACTGATAGCAACGCGCCTCGGGCCAAGCAGTACTTGCACGGCTTTTATACCAACAACTTGGCCGGTGCTGGCGATGGGGCGCGCAACTTTACGAGCCCGGGAGCCTACTGGGCCGATGAAGGCCGCAATGAAATGCGCTACGAGGGCGCGATGCCGACGAATCTCGGCGTTGATGTGCGCTGGCGGATGCGGCAGTTTGCCGCCAATCACGCCAACCTCAACGACTTCATCGTCGTCGAGCTGGAATTGACCAACACCGGCGTGCTCGACGCCGATGGCGACGGCACGGCCGAAAAGACCGACAACCGCATCCACGCGCTGACGCTGCATATGCAAAACGAGCCGATCAATTCCATGACCAACCGCAACAATGGCCGTCGCGGTGCTTCGGGGTGGTTTACCGGCCCGACCTCGGGCTACGACGCCACTCCCGACGGCAGCGGCGCGCCTTGGGATACGCCAGTGATATTCACCGGGCCTTCGCCGGGTTCGCTCGGCGAGCCGCATCCGGTCTTTGGTTCGCCGACCGGCTGGTCAGCCGATGGCGCACGTCTGCTAGGCGTTACCATGCGTAGTCGGGGATACTACTACGACATCTACAATGGAATGCAGTGGATCGCCGCCAAACAGGGCGCGTTGCCAGCAAGCGGCAGCAGCGCCAGCGCGGAGGACAAGCGCACCATCTACGACAGCCATCCGGTCGGCGTGGATGCCGAGCGCGGTTGGTTCACCTCGGTGCTCAAAGACGATGGCGGCTACGCCAATCCGCGCGAGAACCACATCTATGCGATGGCCGCGTTTTTCGATGGCGACCAGAACGGCAGCCGCGCTTGGGACAAGGGGGCGTCTATCCAGAACGAGAGCAACTTGGTGCCCGACCCCAACTGGTTCGATCCCAACCACTCGGACATCGTCCCCGGCGACCCGCTGTCGTTCGTCAATGCGGTGCGACCGGAAGGCGAGCGCGGCCAGCCGTTGGGCGACATGAAGTACAACAACACCTTCATCCAAAACTGGGAGGTCGATCCGAGCCGTTCGCTGGACGATCAGCCCGAGTGGGCGTGGACGCAGGGCTACTCGATTGACCACGGCTTCGACGGCATGTTGCAGGTGGGCATCGGCCCGTTCTCCTTGGAGGTGGGCGAGACCATCAACGTGGTGCTCGTGGAGTACGCGGGGTTCCGCTTGCAGGGCGCGCGCGCCGCGCGCAACACGGCGCAGTGGGTCTATGAAAACAATTTCGAGGCCCCCTCGCCGCCGCCGACGCCCCACATAGAAGTAGCGCCCAACACGGATGTCAAAGTTGATGTCAAGTGGGACGACCGCGCCGAAGCGGCATCTGACTTTGCGGGCTACAAGGTCTATCGCTCGACGCTGTTCCCACGGGTCAATTCGCTCGATGTCGGTCTGCGCATCATCGACAGCTACCACCATCAGACCGAGGTCAATCCCACGGACGCGCAACTGGCCGCCTTTGGTGCCGACAACAACCCCAACATCAGCTCTGGAGCCTACAAGCCTCAGGAGCCAGCGGCGTGGGGTCCTTATCGGCTGATCGCCCACGTGCCTAGCAGCGAGTTGGGCAACTACCTCAACGACGGGCCGGACAGCGACGTGTTTAAATACAAGTTTGCCGATAATAGCGACTTGGTGACCTTTGGGTTTACCTATTACTACTACGTTGCTGCGTACGATGAAGAGTCCGGCGAGATCAACGGCCAGCCCTTCAGTTCGTTGGAGACGCATCGGCACAACTTTAACGGCCGCGACGGGTTGTGGAAGGGCACGTACCACTACGCGACCGCTAGTTCGTTTTTCCCCGGCAGCTTGGAGGGGCAAAAGGACATTGGCGCGCCGTTTATTCTCAAAGCGCCGCTGGCCGATGCTGGCGAACTCACGAGCGGCGATCTCGCCATCCGCGTGGTGCCCAACCCCTATAAGAAGGGCGCGTTACACGATACGGGCACCGAGCACAAGATGCTCTTCATCAACCTGCCAACCGGTACCAAGATCACCATCTTCGACGTGTCTGGGCAGGTCATCGACGTGCTCCACTTCGACAGTACCAACCCGTTCGACGGCACGCTGTTTTGGGACATGTTTTCCAAGGACGGCATCGAGGTAGCCAGCGGACTGTACATCTACGTGGCCGAGTACCCGGGTGGAGCGCAGACCGGGCACTTCGCCATTCTGCGCTGAACCGAACAGGGGAGACTTGAAAATGAAAGTGTTAAAACTCATTACAGTGCTGGGGTTGGGCCTCTTGTTGGCGCAACCTGGGTTCGCCGATGTGCGCAAGTCTGGCCTGACCGGTGCCGCGTTTCTCAAGGTTGGTGTGGGAGCCAGACCGGTCGCGCTCGGCTCGGCCTATACGACCGTGGCCGGCGACGTCCACCAGCTATTCTGGAACCCAGCCGGCGCGGCCTTAAGCGGCGGCGAAAGCCAAGTGCTGCTGTCGCACAACTCGTGGATCGCGGATTTGTCGCACGACGCCATTGGGTTCGCGCGCGATATGGGCGACATGGGCACCTTGGGCATTGGCGTGGTGACGCTCGGGTTGAGCGACATTGCCGCCGACCGCGACTTGGTGCCGCAGTTCGTACTCGATGCGGGAACGTTTGCGCCCAACGACACCGAGTCCTCGGATACCTACAGTTACCGAGATTTGGCCGTGGGCGCGACGTGGGCGCGCAACATTACCGATCGACTCAACTTAGGGGCGACCGGCAAGATCGTCAGCCAGACCATCGATGGCGTCAGCGCCACCGCGTACGCGGCTGATTTCGGCGCGCTCTACCGCGTCAATTCCACGTACACCATCGGCGCTCGGATCAATAATCTGGGCAGCGATCTGACGTTCTACGACATTGGCGCGCCGCTGCCGCTGATATTTAGCATTGGCGCGGCAGCCGCCATCCTCGACGACCCAGACAGCGGCATGAAGGTTACTTTGCTCGCCGATGCCACCAAGCCGCAAGATGGCGAGCAGCTAGTGTACGCGGCGGCCGAGGTGGAGCTTTTCGACATGCTCAGTCTCCGCTCCGGCTACAAGCTCAACTACCAAGGCGTAGAGGACGACAAAGTCGATGAGGTCAGCGGCTCGGTCGTCCCGGCTGGCCGCAGCGAGGAGGGCCTGACGGCTGGGCTGGGCCTCGAATTGAGTATGGCCACGGTCGATTACGCCTTTACCTCGTTTGGCATCCTCGACAGCGTGCATCAGTTCTCCTTGCAGTTCCGCTTCTGAGGCTGCGTTGCGATTGTGCTAAGAGAAAAAGCCTCCGGGGCCTCTGGGCCTTGGGGGCTTTTTTTGTAAAGGCAGCATCCGCTGATCATTTGGAGGGAGGGACCATATGACAACTAAGCCCGTGCCGCATGAGGTGATACCTTGTGATCGGTTGCCGGCGGGACAGTACCGCGATCTACCCGAGCCGCCCCATTGGCGCAAGCTGGTTGGGCCGAGCATCCTGCTGTTGGGGCTTTCGCTGGGCAGTGGGGAGTTCGTGCTCTGGCCCTATATAACGTATAAGTTCGGCTTCGTGGTGTTCTGGGCCTGCATGGTGGGGGTGCTGACCCAGTACTTCATCAACATGGAGATCGAGCGCTGGACTTTGGCTACCGGCGAGACCGCGGTGACCGGGTTTTGCCGCCTATGGTCGGGCTGGGCTGGGGTATTTCTCTTGTGCAATGTGGTCCCGTGGATGTGGCCGGGCTGGGCGTCTGGAGCGGCGACCATCCTGACTTGGGAGTTCGGCGGCGACGAGAGCGTGCGGGTCGGCTATTCGATCGCGAGCCTGTTGTTGGTCGGGTTGGCGCTGAGTTTGGGGCCGGTGGTGTACCGCACGGTGGAGCGCATCCAGACGGTGCTGATCGCGGCGGTGCTGGTCCTGCTGTTGGTCATTTTCTTTTTGGTAGTAGAGCCTAGCCACGTGTGGGATTTGTGCAAAGGCATCGTCAATATCGGCCATATCCCAGAGGAGATGGAGTTGCCGCTCTTTTTGGGGGCCTTGGCCTTTGCTGGTGCTGGCGGAACGATGAACTTGGCACAGAGCGATTTTGTCCGCGACAAAGGCTATGCGATGGGTGCGTACATGGGGCGGCTGACCAGCCCGCTGACTGGGCGGGAAGAGGCCGTGGACGAGATCGGCTACCACTTCGAGCAGACGCCGGAGAACATGCGGCGCTGGCGCGGCTGGTGGCAGGCGGCCAATCGCGAACACTTGGTCACCTTCTACGCACTCTCGGCCCTGTCGCTGATGCTGCTGTCGCTTATTGCCTACGCCACTACGCGGCAGGCACCCGGGCTGGAACAGGGCTTGGGGTTTATCGGCACTGAGGGCGACTTTATCGCGCAGGAGCGCGGCAGCTTTTTCAAGCACCTCTTCAACTGGATGGGCATCGCCATTTTGCTGACGACCGAGCTGGGGCTGTTGGACGCCTGTGCTCGCATCTCGACCGACATCGTCAAGACCAACTGGCTGCGCGAACACGCCAAGTGGACGCGGAACCGGCTCTACTTCATCCTGCTGTGGGCACAGATTCTCTTCGGCATACTGATTATGCTTTCGGACTACAACAAGCCGGTGCAGTTGCTGGTCTTGAGCGCCTCGCTCAACGCGGGAGTCATGCTGCTGTACTCGGTATTGCTCTTGTGGCAGAACAACCGCGTACTCAAAGGGGCGTTGGCCATGCACCCGGTGCGCTTTGTGGCCTTGATTTGGGCCTGCGCCTTCTTCGGCTATTTCTCGTTTGTCACGCTGCGGGAGCAGTTGCCTAAGCTCTGGGGGTGAGGGGGTTTGCTACCGCCACTTCGTTTGGGATACAGCGGCAGCGATGCGCCACAGGAGCAAGCCTATGGGTCTCGGTGCCTAGGGGCTTGCTTTTTTCTGCTCTTGTTGGCCTCGCTCATAAGCCCGTCTATCGTCGCCGGGTCTGAGGCAGAGGTGCGTCTGCGGCGCACGGTGGAGGCGTTTTCCGCACCCGCCTCGCGGATGACAGGCTATCCGGGGGCCACGGTGGCCCGCGAGTGGCTGGTCGCTGAGCTAGAGAGCTTGGGGATAGCAGAATTCTATCGGCACGAGTTCCCGGTGTTGGTGCCAATCGACGAGGGATTCTGGCTCGAATGCGCAGGGGAGCGGCTCGAATTGTTTGGTGTCTGGCCCAACTTGGTGCGGACGCCGACCCTGCCGGCCGAGGGAATTGAGGGGCAGTTGGTGTACGGCGGGGATGGCAGCCGCCTCGAAGGGCAGCCGGTGGCCGGGCGGATCGTCCTGCTCGACTATGCCTCGGGCACAGCTTGGGTGGATGCGTTTCACTTGGGGGCCGCGGCCGTGGTGTTCTTGGAATCGGTCGGTGCCCATCGCAAGGAAGCCGAGCAGAAGTTCATCGATGTGCCGGCAGACTTGCCACGGCTGTATGCGCGCAGAGACGTGGCGGAACGTTTGCGGGTGCTGGAAAAGTCGCGGGCGCAGGTGCGCTTGCGGGGGCGGATGGCGTGGCGGGAGGTGACTGCGGAGAACTTGGTCGCCGTGATTCCTGGGCAAGATGCGACACTAGGGGGGGAGGTCGTCTTCCTCGCCGCACATTACGACGCCATGTCGCCGGTGCCAGCGTTAGCACCGGGGGCCGAGCAAGCGGCGAGTGCGGCCGCGCTGTTGGAATTGGCTCGGGGGTTTGCCGCGCGGCCGCCCAAGCGCACGGTCGCGTTGTTGTGGATGGCCGGGCATTTCCAGAACATGGCGGGGATGCGCCATTTCGCGCCGTTGCTGCTGGCGGCTGCGGGTCAGCGGGAGGGCGGGGTGGAGGAGACCGCGCTTTTGCGGCGGCTCAGCGCGCTGGAGACGCGCTTTTTGGTGGGCTTGGATCTGTCGTCGCACAGCCCGCGGCTCGGAGCGTTCAGGCCGAAAGCTCCGTATCGCGTCTCATTGCTCGCGCCGCCGATTACCGATCGCTTGCTAAAGCTGGTAACGGCATACGAGGATTCCGCGTTGGGGGGCAAGCGGGTGCTGGTCAATGGCCTGAAGCAGGACTTTGCCCGCCAAGGCTTGGGGGGGATGGGGCTGACAGTGCCGTTGGATGCGGCGGTAGCGGCCCTCGCCGGATGCCCGACGTTGGCCTTTTGCACGGTCAACGACAGCCGCGCTCGCTTTGACTCGCCGGATGATGACCCCGAGGCGGTGCGCTTTGACTGGTTGGCTGGTCAAGTTGCGCTGCTGCGGGATGTGCTGCCCGCGCTCATTGACGACCCGGACTTGGAGCCGTGGGTTTGGGGCAACGATGCGTTTGGCACCATTCGCGGGGAGGTGGTCCACTACGGGCCGCGCAGCTATCTGCCGGATCAGCCGACGGCTGGGGCGTTGGTGCGGGTGCGGCTGCGCCAGCCGACATTGGCTGGGGTGCGGCCGGATTTTTGGGCGGCGGCGGATGATTCGGGGCGGTTTGCCATTCCCGGGGTTGAGTCGGGTATCATTTACACGAAGCCGGTGCGGTTGGAGGCGTATGGGCTCGATGCGGAGACCGGGGCGGTGACGGCTGCGCCGGACTGGGGGATCAATGGGGAGCGCAAGTTGCCGGGGCGCGCGCTGACGGTGCAGATGGATGCCGCCGAGGATGAGATACAGATCGTCACTGCACCGCTGCGGGGGACGACGCTATTTGGGATTTTTGATCCACGCAATTTGCTGACCTTGGAGCGCGTGCAAGCGATTGACGCGGCGCTGGAAGCCGAGCCGGTGGTGTACGGGGCCTGCCTGCCGCTGACGGCTCCGGAAATGGAGCTATTCAGCTATCAGAATCGGGTGGGGTCGTGGACGGAGCCGGTCGCCGTGATTTTTACCCAGCCTAGTCAGCGGTTCAAGGCCGTGATGGCGACGGGCCGCTATGGGTTGGGGCGACGCTTGCTGTTGCTCAATGGGACGGAGGATGCTCCGGGCGGGGTGGGCTATGCGGTCGATGGGAAGGGGCGCATCGTGGAGACGGTGTATCGGGTGGCTGTTGATATGCACACGCTCAATGGCGAGCGGATTGACCGACTGGAGCGACACGGGGTGCGCAATGAGCGGCTGACGGCCTTTCACGAGCGGTCGGCCGGGTTGCTCAAAGAAGCAGCAGCGGCGCGCGCCGAGCACCGGCACCAAGACTTTATCGATCGGGCGCGGCGCGCTTGGGCGCTGGCTGCGGCAGCCTATCGGGACGTGGAACGGACGCAAGCAGGAGTGGTGCAGGGCGCGCTCTTTTTGTTGGCCGTGCTGATTCCCTTTGCCCACTTTGCCGAGCGGTTGGCGTTTGGGTTTGCCGATTTGCGGCGGCAGGTATTGGGGTACTTCGCGCTCTTTCTCATTGGCTTTGTCGCCCTGCGCTATGTGCATCCGGCCTTTGAGTTGTCGATCTCACCGGCGATCATTCTGCTCGGTTTTGTCATCTTGGCACTGGGGATTTTGGTCACGGCCCTGGGGATGTCGCGGTTAAATCGGGAGTTGCAGGCGTTGGGCGCTAGGCGCGGCCAGATCGCGGTGCAGCGGTCGGGCGCGGTGCTGACGTCGGTCGCCGTGGGGTTGGCGCATTTGCGGCGGCGGCCGTGGCGCACGGGGCTGACCTGTGCGACGCTGGTGCTGTTGACCTTTTCCGTGCTGTCCTTCACGTCGATCCGCGCTGCGCTGCACACGAATTGGATTGCGATTGGCGCGGACGCGGCATACGAGGGGGCGTTGGTGCGGATGCCGGGCTGGCAGACAATGGAGATGGAAGGCTACGACCTGTTGCGCGATTGGTTTGGTGACGAGCAGGTTGCGCCTCGGGCGTGGCTGTCGGTGGGATCGCTGGCATCGTCCTATCGAGTTGAGCGGGATGACGCGGAGGAGCGAGCGGTTGGGGTGTGGGGATTTGTTGGGCTAGCGGCGCAAGAGGAGGATTTGCTCGGGCCGGAGGTGGTTGCCGGGCGGTGGCTGCGGCCCGGGGAAGAGGATGCCTGTCTGTTGCCGGTGGGGTTGGCAGATTCTTTGGGGGTAAGCGCCGAGGGCTTGGGGCAGGAGCAAGTGCGGGTTTTTGGGGAGGTATTTCGGGTCGTTGGGTTGCTCGCAGATGACGCGCTGGACCGGCTCGATCTGAATGGCGAGCCGCTGACCCCGTTGGATCCAGAGGCGCAACAGCCCTCGGAAGCGGCAGTAGGACGCGAGCAGGGAGGGAAGTTGCGGCCGTTTGCCCATTTGCCCGCATCGGCGACGCCGGTCTTGCCGTTTGCCGCGTTAATGCGCTGGGAAGGGGTGCGGCTGGCGTCGGTGGGGATCCGGTTGGATGGGACCACGGAGGGAACGCGCAGTGCGCTGATAGAGCTAGCGGAGACGTTGGATTTGAACCTGTTCGCCGGCCTCGGAGGGCAGCGCTTGCTCGTCAATTCGGTTGGAGTGGCGTCAGTGTCGGGGTGGGGATCGCTGATCGTGCCGCTGCTGATCGCCGGGTTGATCGTGTTCAACACCATGCTCGGGGCCGTGTACGAGCGGACGCAGGAAATCGGCACCTTTAACGCGGTCGGCTTAGCCCCCGGCCACGTTAGCGGGCTGTTCATGGCCGAAGCAGTGGCTTTGGGGGTGGTCGGCACGGTTGCAGGGTATTTGCTAGGCCAAGGCGCGGCGCAGCTTTTGAATCAAGGGGGCTTTTTGCCTGGCTTGGAGCTGAACTACTCGTCGCTAGGGGCGGTGCTCACCGTTGGCGCGATTGCGCTGTTGGTGGTGGCGTCGGCGCTCTATCCGGCGCGCATGGCCGGGCGGATTTGCACGCCGGGGATTGAACGGCGCTGGAAGCTGCCGGTCGTCGCGGGCGAGCACTTGCACGTGCAACTGCCCTTCTCGCTGGCGCGGCGCGAAGCCCTCGGCATGGCGGCGTTCCAAGCGGAGTCGTGGGCGGCCAATCAGGAACAGTCGATCGGCGCGGGATTTTACGTCGAAGCCCTGCAGGTGGAGCAGGTGGGGGAGCGGGTGCGCGTGGCGGCGCAGGTGTGGTTAGCGCCGTTTGACCAAGGTGTGGTGCAAAAGACCGTGATGGAGATAGGGCCGGGGGCGGATCCGCACTATTGCGATATCCACGTTGACTTGGCGTTGGTAGCTGGTGATCTGGCGACGTGGCAGCGCGTGGTGCGCACCTTTTTGGACGATGTGCGCAAGCAGTTCTTGATCTGGCGCACCTTGGAAGCGGATAGTCGCCGCTACTACGCCGAGCAGTTGCCGCAGTGGGAGCGGGCGTGAGCATGGCCGCGCTGCGCTTAGCCGCGCTCATCACCGGCATCACGGTTGCGAGCGGGTGGTTGCTCCAGCGCGTCGAATTGCTGTACAACGGCCCGCACTTGGCCGGGGCCGGGAGTGCGCCGGGGGCTCAGGTCTTTCTCGCCATACCCTTAGGGGCTTTGGCGGCCGTTACCTTAGTGCGTCGCTTGCTCGGCCCCGGGGATCGCGCGGTGCTTTACGCCGCGCTGGTAATCGGGGTGTCGGCGACCGCTTCCGGCCTGATGCACCGGTTTCTGCCGGGCTTGGTGACGGGTTTTTACGGGGGTTTTGCCCAGCCGACCGGCCCTTATTACCGCTTCCTAAAAGTTGTTCCGGACTGGCTGGTCCCGGGTGGTCCGAATGAGGCCCCGGCCATCGGGGCGTTTGAGGGTGGCGCGGCCGTGCCTTGGGGGGCGTGGCTGTGGCCGCTGGCGATGTGGACTGCGTTTTTCGGCACGTTTTTTTTGACCTGCTTCTGCTTGGTCTGGCTGCTGCGGCAACGCTGGCTGGAGACCGAGCGGTTGGGGTTCCCATTGCTGGAAGTACCCCGCGCCCTCATTGCCGGAGATCTGTTCGGACAGCGGCTGTTTTGGTGGGGTGCGTTGGTGCCGGGCGCGTTGTTGGGGATCAATGGCTTGCACCACTACGCACCGAAAGTGCCGGAGATCGTCACGGGTTTGGATATGGCTCATTTCCTCCTCGACGATCCGTGGAAAGCCATGGCGCCCTTTGAGTCGCCGTTCTACTTCGACTTTGTCCCTTTGTTGGTGGGTGCGGCTTTTCTCGCGCCGGTGGAAGTGTCGTTCAGCACGTGGTTTTTCTATTTGCTCACCCGCGTGCAATTGCTGGTGGCCCATTTTCTCGGACGCCTCGAATATCGCGGCGACTTCATCCCCGGGCATGGGTCGCCGTGGCTAGATTGGCCGGGTCACTTTCCTTTTTTTATGACGCAGGCGCGCGGCGGCTTGTTGTTTTTGGGGCTGTTCAGCCTGTGGTCGGCGCGGCGCGCTCTGGCGGCAGCGCTTTCTTGGCGCAGCCGGGCGACGTGGGGGCTGGTGGTCGGGCTGCTGGTGCTGTGGGCGTGGACTACGGCTTTGGGGGTGCCGCCACTGATGGGTATCGCGGCGTTATTGCTGGTGTTGCTGTTGGCGTTGACGTTTGCGCGGCTGCGGATCGACGGGGGCTTGCCCATTGTGGGAATGCCGCAGATCGTGGGCTACCTGTTCTTCGTGGTCTTGGGAACCGGCACCGGGCGTTTTGACGATGCGACCTACATGGGCTTTGGCTTTTTGGCGGTGTTTGGCTTTACGATGATTGGGATCTGGCCCGCCCTGCAATTTGAGGGGCTGAAGTTGGCCGAGCTGCACGGGGTGTCGCCGCGCCGCTTGATTTGGGGGATGGCTTTGGGGTTGGGTGTTGGACTGGGGGCTGGCTATGTGTTTTCGCTGGAAACGATCTACGAGCATGGGCTGTTCGCCTTGCAGGAACAGGGCGGTGCGCGGTCTGAGGCGCGCATTGGCCGCTACTACAACTACTTGTTCAAAGACGCGGGCACGGTGGATGGGGGCACGGACTGGGTGCGCTTGGGATTTCACGCGGCCGGGGCGGGTTTTACCTATTTCTTGGCGTTGATGCGCCAGCACTTTCTCCGCTGGCCCTTACATCCGATGGGCTTTGTGTTTGGCACGGGGTTTGGCTGGCTGGTGTGGGGATCGGTGTTGTGCGGCTGGCTGTGCAAGTGGCTGGCGGTGCGCTATGGCGGTGCCCAAACCTACCGGCGGGTTATGCCGTTTTTCTTGGGGATGATTTGTGGGGAGGTCGCGATGCGGCTGTTGTGGGCTGCGGTCGCGCTGTGGCAGGGCGAAATGGGGGGAGGATACCGGCCGTGAGAACCGATGAGCTGACTAGCTACCGCGACTTGATGCAGCCCCCGACGCGCTATCGCGAGGGCTTTACTGCGCGCACTGTGGCTGGGGCGTTTTTCGTCGGTTTTATCATGATGCCCGGTGCCATTTACATGGGCCTGATTGCCGGTGCATCGTTCGGCGCGGCCGCCGAGTGGGTGACCATCATCCTGTTTTCCGAGCTGGCGCGGCGTTCCTTTTCTTCGCTGACGCGCCAGGAGATTTACCTGATCTACTACATTGCCGGCGGTTTGGCTGGCGTCATCGGCGGCACCATGCTGGCCGGCGGGCCGTTTGGGCAACTAGTGTGGAACCAGTACCTGGCGCAGTCGCAGGCCGCGGCTGGTTTTGGCATTGCCGAGCACATCCCGGAATGGGTCGTGCCGCCGGTCGGTTCAGACGCGCTAGCCGGGCGCAGCTTTTTGCATCGGGCGTGGATTCCGCCGGTGATCGTGCTGGTCGCCTCGCAGGTTTTGTCGCGGGTCGAGTGGTTCACGCTCGGCTACATCCTCTTTCGGGTCACGTCCGATGTGGAGCGCTTGCCCTTCCCGTTGGCACCGGTCGCTGCGCAGGGGGCAACGGCCCTTGCCGAGGGCGACGAAGGGCGCGATAGCTGGCGCTGGCGGGTTTTCTCGGTGGGCATGGGGATTGGTTTGCTGTTCGGCGCGGTGTACGTGGGCTTGCCCGCGCTGACCGGGTTGATCGCCAGCGATCCCATCGTCCTGCTGCCCATCCCCTGGATCGACCTGACGAGGACTACGCAGGACATTTTGCCGGCCGCGCCCTTGGGCATTGGCACGGACTTGGGCTTGGTGCTGTTGGGGATGGTGCTGCCGTTTTGGATCGTCGTTGGCACGTTTGCCGCGGCCATGGTCCACGCCTTGGGCAGCCCGATTCTCTATCACGCTGGAGTGCTGACGCACTGGCGGCCGGGTATGGACGCGATTCTGACGAATTTCGCCAACGACATCGACGTGTGGATGAGCGTGTACATTGGCGCGGGGGCAGCCGTGGGCGCGATTGGCTTGGTACAGGCCGTGCTGTCGGTGCGGGCCGCGCGCCGTCAGGGTGGGCACCGCCCGTTGCAAGATAAGCCTGCTGGGCGGGGCGATTTTCCGTTGTGGATAGCGATTGTCGGATATGCGCTATCGACGCTGGCCATGATCTGGCTCTGCGTGCTGCTCTTAGACGACGAGTTCCCGCTGATCTTTTTGCTGCTCTTTGGCTTCGTGCTGACGCCGGTGATTTCGTACGTCAATGCGCGCATGGCCGGGTTGACGGGTCAGTTGGTCAGCTTCCCGCTGCTGCGCGAAGGCGCTTTTATCTTGAGCGGCTACAAAGGCATCGATATATGGTTCGCGCCCATTCCATACGCCGACCACGGCCGGCGCGCCCAGCTCTTCCGCGAAGTGGAGCTGACCGGGACGCGCTTCTCGTCGATTATCAAGGCCGAGCTGTTGCTGCTACCGCTGAGCTTGGTTTGCGGCTTTGTGTTTTGGTCGCTGGTCTGGCAGATGGAGCCCATTCCCTCGCCGACCTTCCAATACGCGCAGACGTATTGGCACCTCATCGCGCTGCGCCAGTGCTTGTGGTACTCGGCGACTTTGGGCGGAGAGACGCTTTTTGACCAGGCGATTAAGGGCTGGTGGATTTTGGGGAGTTTTGTGCTGGCCGGGGGGACGTTTGGGGTTATGTCGTGGTTGGGCTTGCCGATTTCGCTGGTGTACGGGTTTGTGCGCGGCCTTGGGGGCCTGCCGCATTTGCTGATCCCGGAGATGGCCGGTGCCCTGCTGGCTCGCTATTGGCTGGAGCCGCGCTTTGGGGAGCGGCAATGGCGGCAATACGCGCCGGTGTTGTTGGCTGGATACGCCTGCGGCATGGGTCTGGTGGGCATGTCGGCGGTGGCCATTGCCTTAATATCCAAGTCAGTGACTCAATTGCACTATTGAGGTCCGTCAGTTGCGCAGGGCTTGGCGGAGGCCGAAGACGCGTTTGACCCAGCGGCTCTTGTAGCCTACAACCGCGTAGTACGGCACTAAATCGCAGCCAAAGCCGCGCTTGAAAAAGGCGATGCTCGGTATATTGGCGCCGACGAAGTCAAAGCAGTTGTGAGCGACCGTGTCCCAGTACTGCCAATACAACAGCGAGATTGCGCCCGTGTGGTTGTACGCGGGGTCGGCTCCTGCGGCCCAGGCATAGGTGGTGTCGAAACCCTCGACAAAGGCGACGACCGCGGCCGGCCCGTCCGGGGAGGCGATTGCGTACGCCTGGGCCAGACCAGCCCCCAAGGCCGCGGCGACAAAGCGCTCGGCTGTGGCCGCGGCGACCGGGGGGCCGCCGGCTTGGTTGGCGTAGATGGCCTCGTACTGCTGCCGAAAGAGCACGACATCGCTGGTGGGCCGCAGTTGATAGCCAAGTTTTTCGGCCTTGCGAATGGCGGTGCGCGTGCGGCGCTCGGTCCGTTCCCACAGGGCGTTGCTATCGCCGAGAGGTAGCCGATAGGTATAGCGCAGGTGCGCGTCCCAGCCCTGCCAAGTGAAGGGACGCACGTCGGCGATGGCCGGTGCGTGGGTTAGGAAGACGCGGTCGTAGTGCTTGGCGAGATGGTCCATCAGGTGCGCGCAAGCGCGGTGTTGGGCTGCTTCACCTTTGGCTGGTCCTTTGCCGGGGACCGGGGCGAGAAGCAGGCCGGTATAGGGCGTCAACTCGGGAGTTTCGAGTCGGTAGAGGCCCATGCGCCGACGGGCTAGGCCGCTGATGCCAGCGACGAGGTGGTCATTGCGATAGCAGCCGAGGCGGTGGATCTGGTCGCCGCTGGCCGCTGCCGCACAGCGGAGCCACGCGCTAGTGGAAAATACAGTGCCGCCGACGGCTTGGCGGACGAAGGTATCCCAAGCGGTGTCGTCGGCGACGAGGCGGATTTCAAAGGTGTCGGCCACAGGATATTTCGCGGTTGGTGTCCAATGCGAGAGGTAAATTGGGGCAGGATGGGCGATTGCGCCATACAGCTTGACATTCCCCTTGGTGCGCCATATATTGAAATTTTTATCGTATTAAAAGCTAACTGCTTGGATTACTTAGGTTTAATGACAATGAGCGCGCCGTTCCAGTTCCCGCGTATTTTCCGCCCGACGCCAGTGTGGGCGCGCCTCCGACTTCTCCTCCTCGACCTACTGCTTATTATTGACCGACCGGTCAAGTAGGCTTCGCCCCTCGTTCCACTTTAACAGCCCAATTAACGGACGAAGCCGCTGCACAGCATAGGCTGTCAGCTAACTATGTCTATAAAACAATCTCAACGCCCTCAGTGAAGGAGAATTTTCATGCAGATGTACTACGACAACGACGCCAATCTCGATCTGCTCTCGGACAAGACCGTGACCGTCATCGGCTATGGCAGCCAGGGCCACGCGCATTCGCTCAACCTTGCCGAGAGCGGCGTCAAGGTGGTGGTGGGCCTGCGCGCAGGCAGCCAGCGGCGCGCTGAAGCCGAGGCCGCCGGGCTGGAGGTGGCCGATGTGGCCGAGGCCAGCAAGCGGGGCGATATCGTGGTGATCCTGATCAACGATGAAGTCCAGAAGGCCGTGTACGAAGCCGATATCCGCCCCAATCTCGCAGCGGGCAATGCCCTCGCCTTTGCCCACGGGTTTAACATCCACTTTGGGCAGGTGGTACCGCCGGCCGATGTCGATGTGTTCATGGTCGCGCCCAAAGGGCCAGGGCACTTGGTGCGCCGCGTGTACCAGCAGGGAGGTGGCGTGCCGGGCCTGTTGGCCGTGTACCAAGACGCCACCGGCCGAGCGCACGAGGTTGGCTTGGCCTATGCCAAGGGGATTGGCTGCGGCCGGGCCGGAGTTATTGAGACGACCTTCCGCGAGGAGACGGAGACCGATTTGTTCGGCGAGCAGGTGGTGCTATGCGGCGGTTTGACCGAGCTGATCCGCGCTGGGTTCGACACGCTCGTCGAGGCCGGCTACCAGCCCGAGGTCGCTTATTTCGAGTGCCTGCACGAGGTCAAGCTGATCGTCGATCTGATCTACGAGGGCGGAATCGCCAACATGCGCTCGTCGATTTCGGATACCGCGGAGTTTGGCGACTTGACGCGCGGGCGGCGGGTGATAACCGACCAGACGCGGGCGGAAATGAAGCAGATTCTCGCCGATGTGCAGAACGGCCACTTTGCGCGGGAATGGCTGGCCGAAAACCAAGTGGGCCGCCCGGTGTACAATGCGGTCAAGCGCCGCGATTCCGAGCACCTGATCGAGACCGTCGGCACCCGGCTGCGCGCGATGATGAGCTGGCTGGACGACAAATAGGAAAACCTTGAGAGGAGGTGAGCGCGATGGAACCCCTACTTAGCGAGTTGAGTTCCGACCCCGACCTTAGATCGGTAGGCGGTCTCTGCACGGCTGGAAGGGACCATCTGCCGCTTGTATTACCTCATCCGTCCAGCCTAGGAAAGAAACATCATGGCTGATACAAATCGCGTATTTATTTTCGACACCACGCTGCGGGACGCTGAGCAGACGCCCGGTGCTTCGCTGACGGTGCGGGAAAAGCTGGAAGTCGCCCACCAGTTGGCGCGGCTGCAAGTCGATATTATTGAGGCCGGCTTCCCGGTGTCCTCCAACGAGGACTTTGAGGCCGTGCGCCGCATTGGGCAGGAGATCGAAGGGCCGGTAATCTGCGGACTGTCCCGCGCCATGCCCAAGGACATTGAGCGGGCCGGCGAGGCACTCCGAGACGCGCCCCGGCCGCGGATCCACACCTTTATCGGCACGTCGGATATTCATCTCGCGGGCCAGTTGCGCAAGGGCCGGGAAGAGGTGCTGAAAATGGCAGTGACGGCGGTGGAGCAGGCCAAGTCGTACTGCGACGATGTCGAGTTTTCGCCGATGGACGCCGCCCGCACCGAGCCTAACTACCTCAACGAGGTCGTCGCGGCGACGATTGCGGCCGGAGCGACGACGATCAACATCCCCGACACGGTCGGTTACTCCGTGCCCGCAGAGTTTGGGGCGCTGATCGCGCAGATCATCGCTCAAGTGCCTAATAGCGACGATGCCATCATCAGCGTCCACTGCCACGACGATCTGGGCATGGCGGTAATCAATACCCTCTCCGCGATCAAAAACGGCGCACGCCAAGCCGAATGCACGATCAACGGTTTGGGCGAGCGGGCCGGCAATGCCTCGCTGGAGGAGATCGTCATGGCGCTGAAGACGCGCCAGGACTACTTCGGCTTTGATACTGAAGTAGTCTCCGAGGAAATCATCCCCACCAGCCGGCTGGTCAGTCGCTTGATGGGCATCGCAGTCCAGCCCAACAAGGCGATCGTCGGTGCCAATGCCTTTGCCCACAGCTCGGGCATCCACCAGGATGGGGTGCTCAAGCAGCGCGACACCTTTGAGATCATGGATCCGAAAGATGTGGGGCTGGAGGCTACCGAGATCGTGCTGACGGCGCGCTCGGGACGCGCTGCGCTGCGCCATCGGTTGGAGGTTTTGGGCTATGAGCTGGATCAGGCGAAGCTGGATAAGGTCTATGAGAAGTTCTTGGAACTGGCCGACAAGAAGAAGGAGATCTTCGACGAGGATCTGATCGAGATCTTCCACGACGACCCCGGCGAGGGGATAGCCTATTACGAGTTGAAGCATCTGCACGCGGTTAGCTGCACCGGAACCGTGCCCGCGGCGACGGTGCGTTTGGTCATCGCCGGTGGCGAGCCTATGGAGGGATCGGCTGAGGGCGACGGGCCGGTGGACGCTACTTATGAGGCTATTAACCGAGCTCTCGCTAGCCATCCACTAGAAGATAACGATATCCAACTAGACTACTATGCCATTCGTGCCATCACCTCCGGCAGCCAAGCACTGGGCGAGGTGACGGTCCATCTGTCGAGAAATGGAGAAAAGGCGCGGGGCCGGGGCGTTTCGACCGACGTTATCGAGGCCAGCGCCAAGGCCTATATCGACGCGTTGAACCGCTTGGCACAGAAGACGCTTGTGAATGAGGGCAGTTATCGCCCGAATTGATCAATGTCGACGATTTGAACCGTCAGGCCGAAAAGAAAACGGAAGAATAGTGTAGAGGAGATTGGAGATGGGTAAGACCCTGTTGCACAAGGTTTGGGACGCGCATACCGTGCGCGAGCTGCCTTCTGGGCAGACGCAGTTGTTCGTTGGCCTGCATCTGGTCCACGAGGTGACCAGCCCCCAGGCCTTTCAGATGCTGCGGGAGCGCGGCCTTACCGTCCGCTTCCCGCAGCGCACCTTTGCCACCGTCGATCACATCGTGCCCACGGATTTGGTGCAGCGGCCTTTTATCGACGACTTGGCCGAGGAGATGATAGACGCGATCGAGCAGAATACCGCCGAGTTCGAGATCCCGCTGTTCAACATTGACGACCAGCGTCAGGGGGTGGTGCATGTCATCGGCCCAGAGCTAGGGCTGACCCAGCCGGGCATGACCATTGCCTGCGGCGACAGCCACACTTCGACGCACGGAGCCTTTGGCGCGGTGGCCTTTGGCATTGGCACTAGCCAAGTCCGCGACGTGCTGGCCACCCAGTGCTTGGCCATGGACCCGCTCAAGGTGCGGCGGATCGAGATCAGCGGCGCGCTGAGCGAGGGGGTGTTCGCCAAGGACGTCATCTTGCACATCATCGGCCAACTCGGAGTCAAGGGCGGCGTTGGCTACGGCTATGAGTACGGCGGCTCAGTCATTGAGGCCATGTCCATCGAAGAGCGGATGACGGTGTGCAACATGTCGATTGAGGGCGGTGCCCGGGTCGGCTACGTCAATCCCGACCAGACGACGTACGACTATCTCAACGGGCGGCTCCATGCGCCGCGCAACTTTGATCCCGCGGTCGAGTGGTGGGAGTCCATGGCCTCGGACGCCAACGCCGAATACGACGACCTAGTGCAAATCGACGGCCGCGAGATCGGCCCGACTGTGACGTGGGGCATTACTCCGGGCCAATCGGTCGGCATCGGTCAGGCCCTGCCCGAGCTGGACGCTTTTGCCGACGCCGACCGCTCCACCGTCCAGGAGGCCTTCGCGTACATGGACTTTGAGCCGGGGCAGAAGATCGCCGGCACCAAGGTAGATGTGGCGTTTATCGGCTCCTGCACCAACGGCCGGCTTTCGGATCTGCGCGAGGCAGCTCGGGTCGCTCGCGGGCGCAAGGTGGCCCCCGGCGTCCGCGCCCTTGTGGTGCCTGGGTCGCAGCAGGTGCGGGCCGCAGCCGAGGCCGAGGGTCTGCACGAGATCTTTGCGGAGGCGGGGTTCCAGTGGCGGGGAGCAGGCTGCTCTATGTGTTTGGCGATGAACCCCGACAAACTCCAGGGGCGCGAGCTGTGTGCTTCGTCGTCCAACCGCAATTTCAAGGGCCGGCAGGGCAGTCCCACCGGCCGCACCCTGCTGATGAGTCCGGCGATGGTCGCCGCGGCGGCGGTGGCTGGCGAGGTGGCGGATGTGCGGGAATTGGTGGGGTAGGGGCTATAGTTACTGGTGCGTTTTACAAGACATGTGAATACTCAGACGACTTTGCAGGAACGCTAACTCTCTCTCGGCTCCAAGCCTCTGGTCTGGGATCGAGGGCGTCTTGCCCTCGAAACACGCTGGACGCCAAAGCCACTCTTCTAAAGAGGTTTCGCAAGTGCCACAGACTGCCGTTTTACATCGTTTTGCCCTGATTTCCGTCCTTGCTTTTTTCGCGATTGTTTCTCAAGTCGAGGCTTATACCTACCATTGGGAAATAGACGAAACGCCGCAGGGTGCCGAAAGCGCCAGCCTGATTGAGCCGGTACAAGTGGTCTTGTTAGATGACGTGGTCGAGGTGGCGTCGCATAGCGCCTCTTTGCAATTGATGGAGAAGTATTCGGTGCATCTTGGCACTGAATGGAGCGCAAATCACGCCTATAGTTTGCTGCGCATGTTTGAGTCCATACCTCAAGCCATGAACTATCCGGACGACGAAGAGCCTACCGTGCCATCCTCGGTGTGGATGTTGAGCGACCGCCACATACAAAATGACATTGCGGTGGAAATTCGAGACGGTCAGCACATCGTCACGCTTGCTCAGGAGGCGTTTACATACGCCGAACCCCTTTTGGCCGAAATTGAGGGCGTGCGCGGCCGGTTTTTCTCTAAAAGACTCCACCGGGTGGTGGTTCGGTTTGTAACGGACAACGGTGCGGATAGACTGGCGCTGGAACGTATCTTGCAAGAGCGCTACGCCGTCAGTCTAAATGTTCCAGACTATCGCGAACTGACAAAGCACACAACCGGCGAGGACGCCGGTCGGTTTATGCCCTTCAAAAATGAAGAGCTGATGGCGCTGGCGTCCATGCTGGAGGAGTTTCCGCAAGGTATGCGCCATACGCCGGGGCTGAACTATCTGGTTCGCCGCTTGGATGGCACGCCGCATCCCCTTTATCCAGCCGCAGGTGCTGTGGCGTGGACGAAGTCGGGCTACATCGAGTTTATGGAATCCGCTTTCAAGGAGGCTGGCCCCGCGTTCATCCATCGCCTGATTCTGCATGAAAAGGCGCACTTTTTGTGGGAGCATCTGTTTGATGAACAACTCAAAGAGGATTGGATTGAACTTGGTGGCTGGTATAGAACCTCAGAGGGAGCAAATCAAGATTCTGAAAATGCAGACTCAAACTCGGCCTGCGAAGAGGCGAACTCGCTATTTGCCATCCTTGAGCAGGGGTGTGTTGATGAACTCTTTGCTAGCTATGCCGTCTCAGACGACGCGGATGACTGGGCAACCACCAAGCAGACTGAGTTTGTCTCGGCGTATGCCCATGCGCACAATCCGGATGAGGATATGGCGGAGAGCATCAGTTTCTACATCGTCAACCCCGACAAGCTGCGCTCGCGCTCTCCGGCAAAGTACGAGTTTATCCAAAATCGGATTATGCACGGTACGCGCTATCTATCGCAGATCCGTGAGGACTTGACGTTTAAGGTGTACAACCTGTATCCCGATGTGGTGTATCCGGGGCGGATTATCCGGGTGGACATACAGGTCGATGGCGAGCCCGAGGAGGATAAGCGAATAACGGTAGAGATCGAACTCCATAGAGAAAGCGACTTTGATATGGCCCAAGCGTCTTGGGTCCGAGTTTTCAGTGAAAAAGGATCCTATTTTGAGATCGGGATGGGCCCGATTGGACCCAATGGCAATCACGTCTCTGCGGGGCATATTTTGCGCGGACATCATACCCTTTCCAAGTATGCGGCAAATGGGTACTGGGCCCCAGACCAAATTACCCTTCGAGATGCTCAGGGCAATGAGCGGCATGAAGCTCAAACGGATTTTGGTTGGAAATTGTATATTGACAATCCGCTCGCGGATGATGAAGCACCGATTTATGTCAAAAACTCGATGCGACTCTCTTCACGGGAGGCGACCAAAGGAGGAAGGCCGTATCAAATTGTGACCGCTCGTTGGCAGCTTTTTGAAGAGAATGGTGTAAACAGGGTCTTGGCGATGCTGAACGATGGGGACTTAGAAACCTATTCTCGTCGTGTGGAAGCCTGGGGAGATTGGTATCCAGAAACCGGTTATGATCCAGAAACCGGCGAAGCGAGTGTTGCACTCGTGATCCCGGATTACTACCCAAGTGGTATATGGAAACTCAACCATATCGTGATGGAGGATATCGCGTTAAACTCTCGGAGTGTATATTTCACCAACTCGGGGATTGATGAGTTGCCGGCCTCTATTAATATCCAGACAAAAAATCCAGATACTACCCCGCCTGTATTAGATATAAATCAAATTACAATTGAGGCCGAGCCGACCAATCCAGCAGCACCAAACGGTGAAACACAGGTCGATATTAACTTTAGAGTCAAAGATAATATTAGCGGATATAGCTCGACGGACATGCTTTTACGCGACCCCCAAGGCGTAGAGCATTTTTTTAGACATCATGGTCCGTCCTTTGACAAAGTCCATTTCGTCTATTTCTCCGGGGATCCGACGGTTTATCAGACCTATCAGCAGACGATTATCTTGCCGGTCGGCAGCGTCCCCGGTATCTGGGGACTTGCTGAAATGACGGTGTGGGACAAGGCGCAGAACAAGCTTCAGGCGAACTTTACCGAGATCGTCCGTTTTGAGGTCGAACCAGCGAGTGCCAAACCGGTGGCGATGGCCGAGGCGTTGCCCGATGGTCCTCAATTGCAGCAAAACGCGCCCAATCCGTTCAACAGCCAGACCGTCATTCCGTATTTCCTGCTGGAACCGGGTGCAGCGCGCCTAGAGGTGTTTGCGTTGACCGGACAGCGGGTAGCGGTCTTGAACCAAGGGCCGCAGCAGGCCGGCCACTATCGCCTCCACTGGGATGGTCGCAATCGCGAGGGCCGTCCGCTGGCCAGTGGCACCTATCTGTATCGACTGGTGACCGCCGAGGGCGTTCTCACGCGCAAGCTCACTCTGCTGCGGTGAATGGCCGCCTTGAACTACTTGCTGAGGAGTCCGGCGGTGGCTGGCGAGGTGGCGGATGTGCGGGAATTGGTGGGGTAGGGGTATCGGGGGATTGTCAAAACGGACCGATTGCAACGGAGGTATCTGATGACAGAGATGCTCGAAAGCAAGCTCGACGCTATCGCGCAAGCCTGCAAACGCCATGGTGCAACTCGGTTGGATGCCTTTGGATCGGCTCTGCGCGATGATTTCCACCCCGGTCAGAGCGACGTGGATCTATTGGTCGAACTTGGCCCGATGGAACCGTATGCGCGAGTCGATGCCTACTTCGGCCTGCTGGAAGACCTCAGAGCTATACTAGGAAAGCAGGTTGATCTGGTCGTTTTAGGAGCTGTGAAGAACCGCTATATCGCTCGCGACATTGAGCAGACGAAGCAATTGTTGTATGCCGCGTGATGCAAAAGGAGACAAACGTGATGAACGAATCAGCAATCCGACTCCGTATTGAGCCCTTAGAAAAAGGTGGCTTTCTCGCCACGAGCCCTGATGTCCCGGGCTTGGTTGCGGAAGGACGTAGCGTCACCGAGGCCGCTGAGATTGCACAAGGTCTCGTACGCAAAATTGCAGAGTCGTGCATTGAACACGGCGACCCGCTTCCTAGCGCATTGGCAAGTATTCCATGAGAGGGGCCAAGGAATGAAGGGCTGTGAAGCTGAGACCGTTCAATTGTAGGTGCATTTAAGGAGACACAATGGAAAATTCGAGTGTGATTAAGACAATAACTGGCCGCAGCGTGGTGGTGCGCGGAGCTGATATTGATACCGACCGCATCATCCCGGCTCGTTTTTTGCGGACGGTGACCTTTGAGAATTTGGGGGGCCATGCCTTTGAGGACGATCGCGCGGCTGGCGATCATCCCTTTGATCAGGCGCGCTTCCAGGGGGCGTCGATCCTATTGGCCAATGCCAATTTTGGTTGCGGGTCCTCGCGTGAACACGCGCCGCAGGCCCTGATGCGCTGGGGTATCAAAGGCTTTATCGCCGAGTCCTTTGCCGAGATTTTCTTTGGCAACTGCATCGCCATGGGGCTGCCCTGTGTGCGAATTTCGGCTGAGGACATGCAGACTTTGATGGATGCGGTCGAGAGCGATCCGGCGCAGGAGGTGGCCATTGACCTCGAAGCGCGGCAGGTGCGCTGGGCCGACGGCCAAGCTGCTGCCGATATTGCCGACGGCCCGCGAGAGCAGTTTCTCAAGGGGGGCTGGGACTCGCTGGGCCAGCTTTTGGACGCCGGCGACCAGATCGGCCAGACCGCCGCCCGCCTGCCCTATACTCGCGCCTTTGCTACTGCCGACTAGATATGTACAACTGCACAACGGATGAATCTTAACTTGGGAGATAATAATTGCACAAAATTGCCGTAATACCCGGAGACGGAACAGGGCCTGAAGTCGTGGTCGAGGGGCTGAAGGCCCTCAACGCGGTGGCCGCCAAACAGGGATTCAAATACGAGACCGTAGAATTTGATTTTGGCGGTGAGCGCTACTTGCGCACCGGCGAGGTCTTGCCCGACTCGGCAGCCGACGACTTTAGGCAGTTCGATGCCATTTACCTAGGGGCCATCGGCCACCCCGACGTGAAGCCGGGTATCCTCGAAAAGGGCATTCTACTAAGGCTGCGCTTTGAATTGGACCAGTACATCAACCTCCGCCCGGTCAAGCTCTACCCCAATGTGCCGACGCCGATTAAGGACAAGGGGCCGGAGGAGATCGACTTCGTGGTGGTGCGGGAAAACACCGAAGGACTGTACGCGGGTGCCGGCGGCTTCCTCAAAAAGGGCACGCCTGACGAAATCGCGGTGCAGGAGTCGATCAACACCCGCAAAGGCGTCGAGCGCTGTCTGCGCTACGCTTTTGAGTACACCCAGCGGCGCAACAAGGACAACACCTTGACGCTGTGCGGCAAGACCAATGTGCTGACGTATGCCTTTGATCTGTGGGAGCGGGCGTTCCACGAAATCGGCGCGGCCGACTATCCGGCCATCAAGCGCGACTACGCCCACGTCGATGCCATCTGCATGTGGATGGTCAAAAACCCCGAGTGGTTCGACGTGGTGGTCACCGACAACATGTTCGGGGATATCATCACGGACTTGGGCGCGATGATCCAGGGCGGGATGGGCATTGCCGCCGGCGGCAATATCAACCCCGAAGGCGTGTCGATGTTCGAGCCGATCGGCGGTTCGGCCCCCAAGTACACCGGCCAGAATATCATCAACCCTATGGCCGCCATCGGCGCTTGCCAGCTCATGCTCGACACGCTCGGCGAGCACGAAGGTGCCAACATTTTGGAGGGTGCTATCGTCTCGACGCTGACCAAGCTCGACGATATGGGAGCGGGAAGAATGGGATATTCCACGGCGGAAGTAGGCGACCTAGTGGCTCAGGCCGTCGCCGACGCCTAGGGCGATGGAAGGAAGCGACACCATGCTCATCGAAGTCTATGACTCCACCCTGCGGGACGGCGCCCAAGCCGAGGGCATTTCCTATTCGCTAGAGGACAAGCTGCTGATCGCTCGGCGGCTCGATGCGCTCGGGGTCGATTATATCGAAGGGGGCTGGCCGAACCCCACCAATCCCAAGGATCTGGCTTTTTTCCAAGAGGCCAAAAAACTCGGGTTACGGGCGAAAGTGACCGCCTTTGGCAGCACCCGGCGAGCGACCAACGCGCCGGAGGAAGACGAGACCCTGAATACGCTTCTGAGGGCCGAGACCGACAGCGTCTGCATCTTTGGCAAGAGCTGGACCCTGCACGTCATCGAAGCGCTCAAGACGACCCTAGAAGAGAATCTGCGGTTGATTGAGGACTCAGTCGCCTATCTGGTCGCGCACGGTCGCGAAGTGATCTACGACGCCGAGCACTTTTTCGACGGCTATAAGGCCGACGCTGATTACGCGATTGAGACGCTATTGGCCGCCGAGCGCGGTGGGGGGCGGATTTTGGTGCTCTGCGATACCAATGGCGGCACTCTGACCAGCGAGATGGCCCAGATCGTCGAGGAGGTCAAGGCTCAGATCGGCATGCCCTTTGGCATCCACACGCACAACGATGCTGGCGTCGGCGTGGCCAATACCCTCGTGGCTGTGGAGCGGGGCGCGGTGCAAGTGCAAGGGACCTTCAACGGCTATGGCGAGCGCTGTGGCAACGCCAACTTGTGCTCGATTTTGCCCAATCTCGAATTGAAGATGGGTTTCGAGACGGTGGGTCGCGACAACCTCGCGGAACTGATGGATTTCTCCCGCTTCCTGAGCGAGATCGCCAACGTCTATCACGACCACCGCCAGCCATATGTCGGCGAGAGCGCGTTCGCCCACAAGGGGGGCGTACACATCGACGCCATGATCAAGAACCCGCGCTGTTACGAACACATTGATCCTGTAGCCACGGGCAACGAGCGGCGCTTCTTGGTCTCGGACCAAGCGGGTGGGGCGACGATTGTCAGCAAGCTGCGGCGCTTTTTGCCCGATATAGAGAAGAGGGATCCGCTGGTGGGGCAGATCTTGGAGCAGGTTAAGCAGTTGGAGCACGAGGGCTATCAGTTCGAGGCGGCGGAAGGATCGTTTGAACTGCTGGCGCGTCGGGTCCAAGGCACGTACGAGGACTTATTCGCACTGATCAACTTCCGCACCATCAACCGCAAGAGTGGGGCGCACGCCGAAGAAGCCGAGGCCATTGTCAAGGTCGCTATCGGCGATGCGGAGTACCATACAGTCGCTGGCGGCGATGGCCCAGTCAACGCGCTCGACCAAGCGTTGCGCAAGGCGCTGGAGCAGGAGTTCCCGGCGCTCAAGCAGGTGCATTTGGAGGACTACAAGGTGCGGGTGTTGTCGAGCGGGGACGGGACCGCAGCCAAGGTGCGGGTGTTGATCGAGTCCTCGGATGGCAAGGATGTATGGGGTACGGTGGGGGTTTCGGAGAATGTGATTGAGGCGAGTTGGATCGCACTGGCCGATAGTTTGCACTACAAATTGATGAAGGACGCGCTATCCGAGCTAGCGGTCGGCGCGACGGGAACGGACTGAGAACCATGAGAATTATCGAGGGCGGAGGGGTCACTGCGCCGAGTGGGTACCGAGCGGCTGGCATCCAGACTGGTGTCAAGGAATCGGGTGCCAAGGATTTGGCGCTGGTGTATTCGACGCGCCCGGCGAATGCCGCCGCAGTGTACACCACCAACAAGGTGCAGGGCGCGCCGATTGCCATTGACCGCGAGCACCTCGCCGACGGCAAGGCGCGGGCCGTCATCCTCAACAGCGGCAACGCCAATGTCTGCAACGGCGATGTCGGCTTGGATCACGCCAAGCGGATGTGTGCCCTGACGGCAAGCGAGTTGGGCCTGCAAACGGAAGAAGTGCTGGTCTGCTCCACCGGCTTGATCGGCGTGCCGCTGCCGATTGCCAAGATCGAGGCGGGCATCCCGCAGATCGTCGCGGCGTTGTCCGAGGAAGGCGGCGCTGCGGCCGCTGAGGCGATCATGACCACGGACACCGTGCCAAAGAGCTGCGCCGTCGAGGTCGAGCTGGCGTCGGGCCGCGCCGTGATCGGGGCGATGGCCAAAGGGGCCGCGATGATCGCCCCCAACATGGCGACGATGCTATCGGTGGTAACCACGGACGCGGCCGTGCCCAGCGGACAACTACAGGAACTATTGTCGCAAGCCATCCAGCGCACGTTTAACTGCATTACGGTTGACGGCGACATGAGCACGAGCGACACGGTGATCCTGATGGCCAATGGCGACGAATCGGCCCAGAAGCTGGACGAGCGCGACATCGAGCGTCTCTACGAGGGCATTGAGTACGCGTGTCGGCAGATGGCCCAGGCGATCGCGCGCGACGCCGAGGGGTCGTCCAAGCTGATCACCATAGCGGTGCGCGGGGCCGCCACTGAAGCGGAGGCGAGACAGGTCGGCATCGCGGTGGCTAATTCGAGCTTGGTGAAGACCGCAGCGTTTGGCAACGATCCCAACTGGGGGCGGATTCTGTGCGCGATGGGGTACGCCGGCGTCGATTTTGATCCCGAGACCGCGCGCGTTTCGCTGTGCGGCACCAACATCTACGGCAATGGTGCGGGTCTCGATTTCGACGAAGATAAACTGAGCGCGGCCATGCAGGCGGAAGAAATGGCCATCGACATCGACTTGTCGATGGGCGCGGCAACGGCTGAAATTTTCACCTGCGATCTGACGTACGAGTACGTGCGGCTGAACGCCGAATACACCACCTGAGGAACTATGCCACTTTCGCACAATGTACAGCGCGTCCAGCCATCGGTCACCATGCAGATTTCGGCGCGGGCCGCGGCCATGCAGCGCGCCGGCATCGACGTGGTTTCCCTGTCCGCGGGCGAGCCGGATTTCGATACGCCGCAAAACGTCAAAGACGCTGGCATCCGCGCCATTGCCGAGGGTTTTACTAAGTACACCACGCCGGGATCGGGGATCATCGAGCTCAAGGAAGCGATCTGCCGTAAATTCGCGCGCGACAACGGCTTGGTTTATACAACCGACGAAGTGATCGTCAACAATGGTGCCAAGCACTCGCTCTTTTTGGCGGTGGCGGCACTGGTCAACCCCGGCGACGAAGTCATTATTCCCACGCCCTATTGGGTGACCTACCGAGAGCAGCCTCGGTTGGTGGGTGGCGAGCCGGTGATTGTCGAGACCCAAGCTGCCAACGGCCTCAAGCTCACTGCGGACGAGTTCCGCGCCGCCATTACGCCTCGCACCCGGATGCTCTTTTTGTGCTCGCCGTCCAACCCCAGCGGCGCGGTGTACACCCGCGAGGAGTTGGAGAGCTTGGCAGCGGTGGCCGTTGAGCACGGGGTCTATGTGCTCAGCGACGAAATCTACGAGAAGCTGATCTACGACGGAGCCGAGCACCACTCGATTGCAGCTTGTAGTCCGGAGGCCAAGGAAATTAGCATTGTGGTCAACGGGGTGTCCAAGGCCTATGCGATGACCGGTTGGCGCATCGGCTACACGGGTGCCAGCGAGGAGATCATCGCCGGCATGAACAAGGTGCAAAGCCAGGAAGTGTCGCATCCCTCGTCGATGGCGCAGAAAGCGGCCGTTGAGGCACTCGACGGTCCGCAGGAGTCGGTTGAGGAAATGCGCCAGGCCTTTGATGCGCGGCGGCGCTACATGGTCGAGCGCCTCAATGCCATAGAGGGCGTGGAATGCGCGTTGCCGTCGGGGGCCTTTTACGCCTATCCCGACGTCGCCGCGTACTACGGCCGCCAAGTCCGCGACTCTGTGGCATTGTGCGAGCACTTGCTCGAAGAGGCCAAGGTGGCCTGTGTGCCAGGCGCTGGGTTTGGCACCTACGAGCACATCCGACTTTCCTACGCCACGTCGCTGGACCTGATTGAAAAGGCGCTGGACCGAGTTGAGGCAGCGCTGGGTGAGTTGGGGTGAATGCGTGAATAGGGAATTACGAGTTCTCAATTCGTAATTGCTAACCTAGGAGGTCTTGTCCCGTGAATAAAAATGGATTTTACCTCGATTTTGAACGCGATCTCGTCGAGCTAGAAAAGAAGATCGACGACCTAAAAGAACAAGCCGAGACCGATGGCTTGAATTTGGATGAGGGCGTGCGCAAGCTCGAGGCGCAGGCCGCGAAGAAGCGCCGCGAGATCTACGCCAATCTCAGCCCTTGGCAGCGGGTGCAGATCTCGCGGCACCCGCACCGCCCCTACGCGCTCGATTACGTCGAGCGGATGCTCTCCGACTTCACCGAGCTACATGGCGACCGCCTCTTTGCCGACGACGCCTCGATCATCGGCGGCCCGGCGCGGCTGGATGACGAGTCGGTCATGATCATCGGCATCCAGAGTGGACGCAACCTCGAAGAGCGGCAAAAGCGCAACTTCGGCATGCCGCATCCAGAAGGGTATCGCAAGGCCCGACGCCTGATGCAAATGGCGGCCAAGTTCAAATTGCCGGTCTTGACCCTAGTCGATACCTCGGGTGCCTATCCTGGGATCGAGGCCGAGGAACGGGGCCAAGCCGAGGCCATCGCCCGCAATCTCTACGAAATGTCGCATCTGCCAGTGCCCATAGTCGTGGCCATCATCGGCCAGGCCTTCAGCGGCGGCGCCATTGGCATCACGGTCGGCGACCGGATCCTGATGCTGGAGCACGCCTGTTATTCGGTAATTGTGCCGGAGAGCTGCTCGACGATCTTGTTCAAGGTGCGCGAGCGCAGAGAGGAAGCGGCCGAAGCCCTCAAGCTCACGGCTAAAGACCTGAAGCAGCAGGGGATCATCGACCGCATCGTGCCCGAGCCGTTGGGCGGTGCACACCACGACTGGGATGCCACCGTCGCCGCGCTCAAACGCCACGTGCAAGATGCCCTAGCCGAACTCCAGCGACTTACTCCAGAGGCGCTAGTGGCCCAGCGGCTGGACAAGTTCGCGGCGATGGCGTGCTTTGAGGAGTAGGGTGCCCTAGAGCTGCGATTCCGCTGCGCTCAGCATGACACTGGGGAGCGCAGCACCATCAATTGACAACATCGGCGCGCACTTCTCTGCGCCACCTCTCAAGCGGGTGTTCGCGCGGCGTTAGCGGCATGTACACCCGTGCCTTGCGCCGATGTGATTCCCACGTCGCCTGAATCATTTCAAGACAATCCCGACCGTCCCTGCCGCTGGCAAACGGATCCCGGTCTTCCTCAATGGCTGCGATGAGGTCGCGCAGCGTGAGGCGTTGCAAGAGCAACCGTATGGATCCCCTGTCGCGTGGATTGCCGCGCTCGTCGAAGTCTTCGGCTGGCAGATGCACGGGTTCCCACGCCTCTGCCGGCGTCTTGTGTTGTCCTTTGTGGATAAACATCGCGGTGCCCACGCTCTCGCGCACGGCGATGCGACCTTCGGTGCCGATAATGTCGATGCCGTAGCCGTTGTCGTTGGTCTGCGGCTGGGCGAGGAATTGCACATCCGCATGGATGCCGTTGGCAAAGCGAAACGAAGCGTGCCCACGCTCGCCGAGCACAATTCCCGCATCGCGGTCGTGCGGGTGTACCTCTTGGGTGTGTTTGATGTCGTCAACGGTTGACTCGCGTCCATCCATCTGCACAAGGTGCGCGTGCGTCCACTCGACATCGCCGCCGAAGAGACGCACCCAATCGTAGAGATGGGTGCCCATCTCCATCAGCGAATTGCCTACCTTCCGGCCCCCTTTGTCCGTTGCCTGCAGCAATACCACTTGGCCGATTGCGCCTTGGTCGATCAGCGAGAGAGCATGGCGATTGTACGGACTCGCGCGTTTGATGTGGTTAATGGCAAACTTGACGCGGTGCTGGTCGCAAGTTGCAACCATTTCGTCGGCTTCGATGAGATTCAGGGCAATCGGCTTTTCACAGAAGACGTGGATGCCGCGCTTGGCCGCCGCAATCGTCGGCTGGTGGTGCATTGGTGCTTGCGTTGGGACGATAACAAGGTCGGGTTGTTGCTCATCGAGCATCTTCTCGTAGTCGTCATAGAGGGCTTTGATGCCAAAGCGCTCGCCCCATGCCGCCGCCCGTTGCGGGTCGATTTCCGCTCCGGCGACCAATTCGCAGTTGGCCTCTAACTGCACCGCCTCCGCATGATGCCCACCCATGCCGCCGAGGCCAATAATCGCAATGCGGTAGTTGTTCATAAAGATGTCTCACCGTTCGCGCCTACGAGGGCCAATCTCCACGGCCTCGTAGGCGCAAACAGTTCTGTTTGGGATCAGGCGCGCCGCAAGCGATCGAAGAGTCGCTCTAGGCGGTCGAAGACGAGGCGGATCATGTCTTCGTCCCAGTCGCCGTCGATTTTGATCTGGACCGTGGACTGGAGGGTCTCTAGATAGGCTCGCTGCGTCTCGGTCAGGGGGCGCTCCTGCTGGGGACGCTCCTGCTGGGGGCGCTCCTGCTGGCGCTCTTGGCGTTCCGGCCGCTCTTGACGCTCCTGGCGTTCTTGTCGCTCGGAACTGGTGGCGCGCTTGGCGCGTCCCTCGCGCCCGGAACGCTCCCTGGGGGCGGGTTCCCGGGTGCTGCGATCCTCTTGGGGCGCGGGTTCGGGCGCGGGTTCGGGAGTTTCGGAGCGTTCGTCTTGGGGCGCGGGTTCAGTGGCCGTCACTTCCTCTTGCGGTTCGGAGGGGTCGCCGAAGTCGGCTTCGGCGATGAGGTATTTGAAAAACATCTTCATCTTGTTGGCCGAATCGAGCCCCATGCCGGTGCGGCTGCGGAAGTAATCGACAATCTCGTCGTCGCTCATGTTGCCGTTGTTCTTTTCCCAATCCGGCAGCAACTCCTTGTAGAGGTCGCGGACCACGTCGGCGACCGCAAATCTGCGCGTCTCCTTGGGGATTAGCCGCAAGAGCAGGTCCGTGGGCTTTTGGTCGCGGTCGGTCAGGTGCATGGATTCGATGCCGCGCAAAAAGCGGTGAATCATCGACGGGGTGCGAATAATAGGCCGCACGTAGTCGCGGTCCACTTGGTCGGGAATTTTGGTCTCCAGCCGCGCGAGAAACCGCTCGAATTGCACCTTGGTGATGTAGGGAAACCAAGTCCGGTCCTGCCGGCCGCCGTTTTCCTCCGATCCTTCTTCCGCTGTCGTCTCAGCGGCGTCTTGGCGTACTTCTTCCATTGTTGTCTCCATTCGATAAATTGATATGTCTCCGGGCGTTAGGGCTGCGAGGCAAATTCGGCCGTCACGACGGCGGAGATGCCACCGCGCACATTAAATTCTCCCACCACGGTCATGCGCCTCGGTGCGCAGGCGGCCACCAAATCGTCGAGAATGGTGTTGGTGACCGCTTCGTAGTAAGCGCCTTCTTGGCGAAAGGACCACAGGTAGAGCTTGAGTGATTTTAGCTCAATGCACTGTTGGTCGGGTACGTAGCAGATGTGAATGGTGCCAAAATCCGGTTGTCCGGTTACGGGACATATCGAAGTAAATTCCGGACACGCTAGCTCGATTGTGTAGTCGCGGTCCGGATGGGGATTGGCAAAAACCACTAGGTCTTTGCTCGGCTCGGTAGCCATGAAATTTCGTCTCCTAACAGCCTAAAGCACTTAAAGATAAGGCTAAACGGGTGCTTTGGCTATGCTGCGACAAAGCGCTCGATGACGTTCGCGGTAATGCGCGAGACGACCTCGTCCACGAGAATCGAGGCTGGATACGCAACGGAGCCGACGGAAAAAACCGCGCCGCCGCTCAAGGCGCACTTGCCTGCTCGCAGGCCAACTCGAACACCCTGTCGGTCATCCAGCGCTTGAAACCCTCGTTGTCCATGAACTGCTTGAAGAGTTCGGTGTCGTCCTTCATGACGTTCGTCATGACCCGCAGCAGCGCCTTGTCGTGCTCGATGCGGGAGTTGGCGGCGTCCGAGTTCTGCCGCGCATTCTTGAAGGCAGCGTCCGCGGCCACCCGGGACGGGATGGTCTTGGTGATGAGTTCCCCCACGCGGTCGGCATCCTCCCAGTCGATGTCGCCGAACAGATCGTTGAACGTCCTGAGAATATTCGACAGCCGGTCCAGCTCTGGTTCCGGCACGTGCCCTCCGCCGCTGGTCGGCACCGGCTCGACTTCGGCGTCCTCGTCCAGCAGCAGAATCTGCTGCATGGCTTGCTTCTCGACCCGGTAGCTGTCGAGGTCGATGGCGTCGAGGATGCCCTTCGACAGGTCCTCTTCCTCGGGGGCTGGCAGCTTGGGGATCAGGAAGTTCAGGAAGATCGAGCGCTTCTCCCACCCGGCGTCGTTGTAGGGAAGCACGGACGACAGAAAGGCGTAGGTGCGCGCGAATCCCTTGGCGTTGCCTTTGAACTCCACTTGGCCGTCCTCGTCCAGATCGCGCTTGTAGGCCGCCACGCAGGCGTCGAGGATTGGGTCGAGCTGGTCGCGCTGGGCACCGCCGAGGTAGCGCTCGACGAAGTCGTCGATCTGCTCGTCGGAATAGACTTGGGCGCGGTCTAGGTCCGTCTGCAGGTCGTGCAGCTTATTGGGGTCGGTCTCGTCGGCTAGGATGGTCGCGCGGTAGTAATCGGCGAAGGCGGCGCGGATGGTGTCGGCGTCGTTGAAGAAATCGAGCACGAACACGTCGTGTTTCTTGGGATGCGCTCGGTTGAGGCGGGAGAGGGTCTGCACCGCCTTGATGTCGGACAGCGTCTTGTCCACGTACATCGTATGCAGCAGTGGTTCGTCGTACCCGGTCTGGAACTTGTCGGCGCAGACTAGGAAGCGGTAGGGGTCTTCTTGGAACTGCCCGGCGATCTGGGTGGAGGAAAAGCCGTTCAGCGAGGCTTCGGTGACCTTCTCGCCGCCGAACTCGTGCTCGCCGGAGAAGGCGACGATAGCCCGGTAGCGGCTCTTGCGCTGCTGCAGGTAGTCGCTGATTGCGTGGTAGTACTGGATCGCCCGCTCGATGCCGTTGGTGACCACCATTGCCCGCGCTGCGCCGCCGATCCTGTTCTGCGCCAGCACTTGGTCGTGGAAGTGATCGACCATGATCTGGGCCTTGAGTTCAATCGCGTGATCGCTCCCCTCGACGAAGCGGCGCAGCTTCTTCTGGGCCTTCTTGACGTCGAACTCTGGGTCCTGCTCCACTGTTTTGGCGAGTTTGTAATAGCTCTGCACTGGCATGTAGTGGGCGAGCACGTCGAGGATGAACCCCTCTTGGATCGCCTGCTTCATGGTGTAGCTGTGGAAGGCGTGGTGCCTGACCGTGCCATCGGGCTGTGGGGCTGGGGCACCGAAGATTTCCAGCGTCTTGTTCTTGGGGGTGGCGGTGAAGGCGAAGTAGCTGGCGTTGGGGAGCAGCTTGCGCGACTCCATCAGGCGATTGATCCGGTCCTCGAAGGTTTCTTCCTCCTCCTCTGCACCTGCCTCGGAGAGCGCCTGCGCCATGGCCGCACCGGTGCGGCCGCCCTGGCTGGAGTGGGCCTCGTCGATGATGATGGCGAAGCTGCGTCTGCGTTGCTCGTTGCCGATTTCGTCGAGGATGAAGGGGAATTTCTGGATCGTCGAGATGATGATCTTCTTGCCGCTCTCGATGAACCGGCGCAGGTCGCCCGAGCGGTCGGCGTGTCCCACGGTCGCCGACACTTGGGAATACTGTTTGATCGTGTCGCGGATCTGCCGGTCGAGGATGAGGCGGTCGGTGACGACGAGGATTGAGTCGAAGACCGGACCGCCGTCCTTCTCCAGCCCGATTAGTTGGTGGGCCAGCCAGGCGATGGAGTTGCTCTTGCCGCTGCCGGCCGAGTGTTGGATCAGGTAGCGACGGCCTACGCCGTGGGCACGTGCGTCGGCCAGCAGGTGGCGCACCACGTCGAGTTGATGATAGCGCGGCCAGATCTGGGTCTGCTTCTTCTTGCCCGTCTTCTCGTCCTTCGCCTCTACCACTTGGGCGTAGTTCTCTAGGATGTTGGTCAGGCTCTCCCGGGGGAGCACTTCCCGCCACAGGTAGTCGATCGCTAGCCCGTTGGGATTGGGTGGGTTGCCGGCACCGTCGTTCCAGCCTCGGTTGAAGGGGAGGAACCAGGAGGCCTTGCCGCTGAGGTGGGTGCAGAAGCGGATCTCGCTTTCGTCCAGTGCGAAGTGGGCGACGCAGCGGCCGAACTCAAACAGTTTCTCGCGCGGGTTGCGGTCGCGCTGATACTGCTGGACGGCGTCGGCCACCGTCTGCTTGGTGAGGCTGTTCTTTAGCTCAAAGGTGAAGACTGGCAGGCCGTTGATGAACAGGCCGATGTCGAGCGCTCGCTGGGTTTCGTCGCGGCTGTAGCGAAGCTGGCGGGTGACTGTGAAGCGGTTCTGTTTGAAGCGCTCCTGCGCTTCTGGGTTGTCGGCCGAAGGCGTGCCGTAGAATAGGTCTAGGTTGTGCGCTTCGTGCTTGATGCCGTGGCGCAGCACGTCGATGGTGCCGCGCTTGCTGATTTCGCCCTGGAGGCGGGCAAGGAACCGGCGGCGCGTGGGGCTGGCCTGGCCCGGTAGGGGCGACCGGCCGGTCGCCCCTACATGGGTGGATGCTATGCCAACGGCCTCCGCAACCTCGGGTTGGGTGGCGTGTAGGAAGGCGGAAAGCTGGGCCAG
This sequence comes from Candidatus Latescibacterota bacterium, assembly GCA_965261395.1. Classification (GTDB taxonomy): domain Bacteria; phylum Latescibacterota; class UBA2968; order UBA8231; family UBA8231. The sequence goes on from OZ253462.1 coordinate 6,006,285, forward strand.
ATCGACGCAGTATTCGCGGTCGTAGTCGTGGAAGTTGCCGCCGGCCCAACCGACTCCGCCGTAGCGGGCAGGTGGCTCGCCCACGGTGGGACCTGGAGGTGGGTCGCAAGGATGGCCGGCTAAGGCCGTGCAGATGAGGCGTTCGAGGCCGCGTTCGGTGGTATCGGTGGGCACTGTGAAGACTACCGGTCCGTGAACGGGTTTATGACCCGGAGGCCATCGTAGTCCTGTTCCGAACTGAGGTCCTCAGAATAGATCACGTCGCAGCCGAGGGTCCGGGCTGCGGCAAGGATCGCGCCGTCCCAATAAGACAGCCGAAAGCGTCGGCTGATGGCCACGGCCTCGAGAAAAACGTCCATCGTCATGGTCTGAATCCGGAACAGCAGAATCGGCTCTAGGAATTGCAATGCTCTATTGCCAGAAAGACTGCGGATCCGTGTCGGCCGGGTGGCTTGGTGATAGAACTCCTGCAGCACCTGAACGGACGCGGCGAGGTCGGGTTCTGTCAGGACTTCCAGCGCCCGCGCCCGCTTGTCGGCCTCCTCCGGGACCTCGCTGACAGCGTACAGCAGGACATTGGTATCTACGAATCGCATGGCGAGGTTTTGAGTGCTTCGGAGATGCTGCGCTGCCGCTCGCGCTCGGCGACAGCCTCGGCCCTTGCCGCGACGCGGTCGTACAACGCCTCTCTGGGCAGGTTGTCGGACATCCGCAACCCAATACCCTGACTATCGAAGTCCGCGAGTACTTCCCGCAGCAGCCTGCACCGACGCTGATAGATGGTTTCGCTAGACCCGGCACTGGCTTCGCCCCCCGCATCCGGCTCCGCCGCCAGATGTCTCAGGTAGTCTCGCACGAGGGCCGATACCGAGGTGTCCAACTCCGCCGCCCGGATGCGGGCGAGCCGGTGGGTCTGTTCGTCGATGGATACAGTGATGTTTTTCATAGTCGCAGCCTCACAGTTTCTGTGTAGCACAATATAGATGCTCATTGGCCTATGGGCAACACATGTGTACTCTTCTGCCGATTCTTCGGCGTCCGCTAGGCACCTAGCGTCAAATCGTAACTGTGTAGTGGTTCACCACAACCGAATCCGCCGCCAGATCACCATCCCGCTCAAGCTCATCGAGATACAGCCTGATCGCGTCGGCGACCAGGTCATGCACCTCATCCTCGGTCTCCCCGGCAACCCCGATGCCCGGAAGCTCCGGTACATAGGCTCCATACGCTCCGAGGCCGTATTTCTCTACAATGACCAGATACTCAGTCTGTGCCATCTTCACCCTCCTTGTAGTTCTCTTTCAAGCCGGCTTGTTTGAGCACTTGAACCTGCGCCGTGCAGATGAGGCGTTTGGGGCCGCGTTCAGAGGTGTCGGTGGTGGTCACGCTATCTCTTCCGTATTCAGATCGGGACTTTCCTAGAGGCCCAAGCTCCGCTGATCTTCTTGGGGTTTCGTTCCACTGCTGGGCAGGTGCTCCAGTCCGTCATACGGTCACCTCCTCGGCGACTTTGAGTTCGCCGAGATTTGAATTCTCCCCATCATGGATTGTACCGTCCAAGTCGTCTTCCGCAAGCGGATCCACTTCTGGTAATTCAGCCGCCGCCTCGCGCACATCGAGCTTGCCGGTGACGACATCGGCGATGAGGCGGGTGTGGTATTCCTGGAGGAGGGCGATCTGGCGGCGAGTAGCGGTAACAGCGGCGGCGAGTCGTTCGGTATGTGCTCGAATTTCAGCGAGAATATGTTGCTGTTCTGAGATAGTAGGCAAAACAATCTTAAAGTTGCGAATTGAGTGCAATGTCAGTCCTTCACGGGATGCCCCATTTTGTTCAAAGCGTATCTCGCGTTGCATGAAGGCAGTAGATAAGAATGAAGCCAAGAAGCCAGAGAGCAGACGATTCTTCTTAGGTCTAATGATGCAAACATGCTGACTCACGTTACCCTCTGAAAAGTGATCGGGCACAAAGCAGACGCGTCCGATAGAAGCTCCAGTTATATTCAGCAGAACATCACCGGGTTTCACATGCGTATTTGAAAGCGATTGATGAAGCCTTGGTGTTATTCGCGCAACGCCTTCGAGGTGGAGTCCGTCAAAATGGATGTTCTGACTTCGGAGGAATGGAATTCCAGCCTCTTGATATACAGTTGCCCCACCACGGGGAGTAACACCGCTACCAAACTTTGTCGCTAAATATCCTAGCGCGACCACCTCCCAATGTGCTGGCACATCGCCGAGTCCTTCTACACCCGAAGGCTTGAGGCGGACGTTGGGGTCGAGGCCGCGGGTGACGGCGCTATGGATGATGGCCTGCTTCTGCTCCTCCAGCAGCGCAATCAGCTTCTGCTTGGCGCGGATGTAGCGCTGGATGCGCCGGTCGGCGTGGTCGAGGAAGCGGACGATGGCGGTTTGTTCCTCGGTGGGCGGTTTTGGGAAGGGCTCACATTTCAAAAGCTCCATTGGAATCCGCATGCGGTGAGACAAAATACCGTTGCCGATACGAACAAGACTCTCCTGAAACGGCTTCGTCTGAAAGCAGGCGTTCAGATATCGAGGATCATCATCATCCGACCGCCTTGTAAGCACGTAATACACTGGACTGAGGCATCCCGTGTAACGTGATAGTCCGACGGACCCGATAATGACATTCATGCAGTTCACTACGATGTCATCAGGCCTCACGACTTTGTATCTGGTGATGTCCTCTGACATCTTATTGCCAATGTTGCCCTTCTCAGAATAGGGAATAACGCCTCGGTCTCGCAGTACCGAGAGAACTTTATCGACATGCCGATTGCTGTTCACCTCACCACGCTCCTGTAGGAGAGCCCCGAGTCGAGGGAGTTCCCAGTGCTCCGGCACCTCCCCCAGCCATTCTACGCCGGAGTCCTTATAGGCAGGATAGGGTTTGAGATCTGAGGTCATCATCATATTCACCAATGTAGGGGCGACCGGCCGGTCGCCCCTACGCCGAATGGGGACACCGTTCGTTTTATGTCTTGTTCGGTCGCCCCTACGCCGAATGGATCCTAGCCGTCCCTAACGGCAGGATTCTCTGGGTCTTCCGACCATCTGGCCGGGTTATCCGCGATGTATTGCCGAATCTGATCCAGCGCGGATTCGTTCCGGATAACGTGTTCGTAGTAATTGCGCTGCCAGACCGATGCACCGGTCGTGCCACGCATTGTGTTGATGCGTTTGGTTGCGGCAGATTTGAATCCGGCCATCATCGCGCCGAGAGACCTAGGTCGTGGCCCGCTAGGGGCGACCGGCCGGTCGCCCCTACAGCGGTCGTCGGTAATAATGACGATACCATGAACATGATTGGGCATTACAACCCAGGCGTCTAGTTCGATCTCGATGCGGATCCGTGCAGATTTTAACCATTCCTCTGCGGCTATCCGGCCCAATTCGTTCAGTTCCACCTCATCATCAATCGCTTCGCCAAACAGTAATTCCCGCCCGTATGTGCAGACGGTGATAAAGTATGCGCCTGCTCGTGAATAGTCGTAGTTGTGCAATCGGATCGACCGACGGTGATGTTTCTCCGGATCGTAGGAGGCGTTCACTATGCCCTCAAAATCTCGTCCAACAACCCCTCGGTCTCCTTTTCCAACGCTCGGATGTCAGCCCGAATCTCCGCCAGCGTTCGCATCGGCTGGGGCTTGTAGAAATATCGGGTAAAGCTGATCTCGTAGCCGATCCTCACGCTGTCTGGTTGATACCAGGCGTCAGCGGCATAGGGCAGAACCTCCCGCCGCAGGAACGCTTCGATGCCACCTTCCTCTTGCAGCGGAATCTGCTCGGTGTCGCGCAGGTCGGTGTCCGGTTCGTATTCCACCACGACGGGCTTGCCGTTGACGGTGGCATCGAACCGGCCGCGCAGCGGGTCGGCCTCTGTGCCTCGCTTGTGGATCTTCTTGATGACCGGCGGCGCGGTTTCGCTGCGCTCGCAACTCTCCTTCAGCTTCTTGATCTCGGCGGCCTTGTAGGCGCAGTTGGGGTCAGCCCCTTCAAGTCGCAGCGGCCGTTCGACCGTCACCTTATAGTAGCCGAGGGCGGCATTGTCGAAGATCTTGCTCTGCTCGCTCTCCTCAAAGGCGAGGAAGGTGTCGCAGATGCGCTGGATGTCCTCCTCGCCGAGCTCGCAGTTTTTCTTGCCCAAGTTTTTGCGCAGCGGCTGATACCACTCAGTGGCGTCGATCAACTGCACCTTACCTTGGCGATGCTCCGGCTTGCGGTTGGTGAGCACCCAGACGTAGGTGGCGATGCCGGTGTTGTAGAACATGTTGAGCGGCAGGGCGACGATCGCCTCCAGCCAGTCGTTCTCAATGATCCAGCGGCGGATGTTGCTCTCGCCCTGCCCGGCGTCGCCGGTAAATAGGGAACTGCCGTTGTGTACCTCGGCGATGCGGCTGCCGCCCTGCTTCATCTTGGAGAGCTTGTTGGCGAGAAAGAGCATCTGGCCGTCGCTGGAACGGGTGACCAGGGAATACTCGGGATCGTCGGCGTGCTCGATCACGAAGCGCGGGTCGCGCATGTCGCTCTTGCCGCCCATGCGCTCCAAATCGGTCTTCCAACTCTTGCCGTAGGGCGGATTGGAGAGCATGAAGTCGAACTCGCGGGATGGGAAGGCGTCGTTGGCCAGGGTGGAGTGCTCCGGGCCGCCTACGATATTGTCAGCGGCGTCCCCTTCACCCTTCAGCAGCAGGTCGGCCTTGCAGATGGCGTAGGTCTCGGCATTGATCTCCTGGCCGTAGAGGTGGGTGGAAACTTCCTTGCCGCGTTCGGTGGCGAGCTGCTGAAGCACGTCCTCGGCCACGGTCAGCATGCCGCCGGTGCCGCAGGCCCCGTCGTAAATCAGGTAGGTGCCGGACTTGATCTGGTCGGCGACGGGCAGGAAGACCAGCTTCGCCATCAGGGTCACGGCGTCGCGCGGGGTCCAGTGTTCGCCCGCCTCCTCGTTGTTATCCTCGTTGAAGCGCCGGATCAGTTCCTCGAAAATCGTGCCCATGCCGTGGTTGTCGAGGCCGGGGTGCCTGACCGTGCCGTCGGCGTTGCGCACCGGGGCCGGGCTCAGGTTGATGTCGGGCGAGGTCAGTTTCTCGATCAGCGTGCCCAAGGCGTCGGCGCGGGACAGTCGCGAAATCTGGTTGCGGAACTCGAAGTTTTCGAGGATGTCCTGGACGTTGGGCGAGAACCCGTCGAGCCAAGCCCGGAAGTCGGCTTCGAGCTGCTGGCGATTGGCGCGGGCGCGCAGGTCGCGCAGAGTGAACTTGGAGGTATTGTAGAAGGCTTGTCCCGCGATCTGCCGCAGGGTCGCATCCTGTTCGATGATGCCGGCGTCGTCGAGGGTGGTCTTCATGTCGAGGACCGCCTGCTTGCTGTCCTCCAGCACCGCATCGAGTCGGCGCAGCACGGTCATCGGCAGGATCACGTCGCGGTACTTGCCGCGCACGTACAGGTCGCGCAGGACGTCGTCGGCGATGCCCCAAATGTAATTCGCGATCCAGTTCAGGTCGGTGTTGCTGGTCTTCATTGGGATTCCTGTACTGTAGGGGCGACCGGCCGGTCGCCCCTACGGGTGGTTAAATCATTACGGGTGGTTAAGGCAATTAGAATAAGGCCAAACGGGTGCTTTAGCTATGCTGCGACAAAGCGCTCGATGACGTTGGCGGTAATGCGCGAGACGGTCTCGTCCACGAGAATCGAGGCGGGATAGGTGATGGAGCCGACGGAAAAAACCGCACCGCCGCTCGCCGTCTCGTAGTGGACGATTTCCGCGCCGCCGCGGTCCGGGTTGAGGCCGCGGGCGATGATTTCGGTGCCGGGGGGCGAAAAGGGCGAGGTCTTGTCGGTCTCGTGGCCGGAGGCGCCGCCGGGGACCCGCTCGTGCAGGCTGGCCGCGCCAAAGGCATCGCCGTTTTTGACGCCCGTGTTGGCGAAAATCCAGTGGTCGGCGGCGAGGACTTGATACGGCGCGGACGTCATAATGCCCGCAAGGGTACAGACCACGCCGAGCAGGTTGGCCTCGGACTCGTGGTACTGGTGAAAGCGGCTCTCGTAGCCCTCGGCCTGCTGGACGCGCATGTCGCCGTTTTTGACCTTCATCGTCTGCTCGTCGAGTAGCTCCACTTCGCAGTTTAGGCCGTTGCCTCCCAAGTACATGAGTTTGCCGCCGCGCTCGCGCACCCACGCCTTGAGGTCGTAGTACATTTTGCGCGACCAGTACTCGGGATGGGTGGTGATTATGAGGACTTTGTACTGATCGAGGTCGAGCTGGCCAAAGTGCAATTGGGTCTCGGCGTACAGGTCGTAGGAAAGCCCCTCGCGCTCTAGCCAGCCGAGGAAGCGCCACTCGGCCGGGGCCACGTGAGAGGCGGAGCGTCCCGCGATGGGGTCGGTGATCTGGGCGTGCTCGGGAACGTGGTTGATCGGTTCGGGCCGGTCGAAGGAGAGGGGGGCGTAGTCCTCGGCGTCGAAGTTGATGTGATCGGGGTCGGTGTAGCGCTTCAGCTCTAGGCGGGCATTGATCGTCGGCGTGGGCGGAAAGCAGTCGGGGTGGATGTAGTTGGAGCGCCCGCCAAAATTGTTGTACGCGTTCCAGTTGATGTTGGCGGCGAGCACCGCGATGTCCGCGCTGGGGGCGGCTGGGGCGACGATCCAGGGAAAGGAGAAGAACGCGCCGGACTCGCCTTTGGCGTGGAAGTAGTAGAGGCCAGAGCGCTCCGGCGCGGTGACGAACTGTTTGTGGGTGGGGCTAGTGTAACCAAACTTGTTCCACATGATCCCGGTTTGCGTGTAGTCGCCGTCTGGAGTGATCTGCATGGTGGCGCGCGGCCCGTGCTCGTCGAACCAGCCCAGCGGGCGGATGTGCTCTTTTTGCCAGCCGTAGCGCCACAAATCGAGGCGGTAGGCTTCGAGCGCGTGGACGCGGAACTCGGATTGCTCGCCCGCTTGGACCCACTTGGGCCAGGCGTAGCCGAGCAACTGATGAGCGAGCAAGCGGAAGTGGTGCGGCCGGTCGGGGTGGATGTTGACCTGCCCGCGCTTGGGGCCGAAGCCGTCTTTTTGCAAGGTCACGGTGTAGGGGCCGGGGGGAATGTCGGCGAAGACCTCGCCGGTGGCCCGCGAGCGGGTTTCGAGGTGCAGGTTTTCGTTGGCGAGTTCGAACTGCACGTCGTGTAGGGCGATGTAGCGTTCGTCGCTGACGTAGCCGATTAGCATGGGTTAGCTCCTTGGAATAGAGGCGTAGGGCAAGGGGTCGCTGGCACCGGCCCGGCGAAAGCCCGCCAAGCGCATGCGGCAACTTGTGCAGCGGCCACAGGCGAGGTCTTCGCGCTGATAGCAGGACCAGGTCAGGTGCAGGGGGGCGGCAAGCGCTAGGCCGCAGCGGATGATGGCGGCTTTGTCCCAGTCTATGAGCGGGATCTGGATGCGCACTTGGGTTTGTGGGCCAGTACCCGCGGCGACCATGCGCTCATAAGCGGTGAAAAATTCTCGTCGGCAGTCCGGGTAGTGGCTCTCTGCTTCGTGGGCACCGATGTAGATGTCGGTTGCGCCGATGACCTCGGCCCAAGCCACGGCCACGCCGAGCAAGTTGGCATTGCGGAAGGGAACGTAGGTGGTGGGTAGGCCGGCTGCGGCGTCGTTTTCGGGGATGAGCTGGGTCGCATCGACCAAGCTGGAGCCGCCGATCTGGCGCATGTAATCGACGTCTACCACGAGGCGGGTCTCTACCTGAAAGTGGTCCGCGAGGGCGGAAAACGCCGCGAATTCGCGGCCTTCGGTGCGCTGGCGATAGCGCAAGTGGAGAAAGGCCAGTGGGCCGCGACAAGCGGCAAGGGCGGCGGTGACGCAGGAGTCGAGCCCACCGCTGACGAGGACGATTCCAAGGCTCAAAGCAAGAGGACGACTTCGTTTTGGATGGGGGTCGTAACTTCCGGGCCGCTCTCTGGATCCACGTACACATTGACTTCGAGTCGCACGCCGAACTGCGGCAGGTACGCGCCCGGCTCGACGGAAAAGCCCGTGCCCGGTAGAATCGACCGCGCATCGTGGGTTTCCAAGTCGTCGAGGTTTACGCCTAGCGCGTGGATGCTCGGACCTGGGCCGAGGCTGTGCCCCGTGCGGTGGACGAATTGCTCGCCCAAACCGTGCTTTGTCATGGTTTGGCGCGCCACTTGGTCGAGCTGCCAGCCCTGCAGCACTTCGCCAGCGTGCCACGCGGCGTCGAGCCGTTCCAGCACCTGATCGCGCGCTTCGCGCACTGCGGCAAAGACCTCGGCGTGGGCCGCTGGCACGCGCGGGCCGGCAAAGGCTACCCAAGTTATGTCGCCAAACACGTGCTGCTCGCCGGGATGGCGCGCCCACAGGTCGATGAGGATCCAAGCTCCCGGCTCAATGGGGGCGGCGGTGTCCGCACGCGGCTCGTAGTGCGGATTGCCGCTGTTGCCATTGACGCCGACGATCGGCGGATGCCCGATGTCGAGGCCGCGTTGCTCCAATTCGGCGACGATGAACGCCTGGACGTCGAATTCGGTGAGGCCGGTGTGGAGCTGGTGGCGTATGTGTTCAAAGGCCGCGTCCTTGACTGCGGCGACTTGGCGGCAGGCGTCGCGGTGCGAGGCGAGCGCGTCCGCGCTCCAGGTGGCCAAGGCGACCTGGCACAGATCGGCCGAAGACACCACTTCCGGGCCGAGGGAGCGCACCAGCTCTAAGGTGCCGCCATCGACCCAAGATACCGTAGGCAGCGCACCCCCGGGCCAGTACTCCATGGCCACCTGCGATAGCCCTCCCACCGCATCGAGTAACAGGGTATGGAGTTGTTCCCAGCTAGCGTAATGGGCGATCTCCACGCCCAGCCCGGCGAGGGCCTCCGGCTCGACCGCCGAGCCGAGCAGGCGCGGCACGCCCACGGCCGGCACGATGAGAAAGACGCGCCGAGTCGTCTGCCGCCGCTGGCCCAACAACTGCCACAAGACCGGATTGCCGCCGCGAAAATCGTACACCAGCCAAGCGCCGATCCCCTCCTGCTGCATATAGGTCTGTATTTTTTGTAGGTCCAAATGAAAGACTCCTCGGTTCGCTCAGTCTTGCGCGGCGAATAACTTCTGCAAGTACGCGCCCGTGTGGGAGCCAGCCGCGCCAGCCACTTCCTCGGGACGGCCGCAAGCCGTGATCGCCCCGCCGGCTTCCCCGCCTTCTGGCCCCAAGTCGATGACCCAGTCGGCGGCCGCGATAAATTCGATGTGGTGTTCAACCACCACTACGGTATTGCCCTCGTCAACTAAGCGCTGCAACAGGGCGAGCAGCAAGCGCACATCCTCCAAGTGCAGGCCCGAGGTCGGCTCGTCGAGGATGTAGAGCGCGTGATCTTCGCGCGAGCGCCCTAGTTCAGCGGCCAGCTTAACCCGCTGGGCCTCGCCGCCGGAAAAACTGGTCGCCGGTTGGCCGAGGTGCAAATACCCCAAGCCCACTTCCGCGAGGGTCGCTAGCCGCTGCGCGACTCGGGGCACGGCGGCAAAAAGCGCGTTCGCCGCGGCCACACTCATCTCCAGCACTTCGGCGATGTGGTGCTCATGGAATCGCACGTCCAATACCTCAGCTCGATAGCGCCGTCCACTGCAAGCGGGGCAGACGACTTCGAGATCGTCGAATGCGCCCCGGCGCGTGCTGTGTACCCCTCGGCCTTTGCACAGGTCGCAGGCTCCCTCTGGGGCGTTGAAGCTGAAGTGCCCCGGCCGGTAGCCCCGCAGGCGGGCTTCGGGTAGGTCGGCAAACAGGCGGCGAATCGGCGCTAGCAACCCCGTATAGGTCGCCGCATTCGAGCGCGCGGTGCGGCCGATGGGCCGCTGATCAACCGCGACGACGCGCGTCACCTGCTCGATCCCAGCGCAAGAACTATAGGACAGGGGTCGCCGCTGAGCACCGTGCAGTTTGGCCGCCAAGAGCGGATGTAGGGTGTGGCTGACCAGCGAGCTTTTGCCCGACCCGGAAACCCCGGTCACGCAGGTCAAGGTCCCCAACGGCCATTTTACTTCGAGTTGGCGCAAGTTGTGGCCGCGGGCACCGGATAGCACCAACCACCCCTGCGGCTGGCGCGCGCGGGTGCGCGGCAATTGCAGCGCACCGCGCAGATAGCGTCCGGTCAAAGATTCGGCCGCGGCTACCTCGCTCGGCGTGCCCTCGGCCACGACCTGCCCTCCGGCAATTCCCGCGCCCGGCCCCATATCGACCAGCCAGTCGGCCCCGCGCAAGAGTGCCGAGTCGTGTTCGATTAGGAACACGGAGTTCCCGGCGTCGCGCAATGTTCTGAGCGCCTCTAGGAGCTGGGCGGCGTCGCGCGCGTGCAAACCGACGCTGGGTTCATCGAGTACGTAGAGCATCTGGGTGGTGCCCGACGACAGGGCGGACCCGAGTCGCAGCCGCTGAAATTCTCCACTCGACAGAGTATCGGCGCGGCGGTTCAGTTGCAGGTACTCAAGACCCAGCTCTTGCAACAGGCTCAGTCGGCGGCTGATCTGGGCGCGGATGGCCTCGCCCACAGGGGCTATAGTCACGGGGAAATCGAGGCTCTGGAGCCACTCGACCGCCGCGACAACCGCGCACTCGCCGACCGCGGCAATCGACGCCCCGCCCAATTCCACGGCGAGGGACTCGGGCCGCAAGCGCGCCCCGCCGCAGCTAGGGCACGGTACGTCGTCGAGGCGTTCCTCCAGCCAGGCCAATTCCTCGCCTTCGGCTTTGGCACCGACGCGCTCAAGCCAGCGCGCCAGTCCGATAAACCGGCCTCGTCCACTCTCTCCGCGCCACAGCCGTTCGGCCGCTTGCTCCGTCCAGTCGCCTACGGGCTGTTCGGGATCGACTTGGTGCCGCCGGCAGAAGGCCTGCAGGCGGTCGCGCAAATCGCCGTGCCCAAAGTCGTGCCACAGGGGACCCAGTGCTCCTTCGAGCGTGGCCCGTCCATCGGTAAAGACCTGCTCGCTGCTCAAGCCGCTCTGGACTCCGAGGCCCCGACACGTCGCGCAGGCTCCGGCCGCGCTATTAAAGGAAAACAGCGCGGGTTCTAGGGGCGGGAAGGGCGCGCCGCAGGCCGAGCACGCTGGCCGCACGGCAAAAACCAGATCGCTTTCTGCGCCTAGGGTAGAAAGTACCACTTGGCCGTCGCCCGCCTCCAAGGCCGCTTGCAGCGACCCGTGCAAGCGGCGCGCGATGCCCTTTTTGACCACGAGGCGATCGACGACCACGGACAGGTGCTGGGCGCAGGCGACGCGCTCGGGTGCGATGTCCTCCAGCAGCAGGTCTTGTTTGTCGAGGCGCACATGGCGGTAGCCAGCGCGATCAATCGCGGCGAGAACCTGCTCGGGCGTCTCGTCCTCCCGCAGGCGGCGCGGCGCGAGGATCATCAGGCGGGTCCCATCCGGCATACTCGCCGCCGCTTCGTTTGCTTCCTCAAAGCGATGCGTCTGCACTCGCCCACCGCAGTGGAGGCAGCCGGGCCGACCGACGCGGGCAAAGAGCAGGCGCAACAGGTCGTAGAGGCCGGACAGGGTCGCGACCGTGGCCCGTGGGCTCTGGTGGCCGGCCCCTCCCGCCAGCGCGAGGGCAGGGGCCAAGCCGTCGATGCGGCGGACCTTGGGCACGCGCAATGCGCGCCAGCCGCCTCCTTGATCCAGCGCCGCGAGAAAGCGCCGGCGCGCCTCGGCGTAAATCGTGTCCAATACGAGGGAAGTCTTGCCCGATCCGGACGGGCCGCTGAAGGCGACGAGGGATTCGTGGGGCAGGTCCAAGGAGACGGCGCGCAGGTTGTGTTCGCAGGCTTCCCGGACGATTAAAGCTGGCTGCATTGAGCCCGTCTATTCGCGCATTTTAAGGAAAACATAAGTGCATAAAACATAGTGTTTGGGTGTTGTATAATCCAAGAAGCAGACGGGCTGGAGCATTGACGCTAAATCGCTTAGTCTGTATATTAACTTAACTATTTTTAACAAGTTATAGAAAATGATGGACCCGCGCTATCACCGCGAATTCCGCCTCTTCCGCCGCTGAGATTTCCCACTGGCATGCAAATTTGCACCCCCTTATGGCTAGGAGTTTGGGGCCTCGCCATGTGCTTGCCCGCCCTGCCGGCCCACGCCCAAATGCCCGACAAGCGCTGGACGCTGCCTGAACTCATTGACCGCGCCTTGGAGCGCGATGGCGACGTTGCGAGCGACCGCTGGAAGGTCGAGTCGGCCGCGGCCCGCCGCCGCCAAGCTGCAGCCGCCAAAATCCTTCCCCGCCTGCGCATTGACAGCGAAAGCGGCCTAGTCCCAGACGCTATGGGCAATGTGTTCAACCCTCCCTCCGATACCACGGGCATCCCATCCTTGGGTCCTTTTGCCCGCGCCGAACTGCAATTTGTGCAGCCGCTCTATCCCTTTAGCCTCGGTCGTCACTTAGACGAGGCTGCCACCCGAGGGGTCGATGTGGAGCAGTCCGACCTTTTGCAGACTCGGTTGGACGTGGCCTTTGCCGTCAAGGAGCTGTACTACGGACTGCTGTTGGCCCAAGCCCTAGATGCCTTGGCCCAACGCGTGAGCAAGGAGCTGGCTAATAGGGCCGAGGAACTAGATGACGACCCTGCGCTCTCGCCATCAGACCGCTACAAGTTGCGGCTGGCCCAGCTCGACTTGGCCGTGCAGCAGCGCGAGGTGGGCGACCAATTGGCCTTGGCGCGGGCTGCGCTGGCTTGGCGCACTAGCCTGCCCAGCGATGTGCCGCTCCTGCTCCGGGCCGAGCGACTCGCGCCGGTGGCAGCCTCGGTGCCGCCCTTAGACGAGCTAGTCACACAAGCTGTCGGCCGGCGACCGGAATGGCGCAAGCTGCAGGCGGGCCTCGCCGCCAAACAGGCCCTTGCGCAAGCTGCCCGCGCCGCGTACCAGCCCCAAGTGTTCATCGGCGGCGGCTTGCGCTACGCCGTGGCCCCTGGGCGCACCGACCAGCGGAACCCATTCGTCAAAGATGAGTTTAACTTTTTTAACGGCGGCGTCTTCATCGGGGTGCGGCAATCCTTGGAATGGCACTTGTTGGCAGCAGATGTAGCTAGGGCCCGCGCTGAATACCGCGCGCTCGAAGCGCGCGTCCCGGGCGCGCAGGAAGGGATCCGCTTAGATGTCCACCGCGCCTATTTGGGCTATCGCCGCGCCGACCGCGACCTGCAAGATGCGCGCCAGAGCCGGCAATTGGCCCGGCAGTGGCTGCGGGAAGCCCGCGACGATTTTGAGTTCGACCCGCAGACCATCGGCGAATTGATCGTCGCCTTTGAGACCTGGGCCCGCCGCGAACAAGGCTACGGCGAAGCCCTGTACGACTTTAACCTCAGCGTCGCCCGCCTCGAAAAAGCCACGGGCGGTCTCGAACTGATCCCACGCGATGAACCATCTCCTTAGCGCGGCTTTGCTGTTGGCTTTGGTCGGCCCAAGCGACGGTGGGGCCGACGCAGCTTGGGCGACGGCGACCGTGGCGCAGCTAAACGCGCTGCTAGAGGCACCCAACCGCGAGCGCGCCGGCTTGGCCGACCGCTTAGTGAGCGAGCATTTGGCCTTGGACGAGTTCACCGCGGCGACCTTTGGCGACTATCTCGAAAAGTCGCTGGACCCATACATCAGCCTGCTATCCAGCCCGCGCTTTGCACACCTCGTCGAGCACTATCGCAGCCGACTAGCTAGAGCCTACCAGCACCGCCTCAGCGCCGACTTGGCCGCCCAACTCGCTTCCCCGGACTTGCGTGGCTTGCGCTTGGATAGCCTCCAAGTGAATAGTCGGCGGGGCCGTGCGCAGCTTCGCGCGTTATTTGTCGCTCGCTCGCTCGGCGTGGAGGCCGACTTGATCTTTGCGGCCGGAACTTGGAAAATCGCTGAGCTGAAGATCGACGGCCAGCCCGTCTCCAGCCACTATCGGCGTCGCTACCAGTCGCTGATCGACAGAGGCCATTCTCCGCCGGTACTGGAAGCCCAGCTAGCTGAGCGCGAGTTTGTCGTCCTCGAGGATTTCGCTGCTACTTGGGACGGATCGCAGCCCATGGAGTGGGGGCCGTGGAAGAAAAAGGACCGCCACAAACCCGTACTCTACCGCGTAGAGGGTCGCCCGCGGCGCTACATGGCGGCGCGCGATTCGAGCCATTCGGTCATCGTGGGAAAATTCATCCACTGGAATCCCCGCCAATACCCGATTATGACTTGGTGCTGGCGGGCCGCAGCCTTGCCGCTAGGCGGCAACGAGTTCCTCGACGATGCCAACGACAGCGCAGCCGGCGTGTACGTCATCTTCTCCAAGAATTGGCTGGGGATTCCCAAACAGCTCAAATACGTGTGGAGCACGACCTTGCCCGAAGGCACGGTGGGGCGGCGCGACAAGATATTTCGGCCTTGGTTCTTCGTCGTCGAAAGCGGCGCGACCAACTTGGGCAAATGGACCTTTGAGGTCGTTGACTTGGAGAAACACCACCGGGAAAAGCTCGGCGGCCGGCCGGCCAAGCGCACCATTGGCTTGGGGCTGCTGACAGACGCCAACTCGACCCGTTCGTACGCCGAAGCGTACTACGCAGATCTGCGAGTCTGGACGCGTCAGGCCTTTGACGGCGGGCGTATCACCAACTATTGCGGTGGACTCCCCGTCCCCAACGGCGCGTACGCAGAGGAGAATTCTCAATGAAAATGGTATGGTGCGTCGCGTGGGCCGTCTTCTGCGCGGCGGCTGTTAGTGCGGCCGCAGAGGACGACGACCCCATCGCCTTCCTCAAGGGCCACGACGCTGAGGTGCAGGCCATCCTCGCTGAGGCACCGGCCGACTCGCTACCCCCGGCCCTGCGGGAAGAGATCAAGGAGCATATCAACGCGGCCTTTGACTTCTGGGAATTGAGTCGCCTCGCCTTGGGGGATTATTGGGAAGAACGCTCCCCGGCCGAGCGCGACCACTTCGCCGAGACCTTCAGCAGCATCATCCGCGAGCAGAATTTTGCCAGCTTCTCCCGCTACTACCGCGAGGGTGAGATCCGCTACGAGTCGGCCGAGGTGCAAGGGGACGCGGCTGTGGTCCAAGCGCTGGCACCCGTGCGGGACGAGCAAATAGAGATCGAGTACAAGCTCCATCGGGTGGAGGGTTTGTGGCGGATATACGACTTGGTCATCGACGGCGTCAGCACTGCCGAGGGCAACAGGCGACGCTACGCCCGCTACATCGAGAAAAATGGCTACGAGCAGCTAATCGTCCAGCTCGACAAGCAGTTGGCCCGCCTGCGGGAAACGATTCTCTCGCCGCCTTCAGGCGGTGCAACCGAGGATTAACCCTCCGCCATGCCCATAAGCCACCAGCGCTTGGTTCGCTACATCTACCACCACTACATCGGCATCATCGCGCTGGCCACACTGCTGTCGGTATTTGCCGGGTTTTTTGCCGCCAAGCTGGCCGGAAATATCAAGACCGACTTCGCCGACCTCCTGTCCGACGACTACGTCAGCGTCAGCGAACTCAACCGCATCAAGGCCCGCATCGGCGGCATTGGCCCGCTGATGGTCGTCATTACCAGCGACGACTTGGACGCGGCCGTTTCCTTCATGCTGGTCTTGGCCGATTCGCTCGAACACAGCCCGCTGATTAGCTCAGTGAGCCTCCTCGACAGCAAAAAGGATCTGCTCGAAAAAAACCAACTCCTCTACATGGACTTAGAGGACCTGCAAGAAATCAACCGCCGCCTCGACGAGCACGTAGAGTTGCAAAAACTCAAGCAGTCGCCGCTCTATTTCGCCTTTGACGACGAGGAAGAGCAGGTGCTCGACTTTGCGGATATCGAGGCTAAGTACCAGCAGGACGGCGCGGCGACCGCGGTTGCAGAGCAATACCGCCAATACTTCGTCACGCAAGAGGGCAACGGCGTCATCCTGCGGCTCTATCCGGCCGGGCTTACCACAGACGTCGTCTTCTCGCAGGCCCTGATTGACCATCTCGACCAGACCATTGCCGCCATCGGCCCGGAGCGCTTCCACCCCAGCATCGAATGCGTGTACAAGGGCAGTTTCCAAAACAGCGCCAACCAATTCACGATCATTATACAAGATCTCAAGTCAACGGCCTTGTATAGCATCGTCGGCGTGCTCCTGCTCATCACGCTGTTCTTCCGCCAAGTGATTGGCTCGCTCTTCATCACCTTGCCGCTGCTGATGAGCTTGACTTGGACTTTTGGCGTCACCTACTTGGCCATCGGCAGCCTCAACATGATCACCGTGGGGCTTTTCGCCATCCTCTTTGGGCTGGGCATCGACTTTGGCATTCACATCTTTGCCCGCTACCGCGAGGCCCGACGCCGAGGTATGGACATCGAACAGGCCCTGACCGTGACCGTCAGGCACACGGGTAAGTCCCTGGCGACGACGGCGTTCACTACCTCGGTCGCCTTTTATTCACTGCTGTTGACGGATTTTAAGGGCTTCTCGGAATTCGGTTTTATCGTGGGCACCGGCATCCTCTTTTCGCTGGTGGCCATGGTCGCTATATGCCCGGCCTTCATCGTCCTCGCCGAGCGCCTGCGGTGGATTACCCCGATCCGCAAGCGAAGCGTCCTGTGGCGCACCGGTCGCTATCCAAAGCCTTGGGCTACCTTATTGATCGGCGCGGTGATCACCGGGTACTCGCTGTATCATCTCAACGATTTGGAATTTGAATACGACTTCAGCAAGCTCAAGCCCGCGCCGCCACCCAACACCAACAAGGGCAGCCTGCCCCAGAGCCTGAAGGAGGGACGCTCGCCGGCCATCGTGCTGACCGAAAGCTACGACGAAGCCATGGAGGTGGTTGGCACGGTCGAGGCCATCAAGGCCGCCCACGGCGACTCCACCACAGTCCTCAGCGTCAAGAGCGTGTACTCCGCGCTGCCGCAAGCCCAAGACGCCAAGCTGGCGCTCATCGCCGACATCCGCACCTCGCTCGACCGGGAAGAGGGCCTGTTCAGCGAGAGCGAGCGGGCCAAGCTGGACTCGCTGCGCCCGTACCTCGACGTGGAGAAGCTAACGCTCTACGATCTGCCCGCGGACTTGACCAACGCGTTCAAGGACAAGGACGGCAACATTCTCAACTTCGTGGCGATCAACGCCTCGGTCGAGCTCAAAAACGGGAGAGACGCCATCCGTTTTGCCGAGGAAATCAGCCATATTGAAACGCCGACGGGCAAGACCTACATAGCCTCTAGCTCGCACATTATCGTCGCCGAGATGCTCAAGGTCATGCTCAAAGACAGCTCCCTCGCCGTTTTCCTCACGCTCGCGGTGGTCGCGGTGGTGCTGCTCATCGACCTGCGGAGTTTTGTCGATACCCTGCTGGTGCTGACGCCGCTTGTGAACGCCTTGATATGGGTCGTGGGCTTCATGTATGCGTTTGACATCAAGCTCAACCTCTACAACATGGTCGCCTTCCCGACGATCATCGGCATGGGCGTTGACAACAGCGTCCACATCTTCCACCGCTACCAAGAAGTCGGCCGCGGCTCGCTGCGACTGGTGTTGCGCACGACCGGGCTCGCGCTATTGGCTACGTCGCTGACGACGATGGTCGGCTTCTCGGGATTGGTGCCGGCCATCCACCCGGCGCTCACGTCGATTGGCGTACTCTCGCTGGTGGGCTTGGGATCCTGTTTTATCACGTCCGTCACCCTGCTGCCGGCCCTGCTGCAAATCCGCGAGCGCCGCGCTGAGAAGCTCTAACTTTGGCAGCCATGCGCGTCGGCATTGTAGGAGCGGGCATTTTCGGCTTGGCCGCGGCCCTGGAACTCAACCGGCGGGGTCACCGGGTCACCCTCTTTGAACGCGGCCCCATCCCCTGTCCGGATGCCTCCTCGACCGATGTGGCCAAAGTCATCCGCCGCACCAGCTACCCCGAGGAGACCTACCACGAACTAGTCGAGCGGGCCGCGCACCAGTGGCGCCGGTGGCACGACCAGCTCAGCCGGGCGATCTACTACCAGACCGGCAAGCTCAATATCTGGAGCGATTTGCCCACCGACAGCCCGGCTTGCCGCGGCTTGGAGACGCTGCACCAGCGGGGGAAGACGGTCGAAGTGCTGAGCCCTACTCAGGTCCGCCAGCGCTTTCCCCAATTTGCTGTGCAGGACGACGACACGCTCTTTTACGATCCTTGGTCCGGCTATTTGCGCAGCGGTCAGGCCGTGGCCGATCTGGCCGATCTGGCCCGGGACCAGGGCGTTGCTATCCGCTCCCACACCCCGGTGCAGGCCATGGACGAGACCGACCGGGGTATCCGCCTAGCCACAAGGCAAGAGCGCCCTCTATTCGACCGCGTCGTGGTTGCCGCCGGTGCCTGGGTGGTGCGGCTTTTTCCCACGTTAAAGGACCACCTGAGCATAACGCGCCAGCAAATGGCCTTCTTGGCCCCGGCCGAGCCCGAAAAGTTCGCCCAGAAGATCTTCCCCGTGTGGACGGCGCTGAGTCCCGAGGCGGCCTGGTACGGCTTCCCGCTGCTGCGCGAAGGGTACGTCAAAATCGCCGAGGACAGCAAAGTGGAGCGCGCCGAGCCCGAGGCCGATCGCCAACCCAGCCCCAGCTTCCTCGACCAGGCCCACGCCTTTGTCGCCCAGCGCCTGCCCGCGCTGGAAGGGGCCCGACTGGTGGGGGGCCGCGCCTGCCTGTACACCAATACGCCCGACGACCACTTTGTCATCGACTGGGCCCCGGCGGCACAGGGGATTCTCATCGCCGGCTGTGGCAGCGGCCACGGCTTTAAATTCGGCGGCTCCATTGGACCGGTTATAGCCGACGCCCTGGAGGACCGCAAAAATCCACTGGGCGATTTGTTCCGCCTTGGCCAGCGCTTTGCCGGCCCGGCGGACCCCTCTGGAAATTGAACGTAGATTCCCCGAAACTCGACCTGAGACAAGACCGGGCCAGCTTTTCTCAATGGGGGTTTTAGCTATATTGAAATGGAGGTTGAAGCAAAAAAATGGAGCGAGAGACGGGACTCGAACCCGCGACAACCACGTTGGCAACGTGGAGCTCTACCAACTGAGCTACTCTCGCTCGAAAATCAATCACTATGGAAGGAAAAAATATAACCATGCCCCATATAAGCGTCAAGCTGTGCCAAGCTCTGCTGACTCTCGTTGCGGCCCTCTTGGGAGCGGCCTGTGAGCAGGGGCCGCCCGAGGAGTCCCCGTGGCCTCCCAAGGCGCGCTGGCACAACAATCAGGGCGTGGTTTACATGGATCAACACAACTACACGCGCGGCCGGGAGGAGTTTGCCCGCGCCCTCGCCTTGGCCCCAGACTACGCTAGTGCGCAGGCCAATCTCGGCATTGCGTACTATGCCCTCGGCAAGTACGACAGCGCCGCCACGGCCCTGCAAGCCGCCATCGCCATCGACCCCGATCTGCTCCACGCCAACTACGCGCTGGGCCTGATCTACAATGCCCAAGGCCGAGAGCACGACAAGGCGCTCGCCGCTCTACAAAAGGTCGCCGCCATCGACCGCGATGACCCTCACGTGCGCTACTATATGGGGCAAATGCGGGCCAAGCTAAACGAGGGCGAGGCCGCCCTCGCCGACTTCAAGGAGGCCATCCGCCTCGACCCCTACAACGTGTCGGCGTACTATGGAATGGCCAATCTCTACCGGCGGCTCGGGCGCGAGGAGGAGTGGAAAAGCACCTTGGAGCACTTCAACCAGCTCAGCCAAGCCGGCCACCAAGGCGTTTCTTCTTCCTATCAGGGGCAGGGCAAATACGCCGAGGCCGTCGCCGATGCCGGTGGCGGCGATCTGAGCCGGGACGATGTGGCCGGGCCTTTTGCATTCGCCGCGGCTGGCCCGGCAACCGGCCCGGTGCGCTTTGCCGCCTTGGGCGACTTTGACGCGGATGGCCGGCCGGATGTCTTGGCCGGAACCGAGGGCTTGCATCTATATGCTAGCGGCACAGCGGAAGTGCTCACTGCTCCGACGCTTCCCGACGGCTTTGGGGCGACTGGCGCGATCTCCGGCGACCTCGACAACGACGGGACCGCCGACTTGGTGCTCAGCGGCGCGGGCGGAACCCTGCTCTATCGAGCGGCCAACGGCCAATGGGCCGCCGGAGAAGACCTGTCCGCCGCCTCGACCCAAGTCGCGCTGGGGGATGCCGACCACGACGGCGACCTCGACCTGCTAGTGCTCGGCCCGCGCGTCTCGCTGCTGGCCAACGACGGCGAGGCCCGCTTCACCGCCACGGGCCAACCAGCCGGTCCGGCTGCGGCTGACCGCGCTGCATTTTCTGACCTCGACAACGACCGCGATGTGGATATGGTCCTCATCGCGGCTGAGAGCTTGCAAGTCCACACCAACAATCGCGACGGCACATTCTCGGAAATCGCCTCTGCCTTAGGTTTGGGGGCCGTGCAGGGTACGGACTTGGCCGTCGAGGACTTCAATCAAGACGGCTATATGGACTTGGCTATCGCGGCCAGCGGCACCGTAGAGACGCATATCAACCAAGCCGGCCGCGCCTTCGTCCGGGACGAGGCTCCGGTTGCGTCCGGCGGGCGGGCACTGCTTTCCGCCGACCTCGATAACGACGGCGACCTCGATCTGCTCGCCTGCGGAGACGAGCAACTGCAACCGCTGGCGTATAGCAGCGGCCAGTTCCAGCCGCAAACCCCACTCGACGAGCCGGGTGGGGCTGCGCTGATGGCCGATTTTAACGGCGACGGCCGCGTGGATATTTGGGCGGGTGGTCGGGTGCTGCACAACCAAAGCGAGGGCGGGCACTGGATCGAGATCGCCGCCCAGGGACTTAACAGCAATCGCGACGGCGTCGGAGCCAAGGTGGAGGTGAAAACCACCCATCGCCTCCAGAAGCGCGAAATCCGCAGCGAGGGATACGCGGGCGTGCTCCACTTCGGCTTGGCGCAGAGCGACTCGGTCGAATTTATCCGCATCCTCTGGCCCGGAGGTGTGCGCCAGACCGAGTTGGCGACTGGGGCTGGACAGCGGCTGGAGCTGACCGAACTCGACCGCAAGGGCACCTCGTGCCCCATTCTCTACGCTTGGGACGGCGAGCGCTATCGCTTTGTCACCGACATTCTCGGGGGGGCCATTATTGGCTATTTGACCGCCCCCGGTCAGTACTACCAGCCCGACACCGACGAGTACGTTCGCTTGGGGCCGTTGGCTCCCAAGGACGGCCACTACGTCTTGCAGCTAACCAATCAGCTAGAGGAAATCATTTACGTCGATGCCCTCGAACTTATTGCCGTCGATCATCCACCCGAGTTCGATATCTATCCCAACGAGCGCCTGCTTTCCGCGCCGCCCTATCCAGAGTTCAAGCTGTATCCCCTGCGAGGGCTGCGCCCGCCGGTAGCCGCCAAAGACCACCGGGGTGCAGACGTGTTGACCGTCCTGCAAGAGATCGACGATGAGTGGTATGACGGGTTTGGTCGGCTTGATATTCACGGCTATGCCGAAGACTATGCGCTAGAGTTGAACTTGGGCGACCTGTCCGAATTCGCCCATCCGGTCTTGCTCGGTTATGGGTGGGTTGACTACGCGCATTCGACCTCGAATTGGAGTGCTGCGCAGCGCGGTTTGTCGCTGTATCCGCCGCGTCTGTCCGTAGCCGATGGGGAGGGGGGATGGATCGAAGTCAGCGTGGATATGGGTTGCCCGGCGGGCCTGCCCAAACACGCGCTCTTCGACTTGGCGGGCCTGTTCCCGTCCGACGACTACCGGCTGCGGATCGAGACCAATACCGCGCTCTACTGGGACCAACTGCTCGTCGGCGACGCTGCGGATGTTCCCCTCGCGGTTCACCGCCTGCAACCGGCGCAAAGCGACCTCCACTGGCGTGGCTACCCGGCCCACACGGCTATCAAGGGTACCTTTGCCTTTCGCTATCACTACGATCAATTGGCGTTAGAAGCGCCTTGGGGCACCCACGCCGGAGCCTTCACCCGCTTCGGCCCGGTGGGGGAACTGGTCGAGGGCATTGACGACCGCTTTGTCATCATGTTCCACGGCGATGAGCTGACCGTTGAATTCGCCGCCTTGCCGCCGCCGGCGGCTGGTCTGGTGCGCTCGTTCCTGCTGTACGCCGATGGCTTTGGCAAGGATATGGACCTGCATTCGGCGCACTCGCTAACGGTCGGGCCGCTGCCCTTTCACGGCATGTCCGGCTACCCGTACCCAGCGCGCGAACACTACCCGCAAACTAGCGCGCACCTAGAGTACGTGCAGGAATACAACACGCGCTGGGTCAAGGGCTACTATGAATAAAGAGCTTCTGGGCAGGGTAGTAGAAGGAGCGAAACGCGTGCCTAGCCTCTTACTGAGCAATGTGAATAAAGAGCTTCTGGGCAGGGTAATAGAAGGGGCAAAAGGCGCGATTACTCTCTCACTGCTCAAGAGGCTGCTGCTCTACACCGCTTGCTGCTTCGTCTTGTACGCCGTTGTCGGCGTGAGTAGCTATCTGATCTTCAACGACAACTTGCCCGACTTCGACGCTTGGAGCTTCCAGCCCAAACGAGTCACCAACGTGTATTCGGCTGACGGCCGCCACTTGCAGGACTTCCTCGAGGAAAACCGCGAAATCGTCACCTATGAGGAAATCCCTGCGTCTATGCAGGCCGCTCTCCTCGCGGCTGAAGACCGGCGCTTCTTCTCTCATTGGGGTATCGATATATACCGCATCCCCGGATCGCTGCTGGCCAATCTCAAGGACCGGCGCCTCGTCGGCCAAGGGGCCAGCACGCTCACTCAGCAGCTCGCCCGCAATATCTTCGCCGAAGTTGGCACTCAGCGCAGCAGCGCTTCCTTTGCGGCTGTGGCGGCCACATACGCGCGCAAGATCCGCGAGCAGATTACCGCCGTCTTAATCGAGCGCCTGTACACCAAGCCCGAGATAATGACTATGTACCTCAACACAGTCTATTTTGGCCACGGTGCCTACGGGATTAAGTCAGCGGCGCGCCTGTACTTTGACAGCGAAGTCGATCAGCTCGCGCTCGAAGAGAGCGCCTTGCTCACCGGGCTGCTCCCGGCCCCTAATAAATATACCCCCCTGCGCCACCCCGAACGCGCCCGCACGCAACGCAATCTGGTGCTGGCCAGCATGGCCGATAACGGCGCGATTACGCCCGCCGAGCGCGATTCCCTACGCAACGAACCCGTCGCCGCCCGCAGGGGTAGCCGCGAGGAGACGTATGGCATAGCCCCGTACTTTGTCGAATACGTCCGCCAGCAGATGCAGCGCGAGTTTGGCATGGCAATCTATCGCGAGGGCTTTGTGGTCCACACTACGCTCGACTCGCGCTTGCAGCAGATCGCCGAAAAGCACTTTGCGGTTGAAATAGGCAAGGTGCAGAAAAAGGTGGATCAGTACCTAAAAGCCGTAGGTGCGTCCCGCAGCGTGCGCGACTCGGCTATAGTTCAAGCCGCCTTAGTGGCCATGGATCCGGCCACCGGCCACATCTTGGCCATGATTGGGGGCCGCGACTTCAGCCGCAGCAAATTCAACCGCGCCACCCAAGCCAAGCGGCAGCCTGGGTCCTCGTTCAAGCCCTTCGTGTACACGGCCGCCATCGACAACAACCGCTTTGCGGTGGACGTGCTCGACGACAATGCCTTCACGCTCTGGGACCACAGGCATAAGAAGTTCTGGGACCCCGAGAACTACGACAAAAAGTTCAAGGGGCCGATGACGCTGCGCGAAGGGCTGAAACGGTCGCGCAATCTCATCGCCATCAAGCTGGCCGACGAACTCGGCCCGGCCCTGATTCGGAGCTATGCCCGCAACATGGGCATATCCACGCCCATCCAGGCCATTCCCTCCATCGGCGTCGGCACCAGTGAGGTGCTACTCCTCGACTTGGTGTCTGCGTACGGGGTCTTCCCCAACAGGGGTGTCTATGTGGAGCCTATGGCCATCAGCCGCTTGGAGAGCAAGGACGGCAACGTCTTTTTTACGCGGGAAAGCGGTCGCAAGCAGGAGGTGTTGCGTCCGGCCGTGGCCGTGATTGTCACGGACATGCTGCGCTCGGTCGTCGACGAGGTCGGCGGCACTGGACGCGGCATCCGCACGAAGTACGACTTCCGGTCTCAAGCAGCCGGCAAAACTGGCACGACCAACGACTACACGGATGCGTGGTTTCTCGGCTTTACGCCCCATCTCGTAGCTGGGGTCTGGGTCGGGATAGACGACCCCAGCTTGCGTCTCTGGCCGCGGCAAACCGGCTCTTCTGCGGCCCTGCCTTTGTGGGCGCGGTTTATGAAGGAGGCGTATGATACCGTGGAACCCTATCGCAGCCTGAGAAACCGCGGGTTCGAGGAACCAGAGGACCTCGTCGTGCGCCGCGCGGTCTGCAACGAGTCCAACAAGATCGCGACCCGCTTTTGTCCCGATCAGAAAGAGGAGATTTTCATCGCCGGCGAGGTATTGCGGAACACGTGCCCCCTGCACGGACGGCCCCAAGAGCAGGCCCCCGGGCACATCCAGAGGTTTTGAAGATCACAAAACGAAGAAGATGTATAACAGCCCGCCGAGAATGCCGGCCGATAGGCCGCGCACGATGGCCTTGTTTTCTGGTTTGAGTACCGTTTGTTCGACCATGTCTCCCCCCCCTAAGACCCCTTCCAACCCCTTGGACACCGCGTCCACGCTGTAGGCTTGGACGCGGCGGTCCCAGCGCACGATGCGGTCGGCGGCCGTTTCAACTCTGAGAAAGAGGTCGCCATACGCCTCGCGCCGTAGCTCGTTACCCCAAGGGAGCAGCCGCCGGGGTGCCGGCGAATACACCACTCGCGCTCTGACTAGTCGATAGTAAAGCACGTCGGCCGACGCATCTTCCGGCTGGCGCACTAGCACCTGATAGCCTCGCCCCTGCAATGCCCCAATCAGGGCGTCCTCGACGACCCAATTGGCCTCGTTTTTTTGGTCTTCAGCCTGTAGGAAAAGCCGCGTGCCCGGGGATAGGGGCAGGGCATCCATTTGGTGGTTTAGGGCGAGGACAAAGGCTTGGTTGATTAGCTGTAAGTCCGTGGGTGTTTGCTTTTGGCCGCCTTGGGCTTGGGCCGTGCCTTTCCACACCACGCGGACCGTGTTCGCGCCGCGCAGGGGAATGAAGTGCTCTCGCCCCACGGGTTTACAGGCACTCTGCCAAGTAAAAGGCCCCGGACGCTGAGGCACAGCTTCGAGCGTCACCCGGATCGCAGCGCCCGCGTCCAAGCTATCCAAGCCGCTCACCAGCAGGCTGGGCGCGGCGTCCTCATCGCTTTGTATGAGAGCCGCGCCTGGTGGCCCTTCCACCAAAGAGACATCCGAGAACGCCGGCGCAACTTGCAGGCGCAGGGCCGCGAGGCCGATGGGGTTGGCGCTTTCGTTGCGCCATATGCAGGTGATTGGCCCTCGCTTGCCCACCTCCATAAATCCAGGCCCCATCGCCATCATAAATCCAAGCTCCAATGCCATCACGGGTAGCGGATCCACCTGCAAGTGCTGGGTCGCCAAGTCCACTGGACTCTGGCCGGCGACCCGCCCAGTGATCGCCAATGGCAGGGGGCCGAGGTGGGTCGGAGCCACGCGCACCGTCCAAGAGAGCGTGTCGGCCTGTCCGGGGGCCAAGCTGCCCTCCCAGCGCTGCGGGGGGTCGCCCTCCGGCCAGCTCAGCTCCGGTGGCCAGCTCCAGCTCAGCTCTTCTAAGGGAGGCCCCGATGCGTCGGCAAAGCGCACAATCGCACGCAAGTCAAAGCGCTCGCCCTGATAGACTCGCTGCGGTTCAATCGACCAAGAAACAGCCGGCGGCGGGCGCACCGCTAGGTCGAATTCTATCTGATGGGCCGGAGCACCCTGTGGTTCAAGCGAGGAGTAGATCGCGGCGGACCAGCCGATTTTTCTCACCTCGGCGGCGACTAGGTCGATGTAGAGGGTATCGATATGTTCCCCGGCCAGGGGCCGCGCCGCGTAGTCTATGCCGACTGACGCCTCTTCTAGCTGCGCTTGGCCTAGTGCCGAACGGACGTTCTGCAACCGCGCGTTCCCGAGGCATCTTAGCTCCGCGCTCACTATGGCTTCGCCATCGCCGGGAAAGTAGTGCAAATAGAGGATGGACTGCTGATCCAACGCTGGCCCGGCAATTGCCGGTTGGTCCAAACGCGCACTGAGCGTCGAGCGGGCACTCGCCGGCACCACTGCCGCCCACAGCGCGACGACCACCCATATCCCGCGCCAATAACTGCCATAGTTGGCCGCGCCCTCTCCGCCCTGAAGCCCACACCTTCCTACTGTTCCTCGGGTTGTCATTCGGTTCGTCCTTCGTCGCTGTTGCCGTGTGCTGGCCAAGCCTAACTCGATTTTTAACTGTAACTTACGTCCAATCCAAGCCTAATATACGACGAGGGTACTGTCAAGGTAGTTTAGCTCCTGCAAGCCCCGGTCCGCATCCGTAGAAAGGCTTGACTGAATCAGCGTGCTCCGATAGGTTGTACAAACCAGCGCGAGGGATGTTCGGCGCTTGGCCAATTCGTCCATACCGCGCTGTTTTCATCCGCGTTTTTCTTTGAGAGCTATACGAGTTTGGCTATCATCCTGTTGTGCATTGGCACCTTGTTCACCGTCGCGCATTTTACTGGGCGCACGGATTGGAACGCGGTGCGGCAGAAAAAGTTTCGCCTCTCTTCATGTTAGACTGGCTATTTCCCGCGCTCGTCGTGCTCAGTGCACTCGGCCTCGGCGCGTTGTGTGCGCCCATGGCCCTTGCCTTGCGCTGTCGGCGCGAGGGGCTCCCGGAGTCTTGGGAATGGGGTGTGCGGCTATCCTTTTTTTGGGGGGGGCTAGGGCTTGGTCTGCGGTGGCGCTCCAAGGGCCTTTGCATCGCGCCCGTGCTCTTGGGGCAATTCCTGCCGTACCCCTACCTGCCGCTGCGGACCCAAGTGAAGCGGAGGCAAAGAGCACGGCGACAAGCTAAAAAAGAGGCCGCGCCCAAAGCCAGCGAGCGGAACCTGCGCTCGCTGGTGCGCTTGCTGATCAAGCCCAGCCGCAGGCTATTGGCGAGCCTGCCGCGCACCATGCAGCTCAAAAGGCTGCGGATCCAGGGCCGCTTGGGCTTTGCCGATCCGGCCCAAACCGGGCGGATATACGGCTATTTACAGGCGGTTGCCGCGGACAAGGGAAAGATACAAATAAACGTCAGCCCGGATTTCGTGCGCGCGGGGGCCTTTGGCCGCTTGGACTTGGTCGCTCATTTGAACTTGGGCTTGTTAATTTTGCTTTTGGGGCGCTTTGGCCCGCAGGTGGCATACCGCGTGTTGGCCGCGCGCTTCCGCACCGAAAATTAAGCCCGATCTAAGCCGAGGAGCTTTTCATGGCATCGTCCGTAGAATCCCTAGTCGAGCGCGTCCTAGGCGAGTTACATCGCATCGTGCAAACCGAAACCGTCATCGGGCAGCCGTTTCAGTCCGGCGACATAACCATTATTCCGGTATCGAAAATATCGTTTGGCTTTGGGGCCGGCGGAGGGCTGGAGGGCAAGGGGCAGAGCGGGACGGGCGGCGGCGCGAACATCGAACCCATCGCCTTCCTGATCGTCGATGCCGACGGCAGGGTACAGGTGGTGTCCATCGGCGAGCAGGATGCCGGTTGGGGTCAGATCATCGGGCTGGTGCCCGAGGCCATCGGCAAAATCAAGCAGTTCGTCAGCAAAAATAAAGATAAAGACGCCAAGGCCGAGTGCGACTGAGCCGCCTCAGTGGTGGTCTTGGCTGGTGGGGAACACCTTGAAGCGCCCGTCTAACAATAGGTGGGTGTACCAACCGGCGATGCAGGCAATAAAGAAAACCACGTGCCCTTCCAGCAGAGCGTGGACGTTGTCCCAGGTAAATTCCCCCAGAAAAGCCTGCCGCGCTCGCCAGTACTCGTAGGTCGTGCCCAGCAACCCGACGGTGATGAATGGGCTGATTTTCCAGTGCGTCCAGCCTCGGTGGTGATCCAAAAGCGGTAGGACGCACAAGACGCCTACTATAGTCGCCAACTCGTAGTGCTCGGTCCAGCCCAGGTAGAGCAAGGTGCAGAAGACGCCGCGGAAAAACCACCGCTGCGCCACCGAAGCCGTGTCCAAGTCGGGAAAAAGGGAGAAGAATAGCGCGGTGCCGACAATGGCGACTTGAGTCGTCAGGTCATCGGGCGCGACATAGCCGGAGTAAACCGCGCCCGCCGCCACTCCGCTGCCCGCGACGGCTCCTCCCAAGACATGGCCTCTGAAGTTCACGACCCCAACTCATTTTTTTGCCGGTGGTAGAGCTGGCCGCAAGCCGCGTCGATGTCCCGCCCGCGACTGTGGCGCACGGTAAACTCGACGCCGCAGCCTCTGAGTACTTGGTAAAACTGTTCTAGACGCTGGCGGTTGGGTCGGCGGAAGCGGCGGTCCGCATCCGTTTCGTTGTAGGGTATGAGGTTGATCTTGCAGGGAATGTCGCGGGTCAGTTCGGCCAGCCGCCGCGCGTCTGCATCCGCATCGGTCAACCCGGCCATGAGCACGTATTCAAAGGTGACGCCGTAGCCGCGACAGGCGAAAAATTCGCGCGCGACCGCCAAGAGGTCGGCGATTTTGTACTTGCGGTTGATCGGCATTAGCTGCTCGCGTATCTCGTCGGTCGTGGCGTTGAGCGAGATGGCCAACCCCACATTGAGATCTTCGGCCATGAGCCGGCGGATGCCCGGAATGTACCCCGCGGTGGACACCGTGACTTTCCGCCCCCCCAACCCAATGCCCTCTTTTAGGCGCATCAGCTTTAGGGCGCGCGCGACCGCCGAGTAGTTGAGCAGCGGCTCGCCCATCCCCATCATCACCACATTGGTCACCTTCTCGCCCCGCTCACGGGCAAAGTGGTCCACCTGCAAGAGTTGATCGACGATCTGCCCGGCTTCGAGGTTGGCTATCATTCCCATCCGCCCGGTGGCGCAGAACTTGCAGTCGAGTGGACAGCCCACTTGCGACGACAAGCACGCCGTGCGCCGGGTGCCATCGACGATCAGCACGGACTCGATCCGCTGCCCAGTGGGTAGCTCAAAGAGGAATTTGACGGCCTCGCCTGTGGCCGATTCTTGGCGCTTGACGAGGTTCAGGCAAGTAATGCGTGTCTGCTCGGCGAGCTTTTCCCGCAGAGTTTTGGAGACATTGGTCATCTCGCGGACGTCACGCACCCCTTTGGCGTAGAGCCAATCGAGAATCTGACGGGTACGGTACGCCGGTTCGTCGAGCTCACCGACGAGCCGGTCGAGCTCGATGGGCAGCATAGCTTTTAGATCGTAGAGCCGACTAGCCATCTCTAAAAGTCCTTGACGCTTAAATGTAAAAGTATATATGTTAAAGGTTTACTGACATTGGTCAACGGTTCCCCTCCCCCCAACCGTTGCCAGGCCTTTTTTTTTCCTCCCCATAGATTTTGCCCATGCGATTCGGATTTGCCATCTGGTTCTGGGGCATCCTCTTGAGCAGCCTTGCGCTTATGGCGCTGCGCTTGGGGATGTCCTCTCAGCACTCGGCGGTCACAGCCGCCCACTCCGGGGAGGAAATGCCCTTCGTGGCCTTTGCTCCGGCCGCTTCGGCCGCAGTTTGGGAGCCGCCCTTTGTCGGCCCGCCGATTCCGCCCCCGCCCGACGATCCCACGCGGACGATTGCCGCCGCGCTGAGCCGAGGGGATTCCATTGATCGCTCGTTCAAGCACCACCGCGTCCCGAGCCACCAATTGGAGTCGCTGTACCAAGCGTTATACGCGGTTTTCGACCCCGCGCAGGTCAAGCCGGGTGACCACTACGAGGTTGTAATCGACACCAGCGGCGTCATTCGCCGCTTCCGCTACACACCCCACCGCACCCCAGATCGCCCATTCGAGGTGGAACTGCGCGACGGTCAGTTCGTTGGCCGCCAATTGCAGTTGCCGCTGGAGCGACGGGTCGAGCGGCTCGAAGTGCGCATTGAGGACAACCTCTCCAACGCCATCAGCGAAGCCGGGGAAGGCAGCGCGCTCAGCGACTTGCTCGTCGATGACATATTCGGCGCAGTCATCGACTTCCAGCGCGACCCGCGCCGCGGTGATCGGCTGGGGGTCGTCTTTGAAAAGCTCTACCTAGACGAGCGCTTCGTCCGCTACGGCCACGTCCTCTTGGCCCGGTACGAAGGCGAACGAGTGACCGAATTGGCGGTCCGCTATGCTGCCGCCGAGGGGGAGGACGCCTATTATAACGCCAGCGGTCGCTCCCTCGGGCGGATGTTCGTACTCAAGCCCCTCGGGGTCAATCGCATCACCTCGCGCTTCAACCGCCAACGCTTCCATCCCATCCACAAAAAGCAACATCCCCATCTGGGTACGGACTACGGTGCGGCGACGGGCACCTTGGTGTGGAGTACGGCCCGCGGACAGATCGCGTACGCCGGCTGGAAAAGCGGCTACGGCAAGCTGGTCGAAATCGTCCACTCCAATGGCTACCGCACCCGCTACGCACACCTGAGCAAGATATTGGTTCGCAAGGGCGAGCTCGTACAGCAGAAAGATATTATCGGCAAAGTTGGTTCTACAGGACTCGCGACCGGCCCTCACCTACACTACGAAATCATCAAAGACGGCCACCACATCAATCCCGAACACATCAACACAGGCAGTGTCATCCCAACCCTAGCCGACGACCTGTTGCCCGACTTCGTCCACAAGCGCGACGCGCTCTTGCACGTCCTCGCGCTTGGCCAGCGCACTTGGCGTCTCGCCTCGGCCCCTTGACATAAGCATCGCTCTAGTTTTATTGGCCCTCTTGCTATGGAACCAAACACGCTGCAAGAAATCGAAAATCTGGCCGAGCGCGACGGTCGCTATAAGAGCGATGCGTATCTCTTTGTGTACGATGCGCTAGGATACACGGTGCAAAGGCTCGGCAGGGACAAGGACGCCTTGAGCGAAGAGAAGCGGCACATGGGTGGACTTCCCCAAGCGTCGGCCGAATTTTCAGGGGACAAGGACGCCTTGAGCGAAGAGAAGCGGCACATTTCCGGCCGGGAGCTGCTCTTTGGCATTAGCGAGTACAGCGCCGATCAATTTGGGCCGCTTACCTGCTCGGTCTTTGCCTACTGGGGCATTGAGCAAACGCGCGATTTTGGCGAGATTATCTTCAACTTGGTCGGCGCGAAATTGCTGCGCAAGACAGATGAGGATCGGATTGAAGACTTCGTCGATGTGTACGACTTTGCCGAGGAATTCGACTGGAAGAAGCGCAAGGCCGACCTCAAGCGCCTGTCCTGAGCGCGGGACGCGAAGATGAAAATCGCCTATTTCGACTGCTTCTCAGGTATCAGCGGCGACATGATCTTGGGTGCCTTGCTCGACGCTGGTCTCGCGCTAGAGGACCTCAACCGAGAAATCGCCAAGCTGGGCGTACAGGACGTCGCCATTGAACGCGAACCCACCGCCCGGCACGCCATTGCTGCCACCCGCGCCAAAGTCTGCGTGGCCGGCGCGCCTTTGGCCGACGCCGAGCATCATCTTGATCTGTCTGGCGAGCACACGCACGCTCACGCTCACCTCAGCGATATAACCAGCCGCATTGCCGACAGCCGCTTAGACGGCGTCGTCAAGGAACGCTCCATCCGCGTCTTTGAGCGCCTGTGTGCAGCCGAAGCCGAGGTGCACAACGCCGCGCCGGCCGAAGTCGCCCTGCACGAAGTGGGGGCCCTCGACGCCCTGATAGACGTAGTGGGGGCCGTGGCCGGACTCCAGCTGTTGGGGGTTGACGAGATCTGCGCTTCGCCCCTGCGCTTTGGCACGGGTTTTGTGCGCTGTGCGCACGGGCGCTATCCGGTGCCAGTGCCAGGGGTCTTGGCCCTCTGCCGCGACGTGCCGACCGAACAGACCGATATCCGCGCCGAGCTCGTCACCCCGACCGGGGCGGCGATCATCACCACTTTGGCTCGTTCCTTTGGGCCGCAGCCGCCCTTCTGCCAACAGGCCGTCGGCTATGGCGCGGGCCGCCGCGACTTAGAGGCCATCCCCAATCTATTGCGCCTGCGCTTGGGCGAGCGTGTGCAGGCCAGCGAGCGCGTGCTGCTGATCGAAGCCAATATCGACGACATGAATCCAGAAGTGTACGGCTACCTCTTCGACCGGCTGCTAGCGCAGGGCGCATGCGACGTGTACGCTACGCCGGTCCTCATGAAGAAGGGCCGCCCGGGCAACGTCCTCAGCGTCCTCGCTCCGGCGGGCCGCTTGGACGAGCTGGCCGCGATCGTCCTGCAAGAAACGACTACCATCGGCCTGCGCTACTACGGGGTGGAACGCCGCGTCTTGGAACGCCAGACCCGCGCCGTTGCCACGCCGTACGGGGAGGTCGCCGTCAAGTTTAGCTATATAGACGGACGCGGCCGCGCCGCTCCTGAATACGAGGACTGCGCGCGGCTAGCCCAAGAGCATCAAGTGCCCTTGCTCTCCGTATATGAGGCCGCTCGCGCGGCCGCCACCAAGGAGTAGTCCCATCATGTTGCGGTTGATCTTATGTGCGTTATGGCTGGTTCCCCCCGTGTCCAGCACGGGGCAAGCCGCGGAATGGCCGGCTTATAGCGGCGACCTAGACGAATTCGACAATATCCAGCGCCTGCCCTCGGGCGAAGGCCCAGACCGCCTCGTGCTCGGCGATCACAACGGCCGCATCCACGTCTATGAAGAGCGCGACCACACCTATACCGGGGTGTGGGATAGCGACTATCTCGAAGGGGCCGTGGCCGGCGTGTTCGTCCTCGACATCAACGACGACCAGCTCGACGAAATCGTCGCCTATACCGACCAAGGCCGCGTGTATTACTTCGACTCTCAGGACTACACGCTGCTGTGGAGCAACTCGCCGAATGAATACGCCCGCATTACCAGCCTGACCATCGGCGACATTGACGACGATCCCCAGCCCGAGATTGTGTTCTGCGCCGATGGCCGCTTAATCGTGTACGACGGCCGCGACCAGTACGAGCAGTGGCGCAGCGACCAAACCGACTTGACGGCTCATCAGATCCTCATCGGCGACGTAGATGGGGACGACGAAGACGAGATCGTACTCAACGATGGCTACGTGTTTGACGCCCGCTTCTTCGACTTGGAGTGGAAATCGCCCCAGCCGTTTGGCGAGCGCATGGGCCTGCTCGATCTCGACGGGGACCAGATTCCCGAGGTCATCGGCGAGTTTCAGGGCCGCTACCTGCGCATCTTTGACATCGATCTCCGGCGGGAAAAGTCGCTCAGCCGCTAGCGGCCCGGCCTTGACACCCCGGCGGCGACCGGCGTATATACTCCCTCTCATACCAAACACCAACAAGGAGCGACTGCAATGCGACCCGTCACCCTCTTCACTGGCCAGTGGGCCGACCTGCCTATCGAGACCCTCTGCCAACAGGCCGTTGAATTTGGCTACGATGGCTTGGAGCTGGCCTGCTGGGGAGACCACTTTGAGGTTGACCAAGCCACAGACGCCTATTGTCAGGCCAAGCGCGAACTGCTCGCAAAATACGATCTAGCGCTGTTTTCCATTTCCAATCACCTCGTCGGCCAAGCCGTGTGCGACGCCATTGACAGCCGCCACCAAGCCATCTTGCCCCCGCGCATCTTCGGCGACGGCAGCCCAGAGGGCGTGCGCCAGCGCGCGGCCGAAGAGATGATCGCCACCGGTCACGCGGCCGCCCGGCTCGGGGTGGACGTAGTCAACGGCTTTACCGGCTCCTCGATCTGGTCCCTGCTCTATTCATTCCCACCGGTATCCCCCGACATGATCGAGGCTGGGTACGCGGATTTTGCCGCGCGCTGGAAACCCATCCTCGACCAATACCAAGCGCTCGGCGTCAAGTTCGCGCTAGAGGTACACCCCACGGAA
This sequence comes from Candidatus Latescibacterota bacterium, assembly GCA_965261395.1. Taxonomy (GTDB): domain Bacteria; phylum Latescibacterota; class UBA2968; order UBA8231; family UBA8231. The sequence continues at coordinate 6,040,192 of OZ253462.1, forward strand.
ATCGCCTTTGATATTGCCTCGGCTGAGCGCGCCATCCAAGCACTCGACGGCCACCCGGCCTTTGGCTTCAACTACGACCCCAGTCACCTCGGCTACCAAGGCGTGGACTACGTCGAGTTTATCTACCGGTTCAGCGACCGCATCTTCCACGTCCACATGAAGGACGTAGGCTGGTCCGCGACGCCGACCGACGCCGGTGTCTTCGGCGGGCACACCGAGTTTGGCGACCGCCGCCGCTATTGGGACTTCCGCTCGTTGGGCCGCGGCAATATCGACTTCGAGGAAATCATCCGCGCCCTCAACCGCATCAACTACCAAGGGCCGCTGTCGGTCGAATGGGAAGACAGCGGCATGGATCGCGTCCACGGCGCGACGGAAGCGGCCGCCTTCGTCAAACAGGTCGATTTCCCTCCCTCGGACATTGCCTTTGACGCGGCGTTTGAGGACTAGCGTTGCAGCGTTTTAGCGCCCTCCTGCTCGTCGCCTTGCTCGTCTCTTGCGGCGGAGAGGAACGCACGCAACACACCTTGGTTTTTGGCCGTGGCTCGGATTCAATCGGGCTAGATCCGGGGATTGAAAACGACGGCGAATCGTTTAAGGTCTGCGACAACATCTACGAGACGTTGGTGACCTACGACAGCGCGAGCACGGCTGTAGTGCCGCAGCTAGCGCATTCTTGGGACATCGCGGACGATCAGCTTACGTGGACCTTCCATTTGCGCACCGGGGTCCGCTTTCACGACGGCACCCCCTTTAATGCCGAGGCCATGCTGTTTTCGCTCGGGCGGCAGTTTTACAAAGATCATCCCTTCCACGAGGTCGCCGGCGCGTACAAGTACTGGCAGGCCATGGGCATGGACGACATCGTCGCCGCGCTAGAGGCCCCGGACGACTCGACTTTTGTCATCCGCCTCAACGAGCCGCATGCCCCCTTTTTGGGGAACTTGGCGATGAACTTCTGTGCGGCCGTCAGCCCCACTGCGGTGGCCCGTTATGGCCGCGATTACTTCAAAAACCCGGTCGGCACCGGCCCCTTTCGCTTGGTCGAATGGCGCAAGGACGAGCGCATCGTCTTGGAGCGCAACCGCGATTACTGGGGGCCCAAGCCGCAGCTTGACCGCCTAATTTTCAAGCCTATGCAGGAAGCCTCGGTGCGCTTCTTGGAGCTTTCGCAGGGCACGATCCACGGCTTCGACAATCTAAGCCCTGAGTACATTGAGCAGATTCGCGCCGATCCCAACCTCCAGCTCTTGACGCAGGCGGGCATGAACATCGGCTACTTGGCCATGAACATGGACAAGAAGCCCTTCGACGATGTGCGGGTGCGCCGTGCCATAAACCACGCCGTTGATAAGCAGGCTCTCGCGGATAATTTCTACCAGGGCTTGGCCATGCCGGCCAAAAATCCCATCCCGCCGACCTTGTGGAGCTACAACGACACTATTGAGGGCTATGGCTATGATCCGGCGAAAGCGCGCGCTTTGCTGGCGGAAGCCGGTTATGCCGACGGCTTTGAGACCGAGCTGTGGGCCATGCCGGTGCCACGGCCCTATATGCCGCAGCCCGGCAAAATCGCCGAGGCGATTCAGGCCGACCTCAAAAAGGTGGGCATCCACGCCCGCATTGTCTCTTGGGAATGGGGGACCTACTTGGACAAGGTGTTCGACGGTCAGCATCAGATGGCTTTGTTGGGCTGGACCGGCGACAACGGCGACCCGGACAACTTCCTCTACGTGCTCCTCGACTCCACCGCGGCTATCAAGCCCGCCCAGAATATCGCCTTCTACCGCAGTGCCGAGCTGCACGACGCGCTCGTCGCGGCCCGTCGCTCTACCGACCGCGACGAGCGCACGCGGCTCTACGCCCGGGCGCAGGAAATCGTCCACCGCGACGCGCCTTGGGTTCCCCTAGTACACGCGACGCAGACGGTGGCTTTCCAGCGCCGCGTCTCTGGCTTCAAGCTGCATCCCACCGGCAGTAAGTGGTTCCACAGCACCGCACTGGCCCCTTGAGCCATGTACCGCTTCGTCCTCCGGCGGCTCATTGCGCTCTTGCCGACGCTGGTGGGGATTTCGCTTTTAGTTTTTCTAATGCTCTACTTGGTGCCGGGCGACCCGGCCCAAGTCATGCTCGGGGAGCGCGCCAATGCCGAGAGCTTGGCCGAGTTGCGCGCGACCATGGGCCTGGACCAGCCCTTTCACGTGCAGTTCTACCGCTTCTTCACCGGCCTGCTGCGCGGCGACCTCGGCCGTTCGATTCGCACCCACGAGAAAATCACCACCGAACTCTTCCAGCGCTTCCCGGCCACCTGTGAGCTAACCGTGGCCAGTATGCTGCTGGCCATGACGGTCGGTATCGCGGCCGGACTGTGGGCCGCGGTGCGGCGGGGCAAGATCGCCGATCTGCTCAGCATGATTTTGGCCACGGCCGGCATTTCCATTCCCGTATTTTGGCTGGCCCTGATGCTGGTGTTGCTGTTGGCCTTTTACGTGCCGCTCTTTCCGGTGTCCGGCCGCTTGAGCACGCATATCTACTTTGAGCCGATTACCTATTTCTACGTAATCGACGCCCTCGCACAGGGCGATTTCGCGGCCTGCGGCAACGTGCTGTGGCACCTCTTCCTGCCGGCCCTGACCTTGGGGACCATTCCCATGGCCGTCATTGCGCGCATGACCCGCGCCAGCCTGCTCGACGTCCTCGGCGAGGACTACATCCGCACGGCTTGGGCCAAGGGCTTGCGGCAGCGGGTGGTGATTGTGCGCCACGCCCTGAAAAACGCCTTTATACCCACGCTCACGGTCATTGCGCTCGAATTTGGCTACCTGCTCGGAGGCGCGGTTATCACTGAGACTATCTTTGCTTGGCCTGGGGTTGGACGCTGGCTCTTTTTGGCGGTGCAAGCGCGCGACTTCCGCGCCGTGCAGGGCGGAGTTTTGCTGCTGGCCACGGTCTTCGTACTGGCCAACCTCATCGCCGACATACTCTACGCTTGGCTGGACCCGCGGATCCGCTACGACGAGGAATAGGGGTTGCACAATACCGAGTGACAAAAAAAGTGGAGGTAACGAGCAAGGCCGTTACCTCCACTTTTTTGTTTAACAGTGCCTATATCGCTGGCACTGAGTCCCCTCAGCCACCAGAGGAGGAGATGGTGATGCGCACTATGTCGGCCACAGCCGGATAAGTGAACCCATCGTCCACTAATTGCACCGCGCCCCCTTCGTCTGCGCCGGTGTTGGCAGCGGCTTGACGCGGCGCTTGGTTTTCGCCCACGCCCGGCTCCTCGTTGACTTCGGTGCCGGCATCCCACAATCCGATCTGAGCGGTGATGTCGTCGCTTATCGGCTGGCCATCGATGAACAGCGCAATGCCGGTTTCATCCGGTGCCAAGAACAGGTCGTTGGATTGCACGTACATGGTGGCGAAAGACAGCCGGTCGCCGGGACGGGCCGTGAAGGTGAACTCATAGGCGTTGCCCGGCGTTAGCGGGCCAGGGCCGTCGGCTCCTACCGGCGTGGCGAAGACGCCGCTGTTTGTGGGAAGGCTCGCGGCTAGCTGCGCCGGATTGCCATCCTCGGCAAGCGCTTCGAGTCCAGCGCCGCGATCGGGCTGACCATCGATGAAGAGGGGCGTTCCACCGCGCTGGGCGACCCACGCGCCTGGCGCGAGGAGGGTGCCGATGTTTTCGATCCGCACGGTGAATTGCGCTGCCACGCGCGGTTCAGCCAAGCCAGCAGCCGGATCGGAAGAGAGGGTCCGCGCGGAAGTGATGGTCACCTCAGAGCTATCGTCGCCGTCGGTATCGCCGTCGCCGTCGGTATCGCCGTCGCTGTCGGTATCACTGTCGCCGTCAGTATCACCGTCGCCGTCGGTATCACTGTCGCCGTCGGTATCACTGTCGCCGTCAGTATCACTGTCGCCGTCGGTATCACTGTCGCCGTCGGTATCACCGTCGCTGTCGGAATCACTGTCGCCGTCGGTATCACCGTCGCCGTCCATGTCACCTGCCGCCGCGATGATAGAACTGATGTCGTAAGGCACCCCAACGGTAATGGTGCCGCTCAAGGATGGCTCGTCTCCAGACACATCAACCAGAATGTCTAACGATACCGCAGCATCGAACGCACCGGAAGCGGTTATCTCGCCAGTTATGGGAATGATCGGGAACTGATCTTTGCCCACGTTCAGGGTGCCGTTGAGCACCAGCAGCCCGTCGGACGAATAATCCGTTAGCACCCACTCGTTGCCCGCGATGGCCAATGTGCCACTGCTGGTGCCGTCAATCGTCGCCTCATCCGAGGTCAGCGCGACCAACAGGGCGTTCTGAAAATAGCTTATCAGCGCATTGGTCAGGGCTAGGACATCGGGTGCTATCGCAGCCTCGGACCCGGTTAGGCCGTCGTCCACGTCGCCTTCGCCTGTGTCCTCACCTGCGTCTTCCCCTGCTTCTATAAACGCACCGCCTATGGAGGTGACGGTGATACTCACGATGTCGGCCACGGCCGGATAGGTGAACCCATCGTCCACTAAGCGCACCGTCCCGCCTTCGTCCGCGCCGGTATTGGCACCGGCCTGACGCGGCGCTTGGTTTTCGCCCACGCCCGGCTCCTCATTGACTTCTGTGCCCGCATCCCACAGGTCGATCTGAGCGGTGATGTCGCCGCTTATCGGCAGGCCGTCGGTGAACAGCTCGATACCGGTCTCGTCTGGCGCTAAGAACAGGTCGTTGGATTGCACGTACATGGTGGCGAAAGACAGCCGGTCGCCCGGACGGGCAACGAAGGTGAATTCATAGGCGTTGCCCGGCGTCAGCGGGCCGGGGCTGTCGGCCCCCACTGGCGTGTTGAAAATCCTGCTGTTTGGATGGAGGCTCGCGGCTAGCTGTGCCGGATTGCCGTCTTCGGCGAGTGCTTCGAGTCCAGCGCCGCGATCGGGCTGGCCATCGGTGAAGAAGGGCGTGCCGCCGCGCTGGGCGACCCACGCGCCTGGAGCGAGGAGGGTGCCGATGTTTTCGATCCGCACCGTGAATTGCGCTGCCACGCGCGGTTCAGGCAAGCCGGCGGTCGGATCGGAAGAGGCCGTCGCCTTGCCTGCTTTATACGCGGTAGATGGGTCTGCGGTGGATGAAAGAGGATCTCGGTCTGCACAGGCGGCGAACAAGACAGCCGCAGCACAGGCGACGTAAAGTAGTTTCATGGGAAATTCTCCTTGAAAAGGGTTTATGGGTTCCTATTTATAAAGACTCACATAGAAGTTACATAGTTTCAACGAGCTACGCCTCACTATAAACCTGCGTCCACGCACCGCTATTGTTGGACGATTCTACTGCGGCCGCGACGAATTTCATGCCCGCTACGCCCTCTGCCACGCCCGGGTGCGGAAACGCCGCGGGTACGTCCTGTTCGCCACGGCGCGTGCGGATGTGCCGCTCGATGGTGGTGTGGAGGTTGGCGAGGGCCGGGAAGAAGTCTTCGTGGTGTCCCGAGGGCACCCGCAAGTACGAGGCAACCGACTCGGGTAGACCAAATTCAGCGCCAATCCAATAGGTAATGTCGCGGCCATCGCCGTGGCGCACTAGCAGGCATTCGGCCCGCTCCTGATGCCATTCGATAGAGCCTTTGGTGCCGAAGACGCGGAAGCCGTTGTCGTTGCGGTAGCCAACCGCGATCTGCGTGGCCGTGATCAGCGCGGTGCCGCCGTTTTCCAGTTCGCCGATCACGTTGAAGTCGTCGTCGAGTACGCGGCCTTCGACAAAAGTGTTGAGCCGCGCCGAGACCTGCTCGACGGCCAGCCCGGTCACCCAAGTCGCGGCGATGAAGGCGTGCGTACCAATGTCGCCGCCGCAATTGGAAATACCCGTGCGCTCGGGATCGGTGCGCCAAGACGCCTGCTGCTGGCCGGTCTGTTCCAGTGCCGTGGCCAGCCAGCCCTGATGGTACCAAGAATCCACCTTGCGGACTTGGCCGATCTCGCCGCTTTGGATCATTTCCTTGGCCAGCATCATCATGGGATGGCCCGTATAGGTATGGGCCAGCACAAAGGGCACAGACTCGCGCTCGACGAGCTGTGCCAAGTCTTCGGCTTCGGCGACCGTCATGGTAATCGGCTTTTCGCAGAGCACTGGGATGCCGGCCTGCAAAAAGGCTTTGGCTGGTTCGTAGTGGGCGAAGTTGGGGGTGACGATGGTAACGTAATCGAGGGCTTGCTCGCCGCTTTGCACCGCCGCTAGCAGCGCTTGGTAGGTGGGATAACCCTGGATGCCGTAGTCGTCGGCAGCGAGCAGCGCCGCCTCGGGGCTAGAGCGCAGCGCGCCGGCGACCAATTCGCGGCTGGCGTCGAGCGCAATGGCGCGGTTGTGGACCATGCCGAAAAAAGAATCGGGGCCACCGCCGCCGATCATGCCTACTTTGAGTTTGCTCATGGAATTCTCTCCCCAAAATGTATTATTGAAGTACTCTTTTAAGTACGCATGAGGGCCTAAAGCTGTCAAACGATGCGGTGCTATTTGAGCAGCACCATCGGCCGTGCTTGATAGAAGGGCCCAGCGGCGAACCAATAGAAATAAATACCCGTCGCCACAGCGCTACCCCGGTCGTCTTGGCCATCCCAAGTCACCCAGTGCGTCCCCGCCGCCTGCGTCGCATGGACAAGTTGGCGCACCGGCTGGCCGATGGCGTTGAATACGGTCAGCCGCACCCGCGCCTCCCGCGGCAAGCGATAGGCAATTTTCGTCTCTGCGTTGAAGGGATTCGGGAAACTGTGCAAAAGCGCGAAGGCCTCCGGCAACGCGGTCGGCGCACCAGCCACGACGATCGCGAAGGTATCCCGCCACATCGGGACGCCGTCTTTTTCGACGCGTACTGCAAATTCTACTTCAGCTCCGGGCGCGGCCTCCTCACTCAGGGTCAGGCCTTGGCCGAAGAAGAAGACATCCTTTTCGCCTGGGGGAAAGGAAAGAGTGCGCGAGCGGCCAACACCGCTGGACGGATGCAGCAGCGGGTCATCCCACTCGATAAAGGTACGCACATTGGTGAAAAAGGTTAGTGGCAAGCGATTTTCGACCTTCAGGGCTAGTGGGATCCGCACCCCCGGCGCAAAGATGCCGCGGCCAGCGGCTTCTTCGGTTTGTGCAGAGAGAAAGCCCCGAATCACCAAATTTTCCGCCGCAGGTGCCCCTTCGACCACTAGGCCGCGCACCGCGTCAACAATCTCGTAGTTGCCGATGGGAAAGGTCAGTTCGCTTGTCGGGCTTGGCGCGATAAAAATTCCGGCCCACTCCTCTCCCGGGACCGCGGCCAGAAAGCGCGTAGTATCGGGACTGACGTGTGGGATATTGGAAATCTGCGAGACTGCGGCCGCGCGGATGACAAAGTCGCCGTGGACGTGAATCTCGGTTCGTTCTGGATCCAATCCCATCTGCAAGCGGTCCGATCCGGCCACCCTGATCTGGGTGTTGCGGAAAACCACTAGTCGGCCTTCAGGAGCAACTGTCAGATCGCCATCGATCAGCACCTCTCCCGCCCAATGCACCTCCTCTCGCAACACCCCGCCCCAGCGCGGCATCACCACATCTAGCGCCAATCCGTCTCCGTCCGTCCGCATATTTTGCAGTGTTAGGCCCGTGGTAGCTTCGCCGAGTGTCGGCGTAGCCAGCGTCGAGGGGTTGGTCCCGACAGCGAGACGGCGATAGCGCACCCCATCGAATAGATCACTCGCGTCGCCGAGATTGCCACCACGAGCACGGGCGTAAGAAGCGTCGTGCGCCCAGAAGTCGAGATTGTCGCGCCCGGCGAAGCGGTCGGACGTCTGTCCCACGGAAAAGCCGGCGTCGGCATATAGCCCGTCGGCTGCAATTAGGTCGAGATGCTTGCGTCGTTCGTCGTCGTTGTCGAAGACTTGGGGCCTGACATGCCAGACCAACAGACCGGAGGCGGGCTCGCCTCGGTGGTAGTAGTAGTCTTCCCGACCGCGGTATTCTAGCAGCAAATATTCCGTCCATAGGGTGTTATTATTCGGCGTCTCGGCGCGCAGCGGGATCTTGTATATCGCGCCGCCGGAATACAAATCGCGCACCCGTAGATCCCAACTATCGCGCTCGACCAAGATCAGCCGTTCGTTTTCCGCGCCGATCCAACCCAATTGCTCTAGACTGCGGGCGCTGAAGGCCACCGGACCGCTAGCGCCGTCCCAGCCGTGTGCCCCCCAGCCCATTAACCCCCAGCGGCCAATGCCGGCGCTGTCTTCGGCCGGATCTTGGGCGGGGTCTTTGAAAAAGGAGGTGTCAAAAAAATCGGGCAGTCCTAGGCTGTGCCCGAACTCATGGGCCATCACCCCCACGGTCTGGGCGAAATTGCCCGTCTCCTGAATCGCTCCTTGCGCCGGTAAGCCGCTGACGCGGATGGGGCTGCCGTCACTGCCAATCGCCCGGGATACAAAGGGTTTTTCGTCCAAGCCCAAGCTCGCCAACCCCGTTGCCGAGCTAAACAAAAAGCCATTGGGCACCGACTGCATGTTGATGAAGATATAATCAACCCAGCCGTCGTCATCGCCGGAGTTGGGTACGCCGTCGGGGCCGTCGTTGTCAAAGCGCGCTAAGTCAACGTAGGCATCGACTTGGGCGAGGATCTCGCGCGCGAAATCTCCGTAGCGACCGCGATGGCTCGGGGCATCGGCCAAATAGGCGGATGCCGGTTGTGAGGCGGCGAAGCGTCGCGGCAGAACCTCGCCGGCGATTGCGAGTTGACCGAAGGACATCGAGTGATAGAAATGGGCAAAGCTCCCCTCGCGCTCGGCGGCGAAGAGCTGGTCGGCCCACTCGGGCACCGGCGTGGGTTCTTCGTCGGCGAAGCGAGCGAAGACCGTCAGGATGTAAACTGGTTCCCTAGCGGGCAGTACGGACAGCCGCACATCGGCGGCGATTTTGGCGGCGGGGAGCGGCTCGTCCGGCGCGTGTCCGGCACAGAGAAATGCCTGAGCTCTGAGAGTAGAGACCGCGCAGACGGTAATGCAGCAAGCAATCAGCAAATGTCTCAAGCTAGGTCTCGCTAGTCTTTTGATCTATTTGGCCCGCTAGGAGAGGCGTAGCCTCTTATGGCACTCGCATCACTCCCGCAGGTAGCCCTTGTTGCAATTGGCTGGCGGCCAACCCGCTGTTGAAGGCATAGCGTTTGTAAACCAACACCAGCGAGACATCGGCTTGGCGTATTTCCACCCGGCGTGGCAAGTAAAGCGCGTCCTGCCGGCGGTATTCTCCTAGCTCGCGGAGCAGGACATCGCCCTCGGGCAGCGGGATGCTCTCGCGCAACACCAAGCCGCGGCCTAGGTCCAGCCACGCCCGCCGCCCGCCTGTGAGCGCAACCACTGCTTGGTCGGTGCCCGGGTACTCGATCGGCTCGACTATGGAACCCGGCTCGACGAGGCCGAGCAAGGCGTAGCGCAGATCGCATGTCCCGAAATCCAGCCCGGTCAGCGTGGTCAGCAGCCGGCCGCGCACCGTTCCTTTTAGGGGCTGGTCCATGCCCCGGCCGTACACGGTCAGGCTGTCGCCTTCGAGCAGGGCCGTAAAAATGTGGGTGAAAAAGGGGCCGCGCACTTCGACGCGGAAGAGGTCTGGATTGATTAGCTGCACGAGAGCCGTACCCCGATCGCGCAGCGCGCCGCGCCGCAGCTCAATGGCCGCTTCCGCCGTCAGATCTTCGAACTGGGCGAGGGACGCCGAGGCGGCGAGTAAGGCGGCCGGCCCTTGGGCCGCATCCCAACCCTCGCGCACCACCGGCGGCGGCGCGCAAGCTAGCGCTAGGGCGCAGAGCGCGAACCACTTAGAAGCTGTCTGGAAATTCCGGGTGCGCCCCAAGCGCGAGGCATGAATCATGGCAGCAGCTTGCGCCGGACCTCTTCTTTGTCGGGCGCGAGTTCCAGCACCTTCTGCCAATGCGCGCGCGCTTCGTCCGTTTTCCCGAGGGCGCTGGCAATGTCGCCGGCGTGGTCGAAGATTACGGCCAGTTCTTCGGGATCGTCCTCGTCCATATGCTCCAAGGCTTGTTGCAGGTAGTCCTCGGCCTGCGCTAGCTCCCCGAGGCGGAAATAGGCCCAGCCGATGCTGTCGAGGAACGCGCTGTTGTCCGGCACGAGCGCGATCGCCTGCTCCAAGAGCGCGACCGCCTCTGTCAGCCGCACGCCCTTGTCCGCGTACATGTAGCCGAGGTAGTTGAGGGCGTAGGCATCGTTTGGCTCAATCTCCAACAGGCGTTGGAAGGTCTCTACGGCACGGTCGAAGTACTCGTCACGGCCCAGTTTGCTCGAAGCCTGCTCATAGCAGGAGCCGAGGTAAAAGAGCACGCGGCTCTTGTCGTTGGCGAGCGCAACGGCCTGTGCCAGCTTCTCAAGCGCCGCTTCCCAGCGCTCCAATTCCTCTAGCGCGATGCCCCAGTGCAAAAAGGTCGGGCTGTACGCGGAATCGAGCGCAGCCGCTGTTTCGTATTGGGCCAGTGCGTCTTCCCACTGCCCCTGCCGCCCCAAACTGATGCCCCACCGCACGTGCAATGCGGCTTGGTCCGGGGATACGGCGAGTGCTTGGCGATAGACGCCAATCGCCTCCTCCCAAGCGTCTTGCTGTTCTAGCGCGAGTCCCCAGTACAGATATAGATCAACCGCGTCGGGCAGGTGCTCAAGGCCGCGCTGGTACACGGCGATGGCCTCGTCGTAGCGCCCGGTGCTCTCTAGGGCCGTCCCCCAGTATAGGTAAATCTCGCTGCTGTCGGGCATGGCCTCTGCTGCTTGGCCGAGAACGGTGGTGGCGGAGTCGTAATCCTCCAAGTAGATATAGTAGCGCGCTAGGTCGGTCCACTGCTCGACCGTTTGGGGCTGCATCTCGACGATGCGCTTAAAGACCAGCGTCGCTTGGTCGTACTCTCCGGCCTCGGACAGGGCCATTCCCAAGTGGTAGAGCACTTTGGCATCCTCTTCGGCGAGAATTTCCTCTAGGTCGTGCTCGGTGACCATCAGCCGCGCCAAGTAGTAGGGGACGCTGCTGTCGGGCAGGTGGCCGGCGGCCTCTCGGTAGATGACGATGGCCTCGTGGCGGTACCCATGCGCCAACTTGAGTTCGGCTAGTCCCAGCCAGGCGTCCTCGATCGTGGGATCAGCCGCGAGCACCCGGCGGTAGATGCGCTCGGCCTCTTCTTGCAGGCCGATGCGAGAAAAAATGCTAGCTATGTCCACCTCGACCCTTGGCGGCACTTGCTCTTGGGCGAGCACCTCCTTGAAGAGCCGGACGATGCGCTCGGTTTGGCCCGATTCAAAGTAGAGATAGGCCAAGTGGCGGTAGAGCGGCCAATTGGCCGACTCGTAACGCAGCAGTTCTTCGATGTGGTCAATGGCACCCTCGCGGTCGCCTTCGTGCTCCAATATCCGAATCAACAGGCGGCGCAACCCCACTAGGCTGTCATCCAATGCCAAGCCCTTGCGCGCAAAGTGGGCGGCCATATGGGAGTCGTCGATGCGCTGGTAGTTGTAGGCAAGGCGGGCGTAGATGGTGGGCGAAGCCGGGTCGAGATCGGCCGCGCTGCGCAGGGCGACTATCGCGCCGAGGTAGTTGTGTTGGGCTTCAAAGACCTTGGCCTTGATGAAGTATTGCATGGCTGGGACGGTCGGCTCTGCGGACGCGGGCGCGTTGGGGCCCCGCAGACCTGCGCAGCCGACCGCTGACAGCGCGAGGGCGCAGAGTAGGGGGAGGCTATGTTTCATAATTCTCAACTCCCCATTAGGTGATTTTTGGATCCAAGGCGTCTCTAAGCCCGTCGCCAAAGAGGTTGAGCGCCAAGACGACCGCGAAGATGGCCAGCCCGGGAAAGGCCATGACCCAAGGCGCTTGCAAGAGCAGTTCGCGTCCCCCGGATAGCATGGCTCCCCACTCGGGGGTCGGCGGCTGGGCCCCCAAGCCCAAAAAGCTCAACCCGGCCGCATCGAGGATGGCCGTGCCCAAGCTGAGCGTGGCTTGCACGATGAGCGGGACTGTGCAGTTGGGTAAGATGCTGTAGAACAGCAGCCGCGATTCGCTCGCCCCCAGCGCGCGCGCAGCCTCGACGTATGTGGCCTCGCGCACGGTCAACACCGAGGAGCGCATGAGGCGGGCAAATTGCGGCACCAACACGATGCTGACGGCGAGAATGGCGTTGTCGATGCCCGGCCCGGTGACGGCGACGATGGCAATGGCCAATAGGATGCTGGGGAACGCCAGCATCAGATCCATCAGCCGCATGATGAGCATGTCGGCGACCCCGCCGCGATACCCAGCCACGAGACCGAGCAAGGTTCCGGTGGAAGCGGCCAGCGAGATGGCGACCAGCCCGATCCGCAATGAGATGCGGGCCCCGTACACGATGCGGCTGAAGATGTCGCGGCCGAAATCGTCCGTTCCCAGCCAATGGCTCACCGACGGCGGCTGCAAGCGCGCATAGAGATTTTGCGCCAGTGGATCGTATGGTGCCAACAGCGGTGCCAGCACCGCGACGATAGACGCGCCCATCAAGACCCCGCCGCCGATCAGCGCGAGCCGCTGTTTGCCGAGCCGCCGCAGTTCGCTGGTGACGTGTGAAATTATCTCAAGCATTGGGGATGGTTCTGGCCAATAGCCCTGATGCACTCCGACTTTGGGCGCGTATTAGCATCGCTCTACTTCGGCTCTAAAACCAACACGCCCAGCGGCGGCAGGCGCAATCGCGCCGAATGCGGCCGGCCGTGGCAGGCGACTTGCTCAGTTTGCACCCAGCCGCCGTGGCCCACGCCGCTACCGCCGTAGATTTCGGCGTCGCTGTTGAGCACCTCGCGATACGGCCCGGCGGTCGGTAGCCCAAGCCGGTAGTCCGTGCGGGGAACTGGGGTGAAATTGCAGACGAAGATCAGGGGTTTTTCGCCCTCGGCGCGGCGCGCAAAAGCCGTGATGCTCTGCTTAGAGTCCGAGCAATCGATCCACTCAAAACCATCGGGATGCGCGTCGGTGCGGTGCAGGGCCGCGCAGCGGCGATAGAGCCGGTTGAGATCGCCGAGCCAGCGATAGACGCCGCGGTGGCCCTCGTCGTCGAGTAGGTGCCAGTGCAGCTCGCCTTGGTGGTTCCACTCTTCCCACTGCGCCAGCTCGGCCCCCATAAACAGCAGCTTCTTGCCCGGATGCCCGTACATAAAGCCGTAGAGCAAGCGCAAATTGGCCAGTTGTTGCCAAGCGTCGCCGGGCATCTTGCTCAACAGCGAGCGCTTGCCGTGTACAACCTCGTCGTGCGACAGCGGCAACACGAAGTTTTCACTATAGGCGTAGAGCATGCCAAAGGTCAGGTCGGCTTGGTGGTGGCAGCGGTGGATCGGATCGCGCTGCATGTAGTGTAGCACGTCGTTCATCCAGCCCATGTTCCACTTAAAGCCAAAGCCGAGACCTCCGGCGTTGGCTGGTCGGGAGACCTCCGGCCAGGCGGTCGATTCCTCGGCGATCATCAAGGTGCCGGGACAGCGCTCGTCGATGGCCGTGTTGAGCTGTCTGAGGAAGTCGATGGCTTCGAGGTTTTCGCGCCCGCCATAGGAGTTAGGCACCCATTCGCCTTCTAAGCGCGAGTAGTCGAGGTAGAGCATGGAGGCCACGGCATCGACCCGCAGGCCGTCGATGTGAAAGCGTTCGAGCCAAAAAAGGGCGTTGGAAATGAGAAAGGAGCGGACTTCGGCGCGGCCGTAGTTGAATATGTAGGTCTGCCAATCGGGATGCCACCCTTGGCGCGGGTCGCGGTGTTCGTAGAGGCTGGTGCCGTCAAACTGAGCCAAGCCGTGGGCGTCGCCAGGGAAGTGCGCGGGCACCCAGTCGAGGATCACGCCGATTGCGTGGCGGTGGCAATAGTCGATGAAATAAGCGAAGTCCTCAGGGGCACCAAAACGCGCGCTCGGGGCGAAATACCCAGTTCCTTGATACCCCCACGAGCCGTCGAAGGGATGCTCGGCCACCGGCATTAGCTCGATGTGGGTAAAGCCTAGCTCGGCCACGTGGGCGACCAATTGGTGCGCCAGCGTGCGATAGTCGAGATAGGCACCGCCAGCGCGCCGCCACGAGCCGAGATGCACCTCGTAGATGGCGAGGGGAGCTTCCTGCCAGTTGTGCGCCCGTCGCTCGGCCATCCAGGCGTCATCGCCCCAGGTGAACGCAGTGCTCTGGCAGACTGCGGAAGCGGTGCAGGGCGGTTTTTCAGTCGCAAAGGCAAAGGGATCGCTCTTGAGCAGGATGGTTCCTTGGCGGCTGAGGATTTCGTACTTGTAGCGCGCGCCCGCGCCTACCTCGGGGACGAACAGTTCCCAGACTCCGGATGCACCCAGCGGGCGCATGCAGTGCCGCCGGCCGTCCCAGCCGTTGAAATCGCCGACCACGCTGACCCTGCGGGCACTTGGTGCCCACACTGCGAAATACGTACCCTCCGTCCCGTCGATGCAGCGCGGATGCGCCCCCAGCAGCTCGTAGGCGCGGTAGAGCGTTCCTTCGTTGAAGAGGTATTGGTCTTGGGGCGCGAACTGCGGCCAGAACGAGTACGGGTCGCGGCAGCAGCGAACCGCGCCCTGCGCGTCTGTCACTTCGAGATGGTAAGCAAAGGGCGTGCTGTGGCCGGCGATCCGCGCCTCGAACAGCCCTTCGGCATGGATCTTGACGGCCGGAAAGCGCGTACTTTGCTTCCCTCGCTCTACGACCCGCACGCTCGCCGCATCGGGCAAGAACGCGCGCACGACCCACCCCTCGTCTAAAGGGTGCATACCCAAGACCGCGAACACATCGGTGCACTCACCGTGTACAAGGGCCTCTATGGTCTGCGGCTCAAGCGTTACTTGCATGATTACACTCGCTCAGAGTTGAACATCTAAGAGAGAAGATAGGCCAATTTGGAGGAAAGGTATAGGGCGTCCACAAGGGAGAGGGTTGGCCCACTGCTACCGGAGATTTCAGTGATTGTGGAATGGCGCGGTAGGTAGTTTTGGACGCGCACGACGCGAATGCAGATGAGAATGGCTGCACTGCTTTTTAGGAGATAGGTTATATTTTTTTAAAATAACCCGACCTATTTCGACTATTGGACAAAAAAATCGCCACTAGCGGCTGGGGGCTGTACCCGCTCGTCGCCGCCTCGGTTCAGCACGCGCGCTACCTAAGCGACCTTGGTCGCGCCGCCGCGACCCCGACTTTGCCCCAGGGCAATTGCCGCTCGTACGGCGACGCCTGCCTATACGAGCGCGTCGTCTCCACCCTGCCCCTCAAGCACCTGCTCGACTTCGATCCGCAGCGCGGTATTTTGCGCGCGCAAGCTGGCATTACCTTCGCGGAGATAATCCGCTTCGCCCTGCCGCGTGGCTTTTTTCCGCCGGTTACGCCGGGGACCAAGTTCCCCACGCTCGGCGGCTGCATTGCCGCGGATGTCCACGGCAAAAATCACCACGCCGAGGGTTCCATCGCCGCCTTTGTCGAATCGCTGGACATGGTGTTGGCCGATGGCTCGCTAGTACGCTGCTCGCGCAGCCAGTGCGCCGACCTGTTTTGGGCCACGCTCGGCGGCATGGGCTTGACGGGATTTATCTATGCGGCGACGCTGCGGCTGAAAAAGGTGCCGTCGGCGTACATCCGGCAGCGCGCCATCAAGACGGCGAATTGGGCCGAGACGTGCCGCGTCTGCACGGAGACTCAGCATCAGTACACCTATTCGGTCGCGTGGATCGATGGCCTGCAAACAGGCCGACAGCTAGGCCGCGGCCGCGTGCTGCTGGGGGAACACGCCGACGCGCGCGAGCTCAAGGGCAAGCCGCCCTTTCCCATCCACGGCGAGGGCCGCTGGGCGGTGCCGTTCTTCTTGCCCGGTGGCGTGCTCAATTCCAAGTCGCTAAAGGTGTTTAACGCGCTCTACTATCATCGCCAAGTGCGCCGTGCGACCGACGCACTCGTCCACTACGATCCGTACTTCTATCCGCTCGACGCCATCCGCGGCTGGAACCGCCTGTACGGCCGCCGGGGCTTTTTGCAATACCAGATCGCCGTGCCCTATGCCGATGGCGCGGAGGTGATCGCCGACCTGCTCGGGCGCATTGCCCGCCAAGGCGTGGCTTCGCCCTTGGCCGTGCTCAAGACGTTTGGGCCGCCGAGCGAGGGCCTGCTTTCTTTTCCCCTAGCGGGTTATACCCTCGCGCTGGACATCCCCTTGCGCGACTGTGGGACGATCCCCTTCTTGCGCACACTGAACAAAATCATCGTCGAGGCTCAAGGCCGCGTCTATCTGGCCAAGGACGCCATTTTGGAAAGGGAGGATTTCGCCGCCATGTATCCGCAACTGGAACAATTCAAGGCGGTCAAGCGCAAATACGACCCCGAGCACCGCTTCCGCTCCTGCCTGTCCGACCGCTTGGGGATTACGTGAGGGCCTTGGTTTTGGGGGCGAAGTCGGCGATTGCCCAAGCCATTGTCGAGCGCCTCGATGGCTATGACTTCGCGCTGGCCGCTCGCGAGTGTAGCGAACTGGAGCCTTTTGCCGCGGACTTGCGGCTCAAGCGCTCGTGCGAGGTGGAGCTGTTCGAGTTCGACGCCTTGAACTTTGCGGCGTTGGCGCGCTTGCCGCAACAGGTGCACGAGCGCGGCGGCCCCTTCGACTTGGTCGTCCTCGCCTTTGGCTATCTCGGCGACGAACGCGCCGCACAGCGCGATACGGATGAGCTAGCTCACATCCTCAACGCCAACCTTACCGGCGCGGCCATCGCTCTGGCGCATTTGGCTAATTATTTAGAGGAAAGGGGCACGCCGGCTGGCATCATCGCCATCTCGTCTGTGGCCGGCGATCGGGGCCGCCAGGGCAACTACGCGTATGGGGCGGCCAAGGGGGGGCTGGCGATTTTCTTGCAAGGGCTGCGCAACCGGCTGGCCGCGACCTCCGTACACGTCTTGACCGTCAAGCCCGGGTTCGTCGATACGCCGATGACCAAGGGGCTAGAGGGCCTTTTTTTGGTCGCTTCGCCGGAGAGAGTAGCCGCCGACATCGTGCGCGCCTATCGGCAAAAGAAGGACGTGCTCTACACGCCGTTTTTTTGGCGTTGGATCATGCTCGCGATCAAGAGCATTCCCGAGCGCATTTTTAAGAGGCTGAAATTGTGACGCGCAAAGCCCCCGGCATCGCAAGGATGGCCGCGATGGACACTCCACACGGCATAGCTTAACTGGTCTCGAATGCGTTTATTGCCGCGGCCTGAGATTCATAAATCGGGATGATCTGATCGAAGCCGCTGATTGCGAGCACATTGCGGATCGGATCAGAGAGGGTGCAAACGCCAAATTTCTTGCCCGATTCGTTGAATTTCCTAGAAATTATTAGACTGATCCGCAGCCCTGCGCTGCTGATGAAGAATACGCGCTCAAAGTCCAAGATCAAGGCTTGGTCTTCCGAATCAATGCCAGATTCTACGATGCGCTGGAATCTATCGGCGTTGCTACTGTCGATCCTCCCACAAACGCCCAAGGCCCCAAGCCCTGGAAATGCGGTTTGCTAGAACAAAAAGTTCCCGAATTGCCATAGGGGTTCTATATATATAACAATTGGGTAGCACGCTACCATCGGATAAAAAATAAATTGGCTTCAGAATATCGCCTGAAACAGGGTGAGAGCGTACCTGAAGGGGTGCGGCGGATGGCCGCTGCACAGCTCGATAAGGCCCTTGAGCATCTCGGGTGCCCGGACGGGAAACGAGACGAGCACATTCACGAGGCCCGCAAGGCCACCAAGCGCCTGCGGGCCTTGGTGCGCTTGGTCCGCGGCGAACTGGGAGACGAGGTGTACGCCTTGGAAAACCAGTGCTATCGGGACGCCGGTCAGCGGCTTTCGGGGTTGCGCGACGCCACGGTGCTGGTCGAGACTTTGGACCGCTTGGTGGAATACTTGGGCCAAGACGCGCCGAAGAGCCGGTTCGCCCGAGTGCGGGTGTGGCTGGTGGAGCGCCGCGATCGGGCCTATGGCCAGGCGGCTAGCAGCAATCGGGCCGTTCAGGAAGTGATCGCCGCTCTCGCGCCGGCCCGCGAGCGCTTGGAAAATTGGAATCTGCAGCGCCGGAGCTGGGGAGGGATCCGGGTGGGGGTGCAGCGGATATACGCGCGGGGCCAGCGCGACTTTGCCGCAGCCTACACGCTGCCCATCGACGAGGCATTCCACGACTGGCGCAAACAGGTGAAGTACCTGTGGTACCACACTCAGATATTGGAGAATATCTGGCCGTCGGTTATGCAGGCCCAGGCTGAGGGACTGGACCAGCTAGGGGAGTTGCTAGGCCAAGATCACGATCTAGCGGTATTGCGCACCACGGTTATGGCCGAGTTTCCCAGGGCTGGCACCACGGCCACACTGCGGGCTTTGGAAAGGCGGATCGACGCGGTGCGTGCCCGGATGCAGGAGCGGGCGCGTCTGCTCGCGGAGCGCATCTACATGGAACGGCCGCAGGAGTTCACCCGGCGTCTGCGGGGCTACTGGCGGGTGTGGCAAGCGGAGCAATCTGCTGGGTACGAGTTGAAGTTTGGCGCACCTGACTCGTCAGACATAGAAGGATAGACACTACTAGCCATTCGGCGAAAAGGAGATATAACCATGATTCATACGACTATGTGGACCTATCCCTGGGATGTGATTGACGAGGGGGTGGACCGCGTCATCGGCTTTCTCAAGGAGGAGGTCGGGCTGGATGCGATCAGCCTGTCCACGGTCTATCACACCTACGATGCGCTGCGCACCCATATACCCGGCAAAAAGCTCTTTTCTGGGTACGAGGACGCCATCTACTTCCAGCCCCAAAGCGAGCTGTACCAGGGCACCAAGATCAAGCCGCATGTGCATCCTATGGCCAAGGACCAGGATCCAGTGCGGATTATCGCCGAGGCCTGCCGGGCACGCGGTTTGGAATTGATTTCGTGGACCGTGCCCCTGCACAGCCACTACATGGCGAGGCAGCATCCAGACTGCGCTCTGCTCGGTGTGTTCGGGGATCGCTATCCGGGCTGTCTGTGCCCGGCCAATCCCGAGGTGCGAGAGTACGTACGCGGCTTGAGCTTGGACTTGGCCACCAACTACGATGTGCAGATGATTGAGTACGAGTCCCTCCACTACATGGGCTTTGGCATGTTCCGTAACCACGCCAAGGTGGGGGTCAAACTCGGAGCGGTAGGCTCGCTGTTGATGTCGCTGTGCTTTTGCGCTGGATGTACGCAGCGAGCCGAGGCTCGGGGTATGGATGTGGGGGAATTGAAGGGCAAGGTGGGAAAATGGCTCTTGGACATCTTCGAGGAGGGGCCACCGGAGCGCAGCGTGGAAGAGTTTGTCGCCGACGAGCCCTTGGTTCACGAATACGTAAAGATGCGCGCGGATACAGTGACGTCGCTGGCCGCAGAGGTAAAAGAGGCCGTAAAAATGCCCATTTCTTTTTTGTACATGGGCAATTATTACAACAACGGCATCGACCGCAAACCCATCGAACAGATCGTCGATCGGGTCAACGTCCTGTGCTACAGCGGCTCGCCGGAGGAGGCCAGCCAAAGGGCGCAGGAGACCTTAGCCGGCATGGATGATCCGTCCATGCTGATCTGCGGCCTGAACGGCCACCAACCCATAGACAGCGCCGAACAAATGCGAGATATCATCGCTGCGGTTTACGAAACAGGGGCGCGCCGGTTCTCGTATTACAACTACGGTATGATTTCCCGGCGCAATCTCAGGTGGATTGCCGAGGCCATTGCCGAGGTGCGCGCCCTCGACGCTGGCTCGGAGGAAGAATCCCCTCAAAGCAAGAAAAGGAAGTCACGCGATGGGTGACGTGTTTTTGCTAGGAGCTGGGTTTTCAAAGGCCGTGTCAGATGATATGCCTCTGCTCCAAGAACTCAGTAGCCAGACCCGGGGGAGACTTTCCGATCTGCCAGAGTCTCTTTCGACTGTCGGCGATAATATAGAAATCTGGCTTTCCTACCTTAGCCAACCTCATCCGTGGCTCCGTGAATCAGAAAACTTGAGGAATCGAGCATTGGCACTGGAGATTACGGAAGAGATCGAGAAGGTTCTTGATGAGAAGGAGCAATTAGTAGTCCAAGATGAGTGCCCAAGCTGGTTACTTACACTGACGCAGCATTGGCACAAAAATCAGGCCGGGGTCATTAGCCTCAATTACGATACTCTGGTAGAACGAGCCGCAGTTAATAGTATTGGCAAGATCAAGGCTGAACATATCTACCCTGTGAGACTCGAACTCTCTACTAAAAGGGGCGGAGAGAACGCGGCTGTCTTAGGCTCGATGAGGCCTGTGGACTCTTTTACACTGTTCAAGCTACACGGATCAACTAACTGGTACTATTCAGGTACTTCTGAATCCACCGGGGAGGTGATTTACTACAGCACTATTGGAGGATGGGTTGCCAATTCTTCTAGGGAAAGCGGCTCAAAGCAGGCAGTAAGCGACAAGACACCTCTAATCGTTCCTCCCACGACAGAAAAAGTTGGGTTTTTCCAGCACGAGTCATTGAAGCGTATTTGGACCCAAGCCTTGTCGTCCTTACGTGCGGCAACTAGGCTCTTCATTATTGGATATTCACTCCCGATGACCGACTTGGCCGTTCGCCTGTTCCTCCATGACGGAGCACGCGGCTGTAGGAAGGAGCTATATACTGTCAATCTGGATTGCAGTATTGTTGACCGTTATACCGAGTTGTTGGGTAATGCCTTTGATGTAAAGGAGGAGTTTGTCGGAGATAACGCGATCGAAAAATTCGTAAAAAAAGTCGAGGATCTTTGAGGCCCTTGCAGTCAACATGGGACTTGTGCGATTATGGTGAAACCACCATAATTAGATATGGCCCCAGAGATGCTGAAGCCTGTTGAATGGGTTGGCTCAAGCAGAGAAGACCTAAAGAAGTTTCCAGCCGCCGTACAGGACCAAGTCGGCTTTGCTTTGTATCAGGCCCAAGTTGGACTCAAACATCGCACTGCCAAACCGCTTAAAGAGTTGGGTGCCAATGTGTTGGAGGTAATCTCACGCCAAGACGGTGGCACCTATCGGACGGTGTACACAGTCCGTTTTAAGGCAGCCATCTATGTCCTACATGCCTTCCAGAAGAAGGCCAAGCGGGGTATTGCGACACCGAATCAGGAGATTGATCTGGTCAAGCACAGGCTGAAGGCAGCAGAGCAGCACTATACGGACACCTATGGCGAAGGGTAGCTCAATGAAGACGAAAAAAATGAAAATCGAACGCGGCAGCGGAAACGTGTTCGCGGACTTGGGACGCCCTGACGCCGAGACTCATCTGTTAAAAGCAGAGCTTGTCACCCGCATTGACCAGATTATTCGCCAGCGCGGACTCAAGCAGGTCGAGGCGGCGAAGTTACTCGGACTGTCCCAGCCTGATGTTTCGCGTCTCCTGCGGGGAAGTTTTCGGGAGTACTCCGTGGAGCGCCTCCTCCGCCTGTTGACGACACTTGGGCGCAATGTGGAAATCGTCATCCGCAAGCCCCGTTCGCAGCGACAGGGCCGACTCAGTATCAGAGCGTAAGCGATCCGAATGCCCTTTGGGAACCAAGCTCACACCAGCCGTACGACCGAGCCGGTCAGCGGGAAAGCGATCGCCTCATTCAATCTAGCTGCTGCTTTCGATTGGCTTATGGGCTGAGGCGGGCGCGACCGCGGAGACATGCCGGACGCGCGGTTTGGAACGGATACGTAACCGAGTGGAAGGTCACCGTGCAGCTAACTGCTTACACTGATTATTCGCTTCGTGTGTTGATGTATTTGGCCGTTCGCGAAAATAGTATTTCAACCATTGCCGAAATGGCCTCAGCTTACAACATCTCTAAGAATCATCTGGTGAAAATTGTGCATAAACTCGGTCAGAAAGGCTTCGTCGAAACGGTCCGCAGACGAGGAGGTGGACTCCGATTAGGCCGCCACCCCGAGCAGGTGAAGCTTGGAGAAGTCGTGCGGCAAATGGAGCCTCACTTCAACGTCGTCGAATGCCTTGAACCCTCTACGAATCACTGTCCCATCACGCCAGCGTGTGGACTCTCTCGCGTATTAGTTGAGGCGCGTGACGCCTTTCTTGCCGTATTAGACCGCTATACACTTGCTGATCTTATCGAGGAAAGAGACGCCTTAACCCGCCTTCTCCAGTTCCGATAATCTCTTCTGATCGGCTCCATCAGAGTTGACATTACGGCGTATAAGGAGACGAGAGCATGAAACAAGCCTATGAACGCCCGTTTCGGCCCACTGAAATAACCGATTCCACCGTGGCATTCTTTCCCTTGTTGAGTATGGCCAATCAGCTTATGACGGAGGATGTGCTTGAAAATACGGGACGAAATTCTCTGTCCTTAGCACGTGGGAACGATTTAACCGTCGTCTTGATCGTATTAAAGGACCAAGCCGTGCTTCACGAACATATCGCTCCAGGTCCGATCACTGTCACAGCTTTGTCTGGACATCTTGAGTTCTCGACGGCCACTGAATCTAAGCCGTTGAGGCTGCGGACAGGTGAGGCTGCTGTCTGTGCAGCCCATTTACCTCATAGTGTCAAAGCCCTAGAGGACAGTGCCTTCTTGCTCGTCATTGGCGGCCGGGCCGAATAAGGAACTCCAAAGGCAGCAGTACGAAGTCGAGGCTGTCGTTTCCACCTCCTGTTACCAGACGCTTCTAAATCTGCCGCCCTGCCTCACTCCGGCAACGCCAGCGCCACAAGCTGCGGCACCCAGTCGTCGTTATTAATTGGAAAGACGATATACTGACGCCCGTCGGCCATATAGCTGATGGGGCTGCCGTTGGGGTTGCCGGGGAATTCCATCTCGGCCAGCACTGCGCCCGTATCTAGGTCGAAAGCGCGCAGATAAGGCCCTTGTTCGACAAAAGCATTGTCGCTGAGATCTCCCCACCAATCGGGCGATTGCGAGACCACTACCAGCACGGTCTCGGTGGCGAGTATGTAGTTGTAGTGGAACCAGCCCATAGCGGGCAGGTCGAGGTCGCGCAGGGCCTTGTGGTTGACCGGGCCTTTGCCCACCGGACTCATCCAGATGTGCTCGCCGGTGTCCAAGTCGATGGCGGTGATCCGGCCGTAGGGGGGCTTGGTCAGTGGTAGGCCATCGACGTATTCGGTGTCGTCCTTAAAGAAGGCGTAATCCGAAAAGGAGCGCAGGCCTTCCACCTTTTCCAGCCGCACAATATCGGCGTCAGTGCGCGAAGGCACGTAGAGCACGTTCTCTTTTGGCACTAGGGCCGCGCCGCTCCAATCCGAACCGCCCAAGCCCCCGGGTAATACCAGCGTGCCCTTTTCGCTGGGTGGGGTAAAAAGCGGGCCGTGCTCGTATTTTTGCAGGATCGCCAGCGCCTTTTCCCGCAACTCGGGCGTAAAGTCGATCAGGTCGTCTTCCTGCAGCCCCTGACGGTCGTAGGACGCGGGCTTGCTGGGAAAGGGCTGGGTCGGCCAGCTTTGCTCGCCCGGGGTTTTCGACTTGGGCACCTCGCGCTCTTTGATGGGCCAGACTGGTTCGCCCGTCGTGCGGTCTAATACATAGCAGAAGGCCTGTTTGCTCACTAGGGCTAGAGCTTTGATCGCTTTGCCTTGTACTTCTATATCGGCTAGGACCGGCGGTGCCGGCGGGTCGTAGTTCCACAGGCCGTGGTGGATGAGCTGATAGTGCCAGACGCGCTCGCCGGTTGCCGCCTTGAGGCAGACCAGCGTTTGGCTGAAGAGATTGGCACCGGGCCGCTCGCCGCCGTAGTGATTGTGGGTGGTGCTGCTGACGGGTAGGTACACGTAGCCTAACTCGTCGTCGGCGCTCATTGCAGCCCAGACATTGGCTTGGCCATAGGTCTGCCACGCGTCGTTTTCCCAGGTGTCGTTGCCGTACTCGTCCTCCTGCGGTACCGTCTGGAAGACCCAGACCTGTTCGCCGGTGTGGGCGTCAAAGCCGCGCACGTCGCCGGGGGTGGAGTATTTGGCGGGAGGCCGGTCGTGCCAATCGAGGATGGCGGAACCTACCACCACCACGTCGCGGCAGACGATCGGTGCCGAGGTGACGGCGTAACGGCTGCGGTTGATGCGGCGGCGCAACCCCTTGCTTAGATCGACGAAGCCGCCCGCGCCGAACTCCGGGTCGGGCTGGCCGGTCTCGATGTCGATTGAGTAGAGGCGGTCGGAGGAGGTGCCGTAGAAGATGCGCTTCTTGTCGCCGCTTTGCCAGTAGGCGATGCCCCGCAAAATGCCCGTGAAACCCTCGTAGTTCTCCCATACCTGCGGATCAAAGGTCCACAGCTCTTGGCCGTTGGTGGGATCGACCGCGCAGAGGATGTTGAAAGGCGACCCGTAGTAGAGCACGCCATCGACCATTAGGGGGGTGCCCTTATTCGTGTCGGTCCACATGTACTCGCGCTCGGCGATCTCCTTGTCGGGGGCCGTGTAGCGCCAAACTTCCTGTAGCCGGGCGAAGTTGGTGCCGTCAATCTGCGACAGAGGCGCGTATTTGTTGCTCTTGGCGTCGGCGGCGTAATAGGGCCATTCCTCGCTCTGGGCCGCAACGGCGGCAAGGAGGAGGAACACGCCGGCGAACAAGCGGATCGTGGGCATGGGTCGGGTCTTTCTCGGTGTAATGGTCATTCGGCCAAGCCCTGATAGAGGGCGCTGATTTCCGCGGTTGTCAGCACGCGTCCGTAGAGCCGCGCGTCGTCTAAGGCCCCGGTGAAGAAGAAGCCCGTCTGGTCGAGATTTTTCGCACCGATGTAAATGGGCTGGTCGGGCGAGGTTTCGACCGCGCTTTGCTTCTGCTCCTGCAACGCGCCATTGACGAAGAGCCGGTGATAGTCGCCGTCGAAGACGGCCGCGAAATGGTACCAGCGCCCCTTGCGTAAAAGGAGCTTGGAGTGGAGGTCGTCTTCGTCGTCCTGCATCCGGTGCCAGGTGACGCGCCGTCCTAGGGTACTGAGCTGGAAGACGCGCACGCCACCGCCGTTGTCCTGCGCCCAGATGCAATTGTTCCACCAGTAAGGGCGCGTTTCGATCTCGTCGTACTTGGCCCAGATTGAGACGCTGAAGGGGTCATCTAGCAAAAATCCTTCGATATCGACGACGGCCTCGCCATCGAAATAACCAGCGCCATCTTTGTCGCCGGTGCGGTCTTCGGTGAATGCTACTTTGACGTTTTTGAGCGAGCGCTGATGTGGGCCGGTGTCGCGGATCTCGCCGTTGAAGAGGACTTCGATGAGCAGATCCTCGCGGCCGGGCGGGCTTGGCTCGGGCAGCCCGGCGCCGGGTTTGGCTACCTCGTCTCCCCAGCGCACCTCCACGTCGTACCAGTCGGCACCGCTATCTTGGTCGGCGAAGACGATGCTGAGGGTGTCGCCGGGTGCTTGGGGCTCCCTTTCCAACTGCGCGACGTCGCGCGCCTCGTGTTTGACTAGGCGGTACTGCGTGCCGGAAGGCCATGCAACCTTGTCGGCAAAATACACCTTGCGGGTCCGGTCGCCCTGCCAGACGGGTTGCCAGCGCACGCCATTGACCTCGACGGGCGAAAAGCCGTCGCCGTCCTCGTGCCGCCCGGGCAGGGCGCCGTAACGGTGCTCGACCCACAGGCCCTCGTCATCGGCGAATACTTCGTCGCCGCCATCGACGAAGATACGGACGCGCAGCCGCTCGCTGCGTGGCTCGACGGAGACCGTCTTGTATTCCTCGGCAGGTACTTGGTGGAGGACGCCAGCGATCGCCCAGCCGTCGTCCGCCCGGTCGAGCAACCAGGCGCTGTATTGCTCGTCGCCCACGGGGCCGGACACGCCTACCAAATGCTCCTGAGTGATGGCCATCGCCCGGTCGCCCCACAGGAAGACGTCGAAAAACTCGGCCTGTTTGATGTACTGGTGGATTTCTTGGTCGTAGTTCCAAGCGTCGCCGCCGGTCCACTCGCCGATGATCCCGTCGAGGAACTCCTCGCGGGACTGCACCTTGCGCAAAATCCAGGTCTGCGGCTCTTGGCGACTGCGCATGTCGAGCTCGACGACGCTCTCGCCGATCAGGTTTTCGACGGCGACGAAGTCCTGCTGGTTCCATGCCTCGTAGAAGCGCTGGACTACATCTTGTATCTGCTGCAGGTCAGGGCGTTCGTCGCCCAAGGTCAGGGTAGGGTACAACAGGCACAGAGCTAGTAAAACATTTGCTACAGAGTTCATATTCCCCCTCGAAGGCTGCGCGGCTGCGCGCTACAGCATCAAAGCACGAGGGGCAATTGAACAGTGTCAATCGCTTAGCCGCTTGGGTGCGTGATCGTCGAGTTGGCGACTCTTTGGGGGTCGTTGCACGAGAGCTGCGGGCCTCTTACAGGAGAATCCCGGCCACGCAGGCCGTCATAAAGCAGGCTAGGGAGCCGCCCAGCATGGCGCGAAAACCCAACCGCGCCAAATCGCGCCGCCGCTCTGGGGCAATGCCGCCGATGCCGCCGATCTGGATGCCAATGCTGCTGAAGTTGGCAAAACCGCATAGGGCATAGGTCAAAATAACCACCGAGCGCTGGCTCAGCTCCACGCCCGAGTCGGGCTGAATCCACTGGCTCAGTTGGACGTACGAGACGAATTCGTTGGCTACCATTTTCTTGCCCAACAACTCGCCCGCCAGCAAACAATCCTTGGCCTCAATGCCCATCAACCAGGCAAAGGGCGCAAATAAATAACCCAGCGCCGCAGACAAAGACCACTCCATACCTTCCATACCTAGAATGTAGCCCACGACTTGGCCCAACAGCCCCAGCACCCCGTCCACTAGGGCGATCAACCCCAGTGCTGCAATGAGCATGGCGGCCACGTTCAGGGCCAGCCGCAAGCCGTCCAAGGTGCTATTGGCCGCGGCTTCCACCACATTGGTGGCTGTGCGTTCTACCTCAATCGATACCTTGCCCAAAGTCTTGGACGTTTCCACTTCTGGCTGCATGATCTTGGCCACCAACAGCGCCGCCGGGGCCGAAATCACCGAGGCGGCCACCAAGTGACCAGCGTCGATTCCCAGGCCCACGAAGGCGGCCAATACGCCTCCGGCAATGGTGGCAAAGCCGCCCACCATCAAGGCCATCAGCTCCGACCGGGTCATGCTGGCCACGTACGGGCGCACTACCAGCGGAGCCTCGGTCTGGCCGACGAATATATTGGCTGCCGCCGCTAGGCTTTCCGCGCCCGAGGTGCGCAAGGTGCGCTGCATGACCCAGGCGAAAGCCGCCACCGCGTACTGCACCAGCCCCAAGTGATAGAGTACGCCCATTAGGGCGGAAAAGAAGATAATGGTCGGCAGGACCTTGAAGGCGAAGAAATGCTCGCCGAACGCCTCGCCAAAGACAAAGCTGGAGCCGGCATCGACATAGTTGAGCAAGGCGGTGAAAAAAGTGCCAATATAACCGAAGAGCACCTGCCCAGGTACGGTCTTGAGGACGAGCAGGGCGAGAAGAAATTGCAGTCCCACGCCGGCTGCTACCAAGCGGCGATCTACTTTGCGGCGGTCGGCGCTCATGGCGAAGGCTAGGGCGATCATCACCAAAAGTCCGAATAGGCTAATCAGCCGTTCCATCGATACCTACTTCTTCTGCGAGGGTTGGTGTCTTCCAGCGATAGTTGGAGAATACCGGGGAAAGTATATAAAAAAACGGCGGGGGAAGCCCCGCCGAGAGGTCAAAGCCCGAGTTCCGAATGCGATCCCAAGCGAACGAGCCGTAGGGTGTCGGGGTCGGGCTTCTGCTAGATTAGGACAAGGTCGGGCTTCACGTGGCAATCTCGATAATCTTTCCAGTTGCCGGTTAGCCCATGATCGCGGTGCCGAGGCTCCAGTAGCTGGTCATTGGCTAAGGCGACCAAGACAGGCACCAAATCGGCGTCGAGTGTCGTTCGGTGCCGGCCCTTGGCCTCGCGCTTGTAGTCGCGTTTGAATTGGCCGGTGCGCTCAATCTTCCTCATGCAGGTCATCCATGAGGGCCTGCACGCTGTCGAACCGGGGTAGGCCCCCTTTGCGGGCCTCTTTCATCGCCTCGATAGTGACGGCATTTGGAATTAGCGGCTCAAACGGCAGCGCCTTTTCCTGCGCAATCTTAGTCAGCAGCAGACGCACTGCATCGGACACGGTAAGTCCCATTGCAGCCAATACGGCGGCCGCCTCTTCCTTCACGGCTCCGTCAATGCGGGCTTGTACAAGCTGATTGGCAGCCATGGTCAGTTTCCTTTATTAGTGTGCATTACATTGTAATGCGCGCCAGAGAGAAAGACAAGGCTTGGCCAGCACCGGCGCGGGCGGCTATTCGGTAGTCAGATCGCCGCGCCGCAGCGTTCAAGCCCTACTCAATAGGCGCAGCGCGGTGCTGTTGAAATTGAATATCTAAAAATTTACCGACGCCAAGTTGCTTTCAGGCCGCCCCAGGTGGTTTCGGCGACCGCACTGGAGTCATCAGTTGTTTCGGCGACCGCACTGGAGTCATCAACGGGGTGGAGTTCCCAGACTACGACCCCAGTTTCCCTCGCGGTAGTGAGGAACAGGGTGTCTCCCTCAATGGCATACTTGCTAACCCCCCACTGATTGAGTATAGCGAGGGGCTCGACCGTATCGAGTTCAGCGAAAAACGCGTCGATAAATTCCTGTTCAAAGGCTGGGTAGTTCTCGGCGGGAATTTCGTGTAAGTCTGCTACATAACGGGCGAAGTCGCGGGCCACTTGGGTGAAAAATTCGACGAAGCCCTCACCATCGACGGACAGGGCTAATGTAGCTATATCAATCACGAGATTGTCGCCCAAGATGCCATAGGTGCCGGTGCCGTGGGCGACAATCGTCTCCATGGTGGGTGGTTCCGGGACTTGGACATCGGCGAGGAAATCGTCTTTGACCTGAATGACTTGGTCGATCTCAAAGGCTCCGTCTGCCCCGAAAGTCAGGCGAATGGTAATCTCGCCAATTTGCTCATCGACGACAGTGCCCTCCCAAGTGCCATGCAGGGCCTCTTGCTGGGCGGCGAGCGGCGCGACGAGCAGGCAAAGGCAGAGGACAGACGACAGGAGCTGACGCATAAGGATCTCCTTTGCAGGGTCACCCGTATAAATGGGCGACATACTCTGCATAGCCGTTGTAGGGGAGGGTCTCGCGTCGTTCGGTCGCGTTCAGATCGGTGGAAATGAAGCGCTCGGAGGCTTGCGACCAGCGGGGATGGGGGACTTGGGGTTCGACGTTGGAGAAAAAGCCGTACTCGTGTGGCACTAGGGTGTTCCAAAACGTCGCTGGCTGTTCGCTGGTGAATTCGATTTTGGTGATCGACTTGAGGCCCTTATAGCCGTATTTCCAGGGCGTCACCAAGCGCAGGGGGGCACCGTGTTGCTTGGGCAGTTCGTGGCCGTAGATGCCCGTTGCCAGCAAAGTCAACTCATTGGTCGCTTCGGCCATGGTCAGGCCCTCGGTATAGGGCCAGGGCCAATCGGATCGATCCCATTGGCCTGGGGCTACCTCGGGATTGAAGAAGGAGATCATGCGCACGTAGCGGGCCGATGATAGCGGTTGAACCAAGTCGATGAGATCCCGCATGGGGAAGCCCGTCCACGGTATGGCCATGGACCAAGCCTCGACGCAGCGGTGGCGGTAGAGCCGCTCTTCCAGATCCATTATGCCGATTAGGTTGTCGATGTCATAGGTCTTGGGCTGCTGCACTAGGCCGCCTATTTCCACAGTCCAGGGGGCAGGCTCAAAATTATCTATGAAGCGCCACACCTCCTTGCCGGTGGAGAATTCATAGAAGTTGTTGTACAGAGCCGCTATCGCCTCGTCGGTGAGCGGCCGGTCGAGCGTGGACCAAGCATCGTTGGTGGGAGCCGGATACCACTCTGAAGGCGGGATTGGCTCGATGATCGTAGGACTGAGGTATTTGGTTGGATCGACGAGCGTTGCTGGATTGAGGAGCTTTTCGGGGATGCATCCCGCAAGCAGGCCGATGGTGCCCAAACCGGCCCGCCGGATGAACTTGCGGCGGTTGAGATAGACATCTTCGTCGGTGGCTTGACGCTGGGGGATCTCCCATTTTTTGCGCGGCATCCTAGCCTCCTTGTAATGGTTGTACGGGAAAAATATAACAGATTTGTTCTTTAGCCGCGATTGTTCTAGCGCTTGAAAGCCAGCCCTGCGGCGTAGGTCGTGCCCGCTGCCGTATTGCAGCCAGCCGCGATGTGGAATAGATCGACACCGATTTCGAGGTGCTTACTGAGCGACCAGATCAACCCCGGGGCCACCTTGAGGATATCTTGGTCGCCGACGAGACCGCCTTGTCCCATGGCACCGCAGTCGCCCATAGTGCGCATCCCTTCGACCACGCCTTTGACTAGCAGGCGTTTATAGGTGACACCAGCCTCGAAGCCATAGAAGAATTCGTCGCTGAAGGCTCCGCCTCGCTTGCGATAGCCGACCGCGCTCGTCAGGTAGCCTGGGAACGGATACAGCGATTTGCCCACCAACAGGCGCATGTCGATATCCTTTTCGCCCGTGCCCAAGGGAACCTTGCTGTCGGCACCTGCGAGGGCGCCATCCACTGGACTCGGCCCCAAGCCAAGCCCGCCCGAGTTTAGGGAGCCAATGCTGTCTTGATCTATGTCGTAGCCCAAGGGGAATTTGCCCCCCAGCGCCAAGGAGACCACCGCCGGATTGCGTAGCAAGCGCCAGCGCAGGCGCAGTTCCAAATCGGCCAGACCCGAGCGGATTTCGTCGGGGAGTATGCGGGTTATGGTGGTATCGAGAACATCGCTTTTGAACACCTTCACCTCCGTATTCTTGTACACCAAGTGCTTATAGGGCAGGGTGGCCACCAAGGTCAAGCGCTCCTGCAAACCATATTCTAGGTAGGCTGATATATTCCTATCGCTCAATTCTTCCATGCTGGGTTTTGCCACTCGGGCCTGCCGGTCGCCAGCGGCGTCGAGATAGTCTTGGGAGCGGAAGGAAAGTCCGGCGATTTTGAAATACAATCCGCCCGGGGCCTGCGTCCAAGCGCCGGCATGGAGTTGGGTAGGGATAGCCGCCAGCAGGAAGGCCGCCAGTGGGATCCAGTGCCGCAGTGGGCGGAGCGAATTCGGTCGAATGCTGTGGTTCATAAAAATCTCGCGGAAAATGATGGAGTTGAGCGGTCCCCGGACTCTTCTGTCGATGATATACCGACCACTCACAAATAGCAACGTTCCCAGTCCTGTGGCAGCGCTGCTCAATAGAGGTAGCGCAAGCCGATTTGCACTTGGCGCGGGTCGCCCAAGCCCGACTGCACAGTGCCGTCGAAATTGAATAGCAGGCCGGCGCTGGAGGGGTCGCGGAAGTTATCCGTGTTGAGCAGGTTGAAGACCTCGACAATGGCCTCTAGTTGGCCGCTGCTCACCGGAATGGGCCGCGACAGGCGCACGTCATAGGAGAAAAACTCGTTGTCTTTGCGCAGCGTGTTGCGCGCCGTGATGCGGCCGTCGCCGCAGATTCGGTCGGAGGCCGCGCCCCACGGGTTGGTCGAGCGGCCGCCCGCGCAGGATGCGGAGACTGGCTGCGCCGAATAGTAGCTCAGGCGCTGATTGAACAAGACCCCGCCGGGCAATGCGGCCAAGGCCCACGCATTGAAGCGGTGGCGCTGGTCGCGGTCCGAATAGCCCCACTCGTGCTCCAGTTGGGTCGCATCGACGTAGCGAAAGGTGAAGGGATCGCGCTCGTTGTCGTCGTCGGATTTGTCCCACGACAATGTATAGTTGAGCTGGAATTGCAAGTCGTCGTGCACCATCTGCCGCAAGCCGAAGCTGAGGCCGTGGTAGCGCGACTTGGCCGTGCTCTCGACCACGGTTAAATCGCCGATGCCGTTGCTGCCATCGGCCCCTAGGCCCGTTGCCCACGGAGAGCCGAAGATTGCGTCATTGCGGTTGACAAAGCGCGTCAGCTTGTCGGTGCGGGCGTACGTGTACCCGAGGGAGCCGACCAAACCCGACGCATGTAATTCGCGTTCAATGCCGACATTTGAGCTGATGGTGCGCGGGTTTGCAAAATTCTGGTCAAAGACAAAGATATTGGGCCGGAAGGGATCGCCAGCGGGCGCGGGCAACAATTCGCCGTAGGTCGGCGGTGGGCCCAAAATGGGCGTCAGGGCGCTGGAGCGGAAAATGGATTGCCCGCGCGAGCCGTTGGTCGAGCGCGTGCTGGCCACGTTCAAGCCTGGGATGCGGGCGTAGTAGATTCCGGCGCTGCCGCGCAACAAGGTTTTGTTGTCGCCATGCACATCGTAGGCCACCCCCAAGCGCGGCTGGAACATGTCCCAGTCCGAGGGAATGGTGCCGTTGGAGGGGAATTCGTAGGTCCCCGTTTCGTTGGTCACTGTTTTGCCGATGAAGTCGGCGAAGAATACCTCGTCTGGACCGGTGAGTACATCGGGCTGAATTTGCGCCTCCCAGCGCAGGCCGTAATTGAGCGTCAGCTTGTTCGAGGGCTGCCAACTGTCCTGCACAAATAGGGCCAATTCGTGCTGCGGGATCTGCTGGGTGCCCGATTCTTCCACGGTCAGCCCGCCGACGCCGGACTGCTGCAAATAGAGCAGAACTGGCCCGATAATATCCGTCCCGTCCGGGCAGGCCCCGGTGGTGCTGGTGCTGCCGTCGGCGCACTCGACATAGCCGTTGCCCTGCGCGACGAAGTTGAGAAAGCCATCTGTCGAACTAAAGATGTAGCGGCCATTGGCAAAACCGATGAAGGTCTGCACGGATTCGACGCGGTTCCACTCGACCCCGGCTTTGATTAAGTGATCGCCCTTGGCCACGGAGATATTGTCGAGCGCCTGGATGCGAGAGTCGTAGTACTCGACCGGAATGAAGAAGGGCATACCAAAGCGATAGCCGTGGACAAAATCCATGCCCGTATCGGGGAAGGGCCGGCCAGTGTTGGGGTTATCCGGTCCGAGGTAGGGTCGCGGGCGATCTTCGCGGGAAACTTGGAAGCGAAACTCGTTGGTGGTGGTCGAGGACAGCAGCGACAGCAGGCTGCCGTTGAAGGCGTGGGACCAATCCCTTTCTACGGCGTTGGCGCTGCGGGTCCACGAGTCCACGTCAAAGGTGCCGTTTTCCTGCTCGGACCAAGTGTAATTGTATTTGAAGGTGGCGTAGTGCGCATCCGACAGGCGGGCGTCGATCTTGGCGAGAAAAGCGCGGGCGTCGTTGGTGCGGTCAATGGGACCGTAGTCATTGGCTAGTGCCCCGCTGAATTGCTCGTCCATAAACGCGCGTAGCCGGGCATCAATGCGCTCGCTATCGCTCTGCTTGGTGTCCCTGAAAACCTGCTGGTCGTAGGCGGTGAAGAAGAATGCCTTGTCCTGTATCAGCGGCCCGCCCAAAGTGAAGCCGAACTGCCCTTGGCTAAAATCCGGCACGCGCTCCACGCCCTCGTGCCGCGCCGTGCTCGACAGAGCGTCGTTTTTGCCGAAAAAATGCAGCGAGCCGTGCAATTGGTTGGTACCCGACTTGGTGATGACGTTGACAAAGCCGCCGCTGGAGCGGCCGAATTCCGCGTTGGCCCCCTGCGGCACTACCACCATTTCCTCCACTGCGTCCAAGTTAAAGGTGAAGGCTGGGCGCTGGCCGCCGCGCTGCTCGCCGAAGAAGGGATTGTTAAAATCAGCGCCATCCACCGAGATGTTGTTGTGAATGCCGCGCTGCCCGCCAATGCTCAGCTCGTCGCCGTCGGGGCCTTGGACAATGGCCACACCTGGGGTCAACAGCGTCAGGCTGAGGAAATTGCGTCCGTTGTTGGGCAGGTTCTGCACCGCCTCTTCGGGCAGGCGCGTGGCTGGCTCGCTCTGGGTTATATCCACCGTGGGCAAGGCCGCCTCGACGACCATTTCCTCCATCTGCGGCAGCATTTTGACGATCAATTCCACGGTCTCACCGACTCGCACTTGCACTCCGGTCTGCCGCACTTCGGCCTGTCCGGCCGCCTGTACCGTCACGTCGTAGAAGCCGAGGGGCAACAAGGTCGCGGTGAACAGCCCCAGATCGGACAAGGTAAGGGTGCGCTCGTAATTGGTGCGGGTTTCCTTGAGCGCGATGGTGGCATTGCCGATGGGGTTGCCAAACTGGTCCCAGACAACGCCGCGGATTACGCCGGTGGTCGCTTGGGACTGTGCCCAAGCTCCGTCGAGCAGGACGATCCAGAGTAGGACGGGCAGAAGAGACAAAAAGCGAAGTCGATGCGTCGGCATTGAAGATACCTTATGTATAAGAGGGTGGGTGCGAAGAATGCGATCCGCAGTTTGAAGGCCTGCTCTGCGGGCCACTTTTGCCTGTATTGTGGATGGACTATTTTTATAACATTAGCCAAAATTCAAGCTCGGTCAACTAGCTATTCGGCGACCTCTTACCACTCGACAAATTCATAGAAAACACAGCCAGCCATGCCCGATCTGATTGCCTTTGACGCCGACGATACCCTGTGGGAAAACGAGATCTACTTTGAAACAGCCAAAGATCGCTTTAAACATCTGTTGGCCTCCGACTGCGATCCGGCGTGGACCGAGCGGGAGCTGTATGAGACTGAAATGCGCAACCTAGCTCACTTTGGCTACGGCATCAAAGGCTTCACCCTGTCCATGATCGAGACGGCCCTCGATCTGACAAAGGGCGCGATAACGGGGCAGCAAATCCGCCAGATTTTGGACTATGGCAAAGAGCTGCTGCAAATGCCCATCGAACCGCTGCCCCACGTCGAGGAGGTGCTCGCCCACCTGTCCAGAACTCGTCCCCTGATGCTGCTGACCAAGGGCGATTTGTTCGACCAAGAGGCCAAGATCGCCCGCTCCGGCTTGGCCGACCACTTCACCTACATCGAAATCGTTAGCGACAAAAACGAGGAAACCTATGCGGCCCTGCTGCAGCGCCACGGCATCCAGCCAGCCGACTTTTGCATGGTGGGCAATTCGCTCAAGTCGGATATCCTGCCCGTCGTCGCCTTGGGCGGGCACGCCGTCCACGTCCCTTATCACACTACTTGGACCCACGAACGCGTCGAGCCTTCGGAGGCCGAGCGCCGGCAATACCACCAAATAGCCCACCTAGGCGAACTGCCCGACCTGCTCGCAGAGCGGTTCGCTTCCACCGTCCCAAACTAAAACCGTGCCTTCGTCCGGCCTTCCCGCGCGACGGACCTGCAATGCCGGCGACCGATTCTACCACACCTGAGCCGGGCCGGGTTGGCCGTCTGCTGCCGGCCGCCTTTCGCTCGCGGCTGGATCTGGAGCCGTCCGACCCGGAGCCTACCGTCGAAGAGGCCGGCTCGGCCTTTACGCTTCGGGCCTTTGCACTGGGCACCTTTTTGGCCGCTTTCATCGGCGGCGGCATAGCCTATAGTACCCTGTACCTGCAAGGCTCCTTCATGGCCTTGGGCTTTAGCACAGTAGGGGCGGTTTGCCTGCTGGCCCTGCTGACGGGCTTGGTCAATCCCCTGCTCAAGTTGGGTGGGACGCGGGGTTTGCGCCGAGGTGAATTGCTGCTGGTCTATATCATGATGGTGATGGCCTCGCCCATCCCCATCGTTTTTACCTCGAAGATCATCAGCCAGCTAGCGTCCCCCTTTTACTTTGCCACGCCCGAAAACGATTGGCAGAGCCTCATCCATCCCCACATCCCTCACTGGATGATGCCGCGCCAGCTCGGCGACGCCCAGTTCTTCTTTGAGGGCATGGGTGCCGCCTACACAGTGCCGTGGAAGGCTTGGCTGTTGGCGTTGGCGGCTTGGCAGCCCTTTATCTGGTCCCTCTTCTTGGTGATGATCGCCATCATGGTCGTTTTGCGGCGGCAGTGGATCGACAACGAGCGCCTCGTCTATCCGCTGGTGCAGGTGCCGCTGGCCATGACCGCAATGGGGGAGAGCACGGAGCGCTGGTCGCCTTTTTTCAAAAATCGGGGGATGTGGATCGGTTTCACCCTCGCCGCCACTTGGAGCACGCTGCACGGTCTGTACGCCTATTTCCCGGAAGGCGTGCATTTCGCCCGCGGAGTCGATCTGTTCCACCAAACAGTGCCGATCATGCGCGACACCACTTCGCTGCATATCATCTTCCGCTTCCACATCCTCGGTTTTTTCTACTTCCTCAAGACCGAAGTCGCCCTCAGTCTGTGGGTCTTTAACCTGTTGGCCAATGTCTTGCGCGGTGCTTTCGCCATCCTCGGCATCGGCAGTACGCCCAGCTTGGGTAGTGGTCACGGCATCGGACATACGCTTCAGGTCTATCACGCCATGGGCGCCATGCTGGTCCTCTTCCTCGGCGGCTTGTGGGCCGCCCGCCGTCATCTGGCCGCGGTCTGGCGCAAAGCTTGGTTTGGCGACCCGGCCGTTGATGACGGCGAGGAAATCCTGTCTTACCGGGCGGCGGTGGCCATCCTCGTCGTCGGCACGGCGATCATGCTCGGCTGGCTGTGGCTGGCCGGATTGCCGCTGTGGGCTGGCGTGGTCCTGCTGTTTCTGGCCGGTGCCCTCTTTGTCGCCTTCACCCGAATAGTGGCTGAAGGCGGTCTGTCAGACGGCGCGCCGCCCGTGGTGCCGGCTGGCATCCTCATCTCCGCGGTGGGTTCGTCGGCGCTGGGGGCACCGGGCTTGGTCTTGCTGGCCAGCACCTATATCTGGACGGCCAATGTCCGCAGCTTTGTCATGGCCTCCTGCGCCAACAGTCTGAAACTGGGCGGGGAATTGAGCCGGGGGCGTCGGCCTTTGTTTTGGGCTATGGTCGTGGCCATAGCCGTGGCGCTAATGGCATCGACTTGGATGATCTTGGAGCTGAGCTACGAGCACGGCAATCTCAACCTGCGGGGTACGGTCAGCCGCGAAGCCCCCTACCGCTATGTCGAGGGCTTACTGCGCTACCCGAGCGAACTGCATCTGTGGGGCTGGATCAATATGGGCCTGGGCGCGGCCATCATGCTGGGCTTGACTGTGGCCCGTTGGCATTACGCTTGGTGGCCCTTGCATCCTTTGGGCTATCCCATTGGGCCGACTTGGATTATGGACCATCTGTGGTTCAATATGTTTTTGGCTTGGTTGATCAAAGTCCTAGTGCTCAAGTACGGCGGTGCCGACCGCTACCACCGGACTAGGCCGTTTTTTATGGGCCTGATCTTGGGGCAACTGCTGCCGGGCGGCATCTTCCTCGTCATCGACCATTTTACCGGCACGGTCGGCAATGTGATTTTCTGGGGTTGAATAGCGTGGCGACTGCATACAAAAATGGCGCGTCTGCCGGTGTAGGGGCGACCGGTCGGTCGCCCCTACAAATAATATGTCTCTCGATCTGGTTGGGGCTGCTGCAAACGCCCTGCTACGGCGAGGTGGCTGCCTTGCGCGCCACTATCGAAGCGCTAAGCGCGGTTGATTCTCGCTTGGCTGGCTATCCCGGTGCCGAAGCGGGTGCCGCGTTGGTGGAGCGAGCGTTGGTCGCGGCTGGTGTCGAAGCGGTGCGGCGCGACTCGTTTGCCGTGGTGGTGCCCATAGATCGCGGTGGGCACCTGCGCTTGGAGCCAAGCGGGGAGGAGGTGCCGCTGTGGGGCCTGTGGCCGAATCTGGCGCGGACGGTCACGCTGCCGCCAGAGGGCTTGCAAGCGCCGATGATCTACGGCGGCCGGGGCGAGTGGAGCGACTTCGACGGCCACGCTATGGACGGGCGCATTGTCCTGCTGGAATTCGACAGTTGGAACCACTGGCTGCGTGCCGCTTCGCTGGGCGCTCGGGCCGTGGTATTTATCGCGCCCGAGCAGGCCAACCGCCACCAAGCCGACGCCAAATACGCCCAAGTGCCGCTCGACATCCCCCGCTTCTGGATCGAGCGCGAAGCGGGGCTGGACTTGCGCCAGCGACTGCGAGCCGGCGAGCTATGGGTACACTTACAGGGTCGCATGGACTGGGAACAGCGGCCGGCGTGGAATATCTGGGGCCTGATCCCCGGTGCCGATCCCGAGCTGGCCGATGAACGCGTCGCCATCCAAGCGTACTACGACGGCATTTCCGTGGTGCCGGGCCGGGCACCCAGTGCTGAGACCGCCTGCGGCATCGCTGCTTTATTGGAATTGGCCCGCCATCTCGCCGCCCATCCGCCGGCGCGCACCACCATCCTAGTGGCGACCTCGGCTCATTTCCAGGCCCGCCAGGGCATGGCCGACTTTCTCGCCCGCCACGCCCGACGCCTAAAGGAACCCCTCCACATCGACCTGTTCATCGGCCTCGATCTGTCGAGCCGCACGGATCAAGTCGGCCTCTGGAACAATACCGCCAAGCCCGAATTGCGCCGCTTTTTCGCCCCATTCGGTCGCCGCTTCAGGGATTACGCCGGCACTTTAGACTCGGCCGCAGTCGGTAGTTTGGTCAACGGCATCACTCCCATCAAGGGCTTGGAATGGTCGGCGTACATGCCCGGCGGAATAGCCGCCGACAGCCAACTCGCCCTCGAAGGCGGCTTGATTTCCTTGGGCCTGATCACCGTGAACGACGCTCGCCTGCAGGTTGATTCGCCGCTGGACCAGCCAGCTGCGGTCAACTACGACAATCTGGATCGCCAAGTCGCCTTGCTAAACGGTGTGTTGCAACAGGCCCTAAACGATCCACAATTGTTGGAAGAGAAAGCGGCCTTTGGGCCGGTGTTGCAGGATCGCTTGCGCGACTTGCTCCTCAAGGTGCGGACCTTTCCACGCCGCTCGCAAACGCCGGACCGGCCGGTGCCTGACGCCGTGGCCGTAGTGCGGTCGCAAAACCGGGCCAACACTGACAAAGCCGTCAAAGGGGTGCGCATCGCCCAAGTCCATCTGAGTGACGACGAGGGCGAGTTGCTCATAACTGGGTTGCCGCAGGCTCAGTACCGCACCAGTGTGTACGTCTTGGACCCGCACAGCGGTGCCATTGCCTACGCCGTCGATCTGAGCAAAAGGGCGCAAGGCTTCCACGGGGTGCCGCTGTTCGACGGCTCCATCCCAAGCACTGTCCAGTGGGCACTCACCGAGCAATCGGTAGTGGTATTCCCCTGCCTGAGCCGCCCTTTTTACGGCCTAATTAGCCCGCGCTCGCTCAATTTCTTGGGCGGCATCTCCCTGCTCAACCGCTACGACACCAGCCCGCGCCAATTCGGCTATGCGCTGGGCAGCGGCCTCGACGAAGCGGCCGGGGTGGTATTTGGGCCGCAGGACGACGATCCGCAAAATCGCATCAAGATACTGGCGGGCCGACAACTGCTGCTGCTCAACAATGGCATCCCCGGCAGCCGCCCCAACGGCGAGGGTTTTTCCCTAGCCGAGGAGCGGCTGGTGCCGACGCTGTTGCAGGCCGCTTGGGATATGTGGCGTCTCGACGAGGATCGGCTACAGACCATGCGCGACCACGCCATTGAAAACCAGCACTTACAGCACCTGCACGAACGCACCGCCCAAGTCCTCGAAGCCGCCCAAGAGGCCGCTCGCCAAAAAGAATGGAGCCGCTACGTGGCCCATCTGCGAGTGGCGCTGGGGCTGGAAAACCAGGTCTATCCGCAGGCTATGGCGACCTTAAACGACGTCATAAAGGGCATGGTATTCTTCTTGGCGCTGCTCATTCCCGCGGCTTTTTTGGGCGAGCGCCTGCTGCTGGGGGCGGCGCAGATCACGCGGCAACTGGCTGGTTTTGGCGCGTTATTGGCCGTGGCCTGGCTCGCGGTTTCCCAAGTGCATCCCGCCTTTGCCATTGCCCATCCGCTGGTCATCTTGCTGGCCTTTGCCATCATGGCGATGGCCGGTTTCGTCCTCGTCCTCATAATCAGCCGCTTCAACAGTTATATGAAAGAACGCGGCGACCGGATCCACCATATTGAGATGCGGCGTTTCAGCGTCGCCCACGCTGCGTTCATGCTGGGTATCTCCAACATGCGGCGGCGCAAACTGCGCACCGGCCTGACCTTGACGACCCTGGTGCTGCTGACGTTTACGGTGCTTTCCTTTGCCTCGTACGAGAGCCGGGCGCGCTTTATCTCGCTACCCCTTGAGCACGAGGGTGAGTACGAGGGCATTCTGGCCCGCAACCGGGCCTGGAATCCCTTGGGCCAGCCCATGCTGGATTACATCCGCTCCCACTTTTCCGCGGTCGGCCCGATCAGCCCGCGCAACTGGTTCATTTTGCAAGAGGACAAAAAGACCTACCTCGAAGCGGCGGCTGGGCGGCAATTGGTACGGACCTACGGCTTGCTCGGCCTAAGCCCCCAGGAAACCGGCATCACCGGCGTTGATCAGGCCCTAGTCGCCGGGCGCTTTTTCACTGCCGCAACCGAGGCTAGTTGTCTGCTGCCCTTGCCGATGGCCGAAGCCCTAGGTTTGGGTGTCAGTGACTTGGGACGCGCTCAAGTGCAGGTAATGGGCAAAAAATTGACCGTGGTAGGCTTGCTCGATCCAGAGACCTTCAACGGTATCCGCGATCTAGATGACGGCCCGCTGACACCCGTGGACTTTGAGCTGTCCCAATCCGCTGGCAGTACCTTGCAGATCAACCAAAGCGCGGCCACGACAGCTACTGCCTCCCAGTATCGCCCCTATGTACACATACTGCCGGATAACGTGCTCATTGCGCCCTATGAGATCGTGCGCCAAATGGGGGGGCGGCTGCGCTCGGTGGCCGTCGCCTTTGATCGGGAGCGCCTAGACACCGGGGCGGCCCAAGCGTTGCTGGAAGACTTCCTGTTGCGGGTGGCTGTCAGCCTGTTCGTCGGCTTGCGGCAAAACGAAACCGCGACCGTCGGCGTCTGGGCCTATTCGTCGATTGGGGCGACGGCGATAAAGGGTCTAGGGGTGCTGATCGTACCCATGCTCATCGCCGCCCTCATCGTCCTGAATACCATGCTGGGGACGGTGTACGAGCGCCTCAAGGACATTGGCATCTACGCGGCCGTAGGACTGGCCCCGTCCCATATCGCTCTGCTGTTTATCGCCGAAGCCTGCGCCTATGCGGTTTTGGGTATTACGCTGGGGTACTTGGGGGGCCAGGGGATAGGCTTGGTGCTGAACCACTTGGACATGCTGGGTGGACTCAATTTGAACTATTCGTCCCTGGCGGCTGTGTTTTCGGCGCTCATCGTCATGGGGGTGGTCTTGCTGTCAACGGCGTACCCTGCCCGAGTGGCCGCCCGCACTGCGGTTCCCGACCTAGCGCGGCGCTGGCAGCCCGAGCCGCCGGTGGGTGCGGAGTGGGAATTCCGCTTCCCCTTCTTGGTGTCGGCGGCCGAGGCCAAGGGCCTGTGCGGCTTTTTGTTGGATTATCTAGCGTCCTACGGCGAGGCATCGATTGGCGCGTTTTACACCGAGGGCACTCTGCTTCAGTCCTTTGCCACTCCTCAAGGTACGGCCTACGCTCTCGAAGCTCGGGTGTGGTTAGCACCGCTGGATTTGGGCGTGAGTCAGCACGCAGTACTGTGCATCTGCCCCGAGGAGCAAGCCGATATTCACGGCCTAGTGTTCTATCTGCGCTGCCTCAGCGGCGACAACGATTCCTGGCGACGGGCCAACCGCAGTTTCTTACAGGCGATCCGCAAAGAGCTGCTGATCTGGAATACGCTCAAAGCACCGGAGCGGAGCACTTTTCGGCAGCGGGCGG
This sequence comes from Candidatus Latescibacterota bacterium, assembly GCA_965261395.1. Classification (GTDB taxonomy): domain Bacteria; phylum Latescibacterota; class UBA2968; order UBA8231; family UBA8231. Next base: position 6,081,854 of record OZ253462.1, read on the forward strand.
AGGAACTCCTTCAGCGGCAATAAGCTCATAGTGCTATCTGGGACGGAGGCCGCTGCGGCTTAGGGATTCCCAACACCGCATGGGCGATTCTTCGAGTAGCGCAGAGACCTCGGCCTGTAGGTCGCTCGCGGTTTCGCCGTCGGGACGCAAATAGGCCAAGCGGCTCAGCGCATCCATGGCAAAGCCGACGCAGATGGCGTTCTCGTCGCTGCGGATAACCTCTTGCAAGGCCCGTGCGATCGGCTCCAGCGCCGGGCCGGTAATCGCGGTGCCGTGGGAACAGAGGATGACCATGGACCACAGGGCATTCTCGCGCACGGCCGAGCGCACCGGCTTGAACCGCTCAAGGCCAAAATCGACGCCACCACCCTCGCATACATCGCACTCATCGGTGGGCCGCACGAACTTGATGCTCCGCCCTTGCGCTCGGTCCATGGCCAGCCGGTTTTCCTCGCGGCCCAGACTCTGCACCAGCGCTTTGAGGCAGGCGGGAATCAGTGCTCGGCCGACCCCGGTGGCGACGGCGCGGCGGCCCAGACAGCCGAGGGTGCCAGCGGCGACGGCCCGGACATATACCGACGGATCTTCCTGCAGGCGCTTCGCCACCATCTGCAAAACCACGTTGTTGAGGGGGCTGGCATCCCCCAAGCCGTACACGCCCGCCTTGCGGGCCCATTTGATGGGTGAATTCGTCGCTTCGAGTAAGGTGTCGGTAGCCTCCGTGCCAACGGCAATTAGGCCATAGGTGGCAGCCCGCCGCACACTCTCCCGGTCGTTGGACAGAGCGCGCCTGAGTAGCCGCACGGCCAGCGCCGGGTCGCCGATGGAGGCTAGTTTGTACGCTGCGCCAATGCGCGCTGGCTCGGCCTCTTCGCCTTTGGCCTGTAGCTGGGTAAATAAACGGCTGGCCTCCGCTTCCCGGTCCGCAGACAATAGGGCGGCCTCTGGCCTCGGCGGCGGCTTCTGGCCCGTCTGGATCCAGTGGTGGTGATAGCGCCAAACCGAGGTGACGTCGTCATTGGCTGCGGACCGATCAATGCGGGTCAGCGGGTCCACGCCAAGCCCGTTCCAATGCACTTCGGCTGGCGAGCCGTTGGAGCCGGCGGGATCGGTGGTGCGATAGATCCAGAAGCGCCACATGAAGCGCGGATTGTCTTGCCAAGTGCGCCAATCGTCGCGGCGGTGGTTGCCCCGGTGGAAGGTATTGTGCGAGTACAACACGACACTGCCGGCGCGCAGCGGGGCCGCTTCAAAGGACTGCACAAGCGGCCACTTTAGGTTGGTGACCGCCTCCCGCAGGCGCACGTCGTGCGCGGTGCGGCGATGGACAATATCACTGGGGTCGTATTGGGAATCGGGGCCACTGACTGGCTGGCCCTCCATGCCGCTGAGGTGGTAGGCGAAATCGAGGTGATCGGCCCCGGCGAAATTGTCGTGGTTTTCTTCGTGGTTGAAGGTCCAGTAGTGAGAGTAGGGCACGGTTGCCGTCGGGCCCATGTCCTCGCGCACGGCCTGCGGATAGTACAGCATTTCGATCTGCACGGCTTGGTGGTGGCGCTGTTTACGGCCATTGAACGGGCCGTTGTCGTCCTTGTGCCAGTGCTGGTCGCGGGCACCGCTGGAAAAGGTCGCATTGTGGGTGAACGGCACAATGGCCCAGTTCTCGCCGACCAATTGGTTGCAGGCCGCGACGACGCCGGGAGCGTTGATTACTTCGAGCACGTCTGGAATGAGTTCGGGCGTGACGCGCTCGCCGGTGCCGACCGCCTGCTTTTCGCGCTGGTATATCCGCTCGTGGACTGCGGCTGGGATGCCTAGGCTTTCCGGGGCTAGGACGACTAGTCCTCGGCTGGCGAAGTCCTGTATTAGTTGTTCTGGCTCGCTGTAGGCTAGTGGGGCTGGGGCAGAAGAAAGCTCTTTCGCGGTCATGTCGATTTATTCACCTTCCTGTTTAGTTTCATCCAATCTAACCACGGGTTCTTTCCCATTCAATTAGACCACCAATCAGGAGTCATTATGTCGCAAAAGAAGACGCTCAGACAACGCATGAAAGACGGCGAGGTGCTAGTCGCCCTGCGCGGCTCGCTGACCACGACCAAGGAGGAATTAGCCGATATATGGTCAACCGGTGAGTTCGACTATATCTGGATCGACAGCCAGCACACCCCCTTCAGCGAAGAGCAATTGGTCGCCTATTGCAGGGCGGCCGAAGAGTTGGATATCGACGTGCAATTGCGCATCCCGCACACCCGGCATGCCTATATGGTCGGGCGCTATCTCGACTTGGGTCTCAGCGCGGTGCTGATCCCCGAGGTTATGGAGCCCGAGACCGTGGACGACGCCATTGCCTACGCCTATTACGGCCCCATCGGGCGGCGCAGTTGGGGTGGTGCGAATCGCCGTGGCCTGCGCGGCGTAACTCAGGGGATCGACCGACGCGCCTATGCGGCGTGGTGGAATGACTACGCGATTTTGGCGATCCAAGTAGAATCCGTCGAAGCGGTGACCAATATTCGCAAGTTGGCCAAGCCGGGCGTGAGTGTAGTTACTTTTGGACCCAACGATCTTTCCTTCAGCTTGGAGGATCACCCGGACTATCCGCTGCGCACGGTTGATGACTGTATGCGCAATGTCGCCGCCCAATTGGCTGGTAGCGGCATTCGTCTGGCTATGGGAACGGGCACTACGCCCGCAGAACGCGATAAGTATCTGGAGATGGGGGTTACGCTCTTCCAAGCGGATGCGCCGAGCTAGCGCTCCCGCGACGGCTTTATATTAATTGTCCATTCTAAACCGACCACTTAGGAGGATACGCCATGTACATCGGATCGCAATTCGGGGAACAGACCGACGAAGAAATGAAGGTCTTGTCGCAACTCGGCATCAAAAACGTCGATCAGACGCCTGCCGCGCCGTGGCGGGAATGGAGCGCGGAGATGTTGCTGCAGATGAAGGAGCGGTGGGCCGAACACGGCATCAGCTTGGAGATGATCCACATTCCCCTAGGCTCGCGCAGCGCCTACCAAAACGGGGCCGGGGCGATCTTTCTCAAACCGAGCGACGAGCGCGACCGCCAGATCGACTGGATGAAAGAGACCGTGCGGATGGCGGGCGAGGCCGGCATCCGCGGCCTCAACTACAACATCACCATCTTGGGGCACTTGCGGACGCCCTCGAAGACGGGGCGCGGTGGTGCCACGGTATCGACCTTCGAGTTGGACAAATTGGATCAGTCGTTGGGCGAGTTTGAAGACGGGCCGGCCGACGAAGACGAAATGTGGGCGCGCATTGACCACTGGCTGCAGGAGATCATACCCGTGGCCGAAGAATACAAAGTCCAGATGGCCTGCCATCCGTCCGATCCGGGTATTGGCGTTGGGAATACGTATCGGGGCGTGGCGCGCCCCTTGGGAATGGTCGAAGGGTTCAAAAAGCTGATCGCGCTCTACGACAGTCCGTACAACGGGCTGAATTTCTGCCAGGGCTGCATGTCCGAGGCGCTGGCCAATCCGGCGGAGGAGATCTTCGATGTCATTCGCTACTTTGGCGAGCGCAAGAAGATTTTCAATGTCCACTTCCGCAATATCAAAGGCGGCCTGGGGAGCTTCGTTGAGGTTTTTCCCGACGAAGGCGACATCAACATGATCCGGGCGCTAAAGGTGTACAAGGAGGTCGGCTACGAGTACATGATCATGCCGGATCACGTCCCCGGGATCGGCGGCCCTGAGCCGGGCAAAGTCGGCTTTGCCTATACCTTTGGCTATATCCACGCGGCCTTGCAGGCGGTGGAGGAGTCCTAAATCAGGCCTTCTCTTCGGGATAGCTGCACTGCACAATATTCGGCCTTCTAATGCCGTGGAAGTACCGGCAAATGACCTTATTTGTGCTTATGCATTGGTGCTCGTCCGTGCCGTCGGCTTCGTTCCACGGACACCTGTCTTGGGTCCGGGAGATGTGGGAATCGGGTAGAAAATTGATGTCGATGTGACCGCTCGTCAGCTCTCGGTATTGAGTCGGAAGTGCCGCTTTGCCCTGAGGGCCGTAGAACTCCCTGGCCGCCGGATCCGGATGGTCGCGCCACAGCCGGGCGGGGATCACCATGTCGAGGCTGCCTAGGCTTTTGTCTTGATGGCAGTAGTATATTTGCACTGTCTTGCGTTCGCAGTCAGTGGTTCGCACGGTGGCCGTATGTAGCACCGAGGCGTTAAAAAGGATAACCGTTCCGGCCGGACCATAGAGGTACTCGATGCCGCCCTTTTCCAGTTGCGCGTCTCTCTCCAGAATAGGGTCTTCAACCGATTCGGGTGAAATGGTAAAACAGTGGGTCTCTTCGTTCACGTCGGTCAGGTAAACCATCGCCTGGATATAGTTCATGCGCAGCGGATGCCCCTCCAGATGGCGAACGTCCCGGTGCCATTGCTGAGCGATCTTCACGGCGCCGGGGTGCTCGTCCATGTGCCGGGCGCTGACTTCGAGCAGGCAGAGCGGTCCTCCCATCAACTCGCGCACAATGGGCAGGATCTTGGGGTGCCGGACGATCTCATCCACCTCGAACCAGCTTTGTAGGCAATCTGTGTTGCCGGTCTGGTGCGTGTCGTGTCCGAGATAGCGCCACAGATAGGCGTGTTCACTCCGGTTGCGGTCGAAAAATTGGCGACATCGGGTCATTTCCTCATCGTTTAGGACATTGCCGAGGACCAGATAGCCGTTGTTTTTGAAAAACTCGCAATCTGCTCTCTCCATGGGAGCTACCCCTTTCCGTAGAGATGGATTCCAGCGATTCTTTTCTCGGATGAAAATGTATCTGTAATTCCGGGCAATAACCAGTCAGAATAGGGATTTAGCAAACTTCTACAAGAGGCTTCTGGAGGGAACCCCATGGATAAAGTTTCTCCTACAGGCAAACCCTTGGCTGGCACGACTCTCCTCGAAATGGAAGGAGATCTCGCCGACCAGATGGTAGGGGGCATCAACCGCTTTCTCCAGCGCCAGCTAAAGGCCTCTATCGACCGCCGGGCACGGCACTGGAAACGCGATTTTTCCTCGCATGCAAACTACGTCCAATCCAGCGAAAAAAATCGCCAGCGCTTCGCGAAGATCATTGGGCTTATAGATCAACGCCCGGCGGTCCAGCTCCAAGTTATGACGGATGTGTCCGGGACAAACGCTCCGCAAGCTCAACTGGCCCAGGGCCGTGGGTACCAGATTTTTGCGGTGCGCTGGACAGTAATCAAAGGCGTCGAGGCAGAGGGCCTGCTGCTCCAGCCGGATAGGCACCCCCGGGCAGATGTGGTGGCCCTGCCCGACTGCGACTGGACTCCGGAAATGCTTGTGGGTCTGGAATCGGGGGTGCCCTCGACCGCCCAGTTTGCCCGGCGCTTGGCCGAAAATGGCTGCCGCGTGCTGGTGCCGTTGCTGATCGACCGCCGCACCACCTATTCGGGCGCAGCTTGGTTGGCCATGACCAACCAGCCACACCGCGAATTTATCTATCGGGCAGCCTTCGAACTGGGCCGGCACATCATCGGCTACGAGGTGCAGAAAATCTTGGCCGCTGTCGATTGGTTCCAGCACCAGCAAGGAACAAAACGCCCCATCGGTGTCATCGGCTATGGAGAGGGCGCCCTGCTGGCATTGTACGGGGCTGCTGCCGATACCCGAATTGACGCGACGGCAGTGTGTGGTTACTTCCAAAAACGCGAGACGCTCTGGCGCGAGCCCATATACCGCAACGTTTTTGGCCTATTGGACGAATTCGGCGATGCGGAACTGGCCACTCTGGTGGCACCCCGGGCCCTCTGTATAGAGGCCTGTCAGCATCCCCAGATCAACGGGCCACCCCCCGGCTCGACCCCACCTCAGGGAGGCACCCCGGGCGTTCTGCGCACTCCGCCCGTAGGGGAAGTCGAGGGAGAATTTGCACGGGCTCGCCGACTGCTAACGCCCCTGCGCCCCGCCCCCCGGCACACCATGGTCAAAAATCCTGGAGGTCCGCCGGGCAGCCAGGCCGTTTTAGAGGAATTTTTGCGGGGACTCGGGATAAAATCCCGGCTGGTCCGGATTGGTCCCATACCTAGGGCACAGCTTCACTCCCCCGACCCGCAGGCCCGCCTAGAGCGCCAGTTTGCCCAGTTACTGGACCATACCCAGACCCTGCTCGCCGCCGCCCAGTTTCGGCGCAAAGAGTTCTGGGTCCGCAATCCTAGCCGCCGTCTGGACGCGGGAAAAAAAGTAATGCGGCAAGACGACTACCTGCCCCGGGTTTGCCCCGGCGATCGGGCCGCCAATGCCGCGACTTGGCAGCGGGCTGCCAGATGGTACCGCCGTTATTTTTGGGATGAAATCATCGGCCGTCTGCCCAAGCCACGCATGGCGCTCAAACCGCGCACCCGCCAGATATACGACGAAGCACAATACCGGGGTTACGAGGTGGTGTTGGATGTATATCGGGATGTTTTCGCCTCTGGCACTCTGTTGGTACCCAAAAGCATAAAAGAAGGGGAAGAACGCCCGCTCGTAGTCTGCCAGCACGGCTTGGAAGGACGGCCACGGGATGTGGCCGATCCCCAGGTGAACGATCCTTGTTACAATCAGTATGCCTGCCGGCTTGCCGAACGCGGCTTCGTCACCTATGCCCCCCAGAACCCCTATGTCGGCGAAAATGCTTTCCGCGTCTTAGAGCGGATGGCCAATCCGCTGAAAAGGTCCCTTTTCTCATTTATCGTGCGCCAACACGAGCGCGCGCTAGAGTGGCTGGCTGCGCTGGCATTCGTCGACCCCAAGCACATGGCCTTCTACGGTCTGAGTTACGGCGGCATGACCGCCATGCGGGTGCCGGCGCTGTTGGAGCAGTACTGCCTGTCCATCTGCTCGGCCAACTACAACGAGTGGGCTTGGAAGGCTGCCTCGCTGACACCTTATTCCTACATGTTCAGCGAAGAGCACGAAATGCCCCAATTCGACCTAGCTAACACCTTCAACTATGGGGAAATGAGTTGGCTGATCTGTCCCCGGCCCTTTATGGTGGAACGCGGCCATCGGGATTTAGTGGCACCAGACGAGTGGGTGGCCTACGAATACGCCCGGACGCGAAGGCACTATGTCTTGTTGGGGCTAGGGGACCGAACGGAGATCGAATTCTTCGACGGCGGACACACCATCAACGGTCAGGGAACTTTCCGCTTCCTCGAACGGCATCTCAAGTGGCCGAGAAAAAAGTCCATTGACACTTGTGGGGACAATCCCATATTGCTCCACAACAAACATGAGTTAAAATAAAAAATGCAAAAAAAAGGCGTTTCCTTTTCCGTTTTCACCAAAATGTGGAAGGACAAATCTCCAACCGAACTCGGAGAGTTTGTACTCGATCTGGGCTTCGACGGCATTGAACTGCCCGTGCGTGCGGATTATCCAGTGCCCCCCGAAAGTGTTGGACGCGACTTGCCCAAAGCGGCAAGGGAACTCGGCGCTTTGGGTGTCGCCATTACCAGTGTGGCCGGACCGACGGACGAAGCAACCATTGCGGCTTGCGGCGCTGCCGGAGTTCCGGTCATTCGCACCTGTCCAGCTATCGCTACCAGGGGGTATTTGGCCAGCGTAGAAGGTCACCAGCGAGCCTTTGACGCCCTGATTCCCTTGCTCGACAAACACGGGGTCGCTTTGGGTATCCAAAATCACGAAGGCCAATGGGTGTGCAATGCCATGGGCATTAAACACCTAATCGACCGCTACGATCCCAGCCATATCTGCGCCATACCCTGTGCCGGGCACACTGCTCTCAACGGAGAATCCCCCGAGATGGCGATCGATATCGTCTGGTCGCATCTGTCCCAATTCAAGCTCAAGAATGCATACTGGCGGCGGCAGACCGAACCGGAAGCGGAAAACGTGGAATGGCGTCCTTATTGGACCACGGGACGGCAGGGTCTGGCTTCGTGGCCGCGGTCGGTCGCGGAACTGAAACGAAGGGGCTTCAGCGGTGTCGTCTGCATGGATGCCGAATACCACGATGCAGCCTCCACAGAGCGACTCCTCGCCGAAGACCTGGCCTTCGTCAAATCTCTGTTTTGAGCGTTATCCGGCGCGAAACCCCACTTCGACCCCATCCCCTACATCTACAGTGGCTCGCAGCACCCGGGGCCGCACTAACTCCGCTGTCTGCGCTACGCCGTTGACCCATATACGGGGAAAGTTGCACCAGGCCGCCGGCACCTCCGCTTCAAAGGTCAGCTCCTTGCAAGCCACGCCGGCGGGCAGATCGGTGAAAGAAATTTGATACCGCCGCTCATCGACACTGTCGCCAACAACGTCAATGGCGGCATGACGCCGGCTCAGATGATAGAACACGACTTCTTCGGGCACGGCGCACCAGACTTCGTCGCCGCCCTCTGCAAGCACCGTCTCCAAGCGCTTGCGCAGCTGGGCTGCGGAGCAATCCTTATTGATGTGGATGGGCTCTTCGAGCGGGCAGTGGCAGTAGTCGATGACCCAACCGCGGGACTGGCGGGCGGGGAGAATATTGCGGAAGGGATCGTGTTTGCTGAAGAAAGGAGGGGGGTATTCGTGGATCAAAGGACTGCGGTCGAGCCAATAGCACTCGTCCGCGGGTCGATTTATTCCCTCCCTGATGCTCATCGCGCCCAAATAGCCGAGTTGGCGGCAGGCCTCGAGAATGTGTGGGGCCATATTGCGGTTGCTGCCGGGGGCACAATACAGCGGCACCGGCGCGTCAATGGCTTGCTCTAAAACCTCCTTGGCCACGCGCAGCTCCTGATCGACCATCTCGGGTTTGATAAAGACGTGAGTCCACGAGTGATTGCCGACGCCCCAGCCGCGAGCCATCAGGTCTTTGAGCTCATCGGCATTCATATGCCGGTAGCCATTGAAGCTCGACCCGTCGACCCGTCGCACTTCCCCCATTTGCCCGACGACCACTTCCAAGTGCCCGGGAATACCGCATTCTTCGTGATAGGGCACAGCAAAACGATGCAAATCGACTAGGGCCTCGTCGTAGGTAATGGAGTAGACCCAGCGTTTGCCGTATTTCCAATCGCAAATGCGCAGCGACATAATCAATCCTTAGCAGCGAACGGTTTTTAGCCAGTAGGGGCGACCGGCCGGTCGCCCCTACGAAGGACGAAACTGCAACTCCGTCCCATCCTCCGCCTCCACCGTCGTCCGCAGCAGGCGAGGGCGCACCACAGAGGCCGACCGGGGCACCCCGTTTACCCACACTCGGGGAGAATTGCACCAGGCCGTCGGCACCTCCACTTCAAAGGTCAACTCCCGGCGCTCAACCCGGACAGGCAACGCCTCATAGCGGATCCGGTATCGTTGTTCACGAGCCGTTTCGGCCACGGTTTCGACCACGGCGTGCCGTCGGCACAAATGATAGGAAACGACCTCTTCGGGCACTGCGCACCAGACTTGGTCACCGCCCTCTGCGATGATCGTCTGCAAACGCAGGCGCAATTGCGCCTGCGAGCAGTCTTTGTTGGGGTGAACGGCCTGTTCCAACGGGCAGTGGCAGTAGTCGATAATCCAACCCCTAACCTCCTGGGCCAGCAGAATATGGCGGAACGGGTCGTAAGCGCTGTAAAAGGGTTCCTCATAGCGCTCGTGCAACGGCGTGCGATTGAGGTAGTACAATTCATCGCTCGCCGCGTTCACCCCATCCGTTATGCTCATGGCACCCAAGTAACCGAGTTGGCGACAGGCGTCCAGCACATAGTCGGACATATTTTCATTGCCGTTGGGGGCGCAGTACAGCAGCACAGCAGCGCCGATAGCCTGTTCTATAACATCGCGAGACAGGCGGATTTCTTGGTCGACCATATCGGGCCTGATAAAGTGGTGACTCCAGCCGTGGCTGCCCACGCCCCAGCCGCGGGCGAGCAAATCCTTGAGCTCATCGCCATTCATGTGCCGGTAGCCGTTGAAGCTGGAAGTGCCGATATTGCGGATTTCGCCGATCTGCTGGGCCACGGCCTCTACGTGTCCGGGAATGCCGAATTCCTCGTGATGGGGAATGGCAAAGCGGTGTAGATCGGCCAGCGCCTCGTCGTAGGTAATCGAATAGACCCAGTTCTTGCCGTATTTCCAGTCGCAGATGCGCAGGGCCATAGTTCCGTTGTCTTTTTATTTATCTAGCGTTGCAACGGCGGTCTGGAAATCCGCCCAGGTGGTGGAATAACCTACGGCTATTTCAAAGCGGTGAATGCCATAACGCGTGGCCAGACGCTCGGGAAAGGTATCGGGCGTTTCCACGCCCACTGTGCCGTCCCGCATGAGAATACAGCGGTAGCCCGCCCGCAGCATGGGGCGGCCCCCCCCCTCTGAGTTGAGAATGCACATATCCGCGGCAAAGCCCGTATAGATGAGGGTCTCGACGCCGCGCTCTTGCAGGTATGCGTCGAGCTGGTCGGTGTAAAAGACGAGGGGCTCGTCCCCCATCGGCGCGACGATTTTAGCCCTTTTCATGCGCGCAGCGGGCGATTTGGCCAGATCGACGCCGGTCGATCTTTTTTCGATGGTTTGGAGTTCGCCGGTGCGGACGATGGCCCAGCGGTCCGACGGGTGCCGCAGAGAGGCCGCGTAGCGCTGGTTTTCCGGGGTGCGGCGAGAAGGCACCTCGGGGTAGTGCTTGTCAAAATCCTCGGGCTCGACGTGGCACACCGGCATACCGAGCCGCCGAGCGATATCCATGGCCGGCCGGATCACTTCTTGCATAACGCGCCAGGATTCTTCGGTGGCCTGAGGCCAGCCCATGCCCGTGACGTAGTTGACGTCGATCTCAGGGCCATCCGGCAGCCCCACATTCCAGCAGTGCAAACCAATGAGCGCCGTGCGTTCCACTGGCAACTCAAAGACGTCCTCTGCGTAGCCGGCTTTGTCTATGGGCAGGGCGCGGTAATGGCGAGTCTTGAGTTTAAGCGTCTTACTCATCGGACCTATCCCACCCGATTTCGGTCCGCCACTTCTTCGACGATGGCCGCGATCATCTCTACGTGTTCATCTTCCCATTTTTCGGAAATCGAGCAGGTGCGGACCCAGTTTTCGAGAAAAGCCCAGGCCGTGGGGCAAGTAGCGGAACTGTAGTGGTACACACGCGAGGCCGGCGGCCGCGAAAACGGGTACTTGTTGGCGTCCACGTATTGCTGGAGAAAGGGGAGGGCGGCGGGCATCAGGTAGTACTTGCCCTGGCCCGCTCCATTTATTCCGGCTTCTAGTACCTGGGCGGCAAACTCCTCGCCCGTGCATTTGAAGGCCTCTGGGTCGATGCTGAAGCTGGACATCCAGGCGGAATATTTGGTGACGTAGTCGGGAATGGGCAATGGCGTAATGCCGTCAATAGAGGAGAGCTTCTCTGTGATCAGACGCACGGTGCGGTCGATCTTGGCTACCTGAGCGCGGATGGTCTCCAGTTGACCCAGGCACAGCGCCGCGGTCATGCGGCTCATATCGTAGGCATGACCAAAGGCCGTGTGGGTGCGGCCGAAGTGGGGCACATCCACCCCGGCGCGGCCCGAACTGAGGAAGCGTACTTTTTCTGCTAGTTCGTCATCGTCAGTAGCGATGCAACCCCCTTTATCCGAGCTGAAGGTTTTCTCCGAATCCAGCGAGAAGGCCGAGGCCGTCCCCAAGGTGCCGACGATGCGCCCCTTGTATTCGCTGAATATGGCCTGACAGATGTCCTCGTAGACGATCAGTCCGTGTTTGGCGGCCAATTCGTTGATCGGATCCATATCGTTGGGCAGGCCACATTTGTGCACCGCCAGAATTGCCCGCGTGCGATCGGTGATGCAAGGTTCTATAGTCGCGGCACTGAAATTGACCGTGCCCGGCGCCGTATCGGGAAAAACGGGAATATAGTTGTGCATGAGCACGCCGTAGACGGTGCCGTAATCGGTGAGCGGGCTGATGATGACCTCGTCGCCGGGATCGAAGTCAAAGGCCAGCGATAGGGCGGCCATAGCCGTGGTGCAGGTGGGAGTGGCGATGCAGTGCTTGACGCCTAGTTCCGCGGCGAACGCCTGCTCGAACTTGCCCACTGAATCGCAGCTTAGCCCCGAATCCAATACCTCCTGGACGTACTTTAGACTATTGAGCCCTATGGTGCGGGGAAAGAGAGGAGGCACGATGCCTTCGCTGCTGTGGGCGTCGGCCCCGCGCTTGATGGGCTTGTAAGCCAGTGCTGGTTGCTGGGACATTAGACTCTCCTATGGGGGCTAAACATATATCGATTTGAATCGCCGCATTTAAGAGGAACCGCACTTTTTTTGGTCGTTGCGACCCAACCTATCCCTTTTGTCTATCGGGTGTCAAGTCTTGCCGATCGCAAGTGCGGCTCAGCCCTATGGCCGTTCGCGCTCAGCTTGCTTTAGATGTTGAAAATCCCGCAATAACCGCTGACCTTCTTCCCGGCGTCCCTGTTTGAGATAAAGCTGAGCTAGACGGTAGTGGGTGGGAATGTGGCGGGGATCTCTTTTGAGCGCTTGCTGGTAGAGATAAGCGGCCTCTGTTTGCTCTCCCTGCTTCTCCAGCACAGCGCCTAGACGGCAATAGGGGTCGGCAAATTCGGAATTCACCTGAATAGCCTGCTGGAAATAGCTTCTGGCAGTTGCCAATTCGTTTTCTCGCTCACTGACCAGCCCTAGATCATAGTAGATCTTTGCCCGTTTTACTCCCAACTCAAGAGCGCGTCGATAGGCCTTCTTGGCTGCGGCATAATCGCGAAGGTCCATGTAGGTTTTTCCGAGATGCATGAGGAAAACCCCATTCTCGGGTGCTTGGGCGATGGCCCTTTTGTAGTACGGAATGGCTTCCCCCGATCTTCGCTGCAGCGTATAGGCCAAACCGATCTGGTCCAAGGCCCGGGCAAAATCTGGCTTCAGATGCACTGCCTCGCTGAATTCTCCGACCGCTTCTTCATACTGACCATTCTGCAGGTAGCGACGACCGCGACGATAGTAAATCTCGGCAGCAATCTGCTCCTCTTGTTCGACCTTTAACGGTTGGGGTTTGCCTTCCTTTTGCACGTTGGGTGGCGGCTCACCAGATAGTGTTTGTCGTTCTTTTTGACCGCAGCCGATCCATCCCCAACTGCCCATAAAAAGAGCTAGGAGCAGCCCCAGCCGACGGTCGCGTCGCGATACTCTTAGAAGCCGTTGATGATGCGCCAAGGTTTACGCGTCCTTTTCTTTAGAAGCCGTCTTATAGTACCTAGCATTGACCGCTAAAGTTTCCGCTCCTGATACTCGACAATGTAGCGCAAAAATCTAAAGACTCCGTCGGTCGGCTCAAAAAGTCGCTGCGCTGTTAAAGGGCCGACAGCTTGCACCAGATACCTCTACAGAGTATCTATATTTCTCATGTGGACATTGCACTGGGTTAAATCGAAGCGGGCCATCTTCGCCCTGATAATCGCTCTGACCACGACCGTTGGTGCCCAGCCGAGCGCTCCGACCGATACCACTATCGCGGGCCGCAGCTACACCCTGCTTGAGGCCGGGGAATTAATGGATCTCCTAAGCACGGCCAGGGACCATAGCCGTCTTGCTTTACGGCAAACAGCCGTAAGGGGTCGCCTCTCCAGCTTAGCGGCTAATCTCGACACCGTGCGGGCGGCGCTGGAATTGACCGATGTGCTTTTCCTCGACGAAGTTTTGCTGGCCGAGGTTGTTTTTCTCGGTCCGGTGATCTTTTTTCGTACTACCTTTGCCGCGGACCTTTCCCTAGCTGAAGCGCAATTCTTGCAATCCTTTGCCCTGCGAGAATGCGAGGTAAGGCAAAAAACCAACCTTAGAGATGCTCGCTTCACCGCCACGGCCGACTTCAGCCAAAGTCACCTCGCCGCCGTATTTTCCTGCGCCGGAGCCCACTTCAGCGACGCCACTTTCGCGCGCCTGCGCTGCGGGGGCGGCGCCTATTTTGAGGACGTTCTTTTTGCCGGCCAAGTCGATTTCAGCGACGCCCGCTTTGCTGGTGTCGCCTCGTTCAAAGCGGCGCGCTGGCGCGCTCCCGTCTCCTTTGCCGGGGCGCGCTTTCTGGACCGGTCTTTTTTTTGGCAAGCCCAATTCGCCGCCGCCGATTTTTCCAGCGCCCGCTTTGCCGGGGAAACCTCGTTTAAGCAAGCCGCTTTCGCGCAGCGGGCGGCTTTCGCAAATATCGCTTTCGCCCACTCTGCCCACTTCGAACAAGCCCGTTTTGACGACGGAGCCGTCTTCGACGGCAGCATCTTCGCCAAAGAAGCGGTCTTTACCGGTGTCCACAGCGACAACGATCTCCTGCTCAATGCCCTTTTTCGCATCAGCCTCGACTTGCGCCACCTAGTCGCCCCCAGCTTGGATCTGCGGCCTTCCGCCACCATGCCCGACTCGCTGCTGGGCCCTAAAGCCCAGCTCTTGCTGCAAAACGCGCGTTTCCAGCGCCTGTTCTCCACCTGGGATCATTTGCGCGGCCACTTAGCCCAGCCCCCAGAGCAGGCCAACTACGATCTGGATCGCGTCTATGCCGGTCTGCGCCACCAGTTCCTCCTCTCCGGCATGGCCGCCGATGCCCGCGGCTGTTATATAGAGTCGCTGGATCGCCGTCGCCACCACCTGCCCTGGACCTCTACCGAGCGCTACGCCCTCATCGCCTTTGACCTGAGTTCGCGCTACGGCACCGACTTGGAGCGCCTAGCCCTAGTCGCTTTGGCCTGGGTGGCGCTCTTTGCCCTGCTATACCGTTGGTTGCTGATAGATGATCGTCGGCTGCCCCTAGTGGAGTGCCTGCTTTTTAGCCTGCATACTTTTTTTATTGCGGGCGCGGCATCAGTGCGTCCCCAGGGCAAATTGCGCTTCCTGGTCCTGTTTCAGGCCCTTTCCGGCTGGCTCTTCTGGGGCCTTTGCACTGCCGTCCTGCTCTCCTTTTTATTGCGCTGATTCATGTTTCGCTCCGTCTGGGTCCTTTTCCTGTTCCCATTGCTGGTGGCCTGTAGCCGGGAAGAACCGACGCAGTCCCTGCGCTTTGTCGATGTCGCCCAGACGGCCGGTCTTGACTTTGTACACTACAACGGTGCCCAGGGCGACTATTTCTATGTAGAGACTTTTGGCTCGGGAGCTGCTTTCTTGGACTACGATGGCGACGGCTGGCAGGATATCTATTTGGTCAACTCCACGTATCTCACCGGCCTGGCCCCCCAGCCCCTGCCGACCGATAAACTCTACCGCAACCGGGGCGACGGCCGCTTTGACGCCGCTTCCGGCAGCGGCGATAGCGGCTACGGCACGGGGGTGGCCGCCGCCGACTGGGACAACGACGGCGACCAGGACTTATACGTGACCCGCTTTGGTCCCAACGCTTTATACCGCAACGATGCGGGAAAGTTCACCGACAGCGACAGCGCCAAACGGGCGGGCGTCGACGATGGCCGCTGGGGTGCCAGTTGCGGTTTTCTAGACTACGACCTAGACGGTGACCTCGATCTCTTCGTCGCTAACTACGTGGACTTCACTACAGCCAACAACATCGTCTGCAAGCGGGGCGATATCCACACCTACTGCGACCCGGACGAATACGGCCCAACGAGCGATCTGCTCTACCGCAACGACGGCCAAAGCCAATTCACCGACATCACCTATGAGGCGGGCATCACATTAGAGGGTCCTGGTTTGGGCGTGGCCTTTTCTGACTACGACTGGGATGGGGATACCGATATCTACGTGGCCAACGACGGCACGCTAAACTTCCTTTATGAGAACCGCCAGACCCACTTCGTCGAAACAGGTCTGACGACCGGGGGCCGCTACAACCAGGACGGCCGCGCCGAGGCCGGCATGGGCGTGGACTTTGGCGACTGGGACAACGACGGCAATCAGGACCTGTTCGTCACCAATTTCGCCCACGAGACCAATACGCTCTACCACAACGACGGTCAGGGCCAATTCGCCGATATCAGCGCTGGCGTCGGCCTCTTCGAGCCCAGCTACAATCCCCTCGGTTTCGGCACTAAATTCCTCGACGTCGATCTGGACGGCGACCTCGATTTGTTCGTCGCCAACGGCCACGTCCTCGACATCGTGGAACAGATCGACTCTACACTTAGTTATGCCCAGACCAACCAGATTTTGCGCAACGAGACCAACGCCTGGGACGCAGTCTCCACCGAGCCAAAGCTCAGAAAATTTGTCGATATTTCCTCCACTTTGGGTCCCAGTTTTGCCACCCCCAACGTCGGCCGCGGCGCAGCTTTGGCCGACTACGACAACGACGGCGATCTCGATCTGCTGGTTTGCGCTGTGGCCAGCCCCGCGCGCCTCTTGCGCAATGATGTCGGCAAACAAAACCACTGGCTCCTAGTCGAATTAGTCGGCCGCCAGCAGCGCGACGCAATCGGCACCCTAGTCGCCGTCACGGCTGGGGTCCACCGCCAAGTGCGGGAACGCCAGTCCGGCGGCAGCTACCTTTCCAGCCATGACCACCGCCTGCACTTTGGTTTGGGCGCCGTTGCTAGGGTGGATATGGAGGTGCGCTGGCCCGATGGCACTGTGCAGACGCTGGCTGATGTCGCAGCCGATCAGATTTTGCGCCTGGTGCAGCCGTAGGAACTTTCACCGGAGGAACACTATGGGCACACTGAACATCCCCGTCCGCTACTGGGCCATGCACAGCGGCTCGCCGCAAGAAAATTTGGAGTCCAATGTCCACTACGTGAAACCCGTATGGGATATCGAAACCGCAGAGGCCGCCCTAATTATGGTAGATATATGGGGTTCGCACGCCTGGAAGAGCCACATGGATCGGTCCATGGACATTGCGGCGAAAAAAATCGTGCCGCTGGTGGAAGCGGCCCGCACGGCGGGTGTGACCATCGCCCATGCCCCCGCCCCCTTAGCGGCGAAAAAATATCCGCAGTGGACGCGATTCGCCGCCGCTGCCGACATCGACCCGCCACTAGAGCCGCCCCCGCCTTGGCCTGCCGAAGATTTTCGCCTGCGCATGGGAGTCTACGAAAAATATGCGCTGGTGTCCCCGCAAAAACCGCCCCATGTCCGGGAGGCGGAAGATATCGCCGACTTGGTCGCACCCCAGCCGGAGGATCTGGTCGTCGCCACGGGCAACCAACTCCACAGAGCCTTGAGCTACCGGTGCATCCTCCATCTGTTCTACGTCGGCTTTGCCACCAACTCCTGTGTTATATTGCGGGACTACGGCATGTACGCCATGCGCCGTTTGGGGTACAATACCGTGCTGCTGCGCGACTGCACCACGGCAATTGAAAATAGCCAAACCGTCGCCGATGTGGGCATGACCCGATTTGCCATCATGGACATTGAGCGCAGCAGCGCCAGCGCCACATCCGCTGATTTTATCAAAGCCTGTGAAACCAGTCTCGAAGTATAAGGAGCGAAATATGCCAGCGCTAGAAACGAGAGCTTTTGCCAAAACCGGGATGCAGCCCAAATCTCTGGGCCTGGGCGGGGCCTGGTGGGGCACCGGAACGGAGGCCGAATGCATTGCCGGCATCCACCGAGCCACCGAGCTGGGCTTTAATTACCTGGATACATACCCCGAACTCGAAACGTGGTGGGGTAAAGCCCTAGCCGGCGGCAGAAGGCACAATATATACCTGCAAGCCAAGGTCACTACTAATGGCCCCCAAGAGACGATTTCAGATCACTCGGGGCCGCAAACGCGCCGCAGCGTGGAAGCCAGCTTAAGGCGCTTGCGAACGGACTATCTCGACAATGTCCTCATCCACGGCTACGACGAGCCCGAGGACGTTGGCAGCAAGGAGGGCATGGTGGATCCGCTGGCTCCGGGCCATGCCTTGGATGAACTGGTAAAGATGAAAGAAGAGGGTTCAATCCGCCACCTCGGCATTGGAGCACGCAATTCGGCCGTGCACCGCCGGGCGATCGAGACCGGCCAAATAGAAATCTGCCTCACTTATCTAGAGTACAACTTGTTCAATACGGCCGCAGCTGTGGATCTATTTCCCCGCGCCCGCCAGTGCCAAGTAGGTCTCATTCTCGCCAGTCCCCTCGGCATGGGACTGTTGACGGGCGATGAAAAAGTATTCGAGCGCTCGGCGGCCTACTTCGACAACCGCGAATACCCCGAACGCGAACTCCGTCCGGCGGTTCGCGCCCGGGCCATGTGGGACTGGTGTCGGAAACGAGACGTGAACATCCGCCATCTGGCCATCCAGTTTTGCCTGGCGGCGCCCATCAGCAGCATTGTCCTGCCCGGTGCGGCCTCAAAGACGCAGGTCGAAGAAGCCTACGAGGCGGCTACGGCGGATATTGCTCCCGAGATATGGCGCGATTTCGAGGTGGAATTCGGGGTGGGGATTTAGGTACTAGGGTCCATCGGGGTCTATCTCTCCGCCAATACTCGGACTGAGAATTTTTGGCGCAGCGCATCCAAGTGCCGACGCTCTTGTTCCTCTTTGGCCCGCCGCTCGGCCCGCCGTTGCGAAGCCCGATCCCACTGGCCCCCTGCTCGCACTTTGTCCACTATGACAAACACGGAGAACTTTCCGGCCCACTCCATCGGCCCCCCGACGGCGTTGATCTCCATCCCTTTGGCGCGCTCGTAGCGCATCGATGGCATGGTATATGGGCTGAGCGTTACGCGCCCCCCGCTTGCCCCGACGCCCTGGGAGAATATTGGCACCAGTAGCTCTGGATCGACACCCCGCGCTATTTCTAGGCGCAAATCTTGGGCCAATTTGCGATTGTGGACCACAATCTCGGTGATGGTGATGGCCTCATAGGCGGGAAATTGATCGGGATGACGCGCAAAATAACTTCGCGCCGCTGCTGGGGATATGTCGATCTGTTCCAGATAATAGCTCAGGAGTACATCCTCGGCGATGGTTCTGAGTTTTGCCTGTAGCTCGGGTTCCTTGTCGATACCATTTTGCTGTGCTGCGGCAAAATAGAGATCGGAGATACGTGCACTGTTGGGCCCGACGGACAAGGAATCGAACTTGCGCAAGCCAGATGGATGGTCCTTAGCCGTGCCGCTGGCGTATTTATCGCGCAGAGAGAGCCCGAGAGCCCGCTCCATCTTTACCCTGATACGGGAGTGCAGGCCGCGTTCAATAAGCTGTCGCACGGCGATGAGAGGGACGCGCTTTTCAGCGAGAACTTTAAAAGCCACAAAGACGGTATCCGCTTTGATCGGCAGAGGGAGAGCTGGGGAAATGGATCCTACGGGCAGAGCGAACAATTCGTCGGCCACTTGCTCATTGACCTGTCCTTTGAGCACATAACCGGAGAGACCCAAAATGGATTTTTCCGCGGCCAAGTCCTCTACCGCGGCGGCTTTTGTCGCTCTTGCAGAATAGATAAACTTGAGACCGCGATTCCCGTTTGCATCATAGTATTCCTGCAGAATATCTTCTGCTGTCACGACGATTTTCGCGTCGACCTGGCGCTCGAGATAAGATTCAATCACCGCATCTCGCCACCGGCGCTCCAACCGGCGCACAAAAACCGGGTCAGCGGCCATATCGACACTGCGGGCCTCTAGCAGCAGCACCCTTCTGGCGATGAGCTGTTGCAGCGGATCGCTCGTATCGGAGATTGCAGTGCCGACTCTTATAGCTGTTTTTTCCCTCCGCTCCGCAAAATCGCGAAGTTCTGCCGCAGTGATTTTTTCATCCCCGACCAAGGCGATGACCTCCGTCTCGGGCTGGCCGCAGCTAAAAAGGAGCGGGCAAAGGAATGCGATTAAGCGTTTTAATTTTATCATTACAATAAGATCGGCGGAGCAACTCGTCCGGTGAATAAACGGTACACACCCTACCGGGCCCACAGCCCAATTAAACCGCCTAGGTTGCCATTTTGAGCCGCGGTGCCCACATCTTCCTGCTGGTCCTGTTCTTCCTTTCCGGTGCCTGTACCTTGGTATATCAGGTGATATGGGTGAGAATGCTGGTCCTCGTATTCGGCACCGGGGCTTTTGCGGTCAGCACGGTCCTAACAGCTTTTATGGCGGGGTTGGCGCTGGGTAGCTTCTACTTCGGGCGCCTGGCCGACAAGAGCGAAAACAACCTGCGCCTCTACGCCTTCCTCGAGCTGGGCATCGCCGCCTTTGCTCTGGCTTTCCCCTTAATCCTTAGCGGACTGGACGAAATCCACACCTGGCTCTACCAGCAACTGGAGTCGACGCCCTATGTCTTTGCACTCATGCGCTTCCCGCTTTGTTTCCTCGTCCTGCTCATTCCCACTACGCTAATGGGGGGCACCCTGCCGATTCTGATCCGCTTTGCAACTCGGCACATGTCGCAGGTGGGTTGGAGTGTGGGGACCTTGTATGCCGCCAATACGTTCGGAGCCGCCTGCGGGGTCGGGGCCGCGGCTTATCTGACCATCGAGTATTTGGGCATCAGCGGCACGACTACAGTCGCCGTTGTTGGCAATGTCCTCATTGCGGTCTTTTCCCTGATGTGGTATCGCCGTTTGTCGGACTCAGCCGAGCCATACCGGGTGAGTCCAGGCCAAAGAAACAACGCGCAGCAAAAGAATCCTCCAGCACTACCGAACTGGCTGGTGCAATGGACGCTTTTGGTCTTTTGCGCATCGGGTTTCACCGCTCTGGGATACGAAGTGCTGTGGACGCGGGTGCTGACCATGATACTGGGGCTGAGCACGGCCCAAAGTCTCAGCATCATCCTGATCGCCTTCTTGCTCGGTCTGGCACTCGGAGGGGCCATCGCTTCTCGTTTTGTCGACCGCTGGCCGGATCTGCTCATTGCATTCGGCACCGTTGAGATACTCCTAGGCCTGTTTGGTCATATCTCCATCGGCGCATTCGGCGCTAGCACCCATTTCATTCCATATCTCAGTGCGCTTACCTCGTGGACGGGCTATCTTTTCGCAACAGCTACCTTGATTTTCTGGATCACGCTCATTCCCACCTGTCTGCTGGGAGTGCTCTTGCCGCTCGTAGGACAACTCAACGCTACGCATTTAAAGACCTTGGGCACAAAAATCGGCAAGGTCTACGCCGTCAATTCACTGGGATCTATCGGTGGCGCTTTTGGCGCCGGTTTTTTATTGATTCCGCTACTGGGCACAGAGCGCGCGGTGCAAGTCTTGGCCTGGACCAACATCGCCTTGGGGGC
This sequence comes from Candidatus Latescibacterota bacterium, assembly GCA_965261395.1. Lineage (GTDB taxonomy): Bacteria > Latescibacterota > UBA2968 > UBA8231 > UBA8231. Next base: position 6,102,972 of record OZ253462.1, read on the forward strand.
GGTGCTGCTGCTGGTCCATCCAAACGCCAGTCGCCGTTTTAAGCTGCAAGCCATAGGCCTGCCTGTCGGCGCGGTGCTGCTGCTGACTTGGGCCATGCCGAGCAATCTTTTTATCGCGCTGTTCACAAATACAGAAAAAGACAGCGAGCTTGTCTATTACCGCGAGGGTACTGCTGGGACGGTAACGGTCCATCAAATGGACCACGGCAACCGCATCCTCAAAGTAAATGGCATGGGAGAAGTGCCGACAGACCATGCATCAATCAAAATTTTTCGACTCCTCGGCAATCTGCCGATGATCCTGCACAGCGATCCCCGGCAAGTCCTGGTGATTGCCTTCGGGGGCGGCGTTACCCTCAGTTCGGTCTTGCTCCACCAACCCGAGCGGGTGGATTGCGTCGAAGTCGTACCCGGTGTGGTCGAGGCCGCCGATTTTTTTGCCCGCTACAACAACTACGTCTTCAACAGGGTGGGCACGGATCGCCTCCGACTAATCCACGGCGACGGCAGAAACCACGTGATGCGGACACCAGAGCGCTACGATATCATTATCGCCGACGCGACCCATCCCGGCACGGCGGATAGCTGGGTGCTGTATACGGAAGAATTCTACCAGCTCTGCCGCCAGCGACTCAAAACAGCAGGCTTGATAGCCCAGTGGATCCCCCTGCACGGGCTGGCCGTAGCCGACTACGAGATGATCTTGCGAACATTTCGCGCGGTTTTCCCCCACGCGACCCTGTGGCTGACCGACAAATACTCCATTGTGCTGGGTGCAAACCAGCCTCAACACATCGACTTTGAACTATTGGCACAACGACTGTCAGCAGCGGCTTTGCAAGAATCTCTGCAAGAGGTAGATCTGGCCGATCCGCTTTCTTTCGCCGGGACCCTGGCCCTGGACGAGCGCGCTTTTTCAGACTACGCCGGCCATGGCCCTTTGAACACCGACGACCGACCCTATATAAGCTTTACCGATCGCCGGCGCAGGGATACGGGCGCCGGCCTGCCCGCTCTGGCAAGCCTGTTGCCCCACCTAGTGGTGGAGGCAGATGAGTCTCTTTTCAACATGGACGAAGAGGAGAAACAAAACATCGAGCGCCGCCTCCGATCTCGTAAGTACTCGATCGAGGGCGCGGTGTCCCTGCTAAACGACAAAACAGGCGACGCGATGTGGCACTACAGACAGGCCCGCAAAACCGATCCGAACGAAAGAACGGCCCTGCGGGCCCTGAGAAGGTTAGAAGGAGCCGGCCAGCGGCCAAAAAAATAAAGAAACTAATTGTCGGCCTGAAATTTCCCGTCTTTGATCATGTTGGGAATATTGGCGGGGAAAGTTTCCACGTCGTATTTCTCCCGCAAAGCGCTCACGAACTCCACATAGCCGTGCTTGGCCTTATTGATCCTGACATAGGCGGTGGCGCGTTTTTTCGAGGCGGCATTAAAAGGTTTGGGCTTGGCCGCTTCCCGGTCGACTATTTTAAATACAGAATACCCTTCCGCAACCTTGATGGGTCCGCCGACTTGGCCTATTTCCATATCCTGGGACAGATCGTATATATGGGGGTAGTGAAGTCGCTTGTAGGCGTCGAGGCGCACAAATCCCCTTTTTTCTCCATGGACCCCGCGAGTGTCGTATTTTGCGATCAATTGTTCTGCATCGGCTCCCTCTTGCAATTGCTCTTTTACGCGCTGAGCTTCCTCTTCGTTGGACAAAAGAACCTCTGCGGCTATAATGGCTTCGAGATAGCGAAATTTTTCGGGGTTTTTGTCGTAGAAGGCGCGGGCTTCTGCTGCTGCAACCCTGATATAGGCGTCGACATTGATCTTGCGCAGCAGACTCACGAGTAGATTTTCGCGCTCGTTTTCCACGCTGGCTACCAAGGTAGAATCCCGATCTAAGCTTAGGGCGTAGGATGCTTTGAGTAGCATCTGGGCAGTGAGCAGGCTGCGGACCTTGGCCGCTACCAACGCAGTATCGGCGAGTTGGTGCTGGGTCCCCGGACCGGCTTTGTGGAACACGACGGAAAGAAATTCGCCAATGGTCAGATCGCCGTCGCGGTAGGAACCCAATCGCCTAGTGGCCTCCGCCTCGGACACATTGATTTGGCCGCCGGCTGACCGCTCGGCCAAAAATGCCACCCCATCGGCATCTACTAGCGGCTCGTACACGCCCGCCAGCGAATCGGTCAACGCCGCTCTGCGGGCAATTCGTTTGGAGCCGAAAATTTTCTCCTCGAGGACCTCTTGCACCTCGTTTAAGGCAATGGGCATCTCGTCTAGCACTTTGAATACGGCGTAGTGCTTTTTTCCTTTATAGGCGAAGGGCCGCGGCTCCGATAGGTCACCCACCTGCAGGGTCAATAATTCCCGCAGGGATTCATCGGCTGTGTCTCTGGACAAATAGCGTCCCGTGTCTCCACCCCAGGCTTTGGTTATCGCATCGACAGAATAGGCGTCGACGAGCTGGCGGAACGCCTTGCCGCTGTTGAGCTCGGCTACTAGTTCGTCGGCTTTCTCCCGCGTCTCGACCACTATGGCTGCAAGGCGCAGCGCTCTGTCCCAAGCCTCGTCCCGGTACAGTTCGATCAGTTCCTCTTGTGAAATCGAAATCTGCTGATCCACTTTGAGATGGTTGTACAACTTCATCATTTCCCGATCTCTGAAGGCGGATAAATCGAGGACCAAGCCCGGATCGCTCTGCAATCGCTGTGCCTCTGCTTCGGCTAGCAGCACTTTTTTGTCGATCAGCGCATTCAAGACCATGACATTGGCCGCACTGTCGCTCTTACCTTCGTGGATGCCGTCCGGCAGGCGGGCGGCGAACGCTTGCAGTTCGACCGTGGTGATTTCTTGCCCAGCTATCCTTGCGACCACATGGCTCTGGGGCTGTGAGCCGCACCCGATCTGCAAAGTTAGGACAAAGCAGACGGACAAAATGGTCCATGCAGTATCGCACTTGGCCATTCGAGCAAAAACGGGGAAATACATTAATAGCACCTTTTTTTAGCGCTCCATCCGCTGCTCACGGCACGGCTAGGTCGCGGTCTTCGAGATCGGTGACAAAGCCGTGTCCCGTCGAATGGGTTATCATGAATGGAATGGCGGAAGCCTGCGCCACCGTCTGCGGCGTAACACTACAGGCCCAAAATAGCGCTACATCGCCGGCGGGAATGCCGTTGGGGGGCGCGGGGCCAATGGTTTGCGAAAGGTCGGTGATGCCTATGGCTGCTGGATCGCCAATGTGTATCGGGGCCCCGTGCGTGGCCTGGAATCGCGAAGTCACCTGCACGGCGCGCGCCACCTTTGCCGCCGGCAAGGTTTGCATGGTCACTACCATCGGCCCGGCAAAGCGCCCCGCCGGTTTGCACATGATATTGGTTTTATATAACACGACGCCAACCGAACTGACGCACCCGGCGTCTGCTAGAGCTTGCAAAAAAGTCAGGCTCGACCCTAAAAAAAAGGCGACGAAATCATCCTGCCACAACGGCGCAATATCGGTCACTTCTTCCACCAACTCACCGCCGCGCCAGACCGAGTATAGCCCGACCGCATGGCGAATATCCGCGCCCGGTGCCAGTGTTTTCGGCGTCGGACAACCCGGGTCCGTCACTTCGAGTAGCGGACACGGCTGCGGGTTGCGCTGGCAGAAGACGAGAAAATCATAAGCCTCGGCTTGGCGGAGAATGACCAGGCCGGTCTGCACATAACGCCCCGCCCTGCCAACGGTCGTCCCTCGCCACTCGCCGGTGCTAATCTGGCGACGAATTGTTTTAGCATCCGGCATTGTTGAACCTGCTGTCCATTCGGGTGGCAGTACTAGTGCCTATGGGCATAAGTGATTTCCTAGTTTGCGGGGAAGGATTTCTGTCCAGAGGCGCTAGTAGGCGACCGCCACCGTGCGGGCGAGATCACGCGCGTCGAGGCCAGCCCCCTCCGTATTGGCATCGATCTTGAGCAGGACGACGTACACTCCGGGTGCCACGAGATTTCCAGCGTGGTCTCTGCCGTCCCATTCGAGCGCATGGGCACCAGTGACCACCGGACGCCGCTCGGAAATGCTTCTCACCCGGCGACCGCCCAGATCGTGGATATGGATTTCGACGGCACTGTGCTGACGGATCAACACGACGTCGAATATAAACCTCACCGCATCGTTTATATCGTCCCCATTGGGCGTGAATACCTGCGGCTCGATCGCTAAGTTGCGGAAAATTTCCTTGCGCCTCGGTACCGCGACCAGCGTTAGATCGTTGTCGGTGACTTGCGCGGCGGCGTCTCCTGCGTCCACGCGCTGCCACCAACCGTCGTCTCCCCGCCGCAGGGCTGCTCTCAGCGGTGCACTTACCGTGAAAAGAGACGTGGCGAAATCGAGGCGGAACAGTTCAATATCCGACTCCGACAGTACGGCCGGAAAAGTCAGATGCAGGCTATCCGAGCGATCGCTGCGGACATCGACATCTTCGATCTCCAGAGAGGCCAGATCGGCGGCCGGCGAAAAATCGCTGCCTTTGCCCCCGTATAGCCCTCGATAGGTCAGACGCATCTGGGGGGGGGCCGCGAGCAAGAGCTGATCGAATCCTCCGGCACTGACGGTATCCGGCCGGATGTACACCGAAAAAGGACGCTGGACGCCGAGGCTGTCGACCTGTGTAGGGGTAACTTCGCCCAACAGGTTCCGAGCCACCGGCTCGGCAAAATTGAGCCGGATCTCTTTGAGGGTGGCGTGGACTTCTGGATCGTTGGATAACAACGTGGCTCGAATGCGTACAAATTGGCGCGGTGAGGGCGAGGTGATGGGGCTGCCAGCGGCGTTTGCGTACGGTGCACTAAAGGACTTTTCCCACTCCGGCCCATCGACCCAGATGCCTATTTTGTCGCCTTTGTCGCGCCGGTTTTTGCGATCGTAGTATTCTACAGCACCTCCTTGGTAGAGTCTTATATTGTCTCCGTGATAGTAGAGCGTATCCGAACTGAAGGTGTCTCCCGTCCGCGTCTGTAGCTCTACCTTGGTGCCGGGAGGCGTATCGGCATCCCATTCGATAGACAGCAAATTTTTGCTGTTTCCCAGAGGTATGCGCTCCGACGTCAGCTCGACTTGGGGCTGAAAGCCAGCGCCGAAAAGCTGGAACTCACTCAGTGAGGTCAGGATCCTCGCGGCGATGGGTTGGACATTCCACTGGATCTTGAAAAAACGGCCAACGACGGGATCGAAGTTATTGCCCTCCGTGATTTTGCCGATCAAACCGCCCAAGGTTTCGGTCTGTCTGCGATCTACGCTGATGGACCACTTGAGGCTGCCATCGGGCTCCCTGCTGCCATCCGAAACTTCTAGGGTATAGTTACCAAAAGTGTGGGCGTCGTTATCGGTGAATGTATAGGTCATCCTTTGCGCGTCTAGCCAGAAAAACGATCCCAGATCGAAAGTCACCGTGCCGATGGGACCCAAATTGAATTTGGGATCTCGGTAGAGGTCGAGAAAATGAGCGGAGTCCACATCGCCATCGAGGAGGATCGCTCCATTGCGGGGATCGGGCGAGCTTATGATCCCGCCCCGTCGCAATGTCCCGTGGAAGATATCATCCCCTTCGACCCAGACATTGAGCTCGGCTAAGCGCGGGCGCTCGCGGATATAATAGCGGATGTCGCCGCGCTTTTCCTCTGCGAGGCGGTCGAAATAGACTTGCCTCGACACCTGCAACTGGCCGCCGTCTGGCAGTTTTTTGTAATACTCAACCGCGCCCGTATCGGCCGGGGCGAGTTGCTCGAATTCCGCTTTCGCGATCTGGCGGCCTCGGTTCAGGTCGCTGCCTCTTATGACGACCTGGACAAAACGTCCGGCCAGCGTCGCCATGTCTGTGGTCGGACCAGACTCCTCCGCCAAATCCTCAAATTGGATCTGTTCCGCCAGAAACTCATCCTGCTCGCCGCCCAATTCTCTGCGACCCGTGATGCCGCGCAGATCCACCTCGATGCTGCGTTGGGTCTTATTGGGCTTGAGAGAGATCAGGACGGGAAAAAATTCGGGTGGGGCGTTTCCCGATTGGGCGGCAATGGGTTTGCGCCCGTCCGATACGAGGACATCGTACAACAGAAAGGGGTCGCCCAGATCTTCATCGACGAATTTCAGCTCGATTTTCTTGAGGAAAACCAGACGTCCCAGATCCACCGTAAACCACCAAAGGGCGCCGACATCCACACCGGCCGGATCCACACCCGCCGGCAGCGGCGCTGGTTCCCAAAAGGTAGTGGGGTCGCCGTCGAGGACATTGACTACTCCTGCGGGGTTGGAACCTGCTTCCACGACGGCATCTCGCAGAGAGATTTCAGCGACCTCCTTGCCCTGCAGGCGCTTGGGAATTTTGAACAGCGTGGGATCGCGTTGTGACGCTTCGAGCTGGAAACGCAGAAAATCGACAATGTCCTCAGTGGCGTCTGTATTGCGACTCCAGCGGCGTGGCCGTACTTCCCCACGGGGGGAAATCTCAAGAGTGCCTGCGGGAAAGTTCCAATCCTCCCAATGGCTCTGGGCGTTCACAACGATCTGGTTCGGTCGGGTGCGAAACTCGTTGGTGGTCTGGGCTCGGATTGAGGTCCATCCGCTGAGGAGCCAAAGAGCGCTCGCGCCGATTATAAAAATTATAGGCGAGATTTTAGGCATGGCAAGCACTCCCGGCGCCAACCCGCACAGCTAATACGCCACTGCTACGGAGCGAAACGCCGTGTCCGTATCGCGATCCGCGTCGACAGCCAGACGGAGGATATAGAGGCCCGGCGGCAGCACCTGCCCATCGCCATCGGTGCCGGGCCACGAGAAATGAATCCGGCCGCTGGTTATCTGGGTTTGCTGCAACACCCCGATGCGCGCTCCCGCCAGCCCGTAGAGTTCGAGCCGGGCGATGCCAGCGCCGGCACTATCGACATTGATGAGGTCGTACTCGATCAGCAACTCGTCATTGGCCAGATCTCCATTTGGCGTTACCACCCGAGAAGACAGCTCGAAGCGCCCTATGGACTGCTTGCCCGTTTGTTGCAGAGCCACACTGAGCCTGTTGTTATCCACCAGATCGTCGGCATTGCCCGGCGTCACTGGTTGGCGCACTTCGTAGGGCCGTTCGCTGTCCCAGACCGCACCGGGAAATACCGTGCCAAAACGGAACACCTCTGCCTCGAAAACGACTTCGATCAACTCCCCCGAACGGTCGTCGCCGATGCGGGGAATCCGCACTTCCAGACCGGTGGCGTCCACTCGCAGGACCGCCCACTCCACTTCGGCACCGCTAATGGACACGGATTCGATCCGCGGCTCGATGGGCGTGCGGATTTCAATAGTGTCGAAACCCGACTCCCCCAGTTGGATCTGGGGCAATATCTTGTAAATAAACCGCGTCGGCTCGCCAGCGCCGACGACAGCGGGTGCTATTTCGGCCACGACTCCTGCTGCCATGGGCGGTTGCGTAACGGCGAATTGGAGATAGTCGAGCCGGCTGTTTTCCTCTCCTAACAGCGAGTGGAAGTCGGCCTTGAACTGGAGGAACTGACGGGATTTGAGACGGCTGATCTCGGCACGGCCATCCCCATAAGAAAAAAAAGGTGGCCACAGTTCCCAATTCTGTTCGTCGGGGGTTATGCCCGCCTTCTCTCCCCCTTCCAACTTGGCGTAGGCGGTGCGACTGAGGGGTTGGCCATTGGCATCGAAACGAGACCTTTCATCCCCTCTGAAGGTAAAACGCCAGTACGTATTGGGATCGGACGTGTCGCCACCGCGGGCAGTCAGGTCGATGCGCCCTGTCGGTGATTGGTTGCCGGACCAAGTCAATTCTCCCAGCACGGCCGGGCCGCCCAAATCGATAATACTCGAAATGTAGCTGGCAAAGGGAGCCGACCCCGTGCCAAAAATCTGCAACTCGGCGATTTCCCATTTGCCCTGAGGAGCCTCGAATATGAGGATTTGCACGGGCTCGAGAGGCAATTGAAAGTCCAGGACCGCGTTCGTGTTCTCCAGGCGCTCGACAACGACATCCCAGTCGACGAAGGCTTTGCCGCGCCAGGTCAACTTGATCTCCCGCTCTCCGTCTTTGAGCGCATCCCCGTCGTTTGTGCCCAACCGGAAGGACCGCGGAAAAAAGGTATCGCCTCGTCTCGGAGTGCCAAAAAATCGAACCCGGTCGATGATAAACGCCCCGCCCAAATCGAATTTGAAATACCTGCATTGCGCAATGGGATCGCCCCCGAGGGCATCCATGATGCCTCCTCTCCCCAGGGTGCCATTAGCACAGCGCAGACTGCCCCCCGTATCCCCTGAAAAGGCCGTAGTCTCGTCGTCGTCAAAGAGAAAATCTAGCTGCGCCTCGTCTTTCCAGCCGTAGCCGTCGTTGATCTTGATGGACCCCCCTCGCTCGCGGATCAACGGCGTGAGATTGATCTCTTTGTCCAGAGTCTGGGGCCGAATATGACCCGGTTCTAGGTCGAGCAGGTTGACGTTGCCAAAGTCGTCATCCTCGAAAGACATCCAAGACCGCTGCTCGAAGCGGAAAGATTCGGGTGGAACGCCGAAATCGGCCGCCTCGGGCGCGGGCAGATCTTCGCCGCCGATCCGGTAAACCGTCAATGCCCCGCTGTCTTGGTGCCCCCAAAGGGCGAGACAGAATCCAAAACACAGCAGAGACGCCAGGCGGCCTATTTGGACCAATGGCATTATTCGCTCCTCTTTTTCAGGGGTGCTACACTTATAATATACTAAAGTACTGTCGACTCAACTCAGACCCGCCAGGATGGAGACGAAGAACAGACCCGAGGCCTTCTGCTGGCGTTTGCCGCCGACCTTTTCTAGGGATCTCCGATCGTAGCGCATGCCCACCTCCGTGATCAATTTGTAGCCCAAATAGGTACTTGGATTCGTGAGTTGGAGCGCCAGCACCGTACCGCGAAAATCGCCGCTGAGCTGTCCGACTTGCAGATTTTCTTCCGAGTTTAGGACATTGTAGAAGAACCGCTGTTCCAAACCGCCTTCGATCCTGGTCGTGCGCAGGACGCGAAAGTGGATCTGCAAAAAGAAAAGCGCGTCCCAGGTGCGGCGTTTGTCCAGGGTCCGGTCGAAGGGGGTCTGGCTGAGGAACTCGCTTTTCGCTTTGGGAGAGATGGTCAAACCCCGCCACGAATACTGGTATTCCACCTTGTCGATTAAGCCCGAAAATCCCGAGGACCGGCGACCGTTGCGGCCTTGTGGACCGAGGGGGTCGTAGATAGCGACGGGTTCGCCGCCGGTGCCCGCCTGACGGCCCTCGTCATCGACGAGCAAGCGATTGCCCGTATTGCGCTGACGCCAGGTTTCCCATTTAAACCGGTGAAAGGTACTCCACTGGTTCGGACTGGCGTATTTCCAGTCCGCATAGAAGGTGTTGATCCACGTATCTGCGGCCCCTAAGCGATCTAGAATTTGGACATGGCGCCCACTGTCGACTCCCGGATCGCCAAATTCGGGCGTGGATACGATCCACTGCGACAAGGGGTCGGGGATATCGTCCTTAGCCAATCTCAACATATCGAAGAGGCGCAGGCGGCCCTTGCCCGGCAGATCCTCGACCACGGTTAGGAGGCCATAGGTCGTCAGATTCTCCTCGCTCGTCTCGCGTTTTTCTTGCCGCAGCTGTCCGAGAGTCAGCTTGGCTTGCGGACCGAGTTGGAGGCTACTGTAGGCATTGTAGCCCCAGTGATCTTTTTTGTACGGGTAATCGGGCAAATCGTCGTTCTCGAAGCGATCGACCCAGTTGTTGTTGTTCAGATCCATACCAAAGAGAAACTCGGGCCGGTCGGAGTGGTAGCGCAAAAACGGTTCGTCATAATCGGGCAGCAGGTTGCGGCGGATGGGATTGTGGTTCTGGTTGAAATCAGAGATAAAATCTCCGTTTTCGTCATAACCCGGGAAGACTTCTGGGTCGGCGACTCCGGTCTGGTCGATGTCAAAATCGCCTACTTGTGGCGGCACCAGACTACCCTGATTGGCGCGCTTTTGATCGGGTTGGCGATCCTGGTCGTCGTTGTCTTCGACAAAATCGTAGAGAACCTCGGTGGCTTCGGGGGCGTAGTTGGCAACTCCAGATGGGGGCACGGGACGAACGCTGGTGGAATAGGAGTCGTCCATGCCAAAGCCTTCCAAGAATGCCGACCAAGGGTAGCTTTGCCAAGAGAGATTAGCCAGCCAGCCCAGCGACCTTTTGTCACCTGCAATGCCCGCAATTGCGCGGTGATGCTTTTTCTGCCGATTCGGGTATTTCCGATAGCTGGAATTGATATTTACTTCCCCGTAGAAATCGAAACCGCGCATATTGCGCCATTCGGCGCTGAGGCCGTACAGCAGATTAGCCGTGGGCAGGCCATAGTCGAAAACCACCTGGCGGCTGTTGGTTTCATTCTTGATATTGCCTTCGGCTCTGGTGACCGGCAGGAATTGGGGCACGCCAAAGCGGTTGGTCTGCCGATCCGAACTCATTTCCACGCGGTAGTCGTTGGCCAATACTAGGCGAAAGCGCACATTTTCGATCGCCTGGATTACATCTTGGGCCTCTGCCAGGCTCAGATTCAGTCGCTGCTGCAGCAACAGCCGCAAGGAGCCTGCTTCGCTCTCTCCCTGTGCAGGAGCCAAGACGTAATTCAATACAATGCTCTCGGCCCCGTCGGCCACGAGCAGACCGTTCCTCACCGAACCACCCTGAATTTGGCTGGCGTCGAAGCCAAAAGCACTGCCGACAATGAGGGTGTCCCGCTCCACTAATACCGCTGGATCCGCAGGGGAAGGACGTTTGAGCTTGGTTTTTATCTCGATGTCCCTAGCGATGAGGATGGCCCCTGCCTCGCCGTCTTCTGGCGAGTCATCGCTGAGCCGCACTAGGACCGAGCGCAGTGCGTCCTTGAGCTGGCCCGTCGATAGCTCGCCCTTGAAGGGGTTGCCCGCGAAACTTTCCCGACTGCCATTAGAAGTGTGGGAATTGACCAGATTCAGTCCTATGGTCAAGCCCGTGAACAGATCCACTTCGGTGCGGCCCGCTACCAGATTGGTGGAGTTGACTCTGGGATCGACCAGGCCCACGGTCTCTAGCAGCACCGGTCCCGAGATGCGGGAAAAGAGTCCTGTGAGGCGCAGGCGATTAGTCGCCAAGTTGGCCATGATCCCATTGAAGCCGGCCTTTCTGAACGTCATCGGCGTCAGTGTAGTATTGAGTTCGTCGCCGACGAGGATCGAGAAGCTGTAATCTCCCTTGCTGTCGACGGCCAGCAGTTGCCTGTTGAACCATCGCATGTACTGGCTCGCCTTGAATATCTGAGAGCTTTCGGCGATGCGCGGCTGCACCTGACGCCAGTCGTAAATGAGCCAGCCGCGCGTGATTAGGCTGCCAAAGCCATCGTAGAACAGATTTCCTTCCAAGCTGGAACTGACGTAGCGCAGAAAGGGATCCCGGGCGTAGTTGGTGTATTCCCATTGGTGGTGGTGGTTTTCGGAGAATAAACTGGTCGGTAAATACCAGCGCTGTACTGTGGGCTCTAGGGCTGCGGTATAAATCGGCACGCCGCGGGTGGAATAGACGACATGGTCGCCGACTCGTTCGCCTAGCCGATAGCCGTACTCCGGCTGGGCAGAGGCGGCACCGGCCAGTCCTACGACCGTCCCTGCCCAGAGGCTCCAGGCGCGCGAATTCATCTTTACTCGACCCCTGCAAAAACCGTGATAAAACTGGTCGTTTCCGAGCGCCCTTTACTCCCTTTCTCAAAGACGCCCGGCGCAGCTTCGCGAATGCGCTCCGTGCCGATGTGCCCGACCCGCAACCCGACCTGGGTGGTGAGGATATACCCGAGGTATCCCGAGGTGACCGACAGTTGGACGGCGACCTGAGTCGAAGTCAGATCTCCAGTCTCTGCCGCGACTCCTCTGGCGAGCATGTCGTCTTCGTCGGCGACCAGATCGCGCAAGCGCAACAACTCGAGTCCCGCTTCGATTCTGGTATTGGGTGTCAGCCGCGTCTGAGCCAACACTTGGGCGATCCCGGCCCAGTGTTGGCGGGGCTCCTCTTCCTGCAAGAATTCGCTCCGCTGGAAGTACTCGCTCTTTAGACCGGGTCGCAGCAAAAAGGGACCCCATTCCGCGGTATAAGACGCTTTGTTGATCATACCGAAAAAACTGGTAAGATCGCGGAGGGGCCGTTCATTGAGGTCTCTTGGATCGTCTAGCACTTGATGGTAGAAGTCGCATTTCAGCTTAGAGGTTAATTCGAGGCCCGGCACTCCGAGATGATCGACGGCGATGAACGACGAGTTGACCCAGGTATCCGCGGCCGGCAAAATATCCGGCACCAGCGGTCGGGCCGGGGCCGTTAAGTACGGCGATGGCGCCCGGCGATCGTCCGGGATGGTATCTTTCACCCGCTTGAGCATTTCGAAAACCCGCACGCGGCCAAAACCCGCCCAGTTGCGGTCAAAGGTGAATAATCCATAGGTGGATTCGTTTTCTCGCTGCTGGGAAAACATGCGCTCGTCCACCCGTCCCAGCAAAAGACGCACATCCGGAGCGACGTCGAGTCCCACAAAAGCATTGTAGCCGCGGCGATCGGCCTTGTAGAGATAGTCCGGCAGCACATCGTCTTCAAAGCGGTCGATCCAGTCGTTGTTGTTGAGATCGATGCCGAAGAGAAACTCCGGACGGTCCACCGCGAATCTCAGAAAAGGTTCTTCGTAATCGGGCAAGCTATTGGGAATGGTGGCGTTGTCGTTCTGATTGAAGTCGGAGATGAAGTCGTTATTTTCATCCCAGCCGGGAAAAACAATATTATCGCCGACTGATTGCCCCCGGCGCACCCAATCGGGTAAACGGTCTTGATCGTCGTTGTCGTCGACGAATTCGTAGAAGGCGGTCGTGGGCGAATCGTAGAGAATGTCACCGGAGTTGTCGACGACAAATGCCGCCGTCGTCGAATAGTCTTCGGCGATGGAATAGCCCTCGAAAAGACCGAACCACGGGTATTGCTGTCTGGATAGGTTGAAAAAATAGGCATCGGCGTGCAGCGAAGAGATTTCGTGATTGCCGCTAGCCGAAAAAGTGGCGGGATTGGGATACTGAAAAAAGCGCAGATTGCGGTCCCACTCCCCGTTGAAATCAAAGCCAAATACATCTTTGCCCTCGATGGTGAAACCGCCAACCATATTGGCCGTTGGCAAACCGTATTCATACCGCACCCGTTGCAAGTTCGATATATCTCGCACATTGCCCTCCGCCCGCCGCAGCGCAATCAGGGCGGGTTCACTTTCCTCGATGACTTGGCTGGTGATGGGCGGTGCCGGGGTGGAGCGCCGGCCGGTCTGCTTGTTCGACCACATTTCCACTTTGAAGTCATTGGCTAATACGTAGTCGAATTCGACCCTGACAATCGAGAGCGGATCAGGACCGACGTAGGCCGGGCTGTTGAAATCGTAGTTCAAGACAATGCGCTCGTCGCCGTCGGCGGCCGTGAAGCCCTCTTTGGGAAACCCGCCAAAAATGACCGGCCACTCGAGCCCCTCGCGCACCACTTGCTGGAGCGTGAAGACCGTCTCTAGCTCCGTATCGAAATTGCGGGCGGTGATGCGAATGTCGTGGCTGAAAAGGGCGGCTCCTCCGACCCCGTCTTCTGGTGAATCGTCGCTCAGCACCATGGCGATGGCGGTGACCGGTGTTGAAGACTGGCCGGCCGTCAGGCTGCCGGCGATCAGATCGCCGCTGAATACGTCCAATCCGGTATTGGCGTTGCGGGCGTCCACCAAGGTGCCGCCGAGGGTGATGAAGTCGCCCACTTGCACGGTCGCCCGTCCGCCAATGAGACTGGTGGAATTGGAGACTCTAGCAGGCTGTAGGGTCACGCCCGTAGCCGGATCACTTATGCGCGAGGCAAGGATGGTGGCCTGGTATTTATCTGCCGCGAAGTCCATCTGTAGCCCATTAAAACGAGGCTTGGAAAATGTCATGGGGGTGAGGGTGGTGCGGATCTCGTTGCCGACTGTGATCGCATAGGAAAACTGGCCCTTGGAATCGCTACTCACCGTGAGATTGTTGAACCAGTCGTTGAAGCGGCCATCCTTAAAGACGCTGCTGCCCAGGGCCTGGGGCTGGTCCTGGTGCCAGTCGTACACCAGCCATCCGCGCGTGACGTAATGGCCGTAGATATCGTAGAAGTAATTGCCTTCGAGCGCGGTATTAACATAGCGCTGGTAGGGCTGACGCGCGTAGTTGGAATATTCCCACTGACGCCACTGGTATTCGTTGTACAGTTCCTGCGGCACGTACCATTTGCGCACCGACGGGTCGAGCGCCCCGAATAGGACCCCCGGGCCGCGGGGTTCAAAGCTCACCTCGCCGCCGCGCTGGGTCCCGAGGCGAGATCCGTAGTCCTGGGCCTCCGAGCGGCCAACACCGAGCAAAAGCGACAACAGCAGGAAGAATCCCCCCAGCTCATTGCGGTTTGTCCATAGGCCCAATGCAGATGACATGCTCACCTCGTAGGCTTTTTAATAGACAACGCCGACGGCACCGAGCCTGCGGTCAGCGCCGATATCGGCGTTCAACGTAACGGTGTATATGTAATGCCCCGGAGTCACGAGCCGACCCTCATCATCGGTGCCCTCCCAGGCAATGGCAAAACGCCCGCTGGTCTGTTTTTCCATTTGCAGAGACCTGATCGATCGGCCGGCCAAATCAAATAGTTCGATCTCCACGAGAACGGGACTAGCTATATTGGTGATATCGTAGTGAATAGAAGTGTGATCGTTGATTTGATCCCCATTGGGTGTAAATACGATTGGCTCTGCGCGCACATTGGTCAATAGATCGTTGCTTATGGCCACCTCTACGGTCAGATTGGTGGGAACAGGAGCGCCAATGCGGACTAGATCGGGATCTACTAGTGTCCCTCGTCCTAAATCCGCCGCATTGCCCGCGAGTATATTTTGTCCCACTGCGCCGACTTCGGTCTTGAACACTCGCGCCGAGAATACCGTGCCAAAACGCAAAACCGCTGTTGCGAATTCCAACTTGACGAGCGCATTATTTTCGTTCACTGGCGGCAAGTGCAAAAGTAGGCCATGGTCTGAGACGGCCAACACCGCAAAGCCGCTGCCTGCTTCGACGGGGAGATCGTCCAATGAGCGCGCTGAAAAATCGGCCGATTCGATCTCGCCATCGGGCCCGTGGACCTCGACCATGCCAATGGACTCCACCTTAAGCGGCGTCTCGATCTCCAATTGGTCAAAACCGGCCGTCGTCTGGCCAATCTTCGCCAGGACGGCGTAGGTGAAAACAGTCGCTGCACCGACGTCGGCGTGCCGGGGAAACACTTCCCCGATGAGGGTATCGGCCAGAGCCGGCGTGGACAGATCAAAGGCTAAGGCCCCCAAGCCGGAGGCCGCGTCAAAGCCCCGGCTGGCAAACTCGACCATAAATTGAAAATAGCGGCGGGGACTGGGAGAGAGCATCGGCGTTCCCGACCCGGGTATTGCCAAGGCTTGGGCCTCGACCATACCGGCGGCCGAGTACGGGGGAGACCAAGGACTCCAGTTCGTCAGATCATCGCGAATCGGCCCCCGCTCTTGGATCTTGCCGTACTCGGCTTGCGAAATCTCGAGCTGTGCTCGCAGTTTTAGTGGCAGCCGGGTCCAGGCCAAAAGCGCCTCTTCTCCGCTCAGCAAATCGGCCTCTAGCTCGGTTTCGACCAAAGTTCTAAGTTCATCGTCCTCTACGTCTTGAGGGCGCTTCCAGGGTACTTTGACCCGAATTTCTTCCAGATTCGACACGCCCCCCACCGTGCGACTCACCTCGGCCAGTCCGATACTCTGGAGGCCGACTCGGGTGAACTCGACCGGCTCGGGATCCACACCCGTGCGCGTGCGAATTTGCATATCCGAGAGCACAAAGTCCCCGATGGCTTCTTGGGTCCAGCGCAAGTGGCCCAGCAAGGCCGGCTCGCCAAAATCGAATACATTGGACAGATAGGTCGCCTGCGGCACAAACCCCTCGGCAAAAACCTGGAACTCGGCAATCTCGAAGTCGGCTGTCGTAAGCGATTTGAAGCGTATCTGGCGCACGAATTGGGTGGGGATGATCAGATCGACGACCGCTTCCTCGTTCTGGCCTTCGAGGGCGATTGTCGTCCATATCGGTCGACCGTTGAGATAGGATTCGGGCCGGCCGTCATTGATAAAAATCTCGTACCCCTTGATAAAATCGTTCTGAAAGGGAAAGTCAGGTGCCGGCAGTTGGGGAGCGGCATTGCGGGGAAAAAATCGGATGCGATTGACGGCGAATAGTGCGTTGAGATCGAATTCTAAGATCAGACCGAGCGCACCGGCACTGGAGGCGCTGGAAGTAGCTCTTACTTCCAACGCTGTTTGACCGTCGGCGTCGATCAATTTTTTATAATCGTCTTTGAAGCTGACTTGGGCACTGGGGATGGGACTGCTGATCGAGCCGCCGCGCTCTTTGCTGGTGAGGCCGATGAGAATGTTGTCGGTCGTGTCGACCCTTTGCGGAAAAATCCACCCGGGGAAATCAATGGACTCGAAGTCGATCACTCCACCGGGGGTATTGGTCTGATTGACGGTGGACTCATCCAAGATCGCAGTCGGCGCAATGGTCCCACCCCCTTCTCGCCACGGCAATGATCCACTGCTGCCAACGAGGACGATTTCTTCGACCGCGTTCCCGATATTTGCCGCGCTCAGCCAAGAAATCACGAGCAGGGGGATTCTCTTTTTCACGTCAGTCCCTTTTCAGTGAAACTAACCGAGAACGCGGCCACAAATTCACGGACGGCCGGGAATGTACAGAAACGGCAACTGCCGCTCAACCGCCTTGTTTCGCGGTAATGCACCCTCTCCATAAAGGCCTCTGAGGCGCTGGGCCTCCGCGGGATGGTATTTAGACGCGATTTCCAGCACTTGCTCCGCCTTGGGGGCCTGGTCTTGTTGCAAGTACAGATCGATCAACTCGCTATAAGAGCCGTAAAAATCAAATGCCGAGGGATTGCGGCGGAGGGCGATTTCGTAGGCTTTTAGGGCCCGGTCGTTTTCCCCGAGCTGGCGGTGGGCCCGCGCCAGGCTGATCCACACCATTACTCTTTGCGGATAGACCCTCAACACCCGTTGAAAAGTGGGGATCGCAGCGCCGGCCTGGCCCTGGGCGGCCTGGACAGATGCCAAATTGTACCACGCCTGCCAGTAGGCCGAATCAAAGTGTACGGCCCGCTCGAATGCCGCTTGCGCCCTTTCCAGTTCGCCCTCTTTGGCGTAGGCATTGCCCAGATTGTAGTGCACGGCGGCGTCGCCCTCCATATTCATGGGTGCCAGACCCACATTGGCGAACACCATACAAAAGATCACCCCTGCGGCCATGGCGGCAGTAGCCGAGAAACAGCGCTGCCGCAGGGCATTTACAGCGCAGTACCCACCATAAGTGGCGTACACCAGCAGCAGGGGAATAACCGGCAGGCGATAACGCGCCGTTACGAAAAAGGCGATGACGGAAAGGGCGTACAGCACGACAAACAAAAGGGGCAAGGAGAAAGCGCGATGGCGAATGGCCAGTGAGAGGCCCACCAGCGCCAGAGGACCGACCAGACCGAAGGGAAAGGCAATGCCCCATTTCCACATAGTCGCGCTCAGGATGGCTGTATAGCGGCGCCAAAAATACAGGTCCTGATTGCGGCCAATTTCATCGCCCTGCCAGAAAAGGTGGGTTTTTTGGGCCAGCAGGACCAAATAATCAATGGGTCGGGTGACTAGGTACTCTCGGGCTTTGTCCATGTAAAAATCGGATTGCTGCACCAGCCGTTCGGCTTGGGCCTCGACCCTGGCCCGGTTCAACAGTTCGTACCATTCCCATCCCGGCCGGACATTCACCGTGCGCTGGTAATCCGGATTATTGCCAAGGTAGAAATTGATGCCGGCATTGGAAGAGATGAGCACAGCATCGCCACCGATGGCGTAGTTGCGCAGGGTCACTGGGGCGATGGCTACGAGCAAACCCAACAGCAAGGCGCTGGGCAGGAGCAGCTGTTCCTGCAAAGACCGGTTCTGCTTGCGGAGCTCGTAGCAGACGTAGATAGCGGCTCCGAGCGCGAAGCTGAGCACGGTGGCCACCGTCAGAACGGCCAGACCAAACACCAGGCCCGCCCCGGCAAATCGCAGAAAAGAGGGGCGACGAAGGGCCCTAAGCAGCAGCGCCAATCCCGCCATATTGAGAAAATTACCCATCGTGGCCGGAAGTATTTCGCCGTCAAAAAAGATCAGCGGGCCATAGAGGGCGGCAGCGCCGGCCGCCGCCGCGCCGACCGCGGTATTGAAAAGCTGCCGTCCTATCGACCAAGTCAGGACGCAGAGCAAAGCGCCGCAGAGCGCCTGAAAAAAGCGTACCGCGTAAAAAAATAAATCGGGAGAGAGAGCATATAACAGGCCCAGCATATAGGGATATAGAGGCGGTTGCCAGAAGGCTTCCCGACCCTGTCCCAGCCAGTTCCCCGATGCTAGGTCCTGGGCGTGCCCTACGTAGGTGAGGCCGTCGACGGGGGGGTGGGCAAACAAAGGACTGGTCTCGATCTGGAAGATGTAGGCCACCCGCATGGCCAAAGCCAGGACGAATACACCCCACGGAATGGAGAAAATGCCAAAAGATTCGGCTTGTGTGCGCTTTTTAAACAATTTTAACGCCGCGCTAAATGAGCGATATAGATGTTTTATCAACATAAATCATACATTTGCTGCGTCCCAATTGGCCATAAGAAAACATTGACTTGCAGTCTATAGATGGTTATCTATACTAAAATGGTAGCTACAAAAAGACAGTGCAGCCTCTCCAATCCATAAGCTCTCTTGCCCTTCCATAAGGAGGAATCTATGAGTAAGCTCTTAAAAGGTGTTGTGGCCTTTGCCATAGCGATCGGCTTTACCACATCCGCTGGTGCCCACGATCCGCCGGGCATAATCTTCGAGATGTGGCAATGGCCCACTTCGCAATTACCGGTTCTGGATGCCGATTTGTCTGAGTGGGATGTCGTGCCAGAGGAGTTGTGGATCACCGAACAGGATCTAAACAACCTCTTGATCACCCAAATTGATGTCACTGATACCGAGCCGGATGCGTCTGACTTAGCCGTGCGTTTTACCTTTGGCTGGAACGACGAAACCGAGCGCATCTACTTGGCTTATGATCGCTACGATGACTATTGGAGCCACCAGCGCGACGATATCGAACTGGCCGTCGATGCCGATCACTCGGGTGGGCTCTACTGGAGTTCGGAAGGGCAGAGCGATGAGGAAGCGCAACGTCAGCGAAACCGCCACGCCCAGATTTCCCACTTCTTCTTCCACAGCAAAACGGAAGAGGTTGGAGTACCTTGGAACTGGCACTGGATGACCCAGGCCGATTGGTATCGGGGGGAACCTTATTCCGATGGCGCCTATCAGTGGACCGAGCCCGAACTGGGCCAGGAATACAACTGGCAAATCGAGCTGTGGCACGTGTGGTGGGACGATTTCAACTGGCAAGATCCCGAAGGCAGTATCATCCACGATCTGCAAGAAGGGGAGATCATCGGCTTGGCAGCCCGCCACAAGGACGGGGACGTGGGCCTGTGCTGCGGCAATGAAGAGACCGGCGAAGTCTTCTCCGACTGGGCCCTCAACTTCAATGAATCTTCCGAAAACGCCGACTTCCTACCGGACTGGGTTCTCTTGCCAGTCAACACGGAACTGCTAGCGACGGCCGTTGAAAACGATACTTG
This sequence comes from Candidatus Latescibacterota bacterium, assembly GCA_965261395.1. Taxonomy (GTDB): domain Bacteria; phylum Latescibacterota; class UBA2968; order UBA8231; family UBA8231. The sequence goes on from OZ253462.1 coordinate 6,122,771, forward strand.
GGGCCATATCAAGGCCTCTTTCAATCGGTAAAAGCTCCAACCGTTTAATTTTTGCTACAAACTCTCCCGCTGGCTCTGGCTACAGCGGGAGAGTTTGTAGTATTGGTCCCAGTTCGAGGCCGGTCCAACTCATAATCTGTGAACGAAACGAGAGGTGAATGAGTTGACCGAGTGGCAACAGGCCGAATACGAAAGCCAGGGTTATCTCCTCGTCGAAGATGCCCTGAGTGCAGATGAGCTCGACCGCGTCCGACGCGCTTTTGCTGAGGCCGCGCAGGTAGGCGCTCTGGAAGATCTGCCCAATCAAGACGACTGTTTCATCCACCTGGCAGAACATCCGCATCTGTTCCCAATAATTCATCGGATCTTATCCGACGATGTGTCTCTGCGCTCCCTTGCCGCTATCTCAGTCGAGCCCGGAGCAGCCGGCAGGGGTTGGCACCGGCAGGTCGCCGGCATGATCGGGGTCCATCATGCCGCCTCCAACCTGTGCCTCCAGCTATTTGTGTGCATAGACGATACCCCACCCGACGGTGGCTGTCTGGCCGTGGTTCCGGCGAGCCACCGTTTCAAAGCTGAAGTCCCGTTTCCCGATATCACCTACATAGAAGAGATGCCCCACCACCTGCCGCTGCGCCTAAAGGCGGGGTCGGCCGCAGTGCTGCACGGCAATCTCTGGCAGGCGCGCACAGGCAACCGCGCTTTTGTAGCTCTGCGACTGCTCGAATACTCCTACGTCCATAGCTGGATGCGACAGGCCTTGCCAGAGCTATCGCCGCAGGCGCTGGAGACGATCTCTGCCAGAGATAACCTCGCCCACCTTTTTGGCGTCGCCGCCGCGCCCAGTTATTGGACGGGCAAGGTAAAGGGCTATCCGAGCTCGGATGGCCTTCCTCAGAGACGCTACTCGCCGTTGGGCAGCGTCGGCAAGGGCACCGAGCCAAATCATTAAATTGCCAAACTTTATGAAAAACTGGGCCCCAATATGACACCTGAACAAGTTAGGCAACAGTATAACTCACAGGGATTTGTCTTTATCCGCGGGGCGCTGTCGGGTGCCGAGGTGGAGCGGGTACTCAATGCCTTCGACCAGGCGGCGAAGAATGACTCGCTTTACGACCTTCTCCATCAGGACGAGGTGTTCGTCGATATGGTGGACCACCCCGTCATCTTCCCAGTCGTGCGAGCGGTTCTAGGGGAGGATGTGCAACTGCGCTATGCCCATGGAGGCGTCAGGGAAGCCAACACCGAATCGGGCGGCGGCTGGCACTGCGATCTTTGCGACATAATGGGCGTGTATTTGCCGGACTCGCTGATCATGACCAAAGTCTTCACCTATCTGGTGGACGTCCCCGAAAACGGTGCCACCTTCGCCATCGTTCCCGGCAGTCATCGCTTTGCGATGGGACATCCCTTGCCCGACATTGAGAATCACGAGGATATGCCACATCACGCCAAGTTAACGGCCAAAGCCGGCGACGCAGTGCTCTTCAACGGCTACTGCTGGCACGCCCGCTTTCACAACCGCAGTAACAGCGACCGCAAAGTGCTCGAGTACTCGTACGTCCACTCGTGGATGAAGACGCAGTACGACTACCGGGACCTGCCCGCGTCCATTCAGCAGCGGATTACCCAATCCCACAATCGGCGCCAGCTCTTCGGCGTCCCAGAGCCCGGAGTGAGTGATTGGGAGCGGAGACTTGAAGGCGGTGAACCCAATCGCCCAATCGAAGTCGGCATTTGAATAACTTCTCACATGTAGGTTATGACATTGCCGCTCCCGCCCAGCAACGTATCGATGATGGCCCAGAAAGCGGCGACGGAGACTTCGCCTAAGATCAAGCCCAAGAAAAAGGGCTTTAAAACGCGGTAGATCTTGGGACCGCCAAAGTGCAGAATCGTCAATTTGCACAGCCAGGCGAGCAGGGCGGCAAACCATATCTCGCTGGTGAGCCAGCCAATGGCCAAAGGAAAACCCAAAGGGTGGAACGGCCACCAGTACCAGCGCTTCTGGGCGACCATCAGAAAAGCCTCGAAGACACCACCGAGGCCGGTGAAGACCCAACCGCGCACATCCATCCCCCGGGGATTGTGCATCAGCGACAACCACAGGTCCCAGTTGCCGCCAAAGCCGGCATAGGACCCTAGGTTGATGCCGCCATAGGTGTACCCCAGATGCAAATTCATCGCCGTCCCGCCGACCATACTGCACACCAGAGCCAGTAGCAGGCCCAGCAAAAGGCGCCTCTTCGAGCCGCGGACCGATTCGGCCAGCTTGAGCGCGTTAGCGCAGGCGAGCATGGGGAAGAGGCGCATTTCCGCCTGCCACACCATAGTGAAGCACAGGGCTACCATGCCTTTGGCACCCAGAATCGAAGTGCCTAGTCCCGAGATGATGAAATAAGGTGCCACTAGCGGGGGCCGGGCCGTGGGCACACCACCGGCCGCGACGACCCGGGTGATGAGAATGTAGTAGATCAGGCAAATGAAGAGAAAAACGGGAATGACGAGGGGGGGAAGCCCCGAGCGCCACAGCCAGAAACAGACAAAGAGCAAACTGGCGATCAGACCAAAAAAAGCCAGGCGGTAGGACATCAGCTCCTCGCTGTCGTCGACGCCACTGGCCGGCCGCCAGGCCGTGGCTACCACATCCCGCAAGTGGTGCCTGGCCGTCCACAAGCCAAAGAGTACAAAGACTATGGTAGCGCCCACGGCCTGATGGGTCAGATCTGCCAACTGGGAGTACTCGTACTGACTCAGCTGCTCGGTGCTGTGAATGCCCAAGGTGCGGAAGAGTCCGTCCTGGAGCTTGCCTATTAAAAAAAAGAACCAAATGCTGAGGGAAATATTCAAATCGACCAGATAGAAAAACCCAAGCCAGGCGTAACTAAGCGCCAGGCCTTCTCCCCAGGTGTTGATATCGCGAAACCAGTGAATCCAGGCGATGTAAAAGGGAAATTCGGGCACGATCGGCAGGTAGTGGTTTAACCCCGAAAAACTGAATAGAATGAAAGGCACGCCAAAGCCGAGCCACATCAGTTTTTTAAAAAAAAAGGGTGCCACCTGTCCCGGACTCGTGCCTTCGATCATCTGCAGGGGTAGCTGCGTCATAGGATAACTAAGACGCTCGTGGGCCGACCACTGACGATGTAAAATAGTGGCCATGCATATCATCATAAAGCTCAAGCATAAAAAGAAAGCAAACCAGTGCGACAGGGGTTCGATCCACGCGGCCCAGGGTATGGATTGGCCGCTTGGCAATCCCTCGTAGAGTGCAAAAATGGCCTTTTCATCTTGGGGTACCATCCAGTCAGGGATATGAGGTAGATAAACTTCGGCGAAATTGTTCTCCGGCGAGGCCATGTAGTAGGGGGAGGAAATCATGCCGATCAGATAGTTAAGGAAATTGTAGGTCGGCAGGGTTACCGCCATCAGCAGCATGGAGTAAACGAGGATGAGGTCGGCCCGGCCCAGGGCAAACTGACGCTTAATCAGCCCGAGGACGAGGTTGACGAAGAGGGTGAGCACAAAAAAGAAAAAGATGGCACCGGGCGACGAACTGTTGATACCCACGGAGGAGGCCTGAAGCATAAAGACAACAAAGGGCGCGCAGAGGCTGACTATCAGTGAGAAGAGGGCCCCGACAACGATGCCTTTGAAGGTGAACGGGGATTTAATGGGTTCAGGTGGCATGGGTGAGGTGGACCGGCTAGAGGTTGGGCCGTATTCAGCGCTGGACGTACTTGTAGGCAGCAGCTGCGTTCTGCCACCAGTATTTCTGCACTGCTAATGTCCCCTTGGATTCGAAATAAGCGCCGACAATGGCCTGCACGGTGGCGTGGTCGCTCGATATTTCACACACCGGCCAGTTGGAGCCGTATATGAGCCGGTCCTCACCAAACGCGTCCCACAACACTTCCAGCGTGGGCAGGTAAAATTCGAGGGCGGCCGGGGCCGGCTGCACCTGACTGTACTCTACTAGGCCGGAAACCTTGCAAAAAATCTGCGGCCAGGCCGCCGCTGTGCGCACGTATTCGACCCAGTCGGGATCGGGCGCCTGGCCGTCTATCTTTGGCTGGCCGCAGTGGTTGAGCACCCAGCGCAGATCGGGCACTTGGCGCGCCACCACCCATAGCAATTCGGCCTGCTGGGGGGACACGCTGATATCCACTTGTAGGTCGTGGTCGGCCATTGTCCTGGCGCGCTCGATGGCACTGCCGTCGTCTGCGACAAATTCAGAGCCAGCGCGAATACCTCTATACAGCGGATCGGCGGCAAAACGCTCGATGTGGGCACCGAAGCCGGGTCCGGAATCGACGTGCCCGACGACTCCGACGATCCAAGAGTCGCTGGCGGCCAGGTCGAGGAGCCACTGGTTATCTTCGAGCCAGACACTAGCCGCCGTCGCTACGGTGCCGCCGACGCCGGTGGGTTCGGCCACTGCTCTGTGGTGCTCCGGCAGTACGGTCCGGTAAATGAGCCCGTCCTCTTTATTGGGCCAGGGCACTCCCTGCGGGCGATGAGGATCGTAGAAATGGGTATGAGCGTCGATGATCACTAATAGCCTCTCATGTGTCCTTGTTTTGGCAATGGACAATGCCCCTGCGATCCCCAGTTTTGGCTGGACCGAATTAGTTATATATTCGCTCTCGATCGCTGGCCCATTTCCCGACGCTGGCTATTTTTCGATTTGGCAAGGAGGAGTTGAACTCATGGAGGAAGATGAATATCGCCTAGACCACTATCCGAGTGGAAAAATAAAAAGCCGAGCCAGCTACAAAGATGGAAAACTGCACGGAAAGAGGATCGAGTATTACGAAAGCGGGAAGATATGCAAAGAAGGCACATACGACAACGGCCATAAGGACGGACAATGGGTCGCCTACGACGCCGATGGTGGGGTAGAATACAAAGGGGAATACAAAAACGGGCAAAAACATGGTAAATGGGTCGGATATTTCGCTAGCGGTGAGCTGCGCTACGAGGGCCGCTTTAAGGATGATAAAAGCGAGGGAAGATGGGTCGAGTATTACAGAAATGGAAAAGTAAAAGAAGAGATAAACTATAAAAATGGGCGATTTGACGGGAAGTGGATTTATGTGGACGAGAACGAACAACTAAGAGGGGAAGGCACTTTTGCCATGGGAAGCGGGAAGTGGATCGAATTTGACCCAACCGGGAAAAAGGTCCAGGAGAGACTCTATAGAAACGGAGCGTATATCAAGGTCGTATCTGCGTAGGTGAGCCCCCATCATTTCCCGATGTGCCCGCTTCCTTGGGATTTGCGCTCGAGCCACACCGGGCTCAGCCAAGCCTTGTGCCCATCCACTTGGCGCAGACGCAGGTAATAGTAGGCTTCTCTGCCTGCTGGAGCGGGCAAAGAGACTGCATTTAGCTCGACATCCCACTCTCCGGGCGTGGCGCGCCAAACGCATTGACCATTGGAAATGACCTCAACCACCTCAATGGGAGCCGTGCCGTGCAGGGAGGCGTCAAAGAGCACTTCTTCGTCTTTTCCTAGGCAAGCGGTGCTCCCCATCGGATTGCCATTCACGGATAGCTGACACAGAATAGGCACGCCCGAAGTGGCGTACGTAGAGCGCTGGTCCATGGCCTGCCAGATGGCATCGCGGGTCAGTTCGCTAGCCAGGAAACAGGTTAGCCCGATATATTTGCCGCCCATTTGCGTCGGAAAACCGTGGTGGTTATCCGTGCCGCCCACAAAGCCCAGTCGCCACCCCATCGACAGTGCATTCTGCACAGAGGCTTTGTGTCCGCCATTGATTATGCCCCAGGCCTCATCCAGTTCATCGGCTTCAAAGTTGCCCCGTCCTTGCACGACCTCGACGAGCCGGACGCGCTCATTCGGCTGCGACCAGTGGTAATGGGACCAGTATTGTCCTCCTGCGATATTAGTGTGGTGCGGCACCACTACGGCGTCTTCGGGCCAGGGTATTGCGGATGGATTGAGTTCGGGCTGCCAGTAGCCGGGACCGGCATCGACGGCGGGAGAACGCAAATAGATATTGGCGTGTCCCAGAATATTGGAACTCTCCCAAGCCGGCAGAGTGACAAAGCGGCCCGGCTGGTAAAAGCTTTGATTGACTCTGAGCGTTTCTTCCCAGGCCAGGCCCAGGGGTGCGTGGTCTGTCGCTGCGACCACATCGAGGTTTAAGTAATCCCGGGCATAAGCGTAGGCCTCGCTCAGTTGCCGACCGCCATCCAGCGAAAGGTCCGTGTGAAAGTGGATGGCGCCAAAGAAGTGCCGCTTTGCAAAGGATTGGTCCACAACCGCCGAGCTGGCTGTCGAGCGCTTCGAAGCGCACCGGGATTCCGGGGGAGACCCGCAGATTTTCGAGCGCGCAGCGGCCTTCGTCTTGCTCGTCGATGACCACCTCGGCGGGAAGGCCTTCGACGAGCCCGGTTGACTTCAGTGCCAGCTTACCCCGATAGGTGGGGACCGGATTGGCCAAAGCGTCGGTGGCGAATAACACAACGCGTATGCTGCCCGAATCGTCGGCCATCGAGGTGGCCCGCACTTCTAGGCGAGATGGGTTTCCGGGGATACTGCGTATCTGGACAGGTGCTCCAATGTTCGAGAAGGCGTTAGCTCCCTGTGGGCGGACCCGCAATCCGAGCCAGGCGTCGAGCCCGGCATAGGTCGTCGGGGTGGCTGGAGATGGACCATAACCTGCGCGTTTTCGCCGAGTGCCTCCGCCACGACAGCAGTGCATAGGTGGAGCTGATTGTGTTCGCCCCCTATCAGCCCGCCTCCACCGGGCGTCCCTGCTCCCCGCATCATCTCATCCCAGGTGCGCGGCGGACCATGGCCCACTACCAGACGGCCGCATCCCTCTGCCACTTCTATGCCCTCTAGGATCCAGTCCATATCGCCGAAAGCGCGAAAATTGCGGATTGTAGCGCGAATTTCGGTTCCGGCGGGCAGCCCTTGGGGACATTCCAGACCTAGGTGCAGCGACTGTTTTTCTCGCGGGGTCACGACAAACTCTCTGGGGCCACGGTAGCTCATTTTGAGCTTTTCTAGCATAGAAAACCTTTCGTAGAAATTCATCCTTGCTTGTTGAGGATTAAAAAAGCGAATCTAAAGGTGCAATATTGGCCATCAATAGGTCACGGCAACAGTTCGCAGTACTTCCCGGTCTGTGACCCCGGCTCCCGCAAGTTCCGCGTTGATGCGCAAACGCCCGCAGTAGATACCTGGTGCCACTTTCGCGCCGGTATCATCCCGGCCGTCCCAACTCATGCTGTACTGGCCCGTGCTCAGGGATCGCCTTTCGACTAGGTGGCGGATGCGCCGGCCACTCAGATCGTAGATGCTCAACTCGACGGGACTGTCGTCGCTGAGACGGACGACCTTAAAGACCAGAGCTGCACTATCGTTGATCCCGTCTCCATTGGGCGTGAACACGGGCGGATGCACCTCTACGTCTATTAGCAGGGCCTTGCTCTGCGCCGTGCCCAGCAGCGTGGTCGTATTACTGGCAACCGAGGCTAGGGCATCGCCTGGATCTACTCGTTGCCAGCCCTCTCCGCCGGAGGTGCTGTGGCGCAGGGCCGCCCGCAGGATCGTTCCGGTAGAAAAGAGGGCAGTAGTAAAATCGAGCCGCAGCAACTCGATCCCATCTGAGGGGCCGATGCCCGAAAATTTTAGCTGCAGGCTGTCCTGTCGGCTGGGCAGGCGGACAACGCCCTCTAGCTGCGATCCTGCGGCAAAGTTATCGGCTTGCCCTCCGTAGAGCCCAGAAAATTGCAGCTGCATGTCGGCTGAAGCCCTCAGCAGCAATTCGTCAAAGCCGATGTCGCCAGCGGCAAATTGGGGCCGGATATAGAGTGAAAAGCGGCGTTCCACGCCCAGCGAATCGACTTGGGCGGGGAAGACCTCGCCCACTATACTTTGGACCAGAGGCTTGGCGAAGTCGATATGGATGGCCCTGAGCGCGGCGCTGGTATCAGGATTTTCCGCTAGCAGCGTGGCCCGGATCTTGAGGAACTCGCGCGGTGAAGGGGAGAGTATGGGACTGCCGGTAGGGTCGGCATAAGGTTCGCTCCAGTCGCTCCAATCGCTGCCCGGTACGGCCTCTGGAATACTATCGCCCCTAGAAAAGGAGAGCATATCCCGGTACTCCGCTTCGGTGACCTCGTTGCCGCCTTTGTCAAAATAGTGGAGGACTTGCCCCAGTTCATTGCCGGTACGGGTCTGAATTAGCACCTGGGTCCCCGGGGGGCTATCTGCCTCCCAGTCAGCTGATCTGGGTGGCGCGCACCTTCTATGTGGCGCTGGGCGGCACAACGGCGTTGGGGCCGGTGTTGGCGACCTGGGTTCGCATCGGTCTAACCGCTGTGGTGCTGGCTGCGCCGACCTTGCTCATGGGCGGAACCCTGCCCGCCGCGGCCAGAGCCGTCGCCCGCGATAAAGATGCGGGCCGGCAGCGGGTGGCTGCGCTCTACGGCGCCAATACCTTAGGTGCTGTAAGTGGGACCCTACTGGCCACCTTTGCCCTTTTGGAATATCTGGGAGCCCGCGGCACGCTGTGGCTGGCCTGCGCAGTCAACGCCGCTATCGGAGTACTGGCTCTGAGGTTTTCCCATTCGGGCGTTTTTGCAAATGCAACTCATGGGCAGGGCGACCTAGCAAAAGGGGCAGGGTCGAGGCAGCCCGCTCGTCAGAGGGCATTTGTCTTGGCCGCGGCCGCGGTCGTGGGATTTGCCTTTCTGCTCATGGAGCTGGTCTGGTACCGGATGCTGGCCTCTGTGCTTGGAGGCACTACTTATACTTTTGGAATCATTCTGGCCATGGGGTTGCTGGGCATAGGCCTGGGTAGCATCGTCTATGCCCTATGGGGGAGAAGGCAAGCCCCGGCGCTTGCCGATCTGGCACTCACCTGCGTTGTCGAAGCCCTGTGCATTGCCCTGCCCTACGCCCTGGGCGACCGGGTGGCCGTGTTGGCAGGCGAGCTGCGCCAATGGAGCAGTGCGGGGTTTGCTGGATTGCTGCTCTCGTGGACTGCGGTCACCAGCCTTGTGGTCCTGCCCACCGCTATAGTCGCCGGTTATCAATTCCCACTACTCATTGCGCTAATGGGGTCGGGAAAGCGCCGATTGGGTGGCGATGTGGGTTGGGCCTATGCTTGGAACACCTTGGGCACCATGCTGGGCGCGTTGGCCGGAGGGTTTGCACTGCTGCCGAGTTTATCCGCCCCGGGTGCTTGGAAGTTGGCGATCTTCTTACTGGCGATTTGGGGATGGGGATTGCGGCAGTTTCGCGGATTGGCAAGGAACGTCAGCAAGCGCGGGGCGGACCGATTTGGAGGCCGGGGTTGGTACTCGCGACTGCACTGGTAGCCCTGCTGCTGACGCTGGCGACCGGGCCGACAGCGGCGTGGCGCCATAGCCCGATCGGAGCGGGCTTAGAGGTGCTCCACGGTCGCAATGCCAACGAGATGCGCGATTGGTTGCACGAACAGCGCCGGGCGGTCTTCTGGGAACGGGAGGGTAGGGAAAGCGCGGTGGCCCTGCGACTGACTGATGCGGGCCCAGCTCTTTTTTTAAATGGCAAAAGCGACGGTTCGGCCATCGGCGATGCCCCGACCCAAATTATGGGCGGCATGGTGGGGGCGATTTTACATCCGCATCCCCGCAAGGCGCTGGTCATCGGTCTGGGAACGGGAAGCAGTGCCGGCTGGCTGGGTGCCATACCCAGTGTCGAGCGAGTCGATGTAGTGGAGCTAGAGGCGGCGGTGATCGAAGCAGCGCCGGTGTTTGAGACCGTCAACAAAGATGTCCTCGGCAATGCCAAGGTACACCTGCTCATTGGGGACGCGCGGGAAGCCGTGCTGACCGGTCGTCGGCGTTACGACCTTGTCTTTTCCGAACCCTCGAATCCCTTCAGGGCCGGTGTCTCCAGCCTCTACACCCGGGAATTTTACCAGGGCATTGCTGCGCGACTCGATGAAGGAGGTCTGTTCCTCCAGTGGCTACAGGCCTACGAAATAGACCCGGAAACCATCCAGACCATCTACGCCAGTCTCGGCTCGGTCTTCCCATTTGTAGAAACCTGGCAGACCAAGAAGCGGGATCTACTGCTGGTCGCTTCTTTAAAGCCCGTGTCCTACGACGTCTCCCGGCTGCGAGCCCGGATTGCGGAGGAGCCTTACCGCAGCGCGCTGGCAGTAGCTTGGCGGTCGGTTGATTTGGAAGGTTTTTTGGCCCACTTCGTCGCCGGTCCCCAAACCGCGCGTCTTTGGAGTGCTCGGGCGGAGCTGAACACGGACGACCGCACGCAGGTCGAATATGCCTTAGCGCGAAGTTTGGGTGCCAGACAGCACTTCGACGTGGAGACACTCGAGAATTTGGCTCGCGACGGCCAAGAGCATAGGCCGCAGATTGCGAACGGTACGGTGGATTGGGAACGGGTGCAAAGTCAGCGCATTGCCTTCTTGATCGGTCAGGGAGAACGCCTCCATCCGCGTCGATATCCCCACTTGAACGCCGACCAGAAAAACCGTATGAAGGCTCTGGCGGCTTGGCAACAAGGCGAGTTGACCACCGCGCTCGAATGGTGGTCCAAGCAATCGGATCCACCTGCGGGTCTGCACGAACAGCTATTTGTGGCGGCCATCATGGCCCACAATCAGCGCGAGGAAACGCTGCAGTATGCCGAGCGGCTGCGGGCATTCCAACCGATCGAAGCCGATATCATTATGGCCATTCTGCACACCCGCCAAGGGCGGACTGATAAAGGGGTGGCCGCGCTGGAGTCGGCCTTTTTAGGCTGTCGGACCGACCCATGGGCTTGGCCTGCGCTGGTGAAGAGCGCCCTAGCGCTGGCTGTGGATTTGGGGACCCGGGATGCGGGTCATGCGCGCCGGCTGTACAATGCCCTGCGCCAACCCTTTGTCATGGACTTTGCCAAAGAGGGACGTCTGGAGACTCTGTTGAATTTGAGCTTTCGGCTCGATTCACCGCGCGGCTGTATAGAGGTGCTCGAACAATTGGAGCCGCATATACCGTGGAAGCGCAAACTGCTCGAAGCCAGGGTGCGGTGCTATCGGGCTGGAGGCCATGCCAATAGCGAGAAGGCACAGCGGGATCTGGATGCCTATGTGGGGGCAGATGGAAATTGATGTAATATAGTAGCCTAGTAGCCTATTATTTTATCCGCTCAAAATGGCCAAAGTCCAGTTGCAGGCGGTGGAGGAGTTACAGTAGCAGATGGCGGAATTTTTGACCGAACGGGGTATATATCGTAAAATAGTCATAACCGTTTTGCGATATATACCTGTTTTAGTCAGCGCATGAGACGCCTTTACGAACATCTCATCCAAACGCATTTCGCCGAGAACCGACAGATGCTCTTCCTCATGGGGCCGCGCCAAGTCGGCAAGACGACTAGCGCCCGGCGGGGGGCCACCCACAGTGGCGAAGCGGTCTATCTCAACTGGGACAACGGCGATGATCGCCAGCGCATCCTCGCCGGCCCAGCCGCTATTGCCGAAGCCATGGGCCTAGATCGGCTGCGCGAAAATTTCCCCGTCTGCACCTTGGACGAGTTGCATAAGTTCGGGCGTTGGAAAGGGTTACTCAAAGGGCTTTTTGATACATACGGAGACCAAGCCCGTTTTATCGTCCCAGGTAGCGCGCGTCTCGATGTCTTTAAGGCGGGCGGGGATAGTCTGATGGGGCGCTATTTCGGCTACCGCATGCACCCGCTCTCCGTGGCCGAATTGCTGGCTCCCGAAGCCGGCGCACTCGTCCGTCCTCCGGCCCCCCTCGGCGCTGGGGCCTTTGCAGACCTGCTCCAATTCGGTGGTTATCCCGAGCCGTTGCTCAAAGCTGACACCCGTTTCTGGCGCCGCTGGAGCAGCACGCGCGTCCAGCAGCTATTCAAGGAGGACCTGCGGAGTCTGACGCAGGTGCGCGAACTAGGGCAAGTGGAGACGCTGGCCGAATTGATCCGGCAACAGTGCGGCCAACTCACTAGCTATGCCAGCCTCGCCCGCGCCATTAGCGCCTCCGTGGATAGCGTCCGGCGTTGGATCGGGGTCCTCGAATCCCTCTACTTTTGCTATGCGATTCGGCCTTGGCACGTCAATGTGGCTCGCTCCCTGCGCAAGGAGCCTAAGTACTATTTGTGGGACTGGTCGCAGGCACCCAACGACGGTGCCCGCGCCGAGAATCTGGTGGCCAGCGCGCTCCTCAAAGCCGTGCATCTTTGGAGCGACCGCGGCGAAGGGGATTTCGGCCTGTTCTTTTTGCGCGACAAGCAACAACGCGAAGTGGATTTCGTCGTCGTCCGCGACGGACGGCCTTGGTTCCTAGTCGAAGTCAAGCGCTCCGGCAACGCCTCTATTTCACCGGCCCTGCACCTATTCCAACGCCAGACGAGGGCACCGCACGCTTTCCAAGTGGCACTAGATCTGCCCTATGTCGAACGAGACTGTTTTGCCTACCATAAACCTATTATCGTCCCGGCGCAGACCTTCCTCTCGCAACTGATTTGACGCGGCGACCTATTGGCCGGCTGCAAGATTAAAAATCTGGTGATTTAAAAGGGAATCAATCATGGCACAGTCCCCCATTTTCGTCCCCGACAACAAGGAAGACATACTCGCTTTTTTTCAGCAGTATAAGTACGCCGTAGTCGCCGGTGCCCTAACACCCGACGACATCCGCACTCTCAACGCCTTTGTCGATCGCTCCAAAGGGGAAATCCCTCGCGAATGGGGGCCTGACCGCTTGGGCGTCTTTTCGCACGGGCAAATCCTGGTTCACCATCCTGAGTTGGACCGCTTCGTCCAGCCGGCGGTCTCCTACGATCTAGTGCAGACCATCATGGCCCCCCAACCTCGCTTTGCCCAATTCGATTTTCGCGACGTGCCCGCTGGCAAGGGCGACGGCGAGATGCGCTTCCATCGCGACCGGCCCTACCAACCCACCACCGAGACCGAGCCTGAGCGTCCCTACGAATGCACCTATGTCTGCGCCATTCACTACTTGAGCGACGTGGGGGCCAGCGATCCTTGCTTTTGCGTCGTGCCGAACAGCGGCCCTTACGAGACGTTGGAGGAGGCCCGCGACCAATTGGGTCCGGATTATGAAGAAGTATCCATCCGCGGCCCGGCCGGCACATTGGTCCTGTACGACATTGCCATTTTTCACACCCGTCTGCCCGGACAGCGCGCCCGTGCTCGGCGCACTTTGCACCACTACTACAGCCGCGCCGCCAGTCAGCCTCTGACCAATTGGGTGCTTCTTCCCCAGCGCTTGGCCGAACATCCCGACCCGGAGCAACGCGCCTTTTACAGCCAATGGTCCGCGGCCACCCAAGCTTATGCCGAGGCCGGTTTTTCCGCGGAGTACTACCAGGAGCACGTGCTGGACAAACTCACCTAGATAGCTACTGATCGCCTACAGCGCCTGAAGCCCTTTCCCACAGGAGCGAACCGTGCAAATACAAGACCTATTCACCTCCGGCCAAGAAGGCTACCATACTTACCGCATCCCCGCTTTGGCCGTAGCGCCAGATGGCGCGGTGCTGGCTTTTTGCGAAGCGCGCCGCCACACCGGCCGCGACGACGATCAAATCGACATTCTCCTGCGCCGCAGCACGGACGGCGGTCGCACTTGGGAGCCTCGCCAACGGATCGTCGCCGACGGCGAGCGCACCTGCGGCAACCCCTGCCCTGTGATCGACCGCGACCGCGACACCGTGTTGCTTCCTTTTTGCAAGGACAACCAGGAGGTCTTTGGCAGCCGCAGCACCGACGGTGGGCGCACCTGGACCGACCCTGTGGAAATTACCTCCCAGGTGAAGGCTCCTTCGTGGACCTACCTCGGCACTGGACCTGGCCACGGCATTCAACTGCAAAGCGGTCGCTTGCTCGTGCCCTCTTGGGTCGATGAAAGCCCTGGCCCGGCCACTTGGCGTCAGCCACCGCCGACTTGGGGCCAAGTGCAGTCTTCCATCGCTTTTTACAGCGACGACGGCGGCCACACTTGGCAGGCTGGAGCCAAGTTGACGCACGACGCTTCGGACGAATGCGAGGCCGTGGAAATGGCCGACGGCTCCTTGTACATGACGCTGCGCAGTCGCAACGAACGCCGCTGCCGGGGCTGGTCGCGCAGCCGCGATGGCGGTGCCACTTGGTCTGCGGTCGCCTACGAGCCGGCCCTGCCCGAACCTTCCTGCCAAGGCAGCATTGTGCGCCTCGACGACGGACGCATCTTAATGGCGCATCCCAGCAAGCCCGACGAGCGCGCCGAGTTGGTCTTGCGGCTGAGCGAGGACCAAGGTCACAGTTGGCCCATAGCGCGAGTGCTTGAGCCGGGTGCGGCTGCGTATTCCGATTTGGCGGTGGATCCCGACGGGCAGGTTTTGTGTCTATACGAGGCCGAGCACTACGGCTGTTTGCGCTTGGCCCGCTTTGAGCCGATGTGGATTGAGGGAGGGCCTTAATGGAATCGGAAATGTGATGGTGGCCGAGGTCAAGCAGGTGCAGACCGAGTTGGGGTGTCCTTGAGAAGCGTCAGAACATCACCGGAATGACATTGCCCACTGTACCGGTAAACGCGTCGACGACCAGCCACAGACCTCCGGTGGCGAATTGACCGACGATTAGGCCGAGAAAAAAGGGGCGGATTTTGTGGTACAGACCGCCGCCGCCGTAGCGCAGGATAGCGAGTTTGATCAGCCAGGCCAAAAAGACGGAGAACCAGATGTAGCGCATGGTCCACCCGGCGCTGACGGCAAAGCCCAGCGGGTGGAAGGGCCACCACATCAGGCGCTGGCGGGCGATCATGAGGAGGGCCATGACCAGGCCGCCGCTCAAGGTCCAGAGCCAGCCGTCGACGCTGACTCCAGAGGGCTCGCTCAATTTGCGCAGGGCGAATCTGGAGGGATAGCTCGGGAAGCTCTGGCCGAAAAACTGGCTGTGGAGATTGACCCCGCCATAGTCATAGGCGAGGTGGAGGGTGTAGTAGATGGAGACGGCCAGGGTGATGAACATGGCCCCAGCAATGCCCCACAGGAGCCGACGCCGGTTGCCCGCGGTCTCGCTGGTCAGGCGCAGGCCGTTGGACAGGGGTGCCATCATAAAGACCAGCAATTCGCCGACCCAGATGAGGGAGTAGGCCGCGGCCACCATGCCCTTGGCCCCCAGGGCCGGGACGCCCACCGCGGAAACCACGAAACCGAGGGGCACCATGGCCGGGCTCAATGTGGGGATGCCGGCCTCGACAATGGCACGTGTCAGGCCGATGAAGATGACGAGGGCCAAAAAGACGAACAGCGGCGCGATCCAGGCGGGAATGCCGCTTTGCCACAGCCAGAGGGTCATGCCCGCGGTGCCGACGAGAAGCCCCAACAGGGCGCTGCGGTAGGACATGATCTCATCGGCATCGTCGACCGGGGCCTTCCTGGACAGGGCTTGGCGCCACACCTCGGCCAGGTGGTGCCGCCCCACCCACAGGCCCGCCCCCACCATTACGATCAGGGCACCCATCATCTGGTGGCCGGTCACTGGGCTGCTCCAGGGGCCAAGGGTGGCCTGCAGGGTATTGATGCCCAACAGGCCGAGGACGTGTTGTTGCAGCGTGTAGATTAGGAGGAAAAACCACAGGCTGAGCGAGAGGGTGGAATTGATGAGGAAGGAGAAGCCCAGCATGAGGAAATTGAGGTTGACCGGCAGATTGGTGCCGAGGAAGGACACGCTGGTGTTCAGCCCGATCTGGGCCACGGAGGGGAAATAGTGGTGCAGGGCATTGAGGCTGCCGACCAGGAAGGGGATGGCAAAGCCGATCCACATGAGCCTGCTTTTAAAAAAGGGCTTGAGCAGGGAGGGCCGGCCCTCGTCCTCGATCATGGCTAGGGCCACCTGGGCCAGGGGATAGGCCAGGCGCTCGTGTTCGACCCACTGGCGGCGCAGGATCACGGCAATGGAGATGAGGGCGAGGTACAGGGCGGCGTAGAACAGCAGCCAGTAGCCCAAGGGAGGCAACCAGCTGGCCCAGGGGATGGCCGTGGTGCCGATACTGCCTTCGTAGAAACCGCGCACGGCCTCGGGGTCGCCCATCAGCATCCATTCGGTGAGATGGGGATGGACGACTTCGGCCCATTTGTTCTCGGCCGAGGCGTAGTAGTAGGTCCCGGTGATCATGGGCAGGAGCATGCCGGTCACGCCCCGGGTGGGGATGGCCGCGGCGACCATCATCATAATGGCGATGGTGACCAGTTCGCCCCATTGCAGACCCCATTGCCGCTTGGGCAGGGCCAGTACCACGTGGACGGTAATCAGGAGGAAGAAAAGCAGGCAGTACGCCGCCGGGGTCGATGAGGAAAAGCCCATGGGCGTGCCCTTGACCAGCATGGTGGTATGGGGCACGCCCAAGGCGATGACAACGCACAGCAGGGCACCGAGAAACAGGCCGCGGAAAGTGATGTGGGCGTCAGGGCGTTCCCGGGCCCGGGGCGCGGCGCGTTCGGCGATACGGGCCCGCAGACTGGCGGGAATTTCTTTTTTCAAGCCGGATGCCTAGATTGCAATCGCTCGGTGGGCTGGGCACGGGGATTTTGTGGAGGCCAAGCCCTGGCCTATCTTTGTCCCAACCTATGTTTTCCAGCCGAAGCTTGTCAATGCCTTGTCAGGCCCGATGGACCAGGGCGCACTTGCCGCGCCGCGCCACTGAAATTGCGCCTGTCGGACAACCAGACGCGCATCCGCAAGATGGTCAGACTCGAATAACGCCTGCCCTATCACTCCCGTTTTCTTTTGAGACAATATGATCGATTATCCGCTCCAGCATGGTCTTGTCCAGGCAGGTACTCCGGTCGAAGTGGGCCAAGGCACCGGTCATTTCTGGTTTCCGTCCCTGCACCAAGTCGGCGACGACGCGCTGATTTGTGCCTGCATCCGCTCCGCCGATGTCGCGCAGGGGAAATGGCCGGCTGATCTTTTCGTGAGCCACGATGCCGGTGGTAGCTGGCACCCGGATCAGCGCATCGACTCGTACGGCCACACCTCCGTTCGAGATGCGTCGAGCACGTTGATGATGCCCTACGAGCAATGGCCGCAGTCGCCGGGAGACCGGCAAAATTGCGTTGCTCCGGGCAACGTCCTGAAGATGGTCGATGGTGCACTCGTGGTCGAACCTCGGGACGTGCAGGTCTTTGATTTTCCGCGCCCGCTCGCCGATTACCACGAGGACGAGTTGCGGCTTCAGCACAGCGGCAACATCCTGCGCCTAAAGGATGGGAGCCTGTTGACGACGATGTACGGAAAATTCGATGGGGAAGAAGGCTATAATACGTTCGCAGTAGCCAGCGACGACGGGGGCTTTGCGTGGACGTACCGCAGCATTGTCGCCGGCCCGGATGCCGCGCCCGGCGCGCCCGAAGGCCCCAACGAATCGAACACTCTGCGGCTGGACAATGGCGACCTGCTGTGCGTCTATCGCGTCGGCGGTGGCTGGGATTTCCACAAGAGCATCAGCGCGGATGAAGGCCGGACGTGGTCACAGTCGGTGCGCATGGAAGGGATGGCCTCGGTGCAGCCGCGGCTAGCTCGGTTGGGAAACGGCGCGATAGTGCTGACCGGTGGCCGCCCGGGCCTGTTCCTCTGGCTCTGTGCCGATGGGCAGGGCGACCAATGGGAGCGGGTAAATCTGGGGGAGCATCACAACCGACTGGTCGAGCCGGATGCGGGTTTTTCGGACGCCTTTTGCAACGCGCAGGCCGGAGAGGATCCTGCCATGAGTACGTCTTATACGGCGCTGATGCCTTGGGGGGCCGACGGGTTGATCGTGACCTATGACCGCTTGGCCAACGGCTGGGCTGGTGCCCCGGGACCGAATGGGGCCGTCGATCGGGTATTCAGCTTATCAGTAGCGATTTCTATCTAAAAGAAAGGACCGGCCATGCCCCGGCAAAAACCCAATATCATCTACATCCTCGCCGACGATATGGGATACGGCGATATGGGATGTAACAACCCAGGCTGCAAAATTCCCACGCCTCATCTCGACCGCCTCGCCGCCCAGGGGATGCGGTTTACCGACGCTCACGCTTCCTCCAGCGTCTGCTCACCCAGCCGCTACGCCCTGCTCACTGGCCGCTATTGCTGGCGCACCCCGCTCAAAAGCAGCGTCCTGTGGCCCTGGGATCCGCCCTTGATAGAAGCCGACCGCCCCACCGCGGCCAAGCTACTGCGCCAGCAGGGCTACCGCACCGCCTGCATCGGCAAGTGGCACCTCGGCTGGGAATGGGCGACCAAGGACGGCAAACCAGCCTGCGGAGACGCTCCCATTGGCCGCCTCAACCGCGACCAGCGCCAAGCCCTAGAGCGCAATATCGACTACAGCCAATCCATAGGCGGTGGCCCTCTATCCTGCGGCTTCGACTACTACTTTGGCGTCGATGTGCCGAATTTTCCGCCCTACACTTGGTTTGAACAGGACCGGCTGGCCGCGGCCCCGACTGAGCAAAAGCCCGAGGAGATGTTCGGCCTGCCCGGGGCCATGAAGCCGGGCTGGAAACTGGAGGACATGGTCCCCGAATTCGTCCGCCGTGCCCGCGCCTACATCGCCGAAGCTGGCTCCGATCCCTTTTTCCTCTACCTGCCGCTGACCTCGCCGCATACGCCGATTGTACCCAACCAGGACTTCATCGGCCGCAGCGGAGCGGGTCTGTACGGCGATTTCGTCTGTGAAGTCGATTGGGTGGTAGGGGAGATCGTGGCCGCGCTCGACGAGCAGGGGCTGGCCGACGACACGCTGCTCATCTTCACCAGCGACAACGGTCCCGAGTGCAGTCCAGCCGCGGCTGGCGGCTGCTACGAGCACGTGCGCCAATTTGGCCACTACAGCATGGCCCATTTGCGCGGCGCCAAGCGCGACACTTGGGAGGGCGGTCATCGCGTGCCCTTTGTCGCTCGCTGGCCCGGCGTCACTCCGGCCGGATCGGTCTGCGACCAGCTTGCTCTGTTGGGCGATTTTATGGCCACCTGCGCTCAGTTGACTGGGGTTCAGGTGCCTCCGGGGGCGGCCGAGGACAGCATTAGCATACTGCCTTTGTTGCAGGGGCAAATTGACGCGCCAGTGCGCCGCTCGGCCGTGCATCACAGTTGTTCGGGCCGCTTTGCCCTGCGCCAGGATGACTGGGTCTTTATCGACGCTCCTTCCGGCGACGACAACCGCGAGCCGGACTGGTTCAAGGCGGAGCGGGGCTATAGCGACCACGATTTTCCCGGGGAATTGTTCAACCTCAAAGACGACATTGCCGAGCGGCAGAATCTGTACGACCAGCACCCGGATATCGTGCGCAGTCTGTCGCGCCGCTTGGAAGCAATCCGCGGATTCAACTCGTAAGCGCAATTTCGCCATGTTTGGGTTGAACTTCTGTTTCCTTGCATAAGATTTCATGCGGCGTTTGAAATGCCAAGCCCTTTCGCGGTCGATGATTGAGCCGCTCCATGATGTGGTGTACCTGCGCCTGGGACAGCGTATCCAAGGCCGTCCCTTTGGGCACATACTGGCGAATCAGCCCGTTGGTGTTCTCGTTGAGTCCGCGCTCCCAGGCATGGTAGGGATGGGCAAAATACACAGCCGCGTCCAACGCTTGGCTGATCGTGGCATGGTGGGCAAACTCCTTGCCGTTATCGGCCGTAATCGTCTGGGTATGCCCCTTATGGGCAGCGAGCAACGCAATGGTGGCCGCCGCTACGTGCTCGGCCTGTTTGGAGGGGACTTTGCCCAGCACAGTATAGCGCGAGCGACGTTCCACCACCGAGACGAGCGCCCCGGTGCGTGCACGTCCCATCACCAAGTCGATTTCCCAATCGCCGATGCGACTTTTTTCCTCCACGATGGCCGGTCGCTGGTCCATGCTGATGCGGCCTTTAATCTGCCCTCGGGCATCGGCTTTTCCATAACGTTTCTTGCGTTTCTTCTGACTGTGGCGCAGATGGCGATACAACATCCCGCCCGCCTGGCGATCCGCCTGGATGTGCTGGTAGATACGCTGCGGACTCAATCGAAACCCGTCGGTCGTCGCCAGCCGACCCGCAATCTGCTCTGGACTCCACTGCTGACCCAGGCCCGCTTCGATGCGCTCGATGACCGCCGCCGTCATCTTGGTCGCCTTCGCCTTGTGGCGACGACGCGCCAACGCTTTGTGATGGGCTTGGCCGGGACGATAGCCGCGTTGCCCTTGATTGCGCCGCAACTCCCGACAAATCGTCGAGGGCGATACCGCCACCGTCGCCGCGATGGACTGCTGATCATGCCCGGCTTTCTTCAGGGCGTAAATTTGGTATCTTTGATGCTCGGTCAACTGGTGATACGTTCCCATAAGCGCCTCCGTCGGGAGCTGCGTTTGAAATGGCCAGGGGAAATATACCAGTTGGCCTTTTCTATGCCAGCTACCCAAGCGATTGCACTTACAAGTTGAATTCAAGCCGGTTTTCCTGGGCCGAAAACCAACTATCGGCCCAGACCTAGCGGTAGCGCAGGCGATTCTGCTGGCAGGTCTGTAGCATCTGCCGCCGCCATTGGTTTTTAGTCACCTCGCTTTTGCGTTTGACCCGCCGCGTTTGGCGATCGCAAAACGGAATCGGTTTACGCACTAACGCATAGGCCACCGGCACACGGACCTCGCCGGCCTGATAGATGCAATTGAGCAGATTCAAGCCTTTGACGGAGCGGTTTTTACTAGGATCGAAGGGCCAACAGATCAACTCATTTTCATCCGTGTACGGCTTTTGCTGAATCGTATCATCGAAAATGAGCACCCCGTCTTCGCGCTCGATGGTGCGCACCACGGATTTGACTTGATGCCAGAGCTCTTTCGACGGGTCGTCGGCCTGAGACAAAAAGCGCGTCACGGGGTCGTGGCTGATTTGGCCATCCAACAAAGACGAAAGGCCGGTGGCGGTCGTAGCGCCAAAAGAACTCAACAGATAATCACTATAGAGGGCTAACAGTTTTTTATCCATGTCAGAAAAGATAAACCAATGCCTATGAGCTGCGTAATATCACTTATTCAGACATATTTAGCGACGGTAACGGAATAACAAGTTTTGGGCTAGACTTATCCCTTTGCAGTCCTTATAGTTATGAGTAGACAAAGGGAGTTAAGCTATGAACCTAATCAGCATTTTCAACCAGTTTCCAGACCAGCAATCTTGCATCGCCCATTTAGAAGCCTTTTTAAAACTCTTCTGCTACGTCGTGTCGCTTGAGCAACAAATGGATCATAACAATGTGTATAAAGGCTTCGCTATTGCAGGTCAAGATCTCATAATCTTTGGCGTGGATTCGATAGTTTCCCATGGCTTTGGTGCATGAATTGGTGTTTTTTTCGGTTGATCGGTTGAATAAAAACAGGCTCCTCAGTAGATTGAGCACGACTTTCGCCAAAAAACCCATGCTTTCTCGTCCAAGGAACCTGTCATGGCCAACCTATCGTCTTGCCCCTCTTCCGTCAAGCCTGGTCGCTCGCCTCGCCGTCGCTCCAACGTCGTGTACCGGGTACGTAATTGGGCCGACTATGAGGCCGGGCTGCAACAGCGCGGTAGTCTGACGGTGTGGTTCACGCCCCAGGCCGTCGAAGCTTGGTATTATCAAGGGCCGCCTCAGCGGGGGGCGCAATATACCTTTTCGGAGGTCGCCATCCAAACGGCGTTGACGCTGCGTCTTTTGTATCACTTGCCCCTACGCCAAACCGAGGGGTTTGTCGCTTCGGTGTTGGCCCTGATGGGCTTGGATCTGCGGGTGCCCGATCACACGACCCTGTCGCGCCGTCAGGCGGGTTTAGCCGTGGCGTGGCCGCCCCAGCGGGGAGACCAACCGATGCACTTGGTGGTGGATTCGACCGGGCTGAAAGTGTATGGCGAAGGCGAATGGAAGGTGCGTCAGCACGGCTGGAGCAAGCGGCGCACGTGGCGCAAATTGCACCTCGGGGTTAATGAAGCCACCGGCGAGATCGTCGCGCAGACCTTGACGACGAATAGCCACGATGATGCGGGGCAGGTGGAGCCGTTGCTGGCACAGATCGAGGCCCCCGTGGAGGCGTTGGGCGGCGATGGGGCCTATGACAAACGCAAGGTGTTCAAGGCGTTGGCCGCGCCCGAGCAGGGGGCACCTATTCATCCGATCATTCCGCCGCGCAAGGACGCCAAAATCGAGCAACATGGCAACACCAACGCCGAGCCGTTGCCCCGCGATGAGACGATTCGAGCCATCCGCAAACGGGGCCGTCGAGGTTGGAAACACGAGAGCGGCTATCATCGACGCTCGGTAGCCGAAACGCAGATAGGCCGCTACAAACAGATACTTGGTGACACCTTGCGCACCCGAACCCTAACCAACCAACAGACCGAAGCGCGGTTGGGCTGTGCCTTGCTCAACCGGATGCGGGCGTTGGCGAAACCTGAGTCCTATCCGCTAACCAAAAAAGCGTAAATCACACGCGAAAGAAGCCAACACGGCCCCGACCGGTTTTCATGCAACAAAGCCCTTCTGGATTAATGTCGGGCGCATACGGCGGCAGCCATTCGACCCGGATTTCAGGATGGGCCGCCAGATAGTCCCGGACCGGCTTGGAGCGATGGGCTGCCAAGCGATCCCAGATCAGTATAAACCCGGCTCCCATCAGCCGCCGCACATGTTGGAGGGCGACCACGACTTGGGCGGCGTGAATCGAGCCGTGAAAATGGCGTTTGTAGATTTTGCCGCGCAAGGTCAGCGCCACCACGCTAGAAAGCACCCGGCGTTGCCGTTTGACCCGCCGGATCACCGGCGGGCAACCCATCGGAGCCCAAGTCGTGGCCAGCTTCTCGGCAAACGAAAAGCCGCATTCATCGACGAAGACCACATCCACCTTAAGCCGACGAGCTTTTTTTTATTCGAGGCCAGTCGCGCTTCCGCCACGCTTCGACGCGTGCATCATCCCGTTCCAAAGCGCGATCTGTCGGTTGTTGAACGCTAAAGCCGAGCCGGTTGAGCAAGCGGGCCAGATAGTTAGGATGATAGGCGATGGCAAAGTCGCGCTCGATTAGCTGCTGGATTCTTTTGAGCGTCCAGCGATCGGTAGCAAAACCCGCACCCAGCGCCCCCTGTTGGAGCCGCTGCTTCAGTCGGTGCTTTTGCCGGCGGCTCAACTTCGACGGGCGTCCGGTAGCCGTACGCCGTTGGAGCCGAACCAGCCCGCCGGTGCGTAACCGCTTAGCCCATTTAGATACGGCCGTGCGGCTGACGCCCAACTGCCGAGCAATCTCGGCTTGGGATAAGCGGCCTTCTTGCAGCAGCTTAGCTCCGGCAAGGCGGCGCTCTTCTAGTTGGGCACGAGTCAAATGAGTAGGAGTCCATGTCATAAACGCATAAATGTAAACCAAGTTTAGTGAACGTCAATAAAAACTTCGGATCGCTATCCAAGATCGACCCAGAGTTCAAGTTTCGCCTCTACGAAACGTTTCTTAAAAATACCCCACGCCAGCAGTCACTAGGTCAGTTCTTTACGCCGCGAAACGTTATACGCGAGATGGTTCGCATGGCCCAACTAAGCAAGCTCCCCGACGGCGCAACGCTTCTCGATCCGGCTGCGGGAGTCGGTGGTTTCGTTCTGGAGCCGCTCCTAATAGAAGGGGCGCTAGTGGGGAATGTAACTATAACGGCGGGGGCTCCGAAGCAGCGGGTGCGAACGGTCGGTCTCGATATGGACATCAACACGCACATTTTGGCGAAGGCCAACATGCTCCTCCACCTCTCGGAATTGTTAAAGGAACCCACAACCACAATCCCGGCGATAAACAAGGCTCTCGCCAATACTTTCGTTCTTGTGAACGCAAATGAGACTCTTGGCTCACTCGAATACCCGCCACAAAACAGCATCGATGTTGTCCTCGCTAATCCACCCTACGTGACTCAGGGAAGCGCGATTTACCGTCAGAAGCCGTCTGAAAACTCTAATTTTCATTTGATTCGTTTAAGTAGCAAGTGGATCATGGCAATCTGGATCAAGGCTTCACTATGGCGGGTCAAGACCTCATAATCTCTCGCATGTCGGCGAAAATTCATCAACCACGCCAAGGTGCGCTCGACGACCCACCGGCGTTTAACTAGGGTAAATCCGGAGCCTTGTTTGGCGACGACTTCCAAGTCTATTTTGTGCGTCTTTTTTTGGTTGGCCACCCACGTTCGGATGGCCTCGCCTTGGTAGCCGCCATCAACCCACAGCTTGCGTAACCGAGCCACTCCGGCGGCCTTCAAGCGGGTCAACACCTGCTTCAAACCCTCTCGATCATCGACATCGGCGGCGGTGACCACCACCTGTCGAAGCAAACCCGACGTGTCCACCAACAAATGCCGTTTGCGGCCTTTGATCTTTTTACCGGCGTCATACCCGGTTGTTTTACCATGCGTTGCGGTCTTAATCGTCTGACTATCGACGCAGCCAGCCGACGGCATCGCCGCCCGGCCGCTCTGGCGGCGTTCCCGCTTGGTCAACCGATCCAACACCGGCGGCCAGACCCCTTGCAGGCTCCAGCGACGAAAGTAATCATACCCCGTTTTCCACGGCCCAAAACAAGCAGGCAACAAAGCCCAAGGACACCCCGTCTTGTTCAAATATAAAAGGCCGTTGACGATTTGGCGTCGATCCCGCGGCGGCCGACCCGGACCGTGAAGCCGCCAGCGCGGCGCGGGCAGCAACGGTTCGATCCGCTGCCATTGTCCATCGGTTAGATCGGTGGCATATTGCCTACGCGGCGTACTCATTATACAAGCCTTTCTGTTCAGATTTTGTGGTGAAACCTGAATATGGCTCGATGAGTACGCCCTTTCAAATTCGGCTACATCAGAGGGTTTTCAGACGGCTTCTAAGGAGATCGCAGATGTGGCCGGTACGCGGAATGGTCTTGTCCTAAAGGATTTCTATGACGGCTGGGGCCTCGGCGTAGAGTCGCTCTTCATCCGGTATATCTCCAGCTCGCTGAAACCAAGCGGTCGGGCATTTGTCATCGTCCCGCTCGGCATGCTCAACAGGACCGA
This sequence comes from Candidatus Latescibacterota bacterium, assembly GCA_965261395.1. Taxonomy (GTDB): domain Bacteria; phylum Latescibacterota; class UBA2968; order UBA8231; family UBA8231. The sequence continues at coordinate 6,147,830 of OZ253462.1, forward strand.
AAAAAAACCGAAAAAAAAGATACTCAGTGAATGTAATTTGCTCGCATCAATTACACTTCCACGGAACACATTTTTTAACACGGCACAGCTGACCTGTATTCTCGTCTTGGAGAAGCGGCACACCGAGTTTGATCCACGACCAGACGTCCTGTGTGCCTGCGTTCGATCCATAGGCGAAACTCTTGATACATACCGGGCACCAATGCCAGACGACAACGATCTTGCCGCCGTTGCAAGTGCATTCATACAGCGTACCGATGATCCGGCCTTTATTCCATCTGATTCATTTATTGAGGTTGTACCAGCGGAACGCTTCACGGAGAATGACCGTTGGGATGTAGCACGGTTTTGGACCGACAAGGAACTTGTTGATCTTGGAATTAAGGCTGCAACAATTGGGCGGGTTGAATTTATAGACGAGGCAATTGGAAGTCTTTACAAGTTGTCGAAGGAGTTAAAGGAGTCAAAGAGTGAAGTTTCCAGCCTTGCAGCCGGAGCGACAATTTCAGTTGACCTCTCAAATACGAATTTATTTCGCGTCAGGTCTGGAACACGGATTACAAACACCCAGATTCGTGACAACCCGGGCGATGTTCCGGTCTACAGTTGTTTCAAATACCACGATTTAAAAAAGGGCGATATCTCGGGGAAATGGCTGGCAATTCACAAGATCAGGGTGGAGACCGGGAACCGTCTAATTATAACAATTGCGGCCAACGGGGCTGCTGTTGGAACCGTTTTTACTCGCGACGAGAAATGCGTCCTCACGGACGATCTCATTGCAGTTGAAGTCCTAGTAGAGGATATTGATGTCGAATACCTCGCTACAGAGCTTCGGCGGAAGATCGCAGCAGGTGGATTTCTATATGAAGCGAAGCTGTTTAAGGGACGAGTAGAGCAGCTCACAGCCGATATTCCCATCAAAGAAGACGGCACCTATGATCTTGACACTCAACGTGAAATAGCCGCTTCGATGCGACGTTTCGACACAATCCGAGACAAGCTCAAAGAGCTTGGTACGTGGAGCGAGGAAGCAAGGATTAGTTAGTATCCAGTCATCTACATGCCCAGAAAGCGGCTACGTCGTGGAGACTGAGGGGTATAAGTATGAAAGAAAAAACCCGCAGAGTCGTTAAGGTCAAACCCCACACCTACCAGCCCAAAAAAGCCGAGCTAGAGGCCGACGCCAACATTGACGCCACCCCCGAAGAGTTGGCCCGCGCCTTGATGCAGCCTGTGATCGTTCAGGAAACTGAGGACGAAGAGGACTGACCGCCTTCACTCGGCCAGCCCGGAAATGTGACTTTAGTATATAACTCCCTACGGTTGACCCAGTTAGGCTTGCTCATGCGGGGAAAAGTACGGCCGTCAGGCTGTTAAGTCTAGCCCAAATCTTGTTATTCCGGACGGTAATTTTAATCATGGCAATGCGGATGATATTTTCGGCGGATTGGGTGAGGATTTCAAAATCCTTGGCCAAGCGTCGAAATCCGCCTAACCAAGCTAAGGTGCGTTCGACAATCCAGCGTTTGGGAACCACCTTGAATCCGTGCTGTGGTTTAGCGGCGATATCGATGCGCAACCCGAACAGGTCTTCGACGAATTCAACGGTAGTACCGCCATATCCTTGGTCGCCACAGAAGGCTTCGACCGACTCATACTTTTCGGCGACCCGGTCGCAGACTTCCCATCCTTGGCTAGTGTCGGCTACATTGGCGGCATGGACTTGAACCGCGAGCATATGGCCTAACGTATCGGTGGCGATATGGCGTTTACGGCCTTTGATCTTTTTTCCCCCATCGATGCCTCGATCGTGACTGGCATATTGGGTCTTAACCGATTGCGAATCAATCAAGACATAGGTCGGATGCTCGTTTTTGCCCTGCTTTTGACGAGCCTGCTCATTGAGCGCGTCAAGGGCTTGTTCCCACACCCCGCGTTGATTCCAACGTCGGTAATGCTCATAGACGGTATCCCACGGAGGAAAATCCAACGGCAGCATCCGCCACGGGATGCCGCCGTTGACCACAGTTTCCGTTGTAATCCAGAGTGCCTTTCACCGCAAGAAATATCCCTATCGACAACTTCTAACTTGCACATTGCTGCAACGCCGCATCTGCTGGCGATTTTGCCGTCATCTAGCAGTCGGCTACTGGACGTGCCGCCGCTCGAGTTTGACACTGCTGAGAACCCGTTGCGTGATGATTCCATTCTATTGAAACTGATCCGACTGGAGACAGATGGCACAGTTGTGATCCCGGATGGCCCCGGCCCGGTGTCGAGGTTGACGAAGAAAAACTATTCAGGTATGCTTAGCACGCGATTCCGCTGTTGGAATATATCCTACTAGTAGTCATGCGTCGGCATTATAACACACCTCCCGAAAAGAGCAACCCATTTGAAATCATGGGTTTACAGAATAATTCTTAACGAGGGCTACTATGACCAACAAACTCAAAAATGCTTTCGACAAAATCTCAACTCTGAGCGAAAAAGAGCAGGACGCTATCGCGGAAGCTCTCCTAGCAGTAGTAGATGATACTTGGGGGCCAGAGGACGATAAGGACGAAGCCGAATGGGACGCCCTAGTGGGATCAAAAAAATCTCACGCTTGGTTGGACAAAATGGTAAAGCAAGTTCGGCAGGATATACAGGAAGGGAAGGTCTATGATTTTGATCCCAGCGACTTGAACCCATCAAGTCCATGAGATCAAAGACTCACCCCGGTTTCTGGGATGCCTATTATCAACTCCCCAAGACCATTCAAATCAAGGCGGCAGTTACCTATAAGAGATGGCGAAAAATCCGTATCAACCGGGGCTTTCCTTTAAACCAGTAAAAGGAAAGCCCTCTGTCTATTCAGTGCGTATCGGGCGGCAGTGGAGAGCATTAGGACTCAAAGAGGGGGATACTATCACTTGGTTTTGGATCGGCCCACATTCTGAGTATGACCGACTCCTCTCTTAACCAATCGCCAAAAAAAATACATCCATACGACACGTTACAGCTTTATTGGTGTCGTGTAGTTAGGCGCGTAGAGTCCTCGTCGAATTCGCGGCGATAGAAGCCGGCGATCGGGAGACCGCGCTCGAAAAGCTGCGACAGAACATCCAGTAAGGAGAACACATGGCCCCACCACCATTCGAACACATCCTCTACGAAAAAAAGGGCCGCATCGCCTATGTGACGGTGAATCGCCCGCAGGTGATGAACGCCCTGCATCCCCCAGCCCACGCCGAGCTGACCAGGGCCTGGGACGACTTCATCGCCGACGACCAGGTCTGGGTCGCCATTCTCACCGGCGCTGGCGAGCGCGCCTTCTCGGCCGGCTCGGACCTGAAATACCGCGTCGAACAAACAGACGACGATCAGCTGCGCAACCCGGTCCACTCCCCGGCCCACATCCTCGACCGCTGCTACAAGCCGATCATCGCCGCGGTCAACGGTTATGCCGTCGGCGGCGGTCTCGAACTGGCGCTGCGCTGTGACTTGATCGTGGCGGCCGCAAGTGCCCGCTTCGGTTTGCCCGAGGCCCGACGTGGTCTGCTGGCCGATGCTGGCGGCGTGCTAAAATTGCCGCGCCGCATCCCCTACCACCTGGCCATGGGCATGATCCTGACCGGCAAGCTGTTCTCGGCGCGGGAAGCCCTGACCATGGGCTTGGTCAACGAAGTAGCCGACGACGAACCGGTGATGGCCACGGCCGAACGCTGGGCCGCCGAGATCCTGGAGTGTGGTCCCCTCGCCGTCCAAGCCGCCAAGCAGGTAGCGCTGCACACCATCGAGACCCCCATTTCCCAGGCGCAGTGCCAGCTTGAGGATCTGACGGCGGTGCGCCGCCTGCGGCTGTCGGAGGACTACGCCGAGGGGCCGCAGGCATTCGCCGAAAAACGCAAACCACAATGGAAGGCAAGATGAGCAATCAGGCCAAAAGTGACGCGGGCGCTGCCCGGCCTAGGTGTCGAGGTTGACGAAGAAAAACTATTATTGTCATTCCCGCGAAAGCGGGAATCCAGCCTAGCGCACGGTGCGGACTTCGGTGCATTCAGTCAAGCCATTTAAGTCGCTCCGCCGAACCGCCGAGGGTTGATCTGGATGCCTGCTTTCGCAGAGCCTGCCCTTGTGGAAGCAGGGCATGACAAAAGCTGCGTAACATCAGCTAGTAAGTTGAATTGAGTCTGGCGAAATATTGGCTATAATGCACATTGCGAGCAGGATTTAGCGCTCTAGTAGACGGGATTGCAGGCCATGACGGCAGCCATTCAGATCAGCGAAACAGAGCCGACCGCATTACTAAAGGATTTTTCTGAGTTCACTACTTACTTGACACATCACCCAGTGATCCTGGCTACGGCTCGGGAATTCATCGGCGGCAGGGATCTCTGTGCTCTCAACGAGGCTATGAGCGAGCCCGTGCCGGAGACGACAACCCGGACGCGCCAGACGCTCTATCCCCAATTGCATTTGTTCTACCATCTCGCACTGGCGGGTGAACTATTTCACAAAGTGCCCGGCAAGGGTGGAAAACTCATACTCGAAGCTACGGATCGCCTCGCGCAGTACGAAGAGTTGAAGCTAACGGAACGCTACTTTTTCCTGCTGGAGACCTTCTGGGTGGATTGCGACTGGAAAAAACTGCAATCGGGCCACGGTGTCCGTCTCGATCCTCCATACGAAGTGCCTCCGGTCATCGAGTTGCTGGGCGAGCCCGCAGCAGCAAGAAAAAAAAAGAAGTGGAAGGATATATTCGCTCGGAGCCTCTCTTCCCTAGAATACTTGGTGCTGCACCTTGCGGCATTCGGGTTCTGGCGGGTTGAACCCGATCGCGAGACCAAGGGACGGTCGAAGCACGATATCCGGTTTAAACGGATTGAACTGACGGAGTTTGGCGCGACACTGGCACCGATCTTGGCCGGTGAGCGGGACTTTCTTCATTGGAATCTACCGACCCGGCGGCAAGCGTTCGGCGAGTGGAAGGCCAAACCAGGCGATCCACTTGACGAGAAGAGAGTTTCTATATGCCGATTAGTGACGGGGGCGAAAACGAGATTGGAGAAAAAATCTCCCGAAATATATGGGGAACAGGCCGACGAGCCGTTTTACCAGCCTTTTGAGCCACTGGTTGATATGGAAGAACTCAAGCGCGGTTTGCCACGGAAGCGCATTGAGTTCGAGGACGGTATTTACTGTTTCAACGTTGCCTTAAAGAAAAATCTCTGGCGGCGGATTGAGACGGCGGGTGGGCATACGCTGGAGGATCTGCACCATGCCATCCAGGAGGCCTACGGTTTCGACGACGACCATCTCTACGCCTTCTTTATGGACGGCGAATTCTGGTCCGACGACAAGTTCACGTCGCCACATGACGAGGAAGGCCCTCATGTGGACGAGACGCAGATCGGGGAGTTGGATCTGTCGGAGGGGCAGCGCATGCTCTACCTGTTCGACTACGGGGACGAATGGCTTTTTCAGATCGCGGTGGAAGCGATTCGCAAAAGCGGGGCACGACCCCACAAGCCGAAGGTCGTAGGACAGAAGGGAAAAGCGCCTGAACAATACGAGTATTATTGACTGATGTTACGCAGCCGTTATCGTCTGCGGCAGGATGCGGACTTCGGGGCGCTCGGTCGAGTGGTTCAGCGGTTCGGCTGAGCGCATCGAAGCCCGAATCGCCGAGGATTAATCTGGATGCCTGCTTGCGCAGGCATGACACGACTCGACCGAGCGGACATAGACCAAGAGCTCGTAAGGCTGCGTAACATCAGTTCTTAACGAGAACTGATATGACCAACAAACTCAAAAATGCTTTCGACAAAATCTCAACTCCTCTTCCGAATAGCCGTATTTACTCGCCATGTACTGGGTCTCCACTTTAACTTTGACGCGGCTGGCCTACAAATTCCACTTCCCGACTACTTGATGCTTGATATCTTTCCGCCTGCATCTTGAAAAACTTGGCATAGATTCCATCGCGCTGGACCAATTCCTCGTGTCGGCCTTCCTCGCATAGACGGCCCTCGTCGAGCACTAAGATGCGGTTGGCCGTTCTGACTGTTGATAGTCGGTGTGACACCAAAATGGAAGTCCGGCGGCCAGCGATGTCCAACAGCAATTTGTACAACTCATACTCGGCCTCCGGGTCCATCGCCGCCGTCGGTTCATCCAAAATAAGTACTTCAGCCTCCACCTTATAGAGACAACGGGCAAGGGCCAGATGCTGCCACTGCCCAACCGACAGATCGGTACCCTCCAAAGATCGCCCCAACTGGGTTTGTAGGCCGTCGGGCAACCCCTTGAGAACGTGGTCTAAACGGGTTGCGACGACGACCTCATCTATGCCGCCATCGGTATCCTCTCGATGCATGTCGCCCAGCCGAATGTTGTCTTCTACGGTTTGCTCGTACTGGGCAAAGTCCTGAAAGACAGCCGATGTCGCCGTGAGCAAGGCATTCTGGCCATCGGCGCGAACCTCTTTACCGCGAAACAACACCTTTCCTTCCGTCGGCTCTAGCAAGCCACAGAGCAGCTTCGCCAATGTGGTCTTGCCCGCACCGTTTCTACCCACGAGAGCTATTGTATCGGAGTCATAGATGTCAAACGAGATGTCATTGAGCGCATTGCCGCGCTCCCCGGGATAATGAAAGCTGACATTTCTAAAACTGATCATGGGCTCATGTGCCGCCTGTATTCCTCGTCGCGCTTGGGATGGTTGGGCAGTCTCGTCCTCGTTTCCTTCGGGAAGGTTCATGAATTCAAAGTAGTCCGATATGAACAAGCTGCATCGGAACAATTGGGCAATTCCATTCGCCATGAGCCTTGTCGCATTGCGAAACTGGAGCGTAGCGGCCAAACCCATGGCCAAGTCTCCGAGACTGATGATACCTTGACTGGCGCGCAGAACGATGAAGATATAGATCCCCGCCGCAGCGGCTATGCTTGGAATATCTGCGATTATTACTATCTTGTTTCGCGCTAGGAACAGCGCGCGATTCTCGCGGTAGCACTTCTCCCAAATCGCCTTGTAGTTTGCCAGCCAGTGTTGGGCAAAACCAAAGATCCGCACCTCTTTTGCATACGCGCGATCGCACAATACCTTTGCATGATATTCAAGGCGACGACGATCCGAACTCTGATACCGGAAAAGTTCGTGACCATCGAGTATGTAGCGAAGTTGTGATAAGAAATAGGGGATTGCTGCGACGATAACAAGGAGCGAAAGCCAGCCACTAAAGAGTGAGAGAAGGGCCGCAACCGAGACGAGACCTAAGATAGAAGATATCGCTTGGAAGAGGAAAAGCGACGTGTATTCAGGCCAGCCTTTTCTTTGTTCTGCTGCTTCTATCTTGTTGTAGAACGCGCTGTCCTCATAACAGCGATATGGAACCCTACTAGCTTTTTCTGCCAAATCGTGCTGAGCCACATAAGTGGCCCTGGGTGCATTAGGTGATTGTTACGGTTTTGGTGGTTGTTTTTAGGTTGTCTCGGTACTGCTGAAAGACCCGGTCAAGCGTTCCATTGTACAAGGCGCAACGCAGGGCAAGAATGGCGTTGCTGTTTTCCTTATACCACCAAGCGCCCGAGCGTTTCAGACGAACATGGCCGATGAAGCGATGCGCCGATTCGATCGCACCCGACCCGATCGGGTATCCGCCCTTGCGATGGCTGCCGAAATCGACTTGATGCAATCGCTTTTGCAGGTACGTCAAGGCCGTGCCGATCGCTTCTTCGGCCTCTTCCGAGACCGCCTGCATGCGCTGCAGACCCCAAACCACGCCGGTGCCCTCACCGCAGAACAGGCGCGCCAGAGTCGCTTCCAGCCAATGGCTGGCGCGCGCCGCATCGGTGCCGTATTGAGCCTCGGCCACCGCGTGCAGGTAGCGGCTACAATGGTAGTAGTCGAGGATCTGACGGGCGCTCGGGAACAGTTCCTCCACCCATTTCCAGATCCACGGGGCTCCGTCCCCGATGGCACACAAGCGCACCTGCTCCTCCGGGATCAGCCCCGCCTCCTTGACCTGGCGCAAGGCCGAGCCGAAGGCCTGTTCGTCGCCCATCTGGTGCCAGGAGATCAGCTGCTCGATGCGCTCATCGTCTACCAAGTAGAAGCGAAAGCCCTTGGCTTCGTGGTATTCACCCTGCCAACGCCTTCGCCGAGCCCGGCTCTTCTTGCGCCCCGGACGAGTCCCTTTGGCGGTCTCGGGACGACTGGGCACGTCGGCCGCGTCGATGGCCAACACCACGATGGGCCGCCACTTGCGAGCGGCGGCGGCTTGAGCAATGCGATCCTGGATGTCGGCCGCGTCCGGACACACCTGCAGCACGTCCAACGACCCGGTCTGTTGCAGCACCTCGTGAATCACACAGTCGCTCATCGACGCGTCGGTCAGCTCGTCCAGCAGCTTCGCGGCGCGCTGGTGGGGCATCTCCAGCGCCAGCTTGACCCCGGCGTTTTGAACGTCCCACTGCTTGCGGTGCCCCGACAGGCCCAGGGCCTCGTCCAGCGGATAAAAGCCGTGCTCACAGGAAACGCAGTAGAAATAGGGCCGCTCCAAGGGCACCGGCCCGAGCAGCGTCTCCACCGTGCGCGAGCGCGACGGTCGCGCACGCAGGACGCGCTCACACTTCGGGCAGGCCGCCTCTTCTTGCGCCAGGAACTGGCCGTGGCGGCGTTCGATGAAGGCTTCCACCACCGCCGCGGTAAGCCCGGAGCGCTCTTGCGACACCGCCTCGGTAATCTCCATCAACGTCGGCGGAGTAGATCCGTGCTCGCTCATTTGCGTCTCCACCCGATCCAGCAACTCGTCCAGGGCTTCATGCGCTCTACTTCGAAAGCGCGCCCACTGCTGCCGCTGCTGAAAGGGCGCCAGAGAGAGAATCGCAGGCATTGCTCCCCTTCTTTCTCAATCGAGGGGAGCGTGCCGCGGGGGAGGCGGCAAAAGAATAGAACAAGTTACTGTAAAATATACACATACGTACCGAAATCGTGCCATAACAATCGGCTAAGGTGCCCAGTGGCCCTTGTGCCCAGAATCGCTCTCATTGGACGCCATAGAACATCAGTCGCCAACGCGACGATCCACACCGCGATTTGCCCCCCCATCAACACGCCGAGCGTCGTGTACTCCATCGGCTCATTGGCCTGCCGAGCGATCCAGAGCGACTCGGCTTCATCGACCAATAGCTTTGTGAAATAGATAGAAATAGAAACCGCAATACCATCATAGATCGTCAGCAGCATTGAAAGGATGAAATAGGCCCTACCAGCCCGCTGATATACTTTCAGTATCTGCGGGAGGAGTGTTAAAAAACACCGCAAGCCAGATGCAACCTCGCGGAATTTATACGCCATAATGAGATCCCTCAAACTTAATACGCGACACCAATAATAATTTGCAGTGCGGCTCGGCGTTAGGTTTATTCGTTGTTGCCCAACAATCAGGACCCATCACAATAAGCCATCCGCATCGGCATCAGCACGGCAGCGTGGTGATCCTCTCCCGCCTCGAAGTGAAGGGGTGCCTCACTATGCGCAAGATATATCCGTATCTCCTCCCCCCCGTCTTTCAGCGCCTCCACAATCGTTGTGAGGAAGTCGTGATTGAGGCCGGCGCGGAATGATCCTCCATCCTCGATATTCGTCACATCAGCAGGGCAGCTCACGGAGTGCTCCCAGTCCGGGAGGTCGTCGCCGTGCAGGTCGTCCGCATTTTCTCCGTTCTGACTGAACCCCTGATCCCGCGTCGTTCGCAGCACCAGCTTCCCCTCCACACCCGACACCCGCATCTCTACGCTAGGCACGTACTCCCAGCCACTTTTCACCAGTTCGTGGCGGTCTCTGAGGAACGGCTCGATCTCCTCCACGCAGGCCATTAGGTGCTCGCTGCGCACGACCGCCAAGATCGGACCGTGGGAGCCGACGGCCTCTTGGTATTTGAGGTACGGTCCGGGAGTTGATGGCAACGTCACTCTGCAGCCGTCCGGAGTCCGCAACGTGGCAGATTCCTCTTCGATAATCAGCGTTGCCGAGTCCGTCTCCGGGACCATTCCAGCTTGCAGCGAATCGAGGATCACCGGGGCCGGCAGCGACGCCAAACCTTTGCTCGACCAGTTGAGCAGCCGCGAGCCGTCGGTCGCGACAATCCTACCACCGGCGTCGAGACAGACGCAGTGCATAATGGGCCGCTTGGGATCGTCGCTTGTGAAGCGAGCTACGTGACGCAATCCGGCCAGATCGTCCGGCCCGAGTTCGAATGTCTGTGCAGTGCTGGATTCCGCCATCGCCATGATCTCCTTTTGCAGGCGTTTCCGGGCCTTTTGCAGACGGCTCTTTACCACTCCGATTTGGAGGTGCAGCAAGGTTGCTGTCTGCTGATAGGAATAGCCCTTGAGGTAGTGGTGGACGATCACGTCTCGGTGGGAGTCACTCAATCGTCCGATCGCCTTCCGCACCAACGCCCTGATCTCCTGCTTCTCCTGTTCAGGCGGTACCGCGAGGTCGAGCTGATCCAAAAGATTGAGTTGCGTCAGACGGCGCCGCTGCCACATGCGTGCTTTGTTGTCCGCAATCGAGCACAGCCAGGCACCGAACCGGTCGGGAGCGCGCAGCTCCGCTAGCTGCTGGTACGCGGCAATGAACGCCTCCTGTAGGACGTCCTCTGCCACCTCTTGCGAGCCCAGCCTGCGGGTGAGCCGCACCAGCAACCACGGCGTGTGTTCCTCAACGAGCGAACCAAACGCCGCCGAGTCGCCAGCAGTAGCCCTCTGCACGCAGCTTTCTCCATTCCGTTCCATGGTCACCCTTATAGTTGCTTCCTAGGCGACAAAGGTATCCGAAAAAAGGAGCCGTCGGGACAAATTACGCCTGCATCTTCAATTCGGTTAGTGGTTCTTTTGTAGGTTGGACGTGAATCCGACGGGCTAGAAATTATACATCAGGCTCAGATCAATGAAGCTGTCGCGTCGGGTCTCGTAGTGGATATCCGCTGGGTCAACATTGAGGAGATAGATCGACTCTAGATTCACAGACCACTGGTCGGCGATGCGGCGCTCCAATGCAACCGCTAAGGCGCGGGTAGCCCGGTCCACATCCCCCAGAATACTGGCGACAATTTCACTGCTCTGGACATCGTTGAGCGCAAGGCGAGCGGCGAAGAAGAGATCGTTTTCGAGCGTATTGGGCGAGCGGCTTGGGGTCGCATTGCGGCCCCGGCTATCGTAATTCCATTCGCCGAGCAGATTGAGATCGGCAGCCGAGCCAAATACGGAATAGAACGTGTATTCGCCACCGCAAACGGAAGCAACGTAATCCTCTTCCCGGCCGGACAGGTTGCGAGCGCCAGCGCGCTGAATGGCCTCCAGCTTGAACAACCAAGAGCCGACCGTTAGCTGGGCGTCCAATCCAAACTGGCGGATCTGCGCGTAGTACTGACCTAAGGCCGGCGCGCCGCTAGCGTCCAAGAGTAGCTTCAAAGAAGGCTCCCGGCTAGTGCCGTTGAATGCGCTCACACCCAGATCGAGAAGCCCAAAACTCTGACTGTACCGAGCGGCGAGATCTACATGCCGCTCCTCGGCCTCGCTCTCGTACTCGACCTGCTCATCTTCTACCAAGAGCGGGAGACGCAAGCGACCCGCTCGGCCCGGAAAGGTGCGGGCGCGGTGGTAGGGCAAAGCAAAAAATTCCATCACCCCCCAATCACTAGACCAAGTAAAATGGACCATGGGTTGCCCCAGCTTAGCTTCGCCAGCCGGATGTTCAACGAGATCGACTTGGTTGACGATATCGACCAAGTGCTGCGATTCGGTTACGCCCCAGAACACCTGATCGACGCCCACGCGCAGCTCCCATTCGCCATCGCCGATTTCGCCGAATAACAGCAGATAGGCTTCGCGCAGATCGGCATGAGTGCGGCGTGGGTCGGTGTTGTCGTAGCGAAAGAATGGAGCTAAAGTGAGGCTTCTACCCGCAGCGTCTTCAAGGTAGAGTTTGGGCACTGCGACAAAGCCGCTCGCATGGGAGCGCTGGTCGGGATGAGCACCAGCTTCGGGGAACCATCGGCTTTCGACGTTCAAGCGCCCGGAAAACTCGTGGTCAATCTCGGTTCCGGCGCGTGCTTCAACGGCCAAGGCCAAAATCCAGACCGCGCCGAGAGCGGCACGGAGTAGCATCAACGCGCCCGTTTTAGTCCGGTTTGCGTAAAATCGCGGTCGTCGAGGTCAGTCTGGAATTGAAAATCCGTCCAAGTCAGAACGGTACTTTTTCCGGTCAGATGATTAACCATCGTCATCTCGCTAGCGCGCCAGTAACGCTCTAGGTACTGCTGGTAATTCCCCAAGGTGAGCGTCTTCAGATGGGCATCCTTGCGGTCGTAGTACTCCACTTTCCAAACGCGCAGCTCGTCCTTGTCGCGCCAGACCACTTGGCGGCTATAGCCCGATTTCTTATCGACGGCAACGCGTTCGGAAACCGTGCAGGTCAAATCGCCGCAAGGCTCGTCGCGCAGGTAGCGGTAGGTGAATTTCTCCACGGCCGGGGCAGTCAGATCTTCATAGGCAAATTCGCTCCCCATGAAGGAGCCGGATCGATTCGACGAACTAATGCGCTTGACGCGTTTCAGAGCGGGTAGATAGAGCCATTGATCGTCCGCGCTTTCCCCATGCGAGTGAATGAGCAACGCCGTTCCCTGGACATCGCGCGGCTCATCAAACACAAACAGACTCTTGTCACCATCTTCGGCGACTTCAAGAATTTTTACCCGGAGCTGGCGTCGGCTCTCTTGTCCGTGTTTGTTGCGCAGCACCATGATTTGCTGGGCCGTAAAGTTGCCAAAGCCTTCCTCGCGAGCGCGGGAATCTTGGGCGATTTTCAGCCCGGTTTCCTCGGGGGTGGCATTTTCGGAATGGGTGGGTGCCGCGCCAAGACAGGTCAAAATGATCAGACAACGCGCGAAAAACGACAGCATTGGTCGTGCGGGAATCATGAATTTCTCCGGTCGATGGCAATCAGCAGCGTCGGAAGAAGTAAAAAGTCGGCAGCAAGCGCGAAGAGGATCGTCATCGTGACCAAAAGCCCGAGTGCCCAACTTACCTCAAATCCCGATGTGGCGAACACCAGAAAGCCTGCCGACAAAACGGCGCTCGTCGTCCATAACGCATGGCCCACAGTGCGAAAGGCGGAGCGCACGGCCTCGGGTGCTGGAAGGCCCTCGCGCCGGGCCTTCAGATATTTGCTCAGAAAATGAATCGTATCGTCCACGACAATTCCGAAGACAACGGCGATCACTACCGACGTAGCGGTCATCAAAGTACTGGGCCATGTTGTCGCTTAGCTCAATGCGGGGAATGCCGAATATTAGCACAACAACAATCAAGGTGATGGCCCCAAGCAGGAATGTACTGCGGGCAATTACAAAGTCGGCAAAGCGGTCGAAGAAGGCCGTTCCCTCGGACTGAACAAGACGCACGCGCAATGGCAGAATCGAGAGCAATGCCGGCAGGAGCGTCATGGTATATATGAGAGCGCATAATACGCCAAACGCCACGTAGTTGCCCAAGACGTGAAACGGCGGCGAATCCGAGGCATTCAGGCTGAGGAATCCAATCGCCGTGGTGACCGAGGTGATGAATACCGGATAGGCATTGATGCGAATCGATTCGACAATCGCCGCGTTTCTATCCAGACCACGTCTCATGCCCAGTAAAACACTCGTGACGATGTGGATTGAATCCGCGATGGCTATCACCATGACAATGATCGGCACGCCAGCGTTGGTCGGGCTGAACACCACGCCGTTCCAGCCGGCGAATCCCATAGTGGTATTGATGACAAACACGAGTACGGCGACGATGGCCACGGTGCCGAGAACCGAGCGCAGGAGAATAATTGTGACACCTATGATGATGAGAAATACAATAGGTGTCAGGGTCTCCATGTCGTTCTGGGTGGCATCGGAGAAAGTCCGGTTCATGACGACATCGCCGGTCATGTAATAATTGATTCCCGGGTGGTCCGTGCGGGCTTGCTCCAGAAACGAATTGAGATAATCGGTAATTTCGACCACGGCCTGATCTGGGTTTTCAGGCAGGATGAAATTGATAGCCACTCCGGTCGTGCGTCCGTCGTGAGCGACCAGACGCCCGGCAATTGCAGCCGCATCCAGCGCGATCTTTTCGATGCGCACCACATCGGCATCGCTCAGTGCATGCGCGTCCTCGACGAGCGGGGCGACAATGAGTTCATCCTCAAGGGCTTCGCTATGGGTATAGTTAGTGAGGGAGTTGACGCGACTGGAATAAGGCGTGCGCCACGCAGCTTCGGTCAATTCCTCAATCGCGCCAAGCGCCTCGCGGGTGAACACCGAACCCTCGCGCGGCGCAATAGCAATCAGGGCCGTATTGGAGACGGAGTACGTGTTCTCCAAGGCGTTGAAAGCGGCGAGTTGCGGATTGTCTGCGCTAAACAGAACGTGGTAATCGTTGGTAACGGTGATGAAGCGAACACCAGCCGTCATAGCCAGCATGACCAGCGTTGCGAGCGCAACGACCAGCCAGCGACGGCGCAAAATGGCGGCGATGTAGCGTTCCAAGCGCAAAAGAGTCGCCCCCTCGACCGTCACCGGCTAGGTGCGGTGATGAGGTTATCGACTCGAATGCGCGGTGCTACCGATTCCGTCAACAGCAGATAACTTCGTTCCACCTGGACGGTTCCCTCGCTTCCTGTTAGCGGACGGAGGTGGTCACACCACGGCGCGAGCATCGCTTACCAAGGGCTGGATTCTGATGTATGGACGTGGTCGGGCATCTTGTAACTCACTCCATCCTCGTCGTACACCGAGATTTCGATAAGCTGAGAAAAATTTTCTGACCTGACCACCTGTTTGGCCTTCAGAAGTCTCAGGAAGCGTTGTTTCCATCGGTAACTAAACAGTGTTCCCGCAGCAAAGGACTTTGGAAACTCGAACTGGTCAGCGAGTTCGTTTCCTATGAGGGCGCGCGAAAGGCGGTAGGCCAGAGTTGTCAATTTTTTCTGTTCAACAGGATCTGTTACATCCGCAACTGTCGGAATGGCCTGGATCAACATATTCGCCACGGTTACCGATTCGGGCGACGGCGGCGGCTCGCACATATAGGCGATCTTGTAAATTTTTTCCGCATCCTCTGCGTTGGTATAGAGGATGGTCTCAGGTATCCCCATGAGATAGTCGCTGTAGCGCCAAATACTGAGAACACTCGCTTTTTCTTCCTCGTTGAAATTCGCGCCCACCAACATCGAGTAGTTCAACAGGCGCTTGGAGAAGACGGAGATGGCAAAACCAAGGTGCGCCGAGCTTATCGGTATGCCCCAAGCATCGTGATCCCAATCGTCGGATTTCGCCAGCAGGGTCCTTATTTGACTATGAACGAAGCGAATGCGCGTGGATAGCCTGTACCCATCGCCATCTCTCCGCAAGCCGCCGGGGTAAAAAATATCCATCATGTGGCGGTTATTCTGCTGGAGGCGCCTTTTGGTTGACGCTACCCGCCCGGTAATATTGAACGACTTGGCGATAAGCGTCGAAAAACCTTCCACCAGCACCCCCGTAACGAATGCGACGAGCATGAGGTCTACGTTTGCGTGGAAGGCGCGTCTCCCCGGACGAAAGGCTTCGTAGTCGAGCCAAGGAGGCTCTGCAAGATTTTTGAAGAAATCGCGCAGGGCCTGCGGCGCCTGGCGCAGAACCTCATCCTGTTGCTCTATGCCAGCCTGGATGAAATAGATTGTCAATTATTCTACTCTCACACGAACTTCGGCCGGCCACAGCCGTCGTTGACCACGTAGCTGCGCGCTGGAATCGCCGCTTGATCGGGAATGACTAGATCGAGCGGCGAATCATTCTCAATGACGGTGCCAGCCCCCACGCGCACCCCGGCCCCCAATTTAATCGCTCCGGGCCGCACAGGACCCGCTATGATCGTGCCGATAGATACCGACACGCCGATTCGGCAATCCGGGCCGATCGCGACGATGCCGTTGATTTCGGAGTTGGCCCCAATCACCGTGCGGTCGCCCACCGGCACGGGGCCGAAAATCCCGGCATCCGTGCCGATAAACACGTAGTCGCCAATGGTGGGATGGCGCTGCTGCACCTTGCCGCTGAGGCCGCCCAAAGTACACGGGTACATGTGGCACCCGCTGCCGATGATACCCGTCTGTCCAGTGGTTATGCCGCGATGGGGATGGTCGAGGAAGTTGGCATCACCAATCTGCGTTTCGGGATGGATATCCGCCTGGTAGTAGCGCCCCCCCAACTCGGCAATGGCTCGCGGCAGCAAGGGCACCGGCCGCCGCGTCAGCTCGGATTCGCCCGCCACCGAGCCAGCGCGCGTTAGGGCGTGGGCAATGTCGTGGTAGAATAGCACCCGCCAGCCCGGATAGGTGCTCATCACAAGCTGCATCTGGTAGTCGAAAATGAAGTCGCACTCCAGCGCGGCGAGAAAGCGGCGATAGTGATCGAAGTCGCGGCGGTGAATGGTCTCGTCCAAGGCGGCCCGGAAGTCGATCTTGAGCAGCCGTTCCTGAGTTAACCCGCAATTGTCGAGCAAATAGGCGTCCCAAACGGCCGGATCCCTAAGCGCGGCAAAGCGATTCCAGCGGGCACGCACCTTGTAGTCGGGCAGTTCCCACAGCAAGCAGAAGGTGCTCATCAGGGCCTTCTCTTCAGCACCTTCGCTCTCGCCGGCCGCCGAAAGCGACTGCGCGATCATCGCGTAGAGCTGGTCGGCGATCTCGCCGATGGCCTCGTCGAGCGACGGGTTTTGGTGCCCCGGCCCCAAGGCATTGTGCGAGCCAGGGGCGACGCATTCGAGCAAGTTGCCCAAAACCGTCTCCAGCAGGTCGCGGTCGACAAAACCGCGCCCGGAGCGCTGCGAGAGAATGTCCCGGTCCACCGCGTCGATGCGCAGCGCGGCAACCTCCTCCAAGGTGTAGATCGGCACCAGCCGCTCTAGCAGCCGCTCTAGCAAGGCCCACTTGCGGCGTTGATACGCAGTGTCGAAAAGCGTGGAATTGCTCATAGTTTGCTCCCCATTTTGCCTCCTCATAATTTTTAACGAAACTTACGGAACACACGCCGGGTTGCAACCCGACTTACCCCATAGGGAGAAACCATGCATCCATTTGAATCACTGGTAGTACGCGAAGGCACCGTTGGCATCCACTGGTTTGGCCAGAGCACGTTTGGCCTCAAGGACGCGCAGGGGACCATCGTCCAAGTCGATCCCTACTACCCCCACGAGCGGCCGGCCGACCGCTTCATCCACGCCCGCCCCCCGCTTCACGAGGCGTCGCTACACACGGATTTCGTACTCCTGACCCACGACCACGGCGACCACACGTGCGTCGAGTCCATTGCGCGCATTGCCGCTGCCTATCCAGCCGTGCAGATCGTCGGCCCGGCGGAGAGCATCCAGCGCATCCGCAGCGCGGGCATTACGGCCGCCGCAACCACAGTTGCCGCTGGTGACGCAGCCAAATTGGGCACCATGGCGGCCCACGTGGTGTACGCCAAGCCTCCGGAGGGCCTGCCCAGCGACGACATCGCTCCGCCCGATGTGACCCACCTCGGCTACGTGGTGGAGGCCGGTGGTGTGCGCGTGTACATCTCCGGCGACCCGGTCAATACGTTTGCCGAGCACGAAGCATTACTCGCACCCATCCGCGACCTCAAACCCGACATCGGGCTGCTGACCAATCACCCCAGCGAAGGCGAATTCCCCTTCTTTGCTGGCTCGTCCAAGATGGCCTCGGCGCTCGGCCTCAAGGCCGCCGTACCGGCCCATTACGCCTGCTTTGTCACCCGAAATTATGATCCCCAAGAATGGGCGGCCACGCTCGCCGGGGTCGAGCCGCTGATCATCCCATACAATCAATCCGCCATCTATTCGGCCCGCTAGCGCACCGGGGGTGGGCATGTTGATTTTATCACCCTCGTTTATTATTATGGCACTTCAATCAACGCGCCGGAGATTCCCGGTGTTCACTTCAAACGCAAGGAGTTAAGAACATGCGGCGATTCACAATCGCAAGCATTTTCAGCCTCGCCCTCGTAAGCGCGGCAAATGCTCAGTTTTTCGATCCGCCCGCCCTAGAGGACCGCAATGGCGGTCAGGGATTTTGGTTTTACATGCTCGAAGTCCCCGATCCCAGTGCTATCACCGTCGACGGGCATAGCGACGACTGGAGTTGGTTCGACCCTGAGTACACCTTGACCATGGACGAGTGGCGCGACGAAGGCGACCGGGCGGCCCCAGACCGCGACGACCTGTTCATCACCACCTTCATGGGTTGGAAGGGCGGCGACGACAACCGCTGGTACTGCTTCTTGGAAGCGGTTGACGACGTGCTGGCGCACGCTGGCACCAACGTCGCTCGCTGGGACGGCGACATGCTACAGGTCGGCCTCGATCCGCAGGATCACGGACGCGAGCGCAGCCCGGCTTCGGGTTACACCATGGAGTGGCTGATGGCACCCGGCGACCTCAGTCCGCCGACCAACGTCGCTTTCCGCTACACCGAGCAAGAGGCGTGGGCCGAGTACGGCGAATCGCCGTGGATCGAAATGGCCGTGCGCGTCGATCCGCCCGAAGCTTGGGCCGCCGACCTGTGGGCCGAGGGTGGCACCACGTACTACGAGTGGAGCGTCAAGGTCCTCGCCTTCCAAGAGGACACCGGCCCGTCAGCGAGCGAGGAATGGCAGCTAGACACAGTGGCCGGTGAAGACGGCGCGGGCATGCCTTTCGCCTTTTGGTACGAAGACGGCGAAGGCCCGGATTCGAGCTTCTCGCCCAGCGAAGACGGCACCCCGGGCGGCCGCAACGACTGGACCACCCGCGGCCCCGAAGCCTCGGCGCGGCAGTACTACTCCATTGCCAAGCTGCTGCGCGTCGGCGAGTACGCCGCCGCCACAGCAGTCGAGTCATCGACTTGGGGCAAGATCAAAGACTCGTTCTAAACGCAAGGCGACCGACCGGTCGTAATCGTAGGGGCGACCGGTCGGTCGCCCCTACGTTATTTTTAGGGGGTTGCACCGTGTACAAACGGCTCTGGGCTTGGTTCGTACTGCTGATCCTGCTGCTGGGGGCTTGCGGTCGCTACTTTCACACGCCGCTCCAGCCTGCCAGCCGCCAAGCCGAGGGCATGACCGTCAACGACGACGGCTCCATCACCTACGCCCTCGACCGCCTGTCGATCAACCTCAAGCCCATGACGGACGAGGAATTAAACCGCCTCGCTCCCGGGCGAGATCTGTCCAACAATCCCTATACCTTTGGCGAATGGACTGCCGCGGGCGACGAGTGGACGCCGCCGCGGTTTACCATTTTTCGGCTCAAGGTCAGCAACTATCAATATCCCAAGGTCAAACTCGACCCGCTCAACGCGCGCATTACCACGGCCAACACCCGGCAGTACGAGGTGCTGAGCTACGCCGAATTATACCAGTATTTTCGCTCGTATTGGCTGGGGCGCACGGGCCAAGGGCGCAAGACCTTTCAAGCTCGCACGGACGCACTCAAGCGGACGCTGTACAGCGGGGCCTTGGTCTTCAGCGGCAGCGAAGAACAGGGGTATCTGGTCTTTCCCCTCCTCGACGACGATGTCCGGGCGATCCAAGTATACATAGAAAACATTGTCTTGCGCTTCGACTATGCAGACGCCCCCGTAGAGGCGATTGACCTGAGCTTCTCCTTCCAGCGCAACATCCTGCAAGGGTATGACCCCTCGGCCGCGGTGCGGCTCAACTGATGACCGCCCGCGCGCCCAGATCCCTCGTCGGCACCCTCCTAGTGGTGCTTGGAGGACTAGCGCCAAGCGATGCCCAAGTCGAGGTGTGGCACATCGGCAAGGGGGGGCTTTCGTGGGTTTCCCAGGCCGAGACGCAAATCGGCGCGCTGGACGTCGATGGTGCCCTACAGCCCTTGCAGCTACAGGCCGGGGAAAACCTCATTGAGCTGCTCCGCGCTTCAGGGCAACGCTTTCTCAACGGCCAACCCCGCGACTTCATCCTCGGCGGCCAGCCGCGCGCGTGGTCCAACGACGGCTTCTTCAACCAACTCGCCGGCCCCCTCGACCTGATCGATGGCGATCCGGCGACCTCCTCGTCGGGCGTGTTCAAGACCGCGCAGAGCCAAGCCGGGGCGACGTTCTTCTGGGATTTGGGCGCGCCCTTCCCAGTCAACCGCATTCGCTTCTTTCCCGCTCCCGACGATGACGCCTTTGTCAAAGCCTTTGAACTGCGGGTCAACGACGGCGAAAACTTCAACGACATCAACCGGCCGCAATACGAACTCTTGCGGCGGGTAGAAGTCAACCGCGAATCCACAGTAGACATCGAATTTGCCCCCTTGCAAGGCCGCTTCCTCCAGTTACGCGTGCTGTCGAAGACGGTGTTCAACATCGCGGAGTTTGAAATCTACGGGCAGGGCTTTGTGCCGGTCGCCAGCTACGAGTCGGCTCTGCATTCCTTTGGCGGACCGGTCAACTACGGCCGCTTGCGCGTACACACCACGCACCTCGGCGCAACCGCGGCCGCGACCGCAGCCATCCAGATGCGGACCGGAGCCGACGACAGCCCGCTGGCGTACTTTCGTCGCGACCGCGACACCGGTCGCCAGCAGGAGGTGCCGGCAGCCGAATACAACACCAGCCTACCGAGGCGCGCCCTGTTCCGCCAAGACGCGGTCACCGGCGAGCTATTAGAGGAACTGGACCGAGCCAGCTATCTCAATCTGCCAATCGAAGAGCAAGGACCGGTGCGCGATTTTGCCAAGGGCGACATCCGCGACGACGTGGTCAACTGGAGCGCGTGGTCGCCGAGCACGCAGGTCGCCGGCACGGGCATAGTCGAGGTGCCCATCGGGCTGCCCAGCCCGCGGGAATTCATGCAGTTCCGCATCCTCTTCGACGGCGACGCGGAAAACGCCGTGCGCATCGACACCTTTCAGGTGGAGTTTTCGCCCGGGCTAGTCAGCGCGGCCGTCGGCGAGGTGGCCCTCGCCAGCGATCCCTTTCCCGCCAGCGGCCTGCTCGAAGTCGCAGGGGGTATCGACACGACCTTTACCTACGACATCCGCACCGAATTCGCCGCCGGCGTGGCCGGGTATCGCGGCGTCCGCATCGAGGCATTTCCACCGCCAATATTCGAGAGCCTGCAAATGGGCGATCCCCTCGCGGCCGTAGAAGACTTTGAATGGACGGCGACCGAGAGCGGCTTCGACATTCTCTTCGCGCCCATCGCCGCCGACAACAACCAGCCCCTGCGGCTCACCTTCCGCCTGCGGCTGCTGGTGCACAATACCCCGATCAATGCCTATCTCTTGGGCGCAGGGAGCGTCCCGCCGCATCCCATCGCCCCGGGCAATGCCAGCGAATTAGTGGGCACGAACGCGACCAACGCCTTTGTCACTCAAGCGCAGCCCGAGCTGCAACTAGCACTTTCAACGGCCATCATCTCGCCCAATGGGGACGGCCGCAATGATGCCGTCGCCATTGACCTCGTGTTGTCCCAGTTTGCCGCGGATACGGCAGTCGCCGTCGAGATCTTCGACCTTAGCGGACGCCGGGTGCGGCAGCTAGTCTCCCAGCCGCGGGCCGCCGGTTTTTACTCCGAAATCTGGGATGGTCGCGACGAACAAGGCGGTTTGGTCGCACCGGGCTTGTACCTCTGCCGCGTCGGCGTGGACGCCGACTTCGACGTGTTTGCCGCAGTAGAGCCGATAGGGGTGGCCTATTGACTGCGGTGAGCAACATGCGGTGGCTGGTGCTGATTCTCATCATCAGCAGTCCAGTGGCAGCGCAGACGCCCTCGGCTTGGGTCGTAGGGGGCACAAGCGGCGAGCCTTGGGCTGAGGCCGCAGAGCGCTGGATCGCCCTCGACGACACGGTGCGTTCCGGGGCGATTCAGCCTCGGGCGATTCCCCTAGGCCACACGGTTACTCGCCAAATCGTGCGCACCGGCATTGCCACGACCCAGCGCAACCTCTTTGGCTATCGCTGGAGCTTGCACAAGGGGCCGCGCCAGATCGAGGCCGACACCTTAGAAATCGGGTGGCACCCGCGCCTGTGGCAGGGAGGCGGAACCAACGCCCTCGCCGCAGAAGTCATGCGCGGATTAGTCGATGGCGACGGACTAACCGCGGGCTTTACCCACAAGGCGCGGGCCGATCGCCGCCCCAACAGCGTGCAGTTCATCACACTCGACCTCGGCGTACCCGTGCCCGTTGACAGCATCGTGTTCTTTCCGCCGCAGACCGGGCTGACCAGCGACAACCAGCGGCAGCGCGAGCTGTTCGCCCGCGCCTATGAAGTCAGCCGGACCAACGTACCGGTCGAATGGCTGATCTTTGAAGACGAGACTACCTCGACCGGGTCGGCGGGGTACCACCCGCTCGACGAGATTCTCGCCAGCACCTTTGCCAACAACACCAGCGTCGTCTCCCTCGCACCGGACCTGCGCTTTACCCGCTTTCTCCGCTTCAAGTTCGGAGAAGTTTCCACCACGACTTTGCTGGCCGAAATCGAGGTCTTTGGCCGCGGCTACCCCCAAGAGGCCCGCTACATCTCCGCGCCCCATTCTTTCGACCAAGCCGTAAGCTTGGGACGGGTCACGTGGAAATTCACCCGCTATCGCCAATTGCCTTCTGGCGCGATCACCGCCGACCCCACCGCACCGGTGCAGCTAAACTTGCAGACCCGCGCTGGCTTCGACCCCGATCCCAAGACGTACTTCATCTTCGACGACCTCGGCCGACTGGTGGAAGTAGATGAGGAGACCTATTTCGACTCGCCGAGGGTGGTGGAGCGGTTTTCCGAGGGGATCGCCGGTTTCCGGGCTAAGCGCGACGACGACATAGAAAACTGGAACAACTGGTCGGTTGATTACCAAGCCTCGGGCGACGAGATCCGCTCCTCTGACGGAGCCGAGTTCCTCCAGTTTCGCTTTACCATCACCACCGAAGACCCGCTGGCCTTTGGCGTGCTCGACAGCTTGGCTTTTGAAGTCTCGCCGCTGTTGGCCGATCGCGCGCTGGCGGAAATTGTCCTCGACGGGCGCGCCGATGCGGACGGTGCCGTCGAGGTGCCCCTCGGGGTCGTCCAGCGCTTTGCCTATCACATTCGCACAGTGGCTGGCGCAACCGACCGCGCGGGGTTCGACGGCATCGAGTTAGAGGTTCCTCCGGCCAGCCGCTTTCTCGACCTAACCATCGACGACCAGCCAGCGACCGAGGGCGTGGACTTTTCCCTCGCCGCCAGCGACGGGCGGTTGCGCTTCACCTTTCCCACGGCGTTCCAAGAAGACAAGGCGTTTCGCGTGCGCTTTCAAGGCGCGGTCTTCCAGCCCTCGGTCTTTTTGGCCAGCCGCCTTTTTAACACCTCGGCTGCTAGCTTGCCCCAGTCCATTGAGGGTGGAGATGCTCACGCCGACGTGGCCAGCAACAGCATCCAAGTCGTTTCCAGCGACGCGGCCTTGGGCGTCCTCGGGGCGGTTGAGTTGTCTTCGCCCGTGGTCACGCCCAACGGCGATGGGACCAATGAGCAGGTCGCCATTGGCTTCGACTTATTCGGCGTCGCTGGGGGTGCGTTGCGGGTGGAGGTGCGCGACCTGAGCGGTCGTCGCTGCGCCGCGATCTTGGACGCGCGGGCCGCAGCCGGTCCGTACGCACTGCAGTGGGATGCGCGGGACGAGCGGGGAGAACTCGTGCCCCCAGGACTGTACCTAATCCGCGTTGAGGTAGAGGTCGATCACGGCACGTTCGCCCGCATGGAAGCGGTCGGAATCGCGTACTAATGGAGGCGACATGAAAACTCTACAGCTAGCGGTTGCTTTCCTCCTGCTCGCGGCCGCGGCCAGCGGCCAGAACCTGCGCTTTGCCGGGTCCGACTTTGCTTCTTGGGCCCACCCGCAGGGGCTGGTCGAGGTCTTGCCGCAAGGCATTAAAGTGAAGCGCTTTGAGCAGCGGTTTAACGCGGTGGCCAACGCCCGCGAGTTTTCCGCCAAGGCCATCGGCGACTACGGGCAGCGCTTTGCGCGCACGCCGTCCAACCAGCAGCAGGCCGACCTAGCCGGCGACCAAGACCCCAACACTTGGTGGCAACCCGACCCGGACACCCCGGTGCAGTTGTGGTGGCTGGAGCTGGACTTGGGGCGCACCGTGGTGGCCGACAAGGTGCGCGTCCGCTTCCCCAACCGCGAGGGGGCCAAGCCCTTTAACTTTTTTTCGCTGTACGTCAGCCCGGGCATTCCGGTATTCGGCGGTCGGGCCAAGCGCATCGTCTATCGCCGGCTGGGCCGACCGATTAACAACAACACCGAGTCCTTGGTCGAATTCGACCTCACCACGACCGGCCTTGCCACGGCCACGGGCGAGCATCTGAGCGCGGACGAGGTCCTCGACTTCGACATCGTGCGCTTCGTGCGCTTTGAAGCAGCCGGTGCAACGCCCGATGCCGCGCTCGCCGAAATAGAGGTGGACGGCATTGGCTTCAACCTCTCCTCCATGGTGCAGACCGAAGATCGGACCGAGCACTGGGGAGGACGGACGTGGACGTCCAAGCACCGCGACTGCCAAGGCTGCGGCAAGGGCAGCGGGTCCCAAGCCCTCATCGACCAAGACGTGGGATTTCGCGGGTGGAACATCGAGGCGTCGGACAAGGGCAATTGGCGCGATTCAGGCGTCTGGTCCGTCGTCGATTTCGGCAACGTCTTTCGCGTCGATCGCCTCATCTGGATGCCCATTGTGTCGGGCCGCGGCCCGTTCCTCTACGGCTTCCAGCGCGACAAGCAGGGCAGTTGGCCCAGTTTCGATTTCTTCGCTTCCAACGGCACTCCCAGTAACAGCACCGACCCAGTCGTCGAAGGCCCTTTCCACTACGAATTGCTGTCTTCCGTGGCCAACTCTGGCCGCTATTTGTTCGACTTCCAGTTCGAGCCGCGCGCGCTGCGGCTGCTGATGTGGCGCGTGACGCGGCCGCAGCAGTTCCACCGCGCCGTCCAACTCTTCGTCTTCCACAGCGAAGGCTATCCCGTGCAAATCGAGCTGGAGTCCGCAGACATTTTCCTCGGCGGTGCCCGCAGCATGCGCTTCGTCGAATGGGACGCCGACCTGCCGCCCAGAACTCGCATCGAAGTGGAAACCCAGACCGGCAATGGCTTCCAGACCATCACGCGCTACTTCCTGTCCAATGGCAAAGAAGTGACCAAACAAGCCTACGAGTCGGCCAAGTCCCGCAACCGCGGCGACATCGTCGAGGAACAGGTGCGCGACGACACCTGGAGCGCGTATAGCCAACCCCATCGGTTCTCAGGGCAAGCATTCCTCTCGCCGTCGCCGCGGCAATGGCTGCGGGCGCGGGTGCGGCTCATCAGCGACGATCCAGCGGCCTTCCCCACCCTGCGATCGCTCACATTTGTGGCTAACGCGCCGATCATCACGGCTGGCCTGACGGGCCGCGTCTTCCCCCGCGAAGCCCCCATGGACACATTGCAGACGTTCCGCTACACCATCGCGCCGGTGGCCTTCAACAGCCGAGACACGGGGTTCGACCGCGCGCTAATCCTACTCCCGCCCGGCGGCGGCCGTGACGTCGTATTCATCAGCGCATCCGTAGGAGGAGCAGAAGTCGAGGCCACTGGCCTGTTGCGGGGGGATTCGCTCTTGGTGGAACTGCCGCCGCCGCTGGTCCGGCGGGATTCGGTCGCCATCGCCTTTTCCACCCGCTTGTCCCACAGCCCGACGACCTTCAAGGCGTTCGTCTTCAACTCGGCCGCCGGCGACAACCTCCAAGGCGTCGTCCCCGCTGAGTTCGGCGCTGACTTGGTCTTCGTGCCCGAGGCAGTCGCTGGCGGCTCGTTGATCCGCAACGTCGAACACACTCGGTTGATAACCCCCAACGGCGATGGCGCAAACGACCAATGCGAACTGCAATTTACCGTGGTAAAAACCGAGCGCGCACCGCAAGTACAGGTCTTTACCCTAGATGGCCAGCCCGTGGTCGAGCTTGCAAGCCAAGGCCTGCCGGGGCGGCGCGTCCGCTACGTCTGGGACGGACAAAGCGCCGGCCGCGCGGTGCCGCCCGGCGTCTATGTCCTGCGTATTGCCATAGAAGCAGATGCCCGCGCCGACCGGGCTTACAGGCTCGTACATGTTGCTTATTAAGAGGGAGCGCACTGTGAGACGTCGAATTTTCGCACTGCTAATTTGTCTGTTCGCTTGGCCACCGCCGCAACAGGCAAGCGCCCAACGCGCCACTGGGTACGACAACCCCTATTACGCCACGGGCACTGAAGTCTCACCGGCGACCCTCGTGCCTTCAGTGCGCAAGTGGTACCTGCCGCAGCGGCTGTACTCGCAGTACGACTGGCGACAAGAGCAATACTCCAACTACGCCCGCGACCACTACGAGCGCTACACCGAGGTCTTCTTGGAAGGCTCGCCATTCTACGACGTGTACGGCGATTACATCACGCAGGGCTGGCTGGTGTACGACTGGACCGAAGACTACCCGGAAGACAACGGCAGCATCATCACCAAAAATCCGCGCTTTCGTTCGTGGTTCAACAACCTGCTCATATCGTCGAGCCATTCCGGGCAGTTCCACTCGGCCTTGATGGTGGGCGACGGCATCCGCACCACCCTGACCCCCCTGACGTTTTCCAAGCCGCGCTTCGACGGCATTCAGTGGGATCTCCTGACCGACAAGTACGCTCTGACCATGCTGTCGTCGCGGGTCAGCAACACCGGGGAAATTTCCTCCAGTGAAGTCGGGGGTGGCGTCCAGGCCAATACCTTCACCGCCCTGATGGCGGCCAAGGGGCGGGTGCAGGTCGGGGATTTTGCCGCCCTCGGCGCGACCTTGGTCAATGCGGCACATCGCAACTCCAACCTGCCTTTTGGCGACAACTCGCTCAGCGGCCTGCTCAGCGGCCCGATGAACGCGGACTTTGTGCGCTCCATTGTCGTGCGCATTTCCGACGATTCGCCCGAAGACGGCGAGGGCGGCGCACTGCTGTCGCGCTGGCGCATCTTCATCAACGGCGTCGAGCACACCAAAGACATCGTCGCCGTGGTCGAGGGCGGCATTCGGCGCGGCGGCGCAATTGTGGCCAGCGGCACGGACGTCATCACGCTGACCTACAACATCGAAGACTTCTCCCCGAGCACGGATGACGCCATCGACGATTTTCGCGAGATCGAGCGCATTGAAATCGGCCTCGTGCTGGCCAACGACTACAAGGTCGAAGTGACCTCCAACAAGCAGACCAACAACCTCGGCACGCCCGTATTCCTGCCGGTGTTGCGCGCGTCCGGCAACGTCAAGGACGGCTCGAATCAGGCATTTCACCGGTTCAGCTACGGCCTGCCGACCGGGACCCGCATGTTGGGCTTCGACCTCGCCATTGCCGACCTGCAAGGCTTTGACTTCAGAGGCGAGTTCGTCCGCAACTTTCAGTACCGCCGCTTTCCCAACGAGAACATGGCCACGGGCCAGACGCTGGCGGCCAACGAGGCCCAAGCCATGTACGCGACCGCGCAGAAACGCAACTATCCCTATACGTTTTTCGCCGAGGTTTTCAGCATCGACGCGGATTACTCCACCCGCGCCTTTATCCCCAACGCCGAGGGACAGGTGTTCTACGATAACGAGCAGCGGCACCTGTATGAATTCGTCGACGACAACGACGATCAGGACGAACTGCCAGACTGGACGCGGCGCACGTTCGGCAGCCGCGTCAACACGCGGCAGGGGCAGCAGTTGCTGACCGACGCCGCGGTCTTCCCAGGCATTGACGAGGACAACGACGACATTTCGGATTTCAACCGGAACTTCAACACCCAGCCCGACTACGCGGAGCCGTTTCTGCGCTTTGAGGTGGACCCGCCGGAGTTTTTGTTCGGCATGGACATGAACAGCAACGGCGTCATCGACCGCTTCGAGGACGACGGGGAAGCCGATTACCCCTACAAGCTGGGCCGCCGGGGAATCAATACCTATGCGGCCGTCGAAATCCTGCCCCGCACAACCGTCATGGTCGGCTATCTCGACCAGCGACTACTAGAGACCGCCCGGGAAAACCAAGCTGCCTACCTGCTGCTGACCGCGAAAAAGGACTTCCCCGCAAAGGACTTCAGCGCGTGGCTGATTGCCAATCCGCGCAAGGTCCAAGACGACATTCCCGACGACGTGCTGTTGTGGCGCGACCTGCCCGGCACGCGCGGCCGCTCGATCTTTACCCGCGACCTCCTGCCAGCGCGCGACGCCTTCGTCAACACCACGTACCTCGAAGTACACTACGACCGCTACCTGCCCTTGACGGCCAAGGTCAAACACGAATTCTATCAGCAATTGGGGAATCAGCAAGACGAGTTGCGCAACCAGAGCTTCTTGGGCATCGTAGCCAAAGGCGAGTACTCCACCCACATTCGCGGCTGGACTGTGGTGCCCAAGTGGAAACAGCTTTACAACAACGAGGTGCCAGCACAGCGCAGCGCGCCCAAAATACGCGAGCTAACGGAAATTTTCTCGCTGCAAGCCGTGCGCAGCATCAACCGCAACATGCGCTTCATCGCCGGGGCCGAGTGCGAACTGTTCAACAATCTCCGCCCCAAGCCAGACCCTCTCCCCTCGGGCTACCTCCTCGACGGCACGACGTGGGTGCTCGCCGGTCAGGTCGCCAACGACTCCGCGTACTTGGGCTACGCCCTGACTGCGAATGTCGGCGTGCGCTGGATTCGCAACAATCTCGATGGGTCGCCGGCTTCGTCCGAGTTGCTGTCCTTCATCACGGTGTACGCGGGTTTGGGCACGGATCGCTAGGTTTGATTCCACCCATTCGTCATTAATTATTGCTTAATTGCGCTTCAACTTTTTTTGGTGTATATCTTAATCTCACGTGAGTTCGGGATAAGCAGAGGGGCAAAAGCTCGACAGGCTAGTTTTTCGGGTTCAAGTTCAGATTACTCTATGGAAAAGGTCGTCCCCAAAGCCAATTTTTATATTTTTTGTAACGGACATTCCTTGACCGATTAGAACATATTTTATAATCGGATAGCGATCTCCAATTAGAAGGTCGCTTAACCCGAACTCACGTTAGAATAAGATTGAGCCGACACACTTCGCCGAGGCAGGCAAGCAAATGATGCTCATACTCTTGGAATTTTTACTCTCTCTACCACAAATAATTGCCGGGTATTACGAGCATAAACGCAAACGCAAGCGCAAGCGCAAGCGGTAAAAGGAGCTGATAATGCTCGACAGCATAACTAATAGGCTCGACAACATAACTAATAGGCTCGACAACGTAATCGTCCGTCTCGTGGCTTACTATATTGCCATATCCCTTTTTTTTGAGAGCATTTTGCGGTTGTCGCTAGGCCACAGAACCATGAGTTTCATATTAGCCATTTCTTCACCCCTGCAATCAGGGCCAGAGATCGGGAGCTTAGAAGCTGTTGAGTTAAAGTTATTTTGTATGTTATTTTGTCGTAACCGCTTTTTTCGTCTAGGATTTAGGAGGTTTGTATTATGCTTGGGTATCCCAGTGACGTGACCGATGCAGAATGGGCGTTGCTGGCTCCTTTTTTTGCTCGCCCCGATCCGCGGGGCAATCCGGGCAAGTATGCCAAACGGGATGTGGTCAATGCTATTTTCTATGTGGTCAAAGGCGGCATCCCCTGGCGGATGCTTCCGTTGGATTTTCCGCCGTGGGACACCGTGTATGACCATTACCGGCGCTGGAATCAGCGCGGGGTGTGGGAACAAGCTTTGGATGCGCTGAACGAGCGCGCACGACACAAGCAGGGCAAACACAAGCATCCGACCTACGCCTTGGTCGATTCGCAATCGGTTAAGACCCAATATGCCAGTCAGGATCGAGGCATCGACGGGGGAAAAAAAGATCAAAGGTCGTAAACGCCACATCGCCACTGATACGCTAGGTAACATGCTAACGGTCCAAGTCCATGCGGCCAATCTCGCCGATACCAGCCAAGGATGGGATGTCTGCGACCAAGTCGCCGAAAAGTATGATTCGATACAAGCGTTCTGCGGCGACCAAGGATACCGAGGCACCACCGTCGAATTCGTCGAAAACCTGTTGGGATTGCGGCTGGATATAACCGATAAGCCAACCCAAGGGTTCCAAGTGGTGCCCAAACGCTGGATCATCGAACGAACGTTTGCTTGGTTGGGGGGATTTCGTCGCTTGGCCAAGGACTTTGAAATACGCACTCGATCCGCCGAAAACATGATTCGTATCGCCATGATAAACATTACCGTCGCTAAATGTGTCTGAATAACTCAACAGCTTCTACTGGAAGAGCCCGGTGACTCCAGGGCCGCTCCGAGGCAGTTCGGGCACTTACTGGAACAGTCCGGTGACTCCGACCCCGCCGCAATATTTTTGCAGATTTCGATGGCACTGCTGTTTTCGTTTTTCTATGCCCTGCCCGTGACTTGGGTGTATCGCTGGACCCGGCCCCGCAAGAAATACAACCCAGACCTTGTCCATACCCTCCTCGTCGTGCCCATTGCGATTTCCCTCGTCGTTTTTCTCGTCAAGGACAGTCTTGCGCTCGCCTTCAGTCTCGCGGGCATTGTCGCCGCGGTTCAGTTCCGCACGACCTTGAGAGATCCCCTAGATGCCACCTACATGTTCATCGTCATTGGTATCGGATTGTCGGCTGGTATCGGTATCGGTCAAGTGGCTATTTTGGCCTCGGTGGCTTTTAATGCCGTTGTTTTGGGCATCTGGCGCACGAACTACGGGGCGGAGCCTGCTGTCCTGTCCGGGTTCAGGCTAGTGCGTCCCGCCAAGCCGTTGCCCGGTGTGAGCGGCACCCAAGCGGGTAAAATCCCCAAACCGTATAATGCCAAGCTCAGGGTACATACGGTGCAGGTCGAGGCGGCACAGCAGGCTGCTCTTGCGCTCTTGGCGACCTATGCCAAGCAGTGGCGACAGGTGCGGATTGTGCAGCAGGAGGACAGCACTGTGATCGTCGAATTTGATGTGCGGCTGAAGAAAACCGCGGATCCGGCCGCCTTCACCAGAGAGCTTGAAAAAAGTACAGAGGGCCATACCGTCAAAGTGGAGCTGGAATTATGAGTGCCCCGAGTAACAACCTCCTGAGCGGGTTTTTGGTCTTCAGCGTTTTGATTTTTATGGCGTCATTGCTCGTGCGGGAGGACGCGGCAATCGAACCTGTCGTGGACACCGCGGACAGTCTGGTATCTACATCCACCGCGGACAGTCTGGTATCTACATCTACATCCTCTCTAGGCACGCCGCACGGGGACAACCTTACCCTCGCGAGTTACGACCTCGAAAAACCAGCGCGGCGTTTCAAGCTGCCGAAGCAGTGGCGGGAGATCTCCGGCTTGACCATGCTTGGAGAGAACCGACTCCTCGCGCACGATGACGAAAGGGGCGTAGTATTCGAGATAGACTATCGCGATGGTTCGATTGTAAAGGCGTTTGCACTCAGCGATCAGCTCGATCCGGTCGCCGACGACTTCGAAGGCATCGCCGCGGCTGAAGGCCGCGTGTACCTCGTTTCGAGTTCAGGGCGGTTATACGAGTTTGTCGAAGGCACCGATGGAGAGACTGTTCTCTACAATCTATATACAACCGGAATTGGACGAGACCACGAAATAGAGGGACTCGCCTATGACCCGGACCAACGGGTGCTATTGCTCATCAGCAAAAACCCCAAGGACCCCGGGCAGACAGGCTTAGTAGCGATATGTCGCTGGTCCCTCGATACCAAGCAGCTCGTCGAGGATGGCCCTATCCTCATACCAGCCATCACGCTCTCGAGCCGCATCGACAGCAAACAATTCCAACCTTCGGGCATCGAGCGGCACCCAGTATCGGGAAACTACTTTGTCGTGGCGGCCCGCCAGGGCGCCATTGCCGAGATTACCCCACAGGGACGGGTCCTCGCCGTCGCGGATCTTGCGGCTGATCGGCATCCACAGACCGAGGGCATTGCGTTCGCTTCCGACAATACACTGATCTTATCCGACGAAGGGGTGAGCAAGCGCGCGACCCTGACTTTTTACCCCGTTTCAAAGGGCCGGTAATTGCCGGCTTGTCCCGGCGGACGGAATCTTTGCGGCCACCCGGGCGTTACTTGGGAACGAACTATCCCAAAAAAGCGATGCGCCGGCACGGTTTAGGGCTGGGGATCGTCTTGCTCTTGGCGCTGGTAGTGGTCGTAGCAGGTTGCCGGGCGGGGCGCCTGCAAGGGGAGAACTACGGTGCCGACGACGAGCCGTACATCCGGCGGGATGTCCCGTCGGATGCGATCGCGACCGGCGGTCGGGTCGCGTATCGAGTCATCTTGGTCGGAGACACTGGGGAGCCGGTGCCGGACGATCCCACCCTTGCCGCAATCGGGCGCTGGGCGGTTCCGCAGGAGCGGGCCGCGGTCGTGCTACTGGGGGATAACCTCTACCCGTCCGGGCTTGCAGCCGATGATCGCCCTAGGGGTGAAGCCATTTTGCGCCAGCAGCTCGCAACGACCTCGGCGCTGCGGCTTTTCGTGCCAGGCAACCACGATTGGGGCTCTTCACCGCAAGACTGGACGGGAGCGCACGTCGTCGCGCAGCAGGAGTTCGTGCTCGCGTGGCCAGAGGGCAACGTGGACTTCCTACCCCGCGATGGATGCGCCGGCCCAGCCGTGCGCGAGTTGCTCAAGCCTGGGGACGGGCTGGAGCAGGGGGTCGCGGTCGTCGCCATTGACTGGATGCCCTGGTTCTCACCGGTCGCCGACACTAGCAGGTGCCCGGACGGGGATTTCGGGACGCGGATTGACGCGGCCTTCTCGGCCCTAAAGAGGCATTTCGTGATCGTGGTGAGCCACTTTCCGCTGCGCTCGGGCGGCACCCGCGCCGGCTTTGGCCGCGGGTTCATCATCGACCTCTTCCTCGACTTCTATCACCTGCTGCGACCGCGACCGCCCCTCAATCTGTACAATCCGCAATACATGGTCCTCGCAAAGCAGGTGAAGGACGCGTTAGCAAGACACCAGCCCCTCGTCTATGCCGCGGGACACGATCACAGCCTACAGATCTTCGAGGCGGACGAAGTCGCTCGGATGCACATCGTGAGCGGGGCGGGTTCGGCCGGCAAAGTGTCGTCCGTGACCGCGGTGGCCGGGACGATCTTCGCCCACGCCGTCCCGGGATTCGCGGTACTCGATTTCGCAATCCACGACGGAGTTGACACCCCAGTCGTACGCATCGTGAGAACTGGGCAGGAAGTGCCCGTGTTCCAGATGCGCATTCCGTAGCGTGATTTCGCGTGACCGGACAATCCGAACCGGGTTTCTAAAACATGAGCCCGGCGCGCAGGTACCAGCCGGTCAGGTCCTCGCCGTACATCCTCGCCGCACTCAACGTCGCCCGGCGCTTGAGAAACGAGACCCAGAGCCCGCCGCCGCTGCCAATGTGCCAGCCATCGGCCTCCTCCGAGTCGGCGTCGAAGAATACCCGTCCCGCATCCACGGCGGCGAATGCGCCAAGTTCAACCGGAGATGGGAACCGGATTCGAGTCAGCCGCACCCGGAACTCGCCGTTCCCGTAGAGGGTGGACTCGCCAGCGAAGCGATCCTCGCGGAAGCCCCGCAGGTTGTCGGGGCCGCCGACCGCGGCGGCTTCGTGGAACGGAAACGCGCCGCGGATGGTTTTGCCGCCCACGCGCAGGGCGAGAGTGGGCAGAGTGGGAACGTTGGCTGACAGGTACGCAGATGCGTCGCCGGCAACGTAGCCGAAGGTCGATTCGACGTCCCACAGCTTTGGGTAGAGTTCGCCGCTGAGCCTGAACCGCACGCCCCGCCGGGCATGACCCGAATTGTCGCGGGCATCGTAAACGAGTTCCCCGCCGACGCCGATCTGCCCGAAGGCCTCCGTCCCGTACAGGGGCGTCTCATAGGTGGCGATGAACTTCCCCTCGTTGCCGCGCAAAGGGGTGTCGGTAAACTTGACGAGCGGCCCGCCGGTCAGAGTCCACATCCCCTGCGACCGATCAGAGACCCAAAGGAGCGTGGGCGCGAAGAGGAACTGCGCCTGCTCCACCTCGTAGAACGACTCGGCACGCGGGATCTCAACGTCGTTTCCGAAGCCGTTGAAGCGAATCACGTTGATGCCGGAGTATTCCATCTGCAGCAGGCCGTCTAGGCCCCGCAGTAGATGCCGGAACTTCCCGGAATAGGCAACCAAGGGCTTGGCTCCCGCGCTGGGGGCGACTCCGAGGTCGAGCGCGTGTTGCGACGCATACGGCTTCTTCCGATAGCCATGGTATATCCGGGTGTAGAACAGCCCGGCGTAGGCACCGAGGTCTGGGCTGTAGCTGACGATCGGCAGCGCAATCGTCTCCATGCCCCAGTCGATGATGTACCTGTCCGTAACCGCACCCGTGGGAGCCGGCCGCTTGTACGGCCGCTCGTCGATCAGGGCCTCGCGCACATCGAAGCGATTCTCGCCGCGCGCGGCGTAAAATCGCGTCATCCGCCGTCCAGCCCGCGACTGGTTCGCGTAGCTATCGTCGCCACCGCCGCCATCGACGCGGACCCTGATCTTGGCCCTCTCCCCGAGGACGGCGATCTGATCGTCCCCTCCGTGCAGGTAGATCCTGACTTCCTTTGTCTCGTGGGGATACAGGGTGCGGCGGAAGTACGGGGCGTTCTGCGTCCCCGCCAAGCGGATGCGAACCTCTAACTCGCCGTTCTCTCGATGTTCCAATTCGAGGTACTCGTCCTCGTCCGTCCCCTTGATCTCAACCTCTCTGCTGATCAGCTCGTAGTACTGTGCCGCGAACTCGTCGAGATGGTCGCGGCGCGCCTTCAGCGCCCGGGTGAGGAAATCCCCTACCTGCTCGTAGTACGGGTCCGGCAACCGCCGGACGGCGTCCTCAATCACCGGGTCCGGTAGCTCGGCCTGCACCGTGGTGGCCACCGAGTCCCACGCGCTCCACTCCAGTTCGGCCAGCAGCTCGCGGTCAATCTCCCAGCCGTTGCGGGGGAGTCCGCGGTGGTCCGGGTACTGCTCTTGAAAGCGGACGAATTTGGGCTCGATCCGGCGCACCAGCTTCATGAGCAGGCCGTCGAAATCGATGAAGGCTTGGTCCCGGTCTTCGGGGATGGGCAACCACGTGTAGCAGTCTCCGGCCGGAAACCGCGCCCAGCGCCATTGGCCCGAGTGCCGATCCTTATCGCCGACGAGAAAATCGACGAGTCGAGCCTTGAGATAGGCGCGCGCATCAACTCGTTCGCAGGGCGTCTTTTCAAGACGCTTGTACAGCTTGTCCGTGCCGCTCACCTTGCGGGATCCGGCAAATCCCGGCTCATCGTTGGCCGCTTCGGACGGATGTTCCTGCAAGGTGCCGATCAGCCCGGCAAACTCTTGGCGATACGCTCCCAACCGCGGATCGTCGGGGATTACCATCAGCCGATGCGTCGCGTGCAGGATTCCCGTCGCCTCCATCAGCGCATCCACCACTAGCGCCCCCGTCGGCAGCAGGGCACTCATGAGATCTTGGATCACATCCTCGACGACGGTATGCTTGAGTTCCTCCATCAGCCGCTTGGATGGATCCTTGTCGAGGGAGCGCACCGTGTAACGGCGGCCGTCCTTGCCCACAAAATGCAGCGAAATGGACTGGCCGAAGCCGCCTGTGCGCATGGGCGACAATCCACCGCCCACCGCATCGAGATCGAGGACCGGCACCTCGATCGGCGTCGTCCAGATCTGGCGATAGTTGCTACCGTAGATCCACCGCTGCAAACGACCTGCTTTGAATCGCTCACCCGGTACCACCACGTGCATCGTGTCGCCCTTCTCCGGGATAGAGCGATGAATTAGCTGGCCGGCCTTTGCCACTACCGCATCAGCACCCCCAAGATGCAGG
This sequence comes from Candidatus Latescibacterota bacterium, assembly GCA_965261395.1. Taxonomy (GTDB): domain Bacteria; phylum Latescibacterota; class UBA2968; order UBA8231; family UBA8231. The sequence goes on from OZ253462.1 coordinate 6,183,766, forward strand.
GCAGCAACAAGCAGCGCCGTCGCCCGGCGACGCAGCCAAGGACTGCTCAGATGCTCGTTTCGGTTCATCTCTTTATCACCCTCCATAGCTAAACAAGAGATAGCAAAGTACGGGATAGATAGCTCCTACTCAAACGCCTTCTCCAACGCCTCTGGAAACACGTGAATCTGGCCTGCATACGCCTCGCGCAACTCGGCCAATAGCGCATCCATAGCCTCGGTTTCGGCCCGCATTCGCAGGGCTGTGCGAATGCTCTCCCTCAGAGAAGCAAAATCCGCGACCCGGCCATCAGCGAGGGTAAACTGGTCGAGGTGCTGGTCGTAAAAGGCCCGCACAGCCGCGTCGCCGATTTCCCCGACCCGTTCGGCCTCGGCTTGGTAGAGCCGCTTGACCAACAGGGCGTCTCGTTCCTTTTCGACGTTGGCGCGGATATCCGCATCGTCGGCGATCCCCAGTTTGCGGGCTTCCGCTACCATGATCTGCTTGCCGGCGAGGTTATCCACGGCCTTGTACAGGCGCGCACTGTCGAGTTTGGCCGGGTGCGGCGCGCGGTCCTGCTCAACTAAGGCGAGGTACTCTCGCGCCACGAGTTGGCCTCCGCGCCAAGTGAGCAGCGGCGCGTCCCCTCCATCCCACTGCGTCGATTGCCGCGGCACAGCGAGCAGCGCGGCAAAAACCTCCGCGTTCAGCGCCAACTGATACCGCTGGCGCAGGGCACCGACGTAGCGCTCCATATCGTCGGCCCGGCTCTGCACGCGGGCCTTTTTTTCTACCCATTCGCGGGCCGCGGCAAAATCGACGGGGCGTCGTTCCCCAAGCCTGAAGACGTGGTAGCCACTCAAGGTCTGCACGGGGTCGGGATACACGCTGCCGATGGGCATGGTGCTGAGGGGCTCCTTTAGCCCCTCGTACACCTCGCCGACCTTGAACCAGCCGACCCAACCACCGGGGCCAAAGCGCTGTTGGATGTTCTGCAGAGAATAGAGCCGCACCAACGACTCAAAAGGCGTCCCTTCGCCAAGCAACTCGAGGACGAGCCGGGCCTCTTCTTCGGTAGCGCAGACGATGTGTTGGCTGAGTACTTCCACGTCGTACTGCTGTTGGGCAAAAAAAGCCCGCAGTTCCTCCTCCGTAAACGAATACGACGCCTGCACAGCTTCCTGCTCGTAGAGCTTGTTCATCAGCGCCTTGCGCTCGCTCTTGGCCACGGCTTGGGCGATAGCCGAATCGCGGTCGTACCCGCGCCGGAGCCCCTCGGCAATGAGCAATTCCCGCGCAATGACGCCGTCGAGCAGTTCCTGCTTGCCCTGCTGATCTAGCTTCTCGACGTGGCTATAGCCGGTCTCCCGCAGCTTTTGCGCCATGGCCTCGAACTGCCGCACCGAAATGGCCTTGTCGTCGATGCGCAGGACCGTCTCTTCCGCGCCTAGAGCCGCGCTGCCCAAGACGAGGAGCGCGAAGGTGCTAACTAGCGAGTATTTCACTGTCCCTACTTCCTTTTTTGGCTTGCCCCCGTCGTTGTAGCAGTCGTCGAACACCGCGCCGTGGCTGACGCGCTCGATCAATAGCCCCGACCCGCTCTCGGCGAACGAGCCATCGCCCTAGTGGCTGAATCCGCATCATCGGCCAAGCTGCGCGGCGATTTGCTCGGCGGCCACGAGGTTGCGGCGGAGCTTGGGATGGTCGGGCTGGTGGCGCAGGCCGTGGCGGAAAGAGGCGATGGCGCGGTCGTACTGCTTGCGCAACATCTGGATATTGCCCAAACCCAAGTGCGCGAGGGCGTACGTGGAATCGGCCTGCAATGCTTGGCGAAACCTCTGCTCGGCCGCATCCAGTTCCCCACGGCGGAAGTGGATGTTGCCGAGGTTGTGGTGCGCGGGCGCGAAAGCAGGGTCGCGGTCGAGTGCTTGGAGGTAGCGAATGCGCGCTTCTCGCTGCTGACCGCGCTGTCCGTACACAACGGCCAAGTCGTGGTAGGCCCCGGCGTCGTCTGGATGCGTCGCCAAGGTGTTTTTCAGCATGGCGATCCGGTCTTCCTCCTCGTCGAGCCGCTTGTACAGCGCGAGCTGGCGTCGCCCCGCTTCCTTCTGTCCAGAGCGCAGCAAGGCGTTGCCGAGGTTGAAGCGGGCTTGGGCAAACAGCGAATCTAGCTGCACGGCGCGGCGGAATTCGGCCGCGGCCGCGCCGTAGTCGCGCCGGAGGTAATAACTGCGCCCCAGGCCATTGCGAAATTGGGCCGAGGTCGTGTCCGCGGCTACGGCGCGACTAAAGGCTTGCTCAGCGGCCCCGTAGTCGTTTTGCTTGAGATAGGCTTCGCCGAGGTTGAACCACGCCTCCCCGTAGCTGGGCACGGCGGCAATGGCGCGCTGATAGGCGGCAATCGCGGCTGGATAGCGCCCCTCGCGGGCGTGCAGCAAGCCCAGCACCATGTGCGCCCGGGCGCGGTCGGGCTGCTCCCGCACCGTCTGTTCGAGCAAGGCCAAGGCATCGTCGTAGCGGTCGAGGCGCGTAAACAAAATGGCCAACTCGGTCCGCGTTTTGGCGTGGCTCGGCGCTAGCGCAATGGCCTGCTCGTACGCGCGGACAGCGGCGGGCAGGGCCTCGTTTTTCGCGTGGGCCTCGGCCAACTTGCGGTAGAGCACTGCCGATTTTGCGTTCTGGTCAACGGCGCGCTGATAGTGGGTGGCGGCTTCTCCGTAGTGGCCGGCGCGCATTGAGCGGTCGCCGTGTACTTCGTGCGCCGGCTCGGAGGCTTCCCCACAGCCGGCAATCGCCAGCAGGAGCAGAAAGGGTCTGTACCAAAGCATATAAAAAGTATAGACCGGGCCAATAATACCGACAAACGCAAAGGACGACCCATGAAACGCAGAGCATTCTTCAAGGGAGTTGCCGCAGCCGCAGCCGCAGCCCCGCTCCTTCCCGACGTGGTAGAAGGGCTTGCCGAGCGGCTCGGCACCCTCGGCAGAGACGTAGCCTCCGCTAGCAGCGAGCGCGCGCTGTGGCAGCGGCTGCGCCGAGAGTTTCGCCTGCACCCGGGCTTAGTGCATCTCAACTGCGGCAGTATTGGTGCGACGCCCCGCGTGGTGACCGACGCCCTGACCGCGTACCTCGCCGAGCTAGAAGGCAATCCGCTGGCCAATACCTGGGGCGGCCTCGGCAGCGAGATGGAACAGGTGCGGGCCAAGGGGGCGGAGTTCATTGGGGGCGAGCTAGACGAGGTCGTGCTGACGCGCAACACGACCGAGGGCATGAACCACGTAGCCAGCGGCCTCGACCTCCAGCCGGGCGACGAGGTGCTGACGACAAATCACGAGCACGGCGGCGGCATGGTCTGCTGGCAGCACCTAGCGCGAACTCGCGGTGTCGTGGTTCGCTGCATCAAAATGCCCAATCCCGTGCGCGATGCCGCCCAGATCCTGCAACTAGTGGAGGATCACCTGACGCCGCGCACCCGCGTGTGCAGCTTCTGTCACATCGACACCATCACCGGGCTGCAAATGCCGCTGGCGGCCATCGCCGCCCTCACCCGGCCCCGCGACATCCTGCTAGTCTGCGACGGAGCGCAGGCCCCGGGCATGATCGACGTCGACGTCAAAGCGCTCGGCGTCGATACCTATGCTTCCAGCAGCCACAAGTGGATGCTTGCGCCCAAGGGCACGGGACTGCTCTATATCCGCAAGGAAGTGCAAGATCGCGTCCGGCCCGTGTTCACGTATTCCGGTTACAGCGCCTATTCGGCCTCGTCCGGCACCCGCAACGTACCGCAGATCGTCGCGCACGGGGTAGCGATGGAATTCCACAACACCATTGGCCGTCCGCTCGTCGAAGCGCGCTGCCGCCAGCTCTGCGCCTACGCGCGCCAGCGCCTAGCAGAAATCCCCCAGCTCGTACCTCTCACCCCGCCCCAGCGCGAGCTGTCCTCGGGCATCGCCAGTTTCTCGCTCACCAGCGGCAGCCACAGCGAAGTCGTCGCCGCGCTGCAAAAGCGTGACATCTTCCTCAAACCAGCCCAGGGCACGTACGCCTACGTGGAGGACGCTGGCGTGCCAAAGGAAAACTACAACGCCATCCGCATCTCCACGCACATCTTCAACGACGAGACCGACATCGACCGCGCCGTCGAGGCGTTGCAGCAAGTCCTCGGCTGATTATGACCTACCCCTCCTTGACCTTCCTTCCTCGTAGGGGCGACCGGCCGGTCGCCCCTACGTCTTTGAACGAAATTGCGGCCTCATCCGTATAAATAAATAGATATGAACAATATCAGGGCCGCAGGCTAAAACTCGTCTGGATTCCCCGATGGGCTGGAGCGACGAAGCATTGATGGAAAATCTCCGCCAAGGAGATATGCAGGCGTTTGACGAACTCTACACGCGCCATCGCCAGCCCCTTTTCAATTTTATCTTTCGGCTCTTGCAGGACGCGGCCTTGGCAGAAGATGTGTTTCAGGAGACTTACATGCGCGTATTGGAAAACGCCGACCGCTTCAACCCTCGGGGCAAATTTTCAACCTGGCTCTATACCGTGGCCCACAACCTGTGTATGGACGAACTGCGCCGCCAAAGCATGAGCATTCCTGCCGAGCAAATGGCCATGCCGCCACCGGCTCGCGGCCCCCACGACCATTTGCTCAAACGAGAAGACGAAGAAGCCGCACACCAACTGCTCGCGGCCCTGCAACCCCACTTGCGCGCCGTCGTCGTCCTCCGCGTCCTGCACGATTACTCGCAGGAAGAGACCGCGAAGATTGTCGGGGTACCCGTCGGAACCGTCAAAAGCCGTTTGCACCACGCCCTAAAACAACTGCGCCAACTGGCACCGGACCCATGAACCAAGACCACCGCACCATACAAGAGATTCAAGCGCTATTGGGCTCTGTACCCGAAGTGCAGGTGCCGCCTAGACTGGACGAGGAAGTGCGGTCTAAAGCCGTGAGTTGGGCCAGAAAAAGGCGGGCCGAAAAAGCGAGGATTCACATCCCGCTTTACGGCAAGATCGCCTTGGGGCTAGTCGCCTTGGAATTGTTCGCCCTGCTCTACGCCGTAGGCCCAAGGCTCGACATAGACCAGATCATAAGGGCCTCTGTCATCGGCTTAGTCGGCTTGAACGTCGTCTCGCTATTGACGAGCCCGATTATTCTTTTACACCGCCAAAGAAGGAAGCTATCCCATGAATGAACGCCTGAAAGATACTCTGCATAGATGGCTGCCTAAGCTAGCCATCTTGAGTGTGCTGGTTCTTCTCACATCTTTCCTGATCAACGAATACTACGTGGCTCCAAGGTACGACGCCGCTGCAAAAGAGGATCGCGACAAACGGCACCATCACGTTCAGGAATACAAGCAGAAAGAGGAGGCAAAGGCAGTCGAGCTCAAAGCCGCCCTAGAGCGGATCGTGGGCCTCATAGATACACTCGACGGTAACGTGCAGACTCAAGAGGCTTTGAGCGAAGCAGTAGCTCAAGAAGAAGCCATCGGCGAGGTATGGGTGACCAATGCCCAGGGCCTCATTGTGTATTACGGCCGGCATATCCCCCCGGTGCGCAATGTCGCAGATTTTCCCCTTGGGTCCCTGACTAAGATATTGAATATGGTCCCCGAAGATGTGATTTCACCCATACAGCGGACCGCTATCCTATTGCCTACGATAATCGGGGGTCATTGGTATAGGGTCTCGCCTTCATTTTCCTCTTTAAGTGTCGGCATCGACACAATCCCAAAGCACCTAATCATTTTTACGGAAGAACCCTTTACAATATACGGCGGTGAGCTTGTAGAAATGAACCGCGTCAAGGATGGCTTAATCGCCGCGACGGTCTCGCGGCCGCAGTATAACCCTCCGCTTCAGGAGAGAAGCGAGGAAAGCGAAAGGCTCAGTCTTTTGCGCAATACGACCGGAATTGCGGCCCTAGCCGGCTTTATCCTCTTCTGGCTCTTCATCCCTGCGTGGATCGCCTTAGACGCCCAAAAAAGACGGGAGAAAGCCGCAGTTTGGGGCCTATTCGGGCTCTTGGGCAATATGATCGCCTTGGTCGTCTACTTGCTAGTGCGCGAAAATGGGAAACCGTCTGAAAATCCCTAGCGAGCCAACGCGGCAGTTACCGGGGATTTGTCACGCCTAAAGGCGCGGTGAAACAGACGGCTTTTAAGCCTCAGCGCCGATTGCCGCCCTCGGGTCCGATCTCGCCCGTACCCACCCCAACGCCCGTGAGCACCTCGCTGTAGCCGGGATAAGTGACGGCGTATTGGAAGCCCTCGTTGGTGCCAGCCGCGCCAAAACGGCCCTGCTTGTCGAGCGCGACGAAGTTGAGGTGCAACTCCTCGACCGGACGCGGGTCGAGCGCGACGATGCGGCGGATGGTCTCGACGCAGGCTTCCTCCGGGTGCAGCCCCTGGCGCATGTACTCGACCGCGAGGAAAGTGGCGCAGTAGCGCATGACATTTTCGCCCAAACCAGTGGCCCCGGCCGCGCCCACGCCCCCAGCGACGTACAAGCCGCTGCCGATGATCGGCGAATCGCCGACGCGGCCCGGTAGCTTGTAGCCCCAGCCGCTGGTCGAACAGCCGCCAGCGAGCCGCCCCTCACCGTCGAGGCCAAGCAAGGCGATGGTGTCGTGATTGTCGGCCGCGCCCTGCTTCTCCCGCCATTCCTCCCACGCCTTGCGCCTTTCTTCCGTCAACAACTCGACGCTGGCAAAACCCTGCTCCAGCGCAAACTGCCGCGCGCCTGCGCCAACGAGCATGACGTGCTTGGTCTCGTCCATCACCCGGCGTGCCACCGAGATCGGGTGCAGGATTCCCTCAATGGCGGCGACGCTGCCAGCGCGTTGCCCCTCTCCGTCCATGATACAGGCGTCTAGCTGCACCACGCCCCGAGCGTTGGGTATGCCCCCCAATCCTACGGATGGGTTGGAGGCGTCGGCCTCGGCCACGTGGATGCCGCGCTCGACTGCGTCGAGGACCGAGCCGCCCTGTTCGGCGGTCCGCAGTGATTGTTCGTTGGCGGCTTTGCCAAAGGGCCACGTAGAAATAAAGAGGGGGCGAGCAGTGTTCATGGGAATGTCCTTTTCCGCGCGCGCCGTTCCGGCGAGGGCCAGGCCGCCGGCGGCTAGCGCGGTCTCGCGCATGAAACGGCGGCGACTCAGCGGCATGGCCTAATCCTCGTCGGCACCGTTATGGTGGCCATCGCCATCCTCGTCGGCACCGTCATGGTGGCCATCGCCATCCTCGTCCTCGTCATCGTCGTCCTTATAGGCGATGGCGGCGATCTCAACGCGAAAGTCAAAGACGATCTGCGCCCCGCCGGTGCAGGCCCGCGCCGGGAACTGCTCTTTAAAGTAGGAAGCGTATGCCTTGTTCATCTCGTGGTAATCTTCAATGTCCGAGAGCCAGACGGTGACGTTGACCAAGTCGTCGTACGCATACCCGTGTTCCTCAAGTATCCGCCCGATGTTTTCCATGATCTGATGAGTCTCGGCCGCGACCGACTCCTTGACGTCGGCACCGTCGGCCGTGCGGGCGATCTGGCCGCTGATGAAGAGGAAGTCGTCGGCTTGGCGGGCCGAGCTGAAGGGCAGGGTCTTGAGGGGCACGGCCTCTTGGGCAAGGGCTGGCGAGACGGCGAGCGCAAACGCGAACGCGGCGCGGATACAGCTTTTCATAAGGCATCTCCTGGTTCGAGTTAGACCCGTTAATAAGCTCAATAGGACATGCGGCGACAACCGGCGCTGGCCGCCGATGTGGGCCGGGCCAGTGTTCTTTCTATTTTATTGAAATAATGCCGTTACTGTATTTTATTGACAGAGAAATGGTCTGCACTTATTTTTTATGCTGCACAGAATTTTACTGCTATAACCCCGATTAAGGAGATTCCAATTATGACTGAACTGACCTCCCACGACCACGGTGAGCGCATCGGCCGCCTCGAAGGCATCATCGAGCAAATTAACGAGCGCCTCGGCGGCATAACCCGTCACCTCGACAGCCTAGAAATCAACCACCGCCGAGACTTTCGCTGGCTCATCGGCCTTCAGTTGGCTACTTGGGGCACGATAGTGGGTTTGAAACTATTTGGTGGATAGCCGCCACATCATTTGAAACCTGTCGATTGCAAGTTGTTAAAGACGCTTAAAGATATAGCCCGCGTCCAGATGGGCCTTTCCTTTCGTTCCCGCATTGAGCCGGAAGCTGATGGGACTATTGCAGTCATTCAGATGCGCGACCTGACCGAGGATAATAAATTGAGCCACCGCAATCTGATTACTACTAAAATGAATGATCTCAGCGACCGCCATTTGGTAAAACGCAAAGATTTGATCTTCCGCTCCAGAGGGCAGACCACTACGGCGGCAATTATTGATACGGAAATAGGTCCGGCGGTTGTCGCGGCCCCCCTATTGAGAGTCCGAGTTACGAACAAACACGTCCTCCCGGAATATCTCTGCTGGTTCGTCAACCAAGCGTCAGCGCAGGCGTTTTTGCACAGCAGGGCTACCGGGACGGCGATGACGATGATCGGCAAGTCCGCCCTCGATGCTTTAGAAGTTCTCCTGCCCTCCCTCGAAACTCAGGGGCAAATCGTCGCCCTAGCCGATTTATCGAATAAGGAGCAGAGGCTGATGAAAGAGTTGGCGGAGAAAAAGGAAAAACTAGTCAACGGGATTCAGATGCGATTGGCAACTAATTGACCCTAACAGCACGATAGGCAACTCACAATGATTGATGATTCCGAGACCAATAGGGCCCGAGGCACCCGAAGTGATATTCCTACTGAAGCGTAGGCAATAGTCTTTTTTCGCAGCCACCTGCTATGGAATCCACTTCAGGTAACAGCGCGGTGTTGCACTGTGACGCAGGTGGCACTTTGACCTTCGGCAACCCGTTTCGCGGGTTTGCGAACCGGAAAACATTAGACGAGAGGCAATAGACTACCCCGCCGCAAGCAGCGGGGTATTAGCGGGAACTACTTGACGGCCTACGCCGCAAGCGGCGGGGTATTAGACCCGAATGAGAATAAAAATAGCCCTCTATAGGTGAATGAGTTGGAAATTCTACGTATCTGTATATTCTGCAAGCTGGGTCCCGATAGGACGTCTTTCAATAAAAGAGCACATATAATTCCGCGTTTTTTAGGATCAGATGTAGTATTGCAGAACGCTTATGAGTGTGCCCAGTGTAATGCATCATTTGGCAAAAACATAGAAGCACTCGTATCCGAGGAAGAATTCGGTTTTTTCAGAGCGTTTCTAAACATACCGAGAATCGATTCTAAAGGGCGGACTAAACTAGCACCTAACTATGGAGATGATGGTCTAATGGTAAGACCGACCGACCGAAACAACCTTCATTCAGGAAATCCTGATTTCATCATTAAAGTTGTAGAAGGTGCCAATTCTAAAATAAAATTCGACTTTGATCCTCTAGAAAGAGAGCTTCATTTCTCTTGGCAACGCCGCAATGTATGCCATCTAGTTAGCCGTCTTCTTTCAAAAATGCTCATAGAAGCTACTGCGGAGTTCCATGGAGCTCGAGATGTTTTCTTACCGGTATTTGAACCCCATCGGAATAACGCATTAGGTAAGGTCGGTTCACGTAATGAATTCATCCCATATTCAGTACAGTTTATTCCAGGTGGCATAAGTGGAGCTTTTATAGTTCTTATGCCACCCCCCTCACTGGCGCTCGGATTCTTTGCAGGTGTGACAGCTTATTTCATGCCCTTACATCTCAATGGGGCTGGTTATCTGGAAAGGTATAGATTCAAACGAGTACAACCTAGCAATGTACCCTCCAAAATTCAGCAGCATATTGCATAAAACTCATAGATACGAATGGTAAAAAGGTGCATCATATCTTGTTGAATCATCTGCGGGTAGCCGATCAGATTGATTGGTCTCGGCGGTGGTCGATAGTGCTTCGGTGCGTGCAGTTGGGGGGTGCCCACGGGTCCCAATCCGACCAATCGCGGCAAACCGGACAGTAAACACCATTCGCAGTTGGTGCCGTTGGTGGATCGCATTCCACCGGTGGCGGGTCGGGTCGGTCGCCCGCGGCGTCCGGACCGGGTGCAAGGCGACCGGGCCTATGACTCGCAAGCACATCGGGACGCGTTGCATAAGCGGGGTATCGCGGCGGTGTTGGCCGGTGCAGACAGGCGCATGGCAGTGGCTTGGGAGTCTATCGGCAGGTGGTGGAACGGACGCTGGCATGGCTGCATCAATTTCGTCGGCTTCGAGTCCGTTGGGAGCGACGCGACGACATCCATGAGGCGTTGCTCGACATGGGATGTATTCCCATCTGTTGGAATTTCCTCAAGGAAACGTAACGGGTTTTGTTAGGGACTCTAAATAGGAGCAGCAAGATATGAGCGATCAGATCCAACAGAAAGACATCAACAGCGCCGCTTGGGCGGCCTGCGACACCTTTCGCGGGGTGATGGATGCAGCGGGATACAAAGATTACATCCTCGTAATGTTATTCCTCAAATACATCTCCGATGTCTGGAAAGACCACTACGAGGAATATCAAAAAAGATACGGCGACAACGATGAGCGCATCCGGCGCAGGCTGCAAAACGAGCGTTTTGTCCTGCCAAAGGACAGCAGCTTTTACGACCTCTATGAACAGCGCTCGGAAGCCAATGTTGGCGAACTCATCAATATCGCGCTGGAGGCGATTGAAACGGCGAACAGAGAGAAGCTGGAAGGCGTCTTCCGCAATATAGACTTCAACAGCGAGGCCAATCTCGGCAAAACCAGAGACCGCAATCGCCGCCTGAAAATGCTGCTGGAAGATTTCAATAAACCCGAATTAAACATGAGCCCCAGCCGCGTCTCAGAAGATGTCATCGGCAACACCTATATCTATCTGATCGAGCGTTTCGCCTCTGACGCGGGCAAAAAAGCCGGCGAGTTTTATACACCCCATAAGGTGTCCGAACTGGTGGCGAGACTGTGCGCTCCCGAGCCAGGTGCCCGCATCTGCGATCCCGCCTGCGGTTCTGCGGGGCTGCTGATTGAAGCGGCCCGGCTGGTAGGCGGCAGGGACTACGCCCTGTACGGCATGGAGGTGAACGGCAGCACCTGGGCACTGGCGCGGATGAACATGTTTCTGAATGGTGCCGACTCCGCCCGCATCGAATGGTGTAACACCCTTACCTCCCCGGCGCTGGTGGAAAACAACCAACTGATAAAGTTCGACAACGTGGTCGCCAATCCACCGTTTTCGCTCGATAAGTGGGGTGCAGAAGACGCCGACGCAGACCCGTACAACCGCTTCTGGCGTGGAGTGCCGCCCAAATCCAAGGGCGATTATGCTTTTATCAGCCACATGATAGAAGCGGCTTTGGAAAAAGAGGGGCGGGTTGCGGTGGTGGCTCCGCACGGCGTTTTGTTCCGGGGCGGTGCCGAAGGACGCATTCGCCAGCAGCTCATTGAAGAAAACTTGCTCAACGCCGTCATCGGCTTGCCCGGCAATCTGTTCCCGACGACCTCGATACCGGTGGCCATTTTGGTCTTTGACCGCTCGCGTGAGCAAGGGGGCGCGAATGAGCACCGCAAAGACGTTCTGTTTGTCGATGCAAGCCGCGAATATCAGGCGGGCAAGAATCAAAACACCTTGCTGGACGAGCACCTCGAAAAGATCACCGCTGCTTATGAAAAACGCGAAGATGAAGACAAATACGCTCACCTCGCCACCTTTGGGGAAATCAAGGAAAACGACTTCAATCTGAACATTCCGCGCTATGTGGACACCTTTGAGGAAGAGGAGGAGATTGATATTGACGCGGTGGGCAGAGAAATCGATCAGTTGGAAAAGGAATTGAGTGGGGTGCGTGGGGAGATGGGCAAACTACTGCAAGGGATCCGCAGATGACGCAGATGAACGCAGATAATAGGGGAGATGAGGAGACTTACGCGGTTATTGGTGCTGCTATGGGGCGGTGCATAATGAGCTGGGGTGTGGTTTTCTTGAGGCGGTTTATCAGGAGGCGTTAGAGCAAGAGTTCTTGTTCCGGAGGATATCTTATATTCGTGAAAAGAAGTTGACTGTACGGTATAAGGGGCAAGAGATGCAATCCTATTACCAAGCAGACTTTATCTGCTTTGACTCTGTGATAGTCGAATTGAAGGCTCTGCAAAAACTGTCCGGTATTGAAGAGGCTCAAGTCATTAACTACCTCAAGGTATCAGGCTTGAATAAAGCCCTACTCATCAATTTTGGTGCCGCGAGACTAGAGTACAAAAGGCTGGTGTTTAATCTGCCAACATCTGCGTCATCTGCGTCATCTGCGGATAAAAAAAGGATAAGGGCATGAGCGAAAGTGCAAAAACCTATTGGCTGGAATACAAGGAGTCTCAACGATGAGAAAATATCGCGATTACCTGATTGAAAAACTTGCTGACCGAGAGGAGGCAATCTCCTACCTTCAAACGGCACTGGAAGAATACCAGAGCGACGGAGACTCGCCTGCATTTCTGCTAGCACTCCGCAGCGTCGTTGAAGCGCAAGGAGGGATTCAAGAAGTGGCGAGGAGAGCCCATGCTGATCCCCAAAACCTCTTAAGGGCCTTGTCGAGCGAGGGTGAGACGCAGATCGGCACAATTGGGACGGTTCTCAAGGGGCTGGAGTGTCGGCTGTCGATTGAACCATTGGAGGTACAGATATCCAACCTCGACGTTGCCACCCATTGAAAATCATCTGGCTGACTATCTTTAATGACAACGAATTAGACCAAGATTCAGTATGTGCAAGTTTTGCACATACTGCCGCTGACGGAATTTTGAGCGATTATCACCCGTCGGTCCGGCGAGGGAAGAATTGCGATGCGTTAGACCGAGAATTAGTTATCCGGAAATTCCGGACAACTGCCGTGACAGACAAGATCAGTTATTCGAAATCTCCGAATAACTGCCGCCGAGCTTCGATACCATCATAAAGGTGATGACCGCCTTGGGGCTGAAGCTGCGTGCGGAAGCCATCAAACGTTGAGTGTGTAAAGTGACTTTGAGTAGAAAGACGGCGAAGAATGAAGCGTTGCCGAAGGGGTGGCGGCAGGTGAAGTTGGGAGAATTATGTTCTGACATCTCGTATGGATATACTGCTACTGCAAGCAGCAAACCTATAGGTCCCAAGTTCCTGAGAATTACAGATATTGTCTCAGATCGCATAAACTGGGAAGATGTTCCATATTGCAAAATAGAGGACAGCAAGATAGATAAGTACACTTTAGGAATTGGGGATATAGTTATCGCAAGGACAGGAGCGACTACCGGATATAATCAGATTATAAGATCAGATGTGCCCTCAGTGTTTGCTTCATACCTAATTCGCTGCAAATTGAAACAGAGCATAGCGCATCCATTTTTCATTAGCTGCGTTTTGCAATCAGCATATTGGAGGAATTTTATAGAAGGGATCAAAGCTCGTTCTGCACAGCCAGGAGCAAACGCAAAAGACTTTTCCAGTTTCAGGATCCCCTTACCTACCTTACCTGAACAAAAAGCCATCGCGTCTTTATTGGAAACATGGGACACGGCGATTGAGAAAACCGAAGCCCTGATCGCGGCGAAGGAGAAGCAATTTGAGTGGCTGCTGAAAACTTTTACTAAACCAGCCAGAGGCTGGAAGAAATCAACAATGAGTGATTCTTTTGATCTCGGACGTGGGCGGGTGATTAGCAAAAAATATATAGAAAAAAACAAAGGAATTTATCCTGTTTTTTCATCCCAAACATCTAATAATGGAGAACTTGGAAAAATCGATACTTTTGATTTTGGAGGCGACTATATTACGTGGACGACTGACGGGGCAAATGCGGGGGAAGTCTTTTTTAGAACAGGAAAATTTAATTGCACAAATGTTTGCGAGACAGCGAAATCCAAAGATGAGAAAGAGATTTATGCTTGTTTCATTGCTTACTATCTTAAAGGCAAAACCAAAAAATATGTATCTTACGTTGGCAACCCAAAGTTAATGAACGGCGTCTTTGGAACGATACCGATACGCTACCCTTCCTACATTCAACAACAAGTCATAGCCCATATACTTAACACTGCACAACAAGAGATTGTTCTTTTGGAGAAGCTCGCAGAGACATACCGAACACAAAAACGCGGCTTGATGCAGAAGTTGCTGACGGGGAAATGGCGAATCCAAATATGACTATTTCATGCAATAGAGCTCGCGTTTTGGAGCGTGCGGGCAGAGGCTCTAATCGACATTTTACTCAATACACTGAGTAAAATTACTCAAAGCAATGAGCAAAATGACATCCATCAGACCCCAAACATCCGAGATAGCGCCCCCGGCTGTTCATTCAAGTCATATCGGGCGCGAAATAGTAACGGATTCATCTGCGTCCATCTGCGGATAAAATAGGAACAAAACCATGCCCACCTTCCCCTTCAGCGAAAAATACCTCTCCCAACTCCCCGCCCTACAACAGCTAATCAACCTAGGCTACCAGTATCTCCCCCCCGCCCAAGCAATAACGGAGCGCAGCGGCCGCGCCTCCAACGTCCTCTTGGAAAACATCCTACGCGACCAGCTCAAAAAAATAAACCGCATCCGCTACAAAGGCGGCGAATACCTGTTCAGCGAGGAGAACATTCAGTCCGCCATCCAGAAAATCAAAACCGTCCAATACGACGGCCTGCAAAAAACAAGCGAAGCAATCTACGACCTGCTCACCCTTGGCACGGCGCTTGAACAAACGATCGAAGGCGATGCCAAAAGTTTTACGCTGAACTACATCGACTGGAAAAATCCCGCCAACAACGCATTCCACGCCGTAGCGGAATTCTCCGTTGAACGCGCCCGCAGCACAGAGACCGCAAGACCCGACATCGTCCTGTTCGTAAACGGCATCCCCCTAGTCGTGATCGAGTGCAAAGCCCCCGATACGGACGCGGAGCAAGCGGTATCTCAAATGATCCGCAACCAAGGCGAGGAATACATCCCGCGGCTTTTCACGTACGCACAAGTTCTACTGGCCGTAAACAAAAACGAGGCCAAATACGCAACGGTAGGCACTTCAAAGGAGTTCTGGAGCGTCTGGGACGAGTTGGATAATTCTGAGCGCGACGTGAACACCTGCATCAATAAAGCGCTTTCCGGTAGAGATAAAGACGCCCTGTTCTCCGGTGAGTTCGCCTCGGCGCGGTCGCACTTTGACGCACTTGAGTGCAGCGACGACCGACTGGTCACGGAACAGGATCGCTGTCTCTACAGTCTGTGCCGACCCGAGCGCCTATTGGAGATGATCTTTGGTTTTATAGTCTTTGACGTTGGCAGCAAAAAAATTGCCCGCTACCAGCAGTTCTTCCTGGTCCGTGCAGCCATGAAGCGCATCAAGCAAAAAGACAACGAAGGTCGCCGCATGGGCGGTATCGTCTGGCACACGCAGGGTTCCGGAAAGTCCATCACCATGGTCATGCTGACCCGTGCCCTATCCTTGGACCCAGACCTGACCAGCCCGCGAATGATCCTAGTTACAGACCGCAAAGACTTAGACAAACAACTGGGCAATACCTTCGCAGCCTGTGGCCTAGACAAGGAGCGAGCGACATCCGGGCGCAATCTGATCAGACACATCAAGAACAGAGTGGGCATCATCACCACCCTGATCAATAAGTTCGACAAAGCACTTTCCGCTGAGAAATACGTGGATGATTCCGCCGATATTATCGTCCTCGTGGACGAAAGCCACCGCACCAACTTCGGCTCCCTAGCGGCACGCATGAGACAAATGCTGCCCAATGCCTGCTTTATCGGCTTCACGGGGACGCCGCTGCTTAAAAAAGAAAAGAACAGCTTTGCCCGATTCGGCGGTTTGATTGAACCGCATTATTCCGTCCGGCGAGCAATTGAGGACAAAGCGGTGGTTCCCCTGCTGTACGAAGGGCGGCACGTGGAGATGGAGCAGAATCAGGCCGCCATTGACCTCTGGTTCGCTCGCCACACCGAAGATTTGGCAGACGAACAAAAAGCGGATCTGAAGCGAAAATACGCGCGTGCCCGAGAGTTGAGTAAAACCGATCAGGTCGTCTATATGTGCGCGTTTGATATTAGCAGACATTTCCAGACTAGTTGGCAAAACACGGGATTTAAGGCGCAGCTTGTAGTGGATAGCAAGACGACCGCGCTCAAGTATCACGAATCGCTCAATGATATAGGTGCGGTCTCATCGGAGGTCGTCATCTCCCCACCGGATACGCGGGAAGGGCACGAGGAAGTAGGCGCGGGGACGACAAGCGAGGTGAGCAAGTTCTGGGACAAAATGATGGCCCGTTATGGCTCCGAGGATCAATACAACAAGCAAATCATCGCTCAGTTCAAGAACTCGGACAAGCCGGAAATCCTGATCGTAGTGGACAAACTCATCACGGGGTTTGACGCGCCTCGCAATACCGTGCTCTATCTGTGCCGCAAATTGCGCGAACACACGCTGCTCCAGGCGATTGCCCGCGTTAATCGCCTGCACGAGGGCAAGGAATTCGGCTATATCATCGACTATGCCAATGTGCTGGGTGAACTGGACAAGGCGCTACACACGTACGACGCGCTTGCGGGCTTTGATGGAGACGACCTTGCGGATTTCCTGACCTCCATCCATGAAGAAGTGTCAAAGCTGCCGCAGCGCTACTCAGACCTGTGGGACATCTTCAAGGCAATCAAAAATTCCCGCGATGAAGAACGCTACGAAGTGCTGCTAGCTGACGACGCAGTGCGGGATGAGTTTTACGCGCGCCTCACGGAATACGGCAAGAACCTTGCCATTGCACTCTCAGCCGAGCAGTTCATTATGCAGATCGACGAGGAGCAACTAGAACGCTACAAAAACGACCTCAAGCGTTTCCAGAAACTGAGATCGGCAGTCCAACATCGCTACGCCGAAACCATTGATTATCGCGACTATGAACCCCGGATTAGAAAATTGCTGGATACGCATATTCAGGCTAACGAAGTCACTCGGTTAAACGACCCCGTGAATATCTTCGATAACAGAACCTTCTCTATGGTCAAAGAGGAACGAGGCGTCTATCAAGCCAAGACTACGGCGGCAAGGGCCGATATTATCGCCCATGAGACCAAGCACACAATTACTGAAAACATGGATAAAGACCCGGCTTTTTACGAGAAATTCTCAAAGCTCATTCAAGACGCAATTGACGGTTTTAGGAATCAGCGCATCTCAGACCTTGAGTATTTGCAAAAGGTGAGTGCTATCCGCGATGAGGTCGCCAACACACAACGCGACGATGTCCCCGACTCTATCCGCGACAACGAGGAGGCCAGCGCGTATTTTGGGGCGATCAAATCTTGTCTGACTGAGGTGGGCGAAAGCCGAGCTGACTATGTCGCCGCAGAAACGGCGCTTGCCGTCAAAAGCGCGCTAGAAAAGAATTGGAAGGTGGACTTTTGGAACGATAGCGACGCGCAAAACACCGCAAAAAACGAGATGGATGATTTCTTTTACGACGTGGTAAAAGATGGGCATGGCATTGATTTATCGTCGGAACAGATGGACGAAATGATCAGCCAAACAATGCAGATAGCCAAATTCTGGAGACGCTCTTATGGCAATCTATAGCAATCCTAAATCATTTAAGAGATATTGCATATTGTTTCAACTTGGGGAAATGGAAGTATCTGCTCTGTCGAATTCCCTTGACGAATAGGTCTTTAATCTGTTCAAAACAGGTGGTCCATAACGCATGGGTGCGCACAAAGGTTTTGCCTTTTAACCAGAGGTCTTCGACCGGATTTTCTTGCGGTGCATACGGGGCCAATCGCGTACCGTCGATCTTCCACTCGTGGGGTGCTCGATCGGCTTGGAGCGCTTGCAGAAAATCACGCATGGCCCGTTGGTGATGATAGGAAACGCCGTCCCCAAAGATCAACAACTTTTGCCCGGGACGACGCTGTTGTAGGTAGCGTACAAAGTCCACGGTATGCTGTGAGTTGGCCTTCGGGTAGCTTTGCATGAGGAAGGTGCCCTTGACCACATCCAAGGCTCCATAATAGGTTTGTCGTTGGCGGCCATTTTCAATGGAAACCTCAAGCCGTTGGTCTTGGCGTCCCCAAGCATAGCCACAGGCTTCGTCCCCGTGCAGGTGCGACTCATCAACGAAAAAGGCACTGACGTGGCCGGCTTCAAGATCGGCTTTATGATCGGCTAGTTTTTTTTAATGACTTCTCGCTGGTCCATCGCCTGTTGCAGATCAGCTTTCGGCCTACGGGCTTGCGTCTTTTTCCAGCTATAGCGAGCCTGCGAAAGTAGGTCGTAATAGCTTTGCGACGAGCGAAAGACCACGCCAAACTGGGTTTGGATATAGGCGGCTAACCCGGCGACCGAAGGCGGCGGTTGGGTGGCTAACCACGCGTGGATTTGTGCACATTGATCGGCCGACAAAAAAGGCTGCGACCCGGTATAAGCCAAGCGCAAACCGTCCACGCCCTCGGCCTGATAGCGTTTCTTCCACGTGCTAATGAAGCTCGACGGTACGCCGAGAATGGATTGAATCACCCGTTGTTTGAAGCCCAACTGCGTCCTGTGAACCGCTAACGCCCGTTTCAATTCCCGTGCATCGGGATTGCTGGCGATAAACGCCGTAAGAGAAGTATCCGAAGGCATAGATATGCTCCTAAAAAAGGGGGGCCATACCAAACGCAGGATAACATAGAAAAATTAAATAATGCTCTCAACTCATTCAGGATTGCTATATGATTCACAGCTCAGGGTAAACCTCTGCATATTGTGTGCGGCGAAATTGACAATCGCGTGGTCATTATTACCGTTTATATTCCAATACCACCGAAATTCAAAAACCCATATCAAAGAGGTGCCTGATGAAAACAGGCTGTTCTTTTTGTGGTCATAAGGAACTTCAGTCTCGTCAAACCCAGTACATTTATCGGCACAATGGCCAATTTCTCATTGTGGATGACGTACCCTGTCTCCAATGCGCGTACTGTGGCGAACAGTACTTTGAAGGTCTCGTATTGAGAGATATAGAAAAGAGATTCAACGAACTCCATGTACATGGGCAGAAAGCGAGCAAAGAGGTTCAAATTCCCGTTGAACACTTCTCGAACCTGCATCAAGTCTGACGTAGCGTAGCCAAAGAGATCTCGTTTTCATGGGTGTGCGTTGATCCGCGAAGGCCGCAGACACTCGATCTGGGTCAACCCGGCCAATGGAAGTTGAAGGCGGCAAGAGAGGATCATGCGATGAAACGGATTACAACAAACTGGCTGCGGTGCTATGCAGTTCTCGTACTCATCGGAGCGAATTCGGCGGATGCCCAAACTGCACAGGCTATCGCCAAGAAGGCGTTCGGTTCCACTGTGCTGTTGGTCATGGAGGACGCAAACGGCCAGCCGCTCTCCCTTGGCAGCGGCTTTTTCGTAGGTGCCGGAGAGATCGCCAGCAACCTGCATGTTGTCGAAGGTGCGGTGCGCGGGTACGCGAAGCTGATTGGTCAGAAGACAAAGCACGACCTTGAAGGCATCACAGCAGTTGATCCCAGACGAGATCTGGTAGTAATCAAGATCGCCGCCGCTGGCTCACCAGTCCTACCCCTTGGTAACAGCGACGCCGTGCAGGTTGGCGAACCTGTTTACGCTGTAGGTAACCCACAGGGATTGGAGGGTACGTTTTCTCAAGGAGTCGTGAGCAGCATCCGCGAAGTTGGCACTGACAAGCTGCTCCAGATTACGGCTCCGATCTCTCCGGGTAGCAGCGGCGGTCCAGTGCTCAACGGTAAGGGTGAGGTCATCGGTGTTTCAGTGGCGACCTTCAGAGGTGGACAGAACCTGAACTTCGCTATCCCCTCAAACTATCTGAAGTTGCTGCTTGAGGAGGCAGGAGTTGCAAAGCCACTTGCACAAGCGAAACCCAGTAAGGTCGAGCATTCGATTTTAGCAGACCTCGGGGGCCGCAGCTCCGAAGGGGTCGTCGCCAGTCATTTTTTTTGGAGTGCCAGTGAGTTGAGTGGGTCTTATACGTTTTCTGTTCGCAATCAGCTACGTGAGCCGGTTAGGGATGTTGTCTGCTTAGTCATCTTCTTTGCGCACGACGACTTGCCAATAGAAACTGAGATGGTAACAATAAGCGGTCCAGTTGGAGGAAATCTCGCCCGTCGGTCTCCGAGTTTGGGTCGCCTCTTCGCAGATGAGGTGCGGAATCTTACAGCGAAGACAGAGATACTAATTTTGGATTTTCGATTAAAGGAAGAGGTGGTTGAGGAAGTCGAGTTGGAAGAAGAGGAGGAGATCGTCGAGTTGTGGCGGGTGGAGAAGAAGCCCGTGCTCACCAAGAGAGTAGAGCCGGAGTATCCGGCTACCGCTCAGGAGGACAACATCACCGGCAAGGTGTTTGTCATGGTGCTAGTCGGCAAAGACGGCAAGGTCGAAGAGATCGGCAAGATCACGGGTCCCAAGGTTTTTCACGAGGTCGCCAAAGCCGCCGCTCTCCAGTGGGAGTTTACGCCGGCGATGCAAAACGACAGGCCCATCAAGGTCTGGGCCAGCCTGCCCTTCACCTTCAGGATGAATTGACATAGATCCAATTATCGGCCCAAGAAAGTCGTCTATCTTCTGCATCATCTGTGTCTGGACAGAGGGTATGAACCGCCGACAATCTGTACCCCACAAGAACTGATGGAGGCCTGAAGATGCGCGACCCGATCGTCGAGGAGACGAGGAAACTGCGCGAGGAGTACGCAGCGCAATTTAACCATGACCCGAAGGCCATATTCGACGACATCCTCAAGTGCCAGAGCCGAGGGAGTAAGAAATTAGTGACCTTCCCGGCCCGTAAGCCGAAGTACAAGCCAACCATTGGTGCAAGACTCGCCTAGACCGAACCCGGAAGTTCGGGCGGCACTAGGGTTTGTCCTTTAGCGTAGGTTTTTGCGCCTCGACCAGCCACTCGATAGCAGCGATCTGGCCTTGGCGGGTGTAATCGGCTGCTTCGCCGAGAATGCGGGCGGCCTCCTGCGGAGCGTGAAAGCCCATGGAATTTTCCGCGGCCACGAAATCGAGCCGCCACTGCGCCTTGCGCTGCAGGGCTAGGGCCGCTGCTAGGTCCTCGTCTTCGGCACCGGCCGCGCGGGCTGCGGCTATGGCGTCGAGTTGGTCCATGAGCGCGGCACCGGCTAGTTGCAGGAGGCCGAAATTGCGCTGCTGGATCGCGTCGGCTCGGGCGGCGAGTTCAGCCTCGGAGAAAGAGTGGCAGACCTGACAGGCGCGGTTGATGTTCAGCAGAGGGCTGCGCACCCAGTGATCGGAGATTTTGGCGGCTCCGTCGCGCATATAGGGCATGTGGCAGTCAGCGCAGGAGACGCCGCTACGCGCGTGGATGCCCTGGCTCCAGAGTTCAAATTCCGGGTGTTGCGCCTTGAGGACTTTCGCGCCCGTCTCTTGGTGGACGTAGTCGTAAAACTCGCTCCCATCGTCTAGGGTCATGGCATCCCAAAACGCTTCCATTTCCTCTACCTTAAGCCCGTTGCCCCAGGGAAAAGTCAGTTTCGCCCCGCTGCCGCAGTAGTATTCGACGTGGCACTGGCCGCAGGTGAACGAGCGCATCTCGTTGCGGCTCGCGCTCGCGTTGGGGTCGTAGGGGTGGTCGCGGCTTCCCCGCCGCCAGCGTTCTAGCGACGGCAGGTGCGGGACCGGGGCGTCGGACGCGGCCAGCATTTGGATGCCTTGGATAAACCCGGGCCGGGTGATGCGCAGTTGCATGGTCGCCGGGTCGTGGCAATCGACGCACGATACCGGATGGGCGTGTCCGGTGTCGTGCAACATCTGGTTTAGCTCGCGATAGGAATAGGCGTAGGATTGCTCAAAGCCCGCAGTGGCGTCGCCGTCGCCGAGCTGCCGATAGAGGGGCATGATGGAGGCGTGGCAGTGCAGGCAGGAGCCGGACTGGGGCTTGGATTGTCGCTCGGTTTGCTCTTGGTCGTAGAGCATGTAGGCGTGGCCGCGCCGGTCGCGGTAGTCGATTGAGAAGGCGTACCCGAGGAACATCCGCCGAAGCCAGGGGTCGCGTTCGATCTTCTGCGCGGGCAGGGCCTCGCTGCCGCCGTGGCCGCCGAAGCGCGTGCGAGTCGCCTCAGCCGTGCGCTTATAGCTGTCGTATTGCCGCGGCCAGTTGATGCCCCAATGGGCCGGGTCGGTGTCGTCTTCCCCGACCGCGACGAGGCGCACCGGGCCGCGCCGCGCTTCGGCCTTGCGTTCGTATATGTTGACCAACAGTCCGGTGACAAGTGCGCTGGCCAAAGCCACTAAGGCCAAAAGGACGATGGCTTTTAGGAATCTAGCTGGGGCCGCATGATGTGGCAGTTGGCACACGCATCCGGATTCGTGCTGAAATAGGACAGCCCCTCTCCGTAGTGGAAGGTAAAGGCACTCACCCCGATTAGGGCAGCTAGCCCCAACAGGCCGAGGCGCAGATAGGGACTTGTTGGACGCATGGATGCTTTTTCTACCGCCTTGTAGGTCGTTTGCCGAGTCGGTATCTTGGGCGATTAAAAATAACACATGGATGGACAGGATGGACAAATGCGCTGGGTTTTTGCGCTGCTGATTGGCCTGTGGGCAGGGCGCGCGACCGCTCAACCTCGGTACGTGGATGTGGCCGCGGCGGCTGGCATTGAATTCGAGCACCGCAACGGGGCTAGGGGACAGAAGCAATTGCCCGAGACGATGGGGTCAGGTGTGGCCTTTTTTGACTATGACGACGACGGTTGGCTCGACCTGTATTGGGTCAATGTCGCCGCCCCGGCCGCACTCTACCACAACGAAGGAAATGGCCGTTTTGCCGAGCGGACGCAAGCTGCTGGCGTGGAAAATTCCGGGTGCGGCATGGGCGCGGTGGCCGCTGACTACGACAACGACGGCGATGCAGACCTGTACATCACCTGCTACGGCGCGAACATCTTCTACCGCAACCAAGGCGATGGCCGCTTTGCCGATGTCACGGCCACAGCCGGCGTGGGCGACGAGGGCTTCGGCACGGGCGCGGCCTTCGGCGACTGGGATCTCGACGGCGACTTGGATTTGTATGTGGCCAATTATCTAGACTTCCGCGCCGACCCGGAGCGCGCCTGTTTCCGCCAAGATAGCGTCCGGGTCTATTGCGCGCCGTGGACCTATGCGCCCGAAGCGGATGCTTTCTACCGCAACGACGGCGGCCGCTTCGCCGAGGTCGGCGCGGAAGTGGGCTTTGCTGCGGGCCGGGCGCGGGAACTGGGCGCGGCTTTTGCCGATTGGGATCTCGACGGCGACTTGGACCTGTTCGCCGCGGGCGATGGCACGCCCAATTTGCTCTACCAGAATGAGGGCGGCCATTTCGCGGAAGTGGGTTTGCTCGCCGGGGTTTCCCACAATAGGCAGGGTCAATCCGAAGCCGGCATGGGCGTGGCCGCGGGCGACTACGACAACGACGGGGCCTTTGATTTTTTCGTGACCAATTTTTACTTGGAGACCAATACTTTGTACCACAACGAGGGCGAGGGGTTTTTCCGCGACCGGACGACGGACGCCAAATTGGGCAAGCCCTCGCTGGCGTACCTGTCTTGGGGCACGGCTTTTTTCGACTGGGATCTCGATGGCGACGAGGATCTCTTTGTGGCCAATGGCCACATCGACGACAACGTAGAACTGTTCGCCGAGACCACGTACGCACAGCCCAATCAGTTGTTCAGAAACGACGGTGCTGCTGGGTTTGCCGAGGTCAGCACCGCGGCCGGGCTTGGTGCTGTGCAGTCAAGCCGAGGGGTGGCCTTGGGCGATTGCGACAACGATGGCGACCTCGATATTGCGGTGGCCCACATCAATGCGCGTCCCTCGCTCCTGCGCAACGACATGGGCGGCGCGCGCAACTACTTGGCCGTTCGCACGGTAGGCGTGGAGAGCAACCGCGACGGTGTTGGCGCTCGCATCCGCGTGCGCACCGGGCCTCGGGTGCAAGTGCGGGAGGTGCGTCGCGGCGGCAGCTATCTGTCGAGCCACGACCCGCGCGTCTTTTTTGGCCTCGGTGCCAGCACGCAGGCCGACGAAGTGGAGATTCGCTGGCCCAGCGGCAAGGTGCAGCGGTTCGAGGGAGTGCTGGCTGGACAAGTGTTGATCGCGGAGGAACCGCGATGATTAGGGCCTCGTGTCTAGCGCTGCTGCTCATCGGCTGCCAAGAGCCGGAGCCGCCCTCGGCTACCGGGCGCGCGTATTTCCAGCAGGGGCTTGAACACGCCCAAGGCGGGCATTTCCACGCAGCCATTGCCGCGTACAAGCAAGCGGCCGCGCAGATGCCCAATGCACCCCAAGTCCATTACAATCTGGCCAATGCCTATTTTTTGACCGATGCCCTCGACCAAGCTGAGGCCGCGTACCAAAAAGCCATAGCACTCAAGCCCAACTACGCGGACGCGTACTACCAGCTCGGTGCTGTGTACATCCGGCAAAAAAAGTACGAAGCGGCCTACGCGCCGCTCCGCAAGGCATTGGAAAGCGATCCCGGGCACATTTCCGCCTACAATGCCTTGGGCCTGCTGCACATCCGGCAAGGCGCCTACCAAGAGGCCGCCGCCCTGTACGAGCGCGCCTTGCAGGTAGATTCGACGCACTATGAACTTTGGTACCATCTCGGCCAAGTCCACGTCAAGCGCGGCGCGCGCGAAGCAGCGAAAACGGCATTTACTCATGCGATTCACGCGGACACGACCCAAGCGGGCGCGTACGCGGACTTGGGTGCTATGTATGTGGAGGAGCGGCGCTACGAAGAGGCCGAGGATCTTTTGCTGCGCGCCGTTGCGCTGCGCCCGTTTTGGGCGCGCCCCCACTACGACTTAGGGCAGGTCTATATGCGCTTAGGCGAGCGGCAAAAGGGCCGCGAGGTGTTGGAGCGATTTGCGCGCCTCGAAGAAGAGGAAAAGATGATCAAGAGCTTGGAGTTTACGCTCTTGAGCGAGGCCGAGGACGCGCGCCGCCACTACGACTTGGGCGTGCTCTACGGCCAACGTCGCCAATTCAACAAGGCCGCGGCGCGCTACCGCCGCGCCCTCGCGCTCGACTCGACCTTTGCGGCGGCCTATGTGAACTTGGGCAACATCTATTTGCGCGAGGAGCAATTCGACGCGGCCCAGCAGCTTTTTGCCCAAGCGCTCGCCGCGGATTCGACTCACGCCAACGCGCACAATAGCCTCGGCAACCTGCACCTGATGCGCCGGGACTTTGCGGTCGCCGCCGCGGCGTTTGCCAGCGCGGTGCGCTTGGCCCCGGATGACCCGGGTTTCCGCGAAAATTTGGATATCGCCCGGGGGTTGAAGGCGGGCGATGCGCGTGGGCCATGATGTATTGGACGGTGGAGCTAGTGCAGCGCTAGGTGGCCAGTTCTTTCGCTTCAACTAGGGGGTCAAAAGCCGCGTGGCGGCGTCTTCAGGGCTAAGGTGGGGAATGGAGCGGTTGAGGAAGGTTTCGAGGAGCTGGGTCGGCGTTAGATCGGTGGTATCAATGGCGAATTTGCGGTGGATCCAAGAGGCCTGCACCTCTTGCTGGAAACGATCTAGTATTTCTGGAACATCTTCGGCGGGGACCAATGAGTGCGGGTGTGGGGCTGCGGCCATGCGGGCGCGGATTGTTGCAGGCGTAGCGTGCAAATAGACGAGCATGGTGTCGTCGGGCATGTCTGGTTCGTATTCGCGGATGTCGATGTCGATGCCTGGGTAGTAGTATTGGGGGCCGTACACCTTTTCCTCGATGTGGAAGCCGCCCAACAAAATGTCTCGATAGCGGTGCAGCAAGCGCACGTGATAGACGATCTGGAAGCGCTGGAAGCGCTCCTTGATGGCCGGCAGCATGGCCAGCATGGCTAGCTGCTCTTCGTCGCTGAGGTGATAGGCGTCGGGGATGGTAAAATGGTCGTCGAGATGGTGGCTAATTCCGCGACTCAGCCCCCATTGATGCACCTGCTCGATGAGGGTGCTGACGCCTGAGTATTCGCAGCCAACGGCAATGACGCGCATGAGCATATCCTTTGGAATGTCGTGAACCGAGTTGAAACACTATACTGGCCCCACAATCCCCTGTCAAATTTGTCAACGAAGAACGAGCATAGGAGTACGCAGCACTGTATATTGGCAATTATTTTTTGGCTTTGGAACTCAACCCCTTGGAAAGGAAATCCCATGGCAGATTTGAAAGTAGCGGTCATCGGCTGCGGCGGTCACGCTCAGTCACACTTCCGCATGATTGCCGACGAGCCACGCCTGCGCTTGGTGGGCATTGCCGAGCTGGACGAGGAGCGGCGGCGCAAAAACCAGACCGAATGGGGGCCGGAACGCGCCTTTGCCGACTATCGGGAGATGCTCGATGTCTGCCAGCCGGACGTGGTGTACGTGGTCACTATGCCCGGCCACTTGCTGCCCATCGTGTTCGATTGCTTGGAGCGCGGGCTGCACACCTCGGTGGAGAAAGCGCCGGGCATGACCGCGGCTGAGACCGAGCAAATGGCGCAGGCGGCTCAGCAAAGCCAAGGCAAGGCGCTGGTGTCTTTTAACCGGCGTTACTTTCCCCAGGTGCTAGCCGTGCGGCAGCGCATCGAGGCGGTCGGGGGCGCAGTGCATTGCGCTGCCACGTACAATAAGCCGGTGACCCTGTTGGGGCCGGCAGCACCCGATCCGGTGATATGCGACGCCATTCACCACGTCGATCTGCTGCGCTGGCTGGCTGGCCGTAGCGCTGAGGAAGCGGCCATTCCGGTGGAGGTGCAGGGGATGGTGCAGGACGGCGAGCGGCCTGGGTGCCACCGGCACAACGCCGTGGTGCGTTTCGATACGGGCACCTTCGGCACCATGATGAGCCACTACGGTGTGGGCTACCGCATTCAGCGGGCCGAGGTACACGGCGAGGATTTGTCGATCTATCTGGATATGACCCGAGGGCCGCAGGTGGAGGGCTATGACAAGGGCCAACCCTTTACCGTAGAGGCCGAGGAGATCGAAGCAATGGGCGGGGCCGGCTTCAACGAGGTCGTCCACTTTGTCGATTGCATTCTGGAGGATCGCACGCCGTGGTCGAACTTGGATGATGCCGTGCATACCATGCGCTTGTGCGAGGCTATTCGCAGGGGGCATCGGGGGGTGTTATAGGGGCCTGCCAAGTTTGAAGCTGCGTTTGTTACGCAGCGCTTCTACTCGTCGGCGTCTAACAGGTGCCTAAAGGCTTCGAGGCTGGGCACCTGTATAGGCCGCTCGATGCAACTGCTTGAGGCGCTGCACATCGCTAATGGCCCCAATCTGCCCGGCCAACTGCTGGGCCGCGTCCGCATCAAAGCGCAGGGCCAACACTTCGAGGAGAAATTCTCGCCCCCCCTGCTCAATGCCCTTTTCCGTGAAATACTGCACTACCGAAGATTCGTACATGGTCTCCTCCGCGATGATGGCCATAATCGTTTCTAATCTATACACCAACCCGCTCAAAATCGCAAGATCGGCCAGATAATTGGCTTTGAGGATCTCATCCATCGGCACCTGCTGCGCCCGGTTCACACATTGGCGCAGCCACGCCTCCACATCCACACCGGCCGGCCGCTGCATCAACGGCGCAAACGGCAGCAAGCCCGAATTAGACCGACCCGGCAGTACAAAAAATGCGAGCGTCGCCAAAGCAACCACTGTTTTATGGCCATGTATGCGGCCTGTCGCTTAGAGCGCCCTACATGTCAAGCACCCGCTGCTCAGTTCTTTCAATTATAGTGCCTCTTTTTCTTGCTTAGTCCGAAGGAACCCGACCAAACAGAGTTCGCGCCGCTGGGTTGGCCTTAGCATCCAGAAGCACGGTGATGACAGGGGCGAGGACCGCACTGCATCATAATGTCCGCGTTTGTGTCGCCCGGGTATTGTGACAGGGCCTCGGTAAGTATTCCAAGAGGCACAAAGAGGACATTAAAGGACATAAAGAGGACATTTTAATTCAATTAATTCATTTTTAGATCATATATTTTATGGAAATAACTATTTATATGTCTCTTGATAAATTTATCATAGCAGCTATATTATGAGTGTCAATCGTTAAACTTCACAGGAGCTTCATCATGAAGATTGATCCTAAAAGCCTTCGTAGCCTACGCCAGAAGCAAGGCCTGACCCGCCCCCAGCTTGCTGAACGGTCTGGAATCAACAAGCGCACGATCCAACGCTTGGAAAACGAACCGCAGCAATGCCAAAAATCCCGAAAGGACACTCTGGAACGTTTGGCCAAGGCGCTCGGAGTCAAAGAAGGCGAAGAAGGTCTGCTCACTGGTGAGTTACCACTTCATGAGTCCGGTAAGGCACCCGACTCCGACCCCGAGCGCGTCCAAATCGGCGCGCAGATCATGCCGAAGGTCCGGCTTGCCTACGACCTCATCAAACGCCGATATGGCGTCAGTGCCACTGAAATCATCAACATGGCACCGCTCTTCTTTGCGCTTCTGGCTGAGGGAAGTCTCGCTTGGCGACGCGAGAAATTGAAAGAGTTAAAAGAAGGTATTGATCGTTTAGAGGAGATCGACGGGTTTTGGCGTGAGAACCACTTCCCATTTGCCGTGACAGTCGATGACAATGATATCGAGGCAGAAGAGGATTCCATCGACAAGATCAACGACAAGGCCAATCTGTTCGGCGAGCATTTGTTAGGCTGTGTGACGTATGATCTCGATCCCTCCACAGACAACCCATTCGCCAGCTATTTGCGCAAGTTGAAAGCCGAACTCGACATAACCGGCGTCGTCGATGTGGACAGTGGCGATCTCCGTTTCGGATCTCCGTTAAAGTTCCCCGGATACGACCTCTGCCGCGACGAACTCGACCGCATAGCCAACGACTCTAGCTCCGTCAAGGATCAGAAGAAGAAGATAGAGGATCTGGAGAAGGGGATGAAGGATCTGAAAAAAGAGATAAAGGAGAAAGACGAGAAAATAAAAGAAATAGAAGAAATGGGGAGGGCAGAAACCCATCCAGAAGGCGTTTCCGAGGAGGAGTTCAAGGAGGGCTTGAAGGAGTTCAATAAGCGGGATAAGCTCTGGAAGGAACTGAGCCACTTACAGGAGAAACACAGGGAGGAACAGAGCCGCTTAGAAATGCTCATCAAAGAGGAGAGGGACCGCATTACTTCCTTAAGCGACACTATCACGTACCCAGAAGGCGACTCAAAGGACATAGAGGAGGAGGACTCTCAAGAGACCAACTCCGAAATCGAAAAAGGAGGCGACGACCAATGATCGACATTAGCTATACTCGCCACGCCGAGATGCGCATGCAGCAGCGGGCTATTCGCGAAAGGGATATTCCGCTCATTATCGAGTTGGGGACGCAGGTTGACGACGAGACTTGGATTTTGCTCAAGCGGGATGTTGCCCGCGAGATCGACATCCGCAAGCGGGAGATCCAAAAGCTGGAACGCCTAGCGAATTGCAAGGTCGTGATGCTCGGCGAGCATGTCATCACCGCCTATCCCTCACGGCCGACGGATCAGAAACGCACTCTACGCCTTGGTCGGCAGAAGGGATTGGCGAAATGACGACGGAGAGAAAAATCACCTACGATCGTACTGTTGGGTATTTGCGCGGCGGCTGGTTTCCCCATGCCTAGCCATTCTTTCACCCTAAACAAGTAAGGAGATATTCCATGATTCACGCTGTCATCCCTCTCGCCCTATTCACCCTGCTGTCCGCTTGTGGCCGGTCCATCCCTATACAGCCCGATGTCCCTATAGCCAAGGTTGCTGCGGATCAGCCCGGAGGTAGCTTGGTCGGAACGTGGCTGCGAACTGAGAGTAGATTCGGGGGTATATACGTGGACTCACTTATCATAACGCTCCGCGATGGAGTCGCCGACGAGCTCAACTATTACGAAAAAACGATCCGACTGGAGGGGTGGGACGAGCCTGAGTCCATCTGCATAGAAACCTTGGATCTCGGCATAGACGACTATGTTGCCTGTCTGATGGAGACTGCCCCACGAAGACGCTCTCTTGGATCTTGGGGGCGTATCCGTATCCAATCGGACAATGGGCGAGGGCATATCCACTACGACCAATGGGAGGAAGGACGGGAGGAAGAGGATGGCACAAGAACTCTAATACAGCCCTACATCACCTATGACAATCGACTCATCGTGTGGGATGACCAGCTAATCCTTGTGGTAGATGACGATCTTGAGGACATACTTGAGGACATACAGTTGATCCGTTCCACTAGATAAGTCGCCTCTCTTGGTATATGCCACACAATTGGCCTCGGGGCTTGTCCTCGGCTGCCGTCGTCTCGCTCCTGCCGCGTAAGATACAGCAGGCTGAGTTGTCGGATAAAGTGAAGATCAAAAAGTGAACCTTTGGAGGAACGATGGATAATACGAAAGCGATGCTAAAACAGTACTTAAGCATACGAGTACAACTGAAGTCTGTAGGCGTACTCATTGATGAAATAGAGCAGTTGAGCGAGGAAGTAATCGCCAAAATTGTGGATAAAGCAGGAGACCTTACGGTTGATGAATTTCTTATCGGGTTGTCTGATTTCAGTAGCTCATACCCGGACGAGTACGAGAATTTGTGTCTCATTGGAAAAAAAGTAGGCCAAGGTCTGTCTGAGTTGCGATCCTCGTTGGACTATTTTGTTCGATTTTTAGTGTATGCTAATGGAGAAACTCCACGTAAAAATTCAGAGTTTCCTGTCATAGATATAGAGAAATTGTCAGAAGACTATAAGAAAAAGAAGAGAGATAGAACCTATTCATTTTCTGTTCAAAAGGAGAGGGAGAAGAATAAGTACCTCCGTGAGGAGAGACAGAAGGAGAAGTGTTTACGTAAGAAGAGGGAGACAGATAAATTTTTAGATGAGACTTGTCTTTGTGGTTTAACACATGATCAGAAGCTCATCATCCTTGAGATGCAGCCTGCTTATGCTGATCTCCCGCAAGCGGCGATGCTTTCTGCTGTGCATTATTACCGAAATATCTATATGCACAACGCTGTTCCAGAAATAGAGCTATTTATTGGCAGAGGCTGTCCTGGGGGGCTATCGAGAGAGGAAATGAAAAAGAAAATAGCGGCAATACAAGTTAAAAATGCAAACATATCGCTTGGGTTTGCTGTTTCCTCAGAGTATTTGTCTAAGCTAGAGAAGATGATGGAACAGTCTGATTTATATGGTTCACCAGATAAGTTATTATTTAGATTCAAAATGATGATTATCGACATAATGCGTCTGCTTAATGTACCGCCTGACGATCGAAGACCTGATTTCGATTTCAACCTATACAATGACAGTTCCAGAGGCATTTTAGGCCGTCATGATTAAACTGCGTCCCTACCAGCGAGACTTGCTACAGCAGGTTCAGACCGCTCTGGCCGCCGACACCAAAGCGCGGGTGATGATGCAGTTGCCCACTGGTGGCGGCAAAACCATTATCGCCGGAGCGCTGCTGGCCGACTGGCTCACGGGCGGGCGCAAGGCGGTTTGGCTGACGCACCGCCGGGAACTTGCCGAGCAGACTTGTCGGATGCTAACCGAGGCCCACATTTCGGCCATGACGGACGTGAAATGGACGCCGGGAACCGATGCGCCAGCGATGAGCGGCGGTGCCGTCATTTTGATGGCGCAAACCGTGAGTCGGCGCACCGCCAGCATGGAAGTTTGGCACGGATATAACGCCGATGACCTAATGGTGATTGACGAAGCGCACCACGCTGCCGCTGAGGGTTGGGAGCGGGCGATGAAGCAATGGCCCGGCCGTATTATAGGCATGACCGCTACCCCTTGGCGGCTATCAGAAAAAGAGGGATTTGACCATCTGTTTGACGAGTTGCTCTGTGGGCCGCAGGTCGCCGATTTGCAGGCGGCTGATTGGCTATGCGATGCCCAGACCCTACTGCCGCCCCCGGAACAGCGCATAATCGGCGGCGAAGTTGACCGCACCGGAGATTACACTGAGTGGGGCATTAAACTGGCCAATCGCTCGGACGTAATGACGGCGGGGGTACTAAATTTCTGGCAAAAGGACTTCGGCGACCGGCCAACCATCGCCTATGCCGTTTCAGTGGATCACGCTCGTAACCTAGCCAGCGTTTTTAACGACGCCGGCATACCGGCTGCGGTTATCTTGGGCGATACCAGTAGCGAAGAGCGCAATAAAGCGATAGCCGGTTTCAGAGAAGGGATTCTCAAAGTGCTGGTCAATGTGGTCGTCGCAACCGAGGGATTTGACCTGCCCGACGCATCCTGTATCGTAATTGCCCGGCCTACTATGAGCTTGGCCCTGTACTTGCAGATGGTAGGACGCGGCTTGCGCCCGAAAGACGGCGGCGACTGCCTAATTCTGGACTTGGCCGCTAATTCAGAAAAACACGGTTTACCCGAGGAACAGCGGAAATGGTCTTTGGAACCGCGCGGAATAGAATCGCCGGGCGAGGCCCCG
The DNA here is from genome assembly GCA_965261395.1 of Candidatus Latescibacterota bacterium. GTDB lineage: Bacteria > Latescibacterota > UBA2968 > UBA8231 > UBA8231. The sequence continues at coordinate 6,216,218 of OZ253462.1, forward strand.
GTTGTCTGGTGTCCACAGTGCGAAACTGTATCTCCCGCCACCAGCCATCATTGCCGGGGATGCGGCGACGACTTTGGCAAAGACTGCAACCGTTGCGGCAAATGGCGGGCTTGGAAACGCTGGCAGTTTGAAAATCACTGCGGCGACGACCATGAGTTGGTGTGCGACCTGTGCCACATTGATGCTCATATACAAGCGCATTTGCCTGTTACTAAACCACTGGACGAGTTGATTGACATTTACCCCCCGGAGGACGGAATGTTGTCCCATGATTACCCCGAACTGAACGACGAACTGGCGAATCGCTTGGCTGGCTTGCTCAAAGAGCTGCTTGAGCAAGAACGGCGGAGTGTTACTGGTGCCAGCGGTGACCGTCAACTCGAACTGCTTGAGAAAATTAAGCAGCGGGAAACGGAATTGACCGATGAAGAGGGATTGGAGACACTGTTTGAAAGACATATCGCCGACTTGTCAGAGACGGAGCGCCCGGAGAACTGGGTGCAGAAAAGCCGTATGCTTGTCGATTGGGAAGGCGGTCTCAGGTCGGAATTGACCGGCTGGAAAGACGAGTTAGACGAACTGAAGAACCGGCCTATCGACAAGCAGTTGATATTCAACAGCGCAAAAAATAAAGCAATGTCCCTGTTGCAGCGTGAGGCGCGAGCCGCCGACCTATTGCCTGAACTACTGGAATCACCAGACGATGGGGATAAAGGTAAAGGGGCAGAAAAAAAAGATAGAACGAGAATGAAGGGCGTGAGGATTAAAAAAAAGTATGAGAAAGAGTATGAGCTAGTGAAAGATTATCTAATCCCCGTTGTTCAACTTATGAAAGTGGAGGGTAAAACGCATACAGAGGCTTTCCAGTTAGTAGATAAAAACTTGGGCGTTCCCCGAGGTTGTGCTAGCTCCCAATGTACGAGAACGTTGCGCTTTTTCCCGAAAGAAAAATTTCACACTCAGGAGTTTGTTGAGGCGGTCTCAAACGGCGAGATAATTCAAAGAGTAAAGAAAAAACGTCCTCAACAGAGTGAATTGATCGAGCGTGAATTAGAGCCTTTGTACTCTTGAATTCGCAGATCTACGTGAGTCGAATGAAGGCAACGGACATTTCGCAATACGTGGTCCCGCCGCCGGCCCATGCTTCAGACGGCTCGACGCGGACGGCGAACTCGATCATGTCGGCGTCTCGAGGAGCAAATCACAAGACAGCAATACTATCGTTAGATGTCTCACGTCCTCCCGCCCACAGGTTCGGGACGTGCTGGCTTTAGACCGATTGATCGGGGCGTTTTTCTTGACGCTCGAAGGTGAGCTCTAGGATGTTGGCACTCTTCTTGGCGTGCTCAACCTTCATGGAGACGAGGTTGCCATGCTTGTCGAGGTCTATATGGATGTTCTCGCACAATTCCCGAGTCTCAGCGACACGTTCCGAAGTGAACTCGATAAAAGCGGTGTCCGTATCTTCAAAGTAGTTGATCTTCACGTTTTTCCTTTCGTTTGATACTTCCGATCTATCGCGTTTAGTGCTACATAGACCCTGAGCTAATATACGACGTGAGCGTACTTCTGGACGACCGCGTCTTTAGGATCGGTTTGTAGTTCGACATTCCCGACTCGGCGATTAGGCGGCCGTCGAGGGAAGAGACGCGCACGTGTGGCTGCTTGTTTTGACGACTAACCGCAATTGGGGGCCAAAGTGGACACGGAGACGGCCAAGAGACATACTTAAACGGCAGTTAGAATCCGAAAGTTTGGCAAGGGAATTTGGCAAATGGACGCCTCGAAAAAACCCGCAGACCGCGCCGGAATCAGCGTGCGCGCCATGCTCGTGGGGGCCGTGCTGTGCGGCGCGATTGCCGTGGGCCTGCCGTACGGGGAATTCGTCCTCAACGGCACCCAGCTCGGGCTGAATTCCTCGACGCCAGCCGCCTTTTTCTTGCTCTTTTTGCTCGTTGCCTTCGTGCAGCCGCTGCTCGGCCTGGTGCGGCAGGACTGGCTTTTCAGCCGCGCCGAATTGTTGAGTATCGCGGTGATGATGATGATTACCACCGCCATTGCCGCGCGAGGGTTTATCAGCATTGCCGTGCCGATTCTGACCGGCATCTTCTACTTTGCCAGCCCGGAAAACAACTGGGAGGAGCTGCTGCTCCCGCATGTCCCCACTTGGCTCATTCCCTACGATGCCCAGGCCATTCAAGGTTTTTACGAGGGCCTGCCGGAGGGCGCGGCGATCCCTTGGGGCGTTTGGGTGGAGCCGCTTTTGTGGTGGTTTCTGTTTATGGCTGCGTTCTACGTGGTCGTCGTATGCGCGATGGTCATCTTGCGGCGGCAGTGGATGGACCACGAGCGACTGCTCTACCCGCTGACGCAGGTGCCGCTGGGCATGGTCGAGGACGAAGCGACGCCTGCGCGAATCAAACCCTTCCTGAAGAATCCCTCGATGTGGCTGGGGCTGGCCGTGCCGTTTGTCCTGCACGGGGTTAATGCCTTGAGCCACTACTACGAGTTTATCGGCCGCATCAACTTTGCGTACTCACTGCCGCTGGCCCACGACGCCGTGCGGTTTTACCTGCGCTTCGACTGCATGTGGATGGGACTGGCCTATCTGGTCAACGCCAATATCACCTTCAGTCTGTGGTTCTTCTATTTATTGGTCAAAGCCGAGGAGGTGATCTTCACCCGTATCGGCATCTTGAGTACTGAAAACCTCGACATCTTCAGCCACACCTTTGATGGGCCGACCATGGGCCTGCTGAGCCATCAGACCATGGGCGCGATGATCGTCATGGTGATTTTGGGGCTGTGGACGGCGCGCGTCCACATGTGGCACGTGGTGCAGCACCTTTGGCGGCGGGAGGGGCGGTCCGATGGCGAGGAGTTGCTGTCGTATCGCACGGCGGTCCTCGGGGTTGCGCTGGGCTTGGCGGTTATGTCGCTGTGGCTGTGGCGCTCCGGCCTGCCGCTGTGGGCGGTTTTCGTCTATCTGTTCGGGGCGTTTGTCATCTTTTTGGCTCTGACGCGGATGATCGTCGAAGCCGGTTTGGCCGCTGCCGTCCAGGGCATGTCGGGCTGCGGCTTTCTCATTTCCAGCGTTGGCTCCTCGTCCCTCGGGGTGGCTGGGGTGCTGGCTACGGGCATGACCCTCGCTTGGGCCGGCGATCTGCTGGTTTTTATGATGGCCCCCTGCGCCAATGGCATTCGCATGTTGCACGGCCTGAGCCGCTACAAGCACCGCATCCTCGCGATGATCGGGCTGGCCATGGCCATTGGCCTGGTGGGCGGGGTTTGCACGATCCTCGTGCTGAGCTACCACTACGGCGCGAACAACTACCACGGCTCGTGGGCGTGGTTTGCCAAGGAGCCGTTTCGCGTCGCGCAAAACTTTGCGCTCAATCCGACTGGCCCCAATTGGGATGGCTGGCTGTGGAATGGAGTCGGCGCGGCGATTATGGCGCTGTTGATCTGGGCGCGGCACCACCTTTTGTGGTGGCCCTTCCATCCACTGGGCTATCTGGCCAGCGGCACTTGGATCCTCAACAGCGTCTGGTTCAGCATCTTCCTCGCGTGGCTGGTCAAGGCACTCGTGCTGAAGTACACCGGGCCGAATGGCTACAAGGCGACGCGGTGGTTTTTCCTCGGCATGGTGCTGGGGCAGTTCGTCGCCGGGGGATTCTGGATGGTCGTCGATGGGTTTACGGGCATGACCGGAAATAGGATTCGGATGTTTTGAAGACCATACGTTGGCCTTTTGCGCTGTTGCTCGTCGCCTTTAGCGCCCTTGCGGGACCCTTTGACGACCAGCATGTAACCGTCCTAGTGTTTACCAAAACCGCCGGTTTCCGCCACGATTCCATTGCCGACGGCATTGCCGCCATCCAAGCCTTGGGGCGGAAAAACGGTTTTGCCGTCGAGGCTACCAAGGACACGGGGCGTTTCACCGACGAGGGCTTGGCACCGTATCGGGCGGTAATTTTCCTCAACACTACCGGCGATGTACTGGCCGCGGACCAAGAGCGGGCTTTCGAACGCTACATTCGCGGCGGCGGCGGTTTTGTAGGCATTCACTCCGCGGCTGATACCGAGTACGACTGGGCTTGGTATGGCGACTTGGTGGGGGCCTATTTCGACAGTCATCCGGCCATCCAACAGGCTCAGATCCAAGTAGCCGACCAGGTTCATCCGGCCACGGACCATTTGTCCGCCCGCTGGCAGCGGCGCGACGAGTGGTACAATTACCGCCGCAATCCTCGCGGGCAGGTCCACATCTTGGCCACGCTGGACGAAGGCAGCTACAACGGCGGCAATCACGGTTTTGACCACCCCATCGCCTGGTGCCACGACTACGACGGCGGCCGCTCCTGGTACACCGGCGGCGGTCACACCCGCGCAAGCTACGGCGAGCCCCAGTTTATGCAGCATATCCTCGGCGGCATCGAGTACGCTTCAGGAGTGACCGCGGCCGATTGCGGGGCACCGAGGAACCTGTCGCCCAACAACACGGGTCTGCAATCGCTGCCTCCGGCGCAGGCGGCGTGGGTCTGGTATCCGTATGGCACCTCGTCCTCGTTTCCCGAGATCATTGCCGATGGCGGCCGCACGGCGCTGGCTGGGCCGGTGTATTACTACGATGCCGCGGCGGGTAGCAAGAAGCTGCCGGCGTATTACAACGGCACGCTCTTTATGTACGAGTGGGCCAGCAATTGGATTAAAGAGGTCAAGCTGGACGAGGACGGGAACATCCTCAAAATCAATCCCTTTTTGGACGGTATGGAATTCATTCGGCCCATTTCCATGCAGTTCGGCCCCGATGGCTCGCTGTACGTGTTGGAGTGGGGCAGCGGCTTCTGGGGCGACAACGACGACGCCCGCGTGGTGCGGATTGACTATGTGCGGGGTACGCGAGCACCGGTGGCCCGCATTGAAGCTGCGCCCACTAATGGTGCTGCGCCGCTAGAAGTGCATTTCTCGGGCCACAATTCCTTTGATCCCGATCCGGGGTCGGTGCTAGACTTTGCCTGGGATTTTACCGGCGACGGCGAGATTGACGCGACGGGGCCCGAGGTCGTCTTCACCTACCAAGTAAGCGGCGACTATATTGCCCAGCTAACGGTCTCTGACGCCGAGGGCAACCAAGGCGTGGCGCAAGTGCCTATCTCAGTCGGCAATACCGTCCCCCAAGTGGAGATCGTGCAGCCCCCGGACGGCGGTTTCTTTAGCTGGGGAGAAATCGTCGATTTTGAAATCCAAGTCTTTGACCCAGAGGACGGGACCGCCGACTGCGCCCGGGTGGTATTGCAGGCTTTTATCGGCCACGACGAACACAGCCACCCCCTTGAGGAATACGGCGCTTGCAGTGGTAGCTTCCAGACCGAGGCCGGGCACGGCGGCGATGGCGACGATTTGTTTTATACCATCGAGGCGCGCTATACAGACCGAGGTATGGAGTCGGTGGCACCCTTGACTGGTAGGACGGGCCACATTCTGCAACCTAAGCGCAAGCAAGCCGAGCACTATACGCGCCAGAGCGGAGTACGATTAGAAATGACCGGAGATGAGGCCGGTGGCGGGCAGAATATCGGCTTTATCGCCCACGGCGATTGGATTTCCTTTGCGCCAATGAATCTGCAGGGCATTGAGTCGCTCAACTATCGGGTGGCTTCGGCCGGGATAGGGGGACGCATCGAAGTGCGCGTTGATTCGCTGAGGGGGCCTCCGATTAGCACGGTGCGCGTGGGCAGTACGGGCGACTGGCAGGTCTATACCGACTTGGCGGCACCCCTTGCGAATCCAGGCGGCACCCACGAGTTGTTTTTCATCTTCCGGCGCAATCCGGGGGATGACGGTTTGTTCAATATTAACTGGATTGATTTCGAGGGACCGGGGGTGTCTCGTCCCACGGGTACTGCAAAGGCGGCTAAGTCGCGCATAGAGCCGTTGCTCGGTCCGGCTGTTCTGTACCCGCCCTATCCCAATCCCTTTAACCCGATGGCGCAGATCCGCTTTGTGCTCCCCGGGCGCATGGCGGTACGGTTGGAGATTTTCGATCTCTTAGGGCAGCGGTTGGACGTGGTGGTTGACGAGGTGTTGGACGCCGGAAGCCATGCGGTGCGGTTTGACGGAGCCGATCTGGCGAGTGGGGTCTATATCGTGCGTTTGGCGACGCCGAGTGGGGTTTTGGTGCGGCGGATGGTGTTGTTGCGCTAGCTGCGCTGTGGGAGGCTTACGAGTTCAGAGTTGCGCCGGTTCCAATCCCAACAGCACGATCAAGAACGAGCGCACCCAATAGGTGCTGTTCGCGTAGGGGTTTTCGACTGAGACTGGAGAAATACGTATTCTAATCAGTATGCAATCTAGGCCGTGCAGAAGGGGATCGCGGAGCTTGGGACTGAACTTGCCGAGGTCGAGCCCGAGTTAGAAGGGTAGCTGAAGGAGTTGGAGTTATGAGGCGTAACTGTCCTATTACTGGGGATATAGTAGAGGTAGTCGAGTCTGCGGATTGGCTTATCGTCGAGCATCCCAAGCTCGGACGGTACATGCTCGACGCGAATGCGCGCTCTGTGCTTGAGACCGACGACGAGGCGCGAATGCGAATGGCCCGCTGGATTGCCGAATCCTGCTCACTAGGTATCGACATCCCAAACCTCACCATTGAGCACGTTCGCCTCTTTGAACGCCTAGCGGATTTAGAGGCGGCGATTGCGGAATGGCACGAGCGACGCGAAGGCATGAAAAGCGCTGACGACGAACGGCTCTGGAGAAAACTCAGACTTGAATGGAACTACAACAGCAACCACATCGAGGGCAACACGCTAACCTACCACGAGACCGAATTACTGCTCATCCACGGTCGCACGGCCGGTGGGCACCCGATGCGGGATTACGAGGAGATGAAGGCGCACGATGTTGCGATCGACTATACGCGATCCCTCGCTGGAGAGGAACGAATTATTGGGGAGAGCGATATAAGACAGCTAAACCAAGTCCTCCTCAAAGAGCCATTCTGGAGCTACGCAGAGACTCCGGATGGCCAACCGACTCAGAAGCGCATTATTCCTGGCCAATACAAGACACAGCCGAATCACGTGCGGACGGCGACCGGAGAACTCCATCGATTCGCTGAGCCCGAGGAAACGCCCCCATTAATGGAGGAGTGGACTCGTGATTTTCGGCGCGACCTAGAGCGGAATGCCTATCCTCTGCCGTTGTTCCTAGCTGAGTCGCATTGGAGTTTTCTCCGCATCCATCCATTCGATGATGGGAACGGGCGTACCGCACGGCTACTTGCCAACTATGCTTTATTTCAGAATAACCTGCCGCCTATCGTGATCAGCAGCGAAGACCGGGATCGCTACATCGGCGGGCTCCAGAACGCCGATGTAAGTCTCATGTTGCCCCTTGCCCAGTTCATGCTGGAAAACGTCTTATGGTCGCTTGAGCTGGCGATTCGGGCTGCGAAAGGTTCTCGTTTGAGGCAGAGATCGACGGAAAGCCTCTCACGGACATAGGCCACTGCATTCCTTATGCAGAACTCGACGGCCAAAACGCTGAAGTGGACCACACAGTCGAGGCGATATGTGGTTGCATGATGGATGAACTCGACAGTCAGTCACAGAGGCCGGAATAGGAGCGGTGACGGACCGCAGATTCACAGGCTATTTGGCAACTCAACTTTTGACTTTGGCAGATGCAGTAATTCGCCAAGCTTTTCGCGGAGAATTTCTATGAAGTACGTGGCTATCCTATCGTCGGCCTTGTGCTGTATCGCCATCCCGGTCGCGGCCCAAATAGTCCACGTGTGGGATCTGGCCGATACCGCCCAGACGGGCCAATTCACAGTGTACAACCCCGATGTCAATGACGCTGAATTCGGCACGCCTATTACCGCCGGCGATCTCGATGGCGACGGGCGCGACGATCTGGTGATTTCGGCCATGGCCGGTGATGGCCCCGCCAATGATCGCTCCAACGCCGGCGAAGTGGCCATTTGCTTCAACACCATACCCTCGGGGGGCGGCTTGGACTTGGCCGCCGACCCCGACGATGTGGTCACTCTATATGGCGAGGCCCGGCGCGACCTTTTCGGTATCAAGACCCATGTGGCCGACCTCATGGGCGACGGGCGCGCCGATCTTTTGGTGGGCGCTTTTTACGCCGATGCCCCCGAGCGCGCCAACGCCGGCAAGCTCTATATTTTCTCGGCCGAACTCATCGCTCGGTTGCGGGCCGCAGGGGGGCGCTTGGATTTGGCGCAACGACCTTGGCCGGAGGGCGTGAGCACCGTTATCGGTGCTGAACGCGACAATCGCTTGGGGGTGTGGATGGCCGCCGGCGATTTCGACGGCGATGGCCATCGGGATGCGGTGGTGGGTGCCGACCAGGCCTCGGGGGCGGCGGGGGCCGTTGAGACGGGACGGGTGTACGTCCTCTACGGTCCGCTAGATTCGGGTGCTACTATCGATCTGACGGCGGCGGAACACCCTTTGAGCATCATCTACGGCATCGATGCCCTAGACCACGCCGGTTCGACCGTGGCTACTGGCGACTTTGACGGCGATGGGTACGACGACATCGCCATTGGCGCGGCGGCTTTCGGCACCTTGCGCAATGCGTACCATCGCACCGGCGGCGCTGGGGATGGCCCCGAAAACCAGCGCGAAAACGCCGGGGAAATGTACGTGGTGTACGGCGGTCCCCAGCGTCCCGCGGCCATTGATTTAGCCGGGGATCCACCCGACGATCTGACCGTCATTTACGGTGCCGATGGCGGCGGGGATTCGCCCGATCGGCTGGGCGAGGAATTCGTCTTGGCCGATATCGACGGCAATGGCATCCAAGACCTATTCATCGGCGCGTACCGGGCCGACGGTCCGAGCAATAGCCGCACCGACGCCGGCGAGGTGTACGTGGTGTACGGCGGTCCCCAGCGGCGCGGACAGCGGCTGGATATGGCTGCGCCGCCGGCCGACATTACTGTTATCTACGGTGCCCGCCCCAATGCCATTACGGGCGACGCCTTAGCGGCCGGCGATATCCACGGCGACGGGTACGACGACCTTTTTGTCGGTGTGCCCGGCGACGAGGGGCCGCTCAAGCGGCGCTTTGCCGGCGGTTTCGCGGTGCTGGCCGGCGGCCCCGATCTGCCGCACGAGATCGATTTGGCCGACCCCGCAGTACCCGTGGTGTGGATTGAGGCACCCGACCCGATCGATTTTTCGGCCTATTGGGGGGCCAGCGGCGATATGGATGGCGACGGGCGGATGGACGCGATCCCCAACGGCATGGCCGGCGATGGCCCCGACAATCAACGCGAAAACGCGGGGGAAGCCCACATCATCAGCGGTGCCGCTCTGTCCCAATATTTGCCCGGCGCGGTCGTCCCCACGGCCGTGGAAGAGGTGGCACAAACCACCCCCGCCAAGGCCGCTCTGTTGGCCAATTACCCCAATCCGTTCAACAGCTTCACGCGAATTCCCTTCATCCTGCCGGTTGAGGCGGATTATGTTTTGGCCATTTACGGGGTCGATGGCCAATTGGTGCGCCAACTGACCGGCGGCCGGGGGATGGGTCGCTACCTAGCCGGGTGGGATGCCCGCAACGACCAGGGGCGTCCGGTGGCCTCTGGGGTCTATTGGGCGCGGTTGCGCGTCGGCTCCCAACTGTACTGGCAGTCGCTGATGTACATCAGATAATGAATTTATGAGCGAGAATTTGCGGTTTCGGCTGGATGATTGGAAATTGAGGACGTATTCGGAGCACTTACAGCATAGCGTTTGCCATGAGACCAAATCCGACAAGGAGATGAAACATGGATACTGAACTTATTCAATCTGATCCCGCAGTCATGATGGGCAAACCTGTCGTCGCGGGAACGCGCATTACTGTTGAGTTGATCCTAGAGAAACTCTCCGCAGAAGAGACAATCGACCAGATCCTTGAGGCGCATCCCCGTTTGACTAGGGAAGGTGTTCTGGCAGCCTTGAGTTTTGCCGCTCAAGCTCTGCGAGCTGATGTAGTATATCCAACTGTTGAGCAGAGTACGTGAACCTGCTGGCGGACGAAAGTGTGGATAAACCCATCGTTGACCGCTTGCGGCAGGATGGTCACACCGTGCTATACATTGCGGAGTTGGATCCAAGTATTGATGACGATGCTGTGCTGCATCGGGCCAATCAGAATAGTGCCCTGCTGATTACAGCGGATAAAGACTTCGGCGAGCTCGTTTTCCGTATGGGACAGATCCACGCTGGAGTTGTACTTTTTCGCTTGGCAGGATTGTCTCCAAAAATGAAGGCGGGAATTGTATCGGCTGCGATTATCCACCGGGGCCGTGAACTACTTTCTGCTTTCAGCGTCATTTCGCCGGGAACGGTACGGATTCGTTCGCGAGCCGGGGAGCCTGATTGAGTAAGGATCGTTGTATGCTACACGACGTTGTTTCTGCGATCTATCAGAGTGACTACTTAATTGAGCTAGAGTTCGATGATGGCCAGCGCGGAACCGTTGATTTCGCAAAGTATTTGCAGAGGCGAGGTGTATTTGAGCGATTCAGGAATCTTGAGTTTTTCCGGAGCTTCGCTATCAACAAGGAGCTTGGCGTTTTGACGTGGGGCAACGAGATCGACATAGCACCAGAGACCTTGTATGCGGAGGCTACAGGGACTCCTCTTCCTTCATGGATGAATCCAGAGAAAGAGCCTCGGAAGAACTAGGAGGAAGAATGCCTTCCATTTCAAAGAGTAAATTGAAAGCCAATATGTTTCGCATCTTCCGCGAGATTGAAGAAACTGGCGAAGAATGGATCGTTACAGATCACAATCGCCCCGTTTTACGCATCCAACCGATTACGCAAAAAAAGACCGTGGAAGAGGTGTTCGGAGCGATTCAGGGCAAAGTCATCTATCGCGCAGACATCAATACGCCGACCGCTGACGAATGGGGAGCGCTGTCGTGATCGTCACAGGGCATGTCGGACTGCGGCGTTTCCATTGCTAGTGGCCCTCTGCGAAACATCAAAGCCATCGCCTCCTATCGCTCCATCAAGAACGTAGGCGCGTAACCGTGCCCAGGCCCAAGGTCATCGTAAAGTTGAGTCATGGGCATCCGGTTCCAGAGGTGACCGACCATGACCGACAGAGGTAATGGCCCAGCTTGGAAGAGATGGACCATACCCTGGACTTTTCGTGTGTCAGTTCTCATCATGGCAGATATTTCGTGAGCAAATCCAAGCCCCTCTTTCGGTCCCGGAATTGACTGGCGGCTGACGCCTGAACTCGGAGAGTAAACGATCAATCGGTCAATCGGCAGTTCCGCACTATGAACATACTCAAGTACATCATCGCGGATCTGGGCACTGACACTCAAGGCCATCGCGATTTCACTGCCGGCTCCGACTTCGATCTCTTCTCGGATGACCTCCATGTTGACTTTCTCACTATAGCTCGACCATTCACCTTCGCGACCACAGATCGAGACACTTAAGCCAGTGACCTCGGATAGTAGGGAACCCGCCATCAGTCCGGTTGAGAGCCGTATCGTCCCGGCCAGAAAGACGTCACGATACTGTTGATGTTTGATCTTAGTGACCGCCGTATGAAGTTCGGGCTTCATCTGGGAATTCCATTCATCAGGTCGGCGAAGCTGTCGGCGTGATGAAGCGTCGCTCCCCTCAAAGAGGTCTACCCAGTCAACATAGGCCGTCGCAGCCTCCGGCCAAGGGTCAGATTCCAAGGACTGGATGAGGAGGGTCGCCCGGTTCTTACTACCCAGAAGTCTCTTAGAATGAGCGATTTCCATTAGATCATCGGCGTCGAGTTCACAGATGCCTTCACCGATAAGCCGTCGGATCTCGCTGACTCCTATGTCAACGGCCTCTGGATCTCCTCGAAATCCCACGGCGCGCATTCGCCAAGTGCATTGATCGCGTAGCTGGTCCAAACCTTCACGACCCGCACGAATCTCAAGGTGTTCAAGCATCTGGAGGAGTTCGTCGTCACCGACCTTAAGATGCTCTGCCCATTCGGCACGTACTCTCCCAGAAGCTGATCTAGGTGTCGCCTCGGTGAGCCGCGGCACGACCTTTCCCGACCTACCACAGACATGCTTCAGCAGTGGATCCTCTGCAGCTGGCCACCGGTTTGTTTGCAGGGCCATCTCTGGAGGCACGCCGTTGATCGTAAGGGTCTTCATGCTGTCGTAAAAACGCTGCAGGGGAGTGAGAGTACCAGGCCTGGAAGGTGTCGTAAACCATTTGTGTGTCAATGGTTTCTGGGTCATCGCAAATTTGATCTGATTGTAGACAGAAGGCGCATTGCTGCGGTGTATTACAAGATCGTCGACATTGCCAGCTTTAACCTCGAAGCTAACCTTTATTACACCATCTTCTTTAAGCAGCAGCCTAAGAGTATTCAGCCAAGTGAATAAGTGCTGGTAGTCATCGCCCGAGAGGCGCGCACCACTCGGGCTAGGTTTATTCCTCGACATATCCATTCTTCAGGGCTCAGGGAGTGACTCAGTATTGATGGCACCCCTAGATTTTCGATAAAGAATCGTCGTAATCGTGGGGTGATTGGGATGCAGGTAAAGGTCCGGCTCCGATGATACGAAGACGTCTCAGTGACGCTCCTGTCCATTGTCGGGGATCAATCTCGTACTTGTCTCTCGTCCGACGGACTATGAACAAGAGTGGGTGCCGACAGTCCCCATTGAGTGCTAATCTAGCCATAGTGGCTCTATCCGCGCCGCTCGGGTCAACGTCGCAAGGATGTGAATGCCAGTCGCCGAGATATCCCAAGCGGCTGTCCTTCTTCCGTAGCTGAACCACTGCACGATTGCGAGCTCCTGAGGGGAGTTCGAAATATGTGTTGCTACTACGACGGGGGGAGATTTCCTTCGCGTGAGTCACCCAAGGCCGTCCCCAAGCAAGAACGCCGATAAGAACACCGCCGGTCTCTCTAGGATGTCCGCGGTGAGCTGCGACAATAAGTGCGTCGCGAACTGCCTCAGTAAGCCAAACGCGCCATAGCCCAATCATGCTACTCAAAGATTAACCCTCCCTACCTTATCAAAGGGGGCACTTTCAAGAGGGCGGTAGACGTCAATTATTTCCTCTATGTAATTGTTGCGACCAGTGAGAAAATCTATTACGACCTCTGCTGTTAGTGCTGCGCCGGATGCGACGGCTACAGGCGACGCATTGTTGACCGGCGATGAACATCCTGGTTCAAAAGTAAGAGTTTCTTTTCCCGCCGGAATCACTGGATAACGTGAACAAGAAGAGCGTTTGTAGATGGCACAAGAACTAGGCGTCTGCCGTCGCACACGCATGATAGAGCCACCACGGTATAGAGCGGACGATACAAGCGGTATATTCTTTTGCTCGCAGAGCACCGATAGCAGGTTGGTGAAGGAAGCGAGTCCGGTCGCCTCTACCACGAAGTCAGTGGTGTCAACAAGCCCTTCGATCTCGTTAGGGTTCCATGTTGACTTCTCCGCTCGGGCAACCTCTGTCCAGGGTGCCCGAGCATGAGCAAGAAAGTGGACTGCGGAAACTTTCGTGTTACCGACAGCCCACGAGCCAGCGGCATGCCGCACGACGTTTCCAGGCCGAAGACGCTCCCCATCGACAACGACCAAGTGTCCTAGGCCTGCCTCAGCGAGACGGAGGGCAGCATTAGATCCAATTGCCCCGAGCCCAAAGATAACAACACGTTTCCCGGCAAGTACTTCGATATCAGAACCCGCCCTGAGCTTCAGCATTTCCAAATCGGTGAGCGCCACCTCTATCGACTCAGCCACTACTCCTTTTCCCCCCTTCTCCGCTATCAGCACGAGCACTTCCTGACCAAGATCCCGATTCCAGATGAGCATAAAGATTCGGCTTTCTTCATGCTTCTCGATAGCCCGATAGCGACGATCGAAATTATTCCGCTGACTCGAGCTAAGCAGCTCCCGGACATCATCGAGCTCCCTGGGGGGTGTTTTGACTTCTCCAACCTCATACCAACGTCCTTCGATCCGGCCATTAAGACCAGGAACGATCTTGATTGCCGAGTTATCCTTATTCCATGTGGCTGAGATAACACCGAGTTTCCTCTCGTGCTTTTCAAGCTTCAACTCCTTGAGCTTCACCGTGGCGATCACGCTGGGCCGGATCTTACTAAAATAAAGAGGCTTTGTTGCATGAAAACCGGTCGGGGCCGTGTTGGCTTCTTTCGCGTGTGATTTACGCTTTTTTGGTTAGCGGATAGGACTCAGGTTTCGCCAACGCCCGCATCCGGTTGAGCAAGGCACAGCCCAACCGCGCTTCGGTCTGTTGGTTGGTTAGGGTTCGGGTGCGCAAGGTGTCACCAAGTATCTGTTTGTAGCGGCCTATCTGCGTTTCGGCTACCGAGCGTCGATGATAGCCGCTCTCGTGTTTCCAACCTCGACGGCCCCGTTTGCGGATGGCTCGAATCGTCTCATCGCGGGGCAACGGCTCGGCGTTGGTGTTGCCATGTTGCTCGATTTTGGCGTCCTTGCGCGGCGGAATGATCGGATGAATAGGTGCCCCCTGCTCGGGCGCGGCCAACGCCTTGAACACCTTGCGTTTGTCATAGGCCCCATCGCCGCCCAACGCCTCCACGGGGGCCTCGATCTGTGCCAGCAACGGCTCCACCTGCCCCGCATCATCGTGGCTATTCGTCGTCAAGGTCTGCGCGACGATCTCGCCGGTGGCTTCATTAACCCCGAGGTGCAATTTGCGCCACGTGCGCCGCTTGCTCCAGCCGTGCTGACGCACCTTCCATTCGCCTTCGCCATACACTTTCAGCCCGGTCGAATCCACCACCAAGTGCATCGGTTGGTCTCCCCGCTGGGGCGGCCACGCCACGGCTAAACCCGCCTGACGGCGCGACAGGGTCGTGTGATCGGGCACCCGCAGATCCAAGCCCATCAGGGCCAACACCGAAGCGACAAACCCCTCGGTTTGGCGTAGGGGCAAGTGATACAAAAGACGCAGCGTCAACGCCGTTTGGATGGCGACCTCCGAAAAGGTATATTGCGCCCCCCGCTGAGGCGGCCCTTGATAATACCAAGCTTCGACGGCCTGGGGCGTGAACCACACCGTCAGACTACCGCGCTGTTGCAGCCCGGCCTCATAGTCGGCCCAATTACGTACCCGGTACACGACGTTGGAGCGACGGCGAGGCGAGCGACCAGGCTTGACGGAAGAGGGGCAAGACGATAGGTTGGCCATGACAGGTTCCTTGGACGAGAAAGCATGGGTTTTTTGGCGAAAGTCGTGCTCAATCTACTGAGGAGCCTGTTTTTATTCAACCGATCAACCGAAAAAAACACCAATTCATGCACCAAAGCCAAATAAAGATGAGAATCGAGGACGAAGTCCTCGGGTTGGAAGTCTTCCCTAACTCGCCTTGCCCACTCCGCGATCCGTTTGAAGTACCCCCTGAGAGTAAGCCACTCGCCCGAGCAATCGCCTACCTGCCATAAGCACACCTCGCCTTCTGCATTAACGTGTACCTCATCAAGTCCTTCAACTAAAAGACTAGGATGGCGGAATGGCCAACCGTCGTGGAAAACTACGGTCATCCTTGTCGCTGAGGTTAAACCTTTCAGATCATCAGCAATTGGTCCAATCCAGATTCTGAGATCCTCATCTCTAGGCTCAAAACCCGCCTCGATCAGCTCTGTCCGGAACCGCTCAAGTGAGGATGGATCGAGGGAAGCTATATCACGCGAAGCCACTTGCTTCCCTCGGTCCGATGGCCGCTACTCGGGCGACCTCCTTGATCTCCTTGCCTTTCTCATCGCAACCGGGCGGGAGCGGGAAGCATTGGCCACGGCTGTTCGAGCCTAATATATGACGCCATATGATGGCTGCTGGACAACGGTCGGCCATACAAGCCTCTTCCGCCTTTTGCGTAAGCCCTACGAAGGTTGCCGCCGCCGCCGCGCGGTCGATAGGATCGGGCTCCGGGCTATACGGGCGTCCTAGCACCGGATCGATAAGCGGCTTGGAAGCAGTGAGTTGGCTAGCTATCGAGCGCAACGATGCGGTGAAAATTTCAGCGAAGCTATCTCCCTTAATACCCATGTCAAACGCCCAGTAGGTCAGAAGCTCGAAGTAAAGGCCGCCAGGCTTCTTGTCGCCAAGGTGATGACAGCGGGTCTGACGGACAAGCTTTACAGTGGGCACATATGCGCCTTGTCCGTCGACTTTGAGAACGCTGTTCATTTCGGAGGTAAGCTCCGAGAGCTTCTCCGGATCAGTCTCAACCCAGCGTGCGCTGTAATCTGGATCGGCCCACTGATCCCTATCTCGGCGGGGAATCCCCCACCTATTCCCTATACGAACTGCCGGCACAATATCGACTCCGAAATCATCGCCATCGAACGGGAACAAGACCTTGATTGACCGAGACTGTGGATGGACCCGCTCCCCATACCGGGCGAGAAGTATATCAACCAAGGCCTCGTACACGTCGTTTGGGTCCACTCTCGCATCCAGATTAGCGAGTTTGCTAAAGACGTCGACGTCGTTCCCAGGGTGGATGCCCGTGTGACGCGCATAGGAGCCGATGAGAACTGTATCGATACCCCATTGGCGAAGGAGCTCTCTCTCCTCGAGGTAGCTGCGGATCTCGGAGTGTGCCTTAATTGCGCGCTCGCGCTTTTCGCCCTTGATCTCGATCCTGCTCAGCGCATCCTTGAACTGCTGAGGTAGCTTTTCCAATTATAGACTCCTTTTTTCGAATTCTTGGGCGGCACATTGCTGCGACCGATTTGACTACCAGCGTGTGTCCACCTCGTATTTCTTATGGTTGGCTTAATTTAGTCGGCGGCGATGTGATTGTCAAGAAAAACACCTTCGATTTATATGTTTGTTTAATAAACTGTTTGAATAATTGACAAATTTGTTGTTACAACTTATATTAACAATATATTTTTGTTTGTTACGAATATATCATCTTCGTAGCATATTGCATGACAAGAGGTTGTACTATCTATCTAGATAGCGATCGAGCTCTACAAGAACGTCTCGATGCCTGCTGTGGGGATAGCAAGGCAAGATCGTACGCGCAGCCTCGCTGCAGGGCAGCCCCGTCTGCGCCGCAGCCTATGGCTGCAACACTGCCCTTGAGAGCTCTACTGTCCAATCCCTGGTCGTCGGGGCAGGTAGATCCCCTCCACCGCCCTGCACTCTCGGGCCCGCGTAAGTTTCTACTTCGAGTAGCTCCTGCTCAGATCCTAGCCTTGGATACCCTAGAATATCTCCTGCGCTTGGCTTCGTCCTGTCCAATACTCTGTACCGGTTCGTCGAACATCAGCGGCAAGGTCACGCGTCCTTCGAACCACGAGCTGGCATGCCCCTCTTGAGCTACTAACAGCTTCGAGACACCTTAATAGCAGTTATAGGGGAAGTGATTGAAGTGGGGATACACCAAGT
The DNA here is from genome assembly GCA_965261395.1 of Candidatus Latescibacterota bacterium. GTDB lineage: Bacteria > Latescibacterota > UBA2968 > UBA8231 > UBA8231. The sequence goes on from OZ253462.1 coordinate 6,233,664, forward strand.
AGGGATGACCTGAGGTGCCTCCGTTTACTTAATTATGGAAAAGAGTAGGTTGCCCCTGACTTTTCATTTTGGCATTATACCACGAACCGGCGGTGCACGCCGGACAGGAAAGGAGAGAGTCGCTGTGAGAGAGTCTACGCGGGTATGCCATGTCCCCGTCCAAGCCAGACGTGGGCGACCTTGGAAGCTTGGGCTTGAGTCTGAATACAGAATCTGCTGCAGCGTTTGACATATACTTATCTATCGACACCATGAATAATAAAAAGTCTGAATTCGATCACTCGCTCGGGAAGCTCATACGAGAAGCGCGAGAGCAGGCGCGAGTAACTCAGGATCAACTAGCGGAAGCAGTCAGGCTTTCTCGAACATCGATCACGAACATCGAAAGAGGGCGCCAAGGGGTTCAGGTATCCTTGTTGGTCCGTATCGCGCGAACCTTGGGGAAGAATGTGGCAGATCTCATCCCAGATGATGATGCTCAAATAACACGATCGCTTCCCGAGCAACTGGGAATGTCCGACAAACGTAGACTGGAATGGGTAGTCCGTGTCTTAGGTGTAGAATCGAAGGAGGAAAGCGATGGCTCCTAGATATGCTTTGGCTCGTCGTAAGGCTCGGAATCTTCTGCAAGAATGCCATATTACCGAACCACCTGTGCCGGTGAAGCGACTTACCGCACAGTGCGGGGCCATCCTACGGCTTGAGCCGTTCGATGGCGATATTTCTGGAATTGTGTCCGAGCAGACTAATGGCTCGTCCATCATTGGCGTGAATTCCACGCAATCGCCAACACGTCAACGATTCACGATCGCTCACGAAATCGGCCATCTTTTGCTTCACAAAGGGGAGGATATTCACATAGACGAGAAGCCGTTGAGCAAGTTTCTCATATCAAGGAGAAGGGACAACATCTCCAGTCAGGCAACAGATGATCGTGAGATCGAGGCTAATCAGTTTGCAGCAGAACTACTTATGTCCGAGGAGTTCATACGTCAGAGCGTTGGAGATCTTGACCCAGAGACCTCGGTTGATGAAGCAATCGAAAGTCTATCCCGTCTGTTTCAAGTAAGCCCAATTGCGATCACATACCGCCTGACCAACCTGGGAATACTATACTCGCCAGATGAAGTGGCCGGCTGACTCTACCTTCGCGAAGCAAGAACGCGAATGCCCGCTCCTAGAATAAGCGCCGTCCTTGCAAAGGATGACACCTGTCTTGAGAATCCGACGGATGATCAAGCGTTGAGGTAGTTGCTATAAGGAGCGGAGCTATCATCCTCAGTACCGAACTCATTAACTTGAAAACGACAGGTTCCAGTCCTATTGTTTTTATAACTGACTGCTCAACAATGAGTTATGAAGATAAAATCTTGGAAATGAAAAATCCCGGATTTCAATCAGTATTCTTCTAGTTTCCCTATGAGAAGCGTTCCCAGAATATTCCGATTTGGGGCAAACCTGTCGTTTTCAAGTCATTAAGACGCCCTTGCGCTGTATCGAGTACGTCATCATGCACGAACTCTGTCATCTGCGCATCCATGACCCAGTCCAGCGTTTTTCCGATTGCTCAACCGCTATATGCCGATTGGGAATAAGGAAATTGCAGCTTGATTCGGTGTTGTTGCGCTAGCTGCGCTGTAGGAGGCTTACGAGTACGAGTTCAAGGCTGCGCCGGTTCCAATCCCAACAGCACGATCAAAAACGAACGCACCCAGTAGGCGCTGTTCATGTAGGGGTTTTCGGCCGAGGGCCAGTTTGTCCAATAGGTCTGGTTGTGGGGAATGCGGTGGAACCACTGGAGCAGGGGAATGGCCGGCAATTCGGCCAGCCAGATCTCGAGGGCTTGGCGAAACAGCGGCACGAGCGCTGGATCGTCGGGCGCGGTCTGGCCCATGAGATCGACCAAGCGGTCGAAATCCGCGTTGCGCCAGCGCCAGAAGGACTGGGTAGCCGTGCCGGTGGGTTGGACGTAGCGGCTGTGGTAGAGCCGGAGAGTGAAGTACGGGTCGCGCACTGAGCCGCCGTTGCCCATGATAAAGGCGCGGGCCGTGCCCTGAGTCATGCGGGTATAGGCGTCGGAAAACATGCGGAAGGAAGAGTCGAAACCCGCGCGGCGCAGTTGTTCGACCAGCACGGGCGTGAAGTCTTGGAAGAGGGAGGGAAAGACGACGACGGGAATCCTCAGGCGCTCGCCGTTCTGCTGCCACATACCTTCCGCATCTCTGCTCCAGCCCTTGCGCTCCATGATGGCTGCGGTCTGGGCTAGGTCGTGTTTCCCCACTGGATACTTTGCTAGCAGATCTTGGACTTGGTTGATGTAGTGCATCAGCGGCGGGAAGTGGGGGAACGGCAACAGGGTGTACTCGCCAGCTCCTTGCCAGCCGATGGCCACGAGCTGGTCGCGGTCAATGGCGTAGTTTACGGCCCAGCGAATGTCCGGGTCGTCGAAGGGTGGCTCTAGGTTGTTAAAGCCGAGGGCCGGCGGCCACCAGTCCCGATAGCCGTAGGGCAGTTGGCGGCCCGACCACGTGGTGACGTTGGGGTTTTGGTCGAGGAGGGTCTTGATGTTGGAGGGCCGCAAGTCAATGCACTGATCCATCTGGTTGGCGAGGATGAGCTGGACCCACTTGTTCTCGTCGCCTTGGGGCAGGTAGATGATGCGCTCGACCCGGGGCAGGCGCTGAAAGCCGATTTGGGCGGCCCACCAGTCCTCGCGCAGATCCCAGAGCCGTTGCTGAGGCCCGGAGAGGGCGAGGCGGTAGGGGCCGCTGACGACCGGCAGGCCACGGGCCAAGTCGAGGTTTCTGAACGAAGTCGGATCCTCGCCTTCCCAGATGTGCTTGGGCACGATGTGGATGCCGTTGCCGAAGTTGTAGGTAAAATAGGAGAACACAAAGCGGGGGTTGGGCGCTTTGAGCACGAACCGCGCCGTCAGCGAATCCGGGACTTCGACTGCGGCTACCCAAGTGTCCATGTCGGTGGAAAAGGCCAGCTCCGGGGCGTGGGCCTTGAGCATGTCAACGGTGAACTTGAGATCGTGGGCAGTCCAAGGCCGCCCGTCGCTCCACGCCACCCCCTTGCGAATGTGGATCGTCACTTCCGTATAGTCAGCGTTGTACTCGTGGCCTTCGGCGATCCAGGGTATGACGTGGTCTTTTTCTACGTACGCGTTGTAGAAGTAGAGCGGCTCAAACAGGTAGTCGAAGCCCGGGGATTGGGTGCCGACGATAAAGGGATTAAATGAGTCGTAGTCCCGCATCTGCGGCAGACCGAGGATGAGGGTGCGGTTGCGGGGGACGTGCTTTATGGTCCCCTCGTCGGAGCCACAGCCGGCGAGCGCTAGGCCGCCGAGCAAGCCCAAGGCGGCGAGTTTTGTCTTTTGGAGGAATTTGCTCATACTTGTCTCGCTAATGCGTGCGCTTGCAAAGGGTGCGCAACATCCGAATAATAGAGGAACGTATAATATGGCGATGATAAGGATTTTTTTGCTTATGGCAGCACTGCACGGCGCGAATGTAGCCCTAGCGGAGACCGAGGTCAAAGGCCGGCCAACCCTAGTACTCAACGGCGAGGTGGCCCAAGTTGTCGTCGATTTGCTGGGCGGCTCGATTGCGGATTTCCACTTGCGGGACCAGGATGTCAACCCGCTTTCATGGGGGCGGGAAGGAGCCGCAGAAGAGCCGAGTGCAATGGGACACTTTCTCTGCCTAGACCGCTGGGCGTCGGTCTCGGAGGCCGAGGCCGAAAATGGCATGCCCGGCCACGGCGAAGCCTCGGCCGTGCCGTGGCGGGTCGTGCGCGGTCCCGAGGAGCGAGACGGCTTCATCGAGGCCGAGATGGCCGCCACCTTGCCGCTGGCCGGCTTTGAGGTGAGGCGCTGGCTGCGGCTGGCCAAGGACCGCGCCTTGCTCACCGTGCGCGAAGAGGTCGAAAACACCGGCGTGCTCGGACGCATGTACAATATGGTCCAGCACCCGACCATTGGGCCGCCCTTTCTCGACGAGACCACGGTAGTTGACGCCAACGCCCGCAAGGGCTACATGGTCTATAGCCCCATGCCCAACCCCGAAGAGCCGGCGGTGTTTTGGCCGGAGGCGCGCAAATTGGCGAGCGGGGACGAGGTCGATATGCGCTACTTGGGAGGCGACGACGACCCAACCAACGCGGGCTATAGCTTCGACGGCGACTACGGCTGGGTCGCAGCCAGCACGGCGAGCAAGGGCCTGCTCATCGGCTATATCTGGAAAACGGCTGAGTACCCTTGGCTCAACATCTGGCGCAACTCAGACGCGGGAGAGCCCGTGGCCCGGGGACTCGAATTCGGCACCACGAGTTTGCCCCTGCCGCCGGCGGCTATCGCGGCCAAGGGAAAAATCTTCGATATCCCGCTCTTTGAATTTCTCGACGCTGGGCAGACTGTCGCCAAAGTCTATGCGGCCTTTCTCTTTGAGATCCCGTCCGACTACGCTGGGACCGAACAGGTGGCACTGCTCGATGAGCGGCTGGTCGTGCGCCCGCGCGGCACCACGGGCAATCGCGCCAAAGCTATAGAGGCTGCGGCTGGCGCTGTTGAACGCACGAATGCAGACCTAGAGATGGAAGTCGATGCGCTATTTATCGAGTAGGTTTTGGGGTGCGCTGGCCCTGTTGTTGGCTGGGTGTGGCGAGGACGGGACCGGGACCATCGTCGCCCGGGTCGGCGAGGTGGAGATTGGGCAGGCGGAGTTGGCGGCTTTTGTCGAGCGCCTGCCGCCGGGGTTGCGCAGCCCCAAGGAAGGACGCGCGGCCGACCGGGAGCACTTGCAGTCGATGATCGACGAGGAGCTGATGTTTGCCGAGGCGCGTGCGCTCGGGATCGACACCAGCTTGGCGGTTGAGCACCAGCTCCGCGAAATGGTGCGGCAGCGCCTAGTGGAGCGCTACCGCGCCCAAGTCATTGTGCCGCAGGTGGAAGTCACAGCCGAAGATGTCGAGCGCGCCTTTGCGGAGATGGGGTTTGACCGCGAGCGGCTCTTCAGTCGCGTCTTGGTGCGCTCCCCCGAGGAGCTGGAGGCGGTCGGGCGCAGTCTGCGCGAGGGTCAGTCCTTTGAAGAAGTAGCCGCGCGCTTTGCCGCCAACGATCTCTTCGCCTCGCAAGGAGACGGCGTGGTCGGCTGGGTCGGGCGCACGCAAGCCGAGCGGCGGTTCTCCATCCCGCCTGCCGTCTTTGCGAGTTTATCCGTCGAGCAAGTGGCCGAGCCGGTTGCGCTGGCTGGCGGGTATCAGGTCTTCCGCTTTGTCGAGGACCGCCCGACCGCGCTCGCCGATTATAGTGAGGAAGTGGCCGAGCGGCTGCGCAAGGAACGGACGCGGGAGAAGGAAGAGGAGGAGTTTGAACGCCTCCGCCTCCGCTACGACGTGCGCCTAGATCCAGAGGGCGAGGCCATTTTGCTCCAGCGCTCGGATCAATCCCTGACGACGGACGAGTTGAATCATCCCTTCTATACATACGAGGGCGGCGCGATTAGCGTGGCCGAGGGGTTGGGCAGCCTGCAAGCGGTTGGAGCACAGGGCCTATTGCAGGACGAGGCCGCCGAGCGGATCGGGCGCTTGCTGCTGCCGGTGCGGCTCTTTGAGGCCGAGGCCCGCAAGCGCGGCTGGACCGAGGCGGCGGCCTTTGTCGAGTGGGGCGAGCACCAGCGCCGGGCACTGATTCTCAATCAGCTCTTCCAACGGGCCACGGCCGGAGCCGCGCCCAGCGAGGACGAGATTAGAGCGCATTACGAGGCCCACAAGGACCGCTACCGCACCCAGGAGGCCGTGGTCGTCCACGAGTTGTGGACCGCCGAGCAAGAGGACGCTGCGGCTTTGCGCGCCGAGTGGGAGGCTGGCGTGCCCATCGCCGACCTGCTCGACCGGCCTGGGGTGCGCTCGCACGTCGGCATTGAGGGGCACGGAGTGCGCGAGCACGGCTGGGAGATGCGCCTGCTGCGCCTGTACGAGCCGCGCTATCCCGAATTGGTAAAAGCGGCCTTTGCCGCTGAGGTCGGTGCGCTCGTCGGCCCGCTAGAGAGCATGAACGGGCACGCGGTGTTCCGGGTGCTGCGGCGGGAGGGCGGCCAGATCCAGCCCTTTGCCGAGGCGCGCCGCCGGGCGGCCGCCAGCTTGCGCCGCCAGCGGGAAAACCAGCGGATCGGTGCGTTTATCCGCCAGTTGCAGGATAAGTACAAGGACCAAGTCGCCGTCTTGGTGGATTGGTAGCGGCTAGACGGCCGCAGCCATCTTGACAGCCCTAGGTTTTGGACCCTATCTGAAAATCAAGTAATCGAAAGGGCCACCCTCTCGCACAACCCGGCGACGAGGGAGACCCTTCATAAGTGGTAGAAGCCGCATTCAACGAAAGAGGAGTATTTCGGATGAAAAAGTTGCCGTTGTTCTGCATGACCTTCTTGTTGGTCGGCGTCCTGTTTGTGCAGGGCAGCCGCGCTGAAGACTATACCCTCTGGGGACTGCCCGACGGTGCCCGCGCCCGCTTGGGTAAAGGCACCATCTCATCGGGCTTGGCCTACTCACCCGATGGTACGCGGATAGCAGTGGGTAGTCGCGTGGGAATCTGGCTCTACGATGCCCATACTGGTACCGAAGTAGCCCTGCTTGAAGGCCATACGGAAGGTATCACTTCGGTTTTGTTTTCACCGGATGGGTTGACCTTGGCCAGTGGCAGTTATGACGAGACGATCCGGTTGTGGGATGTGTCCAGCGGCCAACCAAAGGCCACCCTCAAAGGCATAGGCGGTATCACTTCGGTTTTGTTTTCACCGGATGGGTTGACCTTGGCCAGTCTCTCAAATGGGGTTTCGCCATCTGGGGATAGTTACCAAACCAGTGATGGCGCGTCCCTGACGACTATGATTTGGTTGTGGGATGTGTCCAGCGACCTACCGGTCCTGCTTGAAGGCCATGCGGGCGGTGTTACTTCGGTTTTGTTTTCACCGGATGGGTTGACCTTGGCCAGTGGCAGTGGGGACGGTAGGATTCTGCTGTGGGATGTGTCCAGCGGCCAACTACAGGCCACCCTCGAAGGCCATACGGACGGTGTTACTTCGGTTTTGTTTTCACCGGATGGATTGACCTTGGCTAGTGGCGGTGGGAGCCCTTCGTATGGGGGGAGCGGTAGGGACGATAGGATTCTGCTGTGGGATGTGTCCAGCGGCCAACTACAGGCCACCCTCGAAGGCCATACGGGCGGTGTTACTTCGGTTTTGTTTTCACCGGATGGGTTGACTTTGGCCAGTGGCAGTTATGACAAGACGATTCGGTTGTGGGATGTGTCCAGCGGCCAGCTACAGGCCACCCTCGAAGGCCATTGGGTAGGGTCGTTTTCGTTTTCGCCGGATGGATTGACCTTGGCCAATGGTGGCACTTCGGATGAGACGATTCGGTTGTGGGATGTGTCCAGCGGCCAGCTACAGGCCACCCTCGAAGGCCATTGGGTAGGGTCGTTTTCGTTTTCGCCGGATGGATTGACCTTGGCCAATGGTGGCACTTCGGATGAGACGATTCGGTTGTGGGATGTGTCCAGCGGCCAGCTACAGGCCACCCTCGAAGGCCATACGGACGGTGTTACTTCGGTTTTGTTTTCACCGGATGGGTTGACTTTGGCCAGTGGCAGTTATGACGGTACGATCCGATTGTGGGACGTATCCAGCAGCCAACTAAAGGCGACCCTCGAAGGTCATACGAGGGCTGTCAATTCAGTTTTGTTTTCACCGGATGGATTGACCTTGGCTAGTGGCAATGGGGACACGCCTTGGATTTTCAGTGCGGCCAGTAGGGCCGGTACGATTCGGTTGTGGGATGTGTCCAGCGGCCAACTAAAGGCCACCCTCGAAGGCCATACGAGGGCTATCGATTTAGTTTTGTTTTCACCGGATGGGTTGACCTTGGCCAGTGGCAGTTATGACGGTACGATCCGATTGTGGGACGTATCCAGCAGCCAACCAAAGGCCACCCTCGAAGGCCATACGGGTACGGGCATCGTCGAGTCGTTTTCGTTTTCACCGGATGGGTTGACCTTGGCCAGTGGCAGTAGGGACACGCTTATTGTCGATAGTGTCATTAGGGACAGGGCCGGTACGATTCTGCTGTGGGATGTGTCCAGCGGCCAGCTACAGGCCACCCTCGAAGGCCATACGGGCGGTGTCGAGTCGGTTTTGTTTTCACCGGATGGGTTGACCTTGGCCAGTGGCAGTTCAGACGGTACGATCCGGTTGTGGGATGTATCCAGCGGCCAACTACAGGCCGTCCTCGAAGGCCATACGGGCGGTGTCGAGTCGGTTTTGTTTTCACCGGATGGGTTGACCTTGGCCAGTGGCAGTTCAGACGGTACGATCCGGTTGTGGGATGTATCCAGCGGCCAACTACAGGCCGTCCGGCGAATGGTTGGAAAGTTCTTGGCTTGGTTCGGGTTGTGGGATGTGTCCAGCGGCCAACTACAGGCCACCCTCGAAGGCCATACGGGCGGTGTCGAGTCGGTTTTGTTTTCACCGGATGGGCAGACCTTGGCCAGTGGCAGTTCAGACGGTACGATTCGGTTGTGGGATGTGTCCAGCGGCCAACTACAGGCCACCCTCAGAGGTCATAGTATGGACGATGTCAGTCTATTTTCGTTTTCACCGGATGGATCGACCTTAGCCAGTCGCGGTTTCTTCAGTAGGGACGGTACGATTCGGTTGTGGGATGTGCCCAGCGGCCAACTACAGGCCACCCTCGAAGGCCATACGAGTGCTGTCAATTCGGTTTTGTTTTCACCGGATGGGCAGACCTTGGCCAGTGGCAGTTCAGACGGTACGATTCTGCTGTGGGATATACCCTAGATCACCCCTCGGCATCAAAAGCCATTCACGTTTCACCGTCGTAGCCTGATAACCGTTCAATTTGCCCGCAGGTGCCCCCGCCCGCTTGGGCAAAGTCTTCATCTATGATGTGGCCTATTCACCCGATGGTGCATGGCTGACAGTGAGTACCCAACTCGCCGACCTGCTCGACCGGCCCGGTGTGCGCGAGCACGGCTGGGAGATGCGCCTAGTGCGCCTGTATGCGCCGCCAGCGGGAGAACGAGCGGATCGGCGCATTTATCCGCCAGTTGCAGGATAAGTACAAAGCCGAGGTCGCCGTCTTCGTGGATTGGTAGCGGCTATCTTGACAGCCCTAGGTTTTGGACCCTACCTAATAGTTTTTGCATCCACTCATGCAGCAAGCGCCGCGGCAAGGGCGGGCCGCTGGCGAGCGAGGGAGAACGCGAAGCGATGAAGAGCCACTCCGCTGTGCAGATCCTCGTCGGCCTAGCACTGAGTTGGGCATTGGCCGAGGCCCAATCGGGCTATCAGATCGTCGGCGACGAAGTCGTAGTCGAGCGGGCCAGCCACTGGCAGCGGTGGTCTATTCCCACCCATCTGGCGCGCATCCAAGAGGACGGCTCGGTGCGGGCGCACGCCCTGCGGACGGTCTTCAACGTCCTAGACGATCCCGGCTTCAAGCGTCCGATCGTCATTAGCAAGTCCGAGCCGCGTATCGGCACCATCGACAGCACCATGCAGTTCGACGTGTTTGGCGAGCCGATACGGAACACGCTCAACGAGCTGGTCTTCGACTATTGGGTGCGGCCCGGTATCAGCCGAGTGGGATCCAATCCTCAGCTCGCGGCCAACATTCTCGACGGCGACCCCACCACGTTTTGGGAGCCAGACCCGCGCGACCCCATTGAGCAGTGGTGGATCGAGGTGGACTTGGGGAGGGTGGTGCCGGTGGAGCGGCTCAAGCTCCAGTTCGTTGATGAGTCGCTCGGGGATCCTTTCCTGCGCTTCATCATGCTGCTGTCGGACCGGCAGAGCGCGCTTTTGCACGAGTCGAATAGCCGCATCGGCTTCCAGCTTTTCATCCCGCAAGACGCGCCCAATACCACGCAGCGCGAATACATCTTCGAGAGCGAGCACACCAGCCCCGAACTCCCCCCGGCCACTGGCGTGGTCAGCGACAAGGAGCTCGTGGAGAGCTTGCGCCGCTCGCCCGAGTGGACCGGGCGGAAGATCGAGACGATCCGCATTGTCATCACGGATACGCGCGGCGGCCGGGCCGAGCAGATTGCGCAGGAGGCGTGGGAAGCCCTGGCGGAAGCAGAGCGCGGGGATATCGTCTATTTTGCGCGCGACGTGGCCGGCCGCGAGGAGCCGGTGGACGAGGCCACCTATCAGGCTTTAGAGGCCCAGCGCCAAGGGCGGCGGGATTTCTACCGCCGCGAGTTGCCGCGCCTAGCCGGGGTCGAAGCGCACGGCTGGGGCGACAACTTGGCGATCAACCTGATTGAAAACGGCGGCTCGTACGTGCTGACGACCGATGGGACCAATACGCTGCTTGCGTTCGACGGCGCCGCCAGCACTGGATTTTCACACCAGATCCGCAATCCGAAAAACCCCACCGCCAACGTACTGACCATAGATATGGGAGGCATTGTGCGCTTGGCTCAGACCCGCTTAGTGGGCAGTAGCCGGGGCTACATCATGCGCGCCTCCACGGGCGAGCGCGACGCTCAGGGCAATCTCAAGTGGCAGCGCATCAGCCCGGAGGAACGCGAGCGCAATATCTTCACCGGCCACTTCCTCGACATCGCCGACATTCAGGACCCGCCAGTTTTGACCCGCTTCCTCGACATGGTCACCATCGGCCACGTGCCCCCGGGATTTAGGGCCACCGGCCCGGGCGGCACCGGCCACATGAACCAGTTCTGGTCGTATCATCATGAGCTCATGCTGCTCGCCGAAGGTCCGCCGGCCGAGGTGGTACTAGAGTCGGATCTGATCGAGTTGCCGGGGTTGGTGGGCTTGGGCGCGGTGCGCTGGGAGGCGAGCACGCCCCCGGGCACGGATGTGGAGATTCGCACCCGCACCGGCGACCAGCTTTTGCAGCAGATCCGCTATTTCGACAAGACCGGCAACCAGAAGACCGCGGCCGAGTACAAGACGCTGGCCGGTTTTCTGAAGGGGCCTTCGGACACGACCGTGGTGGTGGGGCCGGGCTGGAGTCCGTGGAGCCAGCGCTACTTGCAGCCGGGGGACTTGGCCACTTCGCCGGGCCTGCGGCGCTTCATGCAGATTCAAGCGCGTCTCAAAAGCAGCGGCCAAAACGCGCCGGCCTTGCACCGCATTGCGGTGGCGTTCCACCAGCCGGTGGCCCAGTATCTGCGGGCCGAGGTGTGGCCGACCGCAGCCGCGGCTGGGGTGCTCGACACTTTCTCGCTCTACGTGCAGCCCAACTTTTTGCAGCAGCCGGCCGCTGTGCGCAGCCCGGGCTTCGACCAACTGCTCTTGTACGCGGAGCCGTCGTTTGCGCTAAAGATCGTCGATGTGGCCATGGGGACCGAGGCCGAGCTGTTGGCTGAGACGCCGGTCCAGTGGGGCGACGAGCTAACGGTACGCGCCGAGGGCGATTCGCTGTGGCTGGAATTCCCGCAGACCGTGCAGGACGCGCCGACCGACGTGCTCACGCCGGTGTACTACCGGTCGGTTGTCCCCGGCGATGAGGTGCCCACTGGATTGGATCGCAACCTGTTGACCTTTACCTCGCATAGCCTCTTGCCGGATGCCGAGCGGGGTGCCGTGCGCTACTTCCGGCGGCTGGCAAACGGTAGCTTGGCCGAAGTGGACGCCGCGGACTACGACGCGCTCAGCGCGGACGAGCAAGGGCCGGTGCGCTACTTCCGCAAGGTGGTCGGGCTGGGCGATCAGGTGCCCTTTGACGCGGCTGGCGACAGCCTCGACGAGCGGGGCTACGGCCGGCTGGGCAGCCAGCGCGGTTGGGTGGTGGGTCGCGGTCGGCTGTTGCGCGTGCGCTTTGCCGGGCGGGTGTACCTGCAAGGGACGCGGATGCAGGTCGCCGTGCGGCAGAGCCAGCCGGCGACGCCTTGGCAGGGGGCCGACGGAGGCGACGCGACGGCCTTGAGTCCGTCCAAGAGCCTGTCGATTGGCGCGCAAGGGGCGCGGGCCACCATCGACGATATTGCTATCGCGCCCAATCCGTTTACTCCCAATGGCGACGGGATCAACGAGACTGCGGAGATCGACTTTTCCCTGTTCCGCGTCCAGGTCGCACGGCCGTTGACCCTTCATCTATATACGCTGGCCGGACGGCGGGTGCGGCAGTTGGTGGGGCTGGCCACCGGCGGGCCGCAAAAGTTTAGATGGGACGGGAAGGACGAGGCCGGGCAGGTAGTACCGCCGGGGTTGTACTTGTGTCAAATCGCAGTGGAGGCAGATGCAGCAGGAGTCGGAGGGACGACCCGCACCCGCCTCATCGCCGTTGCATATTAATGTGGGGCCGATCGGCCGATTGATGCCGCGCCCCGTCCGTCGCAGTGGCTGGTAGATGTTGCATATCAATGTAGGGGCGACCGGCCGGTCGCCCCTACCAAAGGAGGTTGTTGTGAGACCAAAGACCGGATTGTATTGCGGTCTCCTATTGTTGTGGAGCGCGGTCGGCGCGCCAACCGTTGCGCAGGGCCAGTACGGGACGCGCTTGGGCTTGCAGCTCGGCGACCAGACTAGTCTCGCGCCCCAAGGCCCAGGGGTGTCTCTGAACGCGCTCGACCCGGCCGTGCGCCGTTGGTACGTGCCGCAGGAGCTGTACAGCGAGTACCAATGGCGGCAGTGGGAATACACCAACTATGCGCGCAATCCGTATGCGCGCTACGTGGAAACAACCTTGGAGGGCGATTACTTCTACGATCTGTACGGCAATTTCCTCACCCGTGGCTGGCTGATTTTCAACAACTCGCAGAGCAAGCCCCAGCAGTTCGGCAACGTGCTGTTCAAGTCCTCCCGCTTCCAGAACTGGTTTTCCGAAGTCGTGGTGGCCCAAGACAACAAGGGCCAATACTTCTACACCTTGACGGCGAGCAGCCGCCTGCGCTCGGTGCTGTCGCCGATGGTGTTTGCCAAGGCCCGCATGGACGGCGTGCAGTTCGACCTCGCTACCGACCGCTACGAAGCCACCTTTTTGTTTTCGCGGCTGAGCAATCCAGGTGGCGGCACGACCGGGGACCGCGAGGTGCTGCGGACCAACAACACCATCTTGGCGGGCGGGCGATTGGGGGTCCAGCTCGGCGACTTTGCGGAAGTCGCGCTGCACATGGCCAACGCCCACCAGTCGCATACCTTGCTCGACAAGCAGGCTGGCAACCCATTCGCCGGCTCGCTGACCATCGGGCAAAACAAAACCATCTCGCTGGTCAAGCTGGTGCTGCGCGACGACTCGCCCGAAGACGGCGTGGGCGGCGCGGCGTTTTTTCCCGATGCGTCGGACGTGCAGATCACCTATCGCGATGGCTCGGCGGAATCGGGCAAGGCCATTGGCTTTGAGCCGGTCATCGAAGGTGGCTTCTTGCAGCAGGGCTTTGTCGCGGCCAACGGGCCGGAGGAGATGCGGCTGGTGTACGACTTCGACAGTCCGGCCTTTGTCGATCAGGCCCGTTTTGCCAAGGACGAAATCGCCCAAGTCGAATTCCTGCTGACGCTGGGCAACGACTACCAGGTTTGGATGACCTCGGACCGCCAGATCAACCTCGATGGCCAGGAGGTCTTGCTGCTCGTCGCGCAGGCCGAGGGCAATGTTCAGGACATCACCAATTTGCAGACCATCCGCTTCGAGTACGGCCTGCCCACGGCGACTCATATCTTTGGCGGCAGCGTCGAGTTGCAGGATCTGCGGGGCTTCGACGTGTACGGCGAGTACGACCTGAGCTGGAGCTATCGGAAGTACCCCAACGTGCTCAAGGAGACCCACGAGGCCTTCTCAGGGATTGGCGGCCGGCCCTCGGCACCCGCTTGGATGGTCAACGTGTCCAAAAAGGCCGCTCCCTACTTCGCCTTCGGTGAGTTTTACAGCATGGATCCGCGCTACAACACCCAGACCTTTATCACCTCGGGCACTGGGGATTTCGACTACGACAACGAGCGCGGCTTGGTCGATTTGGTCGATGACAACGACGATCAGGACAAATTCCCGGACAACGTGCGCTTCGACTTTCTCAGTGGCGATCAGCAGGTCTTTCCGGGCTGGGATCAAAACAACGACTTCGTGCCCGACTTCAACCAAAACGACACGTTCGTGCGCTCGAATACCGAGCCGGACTACGAGGAGGCTTTTCTGCGGTTTTACGTCGATCGGCCCGAGTTTCTCTTTGGCGTCGATATGAACAACAACTTTTGGGTGGATCAATACGAAAACGACGAGGAGCCGGATTATCCGTATCGCCGGGATCACCGGGGATTCAACATCCACCTCGGGGCCGACATCACGCCACGGGCGCGCTTGGTGGTGGGCGCACTGCGCGAGGGGCTGATTTCCTCGGCGCGCAAAAACGAGAGCAATTACCTGATGTTCACCTGCGAGCGCGATGAGTCGCGGCTGGGTCGCTTCCGGGTGTTTGAGATGAGCAAGTTGGTCAAGGACGACATTCCCAACCCGTTGTTGCAGTGGGCACCCGACAATACGCTGCGCGGCGGCGAGCTGACCAAGGTCGAGGACCCGCTGTTGGCGCGCGACACCTGGGTCAATCAGCTTTTTGTCGGCCACAATCTACAGGTGGCGGCGCTCTTTTTGACCACTAAGATGCACTGGCTCTACTTCCATCAGCAGATGGAAAAAGCCCAGCGGCAGCAGTACGGCTTGGCACCTTCTGACTTCTTCTTCGGCCTGATCAACAAAGCGAGCTATCGCTTCCAACTCGGGGCGTGGTCTTTGGAGCCGCGTTGGAAAAGCGAGCTACGCAAGCAGAGCCGCAGCTTGCTCTCACTCAATAGCCACACCAGCCTGATGGAGCTGTTTTCGGGCTTGGTGGAGACGCAGGTCTTGCAGGTTACTAAGCTCCAGGCCGGGGTGGAGTATGCGATCTTCAACGATTTCGACGCCAACGACTTCGACTTCGACGCGGTGACCGTAGCCGTCCAGTTTAGCAATGAGTCCAACTATCTCGGCTACAAGCTCCGCGCGCTGACCGGCATGAAAGTAGAGCGCAAGCAGTTCACTGGGCAGCAGGCGCGGACGACCAACGAATCCTTTGTGACGATTTACGCGGGGCTGAACTAGATGCACCGGCTAGCAGCCATATTGGCCCAGCGCGGGCGCGTCTGGCCAAAGGCCGCGGTCTTAATCGCGCTCAGTATCGGTCTCAGTGCGTGCGATGGGAAATCGCCAGGGGAGCAACACTACTGGTCAGGCCATGCATACCAAGAGCAGGGCATGAAAGCCAACGCCCTGCGCGAGTACCGGAGTGCAATCGAGGTAGGGATTGATTCTCCCGCCGCCTATTACGCGCTCGGAGCGCTCTATGGCGAAAAGGACGAGCACGGCAAGGCCATTGCTGTGTACCGCGAACTCGTGGAGCGCTGGCCCGGAGAACGTCGCGCGCAGGAGTTGCTGGCGGCCCGCTATGTAGATGCCGGGCAGTCGGTCGCAGCCGCCAGTCTCTATCGGACCCTGCTGGACCAAGGTGGCGATCCCGCCGCGTTGCTCGGTTGCCTAGGCGACGCACAGAGCCTGAGTGGCGACCTGCAGAGTGCCGCCCAGTCCTACGGCGACTTGCTGGTGCTGCGTCCCGACAGCAGCCGGGCCCGGTACCAGCTAGCGCGCATTCACGAGGCCGAAGGCCGGGTCGAACCGGCGATTGCGGCCTACGCTGAGCTGTTGGGCCAAAAGTCCTATGCGCGGCAAGCGGCCTTGGGGCTGGCGGACCTCCTCATTGAAATGGACCGCCGCAGCGGCGAGTTGGGCCGCGCAAGGGCAGAGGGCTGGTGGCGGCAGCAAGGGCTGGTCGGGGAGGAAGCCATGCAAAAGGCGGAAGCGCAGCTCGAGGCCGCGCTGGGGGAAAGGCCCGATTCAAGCGCCGACTTATGGGGGCTGGGCAAGCTGTTCTTTTGGCAGGGGCGCTACCAAGAGGCCCTCGTCTGTGTCGCCGCGCTGGCTGAGACCACCCCGGATGACTATCGGGTGTATTTCTTTCTGAGCAAGCTCTACGGACTGCTGGGCGAGGAAGAGGCCGCACGGGAAGCTTTTGCCCAGTACCAGCACCAAGAGCAGCGCGCCAAAGTCGCCGCGCGCGTCCAAACCGAGAGAGACGTGTTGCTGAAACAATTGTCGGGGAAAACGCCATGAAAGCCGCGTTGCTGATTGGAGTCCTAACTGCGTGCTTGGTGCAACCGCTAGCGGCCCGACAAATCCTGCTCATCGGGCAGGACGGGCAGATTTCGTGGACCGGGCGGGTCGAAGGGGCCGAGGGCATCTCGACTATTCGGCCCGAGCACCGCTCCTTTCTCGACCCCAACATCACTGAGATAGGCCATGCGCCGGCCGACTTGATCGAGTTTGACAGCGCGGATTTTCCGGGCAGCATCTTGCCGCGACGGGTGGGTGCCGAGCAGAATTTGGCCACAGAAGTGCTGGAGCGCGGCGGCTCGCTGCGCGCACCGACCGTCTTCGACCTGACCGCCTTGCAGTTACAGGTGATTTTCGAGGACATGCTCGCGGCCGATCCGACCGGGCAGGCATTCGAGCGCAAAGAAGACGACATTTTGGGGACCCAGATCATTCTCGACCTAGGCGCGCGCTTTGGGGTCAATCGGGTGCGCTTCTTCCCGCGCAACACGGTCTTTCTCTCGCCCGGCACCCCCTTTCAAAACGACTTTTTGAAAAACTTTGAAGTGGAGATCAACGACGGCTTGGTGCTGACCAACTCGGGCAACCCGATTTGGGAAACCTATGCCGTGCGCGACGACAACAGCGACCGGATCACCGAAGTGCTCATCGACCCGCCGCGCTACATCCGCTTCATCCGCCTGCGGGCCATGTCGGCCATTCCCTTTGAGATCGAGAAGCTCCAGGTCTTTGGCGAGGGGTTCTTTCCGACGGCGCGCTATATCTCGCCGATCATCGACATGGGCAGTCCGGCCAATTGGGGCCTCATCCGCACCTTGCAGCAGCAAGTAGGCGCTGCGGACATGGCCGACATGCAGTTGCGCACCCGCAGCGGCCACGACCCCAGTCCCCTGGCGTACACCCGCAAGCAGGTGGCTCTGCAAGATGCCCCTGAGATCCCGTTGTCCGTGGGCAATCCGGGCGAGCCGCTGCTGCGCAACGAGTACTTAAAGCTGCCCGAGCGCGGGCGTCAGGGCGACGATTGGGAGCGCGGCTCAGTGCGCGACGACTTGGCGAATTGGAGCCCGTGGACCTCGCCTTATGCGCTGGAGGAGCTGGCTGCGGGCACGCAGATTCTCTCGCCTGGCCCCAGCCGCTACTTCCAATTTCGCGTGGAATTCCAGAGCCAGCACTTGGAGGCGAGCCACATTCTCCAACAGATCGGCCTCGAATTTTCCTCGCCGCCGCTGGCCGATGCCCTCATCGGCGAGATCTTCCCCCGCGAGGTTCCGGCCGCGGCGGACGTGCCCTTTGTGTACGCGGTGCGGGCGGAGATGGAGAGCGATCAAGTGCAGGGTTTCAACAGCTTTGAGGTGTTTACTCCGAGTCGCGTGGGCCGCGTCGAGCGGATCGAGGTTATCGACGCCAGCGGCCAACAGGTGCTCGACCACGCCTTTGCGGTCGCCGATGGGGTTACAACCGAAGGCGAGGTCGCTATCACCGCCATTGACGACCAGCGCTTTGCAGTAAGTTTCCCGGCCATAAACCAGCACGACGCCGTGCTGAAAATCCACTTCGTCAGCCGGGTGCTGGCCTTTAGCACTCGCTTTGGCGGTCGCGCCCTGCTGCTAGAGGAGGATGCCTTTCAGGGTATTACTCCGGGCAACGCGGCCTTGTTGGAGGAGAGCGACGTGGCGACCGAATCGGGGACGACGGTGCTGAGCCGGGCGGTGAACCAGGGCAGCTTGATCGGCCACTTCGCCCTCGGCAGCGAAGTCTTGACGCCCAATGGGGACGGGGTGAACGATGTCCTCGACGTCAATTTTGAGGTGCTGGCGGTTATCGGCAAAGCGCGGATTGTGATTGACCTGTGGGATTTAGGGGGTCGGCGGGTGCGCCGCCTCTTTGAGGCCGAGGGGCAAAACGGCGTGTACGACGCCGTGCATTGGGACGGTACAGATGAGCGGGGCCAGCGCGTTGCCCCCGGCATCTACTTGGTGCGGACCGAGGTGCAAGGGGATGCGCGCAGCGGGCAGACGGTGCGGACCCTGTGCGTGGCGTACTGAATGAAAGGAGACGTCGTGCTGAATAGGATAGAGCGGATGGGCTGGCTGAGCGCGGTGCTGGCGGTGGCTTGGACCACTAGTGTGTGGGGACGCGGCGAATTTCGCCTCGGCGGCCCAGATGGCAATTCTTGGCAGGCCCTAGTCGCCGAGCAGACGGCTGCGTACGTGCTGCTCGACGCCGAGGGCGGCATCGTCGAGGAGGTGACCATTGGCGCGGTCGCCGATGAGGTCAGTGTGCGCTTTAACACCGCGGGCGTCGATACCTTGATTGATTTTGCCGATGGCGGCCTGCGGCCGGTGTACATCGATCCGAGCGCAAACCTGGGGCTGTCGATCAAGGAGCGCCAAGGGCACTTTTACACGGCCAGCATTTACGGCGGCACGCACTTGGTAACCGACTCCCAGCCCTTGCAGTTTCTCGTCGACGGCGATCCGACGACCGCCATGTTGGTGCGAGTGCCCGAGCCGCCGCGCTTGGCCGGCCGCAACAATCCCGGAGTGGTCAAGAACAACGTCATTCACTTGGGGGCCGAGCTGCCGATCAACCGCCTCCGCTTCTTCCCCCGGCCTGGGTTTGAGGACAACTACTTGGCTTGGTACGAAATCGGCGTGGCCGACCGCACCGCGCCGTTTTGGGACAGCAACTTTGACCGTAGCCAGCGCGGCAAGCGTTGGTACATGGTTATTGACGCGGCCTTGGGTGCGCCCAACGACCCGGCCTTTGACATCTTGGCGCGCAACCGCGAAAGCCTCGACGTGGTGGTGGATTTGCGCTTCCCCACCCGCGACCTCAAGTGGGTTGCCATCCGCCCGCTCGACCCCGAGCGTGACTGGGAAATCGCCGAGTTCGAAATCTATGGCGAGGGCTTTGTGACCCGGACGACGTACCGCACCCCGATCATGGATTTTGGCCGCGAGGTCGCCTGGAGCAAAATTCGCTGGCAAGGCGAGGTGCCCGAGGGGACTCAGCTTTTGCTCCGCACCCGCACGGGCAACACGCCGCAGCCCAACATCTACCGCACCATTGGCCCGACCGGCACCCTCGAAGTATCGACCCTCGACGAATACCTGACCCAGCTCGGCCTTCGGCGGTGGGACAATGTGGAGTTGGGCTACGACCTAGAAAATTGGAGTTCTTGGTCCGCGCCCTATGAGCTCGCCGCTGGGCTGCGGCAGACCGAACTGCCGGCGGATTTGTGGCAGGACGGCACGCCGGTGCTGTCGCCGAGTCCAGCGCGCTACTTCCAGCTAGAGGCCATCCTGCTCGCCAGCGGCGACGCGGCCCCGCGCATCGACCACATGTCCCTGCTGTTCTCCGAGGATCCAGTGGCCCAAGAGGTGGTTGGAGAGATTTGGCCGATCTCCACGCAGAGCTTTGCGGCCGAAACCTTCACCTATGTGGTGCGCCCGGTTTTGCGCGCCAGCGACTTGGGCTTTGACCGGCTGGAGATTTTCACTCAGATCCCGGTGGAACGAGTGCATTCGGTGCTCATCGACGGCGAGGAGATCAGCGACCGCTTCCCACCCGAGATCCAAGACGACCGCCTGATAGTCTCGTTCGACCGCTTGGTGGGGCCGCGCGACAACGAGAAGCGGATTGAGGTGGTTTTCGACGCCAAGGTCTTGCGCTTTGGCGCGGACTTCAGAAGCTGGGTGTACGACAGTGCCGAACCCGAACTCAAGCAGCAGGTCGCCCCGGGCAACGCGACGTTCCGCTTTGGCGGCGACGTAGTATCGGTGCGCACGCCCATGGGCGGCGGCCTCATCCGCAGCGTGCAGGCCACGCCGGCGACCTTTACGCCCAACGGCGACGGCGTCAACGACCAAGTCGCGATTGCCTACGAATTGCGCGACTTGGAGAGCCTGCGGCAGATCCGCTTGCGAATCTACGACCTGTCCGGTCGACTGGTGCGCCAAATCGCGGCTAGCACCGGCAGCGGTAGCTTTGCCCAAACCTGGAATGGGCGCGACGAAGAGGGCGCACTCGTGCCGCCCGGCATGTACCTCTACCAGCTCGATTGGGACACCGACAAGGGCCGCGAAGTGGCCAATGGCGCAGTGGGCGTGGCGTATTAGGCTGGAGAATTGGCGTTGACTAGGGCTATTCACTGTGAGAAGCTGTCTGTAAGCCCCCGGCGGACGTTTGCCTTCTGCGCCGCGTTGCTCGGCCTCGCCCTGGCCGACGGGGCTTACGGTGACCGCTTGGGATGGCAACGGGAAGTAGCGCAAAGCCCGGAGGTGTACCTCGACGCCCTCGACCCGGCCCTGCGGCGCTGGTACGTGCCGCAGGTGATGTTTGCCGAATACCCGTGGCGGCAGTGGGAGTACACCAACCGCGCACGGCTGCCGTATCAGCGCTACGTGAACATCGACTTGGAGGGCGATTACTTCTACGATCTATACGGGAACTACCTGACCCAAGGCTGGCTGATCTTCAACACGGCGCAGAGGCGGCCCGAGGAGGCCGGTAGCTCCCTGTTCAAGACCCAGCGGTTTGCGCAGTGGTTCAACCAGCTGGTCATCGCCGGCGATCACAAGGGCCAATATCACTACGCGCTGACGGTGAGCAACAACCTGCGGACGACCTTGACGCCGCTGTCGTTTTCCAAGCCGCGCCTGAACGGCATGCAGATCGACCTCGCCACCGACAAATATCAACTGACCTTTCTCCACTCGCTGGTCACCGGCCCGCGCGGTTTGCAGGTGGAGGAGAGCCGCTTTACGGACGCGACTTCTCTCGTGGGAGGGCGGTTCACGGCCCAGCTAGGGGATTTCGTGGAGTTGGGCGTACATGCGGTCAACGCCCACCAGACCAACAGCGAGTCGGATCAACTCGTAGAGACTCTGTACAAAGGCGGGCTGAACGAGCAGCAGAACGAAACCATTTCCCAGATCGCGATCGCCTTGCGGGACGACTCGCCGGAAGACGGCCGCGGCGGTGCCGCGTTCTTCCCAGACGCCTCAGACGTGATTATCACCTACCGCGACGGCACGGTGGAGTCGGGCCGCGACATTCGCTTTGGTCCGGTGATCAGCGGCGGCTTGGAGCGGCAGGGATTTCTCACTGCGGATGGCGACGGGCAGATCAGCCTGCTCTACGACTTTGACAGCGCGTCGTTTGTCAACCGCGCCTCGGCCGATAAATCCGAGATCACGGTGGTAGAATTTCGCCTCGTGCTGGCCAACGACTACCAGATCTGGATGAGTTCGGACCAGCAGTTGGGGGAAGGCGGCGGCTTTGTAACGGTCGGTCGGCCATCGAGCACGTTTAGTTGGACGGGCGAGCGCAGCATTAGCTTGGGCGACGTATTCGGGGCGGATGTGGAGGACCCGGTTTTCTTGCTGGTGGCGCAGGCCGAGGGCAATGTGCAGGACATATCCAATCTGCGCACGGTCCGCTTTGAATACGGCCTGCCAACGGCCACAGCGGTCGCCGGAGCCACGCTCAAGGTGGAAGACGTGCTTGGCTTCGACCTGTATGGCGAATACGACCTGAGCTGGGGCTTCCGCAAGTATCCCAATGTCGCCGAGGAGACGCACACTTCCTCAGCGGGCATTGGCGACCGGCCCAGCGCGCCGGCGTGGATGGTGAACCTGAGCAAGCACCTGGGGCGGCTGTCGCTGTTCGGGGAAGTGTATTCGATCGACCCGCGCTACAACACCCAGTCCTTTGTCACCACGACCTCGGGCCTCGATTACGCCCGGCAGGGCAACCGCTTTGACTTAGTGGAAGACAACGACGATCAAGACCGCTTCCCCGATGGGTTCCGCGCGGATTTTTTGGTCAACGACCGCTTGGTCTTTCCCGGCTGGGACCTCAACAATGACTTGGTGCCCGACTTCAACCAAAACGACAACCGGGTTAAGGCCAACGCCATTCCAGATTACGAGGAGCCGTTCCTGCGCTTCTTGGTCGATCGGCCGGAGTTCCTCTTCGGCGTGGATATGAACCACAACTTCTGGGTCGATCTATACGAAAACGACACCGAGCCGGACTACCCCTACCGCCGCGATCAACAAGGCTTCAACGTCTATGGGGGCATCGACCTGAGCCAGCACTGGCAGCTCAAGGTGGGGGCCTTGCGCGAGGAGCAGATTTCGGCAGATCGCAAAAACCACAGCACGTATTTGCAGCTAGGCTACGAGCGGGCTTGGCCGCGGGTGGGTCGGGTGCGGCTCTTTGAGATGAGCCAGTTGGTGCAAGACGACATTCCCGATCCGATTTTGCAGTGGCAGCCAGACAACACGCTGCGCGGCGGCAAGCTCGTGCATATCGACGATCCGCTGTTGGCGCGCGATGCTTGGGTCCACCAGCTATTCGTCGGCCATAGCCTGACCAGCGACGCGCTGTTGGTGATGAGCAAGCTAAACGGGGTCGTCTTTGCGCCGCGACAGGGCGATGCGTCGGACTTCTTCTTTGGCTTGGTCAACAAGGCCAGCTATCGCCGCACTTGGCGCGGGCTGACCCTAGCGCCGCGCTGGAAGAGCGAGTGGCGCCAACAGAGCCGGTCGCTGTTTGACCAGGAGGAGCGCACGACGCTGATGGAGCTGTTCTCGCTGCTTTTGGAGACGCAATTATTGCAGGCCACGCGGGTACAGGCCGGTGTCGAGTACGCGTTGTTCAACGACTTCGACCGCGATATGGAGAGTTTCGACTCCCTGAGCTGGGCCTTGCAGTTGGCGACCGAGTCGGCCTATTTGGGCTACCGGATCCAGGCGTTGGCCGGCTTTGTGGTAGAGCGCAAGGCGTTTGCGGAGGCAGAGGCCGCAACGACGACCGAGACCTTTGTCACGCTATACGCCGGCTTGCAATAGTTGGTTGTATTTGGCGAGTCATTTGACTACATTTGCAGTTCATCGTTCATCGTTCATCTACCCAAGGAGGTAGCTATGAAGCGTCTTTTTACCTGTGGCCTTACGGCAATTGCCCTATTGGCCTTTGCGCTAGCCGCCGGGGCGCACGAGCCCCCGGGCGAGGTCTTCCTCGCCGTGCAGTTCCCCGATTCACATGTGCCGAACATCGACGGATTTGACGACGATTGGTCGGCGGTGCCGCTCGAAGTGTACGCCGTTCCCAGCTCGAGGCTCTTTTCGGTGCATGGCTTTGCTGGCGACGACGTGTCGCGCGGCGGCATGGATCCGGCCTCGATGCAGATCCGCCACATCTTAGGCTGGAATGACTCGCGCAACGAAATCTATGTGACGACGAAGATATTCGATAACAAGCACACGATTACCCGCCAAGACTTAGGCTCCTATTGGTGGGACGATAGCATTGAGATCGAGTTCAATCCGCGGCACGACTACTTGCCCAAGCCCGAAGACGTGGTGACGCACCACAAGTACTCGTTCGCGTTCCCGCCGCTCAACGGCAATTTCGGCCCGGCCCTGCAAACGGCTGCGGTCAGTAGC
The DNA here is from genome assembly GCA_965261395.1 of Candidatus Latescibacterota bacterium. Classification (GTDB taxonomy): domain Bacteria; phylum Latescibacterota; class UBA2968; order UBA8231; family UBA8231. The sequence continues at coordinate 6,257,306 of OZ253462.1, forward strand.
GCCGACGTCGAAAACCCGACGCTGTTGTCCAATGGCAGCCGTTGGTACTACTGCACCTATAGCTTCGAGGGCGAAGAGTACGGCGAGAGCACGTATATCTACGAGTTCCGCACGATTGCCATTGATTCGTATCCCAGGCCCACCGAGGAGAATATCACGGAAGATCAGGTGATTGAGCACGACCTGACCGCGGGCGAGGTGATCGGCTTTTCGATTTTCGTCAGCGACGTGGACGACAGTGCCGGCGATGCCGACAACCGCGTCGGTATGTGGGCGACGACTCCGACGACCTGTTGTCACTCTTCGCAGGACCTGCTCATCTCCCCCATGGACGACACCATTGATTGGGGCGAGGCGACTGCGGTTGAAGCGCAGAGCTGGGGTCGGATTAAGCACCAGTATCAGCAGTAATACCCGGTTCCGCACCCCTTGCAAAGCCCGCTTGCCCCTATGGCAGGCGGGCTTTTTGCGTCTTACAGCCCGAGTAGGCCGCGGGCATTCTCGCCGAGGATGAGGCGCTTGGCGTCGTCGTCAATGGCCGCGGTGATGATCTTGCCAAGCTGCGGGCGGGGGTCCATCAAGGGAGTATCCGAGCCAAAGAGAACGCGGTCGGCTCCGGCCTTGGCCACCAGCTCTTCGACGACGCCTGGGGTGCGGAAGGTCGAACAGGTTTCGAGGAAGTAGTTGGGCAAGCGCTGGGCCGCGGCAATGGCTTGGCCGCGATACGGCTCGATGTTGCCGGAGTGGCCGGCGACGAAGCGGGCGTTGGGGAAGCGCGCAGCCGCGCGGCCAAACTGCGCGGGCGCGGCTGTTGGCTCGCCGCCTGTGTGCGCCAAGATTGCGAGGCCGCGCTCAGCGGCAAACTCGTAGATTGGATCCCAAGCCGGGTCATCGAGCGGAAAGGGCGTATAGGGCGGGTAGATTTTGATCGCCCGGAACCCGAATTCGTCGATGGCCCGTTCCAACTCGGGCTGCACAGTGTCGGGGCAGGTGGGGCACACATAGGCGAAGCCAATGAAGCGGTCGGGGTGGCGGGCGACAAAAGCCGCTGTCTGGTCGTTGCCGGGTTTGCCGTCGGGATGGAAGATGTTGAAGACGCAGCTTTTGTCGATGCCCACCGCATCCATGGCGCGCAGCATCTCGGCCGGGTCATCGACCATGTCGAGGGCATCCCAGCGGCCTACGTGGCCGTGAAAGTCGATAATCACGCGGCACCTCCGAGAATGCGTTCTAGATTGCCCGCGGTCAAAGCCGCGAGCGCGTCGTCGTCAATGGCTAAGTGGTGCAGGTAAAAGAGCATTGGCCCCATGGCGTAGCGCGGATAGTAGGAGCCGTAGAGGAAGCGCTCCACGCCAAATTCGCCGATCAGAGCCTCGATACCACCCAGATTCTCAAAGCGGCTTAGCTCCAGCACCGCTTGGGGCAGTGCCCTGAGCAGGGGGCGCAAGGCGAGGGAATGCATGTAGTGAGCGCCGAGGAGCACTACCTGGACATCTGGGAAGCGGCGCAAGGTCTCCATAACTTCGGCGACCGGAGTGTCGGCCAGCGAGAGCCACAGGGGGATGCGCTCGGCCGCCAGCCAAGCGAGCAACTCACCGTAGATCCAGTCGGCAAAGGGGACGCGGCACGCCTCGGTGTTGTGCAGGCGGACGCTGGAGACCTCGCCCGCGGCGTGAAGCGCTTGCAGTTGCGCCAACGAGTCTGCGCCCGGCCCGGCGACCCATTGGGGGACGAGGCCGTCGCCACGCCAAGCGCGCAGGGCTTCGTTGCCCTCAATCGCGCTGATGGTTTCGCCTTGGAGGTGATAGATCAAGCCGCGCTCCACGCCGTGGCGCTGCATTTCCGCCCGCAAGCCGGCGGCGTCGGCAAACGGCGAGGGCCGGTCGTGGCAGTGGCCGACGCCGATGTTGGCGTCGAAGACCGGGACGCGGGCGCGGAAGCTCAGGTGCCCGCTGTTTTGCGTCGAGATCGGCTGTGATGCCATGGCATTTGGCTCGCAGGGCTAGGAGATGTTTTCGCGCTGCTTGACGATGTCTTTGTATTCGTAGTACGGAGCCAATTCGAGCAGGTCAATCGTCTCGGGGTCGAGCCGCTGGCGAATGGCGTCTGGAAATGGGCGGCGCTGGCCGGTGAGCATGTGCTGGACGTTGTAGCGCAAAATCAGGAAGCGACGGTCGCGGTCGCGGGGTTTCCAGGTGAGCGCGCCGTGCATGAGGTGCTCGGGCATGATGACGACATCGCCGGCGCGGGCGCAGACATTGTGAACACCCGGGGGCACGGTGTCGGCGACGTAGTCCGCGTCGCCTTCGGCACCTGGGTAAAACATCCCTTGGGGCCGGTCGAAGTGGGCCTTGTGCGAGCCGGGCAAGATGATGAGGCCGCCGTCGCCGGGAAAGACATCGCTCAAGTAAAAAAAGAAAATGAAGTCCGTGCAGCGGACCTGGCCGTCTTCGATGTAATAGCGCCGCACATCGGGCCGTTTGGAGGGTTGCCATCCGGCGTGCAGGTAGTGGAAGCCGTGGCCGTGGCGGTTATAGCCGAGGGTGCCGCCATTGAGGCGTGGCCGGCGGTCGGTGAGTTCCATGAGGATCGGCCAAGTCGCCGGATGCCGGGTGAGCACTTCGAGGCTTTGGTCAAAGGCAAAGCCGTGCTGATAGCCGGTGAGGTCGCGGCGCGCGAGGTCCGCGCCGAATTCAGGCGGCCACTCTGCGGGCGGCATGCTGATGTAGCGGTCGGCCGCTGCCTGGGCGGGCGCGAGCTCCGCTGGGCTAAGCACGTCGCGCAAGTGGAGGTAGCCGGTCAAATCGAAGAAGTAGCGTTGGTCGGGTGTCATCATGGGGGTGGGCCTTTGTTTGGGATGGGTAAGATAGCCGTTGCAAGGGTGCCTTTCAAGCTCATTTCACTGGAACACAATCCCGCCTAGATAATTGTTTTGCATGCCGGTTACATAGTCGATGAGTACCCAAGTCCCGGCCACTACGGCCTCGCCTAAGACCAGCCCTAAAAAGAAGGGTTTGAGACGATTGAAGAGCGTCAGCCCTCCGTATTTGAGCACGACGCTTTTGATGATCCAGGCGATGAAGACGCTGAACCACATCTTGCCGAAGACGCAACTGACCGGAAACCCCAGCGAGTGGAAGGGCCACCACAGGAACCGGTACTGGACGGCCATCAACCCGCCCATGATCGCCGCGCCAGTGCCGATGTGCATCCACGTACTCGGCCGCGGCTCGAACGGATTGAGAATGCTTTTCTCCATGAACCGATAGGGATATTGCGCGACATTATCAAAATAAAATCGCGACAAATTAATGGCCCCGTACTGGTAGCCTAGATAGAGAGTCAAGGTAACGACGCAGCCCAGCGTCAAGATGATCACCGCGACCGTGGCACCAAAGAGGCGACGGCGATGGGGCAGGCTGATCTCGGTGACGAGTTTCAGGCCGTTGGCGCAGGCGCTCATCATTAGTATCAAGGTATCCACGCTCCATGCATAGCTCAGGGCCATGCCAGCCATGCCCTTAGTGCCCAACAAGGTGCCCCCGACATTGGCGACGACGAAGTCCGGCCCATTCGTCGGCGGAAACATCGCCGCCACCCCACCTTGCGCGACGACGCGGGCGATGGTCATAAATCCGATAAAGGCACCAAAAAGCAGCAGGGGGACAAAGAGCAGCGGAATACCGGATTGCCAGAGCCAGACGCCCATCGTCAGGAAGCTGATGATAGCTCCCCACACGGCGACTCGGTAGGACATGATTTCATCCGCGTCGGTTACGTCCGGTGCTCCGAGAAAAGCCTTGCGCAGCACGTCCCTGATGTGCCCTCTACCCACCCAAAGCGACCCCACCACCAAGACGATCATGCCGCCCATGGCTTGGTGGATGATGATCGGATCGGTGTACTGGCTGTACGCGCCCATGGTCTCGTCCCTGCCCCCCCAAGCCAGCATCCTCAACAACCCGCGCTGCACCACATTCACGATGTGAAAAAAGACCAAACCCAAGGCTATGTTCTGCGGGACGAAATAGGAGAAGCCCACCATCGACAGGCTTAGATACAGACTCAGCGACACCGCACCGCGGAACACCGACAAGCCATCGAGCGAGACACTGACGGTAGGAACGACCACAAAGTAGTTGTGCAAGGCGTTGATCGAGGCCAGGACAAAGGGGAGAGAAAAGCCCAGCCACATCAACCCACTGCGGAACAGGGGTTTGATGGTCCGTCCGCGGCCGTCGTCGGCGATCATGGCTAAGGGAAGCTGGACCATGGGATAGGCCAAGCGCTCGCGCTCCACCCACTGCCTCCGCACGATCACCATCAGGCAGACCATAGCCAGAAAGAGGGCTAGGCCGAACACGGCCCAGTAGAGCATGGGGGCCGCCCAGATTGCCCACGGCACGGCCCCGGTCGGGTCGCCTTCGTAAAAGCCCCAGATGGCGTCGCGGCTTTGGGGCACCGGCCAATCGGGCATGTAGGGCTGGACGATCTCGGCCCAACCGTTTTCTGGCGTGGCGTAGTAATAGGCCCCGGTGATTACCGGCAGGAGTTGCGCGGGCAGGCCGCGGCTCGACAGGGTGTTGGCCAGCAGAATCAGAAAGAAGGCCACGGCCAATTCGCCGCGCTGCAAGGGCAGGCGCGGATGCAGCAGCTTTAAGAGCGGGTTTAAGAGGACGACCAGCACAAAAAAGAGAAAGATCGCCGCAGGAGTCAGATTCCACACGGCCAGCCCAGAGCCTTTGACGATCATGTCGTTGTAGGTCGAGCCAAGGCCGATACAAACGGCACCGAGCAGCCCGACGATCAGCGCCTTGGGCGTGCATCCCTTGGTCGTCGGTGGCGAGCGCTTGAGCAAAGTATTCTTCCCGCGAAGAGTAAAGTTCTCCCCCATCCCTGCCCGCGTTTTGCTTCTCTCTTGACAATGCCCGTAGCCGCGCACGACCTTCCGCATACACAAACAGGAGACCCTATTATGGAAAAAGTACCGCTTTGCGTCGTCGGTTGCGGCGGCATGGGCCATCGCCACATCATGGCCTACAAAGTGTTGGAAGAGAGCGGCATTGGCAATGTCGAATTGATGGCCGTCTGCGACGTGCGCCGGGAGAACGCCGAATTTGCCGCCCGCGAAGTGCAGCGGCTGTTAGGGCGCGAGCCGCTGGTCTTTACGGATATGGACTCAGTGCTCAAGCGCGATGATATCCTAGCCGTCGATATAGTTACCGACGTCTCCATGCACCACCAAGTGGCGGTGCCGGCCCTCTTGGCTGGCAAGCATGCGCTGGTGGAAAAGCCCCTCGGCATTACCATGCGCGCCTGCCAAGCCATGATAGACGCGGCCCGCGTTGGCGGCGCGGTGCTGGCCACAGCCGAAAACTACCGCCGCGACCCGCCCAACCGCTTGGCGCGGGCCGTCGTTGAGTCCGGCCTGCTCGGGGATCCCTTTTTGATGGTACAGGCATCGGCCGGTGGCAGCGACCGCATAACCATCACGCCTTGGCGTCACCTCAAGGAGAAGGGAGCCATTGGCTTGGACATGGGCGTCCACTACGGCGACATCATCCAATATTACATGGGAGAGTACGCGCACGTCTTCGGCGGTGGCTTCATCGTCGAGCCGGTGCGGCGCAAGCCGGAAGGACTCGAGGATCACCCCCTCGAATCCTACCGCGAGCGGGTCAAGACCTACCCCGATACCGTAGAGGCCACGGGCGAGGATTCAGTGGTCGCGCTATACAGGATGCGATCCGGTGCGCTGGCGCAACTCGTGCTGGTGGCGGGTCGCGGCGGTCGGGGACGGGAGCGCAGCGTCCACGGCCGCTGGGGTGCGCTCTATTCCCCAGGCGACCGCAATGGCCGACCCGTGGTGCTGCGCTTGGAAGGCAAGGAGCTAAAAGGCCGCGAAATCCTCTCGCTCCTGCCGGATTTTCACCTCGACGAGATCACTGAGCGCCTCTTTGGTGCCGACGGCGTAGAATACGATCCGTCCGCAACATCCTTCTACGAAATCGACTCCCGACACTTGGCCATCGAGTACCACGACTTTGCCCAAGCCATACTCACCGGCGGCCAACCCGAAGTGGATGGCCTAGGCGGGATGCAGGCCGTAGCGGCGATTGTGGGAGCCTATGAGTCGGCGCTCGCCGAGCGTTCGCTGTCTATGGAGGAGATTCTGAGCGGAGCCGTGCGGGCCTATCAGCAGGACATCGACGAGGCTCTTGGGCTGGCCTAAGAAGATCCGCAGATGAACGCAGATGAGCACCGATGTAGGGTGACGTTGTTCGGGGCGTACACGGCCTCTAAAGGGTCGTTATCATTACCCAAAACGGTTTACTGCCCACGTCGTAATCCGCGATGGGCTGTAGTGCGCCGCTGGTTGCATCGACCCGATAATAGGTCATGCGGTCGGCGGCTTCCCCGGCGCAGTACAGGTACGTGCCGGTTGGGTCGATGTTGAACGAGCGCGGGCTGGCCGGCACTGGGTAGTGCCCAAACGGGCTGAGCGCGCCCTCGGCGTCGATGTGGTAGCCGACGATGCTGTCGTGGCCGCGATTGGATGCGTAACACCACTGGCCATTGGGGTGGACTTCGACGTGGGCGGTGTTCCCGCCGTCGGCGTAGTCCGCGGGCAGGGTCGAAATGTCTTGGAAGATGGAGAGGGTGCCGCGCTCGGCGTCGAAGCGGTGGGCGGTGAGTGTGTTGGCCTGCTCGTTGACAATGTACGCGACATCGCCGAGCGGGCGGAAGCAGATGTGCCGGGGGCCAGGCTCGCCCGCCGGCGGAGCCAGCACAGGTGGGTCGTTGGGCGCGAGTTGGCCGGTGCTGGCGTCGAAGCGGAACTGGCTGGTCTTGTTATTGGGGCAGACGTGGGGCACAAAGACAAAGCGCTCGTCCTCGGTCAGCAGGACGGCATGTGCCCTGGGGCCGGTGTCGATGCGCTGGACGAGGTCGCCGATGGCTCCGTCGTCGTCTAAGCGGTGTACCGTGATGCCGCCCCCTTCGTAGTAGGCCGTCAGCAGGAAGCGACCGGCGCGGTCGGTAATCAGGTGCGCGGGGATGTCGATGCCGGTATCCACCTTGTTGATCAGGGTTAATTCCCCCGATGCGGTATCGAGGCGGAAGCTGGCGAGGGTCGTGGACAGGACGTGGGCGTCGTAGAGCACGGGGCGCGACGGGTGCAAAAAGAGCGCGCCCGAAGGGCCGTGCGCTGGGCTAGTGGCGCGCAGCTCCAGCGCGCCCGATTGGGGGTCGAGGTCGTAGAGTTTGATGGCTTCGTCGCCGGTGAGCGAGACGAAGACGACGGGTCGTTCTTGTGCGGTCATTGAGGTTTGCTCCTTTGAGGTTTTGCGCCGAAACATAGCCTCTTGTTCCGGGTGCGACAAGGGGTATACTACCTTACCATGACCACCCCCCACCGCCAAACGACGATCATCGTGCTCTTCAGCTCGTTGACGGTCCTCGCCAGCATGGGGATCCGCCAGTCGTTTGGCCTCTTTCTACAGCCGATTAGCGACAGCTTGGGCTTGGGGCGCGAAGTGTTTAGCCTAGCCATAGCGCTACAAAACGTGGTCTTCGGCCTGCCCCTATTCGGGATGATCGCCGACCGCTATGGGGCGCGGTGGGTCGTGCTCGGGGGCGCGCTGCTCTACGCGGCCGGGTGCCTGCTGGTGCCAGCTAGCAGCGGCCCGCTCGGCTTGTATCTGACGCTGGGACTCATCATCGGACTGGGGCTTGGCAGCACGACGTATGTGGTCGTGCTGGGGGCCGTCGCCCGAGTCGTCCATCCGGCAAATCGCAGCACGGTGTTTGGCATCGTCACCGCGGCCGGTTCGTTTGGCACCTTCGCCTTAGTACCCGGGGTGCAGTGGGCGATTGTCCACGCAGGTTGGCAGGCGTCCTTTGTGGTCAGCGCGGCCCTAATTGCCTGGGTGGTGCTTTTGGCTTTTGGCTTTCCGCGCCGGTCCAGCGAACACGCGGCCCGGCCGCACAGCGAGGGCACGCTGCTGCAAGCGCTGGTCAGGGCGCGGGGCCATTCGGGCTATTGGTTGCTCAACGCGGGGTTCTTCGTCTGCGGTTTCCACGTCGCCTTTATCGCCACGCACCTGCCTTCGTTCCTCACCGACAACGGCCTGTCGCGCATGACCGGAGCCACGGCTTTGTCGCTGATTGGTCTGTGCAACATCTTCGGTTCGTCTTTGTTCGGCTGGCTGGGCGACCGCTACCGCAAGAAATATCTGTTGAGTGCGCTCTACTTCAGCCGCGCCGTGGTCATCGGCCTGTTTCTCTTCGTCCCTCTGACCAGCTTTTCCGCCTTGCTCTTCGGTGGCCTAATCGGCTTCTTGTGGCTGGCCACCGTGCCGTTGACCAGCGGGACCGTGGCGCAGATATTCGGGGCGCGCTACCTGTCAACGCTCTACGGCATTGTCTTCTTTAGCCATCAGGCCGGCAGTTTCTTGGGCGTCTGGCTGGCTGGCCGGCTCTACGACGCGACTGGGTCGTACGATCCGGTCTGGTGGCTGGCGATTGCCCTCGGCGTGGCGGCGGCGCTGCTCCACCTGCCGATTGCCGATCGGCCGGTTGAGGACGAGGCCCACTAAGGTGCGTTGGGCAGCGTCAGTAGAAAATACGGGTCGTCGGAGCCGACCTGTGTGCCGCTCCGACATGCCAAGCACTCTATCATTTCGTTTTCGGCCCATTTTTTGCCGTCAAACTGGGTTGCTTGTAACCTATCAGTAATGGAAACGGTAAAACCACGCTCTTTTGCCTTGCTCTTTTGCCTTAAAGGAGGATGGGCGATGGGAGTGGATAGAAAATTTCCAGACCTCCATCACAAATATGCTGTGTCACACCGTTTGAAGAATCCAGGCGACGGAGCGTTAAGCCGCCAGAATGAAGAAGGTGTATACTATAGACTGGAAGACCGAATTGGCCATTTGGTAGAAGAATTTCGAGAACGATGCGCTCCAACAAAACCCTAACCCTTTTTTAGAGTGTGCCATGTCCGCGAAAAAAGTGCCCAACCCAAAAGACGAGCTGCTTGAAATGCTGGACTCGAAGTACCGCAGCGAGCCTGAGAAGTTCCGTTCATATCTGCCTGAAGTAGCCCAAGCACTTGACAGCCTCAACCCCCCTCGTCGTCCAGGTAGGTCGCCGTTTGGCCTGACGGAGCGGGAGCGGCGACATCACCAACAGGCATTGGCGCGAATCATGGAGGCGGAAGGCACACCATCCGCAGAGCAGGCATTCAAGGGCTTGGAACACTGCGCGACCCTGATTCAGGACGATGGCCTGCCGGAGGAATACAACTACGGAACCCTAGTGAAGCTGTTCAGAGCCGCCGTTGGCAAGTCCCCTAGCTCTTTTCGTGCACAGGAGACGATTGCTGTCGCTGCCGACTGCTCGCCGACGGACGCTGTCGCCAAAGTCTCGCTCATAAAGGGCGTTTCCCTCGACCTCGACCGGGGAATGCGTCTCGTATCCATCACCGTCTTGCCTAGCAAAGTCCGACAGCGACGCAAGTTGCTCGCCTTCGTCGGCATAGGGCAGGACGCCAAATCCGACGTCGCCCTCCGCCACGACGAATACTTGGCCGAACAGGATCCCCATGCCTCTTCCTGAAAAGGTTATCATAGATACGTCCGCCTTCTATGCCCTCATGTCGGCCAATGACTCCTTTCACCGGCGGGCCGCCGATACCTACGAGCGGCTAATCGACCGGGAACAGGAGCTTTGGACTACGTCCTACGCCTTGGTGGAAACCATGGCCCTAGTTCACCGACGCCTCGGCTTCGCCGAGCGCAGCCTTCCCGTCATTCCTCGCTGATCCGCCCTGCGATAGAATACGTCCGAGCCCCTATCGCACACGGCACCACAACGCGCAGACCGTCGGGGCCGACCTGCGCGTCGGCCCTAAACCGGCCCCAGCTTTCCTTTCGCCCATCGCAATTATCAACGCAAGTGAACTCAACACACAGGAGGACGTTATGGCCGCTAGCTTCAAGGAAATGACTGGATTTTTCAGGGAAATTGGTGCTGCCGACGTAGGGCATACCAACAAGACCTACTTGGCCCACTGCATCGGCGTGTACGGCGATATGAAGAAGTGGGGAGGCGACGATGTGATGTGCCATGCCGCGCTCTTTCACTCCATATACGGCACCGAGCTGTTCCAAGATTTCGCTCTACCTGTTGAGCGCCGCGACCAAGTGCGGGCACTGATCGGCGAGCGGGCCGAATACTTGGCGTACGTCAATTGCGCCATGGTGCGCGATACCTTTGACGCCGCTGTGGAGCAGCACGGTGTTCCCTACGTGCTGCAAGACCGCTTGACCGGCAATCCCATCGAGATGACCGAGCAGGACTTCAACGACCTAGTAACGATTCACCTGTGTGACTGGCTGGAGCAGGTGGCGCGGTGGGGCCAATGGGACTATCGCCGCGAGGCATTCGAGAGCATGGCGCAGCGCTTGGGTGGCATCGCCGAGGAGCGGTTCGCCGAGGTTTTTGCTGGCCGCCTCAAATAGACAGTGGTTAGGGGACTTTGATCTGTCCGGCCATAAAACCCAACCGACGAGACGCCGCCGTTTGGTCAGCTCGCTTGCGGACGAGGGTTTTGAGGTAGCCCCGGACCAATGCCGACACGGATGTGCCCAACTCCGCCGCCCGAATGCGGGCGAGCCGATGGGTCTCTCTCACCCCCGCTCCACGTCAAACGTCGCGACATTGCGCTCATCCTTGCTGAACTCCACGCCAATCAGGTGAATCGGCTGCTCCAAGGCTCGGTAATTGTCCGCGTAGCGCCGCTCCTGCAACTGCGCCAATGCCGCACCCGCTGCCGACAACTCGACCACCTTAAACTCAAACAGATAGACATGGCCGTTGAATAGAACCGCCATGTCCAAACGACCGTGGCTGCTGCTGTCCTCCACGGTGATGTCCAATCCCAGCGCGGCGAAATAGGAGTAGAACACGCTGGCGTAGTACCCCTCGTAGCCGGCGATGTCGTTGTTAGTGTACCACTCGTAGGGAATGCTGGCGAAAAAGGCGTGGAACAGCGTCTCTAGTCCGGCGAAGTCGTTGGCTTCCAACAGCCGGTAGAGCTGGATGCTGTTGGCCATCTGCCGCGTCGAGTCCTGCACCAAGTAGCGCAGCAGGCTGCGGTTCAGGCTCTGCCGTACCTCCCGGTTGGGATAGTCCAAGCGATAAAGCATCTCGCCGCCCAGTTCCTCGGCGTCGGTTATCGTGAGGTAGCCGGTCTGGAACAGTAGCGCCTCGGTGGCGATATGATCGACGTCAAAGGTCGAGAGCAACTCGTCGCTGCCGACCATTTCACCAAGTTCTAGGGAACTGACGTGGCGTTTGCTCAGCGTTTCGACTAAAAACGTCGGCGTACCGGTCTCAAACCAATGAGCTTTGAATTCGCGGTTGCGAAACAGCAGCAGGATGTCGAATGGGTTGTACACCTTCTCGTCGCCGAGCCAACGATAGCCGTTGTACCAGTCGCGGATTTGGTCTCGGTCGAGGCCGGGCAGTTCCGGTGCGAACACGGCGTCCAAATCGGCGTCTGAGTAGCCGCAGATCGCTGAATACTCCGGTTCAAGGGTAATGTCCGTGAGATTGTTGAGGCCAGAAAACAGGCTGACCTTGGAGAATTTGCTCACCCCGGTGATGAACGTGAAGCGGACGTGCGCGTCGCTGTCCTTGATGACCGCGTACAGGCCGCGCAAAAAGTCGCGGTTGGCGCGAGCTATATCCGGCACCTCCAGCGCATCTAAAATCGGCTTGTCGTATTCGTCGATCAGCACGGCCACCGGCTGCTCGGTTTGGCTGTGCAGTGCCTCCAACAGGTGCGCGAATCGCTCCGGTCCGGTGGGGTAGTCCGATGCCACACCCGTGCGACGTTCAACCGCGTCCAATTGCGCCATCAGATTTGTCTCCACGTAGCCGGGCACCTTGAAGTTGCCGCTGCCAAAGCTGAGCCGCAGGACCGGATGGCGCACCGACCAATCCCAACGGTCGTGGATGGACAGCCCCGCAAACAGCGGCTCGTTGCCCTCGAACACCTCCTTGAGCGTGTCCAAGAATAGGCTCTTGCCGAAGCGCCGGGGATGCGACAGGAAGTAGTGCTTGCCCTCGTTGAGCAGCCGACGAATGTAGGCGGTCTTGTCAACGTAGTAGCACTCGCGCTCGCGAATCTCGCGGAAGGTCTGAATGCCGATGGGGAGCAAGCGTTTGTTCATGGCCATTTCTCCTTGGGTCGGTCCCTCAGACCGCTTGGATGGGGCCGGGATGGCAGGAGACGGTAATGTTTTTCACGTTCATCGCCTTGCAGATGCTGTGTTTTACAGTGTATGGATAGGGCGATTGGTGTGCAACGGCACCACATCTGACCAGCCGCCATACATACATCTACTTGACGAGTAATCACATCGGCGATCTTCCCTAGCAAGACGCCGAGCGGTTCGCCGAGGTGTTCGCGGGCCGTCTTAAATAGGTACAGTGGTCAGTAGTTAGTAGAGTAGAGCTAGGTCGCGGGGCACAGCCCACTGGACTGGCCAGACGCTCAATCAAATTGATTGGGCATTGAGGTCGTAGAGTTTGATGGCTTCGTCGCTGGTCCTACTAGCCAGCAGCCTCGGCAGCAGCCGAAAGTTTTGCTACGTCAAATTTTGCGCCGTTAATGGTTATCGTCCCTGTAGCATAAAGGCCGTCGGCATCGACCGAAAACTTCATATCGAGTATCAACTCGGCCTCATGCGATCCAGAAAGGGTAACCTCTCCGCTCAGCGGAATGGGCGTCTGATCCAAGCCGACACTCAAGGCTCCGTTGACTATCAGCTCGCCATCGGGCGAATAATCCTGCAACGTCCAGTCGTTGTCGGCGATTTCTACTGAGCCGCCGCCCCGCCCTGGCACCGACGTCGTACCGGGAACCAGCGCGGAGAAGAAGATGTCCGTAAGACTGGAGACCAACGTGCTGTATAAGCCAATGATTTCAGGCGTTATCTCGACCGCAAAGCCCGGCCCGCTTTCTTCGACGTGGATTTCGATTTCCGGCGAGACGAAATCGGCATGGCCTCCGTGGTTGATTTTGATGCGGATGGTGGTCTGGCCTTCCGCTAGGCCGATGATGTGAAAAGCCCAAGCATTGTTCTCGGCGTGATGTTCGACGTCGGCGATGCTCTCGTCGGTAATTTCCCAGTCAAGGGCGTAGTCATCGTCTTCGTCTGGGGTAAAGAGATCGCCGTCTTCGGCGATAAAGCGCACGGACAACAGGGCCGTTTTCAAGCCGTGGCCGACCTCAATCTCGCCGGTCACCTGACCGCTTTCAACGCGCACGATTTCAGTGCCGCTATCGCGTACAATCAGGCCGATGGCCTCGGCGTGTTCTTCTTCGTGCTCGGTATCGACGGGGGTGTTGTCAACACGCTCATAATCATCGTAGTAGTAGCCTCCATCCCCAGACTCCCACCCTAAAGCAAGCCAACCGTCAAACATCTTTATTTCATGGTCCCAACTCGGCCGAGTCTTAGTCTCTATCTCATCAAAGACCCGTAAATCCAGCAGCTCCAGCGTTTTTTCCCCTTTATACTCTTTCGTTTCTACGTCCCACATTCGGAAATAGGTTCCAATATGGTTGAATGCCCACTTACCACCGTCCGCATAGTACACGCCCATTTTACCGCGTCGCTCGCTATAAAGGCTGGGCAAACCCAAATCGGCAAGTGCTGGATCATCCCAATCAGATGGGGAATAATACGAAAGCAGCGTGTAGTCGTAATACGTTACGCCCGGTTCGCCCGTTGGATTTGGGTCGGGCGCAAGCTCTATCCGCAACGTGTCCGCGGTCGAGATGTACTCACTGCCCCACCCATCACAGGCTGGACAATCAACACTAAACCGACCCTGACCTGACCATGTACCCGCTATGCCCAAAATCGGCATCGGGCATTGTTCGGCCACAGCCTCGGTACGCTTGGCGGCACTAGGCGAAGTAGGACGGCCTACGTCACAGCCTAAGAAAACGGCGAAAGCGACAAGGGCTACGGTTACTTTATGCATGGTTAATCCCCTTTGGACGTGGGTGAGTTTCAGCGGCTGTGATCGCCGCAACCTGCGGCCAGCAGCCATCGAGATAGGCACAGGGCACAAAAAAGGGAGTGGGTCAGGAAATTGGAGGCCGCTTTGGCGCGGTTTTTGCCAAGCATAGAAAGCCCCGACGATGGCTTACTTCGGCGTACATTTGAGAACTTGATCGACATATAGCGGATCTTTCGACACGGCAGCACCGTCCTCCTCCCCCAAACTTTTCATAAATGCAAGCATCTCATTATCTATCGCTGTCGGCTTGCGCCAAGTGTTATCTACCACCTTGCCGCCGGCAAGTGCCATAACATGTCTAGGAATTTCGATCAAATAGCCGGCCGGGTCATCTGGCCCAGCATGAGACTCAAGCCATGTTTCAAGAAGTTGGTGCGCCCAAGAATACTCGACGTTGAAAAATTGCCTGAGAATGGGGCTGTGTTCGTGTTTGTCTGTGAAGAGCACTCTTTCATCGAGAATTTCGGCGGCCCGCTTTTCCCCAAAATGGGCGACCATCCGTTGCGCAGTGCCCGATTCTACTCTTTTAGACATTATCTGTGCGGCCATGTCGCCAGTGGAAAGCCCTGTCAGGGCAGATAGGGAGCAAACGCCGCAACCTTTATGTCTGCCGTTGACCGAGTGGAGCTTTACAGCTTGTTCTAGGTCGGGGGAATTGATAGAATTACGGAAGACCATCGACCGTCTCCTTTCGATTGGGGTAGTGGGTGAATTTGAGTGCGACCTGAAAGTCGCTTAAGATGAGTGAAGCAATGCTTCTGGTCCAGTGTATAGGACCATTGCCAGTCTCCCATGCGTTCTGAGTAATCAGAAGGTATGAAGCGGAGATGAAAAGCCCAATGCCAAGTAGTCGTAAACCGAAGCAGGGCAAGGCAAAGACCGAACGGGTGAACGAAAGTGAATCTATGCAAGCCTCGTCAACCCAGCCATCGGCTAAGCGGCTAATGCCGATGTATGAGCCATACGTGAACAATGGATTTCAAACGCCACTATGGATACACCACCGGCTCCGGGGTATAGTAGGCACCCAACCCGGTCACATCTCACTTATGCGGAACAGGAAAACCCCAAAGAGGTCTGCGTAGGCAGTAACTCAACCGCAAGGAAGGGCTAACTCCTCCGTGGGAGCAGGATGCCACAAGAAGCGAATGCCATCAACTGAAAAGTAAGGGGAACACATAACCCGATGGATAGGGCATTGCCCAACTCGAAAGGGTGCTGACGTGTGGCAGGTGAATCGACCTTGAACATGGATTCAAAAGACTTGAATCAGATACCGATGCGCAGTGCGTATCCTATAATGGAAAACGTGAGCAGAATATCTGAAGGATACCCTAAAGTCTGGAGGAAACCTGACGAGGAAGCGGGAGCACAAGCTTCAGCCCGGTTTGCTTGAGCCGTGTGCGGTGAAAGTCGCACGCACGGTTCTGAGGGGAGGGGGACGTGGCGACATGTCCCCCTTACCCGACACTTTAGCGGCCGCGATCGTCGCGACCGGTGGCCAACAGCCGTCGAGAAGGCACAAAAGAAAAAAAAGGTAGTGAGATAATCCCTTAAAAAAGGTTTCCGTTAGACTCTTAGAGGCCGAGTCGGTTCGGCTATTTTAATCCTAGATCTTCCAGTATATCTTTGAAAGGTTTGTGTCTTCGGATCCCCTGAATTACTCTATCCATTTTATCGCTCCACTGATCTCGTGGATATTTATTGATCTTCCGAAATAAGTTAGCAAAGCTTCCAATTGAACAACCGTAACGGTCTTCAATTACAAAGATAATGAGTTCGATAAGACGGTCCCATCCGATGACACTACTTATAATTTCTTGATACTTGATATAGCTGGATAGGTGTTTTATATCTTTATCGCGGAATCCAAATTTGTTGGCAATCTGAAGGTGGGTTTGATTCCAGTCTAACTGTCCTCTGATATGAAGAATCATCATTCGTTGAGAGTCTTTGAGGTTATGTGGTTCATTTAGAAAACGATAGAATTCTCGTTCTTCATCCGTTTTGGCGTTTTCATACAGATCATGCTTGCGAGCCTCCTCTTTTAGTTTTAGTCCTCCTAGCGCGCCTAAAATTTTGGGATGCTGAGCAAGCATTCGTTGAGATTCTCTTAGGTCGTTCTTTGTAACATCAGATATTTCATATTTAGACATGATCTTTCTCCCTTTCTGATCAGTGGGTTGATTATCTAGGTAGCTTGCTGAGGATGCTGAATAGCAGGCTACCTAGGGCGATTTAGGGGCGAGTAGAGTTTTGCCGGTTCGTCAGACCGCTTGGATGGGGCCGGGATAGCAGGCCACCTTGTCGTCCGTGGTAAACAGCGTAACGTTTTCGACTTGTGCTTGCGCGATCAGCAATAAAGTCATGCGTTCCCCCCGAACATCTTCTCTATCCCCGGTCCGCCCATGCTGTCGAAGTCGTCGGGAACTTTGATCTGTCCGGCCATAAAACCCAACCGACGAGATGCCGCCGTTTTGTCGGCTCGCTCGCGGACGAGGGTTTTGAGGTAGCCCCGGACCAGTGCCGATACGGATGTGCCCAACTCCGCCGCCCGAATGCGGGCGAGCCGATGGGTTTCTTCATCTACAGATACGGTGATGTTTTTCACGTTCATCTCCTTGCAGATGCCGTACTTTACAGTGCATGGATAGGGCGATGCCGAGGTTTTTGCTGGCCGCCTCAAATAGATACTGAAAACAGCTTGGCTTTGTACAGGTGAAAGCGGAGGCCGACGTTTTCGCCTGCTAGGGCCGATAAGTCGGCACGGCCCCGCCAGCGCGCCGCCTCGGAAATGGAATCGCCGGTGAGGGAATCGGCCTCGGCGAGCGAAAAGCCGGGGTGGGCTTCTACGGGCTGGGGAGGCGTGTGAATGGTCTGGACGATTTCGGCTTTGATCCAGCCGTCCGGGGCCGTGCGAAAGTTGAGCAACAGTTCGCGGCCGCAGCAGGGCCGCTCGATGAGCGTGACCCGCCCCTCGCCTTTGGCCTCTATCCCCGCGAGCCGATCCGGTTCCCAACAGGCCCAGCGAAATTCCCCATCCTCGGGGTACGACGCGGCGCCGCGGCGGAGGAAGTCGTGGCGGCGTTGGTAGCCTCTAAAAGGCAGCCGCCAAGTGCCGTTGGCAACGATGAGATTCGGGCTGGCGTAGAGTTGGCCATACGTTCCCCCCTCATAGGTGCGGTCGATGATGGGCTGGCGGAAGGGCCGGATCCATTGGTGGTTATCGTAGCTGACCGCGAGCTGGACATCGACCGTAGAGGCGATCCGATGATATATCGACGGAAACATCAGGTAGCGCGGCTGCGTGCCGGGGTACGGCGTGTAGCAGGGGTTGTAGATGTCGTCGTCGAGCGCGTCCAAGGGGTCGGGCAGGAGGCAGGGGCGCGGCTCGGCCAAGGCTGCAAACTGCGCGCCCGCGACGCGGCGCACCAAGCGCCGGCGGCCGATGTTGCCGCGCAAGTACGCCACATATTGCTCCTGGTGAGGATCGTAAATGCAGAGGTTGTGGGTGTCTAGCTGGGTTGCGCCGGCGTCGAAGACGGGCGCGCTGAGGTTGTGCCAGTGGATGCCGTCGGCAGAGGTCGCGCCGAGGAGCTGCTGCCGAATCTCAATCCCTCGCGCCTTTTCTCCGGCCGACACATCGCCCAAGTCGCGGGCCGCGAGCAGGGCCTTGAAGCGCGCGGAGTCCATTTCCGGGTCGGGCTGGCCGTCGCGGAAGTAGTGCGCCCCCGGGCCGACGGCCTTGTAGCGCTCGGCCGCCGGGGCACTGGGGTCGATGAATACCCAGCCGAGGGGATGGTCGCGGCCCGCGCTGAGGATGTTGTTGCAGGTAGAGCCTTCGTACTCGCACAATCCCAACTCCGGTCGCTGCCAAGTAAAGCCGTCGTCGCTTTCGGCGTAGCAGACATACGAGCGCGAGATGTCGTCCAAGCGTTGCACGCCGTACCAGAGGCGGTAGCGCCCTTCGTCGTGGAGCATGGCGTTGACGTGAAGATTGGCTCCTTGCTCCCAAGGGCGCTCCTTGTGGAAGAAGACCGCGGACTTACGCGCCAGCTCGGGCACGAGTTCAATGCCTTGGGGCGGGTCCTGCGACCAGACGGTGCCGTCGTCTTCGAGCTTGCGGTGGGAGGGCCAGATGCCGTACCAGTCGAGGAAAGGCGTGGGTTGGGGTTGCATGGTGAGTTAACCTCGGGCGTTTGCGCCGGTTAGGTCGCTGAGGAGGACCAACTCGCCGCCGCTTTCGGCCGAGGCATTGGCCCCCAAGACAGCGGCTAGGCTGTTGAGGGAAGGGACATAGGGGCTGCGCGGCATGGACGGATCGCCGGCTTGGACGGCGGCGATAAAGGCGCGGGCTTGGGCGAAGAAAGCTCCACGCGATTGCGGCTCTTCTGGGGCCTCCCACACTACCTCACCGTTTTCCGTCACTTTTTGTGGATTCCACTCGATGATTGAGTCGTCGCTGACGACGAGGATTTCGCGTTTGGAGTACGAGACATTGCTCATTACCCGCGAGACGCTGGCGTTGGCGGTTATGCGCCCCTTGAAGCGGTAGTTGACGTTGTACACATGGGGCAAGTTCATCGGCTCGATGCACTCTTCAGGCAGCGATTCGACGTAGAAGGCCGAGACCGCCTCAATGTCGCCGAGGAAGTAGCGCAACAGGTCGACGCTGTGGATGGTGTTTTCGACGAAGGAGCCGCCGCAGAGTTCGTAGCGGCTGGTCCAGTAGCGAATCGGCTGGCCGCTGTAGAAGTTTTGGATTTGGGCGTGGCGCGGAGTGCGCTGCTGCAACAACTCCAAGGTCGGCGCGGAAGAAGGCTCGTAGCGATAGACGAAGCCGACTTGGGATACGATGCCGGCTTTTGCGACGGCGGCGTTGAATTCGGCGGCTTGCGCTAGGTCGAGGGTCTGCGGCTTTTCGACGAAGAGGGCGACGCCTTGGTCGGCGGCGATAAGCACTTCGTCGGTGTGTACGGTCGGCGGAATGCACAAGTAAACCGCGTCGAGTTCCTGCTCTGCGAACATCTGGTGATGGTCGGTATAGGTCGAGCGAGGCTTGTAGACGGCCGCTTGTTCACGGAGGGTTTCCTCGCTTTTGTCGCAGAATGCTTGGAAGACGACTTGGCCTTCCTCGGCGAGCGCAGCTAACGCCGGGAGGTGCGCCCTTTGGGTGATCCAGCCGAGGCCGATACAGCCGACGCGGACGGGTTTCATCTGCAATTTCCTTCTCAAAGGGTGAGAGCTTCGATGCGGGCGATGAGTTCGGGAGACAAGGAGCGGCCGTCGGAAACGGCAACGGAGACTTCGAGTTCGTCTATGGTTGCAGCGCCGGTGAGCAGCACCGAAACCTGGGGATCCGACAGCAAGTAGCGCAGCCCGTGGTCGGGCATGTCGCCAGGCTCGTCGGCGAGCAGGGCTTCGACTTTTTCGAGTTTGGGATAGAGTTCGGCAAAGCGGCCGGTCTCCTGCCAAGCGTCGCGCTTAGAGCCGAGCAGGCCGGCGTGCAGTGGCGAGGCGAGGATGATGGCGACGTCGCGGTCGGCTGCGGTGGGCAGGAGGATCTCCTTGGCCGTCTGCACCAACAGGTCGTATTTGAGAAAAGTGATCACCGAGACAAAGGCGTCAGTCTCGGCGAGGACATCGCGCATTAGCACTAGGTCCGAGCCGGTCAGGCCGATGTGTTGTGCGAGTCCCTGCTCGCGAATTTCGAGCATGGCCTCTAAGGCGCGTCCCCGGCCGAATATCCCTTCCCAGCCCGCCTGCTCGGACTCGTGGAGTTGTAGAAGATCCACTGAGTCGCGCTGCAAGCGCAGGAGGCTGGCTTCAAACCCTCGCCAAACTGTGTCGCGGGTGTAGTCGAAAGGCGCGGGATAATAGCCTACCTTGGTCGCCAGATAATAGGGCGCGTCAACGCCTTGGAGGGCGTGGCCGAGGACCTTTTCGCTGCGGCCTTGGCCATAGAGCGGGGCGGTGTCAAAGTAATTGATGCCCAAGTCGAGGGCGTGCTCGACCATGGCGACCCCGTGTGCCACCGGTAGGAGGCCGTATTCCGGGCGTCCGTAGAACCAAGATCCGCCCATGGCGATTTCGCTGACTTGCCAGTTCGTTTTGCCGAATCGTCGGTATCGCACGCGTGTACTCCGCTGTTGGGGCTAAATGGAATGAAGTAAGTTAGACACGGCGACGGCCGCTCGCCACTAGATAGGCGAGCGGCCGGTCACCTCTACGTGGAGACGGCGATGCGCTACAGCTATATGGTAATTGACTTTGCGGATCTCGGGGGCGATTTCGCCGCCGGGTTGGACTTCATTCGGGCCTGTGGGTACGAGGGCGTCGAGTTGAACTTGACCCCCGAGGTACTCGGTCAATTAGACGCGATCGAACGCGCGGTGGAGGCGTGCGGCTTGGTGGTGCCGTCGCTTTTGACCGGGGCGGCCTATGCCGAGGGGCTATGCTTGAGCGTGGCCGATCCGCATCGCCGCGCCGGTGCCGTCGCTAGGCTGCGGGAGTACCTGCCGATTGCCCAGCGTTTCAACGCCCTGCTCGTCGTCGGGCTTTTGCAGGGTTTGCGTGCGGATGAGCCCGACGCCGAGGTGGCCAACGAGCGCATTGC
Source organism: Candidatus Latescibacterota bacterium (assembly GCA_965261395.1). Taxonomy (GTDB): domain Bacteria; phylum Latescibacterota; class UBA2968; order UBA8231; family UBA8231. The sequence continues at coordinate 6,278,022 of OZ253462.1, forward strand.
GGCCGGCCTGCGCGAAGTGGGCGTGGCCGCCCAAGACGTTGGCGTGGACCTGGTCGTCGAGCCGATCAATCATTTGCAAGTGGGGTTTAACAATTCCGTCGGCGAGGTGCGTGCCTTGATTGAGCGCATTGGCGTGCCGGCTTTTAGGCCGATGGTCGATACGATTCACATGAACATTGAAGAAAAGTCGCTGACTCAGCCCATTTTCGACTGCGGCGACGCGTTGCGGCACGTCCACTTGTGCGAGAGCAACGGCAGCGTGCTGGGCAGCGGGCACCTCGACTTCAAGGCCGTGCTCGCGGCCTTGGACGCCATTGGCTACGCGGGTTTTGCCTCGGTCAAGGTCTATCGCCAGGCTAGCTTGCGCGAAGCTGCGCCCGCGAGCTTGGCGTACTTGCGCGGGCTAGCCGGCTAGCGGGCCGCCCAATACCCGATGAATACGGCGGGAATACCCAGCAGCAGTTGCAGCCCAATGTGGACTAAGGCGGCTGGCACCTGACCCGCGCGCAGTATTTGCGCGGTCTCGTAGGCCACGGATGAAAAAGTGGTGAAGCCGCCGAGGAGGCCGACGAAGAGGAATAGACGGACTTGGGGGCCTAGGTATTGACGCTCTTCGGCCAAGCCGCCCAAAAAGCCAATGACTAGGCAGCCGACCACATTGACCACGAGGGTGCCGTAGAGCGTGGTGCCCAACAGGCGCAGGGTCCCCAGGGAGACCAAGTAACGCAGCACCGCTCCAATGAAGCCGCCGCAGCCCACCAGTAGAATGCGATCCATGACGTGCTAACAAAGACATCACCATTCGTGTGGGCAAGCGGTGTAGGGACAATAATCTTTGCACGGAGGAAAACATGCCCGAGCGGACGCACGACCTAGGAAAAGTGAAAGAGGAATTTTTCGCGCAGGGGTATTCCCTAGTCGAAGATGCCGTAGAACCCGAGATGGTCGATCGGTTGGAGGCCGCGGCCCGGCGGGTGTGGGCCAAGGTGCGCGCTGGCGAAGTGGATGTGGCCGGCAACGGCCCGGAGGCCACGGCTATTTTCGGCGTCATTGCCCCGGAATTTGGGGAGCCGGTCTTTGCCGAGCACTTGGCGTCCCCGGCAATCGAGCGCTATGTCAAGGCTTTTTTGGGGCCGGACTTGCGCATGGGGCACGTGCATCTGTGGTGCGCCGACAAGGGCTACGACACGGGCTGGCACCGCGACATTGGGACGGGTAATCAAGACGGTGACGCGGAGCGGGAAATGGCGCTTATCACCCAGCCGATGACGGGTTTGCGGTGGCAATTGGCGCTCGTTGACGATCCCTGTCTATGGCTGGTGCGCGGCAGCCATCTGCGGCCGCGCACGCCCGAGGAACACCACGCCTTAGCTGTGGATAGGAAGGTCGATATCACCGGCCAGAAGAACATTTTTTTAAAGAGGGGTCAGGTGCTGTTCTGGAGCGGTTATACGATTCACCGCGGCCGCCAACCAGCGCATCTGCCCCAGCGGCTGAGCATGACGGGCGCGCTGATGATCTACCGGCCGGATGAGCCGCAGACGGAGGTGGACGAGCGCTTTCGCTGGAAGCTGGCCGACAACGTGCGCGCTGCGCTGCCGCCGAAGGCCCAGCTTTACTACGACCGCTGGCGCGCCCTGCAAAAGGCCTAGACGCTATCTGAAACGCCGGTGAGCCGTCCGACGCCGTGTCTTGGTGGTGGGCAATCACATACGGGCGCGGGGATGACGTTAAATTTTTTGACGCAACGGACATTCCCTGACCGCTTCGGGTTTATATTTATCCGACGGAGGATTGAGCCATCCCGACACCGACATGGACGCAAATCGAAATTACAGGAGGATGACCCCATGAAAACCCTCATTTTTTGGTTCTCCTTTCTGTCGTTGCTCAGTCTCATCTACTCGCCGCTAGCCGTCGCCCATGAGTCGCCTTCGTCAGCCGATAGCGTGCATTCCCGCGAGCATCGCCCTGCGGCCAAGCGGCTGGCGGATCTGAACGTGAGCGAATCCCGCACCGTGCGGCTGATTTACTTTTTGCCCAATGACCGTCCGTTTCGCGTCGAGGTAGTTGATGCAATGAAAGCTGTGATTCGCCACGTTCAGACCTTCTATGCCGAGCAGATGCAGGTGCATGGCTACGGCGACGGAACCTTCCGCTTTGAAACTGACGAACAGGGTGAACCGCTGGTGCATCGCGTGGATGGTCAACACCCTGATAAGCACTATCTCGACGATACGAATGGTACTGTGTTTGAGGAGATTGGACAGGTGTTTGATCTCCGTGCGAACATTTACTTCATCGTCGTTGACAATAGTACAGATCTTACTAATAGACAGGCGGCAGGTAACGGAGGCAGGTATGAGAAAAATAGTGGATATGCCTTTTATACAGGCGGATCAATGCTTGCTGCCAGAAAATCTGCCAGCAGATCGCTGTATGCTGGCGAATATTCCTTTTACGTGGCTCTCCATGAACTTGGCCACGCCTTCGGACTGCATCACGATTTCAGGGATGGTGCGTACATCATGTCGTATGGCCCACCAGGATGGAATCGGTTGTCTGCGTGCCATGCCGAATATCTGGCTGTGCATCCCTACTTTAATCCCGATACCCCAATTCAGGAGACATCACCGCCCACTACCGAACTCATTTCGCCACACGCATCCGGCAGGGGAACAAGCGCCTCCGTCCAGCTTAAAGTCAGAGATTCTGAAGGGGTTCATCAGGTGCTCCTCACTAATAGCGGCAGCACTAGGAGAGCATGTCGTGGATTGACGGGTGAAAAAGATGCCGTCGTTGAATTCTATTATTACGACGTTATTCCACCTGATGGCGTTACGAGTCTTCCCAACCCCGCTGCACATCGGATTGCGGTACATGCCGTTGATCTGGGTGGGAATGTGAGGAAGGCGTCTTTTGTTCTTGATGTGTCTAAGTGGCCGCGCCCCCAGCCTCAAATGCTAGAGAAAATCTCCGGCGATGAGCAGCAGGGACCGGCTGGCGTTCAACTGGACGAGCCGTTCGTGGTTTCGGTGCTGGATCAAAACGGCTCGGCGATTGCCGGGGGGGCTGTCGTCACCTTTTCGGTCATCGCCGGTGGGGGGACGCTCTCGGTTGAGACCGCCACCGCCGATGCTAGCGGCCAAGCCGCTACTAGGCTGACGCTGGGCAGGGATCCGGGACCGAACACCATTGAGGTCACCGTCGCGGGGTTTGAACCGGTGACCTTTACGGCTACCGCCATCGAGCAGGAGATCACCGTCGTTGATCAGGCGATGCCCCAGACCTTGACGAAGGTCTCCGGCGATAGCCAAGAAGGCCCGGCCAGCACGCAACTAGCCGCGCCGTTTGTCGTTTCGGTGTTGGATCAAGCTGGCTCACCCCTTGCCGGGGTGTCCGTCACCTTTTCGGTGACCGCAGGCGGCGGGCTGCTGTCGTCCACCACCGATACCAACCCTTGTACTGTTGAGCCATCTACGTCGTCGACCACGGCTACCACCGATGCCAACGGCCAAGCTGCTACTAGGCTGACGCTGGGCAGCGACGCGGGGACGAACACGGTTTCGGCCACGGTTGCGGGGCTTGAACCGGTGACCTTTACCGCTACCGCCGCCGAGCAAGCAATGCCCCACAGTCTGACGAAGGTCTGTGGCGAGGACCAAGAAGGCACGGCCGACATACTACTGGATGAGCCGTTTGTGGTTTTAGTGTCGGATGAAGATGGTGCGGCGATAGCCGGGGTGGTCGTATCGTTTTCGGTGACTGCTGGCGGGGGGACGCTCTCGGCGGCCACGGCTACCACCGATGCCAACGGCCAAGCTGCTACTAGGCTGACGCTGGGCAGCGATGCGGGGACCAACACGGTTTCGGCCACGGTTGAGGGGCTGGAGTCGGGGACCTTCACCGCTACCGGGCAAGAGTCGCCCTTGGTTAGTCTCTTCGACGCTTTTTTGGGGGGTGGCAAGCGGGTGGCTCTGCCCGACAGCCCGCAGTTGGCGCAAAACGCGCCTAATCCGTTCAACAGCCAGACAGTTCTTGCCTACTTCTTGCACGCGCCTGGTCCGGCGCGCCTAGAAGTGTTCGCGTTGACGGGTCAACGGGTGGCGGTCCTCCACCAAGGGCCGCAGCAGGCCGGCTACCACCGGCTCCGTTGGAATGGTCGCGACGACGCGGGTCGCCCCGTGGCCAGCGGCATGTACCTGTATAGGCTAGTGACCGACGAAGTCGTTCTGGCACGCAAGCTCGTGCTGCTGCGGTAGCTTGATAGCTTCTACGGGGGACCGCGCCCAAAGTCAGCCGAGGAGGGCCTCGATGGAATGGGGTTGCACAGGCTGGGTAAACTTGGGGCACTGCAATGAACGATGACCGAAAAAGTGTTTCACCTTTGAGAGGGGTTCTATGTTTTCTGCATCGAATGCAATAAAAGGAGTCTATCTCAAATGAAAAAGACCTTGCTGGCCAGCATTGCCTTGTTGGCCAGCGTCCTGTTTGTGCCGGCCATTCACGCCCAAGACGAGCCACTTACCCGCTTGAATTTGCCCGAAGGTGCGCTCGCCCGCTTGGGCAAAGGCCGCATCGGTTCGGGCGACCGGGCGGTGACCCATTCGCCGGACGGTACGCGGCTGGCGGTGGCCGGCGGGATTGGTATCTGGCTCTACGATGCGCACACCGGCGACGAAGTCGCCCTGCTTACGGGACATACGGATAGGGTCACTTCGGTGTCGTTTTCGCCGGATGGGACGACCATAGCCAGCGGCAGTGCGGACGAGACAGTACGGTTGTGGGAGGTGGCCAGCGGCCAAGAAAAGGCGACTCTCGCAGGGCATACGTCTTCGGTTACTTCGGTGTCGTTTTCGCCGGATGGGACGATCTTGGCCAGTGGCAGTGCGGACGAGACAGTACGGTTGTGGGAGGTGGCCAGCGGCCACGAAAAGGCGACTCTCGCAGGGCATACGTCTTCGGTCGCTTCGGTGTCGTTTTCGCCGGATGGGACGACCTTAGCCAGTGGCAGTGCGGACGGCACGGTACGGTTGTGGGAGGTGGCCAGCGGCCACGAAAAGGCCATCCTGAGAGGGCATACGGATGATGTCGCTTCGGTATCGTTTTCGCCGGATGGGACGATCTTGGCCAGTGGCAGTAGGGACTGGACGGTACGGTTGTGGGAGGTGGCCAGCGGCCAAGAAAAGATCACCCTTGCAGGGCATACGTATTGGGTCTATTCGGTATCGTTTTCGCCGGATGGGACGACCTTGGCCAGTGGCGGTGGGGACGAGACGGTACGGTTGTGGGAGGTGGCCAGCGGCCAAGAAAAAGCTACCCTGAGAGGGCATACGTGGGCTGTCCTTTCGGTGTCGTTTTCACCGAATGGGACGACCTTAGCCAGTGGTAGTTTGGATGGCACGGTACGGTTGTGGGAGGTGGCCAGCGGCCAAGAAAAGGCGACTCTCGCAGGGCATACATATTGGGTCTATTCGGTGTCATTTTCACCAGATGGGACTATCTTGGCCAGTGGCAATGGGAACCGGACGGTGCGATTGTGGGAGGTGGCCAGCGGCCAAGAAACAGCCACCCTCGCAGGGCATACGTCTTCGGTTACTTCGGTGTCGTTTTCACCGGATGGGACTATCTTGGCCAGTGGCGGTGCGGATGGGACGGTGCGATTGTGGGAGGTGGCCAACGGCCAAGAAACAGCCGCCCTCGCAGGGCATACGTCTTCGGTTACTTCGGTGTCGTTTTCACCGGATGGGTTCACCTTAGCCAGCGGCGGTGCGGATGGCACGGTACGGTTGTGGGAGGTGGCCAGCGGCCAAGGAAAGGCCATCCTCGCAGGGCATACGGATGGGGTCTCTTCGGTATTGTTTTCGCCGGATGGAGCTGCCTTGGCCAGCGGCAGTGCGGACGGCACGATCCTGCTGTGGGAAGTGGCCAGCGGCCACGAAACAGCCACCCTCGCAGGGCATACGGATGGAGTCCTTTCGGTATCGTTTTCGCCGGATGGGTTCACTTTAGCCAGTGGTAGTGCGGACGGCACGATACGATTGTGGGAGGTGGCCAGCGGCCACGAAACAGCCACCCTCGAAGGGCATACGTCTTCGGTTACTTCGGTATCGTTTTCGCCGGATGGGTTCACTTTAGCCAGTGGTAGTGCGGATGGGACAGCGCGGTTGTGGGAGGTGGCCAGCGGCCACGAAACAGCCACCCTCGAAGGGCATACGTCTTGGATCTATTCGGTATCGTTTTCGCCGGATGGGACGACCTTAGCCAGTGGCAGTGCGGACGGCACGATCCTGCTGTGGGACATGGAACCCTACATCATTTATACCCGCTTGAATTTGCTCGAAGGTGCGCTCGCCCGCTTGGGCAAAGGCCGCATGGGTTCGGGCGACCGGGCGGTGACCTATTCGCCGGACGGTACGCATCTGGCGGTGGCCAGCGGGATTGGTATCTGGCTCTACGATGCACACACCGGCGACGAAGTTTCCCTGCTTACGGGACATACGTGGGCTGATGTCCTTGCGGTATCGTTTTCGCCGGATGGGGCTACCTTGGCCAGTGGCAGCGATGACGAGACGGTACGGTTGTGGGAAGTGTCTACCGGCCAAGAAACAGCCACTCTCGAAGGGCATACGGATAGGGTTTATTCGGTATCGTTTTCGCCGGATGGGACGGCCTTAGCCAGTGGCAGTGCGGATGGCACGGTACGGTTGTGGGAGGTGGCCAGCGGTCAAGAAAAGGCCATCCTGAGAGGGCATACGGATGGGGTTTATTCGGTATCGTTTTCGCCGGATGGGACGACCTTAGCCAGCGGTAGTAGGGACCGGACGGTACGATTGTGGGAGGTGGCCAGCGGCCAAGAAAAGGCTACCCTCGAAGGGCATACGTCTTCGGTCACTTCGGTATCGTTTTCGCCGGATGGGACGACCTTAGCCAGTGGCAGTTGGGACGCCACGGTACGATTGTGGGAGGTGGCCAGCGGTCAAGAAAAGACTACCCTCGAAGGGCATACGTCTTGGGTTTATTCGGTATTGTTTTCGCCGGATGGGACGACCGTAGCCAGCGGCAGTGAGGACGGCACGATACGATTGTGGGAAGTGGCCACCAGTCAAGAAAAAGCCAGCCTCAAAGGGCATACGGATAGGGTTTATTCGGTGTCGTTTTCGCCGGATGGGACGACCGTAGCCAGTGGTAGTAGGGACGGCACGCTACGGTTGTGGGAGGTGGCCAGCGGCCACGAAAAGGTCAGCCTCAAAGGGCATACGTCTTGGATCTCTGCGGTATTGTTTTCGCCGGATGGGGCGATCTTAGCCAGTGGTAGTGCGGACGGCACAGTGCGGTTGTGGGAGGTGGCCAGCCGCCAAGAAAAGGCTACTCTGAGAGGGCATACATCTTGGGTCACTTCGGTATCGTTTTCGCCGGATGGGGCTACCCTGGCCAGCGGCAGTGAGGACGGCACGCTACGATTGTGGGAGGTGGCCAGCGGCCTAGAAAAAGCCACTCTTGAAGGGCATACGGATGGAGTCCTTTCGGTATTGTTTTCGCCGGATGGGGCTACCCTGGCCAGCGGCAGTGCAGACGGCACGCTACGATTGTGGGAGGTGGCCAGCGGCCTAGAAAAAGCCACTCTTGAAGGGCATACGGATGGAGTCCTTTCGGTATCGTTTTCGCCGAATGGGGCTACCCTGGCCAGTGGCAGTAGGGATGGGACGGTACGGTTGTGGGAAGTGGCTAGCGGCCAAGAGAAGGCTACCCTGAGAGGGCATCTGTCTTGGGTTTTTTCGGTATTGTTTTCGCCGGATGGGACGACCTTGGCCAGTGGCAGTGCGGATGGGACGGTACGATTGTGGGAGGTGGCCAGCGGCCTAGAAAAAGCCATCCTGAGAGGGCAAACGTCTTGGGTCCATTCGGTATCGTTTTCACCGGATGGGACTGCCTTGGCCAGTGGCAATGGGGACGGTACGATCCTGTTGTGGGACATGGCACCCTACATTACTCACACCCGCTTGAATTTGCCTGAAGGTGCGCTCGCCCGCTTGGGCAAAGGCCGCATCGGTTCGGGCGACCGGGCGGTGACCTATTCGCCGGACGGCACGCGGCTGGCAGTGGCCGACGAGACTGGTATCTGGCTCTACGATGCGCACACCGGCGACAAAGTCGCCCTGCTCACGGGGCATACGGACGGGGTTTATTCGGTGTCGTTTTCGTCGGACGGGACGACCTTGGCCAGTGGTAGTGATGATGGCACGGTACGGTTGTGGGAAGTGGCCAGCGGCCAAGAAACAGCCACCCTGAGAGGGTCAGATAGGGTTTATTCGGTGTCGTTTTCGCCGGATGGAACTACCTTGGCCAGTGGTAGTGATGATGGCACGGTACGGTTATGGGAGGTGGCCAGCGGCCAAGAAACAGCCACCCTGAGAGGACATACGTGGCCTGTCCGTTCGGTGTCGTTTTCGCCGGATGGAACTACCTTGGCCAGTGGCAGTGTGGACCGGACGGTACGGTTGTGGGAGGTGGCCAGCCGCCAAGGAAAGGCCACCCTGAGAGGGCATACGGATGGGGTCTATTCGGTGTCGTTTTCGCCGGATGGGTTCACTTTAGCCAGTGGCAGTTGGGACGGCACCGTACGGTTGTGGGAAGTGGCTAGCCGCCAAGAAAAGGCTACCCTCGAAGGACATACGTCTTCGGTCTATTCGGTATCGTTTTCGCCGAATGGGAGGACCTTAGCTAGTGGCAGTTGGGACGGCACGGTACGGTTGTGGGAGGTGATCAGCGGCCAAGAAAAGGCTACCCTGAGAGGGCATACGGATGGGGTCTATTCGGTATCGTTTTCGCCGGACGGGACGACCTTGGCCAGTGGTAGTGCGGACAGCACGATCCTGCTATGGGACATGGCACCCTACATCACCCCCTCGGCACCGAAGGCCACTTACGCTTCGCCGCTGCCGGCGCAGACGGCATTGCTGGCCAACTACCCCAACCCCTTCAACCCCGAAACCTGGATTCCCTTTCAACTGCACGCACCAGCGCCAGTGCGCCTGAGCATCTACGATGTCCGGGGGGCACTGGTGCGGGAAATCGACCTAGGCCATCGGGCGGCGGGCCGGTACCTAACGAGCGCCGGTGCCGTCCATTGGGATGGCCGCGATCAGATGGGCCAGCGGGTCGCCAGCGGCGTGTATCTGTATCGATTGCAGGCCGGCCCGATTGCTCAGGTGCGCAAGATGCTCCTCGTCAAATAAAGGCCGGCCGTGCCCGACATAAACACAAACTGCCCTGCAGGAACCTAAATCCATGAAAACCTCTTTAGCATCATGTATGACAAAGACAAGGAATATCAATGATGGCAATCGTTCTATTATTTGCACTGGCGTCCAGTGCTTTTGCGGATGAATACACGCCGGTTGACTGGATCCAAGTAACTGAGGATGGAGGAATCGAAGTGAAGCTGGGTTTTTTCAGCCTCGGCACAGGAAATTCGGGGTGTTTAGAGATCGGAGATATGACCATTAATGACGTTATCTACTCTGTCGGCGCTAGCTGGTGGCAGATGCGCAAAGGAGAGGATTCCGAATGGATCGATATTCCAGGAACAGAGCGCACCGGCGCAATCTGTGGCATTGGCATGACTCTGGATATGCCGGGCGAGTACCGACCGGTTGCGGAAGTCACAGTCGATGGCGTAATGAGGAAATACACGAGTGGGAACACCCTAGTAGTAGCTGGCGATCCCGAGTCAGCGGTCGAGGAGGCAGGAGACGAGTCAGCGGTCGAGGCCGTCACTTGGGGATTCCTCAAATCGAGGGCGATGCGCTGACCTAGGCGACGACTTCGAGCACACTGCAGCAGGACCTTAGCCGTGGATAGGAAGGTCGATATCACCGGCCAGAAGAACATTTTTTTAAAGAGGGGTCAGGTGCTGTTTTGGAGCGGTTATACGATTCACCGCGGCCGCCAACCGGCGCACCTGTCCCAGCGGCTGAGCATGACGGGCGCGCTGATGATCTACCGGCCAGACGAGCCGCAGACAGAGGTGGACGAGCGCTTTCGCTGGAAGCTGGCCGCCAACGTGCGCGCTGCGCTGCCGCCGAAAGCCCAGCTTTACTACGACCGTTGGCGCGTTTTGCAGAAGACCTATGGACACTAAAAGAGTTTTAAAACAGTCTTTTAGGAACGTTTGATACCCAACTTGCTCATTTTGCTGTACAGCGTAGAAGATGGCACTCCCAGCAGAGCCGCCGCGCCTTGTGCCCCCTTGACCTGCCAGTTGGTGGCGGTGAGCACTTCGAGAATATAGCGGCGTTCAAATTCAAGTAGAGGTACTATTTCGTGTTGAGGAACGGATGAAGCCTGTCCTTTAAGGCCGAGAACGGCGTTTATAATATCAAAACCGTACTGCATGAGATCGGCCACTTCGATTTGCGACCCCTTGCACGCTATGACTACCCGCTGTATAAAATGCTCCAATTCCCGCACATTCCCTGGCCAATCATAAGCGTGCAGTATCTCCATAACCTCGGAACTCAAGGAGACGGGTTGCCTGCCCAAGTATGCTGCCACGCGATTCTTGCAAAACTCGACTAGGGCCGGTATATCCTCCTTGTGCTCGCGCAGGGGTGGGATGTAAAGCGGAAAAATTTGCAGGCGCAAATACAGATCCTCGCGAAAGTCACCGGTCTGTACCATCTCCTTTAGGTCGCGACTGGTCGCGACCACCATGCGCGTTTGCGCTCTCAGCGTCTGGTTGCCGCCAACGCGCTCAAACGCGCGCGCTTCTAATAAGCGCAAGACCTTGTCCTGCATCTCCAAGGTCATCTCGCCGATTTCATCCAAAAACAGGGTGCCGTCTTTGGCCTGTTCCACCTTGCCTACTTCGCTGGTGGAAGGCTCGTCTTCGCGACCCAAGAGTTCTCTATCGCCCAACTCTTGGGACAAGGCCCCGCAGTTGACGTGTATAAAGGGGCCCTTGCTATAGGCACTCAACGCGTGTAGTGCCCGCGCCGCCAACCCCTTACCCACACCCGTTTCGCCTAGCAGTAGTACGGCGAGATCGGAGGGTGCCACCTCCGTGAGTTTGGTTTGAAACTGACGCAAGGCCTCGCTCTGGCCGATCAGCACGGTCAGATCGGAGGGTGCCACCTCCGTGAGTTTGGTTTGAAACTGGCGCAGGGCCTCGCTCTGGCCGACAACTTTTTTGCCTCTATTGAGTGAGGCCGATAGGGTCTCGATATGCGCGTCTGGTTTTACCGCAAGCTGCGTCTGCGCCGTTTCTGAGTAATTGAGATCTCGATCTATCGCTCGGACTTGAAAGGTGTAGTCTCCCGGCGGCAGGTTTTGATAACAGGCCTGTAGCTCCCGAGTCGCGGGACCCCAGTCGGCGTCGTAGCCCTGCAAGCGGTACACATAGAGCATATCGCGGGGATGGGTGGAAAAACTTAGGCCCTTGTACTCGAAGACCACCGGCTGTCCCACCGTGGACAGGCAGACGTCCTCTGCGTTCCCATAGACCTGATCGGTGGTAACCCGGATGAGACGAATCAGGGGCGGCGTTTGCCGGGGTCGGTAGCGTATAATGGAACCCGCGACCGTGCCAAACCAGAAGGTTCCATCGCGATCTTCGAGTATTCGACAAACCGGTCCTATATGGGGTGACTTGATAGTCTGGAAAAGCCGACCATCGTACTGAGCCACCGCCCTGTCGGTACCGATCCAGAGGTGTCCTCGCGCATCCTCAAACAAACAGTGGGTGCGGTTGCTCGGCAGACCGTCTTCGGTGGTGAAGGTGCGGAAGGTGCTGCCATCAAAGTGACTGAGACCGTTCGCAGTGGCGATCCACAGGTTCTCATCGCGGTCTAATAGCAGGTCGGTGATGTTGTTGTCTAGCAGCCCGTCTGCAATCCCATAAAATGTAAGGCCCTCTTTGGGATGCCAGCGAGCCAAGCCTGGGCCGCTATCTAGGCTATCGCTACTAGTCAAATGGAAATAGATTTCGTTATTGCGCGTGGCAATCACCCTGCCAATGCGGCTGTACGGTATTTTTTTGTCATCCTCCACAAAAATGGTTTGGAGCTGCTTGCCCCGCTGGTAAACGATCTTTAGTGGGCTAGTATAAAGTCCGCTTATTGACTTATGGTCGTTTTCCCAATAGCCGAAAAGGAATTGTCCTTCCCGGTCTTGGGCGATTGCGCTGACAGTTTTTCCGCTTAAGCATGCGATTGGTTCTCTTTTCTTTAGTCTCTGTCCGTCGTAGCGGAACAGGCCCCTGTAACCGCCAAACCACAGGTCCCCGTCAAGGTCCTCGTAGATGGCGAAACAGTTGCTGATGTCGTTGCCATGCTCGATCTCTACAAATACAAAGTGCTCGCCTTCGAGGCGGCCGACGCTTTTTGGGTCGGGTTGGAGATTGAGAGACGCATACCCTATCCATATATCGCCTTGCCGGTCTTGCACTATCTGTGAGACCTCGCCCGTGTTTTCGGGGCGCTTCGCACCGAAGTCGAAAACGCTGATACTATGCGCATCGTAAACCCCGACACCGCCCCACGTGGCGAACCAAAATCGATCCTCGCGATCGCGGAACACGGCTTTGACTATGGGATGGGGCAGGCCATCGGTAGGCGCAAACCTGCTGAAGCCGTCACCGTCCTGGTAGAGCACCCCTTGCGAGGTGCAGAACCACGCCCGTCCCTCCCGGTCGCATTGAATCTTGCGGAGGCCGCCAACCAGATCTACCTGAATAGACTGAAAGGCACCATTCGCATAGCAGTAGAGTGTGTCTCGATTGCGCGGCAGACCAATCCACACCTTGCCGGTATGATCCTGTCCCAAGACGTAGCTGATGTGGGCTTGGGGAAAACCATCTTCCTCTTCATAGCGGTGGAAGGACTCGCCGTCGAAGCGGATGAGATAGTCAAATCCAAACCACAGATGGCCGGCGGGATCTTGGGCAATGCCCCGACATTGGTTGGGCCACTGAGGCGAAGGAGGCTGCTGGTAGTGCTGCAGGTAGAGCGGGATCAAGTCGTGGAAAGCCGTGCCGTCGTAATATCCCAAGGTACCCTCGCCACCACACCATATACGGCCCCGCCGGTCTTCATAGAGAAATTCCACGCAGCGGCCTAAAATGCCGTCGTCCTCCAAATGGTGGAAGGAGGTGCCATCGTACCAACAGACGCCATTAATCGTGGCAAACCACAACCGCTCCTGACGGTCTCTATGAATGAAAAAAACCTGGTTACTACAAAGACCGTCCTGTTGGGTAAACGTGTAGAACTCGTCCCCGTCAAAGCGGCTGGCCCCGTTGTCCCGCGTGGCGAACCAGATATACCCCGCGCTATCCTCGGCGATGTGTTCAATGCGCAGCGATGGCAGGCCCTCGTCTATGGAATAGGTCTTCCAGGTACCCATGCGGCTAAGTGGCTTGGTCATTAGAAAATACCCTTGTCACGCCCTGTGGGCGCGGTGAATCCGCTTCGATACTCGAAAAATAATCCTACCCACGCAGATATTCAACCATACTCCCGATGGGCGTTTTGAAACCAGCTTTAGGGACGACGGTGTCTAGTGCTCGAAAAACGCTCGACGCTAGGGCAACTTGGCAGCCTACAAAGCGGCTCGATATGGGTTTTGGATTGCTTCTTACAACGACCTGAGTCTTAAGAAAGAATTAAAATGTAAAATGTAATATAGAGTAAAAAATATATGACACGTTTATCTGTCTTTATTTAGGGGCGATATACCGTCCTTTATTTAGGGGCGATATACCGTCCAATATTTTGCCTAAAAGTACCCTGTATTAAAGAGATAAATTGGTATAAATATTGCAGAGTACATTACGCGATAAAATGATATTGCAAATGCTCAAATATTCGTAAGGTCAATTGCGTAACAAATTGTAATATTTGTTATTGACTTCTTTTGAGTAGGAACTTATCTCTAAAAGAATCCACGACCCTCCCTACTCTTCATTCCGCCCCGTGGCCAGCGGCACTTACCTGTATCGGCTGGTGACGGACGAGTCGTCTTAACGCGCAAGCTCACCCTGCTGCGTCGATTGGAGCGGTGCACCAAGATTTGCTACCACGACAGTTCAAAGGAGATGACGCTATGAAAGCAGCAATTGGATGTCTCGTCGGATTAGTTTTTGGAATCTCGGCGTCGGCGGAGCCGCTGCTTGAGGGTCGGGTGCGACTGGAATCTGGACAACCCGTCGCCGACGCGCAGGTGCAGCTATTCGATTTGACCGACCTGCGGCGGGGAGCCATTGCCCGCGCCATGACCGATGGCACGGGGTATTTCGCGCTGCCGTTAGCGGCCTTGGGGGGGCGGGCGCTGCCGGCGCGGTTCGCGTTGGGGCCGAATTATCCCAATCCATTTAATCCCTCGACGATCATTCCCTATCAACTGGCGGCTTCGTCCCAAGTGCGACTGGAGGTGTTCAACCTGCTCGGGCAGCGCATAGCGACGTTAGTGGATGAGGCGCGACCGGCGGGCTTTCACACGGCGACGTGGCACGCGACGGATAGGGCGGGTCGGGCGGTAGCAGCGGGGGTGTATATCTACCGGATGACGGTAGGCGAGGAGCGCCAGACGGGGCGGATGGTGCTTATCGACGGGCAGGCCGGGATTCCGGCGGCGGGGGCCGCAGGGCCGATGCCGATGCAGGCGTCCGCTTTGGAGCGAGTGGAAGCGGATGCAGGCGTCTATGGGTTGACTGTTTCGGGCGAGGGCTTGGTCGCGTATGTGAACCCGGCTTTTCGGGTGGGGGTTGATGAGGCGGATATCGTGGTTGAAGAACACAGCGGCAGGGCGCGGATGAAGCTGGCGGCAGGCGGGATTTTGGGGGATGTGAACAACGATGGGCAAGTCGATGCCTCTGACGCGCTGTATATATCGCTGTATAGCAGGAATCCGTCTGTTATTCTCCCCAACAACGGTGACATTTCCCTCGGCGATGTAAACGGTGATGGCAGGGTCGATGGAGCCGACGTCGTGCTGTTGGTCCGCTATCTTGCTGATCCGTCCGATCCGGCGTTGCCGTCAGGGATCGGCGAGCCGGTGGGTGCGACCACGACCACCGCTTCGCAAGTGTGGAAGATGTACTGGACGGATTGGGACACGGAGAAGATCCAGCGTTCCAACCTCGACGGCAGCGGTGTGGAAGACCTCGTCACCACCGGATTGAGGAGCCCAAGCGGCCTCGCGTTGGATGTGTCCGGCGGCAAGATGTACTGGACGGATGCGAACGCGCGCAAGATTCAGCGTTCCAACCTCGATGGCCGCGGCGTAGAAGATCTCGTCACCAGAGGATTGGGGTTTCCAATCGGCATCGCGTTGGATGTGTCCGGCGGCAAGATGTACTGGACGGATGGGCGCTCGCTTCGAGGAGGCGACGGCGAGATCCGGCGTTCCAACCTCGATGGCCGCGGCCGCGAAGATCTCGTCACCAGAAGATTGGATTGGCCATACCGCATCGCGTTGGATGTGTCCGGCGGCAAGATGTACTGGACGGATAGGAAGAGGCAGAAGATCCAGCGATCCAACCTCGACGGCAGCGGTGTAGAAGATCTCGTCACCAGAGGATTGATGAGCCCAGGCGGCATCGCGTTGGATGTGTCCGGCGGCAAGGTGTACTGGACGGATTCGGGCACGCAGAATATCCAGAATTCGGGCACGCAGAATATCCGGCGTTCTAACCTCGACGGCAGCGGTCTGGAAGACCTCGTCACCAGAGGATTGAGGAGCCCACTTGGCATCGCGTTGGATGTGCCCAGTGGCAAGGTGTACTGGACGGATTCGGGCACGGCAAAGATCCAGCGATCCAACCTCGACGGCAGCGGTGTAGAAGATCTCGTCACCAGAGGATTGATGAGCCCAGGCGGCATCGCGTTGGGTCTTGTGCCCGTCGAGGCCGGTACGGATTTGGCGGTGGAGGCATCGGTCCGCGATACCCGCCTGACACCGGGACAATCGTTCAGGCTGTCGGTGACGGTGCGGAACCGAGGGGCCGAGCAAGCCGCGGCCACGACGCTGCACTACTACCGTTCGGACGACGCGACGATTTCCACCCAGGATACCCGGGTAGGTACCGATCCGGTGGGTGCCCTGGCCGCTTCCGGCTCCAGTGAGGAGTCAATCAGCCTGACGGCCCCCTTGAGTGAAGGCACCTACTACTACGGGGCTTGCGTCGAGAGCGTCAGCGGCGAGAGCAACACTGACAACAACTGCTCCAGTGCGGTAACCGTCACCACAGAAAGAGTATACACAAGGTCAAGGTCCTTTCGTGCTAATTTCAGTTATGATCCTATCATTGAATCCCTTGGTTATCGGATCACGTCAGAAGACATTGACGATGGTTTGTTAGGTTTGTCAGATGTTGACGTGGGAATACAATACGAGCCTTCTTTTTCTACTCTTGGGACGAGACATGTAAAAAAAGTGACATTTAGCTACAACCTAAGAGTAAGCCCAACAATACCTTTAAATACTACACTACGGGCTACAATTGTTTATGAGATCCTCCTAAAGGACGCTTCTTTTACGAATCGTGTTGTGGCAACTTATACTGTTTCATTAGTGGTTGTTGTTGGTAACGATGGCAGCAGTAGTGCCAAGGTAATCGCAGGAGACGCGGAGTCGTCGGAGCCGGTCCGCAGGCAGGAGAGTCTGTCCCCGTCATCCACACTGATCAACCGAAAACAATCGCTCGAACAACCCTAAAACGGAGATGATATCTATGAAGTCCTGTATCGGCATTTTCATCGGCCTGCTGCTGAGCGTTAGCGTCAGCGCAGAATCGCTCCCTGAAGGTCGGGTGCGGCTGGAATCTGGACAACCCGTCGCCGACGCGCAGGTACAGCTATTCGATTTGACCAACCTACGGCAGGGAGCCATTGCCCGCGCGATGACCGATGGCACGGGGTATTTCGCCCTGCCGTTAGCCGCGCCGACGGGACGGGCGCTGCCGGTGCGGTTCGCGTTGGGGCCGAATTATCCCAACCCGTTCAATCCGTCCACGATTATTCCTTACCAGCTACCGACCGCTACCCATGTGCGCTTGGAGGTGTTTAACCTCCTGGGACAGCGCATAGCGACGTTAGTGGATGGGACGCGACCGGCGGGCTTTCACGCTCCACCCATGCGGCGACCACCGGCGCGCTTCTCCGCGGGCGGCGGCCGAAGAAAGGAACATTGATGAAACGGCATTGCCTCACATCGTACCCCTTTTTCGCGTTAATCGGCTTCATTCTTTCGCCGCTGGCGGTGGCCCATGCGTCGTCCCCGCCGGCCGATAGAGTGCCTTTATGCCCACCGTTCGATTACGAGCAGCAGGAGCGCGGTCACCCCCGCCCTGCCGGCAAGCGGCTGGCGGGTCTGAACGTCGGCGAACCGCGCACGGTGCGGCTCATCTACTTTCTCCCGAATGATCGCACGCCCCAGCAAGACATAGACGCAACGATGGATGAGTTGATAAAAAACGTACAGCTATCGTACGAGGAGGTGATGGAATACCACGGGTTCGGCAGAAGAACCTTTACATTAGAAACCGATGCAACCGGTAAGGCTGTGGTGCATCATGTGAAGGGGAAGTTCAACGATGAGTATTATCATACGGACACTTTCCGCAAAGTCATCGACGAAGAAACGGCTGAACAGTTTGACCTGTCAGCGAATATCTACCTCGTCGTGCTAGATGTAAGTAACGCAGTCATCGACGGCTATTGCGGGCAAGGCACATCTTTTGGCCCCGAAGGTGGAGCGACGCTCATACCCGCTCCCAACAGTGCCCGCCAACGCGAACGCGGCTGGAGTTGTTTCAATGTTGCCGTTGCTGCCCATGAACTCGGACACGCCTTTGGATTGGCGCACGATCACTTCAGAAATGCCACGCGCAGTCCGTCTTCATATCACACCGACTGGATGGTTACATCGTTCTGTGCTGCCGAATGGTTGGATGCTCATCGCTACTTCAACAGGGGCCAAACCTATCCGCAAGCAGACGAACCAACCACAATTCAGATGCTTCCACCGCTCGCAGTTCCACCGAACGCTATCCGCCTCCGCTTTGAGGTAACCGATCCAGATGGACTCCATCAAGCGCAGTTGCATAACAGCACTGGTGAGGCCATTGATTGTCAAGGGTTAGACTTAGACGGCGAAAGTGCCTCCGTTGAATTTGTCACGCCTGAAGCAACAGAAGGGGTGACGCTCCGGGTTGTCGATGTGTATGGAAATGTCACAGAGCAATGGCAGCCAATCGATATTACGGCGCTGCTTCCCCCCGAAGTCGTGTCGATACCCGATGCGAATTTAGCCGCAGTGGTGCGGGAAGCTCTCGACCTGACACCGGGAGATGCCATCAGCCAACTGGATATGTTAAGATTGGGGGGGCTTGAAGCCAACGGTCGCCAGATAACAGACCTTACCGGTCTTGAGTATGCAGTTAATCTAAAGGGGTTGCTCCTTGGCGATAATCAGATTAGCGACATCACACCCCTAGCGGAATCAACCATCATAGAGGGGTTGGAGCTTTACAACAACAACATCTCGGATATCTCATCGCTGGCAGCGATGACCAATCTGTCAGGTTTGAATCTCGACGGCAACTCGGTATCGGATTTGTCGCCCCTAACAGAGTTAATCAACCTGCAGAACTTGTTGCTTTGGGAAAACTCGGTATCGGATATCTCGCCCTTGGCGGGGTTGACCCACCTGCAGAACTTGGCGCTTGGGGGCAACTCGGTATCGGATATTTCGCCCCTGGTAGGGTTGACCCACCTAGGAGGGCTAGATCTCTGGGACAACCCTCTCAGCTACACCTCCATCAACACACACATCCCCGCTCTCCAGAGGCGAGGGGTAACCATACATTTCGACGTACATATTCCCCATAGCCTGACGAAGGTCTCCGGCGATAGCCAAGAAGGACCAGCCAGCACACAACTAGACGAGCCTTTTGTCATTTCAGTGTTGGATCAAGACGGCTCACCCCTTGCCGGGGTGGTCGTCTCCTTTTCGGTGACTGCTGGCGGGGGAACACTGTCGTCCACCACCGATACCAACCCTTGTACTATTGAGTCATCTACGTCGTCCACCACGGCTACCACCGATGCCAACGGCCAAGCCGCGACTCGGCTGACGCTGGGCAGCGACGCGGGGACGAACACGGTTTCGGCCACCGTGGAGGGGCTTGAACCCGAGACCTTTACCGCTACCGCTGCCGAGCAAGCAATGCCCCATAGCCTGACGAAGGTCTGCGGCGATGACCAAGAGGGCACGGCTGGTGCACAACTGGACGAGCCGTTTGTGGTTTCAGTGGTAGATGAGGATGGTGCGGCGATGGCCGGGGTGGCCGTATCGTTTTCGGTGACCGCTGGTGGGGGAACGCTGTCTGCTGCCACCGCCACCACCGATGCCACCGGCCGCGCTGCTACCAGACTGACGCTAGGTAGCGATCCGGGGACGAACACGGTTTCGGCCACCGTGGAGGGGCTGGAGTCGGTGACCTTTACCGCTACCGGGCAAGAGTCGCCCTTCGCTAGTATGTTCGACCTTTTTGGGGGTGGCAAGCGGGTGGCCTTGCCCGATAGCCCGCAGTTGGCGCAAAATGCGCCCAATCCCTTCAACAGCCAGACGGTTTTTGCCTATTTCTTGCCAGCCCCTGGTCCAGCGCACTTAGAAGTGTTCACATTGACCGGTCAACGGGTGGCGGTCTTACACCAGGGGCTGCAGCAGGCCGGCTACCACCGCCTCCATTGGGACGGTCGAGACGACGCAGGTCGCCCCGTGGCTAGCGGCATGTACCTATACAGGCTGGTAACTAATGAAGTCGTGTTGACGCGCAAGCTCACCCTACTGCGTTGATCGTACCGTGCGGAACAGCTCTCAATTGTTTGCTGAGCGCTTTGGATAGGTAGCCTCGATCGGCCACCAGCTTGCCAAATAGCTGTTGAACCAAAGCGGGTACGGGTTTTCGGTCATCGACATTGCCCGGCGTCAGCGCCAGATTGAGCAGTTGTCCTTGGTCATTGAAGACTACGTAAGGAGATGACGCTATGAAAGCAGCAATTGGATGTCTCGTCGGATTAGTTTTTGGAATCTCGGCGTCGGCGGAGCCGCTGCTTGAGGGTCGGGTGCGGCTGGAATCTGGACAACCCGTCGCCGACGCGCAGGTGCAGCTATTCGATTTGACCGACCTGCGGCAGGGAGCCATTGCCCGCGCGATGACCGATGGCAGGGGGTATTTCGCGCTGCCGTTAGCCGCGCCGACGGGGCGGGCGTTGCCGGCGCGGTTCGCGTTGGGGCCGAATTATCCCAATCCATTTAATCCCTCGACGATCATTCCCTATCAACTGGCGGCTTCGTCCCAAGTGCGACTGGAGGTGTTTAACCTGCTGGGACAGCGCATAGCGACGTTAGTGGATGAGGAACGGTCGGCAGGGATGCACACGGCGACGTGGCACGCGGTGGATAGGTCGGGTCGGGCGGTAGCAGCGGGGGTGTATATCTACCGTATGACGGTAGGCGAGGAGCGCCAGACGGGGCGGATGGTGCTTATCGACGGGCAGGCCGGGATTCCGGCGGCGGGGGCCGCAGGGCCGATGCCGATGCAGGCGTCCGCTTTGGAGCGCGTGGAAGCGGATGCAGGCGTCTATGGGTTGACCGTGGCAGGCGAGGGCTTGGTCGCGTATGTGAACCCGGCTTTTCGGGTGGGGGTTGACGAGGTGGATATCGTGGTTGAAGAACACAGCGGCATTCCGCGGATGAAGCTGGTGGCAGGCGGGATTTTGGGAGATGTGAACAACGATGGGCAAGTCGATGCCTCTGATGCGCTGTATGTGCTGCTGTATATCGAAGGCAGCTCCATCGCTCTCTCTAGCAACGGCGACATTTCCCTCGGCGACCTAAACAAAGATGGTACGGTTGATTTCGCTGACGCCGTGCTCTTTGTCCGCTATCTCGCTAATCCATCCGATCCGGCGTTGCCGTCAGGGATCGGCGAGCCGGTGGTTGCGACCACCGCTTCGCAAATGTGGAAGCTGTACTGGACGGCTCGGGGTAAGATCCAGCGTTCCAACCTCGACGGCAGCGGCGTCGAAGACCTCGTCACCACCGGAGTGGGGACCCCAGAAAGCATCGCGTTGGATGTGTCCGGCGGCAAGATGTACTGGACGGCTTGGAATAAGATCCAGCGTTCCAACCTCGACGGCAGCAGCGGCGTCGAAGACCTCGTCACCGCAGGAGTGGGGGCCCTAGAAGGCCTCGCGTTGGATGTGTCCGGCGGCAAGCTGTACTGGACGCAGGATTCGGGTCAGATCCGTCGTTCCAACCTCGACGGCAGCGGCGTTGAAGACCTCGTCACCACAGGAGTGAGGGCCCCAAATGGCCTCGCGTTGGATGTGTCCGGCGGCAAGCTGTACTGGACGGATCGGCTCGCGGATAAGATCCAGCGTTCCAACCTCGACGGCAGCGGCGTCGAAGACCTCGTCACCTCAGGGTTGGACGAACCAGACGGCCTCGCGTTGGATGTGTCCGGCGGCAAGCTGTACTGGACGGATGGGAAATATAGCACGGCTAAGATCCGTCGTTCCAACCTCGACGGCAGCGGCGTCGAAGACCTCGTCACCACAGGAGTGAGGACCCCAGAAGGCATCGCGTTGGATATGTCCGGCGGCAAGCTGTACTGGACGGATCAGCTCGCGGAAAAGATCCAGCGGTCCAACCTCAACGGCAGCGGCGTCGAAGACCTCGTCACCACAGGAGTGAGGACCCCAGAAGGCATCGCGTTGGGTTTTGTGCCCGTCGAGGCCGGGCCGGATTTGGTGGTGGAGGCATTAGTCAGCAAAAGCGTCCTGACGCCGGGGCAGCCGTTCACCCTGTCGGCGACGGTGCGCAACCGAGGCGACGAGCAAGCCGCCGCCACGATGCTGCGCTACTACCGCTCGGACAGCGCGACCATTGACGCCACCGATACACAACTCGGCACGGCCGCCGTGGACAGCCTTGCCTCCCTTGCTGAAAGAGCCTACTCGATTGACTTGACAGCTCCGACGAGTGAGGGGAGGTACTACTACGGGGCGTGTGTCGAAAGCTTCGCCGGCGAGCGCAACATCAACAACAACTGCACCGATGCAAGTGTGGTCGTTAGACGTAAACGCCAATCATCCTCATTACCCCAATGTTATATAGGTAAGACACTCTTCGGAGGACAGAGCTGTATAACCTCAGACGGAAGAATACTTACCTGCGATCCCGGCAAAATTTGCACAGTAGTCTCTCAGTAGCCGGCGATCCCGAGGCAGAGGACGAGACAGCCGTCGAGGCCGTCACTTGGGGAATCCTCATTTATGACCGTTTTAAGGGCAGTTAACCCTTTTGCTTGGGAGCCCTAAGGAGGACGATATGAAGGCACTAAGCGGATGTCTCATCGGCTTAGTTTTCATTGTCTCGGCGTCGGCGGAGCCGCTGCTTGAGGGTCGGGTGCGGCTGGAATCTGGACAACCCGTCGCCGACACGCAGGTGCAGCTATTCGATTTGACCAACCTACGGCAGGGAGCCATTGCCCGCGCGATGACCGATGGCAGGGGGTATTTCGCGCTGCCGTTAGCCGCGCCGACGGGCGGGGCACTGCCGGCGCGGTTCGCGTTGGGGCCGAATTATCCCAACCCGTTCAATCCGTCCACGATTATTCCTTACCAGCTACCGACCGCTACCCATGTGCGCTTGGAGGTGTTTAACCTGCTGGGACAGCGTGTTGCGACGTTGGTGGATGGGACGCGACCGGCGGGCTTTCACACTCCACCCATGCGGCGACCACCGGCGCGCTTCTCCGCGGGCGGCGGTCGAAGAAAGGAACATTGATGAAACGGCATTGCTTCACATCGTACCCCTTTTTCGCGTTAATCGGCCTCATTCTTTCGCCGCTGACGGTGGCCCATGCGTCGGACTTGCCGACCGGCAGCGTGCCTTTCTGCGCGCCGTTCGATTACGAGCAGTGGCGGCGGGAGCACCCTCGGCCTGCAGGCAAGCGGCTGGCGGCTTTGGACGCCGGCGAACCGCGCACGGTGCGGATGATCTACTTCCTGCCCAATGACCGCCCATATAGCGCAGCGGTATTCGGTTCGGTGAAAACAAAGATGCGCCAGATGCACACTTTTTTTGCCAATCAGATGTCCGCGCATGGATATGGATCTGAGGGATTTCGCTCTGAAAAGGATGCTGCCGGCCAACCGCAGGTACATCGCGTCAATGGACAACATCCCCTGAGTCATTATTTAGAAAACGACACCGCTGGCGCCATACTGGAGGAAATTGATTCGACCTTTGATATAGAGTCGAATATTTATTTCATCGTTATTGATACGAATGGCTCTGGAATCCGTTCAGGCGACCGGCTCTTTGATGGCGTTGGATCAGCATCGACGAAAAAGGGAGGCTTTGCGTTAGTCCCTTCTAAAAACAGTCTTGGGAGAGAATCCAATCTTGGGACAGATGCCCACGAACTGGGCCATGCCTTCGGTCTATATCACGATTTCCGTAACGACTCCTACCTGATGTCGTATGGATTCGTACCCGATAGGCTGTTCGACTCTGATCAGCTATTATCCGCTTGCAACGCTGACTTCCTCGCTGTGCATGCGTACTTCAATCGCCAAATCCCTACTGACACTGGGACACTGCACACTATTGAAGAGTTGACTTCGTCTCCTATACATACAGCCGACCGGACAAGTGTCCCTGTCCGAATCAAAGTGCGCGATCCAGATGGATTGTCTCAGTTGATGTTGTTGGCCCAAACAAAACGCCCGCATTTTGCCGAGGGATTTCAGGAAGTCAAGGATTGTCATGGATTTGACGGCCAGACAGATCACACCTTTGAATTCGATTATGATGGGGTTGTTCCATCTCTACCAGAGTCGGATTTCTACAGTTTCAGAGAACAATCCCTGATCGTCCAAGCCCTTGATGCTTTAGGTAATAGCGGTTTTTCTGATCGCTTTGAACTGATAAACAACAAGTTCAGGTCACCGATCGCTGATTTTACGGTTCCCATAGCTGAAGATGGGTTTATTTCTTCAATAAATTTCTCTCCGGAAGGGAATCTTTACGCCTTCCAAGTGTCTCATGACGACAACAGGCTCAAACTGTTGAACGTGTCAACAGGACGATCTATCGCCAGCTTCCCACCTCGGGGGCATATTGATATACTCGCTTTTTCTGCCGATAACAAGTGGATGGCTTTAGAATCTGATGAGTACAACATTGAAGTGTGGGACATAGAAAACATAAGGCGTCTTGTTACCATAGATGCCCCACATGAAGGAGACGCGTTCGGGTCTCCTGCGAAGATTGCTTCTTTAGTTTTTTCCCCCGATGGCAAGCTGTTGGCATCCGGCGGTTGGAGCGATTATGCCGTTCATCTATGGAATACAGCCAGAGGCGACCATGTCTCTACCCTTCCCAACAGTAACCGGGGCCCGATACTATCTCTGGTTTTTTCCCCTGATGGCAAACTGTTGGCATCATTCAACAGCCGCGGCACGGTTAAGGTGTGGGACATAGCCTCAAGAAAGAATGTTGCCACGATCAGGGCACATGAAGGGCCTGGGCCCTTTGATGTTTGGTCCTTTGATGGTTTGTCCTTTTCTGACGACGGCAAGCTGTTGGCGTCGGCAGGGGCATGGCGCGGTGACGACATAGAAACCTCGGAGATCAAGTTGTGGGATGTGGCCACAGGAGATCAGGTTGCCAGCCTTCCAGGCAGTGCTCCTTTGGTCTTTTCCCCTGATGGCAGGTTCATAGCATCAGGATCGGCGGCGCAGGCCAGATCGATTGATCTAGATGGGATAGAGGGAGGAATCACTCGAGGCAGTATAGTCGGCGGCGGATCGGTTAAGCTGTGGGATGTTAATACATGGGAGCCTGTCAACAGTTTTCCTACATTGTGGTATATTACCGAATTGGCTTTTTCTTCCGATATGAGATTATTGGCAGAGAGTTCACTTTCCACAGTACGACTGTGGGATTTATCTGAGTGGACGAGGTCCCCTCCTCACAGCCTGGTGGAAACCTCCGACGATGAGCAACAGGAGACCGAGCAGGAGACCGAGCAGGAGACCGAGCAGGAGACCGAGCAGGAGACTACCACCGACGGGCAATCTGTGTCCCAGACCTTGGCTAAAGTCTCCGGCGAGGGCCAAGAAGGTCCGGCCAGCACACAACTGACTGAGCCGTTGGTGGCTTCGGTGGTGGATCAAGACGGCTCACCCCTTGCCGGGGTGGACGTCACCTTTGCGATAACCGCAGGCGGAGGGATGCTATCAGCCACCACTGATACCAACCCTTGTACCGTTGGGTCCTCTACGTCGTCCACCACCGCCACCACCGATGCCAACGGCCAAGCCGCGACCCGGCTGACGCTGGGCAGCGAGCCGGGAACGAACACGGTGGAGGCCACCGTCGAGGGGCTGGAGCCGGTGACCTTTACCGCTACCGCCGCTGAGCAAGCAATGCCCCATAGTCTGACCAAGGTCTGCGGCGATGATCAAGAAGGCACGGCCGGTGCGCTACTAGCCGAGCCGTTTGTGGTTTCGGTGGTAGATGAGGATGGTGCGGCGATGGCTGGGGTGGTCGTGTCGTTTGCGGTGACCGCAGGCGAGGGAACGCTGTTGTCTGCTACGGCCACTACCAATGCCAACGGCCGTGCTATGACCTGGCTGACGCTGGGCAGCGAGCCGGGAACGAACACGGTGGAGGCCACCGTTGATGGTCTGGAGCCGGTGACCTTTACCGCCACCGGGCAAGAGTCGCCCCTCGCTAGTCTTTTCGACACTTTTTTGGGGGGTGGCAAGCGGGTGGCCTTGCCCGATAGCCCGCAGTTGGCGCAAAACGCCCCCAATCCCTTCAACAGCGAGACGGTTTTGTCCTACTTCCTGCTGGAACCGGGTCCGACACATTTAGCAGTATTCGCACTGACTGGACAACGAGTGGCGGTCCTCCACCAAGGTATGCAGCAGGCCGGCTACCACCGGCTCCATTGGGACGGTCGAGACGACGCAGGTCGCCCTGTGGCCAGCGGCGCGTACCTGTATCGACTGGTGACGGGCGAGACTGTCTTGACGCGCAAGCTCACCTTGCTGCGTTGATTGGACCAATCACTAAGGAGCGACGTTATGAAGGCGGCAATCCTCTGTATCATCGGACTGGTGGGAGCGTGGGGCCATGCAGAGGCCGAGCCATTGGTTGAAGGTCGGGTGCGCTTGACCTCGGGCGAGCCGGCGGCCGGAGCACAGGTGCGGCTGTTCGATTTGGCCGATCTGCGCGCCGCCCCGCTCGCAGCCACCACGGATGGATCGGGGCATTTCACGCTGTCCTTGGGGCCTTGAGGGGGCCGGCGGCTTTGCCGGAGCGGTTCAAACTGGGGGCGAATTACCCCAATCCGTTCAACCCTTCCACCCTCATCCCCTACCAACTACCTACGACCATGCACGTGCGGCTAAATGAGAATTACTCTGTCCTCACATCTAAGTGGCAGAGGCTCGGAGATGATGCTGAATGGAGCGACGTGGAAGGCACAGTGCGCGATAGCGAACTTTGCGCCATGACCCCAACCATGCCAGGGGAGTTCCGCTGGGTGGTAGAGGTTGAAATCGGTAGCGTAACGAATAAATACGCGAGTGGAAACACGCTGGTAATAGCTGGCGATCCCGAAGTGGTGGACGAATCGGCAGCCGAGGAGGCAGGAGACGAGACAGCAGTCGAGGCCGTCACTTGGGGATTCATCAAATCGAGGGCGACGCGCTGACCTAGCGCGGCTTTGAGTACATCGGTATCCTTGCGGTAACGGGATATGGCGTTCGCGTGCCCGTATCCCGTTACCGCTCTGCTACAGCTGCTCTATCGACCTTGGAAAACTGTTCATAAGTATGCCCAAAACATGAAGCGCGTCATTTAGAGTCTCTCGATGGCTGGACTTTATGGTGGGCATACAGTTTAGCCCCCAAGGAGTCCTTCACCTTATCCCGAACTCACGGTATTTATGCCAGTTTTAATGGCCTTGGACATGGCTGGCGGCCAGATGTACTGGACAGACGCGGAGAGGGGTGTTATCTATCGTGCGTCCTTGGATGGGTCCAACGTCGAAACCCTCCTCACCGGACTGAATTATCCCACCATCATCGCCCTCGGCCCTTGAAGTCCCGGCTTTTTCTATTGGCTCGCCTTCGTTGCCTATGCGCACGAAGGCGAGCTGCCTAGTCCATAGCCTCGTACACCACGGCTATTTCCAGCTTTTCAACGACGAGTTGTGGCGCGTCGAGTGTCCGTCCTTGAGCGCTGATGCCGACCAGGTTCGCGCCGGCTGCCAAGAGTAGCCCTTCGACCGGCCAGACCAACCATCCATCGTCCGTGGTCGGCTGCTCCAGCAACGCATTGTTCAGCCGTATCTGCACGGTTCGTTCCACCCCTTGCGCCGCCGGGATATTGACGAGTTCCCCGTCGGGATGACCGATGGTTGCCACTTGCACCGGATGTAGGTGTTGGGACGCGGGCAAGTCCGCTGCGCTTGGGTCAGACAGCAGGAGGCGCAACTCGGCCGCGGCGATTCGCTCGGCGGCTAGGTCGAGCCCCACGTGTATTTGCAGCAGGAGATCGGTGTGTCCGTCGTTGGGCACGGCCGCGGGCAGTTGGGCCAGCATGTTGGTGTTGGCGTAGGCGTGCCTCGGGGTAGTCCAATCCTCGGGGTTGGGTATCACGGTGGGGCCGTGCCCGCCCCCGCGACGCTGGACGACGAAGCGCTTGTCCTTGGCACTGAGCGTTGCGACTGCGCCTAACTCTTGGTAGGCTTGGCGATGGCTGGCCCAATCTTGGCCGGCGTACGGGGCGTCGGTTGCGTAGTTGAAGTTAAAGGTGTGGATGCCGTCCGCGCCTTGCCGCCACCAATTGGCCGCCACTCCGCGCAACACTTCGATGCCGGGATTTTGGTAGCCGTCCGTAGCGTGGTGATCGTCGAGGGACGGATAGAGCTTGACCGAGGTGCCCGCGACCACGTGCTGGAAATCCGCCAAATCCACCTCAAAAGAGCGCACGCCGAGAGCCAGTAAGTCGATCAATTGCTCGCCGACCCAGCGCTCGACATCGAGCCCGTCGAAGCGGCAGCCCACGAGCGTCTCGGGTATGCGGGCGGCGAGGAGGAAGGGCCGCCCGCGCTGTGCGCCCACGGCCAATGAGAGTTCCCGCAGTTGGGCGATGAATTCAGTCAGCCGCTCGCGGTTGGACCAACCCTGGCCGGCGGGAAAGACGACCCCGCGGGCAAAGTCCAATTCCATCCCATCAAAAGGCCAGCGCTCGATTACCTCGCGCAAGTTGCGCAGGACGTAGTCGTGTACTTGGGGCAAGGCGAAATTCCAATAGCCGTTATCCGCGTGCGTACACCAAGGCGTGCGAAAGAGCCAGTCGGGATGCGCAACTTTCGCGGGGATGCGCGCAAACGGGCCGAGGTCGTTGTCCGAGCCGTTCATGCGATGCGAAAAAAAGCA
Source organism: Candidatus Latescibacterota bacterium (assembly GCA_965261395.1). Classification (GTDB taxonomy): domain Bacteria; phylum Latescibacterota; class UBA2968; order UBA8231; family UBA8231. The sequence continues at coordinate 6,306,554 of OZ253462.1, forward strand.
CTCTAGCGCGCGGCGATGGGTGGCCGCGAGAACTTGGCCGACGATATCCGTCCCTTCGTCCGCCCACTTTTGATAGAGCGGGTGGTCGTACAGCGGCAAGTGCTGGCTCGGATAGGGAGCTTGATTCCCCTCACCCCAATTCCACCAAATGCTGTCGATCTGCGACCCGGGCGCGTCGGCGAACTCGAACAAATGCTCCACGAGATCGGGCCGATCTGGGTTGCGGCGATGCTGCACATTAATCGCAAAGGTCACGTCGAAATTGACTATGAGGCGGCGACGGCGGGCGATGGCGGCGAGGTGGGTGGGGGAGAGGGTGGGCATGGGCTTATAGGTCGTCTGGCGAGGCGTTGGGGATTTGGGATTTATGCGCTAGGGCGTGTTCGTACTGTTGGGTGCAGGAGATGCGGGGGAGGTTTTCCGTTTGCGCACGGCGCAGGAGAAGGTCGAGCTGCTGCGCGCGGCGATCGATGCGATAGACGGACCAAGGGTGGAAGATGGGCAAGTAGTAGGGCAGGTTTGCTTGTTGCACATAGTCGATGCCCGGGGCGTAGGCTGCGTACACGCCTTGGGCGTCCACGGGCATGTGCGCCGGATAGGGCCAAGGGAATTGCGGCGGCCACAGGACTTTGCCCGGCTGTCCGGTGAGGATGTTGTCGTGCCAGGCGTGTGAGGGCATTTCGAGGAGGCCGGGAAAGCCCTCGCGGGCGTACCAGAAGGGCCGGTTGAGCGGCGCGGGCATGGTTCCGTCCGGCCCGGCCCCCACCGTGCGCATATAGCGGTAGCCAGCCTCCCACATCACGTGGAGGATGCGCTCTTGGCCAATGAAGCCTCGGGTGTAGCCGCCGGGCGCGGTCAAGCCGATCACTGGGCGGGCAAAGGTGTCTTCGATCAGCTTTTTGGAATCGACCAACTCGCGCTGTAAGGCGGCGGCGTCATCGGCTAAACCGATTAGGTCTTTGTGGGTGAACGAATGGCATTGGATGTCGAAAAGGGGCTCGTCGAGGATGGCGCGGAATTCGGACGCGGCGCGTTGCAACAGTTCGGCGACGATGAAAAAGGAAGCGGGCGCCTGTCGCTCTAGATGCACTTGGGCCACGGCTCGGACGCCGGCGATGCACTCGGCTAGCCGCTCTCCCTCGTAGCTGATCCGGCCTTGGTAGCCCGGCCCGCTGGGTGCGTCCCACCAAGCGTACACGGCTTCGGTGTCGTAAGCAGATATGTAAGAAGGCAAGGGTTAGACCGTCTTTGGCTATGGGGGTGGGATGGGGTAAGTTAAGATCGGAGGCGATGGATCGTCAATTTTTTGCTGCCAACGCAATCTCGCTTACGCACCGAGGAGAACTACTGTGAAAATTACCGATGTTGACATCATTCCGGCGCATGTGCCGCTCGCCGCTCGCAACGCCGAGCACGCCGTGCGCTTCCGCTCCATTGACCAGCGCACCTTCTTCAAGGTGCAAACCGACAACGGCTTGGTGGGCTGGGGCGAGTACCGCTGTACGCCGCCGCCCGCGCAGAGCGTGGAGCGCCTCATCGGCCGCAGCCCCTTCGACTTTTTGGGCAGCGATGTCCACCTCGGCTTGGCCGGGGCCTTGTACGACGTGATGGGTCAGTATCTCGAAGTGCCGGCCTACAAGCTGATGGGCCCCAAAGTGCGCGACCGCGTGCCGGTGGCGGCGTGGACGCGGCCCGCCGATCCCGAGGAGCTGAGCCGCGAAATCGTCCGCGCCGCTGACCAAGGCTACCGACTGTTCAAGATGCACACTTGCCAGCACTACGACGTGTTCGAGCAGAACCGCGCGGTAGAGGATGTGGCACCACCCGGCTTCAAGATGCAGTACGACTTCAATTCCAACCGCACCTTGGCCACGGTGTTGCCTATCGTCAAACAGCTCGAAAAATCGCCCGTAGTGGGCTATATCGAGGATCCCTTGGTGCTGAGCGATGTAGAAGGCTGGCGACGGCTCCGCGCCCAATGCGGTGTGCCATTGGTCATGCACGTGCCGCCGCTGGGCGGGTTGCAGGAGGTCGTGCAGGGAATGGCCGATGCGTACATCGTGGCCGAGTACTGCGGTGGGTTTGGCGACGCGTTGGTGCGCGGTTTGGCCTATGGCAAGGCCAATGTGCAGGTGGTGGTGCAGCTAACCGGGGGCACCTTGGCCAAGGCGTTGGCGCTGCACTTGGCAGCCGTGCTGCCCACGGCGGCCCATTCGATCAATCTCGACGATCAGTACGAGGAGGATGCGGCCCGTCAGCGCATTGAGATCGTCGAAGGCTGTTCGCCCGTGCCGGAGGGGCCGGGCCTCGGAGTGGAGGTGGACGAAGCGGTCATCGCGCGCTTGGCGCAGCGCGGCCCAGCGGAAATCCCCCGGCACTTGGGCAAGCTGCGCCTGCCGGACGGGCACGTGCTCTACACGGCCAGCATCCCCCCGCTAGATGCGTTGACCGGCTTTGCTGAGGGAACCATCCGGGGCTTGTCCTTTGCGGTGTGGCACGACGATGGGTCCGAGGAATTTGAGCGCATGTACGGGCGGGTGGCAGAGGAGGGGTCGGTGTTGGAGTGAGGGACTGGCGCAAGCGATTTTACTCCTCCCCAAGCCGGTCGGTCATGCTGCCAAGCGCGTATTTATTGTTCATTGTTTTAGCCCCCTCGATCGTCCTAGCCCAGGCCCCGTACGGCCTGCAAGAACGGGTGCCGAACAATGCTTTGCTCATCGCTCCGGCCGAGGGACGAGTGCCCCAGACCGTCTCCGAGTCGGGTCTGTTTAGCAATGTGGCGGCCCAGACCTTGGCTCCCGGACTCATTCCCTACGGGGTCAATTCGGTATTGTGGTCCGACGGAACGGCCAAGACCCGCTTTATCGCTCTACCCGGGCAGAGCCAGATTGAGTTTTCCGCCTCGGGGGTCTGGAAATTTCCCCCCAACGCGGTGGTAGTGAAGAATTTCTACCTAGAGTTGGAATCGGGTAACTTGGACAGTCGGCACATTGTCGAGACGCGCTTTTTGGTCAAGCACGGCCAAGCCGATGCATGGGACGGCTTTAGCTATAGGTGGGATCTGGAGGGCGAGGATGCGGTATTGCTCGAAGAGGCGACGACCCAGTCCTATCTCATCGCCGACCCGCAAGCCGAGGACGGCTTCCGCGAATACGTGCATTTCTATCCCGGACCCGAAGATTGCGCCTTGTGCCATACCGGCCCGGCTGGCTACGTCTTGGGGCTCAATACGGCTCAGATGAATCGCTCGTACGACTACGGCGGCATTGTGGACAACCAATTGCGCACCCTAAATCACATTGGTCTGTTCACTGAGGATATCGGCGAGAATTACAACGGCTTCCCCCGGTGGGTCGACCCCACCGACGAAAGCCTGCCGCTGGCCGACCGCAGTCGCGCCTATCTGGCGGCCAATTGCGCTCACTGCCATCGCCCCAATGTGGTCAGCCGCTCGACCATCGACCTGCGGCACGACACCCCCTTAGAGGAGACCAATACCCTAAACTGGGTTCCTTCGTTGGGTGCGCTGGGTACTGAAGAAGGGTTTATCATCGTCCCGGGCGACCCGGATAACTCCACCCTGTACTTGCGCCTGCTCACCTTTTCCTCCAATCGCATGCCGCCGGTAGCCTCCACTTTGGTTGATCGGGAAGGCAGCGATCTCATCCGCCGCTGGATCGCCAGTATGGACCAGCCTACTGCAGTAGAAGGATTGGCGACTGTACCAGAAGAGGCTGGTTTAGAGCAGAATTTCCCCAATCCTTTCAATGCCCAAACCACCATCGTCTATCAGGTTGGGGAGACCGGCCCGGTGGAATTGGCCCTATACGATGGGGTGGGCCAGAAAGTGCGCACCTTGGTGCAGGCCGAGCAGGCACCGGGGTCTTATGCGGTGCGCTGGGATGGCCGGACCGCAAACGGCGGCTTGGCCGCCAGCGGCACGTACCTCTATCGCTTGCGAATGGGGGACTACTCGGAAGCCCGGCAACTGATGCTGGTGCGCTAGAATTCAATACATCTCATCTGCGAGGAGCGTTCACATTGCGAAAAATTATCGGGATAGTCCTAATCGGCGGGACCCTAAGCACTGCCGGTGCTGATCCTCGGCCCCTGCGCGACGATGTTCAAGTCCGCCACTTGCTCGACGTGAGCCGGCGGACCATGCGCATTGCCAAGGACCCGCGCGACAATAGCCTGTACACTCTCACGGCTACGGGCACTATTTCCCGCATTCAGATCAAGGGCGAGGACGAGCGCGTCGGCGAGACCATTGCCCGAGGGGTGCGCAACGCCGAGGGAGCGTGGAGTTGGACCCAGTTCCGTCCTGCGGAAGGGGTGCCCGAAGGAGTGCCCATCGACGAAATCCGCGCTGCGGCTGCGGCTGCGGCAACCCGGGCGACCGACCCGATCGAAGATCAAATCCACGTCCTCGATACGCGCAACAACCGCATCATCACTCCACCGAACAAAGAGGTAGCCAATCTGGACGACTATGGCATCGCCTTCCCCCAGGCCATCTACTTTGACGCCGAGGGTGCCCTGTACGTGGTGCTAGACGTAGAGGCGGCCAATGTCTCGGGCGAGGAGCGGATTGCTACTTCCGCGGACCACAAGCTCAACGATACTCAGGGCTTTGATATTGCGGCGGACGGCACGTTCTACATTGGCGGCAACAGCGGCAACACGGTCATCAATGTAGTGCGTGGGGTGCGCGACAAAGACAGCATCGAGTGGGCTACGGTGGTCCGCACCGAGCGCATTCCCCCCGGCACCAAGACCCATCCCCATCCGGCCATTGTCCTTAGCCCGGATGATCGCTTTGTGTACATCAATTCGGGATCCCGCACCGACCACGGCGAGCTGGCCGAGGATGGGGCTTCTGCGGGCGCGCGCGAATTGCCTCTGTCGTCGGCCATTTTGCGGGTGCCAGCGGATGGCGAGGATCTTTTGATTCCGGCCGCTGAGGAGGCGCTGCAGGCTTCGGGCTACTTGTACGCCGACGGGTTCCGCAATGCCTTTGATATGGCCTTTGCCGCCAACGGCGATCTGTTTGCCGCAGACAACGGCCCGGACAGCGATATGGCCGACGAGGTCTGCTGGGTGCGGCAGGGGCTGCACTTTGGCTTCCCTTGGCGCATGGGGATCATGGACACAGCTCAGCGCTTCCCCGACTACGACCCGGCCGCGGACTTACTCCTGCTGACCCGCTCTGACGCTAGGGATCGCGGCTTATTTTACAACGATCCGACCTACCCGCCCCCGCCCGTGGACCGTTTTGCCGATCCGGTGCTCAATCTAGGCCCCGACGCCGACCGCTACCGCGACCCGAGCACGGGCGAGGTGCGCGACGCCAGCGACGAGGGCGGAGCGGCCTATACCCTTACGCCGCATAGTTCGCCGTTGGGACTGGTATTTGACGTAGAAGAGGCCCTCGCGCCCGAGTTTCGCGGCGACGGCTTTGTGTTGCGCATCGGCGGAGACTGCTGCAACCTGATCAACCCCTTCGACGACCCGGACGAGGACCTCATCCACATGGATTTGGAGAAGGTGGGAGATAACTATCAGGCGCGCATGACCCAGATTGTCGAGGGTTTTAGCGGCCCTATTGACGCCGAGATCATCGGCAACAAGATCTACGTGATTGAGTGGAGTGGCGGTCGCGGCTTGTGGGAGATTACCCTGCCCGGTAGTCCGGTCACGGCAGTGGTGGAAGAAAGTGGCAGTGTGCCCGACGGGTACGCGCTGGCGCAGAATTATCCCAACCCCTTCAACTCCAACACGACCATCGCCTACGAGGTGGGCAGCGAAGGGCTAGTGGAACTGGCCCTATACAATGCTGCCGGACAGAAGATCCGCGATTTGGTGCAGGATCGGTTGGCAGCGGGACGTTACGAGGTGCAGTGGGACGGGCGCGATAACCGTGGCCGAGCCGTGGCCAGCGGCACCTATATATACCAGCTTACCGCGGGCAATTACCAAGAGAGTCGGCCGCTGACGCTGTTGAAGTAAGTTCTGCGGATCTACCTGTGCAGCGTCTATCGAGGTATCAGGCGGATGTCCAAGCGACAGCCAACAGCTTCTGCGTATTTTTGCAGAGTAGCAAGAGAAGGGGAGTGCTTTTTATGTCGTCCTGATGCTTCAAGGCGTGCAACTGCCGGCGTTTGGGTGCCCATTTTTTTGGCAACATCAGCTTGAGTTAAACCCGCATTCTTTCTGGCTTTGAGCATTTCATCGAAGAGGGCGAATTCATCTGCCAGCGCATTGTATTCAGCGACGAATTCTGGTTCTTTCATCCATTCGTCAAGCAATTCTTTATGCGTTTTCATGTTTAAACTCCTCCTGACGTTTGCGTGCAAGCTCCAATTCTTTTAGAGGCGTTTTCTCAGACTTCTTGATATAGACATGGAGTACAACCACCATTAACAAATACGTTAATAAAAATCAACTCATAGCCGATCCGAAAGTCAGATTGTGTTTGCCGTCTCCGCCGAGGATGGGAGGCATCTGCCTAGGTGCAAGATGCTCGTGCTGAGGTAGGCTACTGCCCCGGACCCAAGAGCCGTTCCATGTTGCCGCCGAGGATTGCCGCCATTTCGGATTCGCCGATGAACGGGCAGTAGCGCCGCACGTAGTCGAGGCTCTGGCGGTAGGTCCAGTGCAGCAGCACGATGGGGAGGTCCGTCCCCCACAGGATGCGCTCGGTGCCGATGCGTTCGACCATCTGCTCTAGGACGGGCCGCATCTGTGGCATGGGGTAGTCCCAGCGCGACTGCAGGAACACGGCGAAGAGGATCTGGATGTGGAAGCGCGGGTGGCCGATGGGTGCCGCCTCGTAAACCGCGTCGGGCACGTGGAGCCGGTCGCTGTCGGCGAACATCCGCCAGGGGAAGCCGTGGGTCATGACCACATCGACGTCGGGGAAGCGGTCCATCCAAGAGCGCAGCGCGCGCAACTCGTCGAGGTAGGCGGCGGGCGATCCGGCTGCGCCGAGGGTGAAGAACACGGGAATTTCCAACTCGGCCACAGCCGCCCACAAAGGGTCGAAGTCAGGGCCGGTCCACTCGGGGGAGAGGTCGTAGAGGGACCGGTGGAAGGGCATGAACTGCAGGCCCGACAGACCGTGGTCGCCAATCGCCCGTTGTAGCTTGCCGATGGCGTCGTCCGTCCTGCTGGGGAACCACCATTCGGGTACGTGGGCTAGACCTTGGATCCGCCCCGGGTGGCGCTGGCAGCAGTCGGCGATGTAGCCGTCATTGAGACCCATGTACGGAGTGCGGTGCAGGAGCGCCCGATCAATGCCGGCGTAGTCCATCTCCGCCACTAGGCTGTCGGCGGGGAAGGCAAAGTCCACCGTCCACGGCGGCAGGGCCTGCTTCACGTAGTCTTCTCCGTCTGTGGTCCACTCGACGAGGCCGTGGTTTCCGGTGCGGAAGGCGGCGTCCCGCAGGCCATCGAAGCGCCAGGGGCGATCGGGATCGTAGAGGCCCGTGGCGTCGGCCGGGGCGCGGTCGGCGCGCCGCCAGCAGGGCTGCTGCCGGGCTTGGGCCATGAACAGTTGCAGGTGCCGCCAGAACTCGGCGGGGTCGGCGAAGCCCCCGTTGCGGCCCGGCGGCGGGAAGCAATAGGCGTGTCCATCGTAGATCATGGTGTTGTCCTCGGAAGGTCGTCAGCAGGGCGAGAGTTGGAACGGTTGAAATATTACGGAGCAGGCCGACCATTGACAAAGGAGAAATAGATGATGAGCCAGCGTAGCGCACTTTCGAGGTTTATCGGCATTCCGTTGCATTGGCAGATCGCCATGGCCCTCGCCCTCGCTGCATTAGTAGGCTGGCTGGGCGACGAGCATACGACGCTGTTCGGCGCGTCGCTGGTGGAAGTTTTTGGCTTCTTCGGCAGCTTGTTCCTCAACGCGCTGAAAATGATCGTGGTGCCGCTGATTCTGTCTTCGATCATTGTTGGCGTCCGCAACATGGCGAGCCAGAAAGCCTTTGGACGCATCGGCGGAAAGACGGTGGCCTTTTACGTGGGTACTGGACTCCTGTCGGCTTTCACTGGTCTCGTTTTCGTGAATCTCATAGCGCCCGGCGAGACGGAGTCGGCGCGGGCGTTGGGCATTGCGCTGCCAGACCCGGCGCAAGTCATGGACAAGGTAGAGGGGCGCGGCATACGCGATCTGGTTGAGGTCCTCAAGCGCACGATACCGTCCAACATCTTCGCGGCGGCGCTAGAGGTTCAACTGTTGGCGCTGGTATTCGTGGGGGTCGTGTTCGGGTATTTCATGTCGCGGCTGAACGGGCCGGCGGGCGACACCCTGCAGCAGTTCTGGGTCGGCTTGCACGACCTCATGATCCTGATCACGATGTGGATCATGAGGTTTGCTCCCATCGGCGCGTTTGCGCTGGTGGGCAAGACGTTGCTCGTCTCTGGCTTTGCCGCGCTTGAAGCGTTGGGCCTGTTCTTCCTGACCGTATTGCTGGCGCTGGCGGTGCATTTTGCCGTCTGGTTGCCGCTGCTGCTGCGCTTGGTTGCCGGCATCAGTCCATACGCCTACTACGCCAAGATCGCGCCGGCGCAATTGACCGCGTTTTCGACCGCGTCGTCTTCGGCGACCTTGCCGGTGACCATCAACAGCGCCGAACAGGCCGGCATCTCCAACCGCGTGACCAGCTTTGTCCTGCCGTTGGGGGCGACGGTGAACATGGACGGCACGGCACTGTACGAGTGCGTGGTGGTGGTGTTTATCGCCCAAGTGTACGCGTTTGCGTCTGGCGTGGATTTTGGCATTGCGGAGCAGATGATCGTCGTATTGCTCGCCTTGCTCACGTCGATCGGCGTGGCGGGCATCCCCGCTTCCAGCTTGGTCGCCATCGCGCTGATCCTGCCGGCGGTCGGCCTGCCGGTGGAAGCCATCGCCATCGTCCTGGCCGTTGATCGCCTGCTCGATATGTGCCGCACGACCGTCAACGTGACCGGCGATCTGGTGGTCACGGCACTGGTGGCGCGCACAGAAGGTGAAGACTTGCCGGATGTCCGGGCTTGATGGGCTACAAAATGCCCACGCGCTCGCTTTGGGCGTCTTCCAACATGCCTTTGGCTGCTACGAGATTGAGCTGGCCCACTTCCTCGGGCGTCAGGTCTGGCAACCGGTCCACCAGTCCCATAAAACGCTCGACCTCGGTTTCCTCTACGAGTCCCTCGGTTAGTACGGCTAGCTTGTCGATGTAGTCTGGTCGCGCAAAGGGTCGGGCACCGAGGTAGTGGGCATTGGGGTTGTCGAGGCGTTCGGCGATCTGAGTGCCGTCGGCGAGGCTAACCACGACTTGGGCACCGAACTTCTTGTGGTCGGGATCTGGATGGTGATAGGCTTGGGTCCACTCGGCGACTTCTGCGGTGCGGATCTTGTGCCACAGCGCGACGGTCGAGGGGCGGTGGGCGCGCTCCGAGGTATAGGAACGCACGTGGTGCCAAGCGCCGTCCTCCGAGGCGACGGCGAGGATGTACATGGCGCTGTGGTCGAGGGTCTCGCGCGAGGCGTCTGGATCCATTTTTTGCGGGTCGTTGGCCCCCGTGCCGATCACGTAGTGCGTGTGATGGCTGGTGCGGATTACGACGTCTTCCACTTGGTCTAGGTCTATATGATGGGCGTGTAACCGGAAGCCGAGATCGATCAGGGCTTGGGCCTGATATTCAGCGGAGTGCTCCTTGGTGTAGGAGCGCAGGATGGCGCGCATCCTTGCGCCGGGATCGGGCAGGGGGACGGAGTATTCGGCGTCTGGCCCGGACAGCATGTAGGCGATGACGGCGTCGCGGCCCTCGTAGATGGGTGACGGTGCCCGCTCGCCGAGGCGCGCCCGGCCCACGGCTTCAATGGCGATCTTGTTGGCTTGGGCTGGGGCGTAGGCCTTCCACGAGGTGATGTCCCCTTTGCGCGACTGGCGGGTGGCGCAGGCTAGGTGCAGGCTCTGGTTGATGGCTTGGTAGATTTGTTCGGCTGGCATCTGGAGCATGGTCCCTAGCCCGGCGGCCACGGCCGGGGCGAGGTGGGCGACGTGGTCGATCTTGTGCTCGTGCAAGCAAATGCCCGTCACCAGCGCCATTTGCACCTCATAGGCCGTGAGTATGCCCAAGGTCAGCGCGTGGCCGTTGGCACCTGTTTGCTGGGCGGCGGCTAAGAGGCCGGGGATATTGTCGCCGGGATGTGAGTAGTCGGCGGCGAGGTAGGTGTCGTGCATGTCGAGTTCGCGCACGGCAACTCCATTGGCCAAGGCCGCCCACTCGCAGTGGAAGCTGCGGTCGTTGGTCACGCCAAAGAGGCGAGCGCCGCTGTTGTGGGGATGGGGGTAGCCGAGGGCGAGGAGGCGGGCGTTGCGCACCGGCGGTCGGTTGATCGCGGCTAAGGCGACTGCGGCGTTGTCGATGACGCGATTGCCGATCATCTCGGCGACATCCGCGTCGAACGCTTGATTGTGGGCGGCGAGTTGGGCCAGCTTCCAAGCCAATTGCTCTTCGCGCGGGAGGACGGTACCGTCTGGGTGGGTCTTGACGATGTGGTTTTGCATGACCTGCTTCCGTTATTGGTGAGATTGGGAAAGTCAAATAATAGGGTCTGTCGCCGCGGACGGACAATCGCAAGGAGGAGAGGATATGAAAGTCTTGATGCAGATGGATTTAGCTGAGGAGTTGATAGAGCAGATTCAGCAGGTGGCCGAGGAAGTGGAAGTGGTGCGCGTGGACTCGGATGCGGCGGCCTTGGCAGCTATGCCGGAGATCGAGGTCGTCTGCGGGCATGTCAGCCGGGAGATGTTCGCGCGGCGGAAAAAGCTCAAGTGGATGCAGAGTTGGGGGGCGGGGGTAGATGGATTGCTGCACCCCGAACTGGTCGAGAGCGATGTGGTGTTGTGCAGTGCCAAGGGGCGGGTGGGGGTGCATCTGGCCGAACATGCGATGGCGTTGTTGCTCGGGCTGACGCGGGGGATCCACACGGCCGTGCGCCATCCGGGCTGGGATCAGCGCTGGCCGATTCGCGCCGCGTCGTGGGAACTGGTTGAGCAGACGATGGGCATTGTGGGATTGGGAGGGACTGGGAGGGAGTTGGCGCAGCGGGCGAGGGCGTTCGGGATGCGTATTGTCGCGGTGGACCCAGAGAAGGTCGCCGTGCCGGCAGCAGTGGAAGCTTGCTGGGGGATGGATCAGTTCCACGCGCTGCTGGAACAATCCGACGTGGTGGCGATTTGCGCGCCGCTGACCGCGGAGACCGAGGGACTATTCGACCAAGAGGCGTTTGCGCGGATGCGGAGCCATGCGCTGTTGATCAACGTCACGCGGGGGCGGATCGTCGATGAGCAGGCCTTGCTAGCGGCGCTTGCCGCAGGGCAGATCGGCGGGGCGGGGTTGGACGTAGTGCCGCAGGAGCCCCTGCCCGAGGATCACCCGCTGTGGCGGATGGACAACGTGCTGATCACGCCGCATACGGCTGGGGGGTCACCCAACCGCGACAGTAGATGCGTGGCACTGTTTTGCGAGAATTTGCGGCGCTACTTGGCGGGGGAGGCGTTGCTTAGTGTGATCGACAAGCGCAAGGGGTATTGAAGCTACAATGCGCCGAAAACGGCGATAGCGGTAAAGTTGTGAAAAAGACGGGTCTTGGCGAATATTGGGTCATGCCTACCGGGAGTGACATGATCCGTTTGGGGTGCTGCGGTGCATGGGCCGCGATGCTGTGGGCCACGCTCGCTGTGGTCGATGCCGCCGATACCAGCGAGGCGCTGGGGGACCGCTATATGGCGGAGGGACGCTATCGACTGGCGGCGCAGGCCTTTGAACAGGCCGTGCAGTCTCAGCCCGAATCGGCGGAGCGCCGCCGCAAGCTGGCCGCCGCCTACGCCAAGGACCAACAATTGGCCGAGGCAGTCGCCGCCTATCAAGAGGCGATCGCCCTGCGGACCGATTACGCCAAGGCACGCACCGAGTTGGCTATTTTGCTGACTCGTCTCGACCGCCACGACGAGGCGGTGGCGACACTCGGAAAGGCGATTGAACTCAGTCCCGATTACGCGTGGGCGCATCTATCGCTGGGACAACTCCACTTCAGCAAGGGGAACTACGATTCAGCACAAGTCGCCTATCGCCGCGCCCTCGCCGCCAAAGGCGACTACGGCGAGGCCTGGTACCATCTCGGTGAAGTCCAGCGCAAACTGAACGACTACGCCGCTGCCGAGCGGGCGTATCGCCAGGCCCTCGCCGCCGACTCGACGAAGAATACGCTGCTGACAACGCCCGACCAAGCGGCAGTCTATCACGATCTGGGCATGATTTATTCACGTCGCGGCCAGTACGAACAAGCCCAAATTCACTATATGCAGGCGATTTCTCGGGACACCTTGTTTGCGCCCTCGTACCACAATCTAGGCAATATCCAGTTGCGGCAAGGGCGGTTTGAAGCGGCGCTTGACCTATTCCGCCGTGCCCTACAGGCGGATTCCACCTATGTGTTGTCCTATTTGGCGCTGGGTAACGTACAGATGCGGCTCCGGCAAGTGCCTCTGGCGCTGGCAAGCTATCTCCAGGGGTTGCGATTTGCCCCGGACGATCTGCAGCTCAAGCGCAACGCCGCGCTGGCTCGGCGGATCCTCGCTACCGCCCAACAGCAGGAGGCTCCGTGAGGTCGTCGTGGCTGCGCGGTCGGTGGCGGTCGCTGGCGGGCATTGTTTGGCTGTCGGCGGTCAGTGGCGAGGCGGTGGGTGCTGCCGCACCTCGTTTCGTCGAGGTCACTGTGGAGGCAGGAATCGACTTCCGCTATATCAATGGGGCCAGTGGGGCCAAATACATGCTGGAGGCGGTGGGATCTGGGGCGGCTTTCTTCGACGGCGACGGCGACGGGTTCCTCGACTTGTATATCGTCAATGGCGCGGCTCTGCCCGGCTATGTGGGCCCAACCGGCTCCAATGCCTATTATCGCAACCGGGCGGACGGCGCGTTCGTCAATGCCACCGTAGAATCGGGGACGGGGGACGAGGCCTTTGGCATGGGGGCCGCCGTCGGCGATATCGACGGCGATGGCGACCCCGACCTCTATGTCACCAATTATGGCCCCAACCGACTCTACGAAAACGATGGGCGTGCGGTCTTTGCCGATATCGCGCCCGAACTTGGTGTAGCAGACTCGAGTTGGGGCACGCACGCGGCTTTTGCCGACTACGATGGCGATGGCGATCTTGACCTCTACGTGGCCAACTATATGGATTTTGACCCAGCGCAGAATGTGGAGTGTTTCGCTGGTAAGGTGCGGTCGTATTGCGGGCCAACGACCTATCGAGGGCAAACAGGCGTCCTCTACCGCAACGACGGTGGGAGGTCGTTTGTCGAGGTGACGGCAGCAGCCGGTCTGCGCGACGATTCTGGTCGCCAGTTGGCGGCGGTCTTCGGCGATATTGACGGCGATGGCGATCCCGACCTCTTCGTCGCCAACGACAAGAAGCCCAATTTCCTCTTTGTCAACAACGGCGACGGCACCTTCTCAGAAAGCGGTGCAGTGGCAGGGGTCGCCTACAACGAAGAAGGCTTAGCCGAATCGGCGATGGGAGCCGATCTGGGCGACTACGACAACGACGGGCGGCTCGACATCATCGTCGCTACCTACCAGTGGCTGGCCAATACTCTCTACCACAACGACGGCGACGGCTTCTTCACCGACTTGACGTTCGCCGCCGGACTGGGCGTGGCGAGTGTGCCGTATCTTGGTATGACCGCGGCTTTCGTCGATTGCGACAACGACGGTTTCCTCGATGTCTTCGTTGCTAACGGCCATCTCGACGAGAATGTCGCCGAATACGACCCCTCCACCACCTATCCGCAGCAAAACCAGTTGTTCCGCAACAGCGGCGACGGCTCCTTTGTCGAAGTCAGCGACCAGAGCGGACCGGGGATGCACGTCGCAAGGGTAAGTCACGGAGCGATCTTCGGCGATTACGACAACGATGGCGATGTTGACTTTTTTATTTCCGACTCCGACACGCCCCATTGCACCCTGCTGCGCAACGACGGCGGCAACGCCAACCACTGGCTCAGGGTCCGCACCAAGGGCCGCCAGAGCAATCGGGAGGGCATCGGGGCTAGGGTGCGGGCGGTGGCTGGCGATCTGGTGCAGGTGCGGGAGGTCCGCGCTGGTTATGGCTATATGGGCAGCAACGACGTGCGATTGACCCTCGGGTTGGGCCAGTATGCGACCATCGATACGCTACAGGTCTTTTGGCCCAGCGGCGCGGTGCAGACGCTAGTGGGACTGGCCGCCGACCGGGAAATCGTCGTGGTGGAGGCGGCCGATCCATGAGTGCATTAAAAAAATCTTGGCCGACCACCCACAAAGCAGAGGTCTACTGGCGAGATATTGCCGCTGGTTTTATGCATGCGCCCGACGAGTCCTATCTCAATACCGGCTCTTGGGGAGTGTTGCATCGTTCGGTTTTCGATGCCTTAGTCAAGGGGTTGGAAGAGTTGGAGGGCAATCCGACGCGCAACCGCGGCCGGCAGGTTGACCGCCTGAACCAAGCGCGGCGCGATCTGGGTGCCTTTATCAATGCCGCACCCGCCGACTTAGCTCTCACGACCAATGTCACCATTGCCATCAACCAAGTCGTCCACGGCCTCGATTGGCAGCCCGGCGACGAGATTCTGGCTTCCGACCAAGAATACGGTGCCATCGACAACTGTCTGTACCACGCCGAGCGTCGCTATGGCGTGGTGGTGCGGCGAGCACCGATCTCTATCCCGCCCGCGGAACCCGAGCAAATCGTGGACTCTTTCCGCCGGGCGCTGACCGCGCGGACGCGGCTGTTATTGGTCAGTCACGTGACGTCGCCTTCTGGGCTTATCACCCCGATCAAAGAGCTGGCCGAGCTGGCACACGCCCACGGCGCGATGATCGTTGTTGACGGGGCACATGCCCCAGGACAGATCCCGCTGGATTTGACCTCCTACGGCTGTGATTTTTACGGCGGCAATTGTCACAAGTGGCTCTGCGCGCCCAAGGGCACGGGGTTTTTGCACGCCCAGCCGCAAGTACAGGATAAGCTGCACCACATCGCCGTCAGTCATGGCTACGACAAAGACGGGCCCAAGCGCAATGATGCGGGGGCGCTCTGTATCAATGGGCAGCCTTTTATGTGGCAGCTAACGGCCATCGGCACGCGCGATTTGTCCTGTTTCGGCGCAGTAGCCGAGGCGGTGGCCCTGCAAAACGAGATCGGCAAGGAGCAAATCGCTGCCCGCGGACGGCAGTTAGCCGGCTATTTGCGCCAGCGCATGGCCGAAACCGGCTGGGTCGAACCGCTTTCCTCGCCGCACCCAGACCTCGCCAATTCGATTTCCACGTTTCGGCTCAAAGGCTTTGGTGCCACCAATCCCGGACAGCTCCTCTATGATAAATACCGGATCACGACCCCGGTTTGGGGCGAGGCCGAGCCGGGCTATACCCAGCGGGTTTCCACCCATATCTACAACAACTTTGGCGAAATTGACCGCATGATCGCGGCGCTGGACGAGATCAGAACGGGAAGGGATTAGAGGTTCGACAAATAGGACAACTTGAGCAGCAGCACCCGGTTGTCGAGTCGCGCATCACTCTGCGTCTGGTTGTACGCTAGGAAGAAATGGCTTTTGGGGCTATACTCCCAGCCGAACAGGGCGCTGATTAGGTGATGGCTCTCGGTTTGTTGCGGCGGGGTGAAGGACTGTTGCCGTTCGGTCTGGGCGAAGATGCGCAAGAAGGTGTCGCGGGTAAACAGATAGGTCGTGCGCAGCGAGCCGACGGTGAAGCGGCCGTCTGCCTCGCCGCTCGGATCGCGGGTCTGCGCCAAGGAGCCGCCGATGTCGATGGCTAGGTTGGTGCGGGGGCGCAGGATGCCAAAGAGCGCGAGCTGGCGCTGTTGGCCCACGGCCTGTTGCGAAAAGTTAAAGAAGTCGCCGATGCCGCCAAAGACCTCAAACGACGCTGGGCGCGAGGAGTTGGTGGCGATGAAAAACCCGAATTCGTTGGCGTCGAAGATGTCGGTCAGTTCGATATGGTGGCTGCGCCCGTAGTGGACATCAAAATAGCTGACGAGCGTTTCGGTTAGTTCCATCCCCGCTTTCAGTTCGCTCTGCCAGCCGACTAAGTCCTCCTCGAATTCGGACGCCAGGGCGCGTCCGGGGTTGTCGCGGTGCCAGTTGGCGAAGTAGGCGTCGTCGTAAAGCCCCTTGGACAGGCCAAGGTCTCCTTCGACGAATACCCGGTGCCCTCTCCAGCGCGGGCCATAAATCCCCTCCAGCGCCAGTTGCTGCCAGCCGCGGAAAGGCTCTTTGCGCAGGAAACCGGTCTCGTTGGTGTCGAATCGAGGGGCGATTTGCTCTAGGACTAGCGAGGCTTCCCAGAGGAAATTGCGCTGACTGAGTTCAAAGGTGAGGGCCGAATGGTCCCGGTCCGGCCCGTCGCGGAAGCTCATCGCGTACTGGCCCTGGGCCTTATAGGTCTTGGCGAAGGTGATATTGGCATCGACGCCGCCGACCCGGCTGTGGGTGCCGTCGAGGTCTTTGCCGGCGTACATGACGCCGATATTCGACCGGCGCAAGATGTCTTTTTTGACGCGCAGTGCTGAGAAAAGCACCTCCTCGCTCAAGGCGGGACCGTCGCCTAGTTCCAGCAGGCCGATGCCGCCGGTTTGGCTGCCTAAGAAACCGAGCGAGTAGTCGCCGACCTTACCGGTCATTTTGCTCCCCCAGACGATATCGCCCCGGCTGCCGATGCGCCGGTTGAAGAACAGGTCAAAAGGCGTTGCAAAAAAACTGTTGCCCTCGACGAAAAAGGGGCGCTTCTCGGGAAAGCGGGTTGGAAAGCGAGTCAAGTTGATCTCGACTTGGTCGGCTTCGACCTGAGCGAAATCGGGATTGACCGTCAGGTTGGCCCTCAGCGCTGCGGTCAGGTTGTATTGCAGGTCGAGGCCGATGGCACCTTGGCTGCCGGTGTCCTGTCCCGAGGTCTGGGACGCGCCCCCCGCAGCATAGGGCGTGACCTCGAAGAGTTTGCCCGGTTCGATATCCGCGAAGCCGACGGCATGGCCCAGATCCGACATCCGCGTAAAAACGCCCGCCTGGGTCATTTGTTTCCACACCGTCCATTCGTTCTTGCGTTTGTTCAAGCGCTCAATATCGAAGCCCCAGACTTGGTCTTGGCCCTTGGGAAAGCGGAAGTTGGCAAAGGGGATTTTGAATTCGGCGGTCCAACCGGCGGAGTCGATTTGCGCCTCAACCCACCATATGCCGCGCCAATTGCGATCCGAGTTGCTGTCGTCGTAGCGGTAGCCATCAGACTGGATGCCGTCCGGAGTGGTCGCAAAAGTGTACCCGGTGCGATGGTCGTGGTGCGGGTCGATGAAGAAGGAGATGAAGTCCGACGGGAAGACCTGGCCACGGCGGTCGAGGCGGTTGACGATTTTTGTCGGTTCGGCGTCGTAGCAACGGAACCCCACATAGAGGTTGTGGCGATCGTAAACGATATGGAATTGGGTGTCGTCGGTTGCGGGTGCGCCGCGCTGGGGCGCTAGTTGGCGCATGCCTTTTGCCGCTTGCGCCCTTTGCCAAACCGCCTCGTCGAGGCGACCGTCAATGATCGGTGGTGCTGCGTCGCCGAGCTGGTAGGCTTGGATGACGTGTATGCCGAGGTCGCCCGGATGGGCCAATAGGGCGATGGGAGAAAAGGTAGTCAATAATAAGGCGATGATTGCGAGCACTGGCATTCCTTTGAGGTTGCTCGGCGTTGGTGAGCGCGATCGACAAGCGCAAGGGGTATTGAATGCGTCAACATCAGTTATCCGCAGATAGCGCAGAGGGGTCGCACACCAGAACACGCCGGCGAAACCTGTCGTTTTCAAGTGGTTAGGACAACGCCGTTTCCAAGCGATGTTTTCGTTTTATCCAGTCGGGGATAAACTGCTCAAGTAAGCTATAAAACTTCGGTCCGTGATTGAGATGGAACAAGTGACATAGCTCGTGGATAACGACATATTCAATACATTCTCTGGGTGCTTTTATAAGTTCCAGATTCAATGTTATGCCGCCTTTACTGCTGAAACTGCCCCAGAGCGTTTTCATCTTGCGGATTTTTAGTAAAGGCTTGCCCACTCCCTTTTTTGCAAAAAGATGCCAGCATTCTTCAAATACTTGAGCAAAGTAAACATCCGCCTTGCTCCGGTACCATGCTTCGAGCAGCATCGCTATATGCTCTGGCTTGTCGTCAACCGTCTGTACGTGGAAGAAGCCGCGCTTTAGCAAAACTTCGTCTGTTGCAGACGGGCTTATCTTCAGCCGATACTGTTTGCCGAGGTAAAGATGGCTTTCGCCACCGACAAACCTCCGCTTGGGGGTGCGCGGTGCAAACTGTGCGAAATAGCGAAGCTGGCGTCTTATCCAGCGCACTCGCTTGTAAATGAAATCTTCGACAAGGGTTTCATTTGTTCCTAGCGGGGCTTTTACAACTACCGAGCAGTCGGGGTGAACGGCGATCTCAACAGTCTTTCTTTTGCAGTAACTCAGGTGGAAGGGAATGGACTCGCCGGCATACGTGAGGGTGCGGTTCGTTTCCGGCATTGTAGCTATCCTAGATTATCCGCAGATGGGCGCAGATGGGCGCAGAATAGTCGTCCTATAGCAATCCTGAATGAGTTGAGAGCATTATTTAATTTTTCTATGTTATCCTGCGTTTGGTATGGCCCCCCTTTTTTAGGAGCATATCTATGCCTTCGGATACTTCTCTTACGGCGTTTATCGCCAGCAATCCCGATGCACGGGAATTGAAACGGGCGTTAGCGGTTCACAGGACGCAGTTGGGCTTCAAACAACGGGTGATTCAATCCATTCTCGGCGTACCGTCGAGCTTCATTAGCACGTGGAAGAAACGCTATCAGGCCGAGGGCGTGGACGGTTTGCGCTTGGCTTATACCGGGTCGCAGCCTTTTTTGTCGGCCGATCAATGTGCACAAATCCACGCGTGGTTAGCCACCCAACCGCCGCCTTCGGTCGCCGGGTTAGCCGCCTATATCCAAACCCAGTTTGGCGTGGTCTTTCGCTCGTCGCAAAGCTATTACGACCTACTTTCGCAGGCTCGCTATAGCTGGAAAAAGACGCAAGCCCGTAGGCCGAAAGCTGATCTGCAACAGGCGATGGACCAGCGAGAAGTCATTAAAAAAAACTAGCCGATCATAAAGCCGATCTTGAAGCCGGCCACGTCAGTGCCTTTTTCGTTGATGAGTCGCACCTGCACGGGGACGAAGCCTGTGGCTATGCTTGGGGACGCCAAGACCAACGGCTTGAGGTTTCCATTGAAAATGGCCGCCAACGACAAACCTATTATGGAGCCTTGGATGTGGTCAAGGGCACCTTCCTCATGCAAAGCTACCCGAAGGCCAACTCACAGCATACCGTGGACTTTGTACGCTACCTACAACAGCGTCGTCCCGGGCAAAAGTTGTTGATCTTTGGGGACGGCGTTTCCTATTATCACCAACGGGCCATGCGTGATTTTCTGCAAGCGCTCCAAGCCGATCGAGCACCCCACGAGTGGAAGATCGACGGTACGCGATTGGCCCCGTATGCACCGCAAGAAAATCCGGTCGAAGACCTCTGGTTAAAAGGCAAAACCTTTGTGCGCACCCATGCGTTATGGACCACCTGTTTTAAACAGATTAAAGACCTATTCGTCAAGGGAATTCGACAGAGCAGATACTTCCATTTCCCCAAGTTGAAACAATATGCAATATCTCTTAAATGATTTAGGATTGCTATACCACCAAGCAACTTTCTCCCCGGCCCGTGTCTTCATACTGCTCAAGAAGTAGGCCCGACAGTAAGGCTTCTTCTATCTCAGCAAGGGTCAGGTTGTCATTTTGTCTTTCTTGGTCGCCATGTCTCGAAAAGTAGTACTGCCCCTCTCTGATTCTGCTCTGTATCCAGACTATATCCAACATCTCATAAAACCATTACGCTCAGGCGTGATGTTGGTCATAGCAACCATCTGTTGATTGACATGGTGACCTCCATCACTTCCAGGCGTCGAACGGGTTCGCCGTGTTCGCCAGCGGCATCCTAACCCTCGCTCCGGCCATATGCGAGGCGTGGGCCATCATCGCCATTTCTAGATAGAGTCGCACACACCTATTCTTATCCATTGATTTTGTTATGTAATGCCTCGAGCGTCTCCGTATCTCTCTGAAATGCTTCGAGTGTTTCGTCGTTCAGCTTGATGCGGAATTCATACCGCCTCGTAGGAACATTGAGGGGCCGTCGCTCCGAAACATCCCAAGAATCGATGCTCACCGGATCATAACCGCTGTTACCCGCCCATTGAACCTCGCGGGATGCTTTCCTTAGCTCATCTAAAGGACGCCAGATCCAGCGAATCTCATAGTCTTGTTCTCCATTAGGAAAGAGGATGGCCATGACGTAGTCATCGCTTTTTCCTTCAAAGTCTCGGGCTTTTTCACATTGGAGACCGGACCAGTGAAACATGCCAGGACGGCTTGCTGTGTGCTTGACCTCAATATGGAATCTACGCCTACCGGACGATATAACGAAGTCGCTCTCTCTGTTTTCGTCGTCCCGAACATGCCGTTCCACTTGACTGAATACTCTTTTGAGTTTCTCATAAAGCCAATCTTCCGCAGCCAGCCCCGTTTCGGGGCGCGGTCTTGATGCTCCGTTGCTGGATGTGGGAGTTCTTGGCGGTCTCATTCCGCCCCCAGCGCCAGTCTCTGGCTGCGGTGGTTGTTGAGTTTCTCGTTGCGGATTTTGAGAATCCGGGGCGACGCCCTGTGACGGCCCTATACCTAGCTTAGGGCCTTGCGGCAGTGGCAGGTCGTTGTCTGTACCTTGTCCGAGGGGCGCGCCGAGTAGCCAAGCATTTTCTGCCTCTCTGATGTCGTCTTCAGTCACGCCCTCTTGCCGCAGTCGATCCAGATACCCCTCCTTATCCGACTCACGTAATAGATTTTCAAACAGAGAGGCTTTGTCTTCTGCGTCTGCGACTCTCGCGGCCAAGCCATGTCCAAGAGCTCTCCACTTATCTTTGTTGAGATTGATCAGAAGCGCACCGTCTTCTCTTCGCCAAGAAAGCACTTGGACAGCAGGCACAGGCTTACCGTTGGCCGTCAGTTTAAGCCGCAGTCTGTTCACAGCAATGATGTTCAACTTCTTGGGTAGCGATTTCGTCAGACTTGCGGCGACACTCAGACCCCGGCACCTTTCGCTATAGCTTTGAAGAAGCTTTTGACTCTCCGGTTCGGCCGGCTCATCATATTGCGGTTCGGCTGATAGCGTATCGGAGAGGCGACCCACACCCAGCCGTTCCGGCGCACTGTTGCCCGCGTCAAGACGGACGATGAACAGCTTGTATCCCTTGCGAAGAATATCCTGCCTAACCTCATCGAAATGCGACTCGCCGACATAATAGACCTCGCTTGGCGGAGAAAACATCAATGTCTCGCGATCATCTTCCCAAGCCAAGCACGGAATGTCGATATCTTCCGGAAACTCGTTCCTCCGTTCAAGTTCCAAGTATCCGCGATAGAGAGTACCGGCTTCTTCTCCATCGTTCTCCCATTCAAGTTTCAGGTATCCACGATAGAGAGCATCGGCGGCTCTATATAATCCACCGGTTTCTTCTCCACGCTCGGGAACCTTTCGTTCACTCTCTTCCAACTGCTCGGCCAGTTTTGAGAGCTTCCGCATCCATTCATGCCAGTCTGTCGGATCTTCGGGTAGCTGCTCCCGAACACCTAGACTACGCAGCTTGTACTTATTGAGTCCTGCAAATATAAAGGAATATTTTACGGTTTAAGTTGTGCATACTTGAAGAAGCCTCGAATCAGGTCGTTATCGTGATGCTGGGCGGTGATCGACATGCAGACGGCATCGGCTAAATCTTCAATGTGATCTGGAATGAAGTTGGCCAGATCGCCATACTTGGTATGATTCCAGACCTGTTCCGCCGGATTCAATTCGGGTGCATAAGCGGGTAACCATTCGATAGTGAGTCGATCCGGATATCTTTTTTGCAAGACCGACACGGCGGCACGATGGACACTCCACCGATCCAAAATGAGCACGACCTTGCGCCGTATCATGCCCATCATATGACCAACAAAGGACACCACATCTTGCGTATCAATGTTATGCTCATACCGCCGGAAATACACCCCCAATCGCTGCCGTCGAGGCGGCAGGGTAACGGCGGCTTGAACCGACAAGCGATCGTGACGATCCCACACCTTATGTATAGGCGTGTGCCCCGACAAAGCCCATGTCCTACGACGGGTGGGTTGCAGCATGAAGCCGCTCTGATCCATCAAGACGATGGTCGCCCTTTGGTGCCGGGCTTTTTTTTAATCCGTGGCCATTCCACCAAACGCCATTGGCGCACCGCCGCCTCATCCTGTTCCCGCGCCCGGTGTTGGGGATACTGGCACGAAAAACCCAACCCATGTAGCAGCCGCCCCACATGATCGGGATGATAGGACACCCCAAACCGTTGGGCAATCACCTGCGCTACCCGCTTACAGGTCCACAGCGCGGTATCAAAGCCAGCCGCTTGGGGCCCCGCCAGCAGAAGCTGCTTCAACTGATCTTTGTCTTGGGCACTCAACTGACCGCCTCGCCCCGGATGCGGTTTGGCCTTCAGCCCCGCCTCGCCGCCTTGCGCTCTCATCGTCTTCCAACGAGACACCGAGGAGGGGGAGGCTTGGACCAGACGAGCCACCTCGTTGACGCCTTTGCCTGCATCAAGCAAATGAGCCGCCCATGGACGACGATATTCTAGCCGATCGGCACTACCTTTAGGTCGCATTGAAATGAATATAAAATATTCCTTTAAAAATGCAGAGGTCAATAATACGCTGAAACCACTCCTCGTTTCCGACGCCGCTTTTATCAACTTCGGGAAGCAGACCGCGAAGGCCTTCACCCGGCAGGAATGCGTTGCACGGGGCTACCCGTCTGCCGGCATGGAACAGGGCAGGCTCGCAAGGAAGCCACTCCTCATGGCGGAGCTGACAATCGGCGAAGTTGGCTTTATTGTAATTTTTCTCCTTTTTCCTCCTGTAATAATACGTGCGATAGAAAGTCGCCCTGTACTTTTTCACAGCATCCGCAAGGGGAAGCATCGTTCTGATGACGCTGGCCGGATCGTTGCCGTCATTGGTATTGTGGATGCATTCGGGAAAAAACTCAATTTGCCAATCATATAGCCATTCATAGAATGACTCTTTTTCATAGATCTCCACCAAACAGTGATCCGGCAGACCTACGACGCGCCGGGCTTTCGGCTCCCAAGATACGCCGGCCCACCGAAGCAAGGGTGCATTAGGTGATTGTTACGGTTTTGGTGGTTGTTTTTAGGTTGTCTCGGTACTGCTGAAAGACCCGGTCAAGCGTTCCATTGTACAAGGCGCAACGCAGGGCAAGAATGGCGTTGCTGTTTTCCTTATACCACCAAGCGCCCGAGCGTTTCAGACGAACATGGCCGATGAAGCGATGCGCCGATTCGATCGCACCCGACCCGATCGGGTATCCGCCCTTGCGATGGCTGCCGAAATCGACTTGATGCAATCGCTTTTGCAGGTACGTCAAGGCCGTGCCGATCGCTTCTTCGGCCTCTTCCGAGACCGCCTGCATGCGCTGCAGACCCCAAACCACGCCGGTGCCCTCACCGCAGAACAGGCGCGCCAGAGTCGCTTCCAGCCAATGGCTGGCGCGCGCCGCATCGGTGCCGTATTGAGCCTCGGCCACCGCGTGCAGGTAGCGGCTACAATGGTAGTAGTCGAGGATCTGACGGGCGCTCGGGAACAGTTCCTCCACCCATTTCCAGATCCACGGGGCTCCGTCCCCGATGGCACACAAGCGCACCTGCTCCTCCGGGATCAGCCCCGCCTCCTTGACCTGGCGCAAGGCCGAGCCGAAGGCCTGTTCGTCGCCCATCTGGTGCCAGGAGATCAGCTGCTCGATGCGCTCATCGTCTACCAAGTAGAAGCGAAAGCCCTTGGCTTCGTGGTATTCACCCTGCCAACGCCTTCGCCGAGCCCGGCTCTTCTTGCGCCCCGGACGAGTCCCTTTGGCGGTCTCGGGACGACTGGGCACGTCGGCCGCGTCGATGGCCAACACCACGATGGGCCGCCACTTGCGAGCGGCGGCGGCTTGAGCAATGCGATCCTGGATGTCGGCCGCGTCCGGACACACCTGCAGCACGTCCAACGACCCGGTCTGTTGCAGCACCTCGTGAATCACACAGTCGCTCATCGACGCGTCGGTCAGCTCGTCCAGCAGCTTCGCGGCGCGCTGGTGGGGCATCTCCAGCGCCAGCTTGACCCCGGCGTTTTGAACGTCCCACTGCTTGCGGTGCCCCGACAGGCCCAGGGCCTCGTCCAGCGGATAAAAGCCGTGCTCACAGGAAACGCAGTAGAAATAGGGCCGCTCCAAGGGCACCGGCCCGAGCAGCGTCTCCACCGTGCGCGAGCGCGACGGTCGCGCACGCAGGACGCGCTCACACTTCGGGCAGGCCGCCTCTTCTTGCGCCAGGAACTGGCCGTGGCGGCGTTCGATGAAGGCTTCCACCACCGCCGCGGTAAGCCCGGAGCGCTCTTGCGACACCGCCTCGGTAATCTCCATCAACGTCGGCGGAGTAGATCCGTGCTCGCTCATTTGCGTCTCCACCCGATCCAGCAACTCGTCCAGGGCTTCATGCGCTCTACTTCGAAAGCGCGCCCACTGCTGCCGCTGCTGAAAGGGCGCCAGAGAGAGAATCGCAGGCATTGCTCCCCTTCTTTCTCAATCGAGGGGAGCGTGCCGCGGGGGAGGCGGCAAAAGAATAGAACAAGTTACTGTAAAATATACACATACGTACCGAAATCGTGCCATAACAATCGGCTAAGGTGCCCCGAAGCAAGGCTTTCCACTGGCCCTTGTCTGTTCCTTTACGGATACGGTTGGGCCATCTTTGAAAGGGACGCACGAGGCCTCGGGCCTTGACGCTGACGAAGAACCGATCGAATGTCAGAGGCCCGTCCCAGTCTTTTCCGGCGTAGCAGTTGGAGGCAAGCAACCATCCCTTATCGGTTGGAATACGCAGCATCCTAGCCGCCTGTGCCCGTCGTTTCTCCTCTTGATTACCGTCCGTGTTCTCGACCCATGGTGCCACGCTCTCGAACTTGCGATTGATCGACCATGATAAGACTTGACGCAAAGCCCTCCACCCGTCTGCTTCCCATCTCTCGTCGTCCCATTTTGCGACGAACGGGAGCAAAACATCATGGAGGTATTCCTCTCGTTGCTTCAAGAGCCGCCCCGAGATCAACTCCCTCCAGATTTCGAGGATCTCGTCCTTGTCCAATTTCTTCGCCCTTGTCTCCCAGAGCTTCAACACCTTCCGCATTCTCGGATACAATGAGTCGGCCGGCAGCCAGTCAGGCCAATCCTCGGGACGAGTGAACAATAGCGGGCGGGCGTCGGCGAGTGCCCGCGCCGCACCTGTCCCCGTCCACCAACAAGGGACCTCTCGCAAGTATTTGATCAGTTCCTCACGGTTCCAAGAAGACACCAAAGAGACCCGCTTCAGTCCACCTCCGGCCAAAACCCGCCAACTCGCAAAGCACTCCTTGAGCGAATCGTTGCGGCAGTAGCGGAGCAGCCGGATGTAATCCTCATCTTTGATGTCTTGGGCGTTGAAATCTTTAAGGATATTCTTCAGATCGTTAAGTCCAGACACAAGGAGGTACGCATCCTGCACCTGTTGGGTTTCGTCCCGTAGAACAGATCCGAGCCTGTCGTTCCAAAGTTGCACCTCTCTAGGCTTGACCCGGTCGCCACCTATAGTGGGAACGAAAGGTGTCTCGCATAGTGTATCCCTGATTTTTTTTTGGAGCCTCGTCAGAGACGAAATCCCATCCGCAGAGGCAATTTTTCCGAATGCTTCCAAAGCGGTTCGCGCCGGAATATCGTTGAGCACGTCCTGAAACAACTCGCTAAACTCTTGGAGGATATCCGTGTCATATTCACCTTTCCTAACGCGCTTCCGGTTGTGCTCAAGGTCGAGCGAAGCGTGGATCAGGGCACGCGTTCCGGTATCTTCCTCGGTCGGGAAGAAAACATGGAAAGGAACGTTTGCGCGATGAGGGATGGCGTCGCCTTGTTTCGTCAGCGGAAGACAGATCGCAACCGTCAGTTGCTTGCTAGTATCAGTCGGAGCGGGACGACATTGGACCCATCTCCGCCACAAGATTGACGAGGAGCCGTTCGAATCGCGGGTGGAGAGCTTTACATTGCCGTTCGACAATCCCGGTTCTGATCTCGTTACGTTATGTACCGTCTCGCCTTCTGGGACGCGGATGCGAACGCAAGACAATTCCTGGGCGAGAAGCAGGAACAAGGCGTCGAGATCGCGCAGCCGGGCCATAGCCGCCCTTCCCGTTTCTTCGTCGCGAAACGGAAGACGCACAACCGTTGCGTAGCCCGCAGCTAGGAGCTCCCGGACTCTGCTGTCTGGTTTGCATTCGTGAGGGAGGCGGAACGTCAAGGGAGGCGGAACGGCGTGTAATTTTTTTTCTTTGAGGAGCTCTTGGGTCCTTATTGCCGAGAATAGAAAATGAAAGGGGCCTGAATGAATCCCCGGTTCATCGGTGACCTCAAGCACTGCCTTGAAGCCTAGTCCTTTCGATCCAATGAGAACGTCGCTCGACCTTCCCTCTCCCATCGCGTCGTCTGCGTTTTGCAAAAGCTCCCAGACGAACCGGCCTCCATAGTCATGAATGGTTTCACGCTCATTGTTGAAGTCGGAAGTTACCCGATTCGGATCCTTGTAGTGATCCAATTCGTTGCAACGAATAGCCCGAACAAGCTGTTTGTCATCTGCATCGAAGTGATCCGTTACTCCGCCCAATTGCTTGTCGCTGAGATGGGATGCGCAGACGCTGATCACGCCTTTGCGGGAGAAGGGGCATCCGCCGTTCGCAATGAGAAGGGCGTCTTCATCAAGCTCAAATAGTATTTCCTTGTCCACCGGGCGATCCTTCACTTTTCTCACCTATCGTGCCACTATGCTGCGTCGCCTGTATCACCTTGTTAGCATCGTTCGACGCCTCACCACTAGTAGCGAAAGGAGCGAGCCAGCAGCAGGGTCTTCATCACTTCCACCCGTCGAACGGATTCGCCGTGCTCGCCAGCGGCAGCCCAACCCGCGCTCCGGCCTTATGCGAGGCGTGGGCCATCATCGCCATTTCCAGATAGAGCCGCGCATTCTCCAGCTCTACCAGCTCCCACTCTGGCTCCTTGCCTTCGATTATGTCGATCATGGACCGCGCCATGCGGCGGTGGGCGTTGAGCCACTTGTGCTCGTCCGGCGGCGGCGACGAAGGCACGACCTCCCAGCGTGGATCGCCGATCAGCCCGGGGTTGACCAGCGGGTGGTAGTAAATGTCCGGCAAGTTTACCATCGGCCCGGGCAGCGACAAGGTTCCCTCGGTCCCATGGATGTCGATCCGGTAGGGGTTTTCCTTCCCATCGCCCCGGTAGGACTCGAAATCGGCAGCCACTCCGCTTGGGAACTCGTAATACGCCTTGATCCCGTCTCCAGCCACCAAACCCATCCCTTCAACGCCTTCCTGTACATCCGACGGCGTCGCGCTGCGCCCATCCTGCGTTAGATGCGCATGACACCACAGCGGCTCTCCAAACGACTGCCAGAGAAAGTCAAAGAAATGCGGATACAAGTCCAAAAACAGTTGATCCCCGCCATGCGCGCCGCCCATCCCATAGATTCGGCACAGTCGCGGCTGGCCGATTTTCCCCGCCTTAATCGCCGGAATCGCCACCCTCTGGACCGGCGGATGCCCCCGCCACGGATGCGCCACCACCACCGTCACTTTGGCCTTATCGCGCGCTACTATCATCTGGTCCACTTGGGCAACCGAAGCCGCCACTGGCTTTTCGAGGTACACATGCGCCCCCCGCTCCACACAATTGAGTACCAAAGCTAGATGATCGCCGATCTCTCGCGACGCCACCACCGCAATATCCGGCTGCTCCTCCTCTAACATCTGCACGTAATCGGCGTATCCCTTGGGTGCTCCGGTCTTAGCGACAGCAGCTTGGCGTCCCGCCTCGTCGGGGTCGGCCAGCGCCACAATCTCCGCGCCTTCTACTCCAACAAAGGCCATGTCGAGGTAGTGGCCGTAGTGGCCGCGGCCGGTGTGTCCAATAATGCCAATGCGCATGATTCGTCCTTTCTTTCGTTAAGGGCAGACTCCAGATTTCGCTACAGCATAAGGGCAACCGATGGGGTCGTGGGTCTATTAAGTATTACAATTCCACTGCCCGCCCCGTCTCCATAGACTCCTTCACCGCGTCTAACACCCGCATCTGCGCGACGCTGTGCTCCGGCGAGATCCGATGCTCCCGCTCCTCGGCCAAGCACTCGCACAGGTGCTGCAACTGCAATGCAAACTGAAAGCAGGGCGGGAATTCGACGACCTCCACCCCGCTCGGCGTGCGATGCTCTATGGTGACGGCCCGATTCTCGTTGTTCCACACCTGGTCTAGCCGCAGCATCCCGCGGTGCCCGGAAATTTCCGCGTACTGCGAGCTGAACGTATTAAAGCCCACGGCGATCTGCGCGGTGCGGCCCCCGGAAAAGACCAGCACAATCGACGCGGCATCGTCGGTCTCCAAGCCTAGCTGCTGCGCGGCAAACACCCGCTCCGGCTCCTCGCCAAACACAAACCGCGCGTGGTGAATGTTGTAACAGGCCAAGTCGTAGATACTGCCGCCGCCTTTGGCCTTGTTGAAGCGCCAATTCGCCTCGGGCGAGCGCTCTTTGAGTGCGCCTCCTGAACTGGTGCAAAACGTGCTCCGCACGCCGACTAAGTCGCCGATCTCACCGGCGTCGAGCATGGCCTTGGCCCGCAAGTGCATGGGGTGATGGCGAAACTTAAACGCCTCGGCCACGAGGACGCGGTTTTTCCTGCCGGCCGCGGCAAAGGCCGCTGCTTCGGCCGCGTTTTGGGTGAAAGGCTTTTCGCAGAGCACGGCTTTTACCCGCCCCGAATCGCAAATTTGGATCCCGGTCTCCGCGTGAAAAGCACCCCAAGTGCAGATAATGGCAATATCCAGCTCGGCCTCGTGGAGCATCGCGTCGAGCTCGGTATAGCGCGCTGCAACGCCGAACTCCTCTCCGTAGCGCGCTAGCTGATCTGCGGACACGTCGCAGATGGCGACGAGCTCGGCTTCGGCGGTCTCCTTGCAGGCCTTGCCGTGGGCGCGGGCGATACCGCCCGTACCCACGAGGCCGACGCGATAGGCCACGGCATTCTCCTCGCGGTTAGTGGTTATATCTGTGGGCTTAGGTCTTTGGGTTCAAAGAGCCGCGGCTGCAAGTAAATGGGCGCTCCAAGGCGCGTCACCAGCACCATGCCGTCGCTGGGCCGGCAGTCGAGCACCCACTCGCCGGCTGGGGTCTCAATGTACAAGTTGGCGTGAAAGGTATTGTCCTTGATGCTGTGGACGACGAGGTGCATCACCTCCCCTTGTAGCTTCTCCAGCATCGCTTCCAACAGATCGTACGCGAGCGGGCGCGGGAAATCCTCGTCCCGCATGGCCCCAACTAACGCCCGCGCCTCGCAGTGGCCGATGATGATGGGTAACGGCGGCACATCGTCC
Source organism: Candidatus Latescibacterota bacterium (assembly GCA_965261395.1). Lineage (GTDB taxonomy): Bacteria > Latescibacterota > UBA2968 > UBA8231 > UBA8231. The sequence continues at coordinate 6,336,278 of OZ253462.1, forward strand.
CCTTTGAGCACGACAGCCACCCCATCGGCACCCAAGTCTCGCACACCGACAATTTGGGCGGGGATGAGGTCAACCGGGGGCTCTCGGCCACAGGCTGCCAGCGCAAGGGCCGCCAAGACCACGAGGAGCTGTTTCATTATATCGCTCCTGTTTCGGTTTGAGTCTTTTGCACACGGCCAATTATAGGGGCTGTGGCCACGGCCTGCAAAGGTGAACGGGACGCAGATTGTAAAGTTGGAGCATACACTCAATAGCAGGATCATTTTCGGCCTATTGATGGAGCGCTTTACGGCAGTTCCCGCGGTGGTGGTGCTTGCACAGGAGTTCAATTACTAATTCAGTATTAATTAGTAATTCATTGACACTACTCCTTTCCTATTGCTAATTTAGTATTAATTAGTAATTCATTAGTATTAACTCCTAATTTACCTATAATTGACTTTCCCATGAATCTCCCTCAGTCCCCTCCCAAGTTCGAAGACCTGATAGCCGAAGTCACGCCGGAGCGGGTAATTCAGCTTGCCAGCCATATGCGGACTGGCGCAGGACACTACCTGCATTGGGATAAAGTCCGGTATCGCTCGCCGCCCGAGAACTTTTCCCACCGCGAGTGGTGGCTGGCGTTGAAGATCTTTCGCATCAACGCGCTGCAACCGATCAGCCTCAAAGACAAGGAAGGAAGGCCGTTCCAGTTTGCCGTGCCAGAGGGAGTCTTGCAGGAGTTACACCAGATTGATTTGGGCACGGGCGGGCTGGTGAGCATACCGGAACCCATTGTCAATCCCCAGACTCGCGACCGCTATTTGGTGCGTTCACTGATGGAAGAAGCCATCACTTCTAGCCAGCTCGAAGGTGCGGCGACCACGCGCAAAGTAGCCAAAGACATGATCCGCACGGGCCGCCGCCCGCGCGATACGAGCGAGCAGATGATCCTAAACAACTATCTGACTATGCAACGCATCCGGGAGTTAAAATCCTCGGCCCTCTCGCCGGAGCTTGTGTTGGAGATCCACCGTCTGATCACCGACAAGACCCTAGAGGAACCGACCGCAGCAGGTCGTTTCCGCAGGCCCGATGAGCGATGCGTCGTCGGCGATGATTTCGGCCAAATCTTTCACGACCCGCCGCCCGCTAGTGAGCTGGCGGAGCGGATGAACGCCATGTGTGATTTTGCCAATGCCGAAACCCCAGCCCATTTCATTCATCCGGCTGTGCGGGCCATAATTTTGCACTTCTGGTTGGCTTACGATCATCCATTTGTCGATGGCAACGGGCGGACCGCAAGGGCGCTTTTCTACTGGTCCATGCTGCGGAGCGGCTATTGGATCTTCGAGTTTATTTCGATCTCGACTATCCTGCGAAAGGCACCGGTGCAATACGGTCGTTCGTTTTTGTACACAGAGACGGACGACAACGACTTGACTTACTTTTTGGTTGCCCAGACCGAGGTAATTTCTCAAGCCATAGGCGAGCTACACCGCTATATCGAGAGAAAAGCGGCCCAACTGCGCCAAGCAGAGCAGGACATTCAGGCACTTGCGTTGTTCAATCACCGGCAGGTCGCACTCATCCGCCACGCCCTGAGCAATCCAGGGCAACGCTATACCATCGCCAGCCACCAACAAAGCCACGCCATCGCCTATCAGACAGCGCGAACCGATTTATTGGACCTCGCCAAACGCGGCGTCCTCGAAATGGGCAAAAAGGGCCGGGCCATGATATTCGTCGCCCCTACGGACATGGCCGAGCGGTTGGCGGCCTTGGAAAAGCAGTCCTAACGCGCCGAGAACCTGTACTCCGTCACTGACCGATAGACCTACATGCCTAGCTCGGCCGTGTACACTTCCATCATCTGCCCGCTCTCCGGTTCGTACACTTCCGCCACCTCCCCGACCGACAAAAGTGAACGGGACGCTATGGTAGTCCCTCGACAGTGATGCTCGCACGGACGTTTAATTGCTAATTCAATATTAGCTAGTAATTCATTGACATTACACCTTTAGGCGGCAGCGGCACAAAAAAATAAACCCGCACGGGAATGAATAGAATCAATCGATGGTCTAATGGGGCGACTACTAATTCTGAATCAGAACTGACCAGTCAGTTCTATTGACAAAGATCGAAGCCTCATCTATACTCTCTTGACGACACACGCCAAAGAAAGGAACCCCGTGGACAAAACACTCATAACTAGGGCCTGCTCCAGATGACAGCTCGCCAATATGCGCTGTACATCGGCAGCGTCTTGCTCCTCGCACTAGGCTGCGGCGACGAGGAAGACGCCCAGCAACCCGGCGGCATGCGCGGCGGTTGGGGCGGACGCGAAGCGGCGGCCATTCCGGTCAAAGGCGAAAAGGTCACTCGCGGCGACATGAGCGCCTACATCGAGACCTATGCCCGCCTCGAAGCCGAGCGCCAAGTCAGCGTCTTGGCGCGCACGACCGGCTTACTCGAGGAACTCGCGGCCGAAGAGGGCGACCAGGTGCGCCAAGGCCAAGCGATGATCCGCCTCAACAAGGACGAACTAAGCCTAAACTTGCGCCAAGCCGAACAGGCTTTTGCCGACGCCAGCACCAACTACGACCGCATCAAGACGCTATACGAGAGCAGCATGGTCAGCCAATCCGAATACGATACGGCCCACCTCCGCTTGGACAACGCCAAGATCTCCCTCGAAGAAGCCCAGCTCAATCTCGCGTACGCAGACGTTACCGCGCCGATTGCCGGCGTCGTCACCCAGCGGTTGGTCGAAGTAGGTGACTTAGTGCGCGGCAATCAAGAAGTTTTCGTCATCGCCGACCTCCACCCGCTGCTGGTGAAAATTTTCGCGCCCGAGCAGCGCATGTACCAGTTACACTCCGGCCAAGAGGCTACTATCGTGGTCGAGGCCCTGCCCGACACGAGCTTCCGCGGCCGCATCCGCATGATTAGCCCAGAGGTCAATCCCGCCAGCGGCACCATCAAAGTCACCCTCGAAGTCGCCAGCGACGGCGTCCTCAAACCGGGGATGTTCGCCACGGTGCGCATTATTACCGAGCAACGGCCCCAGACCTTGGTCGTCCCCAAGAAGGCCCTAATCCTCGAAACCGACGAGGACGACGTCTTCCTCATCGAAGCCGACAAGGTGCGCCGGGTCTCCGTCGAACTGGGCTTAGTCGAGGGCGATCAAGTCGAGATCGTCTCCGGCCTCAAAGAAGGCGACCAAGTAGTGACCATTGGCCACGAGGGCCTCAAGGATGGTGCAGCCGTGCGGATGGCCGGCGAGGGCCTAACGCCCCCGGCGGAGTTGGCCAGCGCACCTCCAAGCGAAGGCTCCCCCCCACCCGGGGCTAGGGGCGGCCTGCCCGACAGCTTGCGCCAAATCGTGGCCGAGTACCGCCGCGCGGGCAAGCCCCTGCCCGACAGCTTGCGCCAACGTCTGAGCGCATTGCGCGAGCAGGGCGGTGGGCGGCGGCAAGGTAGGGGCGAGTGAAACTAGTCGAATTTTCCACCCGCCGCCGCGTCACAGTGGCGATGCTCATGGTGGCGATCATCGTCTTTGGCGGTGTGGGTTTTTCGCGCCTAGCCGTCAACCTCCTCCCCGACATCACCTATCCCACCATCACCGTCCGCACCGAATACGAGGGCGTGGCCCCCCTCGAAATCGAGCGCCTCATTTCCGAGCCGGTCGAAGGCTTGGTCGGCGTGGTCAGCAACGTGGTCCGCGTTTCGTCGATCTCGCGGCCGGGCATCTCCGATGTGGTTGTCGAATTCGGCTGGGGCACCAACATGGACTTTGCCTCGCTCGACATCCGCGAAAAGCTCGATTTGGCCAACCTGCCGCGCGACGCTGGCAAGCCTATCCTCTTGCGCTTCGACCCCTCGCTCGACCCCGTAATGCGCTTGGCGTTTTACGGCAAGTTGAGCCTGATGGAGATGCGGCGCGTCGCCGAAGAGCGGCTGCGCCCCGATCTCGAAAGCCTCGAAGGCGTGGCCGCGGTCAGGATCAACGGCGGCCTAGAGGAAGAGATCCAAGTCGAGGTCGAAACCCAGCGCCTGGCTCACCTCGGCATCTCCATTAGTCAGGTCACCAGCCGCCTCGCCGCGGAAAACGTCAACCTGACCGGCGGAATGCTCAAGGATGGCGAGGCCGAGTTCCTCGTCAGGACCCTCAACGAGTTCCAAGGCATCGACGAGATCGGCGAGATCATCGTCGGCCAGATCGACCGCGCTCCGATCAAGCTCAAGGACGTCGGTCGCGTCTTCCGCGGCCACCGCGAGCGCGACCTTGTCACCCGTATCAACGGCCGCGAAGGCGTCGAGGTCTCGGTCTTCAAGGAAGGCGACGCCAACACCGTCCAAGTCAGCGCGGCGGTACAGGAGCGCTTGGACGAATTTCTCGCCGAAAACGCCTCGCTGCTCCAAGACAGCGGCATGGAGGTCGTCTTCAACCAAGCGACCTTTATCCAGCAGGCCGTTGACGAGGTGCTCAACACCGCCATCATCGGCGGCATCCTCGCCATCGTCGTGCTGTTCCTCTTCCTCCGCGACCTCAAAAGCACGGCCATCATCGGCCTGTCAATCCCCCTCTCGGTGGTGGCGACCTTTTTCCTGATGTTCGGCTCGGACGTAAGCCTCAATATCATGTCGCTGGGCGGGCTGGCTTTGGGGGTCGGGATGCTGGTTGACAACTCGATTGTGGTCTTGGAAAGCGTGCAGCGCTACCGCGCACAGGGGCTTAGTGCCTTGGCCGCGGCCGTGCGCGGTGCCAGTGAAGTCGGCCGCGCCGTCATCGCCGCCACCACCACCACCATCTGCGTTTTTCTGCCCATCGTCTTCGTCGAAGGCGTCGCCGGCCAGCTCTTCCGCGACCAAGCGCTGACCGTCACCTATTCGCTGGTTGCCTCCCTCGTGGTGGCGCTAATGCTGATCCCCATGCTCTCGTCGCTGAGCCTCGAGCGCATGATCTCCGAGGCCGACGAGACCGGCCCCAAACGCGGCGTCAAAGGGCCCGCATTCCTCATCGACCTGATCCGCACCGCAGCCCGCGGGGCTGGCCGCGTCTTTTCCGTCCTGCTCTTTCCGCTGTACTGGCTCTTCGACCTCGTCTTTAACGCGCTCAACAAAATATACCCGCTCCTTTTGAGCTGGGCGCTGCGCCGCCGCCTGCTGGTCCTCGCCATCTTTATCGCCCTGGGGGCCTTGGTCCTCGAGCGGGCGCGCAGCCTAGGGCTGGAGCTGATCCCGGAGATGAGCCAAGGCGAATTCCTCGTCGATTTGGAATGGCGCGCTGGCACCCCGCTGGAGCAGACCGCCGTCCAAGTCGCCGCCATTGACGGACAGATCCGCGGTCTCGATGGAATCGCCTCGGTCTTTGCCCTCGTCGGCAGCAGTGGCCAGACCGGCGGCACGGCCGCGGACAAAAAGGAGCACACCGCCAACCTCCACGTGCGGCTCGCGCCGGCGGCCAGCGAAGACGCGGCCATCGAAGCGGCCCGCGGCCTCCTCGGGGACATTCCCGACCTGAAGTTCAAATTCTCGCGGCCGAGTTATTTCTCCTTCCGCACTCCGATAGAGGTGGAAATCAGCGGCTACAGTCTGAGCACCCTCGATCTGTTGGCCGATCAAGCGGTTGAGCGTCTGCACACCATCCCCGGACTGACCGACATCCGCTCGAGCACGGCCGGCGGCCAACCCGAAGTCCAGATCGTCTTCGACCGCCGGCGCGTCGCCGAGCTGGGCACCACCCTGCAGAATATCGGCGAGCTGTTGCGCAACAAGCTGCAAGGCGATGTCGCCACCGAGCTAGCGCGCCGCGACCGCAAGGTCGATATCCGGGTGCGCGCCCTCGACGAGGAGCGCCAGACCGTTGCCGACCTCAAGCGCATGGTCGTCAGCCCGGCCTCCTACCCCGTGCCGGTCGCGCTAGAATCGGTCGCCGAAGTACAGGCCGTGGACGGCCCTGCCGAGATTCGCCGCCTCGATCAAGAGCGCGTCGCCGTCATCTCGGCCAACCTCGACGGACGCGATCTGGGCGGCGTAGTAGAGGAGATTGAAGCCACCCTTGCCGACTTGCCCCTGCCCGAGGGCTTCAGGGTGGCCATCGGTGGCCAGAACGAAGAGATGGTGCGCTCCTTCGACAGCATGCAATTCGCCCTGCTACTGGCCGTATTCTTGGTCTATCTGGTAATGGCCTCGCAGTTTGAATCGCTTTTGCATCCGCTGGTCATCATGTTCACCATTCCCTTGGGGCTAATCGGCAGCGCCCTCGGCCTACTCGCGACGGGCACCACCATCAGCGTGGTGGTGCTCATTGGCCTGATCATGCTCGCCGGCATTGTCGTCAACAATGCCATCGTCCTCGTCGATTATATCAATCATCTGCGCCGCAATGAGGGGATGGAAAAATTCGTCGCCGTGCTGCGCGCTGGCGAGGTGCGCTTCCGGCCAATCCTAATGACGACCTCGACCACCGTCCTCGGGCTGTTGCCCATGGCCCTAGGGCTGGGCGAGGGCTCCGAGATCCGCGCGCCTATGGCCATTACCGTCATCGGCGGGCTTTTGGTATCCACCCTGCTGACCCTGGTACTCATTCCGGTGGTCTATACCCTGATGGATCGCAGCGCTTAGGAGGTTGGTTATGACCCTGTCTGAATTCTCGCTCAAACGACCCGTGACCACCCTGATGATCACCTTGTGCGCCTTGGTGGTGGGTGTCGTCGCCTTAGACCGCTTGCCCATGGAGCAGTTGCCGACCATTTCCTCTTCGGGGATCACGGCCCGAGTCCAGTACAACAATTCCTCTCCCGAAGAGATCGAGCGCTCGGTGACCTTGCCACTGGAGCAGACGCTGGGCACGCTCAACAATATCGACCGCATGAGTGCGAGTTCGGGGCGCAATCAGGGCCAGGTGCGGGTGGACTTCAAGGCCGGCACCGACATGGATTTGGCCAACATGGAGATGCGCGAAAAACTCGACCAAGCCCGCGCCCTCCTGCCCCCGGACGTCGATCGCGTCAGCCTGCGCCGCTGGCAGTCCGACCAGCGCGCCGTCGTGGACGCCGATCTGGCTTGGCGCGGCGACGGCGACCGCCTGCTCGACATAATCCAGAAGGTCATCGAGCCGAGGATATTGCGGCTCAATGGCGTCGCCAACGTGGCCCTTGACGACTTCGAGGAGAAACAGCTCATCGTCGAGCTGGACCAGGAGCGCTTGCAGACTCACAATATATCGCTGCCTTCGCTCGGCTGGCAGCTCAACCAGAACAACATCAACATTTCTCTGGGCCGAGTCATGGACGGCGACCAGCGCTACATGGCTCGCGCCGTCGGCGAGTTCACCCGCGCCGAGGATATTGCCACCATGCCGCTTTTGGGCGGTCAGTTCCGCCTCAGCGACATCGGTGAGATCAACTACGGCTTCCCCGAAAAGCGCCGCTACGAGCGGCTCAACGGCGTCGATGCGCTGGAGCTAGAAGTTTTCAAAGCCTCTACCGCCAATGTCATCGATGTCGGCGAGGCCATCGTCGCTGAGTTGAAGGCGATTGAGGCCGAATACGATGGCAAACTCGAAATCGCCATCGTCCGCAACCGCGCCGAGTCGGTGCTCCAAGAAGCCGGCACGCTCGTCAATTCGGCGCTGCTGGGCGCGTTTTTGGCAATGATTATCATCTTCGTCTTCCTGCGCAACATCCGCTCGACCATTGTCATCGCCCTCGCCATCCCCGCCTCGGCGCTGTGCGTCTTTATCGGCATGTACGTCGCCCGCGAGGTCTTTGAATCGACCATCACCCTCAACATGGTCTCGATGATGGGGCTGATGCTGGCAGTGGGGATGTTAGTCGATCCGGCGGTGGTGGTGCTGGAGAGCATTTTCCGCCGCCGCCAAGAAGACGGCCTCGAAGCTGATGAGGCTGCCCGCGTCGGCAGCCGCGAAGTAGGCATGGCGGTGCTAGCCTCGGCGCTGACGACGATCTGCGTCTTCGTGCCTTTCTTCTTTCTTTCCGATGGTCGCTCGGCCGCGTGGATGAAGGACGCCGGGATCGCGATATGCCTCGCCGTAGTGGTGTCGATGATCGTCTCGTTGTCGCTGATCCCGCTGGTTTCCTCGCGGCTGTTGCGCGCCGGGGTCGAGCGCTTCGACCGCTGGCTCAAGCTGCTGGTCGTCGCCATCGTGGTAGGCATTGCCTACTGGCAGATCAGCGACCTTGGCTGGCGAGGGTTGCAGGTTTGGTGGGGCCACTGGTCCAGGCTGATCGCTATCTCAATCGGTGGGATGCAGTGGCAAACCATCCTCGGCTGCGCGCTCACTGCGCTGGCCGGAGCCGCGCTCGGCTGGTACTGCTCCCGCCACGGCCTGCGCTCCTCGTACGGCCGCTTGCTCAACTGGACGCTCGACCACCGCTGGGTCGCGCTAGTGGCCACGGTGGCGCTGACCGGCACCGGCTATTACCTCTACGACCAAATCGAACAGCGCGGCACCCCCTGGACCCCGGAGCGCCGGGTCGATATGTCGGTGGTCATCGACCGCAGCTACAGCCTCGATGAGATCCGCGCGCACTTCGACCAGATCGAAGACATCATCTTGGCAAAAAAGGACTCGCTCGACATTGAATCGCTCTCGACGAACTTCCGCCAGCGCCGAGGCAGCATCCGCGCCTATCTAGTCGATGCCGACGCGGGTAAATTCTCAACTATGGAAGCTGGCAACGCCATCAAGAACCTGCTGCCGGAGAAGGTGGGCTACACGTACAAAATGGGCCGCTCGCGCAGTTGGTCGGGCAACCAACTTGGCGTCGAAGTCCAACTCCACGGCCGCAACCCAGAAGTCCTAGCAGTGCTAATGGAGGACGTCAAAGCCGGTCTCGAACAGCTACCCGGGGTCCAAGACGTCGATAGCAGCCTCGAAGACGGCGAGGAGGAAGTCCGCGTCGAAATCAACCGCGCCCAAGCACTCAGCTATGGGCTGTCGCCGCGCGAGGTGGCCCAGGGCATCTCTTCAGCCTTGGGCACCCGTCGCACTAGCGGCTTCAAAAGCGACGACCGCGAAATCGACATCGTCATGCAGCTCAACGAGGGCGACCGCGCCACCCTAGACCAGCTCAAAAACAGCCGCTACGAGACCCGCGACGGCAACTCGGTCCAGCTAGCGTCGTTGGCCAACTTCCAGCTTAGCCACGGCCCCCGCGATCTCAGACGCGAGAACCGGGTGCTCAACGTCACCGTCTTCGCCAACACCGAAAACCGTCAGGCAGCCCGCCTGCTGATCCAGCCGATCACCCAGATGATGGAAGGGATGCAGCTACCCGCCGGCTATAGTTGGGATCTGGGGCGGGCGGCGCGCTGGCAGCAGCAGGAGGCCAGCGACAACAGCTTCACCGCCATTTTTGCCATCCTGCTAATCTACCTGATTATGGCCTCGCTCTTCGAGTCTCTGATCCATCCCTTCACCATCATGTTCGCCATCCCCTTTTCCCTGATCGGCGTGGCCTTGGGGCTGTATATCCTCGACGTGCCCTTTGACAACAACGGTGTCTTGGGGCTTTTGATCCTCTTCGGCATCGTCGTCAACAACGGCATCGTGCTAATAGCCCATATCAACCACCTGCGAGCGAGCGGGCTGTCGCGGCGCGAGGCGATCTGCCTCGGCGGGCAGCACCGGCTCCGGCCCATCCTGATGACCGCCTTTACCACCATCCTCAACCTGATGCCGATCGTGCTGCCGATGGTCTATGGCACATCCGAAGGCTTTGCCCGCCGCTGGGGGCCGGTGGGCTTGGTCGTCGCCAGCGGCTTGGCCACTTCGACGTTGCTGACGCTGATGCTGGCCCCGACCCTCTACTCGCTGTTGGACGATCTGGCGCTGTGGTGCAAACGGGTGATGCGCGTGTCGCACAGCACGGCCAACGCATGAAGATAGGGGCGTCCCTGTGGACGCCCTAGGGACTGACGCAACGGGTGTCGCGAATAAGGGGTAAGCATGACGGAAACTGAACGCAGCATAGCAGAACGCGCAGAGCCGCTTTTTCGCGCTACCGTGCCAGCGCAGGTGCGGCGCGAACTGGCCGAGGTAGTAAGCATCGACGAAGAGTTCCGCCTAGCGGTGGCTACCGATATTAAGCTCGACGGCCAGTACGGCGAGGCGTGGCTAATGGCCACCGCCGACCATCTGGTGGCCTTCAGCCCCGACGGCGGTGGACCGCCCGATGTGGTCTGCTTGCCCCTGAACGAAATAAAGGGCGTGGAGGTGCGCGAGGATTGGGGCACCGCGGCCCTCAAGGTGCGCACCGCAGAGCGGGGCGCGACCATGGCCGTATTCTCCAAGAGCTTGGTGCCAGCACTGTCCGAACTGCCCAATCAGGTCGAGCGCTTGGTCAAGCAAGCAAACCCGACGGACCCCGATGGCCAAGTGCTCCACGGGCGACTGGCCGGAGCTAGAGCCGGGCGCGAGCGCTGCGACCGCTGCGGCCAAGTCATTCCGAGGCACTACGGAGTATGCCCGGCCTGTCTGGAAAAGGGCAAACTGCTGTTCCGGCTGTTGGGCTATGCCCAGCCACATTGGAAGCTCATTGCCCTGAGTCTGTTGCTCATGGTGGTGGCCACGACCATTGGCTTGGGCCAGCCGCTGCTGATGAGAGTCCTCATCGACGATGTCTTGAATGCCGGTGCCGTTTCGTCCATGAGCGATGAGGCGGACTTTGATCTGCTGGCTCTTTTGCCGGTGTCCAAGGACGATCCAGTCGCTGTGCTGGCTTGGCTGGTGGGCTTGTTGATATTCATGAACCTCACCGTCAGCGGCTTGTCGGGTCTGCGCGGCTACATCATGGCCCGCATCGGCCAGCGCGTCACCTACGGCCTGCGCAACGAAGTGTACACCCACCTCCACGCACTGTCGCTTAGTTATTACAACAAAAACGAGACTGGGCGCATTATGGCCAGTGTCACCCAAGACGTGGGCCGCTTGCAGGATTTTATCAGCGACGGTCTGCAAGAAGCCATCCGCGATGTGCTCACCTTGGTCATCATTTGCATCATCCTCTTTGCGCTCAATCCCGGGCTGGCGGCCCTCGTGCTGCTGCCGACGCCTCTACTGGTGTGGGCGACGCTGAGCTTTGGCAAGCGACTGCACGCCATCTACCGACCTTTGTGGCACCGCTGGGCCGGCCTGAGCGCCCTGCTGGCCGATACCATCCCGGGCGTGCGCGTAGTCAAGGCATTTGCCCAAGAACAGCGGGAAGTGGGCAAATTCAAGGGCCGCAGCCTAGATCTGCTGCGGGGCGAATTGCGGGTGGCGTGGATGCGCAGCCTGTTCGGCCCGGTCATGGCCTTTATAACCTCCATCGGCACCATCATCATCTGGTGGGTCGGCGGCCGCGATATTTTGGCTGGTGAGCTGACGTTGGGAGCCTTTGTCGCCTTTACCAGTTACATGTATCGCTTCTACGGGCCGGTGGAGAGCTTGTGCCGCCTCAACCACCGCTTCCAGCGCGCCGCCACCTCGGCCGAGCGCGTCTTTGAAGTACTCGATACCCACCCAGAGGTGATCGACCAGCCCGGGGCTATGACCATGCCGCCCATCGAGGGCCGGGTCGAATTCCGCGGCGTCCACTTCGGCTATGAGGAAGACAAGCCCGTCATTGAGGATTTGAATTTCGTCGTCGAGCCGGGCGAGATGATCGGCTTGGCTGGGCACAGCGGCGCTGGCAAGAGCACCTTGATCAATCTCATCTGCCGCTTCTACGAGCCGCAGGAGGGGGCCATTCTCATCGACGGCCACGACGCCCGCCAAGTGAACCTCAAATCGCTGCGCGAGCAGATTGGCGTGGTCTTGCAGGATCCGTTCCTCTTCAACGGCACGGTGGCCGACAACATTGCCTACGGCCATCCTGAATCTTCCCTCGAACAGATCGTCGCCGCGGCCAAGGCCGCCAATGCGCACGACTTCATTATGAACATGGCCGACGGGTACGACACCTTGGTCGGCGAGCGCGGCACCCGCGTATCCGGGGGCGAGCGGCAGCGGCTGTCCATTGCCCGGGCCATTTTGCGCGACCCGCGCATTCTCATCCTCGACGAAGCCACCTCCAACGTCGATACCGAGACCGAATCGCAAATTCAGGAGGCGTTGGAGCGGCTCATCCAAGGGCGCACCACCTTTGCCATTGCCCATCGCTTATCGACCCTCAAAAACTCCCACCGTCTGCTCATTCTCGACAAGGGTAAACTCGCCGAGATCGGCACCCACGACGAGCTGATTGAACAGGATGGCATCTACGCCAAGTTGTGCCGCATGCAGGCTGAAATGTCCAGACTGAGAGCTTGGTAAAACCATGCAGCAGCGCCAGAATTTAGCCGCTGAAGTCGCCTATCTCGACCCGGATAAGGCGCGGTTTTTTGTCGATGCTTTCGAGGACTTGAACCTAGAGTTGACCGGGGACCAGACCTATCCGAGGGTCCGGGTCAAACGGGCTTTTCCCCTGAGCTGCGACGACTGCTTTATCGTCGTCCAAGACCGCGAAGGCGAGGAGATAGGCTCGCTGGCCCGGCTCGACTCGCTAGATCGGGCCAGTCGTCAAGCCCTGGAAGACGAGTTGGAGCGGGCCTATTTCTCTCCGCACATCCAGCGCATCGTCAACGTGACAGTGGCCAATCGAGTGCCGCGCTGGGAAGTAGAGACCGACCGGGGACCCCGCGCCTTTGAAATCTATTCCAGCCGCCGCGATATCCGCCATTTGGGCGGCGGACGGGTACTGGTGCAAGACGCCGACGGCAACCGCTACGAAATCCCTGATTATCGGCTCTTGGAGCCAGCCAGCCGGGCCTTGGTCGAGGAAATGATTTAACTCTCTCGCCGCCCCTATTGCCGACACACGTGGATACAGCGTAAGAGCACCCGCATCACCACCAAGAAAAAGGAAATCGCATGCGCCAAGGGATGTTCAAGTTGTCGATGACGCTGGGCAGAAGCCCACGAGAGCAACCCGAGCGGGTGAAGATCTGCCGGGAAATGGGCGTCACCGGCTGCGTAACATCGCCACCCCTCGACGGGATCGGTCGCGATCAGTACGCGGCGGCCATGCGCCAGCAAAAGGAGGGATGGGCCGAGGCAGGGTTTTCGATCCCCGTGTACGAGACCATGACGCCCACCCGCTCCGAACACATACGCCGAGGAAGCCCAGGCCGCGACGAGGAACTGTTGGACTTTATCGCCGCTGTGGAGGCCATGGGCAAAGTCGGCATTCCCGTGCTGTGCTACAACCTCGGCGCTGGCGGCTCGCGCACCGATTGGGTGCCCACGCGCGGTGGTGCCATCTCCTCGCAATTCGACTATGCGGAGTCGCACCACGAGCCACCTCTTGCGGAGATCCAAACGGAGAAAGAACTCTGGAACAACCTGACTTGGCTGCTCGAGCGCATCATCCCCGTCGCCGAAAAGGCCAATGTCCGCATGGGCTATCACCCCAACGATCCGCCGATCTCGCCCTATCGGGGGTCCGCCCAAATCATGGTCAGTGCCGCCGCGTACCGCCGCCTAATCAAGATCGCACCGAGTCCTTGCAACGGCGTCACGTTCTGCCAAGGCAATTTCAAGGCCATGGGCGAGGATATCTACTCGGTGGCGCGGGAGTTCACCGAACAGGGCAAGGTTCACTTTATCCACTACCGCGACGTCGAGGGCACGGCGGGAACGCGATTTACGGAAACCTTTCACGACGACGGTCCTACAGATATGGCGCGAATGCTGGAAATCTACTCCCGCGCCGGCTTCGTAGGACCCATCCGCCCCGACCACGCGCCGACGATGGGGTCCGAGGATGCGGAGACGACCCGTGGCTACGGCATACTCGGGAAGATCTTCGCCTTCGGCTACATGATCGGCATGATGCAGGCGCAAAACTTGGCCTACGAATGAGGAGCGGCGCGTTTCTCCCTACATCGGTGAATGGTGATCCTTTGTGGTTTACCTCTAAGGGTCGGGCTTATTTTGTTCTCTGTGGGGGCGATCCTACCCCTGTAGGTTACGATGTTGAAGGCACTCCCGATGAACCGCGTGGTTGGGCCAAATGGTTAAAGTTTATTGAAAATAGGGCCGATTTAGGTAAGGCGTATTTCAACTGTGCGCCGGGGATTGGAAACGATCAGTCCAATCGAGCAAGGGCAGTATTAAAGGGCAAAACTATTACAGCTTCAATGACGTATCGTATGAGCGACAATCCCGGTGATAGGGATAATTGGCGTACCGTAGATGGATTTAGTCTTACTATCGCACCATAATGTTGAAACTTCTTTTCATACTTTCTTTGATAGCGATTGTCGTTCTTTCTTGCACGGACGACAATCCTATCTCAACCCTCTCTTTGCCCGTAGGTGGGTTGTCTGCGGGCAAGGCTCTTTCTACGGATAGTGAAGCGTGTTATTTGATTCAATGGGATTGTGATCCATCTCTATGGATAGCTCCTGAAGATTCAATTTTCACGATTTTCTATGGTGATAGTTTGCGATTTCAGACGCAAGGAACCTCTGTTCACATAGAGCATTATGTTGATTCTAATCGTAAACTAGTTTATTATGCTCACGAAACGGAATCCCCGTATGGTCGATATAAGGCTGCGTTTCGATTTAGTGATGGGCAATGTGGGTTGTGGAGCGATGCTGTTTTAGATAATTCATTGACTACTCGTATTTATAAAGGCAATGTAAAATTAGTTTATCGAGATTTGCCTGTTCATAAACAATATCAGATTAAAGAAGGTGAAAAGAGTTGGAAGATAGCTACAATTAAACCGGATGGGACGGTGGTTTCAGTTGACCATAAATATTTGCCTATTAATCGGGATATTGAAGGAAATTTGATTTTACCGTTTTCAGAAGCCGTCTGAAAACTATATTTTTTCTATTTGATCCGTTTGAGCAGCAAGTGGATCATAGCAATCTGGATCAAGGCTTCGCTATGGTGGGTCAACACCTCATAATCTCGGGCATGTCGGCGAAAATTCATCAACCACGCAAACGTGCGCTCGACGACCCAACGGCGTGGTAACACCTCAAAGCCGGGGCCTTGTTTGGCGACGACTTCCAAGTCTATTTTGTGCGTCTTTTTTACGTTAGCCACCCACGTTCGGATCGGATCGCCTCGATAGCCGCCATCGCCCCACAGTTTGCGTAACCGGGCTACGCCGGAGGCCCCCAAGCGGGTCAACACCTGCTTGAGGCCGTCCCGATCCTCTACATCGGCGGCGGTGACCACCACCTGTCTAAGCAAGCCCGAGGTGTCGACCAACAGATGACGCTTGCGCCCCTTGACCTTTTTTCCGGCGTCATAACCGGTTGTTTTACCATGGGTTGCCGTCTTGATCGTCTGACTATCGACTACGCCAGCCGACGGCGTTGGAGCCCGTCCGTTGAGGCGGCGTTCCCGCTGGGTGAGTCGATCCAATACCTGCGGCCAGACCCCTTGTAGACTCCAGCGACGAAAGTAATCATACACCGTTTTCCACGGTCCAAAACAAGAAGGCAACAAAGCCCAAGGACAACCGGTCTTGGTCAGATACAAAAGGCCGTTGACGATCTGGCGTCGATCCCGCGGTGGCCGACCCGGACCGTTCGGCTGCCATGTCGAAGCCGGCAGCAACGGTTCGATCCGACGCCATTGCACATCGGTTACATCGGTGGCATATTGCCTACTAGGCGTACTCATCATACGAGCCTTTCTGTTCAGATTTTGTCGCGAAACCTGAATATGGCTCGATGAGTACGCCGATTCAAATACCGGCTACAGCAAGGGTTTTCAGACGGCTTCTCAGAAAATATTTGTAATGATACGGAAATTTCAGATTCAGAGGATGTAGTTGATTCAAATACTTCTGTTGAGGCGATTGAAACTTCGACAAAGGAAGTAGATGAAGCGTTGACTGTTCAATTTGAGTTTGTTGAAGATTTGCAAGAAGAAGAAATTGAAACTGAGTCTGTGGTTGAAACTGAAACTGAAACTGAGTCGATTTCTACGTGTAATGTTAATGATACTTCTGGTAAAATATATGAATTTTTGTCCCCTGAGCCGTGTAGTGAAAATCTTACCTATGTCAATTCTTTTGAGTGTGTAGTAGGGGTAGGAATCAAAACGTTGTTAAATGGGGATGTTTTTTTCGATTGTAGAGCATCGGGATTAAAAAATAGCATAGGTGACGGCGACGGCAATAAAGATGTAGGCTGTAAGCCGTCTTGGGGAAGGTACTATAATCAGGAATTGGGGGAGTGTGTGGAATGTGATATTGGAACACGTTGTATTGGATGCTATGGACTTGACCCTGATAAACCGATATGGTGGGGGTTTGGCCCTGCTCACCCAAGGTATTGCAAAGCGGAGTAGAATTAAATGAGTTGGATTAAGAAAAAAACTTTGTTGTTCGTGCTTTCAGCCGTTGGAGAAAGAAGAAAAGCGGGTGAAGTGTATTAGATGTGAGGAAGAAATACACGAAGAATGTGCAACTAAGGTAGGAGAGGACAATTACTGTCAACCTTGTTTGTAAGTAGTTCACCTTTTTTTTGGGTCGGACTTGATCGATTTCGACTTTCCCACAGTCGTCGAAGTCTCGCTGCCGCTCGTATTCGATTTCTTCGCCAAACACCACCGCTAAAGGCTGTAATAATCATGGCAAACGATTTGGAATTTCTGCAAAAGTTGGACCATCCCGAGGATCGCACGCGCTCGCTCATTGACCTCATCGATGTGCAGACCGTCGATTTGGAATTGGCCGCTTTTTTCGCCTCTCATATCTGGCGCGGAGCTTCCTATATCACCGGCTCAGGTCCCGGCGGTATAGGCAAGACCACTACCATGCACGCGCTGCTCAGTTTTGTCGCGGCCGACCTTCCCTTTGTCACCGCACTGCCAGGAGAAGTATCCTCTATTGGGGGAGCCAAGTCCTGTGTCATCTCCAACGAATTGAGCGACCATCCGCCCCCGACCTATCTGTGGGGTGACGACCTGCGCGCTTTCTTTGCCTTAGGCAGAGCCGGTCATACTCTGGTCAGTAATGTCCACGCCGATAACCTCGATGAGATCCACCACCAGATCGTCGAAATCAACCAAGTGCCCGCAGCGCAGTTTCGCGCCATCAACTTGCTCGTTTTCATTTGTCTCGAAGGGGGTAATCCTCCTCAGCGGCGCATCAAGGATACGACCACTCGTCGCATAATCAACAAGATCTACTACAGCGACGGTAAAGAAGAACACCGCCTAATCTACGACCCACAGCAGGGCTTGTTAGATCACGCGCCGCGCGATCGCGATAGAGAACGCGAGCAAAACTGTCGCGCTTTCTTAGCAGAAATGGTCGCGGACAAGGAGCGCCGTCTCGTCGAGGTGCGCCGTCGCTTTTTACAGTGGAATAAGGCGTGACTGACATTCCCACGGTGCGAATTACCGTAGTAAAACTTCATCTAGCAGATAGGAGATAATTATGGAACGAAAAACCGCTGCTGAGTACGATCCGCAACTGCTCAGCCTCTACGATCGCTATGTCCACGGCGACATTGACCGCCGCCAGTTTCTCGATAATGCTACCCGCTTCGCCATCAGCGGCCTGACGGCTGCCGCGCTGTTGGACAGCCTCACTCCCAACTACGCCTTTGCCCAACAAGTAGCCGCAGATGACGAACGCATTGTCACCGAGTGCGTGACGTATCCTTCCCCACAGGGACACGAAAAGACGCGCGCAGACCTTGTACGGCCCACGGCTGCAGAGGAAAGCAAATTACCGGGTGTCCTCGTCATCCACGAAAACAGAGGGCTAAACCCCTATGTCGCAGACGTCGCGCGCCGCGTGGCTACGGCCGGTTTCCTCGCCTTGGCCCCGGACGCACTGGAGCCGCTGGGCGGTTATCCCGGCACAGACGACGAAGGACGAACATTGCAAAGGCAACTCGACGGGGAGAAAATGACGGAAGACTTCATTGCGGCCGCCAAGTATCTCAAAGCGCATCCTGCCTGTAGCGGCCAAGTGGGCGTCGTCGGCTTCTGCTTTGGCGGTGGCATGTCCAATACGCTGGCCGTGCGCATACCAGAGGTAATCTCGGCGGCCGTGCCCTTTTACGGCCGGCAACCAGCGGCTGAAGATGTGCCCAATATCAAGGCGCGGCTGCTGATTCACTATGCCGAACTGGATGAGAGGATTAATGCCGGTTGGCCGGCGTACGAAGCCGCGCTAAAAGAAGCTGAAATCGACTATGCGATGTACATGTATTTAGGCGTCAACCACGGCTTCCACAACGACACCACGCCCCGCTATGACGAAGCCGCCGCCAAACTGGCCTGGGAGCGCACAATCAGTTTTTTCAACGAAACGTTGAAAGCTGGATGAATTATAACCTTCACACCCATGACTCAAGTGGACATTTAGGATAGGGTAAGAGGCTCTTCGTGAAGCACAACACTTCATCTTTCTTCGCGTTAGTTTTTTCAAGTATTCTAGCGCTATCTCCAGCCGCTGTCTCCGCGGACACCGCACCTGCAGCGCGCAGCACAACAGCGCTGCGAATCGCGCCACACCACCTCAAGCCGCCCAAGATCGACGGTCGCCTCGACGACGCTGTCTGGCAGCAGGCCCCTTTTGCTTCTGACTTTCTCCAACTGGATCCGGTCGAGGGCGAAGCGGCCAGCGAAAAGACGACCGTGCAGGTCGCCTACGACGAAGAGGGACTCTACGTCGGCATTCGCTGTTACGACAGCGATCCCGCCGGCATTGTATCGCGGCTGACGCGGCGCGACGGCGAGACAGAAGCCGACTGGGTGTCGATCAGTCTCGATCCGCATCTCGACCGCCAGACCGGGCGCTTTTTTACGGTCTATGCCTCGGGTTCGGTCATCGACGGTATCTATGCCGACGACCGGAACAAGGACGAGACCTGGAACGGCGTGTGGGAGGTAGAAACCGCGATCGATGCTGAAGGATGGAGCGCCGAGTTGCACATACCCTATTACGTGTTGCGCTTTAGTCCGCAGGACGAATACACATGGGGCCTGAACGTCGAGCGCCATATCAGCCGCAAACAGGAGCAGACCCATTGGAACCTGATGCGCAAACAAGAACCCGGTCTGGTCTCCCAATTCGGCTATCTAGAGGGCATCCGCGCTATAGACCCACCGCTGCATCTGGAGTACATGCCCTATGCTATGGGACGCACGATCGTCGACGGCGGTGCGGATTATTTTGGCAACGCCGGAGTCGATATCCGCTATGGCATTACCTCAAGCCTGTCGCTCAATGCCACGGTCAATCCCGACTTCGGCCAAGTTGAGGCCGATCCGGCTCAGCTCAACCTGACGGCTTTCGAGGATTTCTTTGCAGAGCAACGCCCCTTCTTCGTCGAGGGAGCGTCGATTTTCCAGACGGCCGGCGACTTCGGGGGAGGGCCGAGGCTCCGCACCGGCGATTACGACCTGTTCTACTCGCGGCGCATTGGCCGTACGCCGGGATATTTCTCCCTGCCCGACGACGCGGTGGAGTGGGACCGGCCAGAGGCCACGACGATCCTAGGGGCGCTCAAGCTGACGGGCAAGACCGCCGGCAAGACCGCCTTCGGCCTGCTCCAAGCGGTCACCGCACCCGAATACGCCCATATCGGCGCGGCGGCGCGGGAAGAATTCCGCGTCGAGCCACTAACCAATTATCTAGTAGGCCGCCTGCGCCAAGACGTACTCGACGGCACTTCGGGCGTAGGGCTTTTCGCCAGTTCGGTGAATCGCCGCGACGGGCACAGCGCCTATGTCGGCGCAATGGATTGGGACTTGAAGTTCCGCAGGGACACCTACAATCTCACCGGCACCCTAGCGACCAGCCACGCCGGCGCGCTGGCCGACCGCAAGAGCGGTTATATCGCCCAAGTCGAGTTCGACAAGCGCGGTGGGTGGGTGGAAACCGAAGCAGGTTTTACCGCGCTGTCGCCCGACGTAGACATCAACGACCTCGGCTTTTTGCGGCGGGGCGATCTGCTCCAGAGCCAGGGGCAGGTACAGTTTTTCCGCTATACACCGATGGGGTCGTTTAGGGAATTCGACGTCCGCCTGCAAGGCGGGGCACAGTGGAACTACGACCGCTTGCTGCTAAATCACAGCTACAACCTTTCCAACTGGGGGGATTTACGCAACTACTGGCGCGTACACCTGCACTTTGGCCGCGAGCTGGCGGCGATGGACGACGACGATGTGCGGCGCGGCGGGCCGATCATTAAGCGTCTAGCGGAGGCCTGGGTCCACGCCCGCATCGAGACCGACCCGCGCAAGGCGCTCAGTTTCTACCTGCATCCCGATTGGCGTCGCCACGACAGCGGGCGCTCCTACATGCGCGGTCTGCGCTCGGGCGTGGAGTGGCGGCCTCTGCCCAGCGTGCAACTCTCGATGGAGCCTCGCTACGAGCACAGGGTCACCGACGCCCAGTGGGTGGAGGCGATCACTGGGGCCGACGGCATCCACTACGTGTACGGAGAATTGGACAACCGCACCCTCGATTTGACTACGCGCGCCGAACTAAGCTTTGCGCCGGGTCTGAGCTTAGAACTGTACCTCCAGCCTTTTATTGCCATCGGCAATTTCGGTGAGTTCAAGGAACTAAACGCGCCGCAGAGCTATGATTTCAGCCCCTATGTGCTAAACGAGAACCGCGACTTCCACCGGCGCTCGCTCAAGAGCAACCTAGTGCTGCGCTGGGAGTTTTCGCCCGGCAGCGCGCTCTTCGTCGTCTGGTCGCAATCGCGCAGTGCCAGCCTCGACGATCCGACCTCCGACGATTTGGAATTTCGTCCCTTGAGCCGAGTTGGCAGCAGTTTCTCCGACGATGGAGATAATGTGTTGCTCATAAAGGCCAGCTACTGGGTCGGTAGGTGAGAATCGAGAGAGACATTCTATCGCCGCCCCGCGCAAAAGTTTGCAACCATGACTGTCGATAGTAAAAGAGACGGTGGAGCCATTTCCTTGCGGCGGGGCATCCTGCTGATCTTTGTCCTAGGAACCGTAGGGCTAGGCACCGAATTGCTGCTACTCGGACATTTTGAAGAATGGCGTCAACAGGTACCCTTGGTATTGTTGGCGCTTGGGTTAATCTTGTTGGCGGCGCGGATGCTCTACCGGGGCGCGATTATCCTGCGCCTGTTCCGCTTGACTATGCTGGCTTTCGTCTTAGGCGGCATGGTAGGCCTTTGGTTTCATCTTAGTGCCAATATGGAGTTTGAATTGGAGATGTACCCGACGCTGAGCGGGTTGAAACTACTGTCTAAGGCGTTGGGCGGCGCTATGCCGGCGTTGGCACCTGGGGCGCTGGTCCAGCTAGGACTGGTTGGGTTCCTTTACACGTACCAACACCCGGCGCTGAGCCGAGAGCAAACAAAGGAGCATTAATCAATGCAGCGAGTCATTTTAGCCGTGGTTTTAGCCGTCTGCCTCTATGGCAGCAGTGCCCAAGGACAGGTGGGTAAAAACGAAACGGTTCTCAATCCCAACCGAGCTGGCACCGAACAACTGTTGACCCTAGCGCAACTCGATTCGGCGTTGGTCGAGAGGATTGTGGCGCGGCGGCCTTTTATCGGCATGGAAGCGTTCGACGCCTATTTGGATTCGACCTTGGCGGACTCGGTCCAGGCCGAACTGTATGTCAAGCTCTTCCTGCCGATCAACCTCAATACCGCCAGCGACGCCGAAATGAAACTGGTGCCGGGAGTAGGCAAGCGCATGGCGCACGAGTTTGACGAATACCGACCCTACAAGAGCATGGACCAGTGGCGACGAGAAATCGGCAAATACGTCGATGACGACGAACTGGCGCGACTAGAGCAGTACGTCTTCGTGCCGCTCGAACTCAATAGGGCCAGCGAGGCAGACTTCCTCACGATCCCAGGGGTTGGCAAGCGCATGGCGCACGAGTTTGACGAATACCGACCCTACAAGAGCATGGCCCAATGGCGACGAGAAATCGGTAAATACGTCGATGACGACGAACTGGCGCGACTGGAACGGTATGTGTTTCTTGAGGAATAAGCCCTAGGCTTCTATCCATGACCAAAACCGACCGCAAAAAACAAATCATCGAGCAGGCGGCCCGCCTCTTCGCGTCCAAGCGCTTCGACGAAGTGCTGATGGACGACATCGCCCAGCAAGCCGGCGTCGGCAAGGGGACGATCTACACGTACTTTGCCGACAAGGAGGGACTCTACTTCGCGGTGGTCTTCGACGGCATCTCCCGCCTCAACGAGAAGCTCCAATCGCACACCGACCGCCAACAGGATCCCGAAGAGGAACTCCGCCGGATGGTCCACGCCATCGTCTCCTTCTTCAGCCAGAACCGCTTCTTCTTCCGCCTGATGTCGCAGGAGGACGGCAAGAGCGAGGACGGCAGGGGCGAAAACCGCAAGCGCTGGCGTGAAGAACGGCACATCCAGTTCGCAGCGATCGAGACGGTCCTGCAAAAAGGTGCTGAAGAGGGTGTCTTCTCCGTCGAACACCCGGAGGTCGAAGCCGCTATCCTCCGCGACATGGTGCGCTCGGTGATGATCCACGCGAGGGGCATGGGCGTCGAGGCGATGGTCGATACCATCATGCGGATCTTCCTCCAAGGCGTGCGCAAGATGCCCTGAGCGACGCTCGCTTATCTATGTATATTACCACACAAACGTCTCTCGGCTAAAGGACTTTCTGGTATGGGATTTATCGCAATAGATGATATACGTTCAATGCCCTGTTACAGCTTTCCCGAAGTTGCTCACTACCTGCGCATTCCCGTGACTACTCTTCGCTCTTGGGTGCGAGGCCGCAAGTATCCTACTAGCGAGGGAGACCAGTTCTTCCAGCCTGTGATCGAGCTGCCAGACGATAGCCAGAATCTTCTATCCTTTATCAATCTGGTCGAAATTCACGTGCTTGATGCCATTCGCCGCGACCATCGCATATCACTGCACAAAGTCAGAACTGCTATCGATTTTATCAAAGAAGAGCTAACGTCTGATCACCCTCTCGCATATCACAAGCTCGAAACCGACGGCTTGGACCTTTTTGTCGAGGAATACGGTCAGCTCATAAATGTTTCTCAGGCTGGGCAACTGGTACTTCGGGACCTGTTGCAGGCGCATCTGCGGCGCATTGATAGGGATTCGGCTGGTTATGCCCTGAGGCTATACCCTTTCACGCGCAAGCGCCTACAACTTATAGAAGAGCCCAAAGCAATCGTCATTGACCCTCGCATATCTTTTGGTCGCCCGGTGCTAGCAGGCACTGGGATTCCTACAGCTATTATTGCCGAACGCTACAAGGCTGGGGAGGCAATCGGTGCATTAGCGGACGACTATGGCCGCCCGACGCTCGAGATCGAAGAAGCGATCCGCTGTGAGTTATACACCCGAGCAGCCTGATCCACTTGTTTTCTTTATCGACCGTTCTCTAGGGAAGAAGACGATTGCCGATGCCCTCAAGCAAGAGGGCGCTATAATCTTGGGGATCACCCCTTAGACGGCCTGCGTCCCGACATCTAAGCCGCGTTTTAACCTAGACCACTGCCCGCAGCCAAAACTTGACGGGACCTGTTGTCCCTTCTGCCTTCTCCGTGCCGACATCAACCGCGCAATAGTCGTCACCCTCGGTGGCCATTGCGCCCCTAGGGAGTACCGAAAAGCGGGTTGAACGGAGCGGAATACGCCCACTTGCAAAGATTCCGAGCCTAGAATACGATGAAATCAAGACCTTTCACGGCTCCGTACTGTGCAGTGCGGGACCTGATCTCTAACCCTACACTAGGAGGAATTCCTTATGACCGTGCTTCTCGTTGTACTCGCGCTGACGTTGGCCGCTTGTAGCAGTCAAGAAAGCATCACCGCGCCCGTCCAAACACACCCACAGGCGGCCAAGTCGGGAGAAGCGGCTCTATCAGAAGGGTCAGCGGCTACGGATCGGGCCACGCTGGTGGATCTCTATGAGACGACTACCAGCAGCGACTTCGGCTGGGATAATTGGCTTTGCAAGGGTTCCCTAGACCTTTGGGCCGGCGTTACTACGGATGAAAACGGCCGCGTTAGGGGTCTCGACCTCAGCGACAACGAATTGCGCGGATTTATACCGCCCGAATTGGCCCAACTCGACAATCTGCAACACCTCGACCTCAGCGATAACGAATTGCGCGGATTTATACCGCTTGAGTTTGGGCAACTCGACAACCTACAATACCTCGACCTCAGCGATAACGAACTGCGCGGCGAGATATCCCTCGAACTAGGCAAACTCGACAATCTGCAATATCTCAATCTCTTCTATAACGAGTTATGCGGGCCGATTCCGCCTGAGTTGGGCAACCTCGGCAGCTTGCAATACCTAAGCTTCCAAGCCAACCAGTTGAGCGGGCCGATACCCCCCGAACTGGGCAAGCTCAAAAATCTGCAAATCCTCAACCTCTTCGGCAGCGGGGTAAGCGGACCGATTCCGCCCGAGTTGGGCAACCTCAGCAGCCTGCAACGTCTCGACCTCCTAAGAAACCAGTTGAGCGGGCCGATACCCCCCGAACTGGGCAACCTCAGCAGCCTGCAAGACTTGGAACTCAGCGAAAACCAGTTGAGCGGGCCGATACCCCCCGAACTAGGCAAGCTCGACAGCCTGCAATACCTAGACCTCAGCAGTAATCAGTTGAGCGGGCCGATACCCCCCGAGTTGGGCAACCTCAGCAGCCTGCAACGTCTCGACCTCAGCGGGAACCAATTGAGCGGGCCGATACCCCCCGAGTTGGCCCAACTCGACAGCCTGCAATACCTTGGCCTCAGCGGGAACCAGTTCAGCGGCTGCATACCGCCAGCCTTGTTTGACGTAGAACATCATAGTTTGATCGGAACGGGGCTGTTCGCGTGTTTCGACGACACTGACATCGACCTCGTCACCTTATACGCCGCGATGGTTCCCAGTTTTGAACAAGGCTTCTTCGTGACGCTGAATCCCGCTGAACGGCCTCCCAATGATGTGATCGGCTGGATTGGAGGGCCGGGCGGTGGCGCTGTGGAAATTACAAGCAACAACTGGACATTTCAGGATTATTCGCCTGATGGCGAACTGAGAATCAACGGCACCTTAAGCGTCGGGATAGACCGGATGTCGATGTCGACTCCATTGACCGGGACAGTTGCCCTTACCCCGTCTGGATCAAATCCCGTCAAGCCCGTCGAGTTGATATTCAATATGGCACTTTCGCTTGGGGACGAAGGCTTTTCTTTTACCGGGACGCTAACCATCAACGGCGCAGAATTTGACGTCGCGGAACTCTCGGCTGCTGTCGAGGCTGCTGGCTAGTAGGCCGTGCCGTTTTGGTGTTTGGTCGTGGCTCTATCCTTGTGCTGGGGCTGCGACCGCGGTCTCGATGCCGAGGTCGCCGAGCAGGCCGGAATCGCCGGTCGGCTGCACTCTGTCGGCGAGTGGCCCCGCGTAGGGGAAGTGGCCGTCTAGCGCGAAGCGGGCGGCAAGGGCATGAAATCTGGGCGAGAGTACCAGAATCTGACGGGGCTAGTTGGCCCTTCTATCCTCAGTAGTGTATCCGTTTGAAATTTAAGGGGTATCCCATATAGAGAGGGAGATGTGCGGCGTCAACGGCGTCTACGTATCTTGGACTTGATCCACAGATAGAGCACGATAATCAAGATGAGGAAAAACAGTTTTTCCTCTACTGTGTCAAATAAACCAAGCATAATTCCGTTTCCTTAGAGGACCCGACTGAAGCACGAGTTCTCCACGAGAATGTAAACGCCCCATTGTACGTATCGCATGGCAGGAAGGGACGCTGATGGTTCCAACTAGCCTACTACCCAAAATGTTAGCTCTCGAAGGTCTCTGGCCCTAGCCTAGGGACCCATTTAGCTTCCTTACTCAAGATGAGCCGAATTGCGGTTTCGTCACCGGATACAGAACTATGGGCGCGGTTATCAGGCTCAGGAGTATGGTCTACCTTGTGGCCATCAGCCCGTATAGGAGACGCAATAAAATCAACTATACCATTATCTTCGGGCACCTTGGCTCGATTCCTAGTTTCTTCCGGCGTCGCATACTTTGACCAATCAACAGATAGGTCGCCTCCTTGGAATCTGAACACGCTGCTTGGCAACTTGCCTAGGGGAATTTCTGCGGCCCTCACCGTGGCCATGTATATATTTTTATGGACGCGATAGTACAATCGAGCTGTATCGGGGATTTCTTCTATACCGTAGTTACTGACTTGCATGGCTCATCCAGCAAGAGATATATCCCGGTTTAGGATGGCTATCTCCACGGATGGAATGCCCGTACGTGTCCTTTCCGTAGTAAGTTACATTACCGTCAGAACAGAAGTTAATCAAAAGGTCAAAGTGTTCTGTCTGCCACTGCAGATCTATGCTGCCTCCACTAAATGGAACTATCCATACCTGCTTTACTGCTCTCAATTCAGACTCCGCAACTAGCTCGAAGAGAAAATCGCGAATAGCATCCAGTGTTTGTTTTTCAAAGGCCGGCGATCCCTCCCCATCCCAATCCTCTCCGAGAGCTAATATCCGTTCGTCAGCTTCATCTACAATTTTGTCAATGGCTTGCCTGTTGGTAAGTTTTATATCCTCCGCCTTCATCATCAGAATGGGCAATTTCCGCGACTGGACAAAAATATCCAGCGCATCCCGCACTTGGTGGGGGTCGTCTTCTACGAGGAAGACAGGATGGGAAACGCCCCCTCCCTGATGTTGTGGTGGTACGCGATCATCCTCTAAAAGGATGCCAGGACAAGAAATAAAGTCGCCTAGCGAACGGACGGGATCGTCTGAATCGGACGGTCCAAGCAACTCCTGTGTGGGAGAGGAGTATATTCGATTTAGGATTTCTTTGACGTTTTCAGTCATTTCAAAAGCCTATCTAGTAGGGAAATGAAGAACGTCTGCTTTTCTGGCCAATGGCTAACGGCTTCTCGAAGAGTCGGGGCATCCATCGGCTCACCATATTCAAAGGCACCGTTGACGACAACCAACTCTTCAGGTTCAGATTCTCCAGTTGGGTCTCTGTACTCTCCCACTCGAATCTCTGCTTGACACAGTGCATCAACGGCCTCGAAGAACAACGTTGGGATCGTAGCGAATACTTTAGGCTCGGATTCATCCCCTAGCCAAGAAGGCAGAAATCGTTGGGCAATCCACGAAGTCGGATTTTCCTGCTTGATAGAAGCGCTGTAGCAAAGTCTTAGAGTTCGATATGGAAGAGAGACGTTTGACAAATAAGCTTCAGCCGGCTTATAGATCGGGTAGTCCTCTTGAAAGGGACCGCCAATATATTGACCGATCTGGAGGCTTTCGGGATCCATTCTCCATTGAACGCCATTCTCATATCGCAGAACCGACTCTGCCAAGGAGGTTCTTGCACTCTTGATAATCCAGCCAGCAGGGACAATCTGCTTGGAGGCGAGGAAATCTGGAGTAAAGGCCGAAGGGTTGTGAGAGTTCGCGGAGATTTCGACCGTAACAAAATGGAGCAGATAAGGACGGTCTTGGCTGGAACCTTCATTTTTCATCTGCATTGAGTCCCGGGTCGCTTAGGTTTTCTTGGGTAGTTTTTGGCAGAATATGAACCGAATGACGATCATTGCGCGGTCAATGTTGGCTATTATTCAAGGTAGAAGTCTCCCCAGCCACGTCAAGGCTGACCGAACAGCCTCTTGTTTTCGACCTTTCCGGGGTGGAACCGCCCTGCGCCTCATTGCGGCGGATAGCCCCATAGCCTCCGCGTCGGCACTCCATAAACCCCTCAAAACTGCCGCTCGCCGTCGATAGCGGCGTCCCAACGCTGCGAATAGAGGTAGTCCATCGCGGCCTGCGTCGCTGTGGGCGAGCCAATCTGTTGCAGGGCACTCAGCGCGAACGCGCCCACGTGACCGCAGGAATCGTCGAGTGCCCTGAGAAGCCGTCTGAAAACCCCCTGTCGGGCTGTTTTTCGGGTGGTCAAGCGATCTAGGCGTCGAGCGTTTTTCATAGGGCGAGACGCCCTCGATCCCAGCGGCTTGGAGTCAAAGCAGAGATCGAAACCCTAGTTTTCAGACGGCTTCTGAAGAGCTGGGCTTCTAACGGAGCAGCGGCTTGGCCGAGCTGGGCGCACGCTATTGCGGCGTTGGTCCGCACTTGGTCACGGGGCACCCAACGGCGGCCGGCTTCCTCCCGCCAGTCTGGGCGGTCGGCCGAGAGCATTCGTCCTAGGGCTTCCACTGGTACGCCTTGCGCGATATTGCCCAGCGCGACGAGGGCCGTGCGCACTAGGCGATGCGAGCCATCTTCGAGGCTCCGCGTCAACGCTGGGACCGCTGTTACCGCGTGCGAATCCATCTCGCCGAGGGCAAAGGCGGCGTTGACTTGGGTCCACTCGCTTTCGTCGTCCAACAACGCGCAGAGCGCCTCGACCGCGGGTTCGCCAACGGCCGCCAGGGCCTGCGCCGCATCTTCCATGTTAGTCGCTCCCTCATTCCAGGCGGGCGGGGCCTCGGGTTGGTCGGCCTCACGCCCTGCTGCGCGCAACGCTTTGGCCAGCGTCGCAACCGCTGGCTCGCCAATCGCGCCCAGCGCGTAGGTCGCTGCCGTGCGCATGGCTTGGTGATCGGTGCTCAAGCACTCGACGAGCGTTGGCACGGCTGCGGCCGCATCGACGCCCCAGCCAGCCAACTGTTGTGCCGCCGCCAGCCGCTGTGCTAAATCCACCTCTGGGTCGAGTTGAGCGATGAGTGCCGGCACATCCCCAGCGGCCTGTGGCCAGCTAGCGTAGCGATCCCGCTTGCCGCACAGCCAGTCCCAAGTGTGCGCCCAAGCCAGTTCCAGATCGTAGGGGGAGTCAATGCGTTGGGGCTTTTGCCAGTGCATGCTTTTACAATCCCAAGTCGGTGCCGTTGGCTCGGAGGCCCGCATGTAGATGAACTTGATCATGTGCCGATGCATCGGCAGCAGGCTGACGCCGGCGGCGTGGCCCACGTCAAAGTGCGTCAGCGACACCGTGCCAGCTCGGCCGGCCAATGGCAAGGCGCGCGCCCGGTCCTCGTCGGTCAGTCCGCGATTGAACTGCGTGCCCGGGATCACGTGCGTCGGCCCCAACTCGACCGGCGAATCCTGCGGGTAGTACATGATCCGCGCATAGCGCAGATAGTGCTGGCGCGGATGGCCCATCGGCGTGTACCCATCCTGATGGCAGTTGCGGCGCAGCCTTTCCGCGGCCGCGGCCGCGGGCACGGGTTCCTCCGTCGGCTTGAGCGGATGGCAGTAGCGGTGCGGATGCTCCAAGTAGTTCGGGCCTAAGACGCTGATGAGCGCGCCGCGCACCTCGGGCGAGTTGAGTACGTGGCGCATGGCGGGCACGCGCGGCAGGATGTTGTTGCCCGGATTAGGCTCGGAGTCGATGATTTGGTTGAGCCGCTCATAGCACGCTTCGTGCGTCCCCTCGGGCACGGTCGGCTCAAAGACCAAATAGCCGTTGACGATAAACTCGCGCATCTGCTCGTCAGTGAGCAGGATCGGGTCGGTCATAATGCAAACTCCTTTATGGAAGTGTCCATGCCATTCAAATCCGCACCTTCAGGGCCTCGGCCTTTAGCTGTTCGCAGCGGCGCGGCGCGTACGGGGGCTGTTGGGTCTCGCGCAAATCAAAGCCAAAGGCGCGCTTGCTCAAGACGATGACTGGTGGCGCTTGAATCCGCTTGAAGTAGTTGATCCGCACTTGGCGCTCCACCCATTCGAGATCTTCGATCCAACGGCGCGCATCCGGGAAGTACGCACGGAAACACGCCGCATCGTCCCATCCCAACCGCTCTAGCAGCACGCCCTCTATAAACCACTGCAACAAATCGCTGCTGTGCCGCCGGTATTCGATGAACTGCCGCAGCACGGCGTCGTGGTAGCCGTACTTGATCGGATCGCCCAAACCCTGCGTCACGTCTTGGGCCGCAGACAGCTCGGCACTGGGCACCACCGAGCCATCGAGCAGATTCTCCGGCACTACGGCGCGGCCATAGACATCTTCGTTGAGAAAGCGCGCCAGCGCGAAGACCTGCACCTTGTACAGGTCGGCAATCGGAGCCACCGCGCCGCTGATGTCCCCGTAGAGCGTGGCATAGCCCAAGGCGACCTCGGTCTTGTTGCCATTGGACGTGAACACGAGTCCGTATTTGGCCGCTAAACCGGCGAGCACATCGGCAAAGCGGATACGCGCCTGCACGTTCTCATCCACCAACCGCGTGTACTCGCCCCGGCCCACGGAAAATTCCGCACCCTGCACGAGGGCGGCTACGGCCTCGTACAGCGATTCGATCGGACAGCACAGATAATCAACGCCCAGCGCAGCGCACAGCGAGCGGGCGTTGTCTTGGGTGACAGCGGCGTTGAAGCGCGTCGGCATATTGACCGCAAACACGCGCGCTGAGCCAAAGGCGCGCTCCAGCAGACAGCAGACCACGCTGGAGTCCACGCCGCCGCTCGTCGCAATGAGGAACTTGCTTTCCGCGCCGCGCACGTCATCTAGGTGCCGTAGCCCGGTGAGGATGCCCGCGTACTGAGCTTCGATTTCGCTTTGGGGCGGCGCAATCTCTGCACGGCCCGTGAGCACGAGCTGTTCCCGCCACGGACGAGCGCGGCACGCGATATGCCCGTCGGTCGCGTACGCAGTGCTGTCGCCGTCAAACACAATGATGTTCTTGCCGTTGTTTTGCGCCCCGACTTGGTTGACGTAGAAAAACGGCAGGGGTGAGCGCGCCAGTATCTGGCGCACCACGCGGTTGCGCTTGTCGCTTTTCTGCCAAGTAAAGGGCGAGGACGAGAGGTTGAATACGGCTTCAGCGCCGCGACGGCGATACAGCGCCAGCGTGTCGAGGGGCTCACCGCTGTGGCAGTAGTCCTCGCACCACATGTCCTCGCACAGTTGCACGCCAAAGCCAAAGGACCTTCCGTCCTGGAGCCGCACCTTGTATGGGTGCAGCCAGTCCTCCAGCGACCGACCCTCGGCCTCGGCCAAGTGGCGCAGCGAGAAGAAGTGCCGGTCGTCGTCAAAAAATCGATAGTTGGGATGCAGGGTTTTGGGCTGGACGCCGCAGGGCAGCCCGGCGGGCACGGCTTCGCGCACCGCGTATTCGCCGTTGGAACACACATAGACAGCATTGTACTTGCGCCGCCGTCCATCCTGGCCCTGGTGGACGGGGTCCACCGCCACATTGCCAAAGATCACGGTCAACTCAGTGCTGGCCCGGCAAATCTCATCGCTGTACGCGGCAAAATCCTCGACATACGCGTCCATCTCCCACAAGTCGCCGAGGATATAGCCGCTAATGCACAGCTCGGAAAAGACAACGATCTCAGCGCCAGCCGCCCGCGCCTGCTCGATAAAGGCCAGCATCCGCTCCGCATTCAGGTCGGGTCGCCCGGGCTTGACCTCCATCTGCACCAAGGCGATTGCGGGCAGGCCCATCAGACCATCACGGGGACCCGCGCCTGATGGATGCACTCGGCCAACAGCGGCACGCCCTCGCGGATGGCCTCCAGCGAGGCAAAGCCAAAGGCGAGGCGGATGGCTGGCACGTCCTCGCGCTGGATGTGGAAACCCTGCCCCCGCGCCACCACAATGCCGCGCTCGGCGCACAGGGCCATCAGGCGATCGCGATCCACCCCTTCGGGGAACTCGATCCAGATGAACATGCCGCCCACGGGCCGCGACCACGTGCACAGGTCGCCCGCGTTCTCTGCGAGGCCGGCGAAAACCGCGTCGCGCTTTTCCTTGAGAATGGCGTTGGTCTCGGCCAAGTGCTGCCACAGCCGGTCGCGGAACAAGGCCGCGCAGCTAGCGGCTGTCAGCAAGCTGTTGCCCCCGTCGTAGCGGCGGTCGAGGATCCGCGCCAGCATGGGTGGCTGGGCCAACAAATAGCCCATCCGCACCCCAGGACCCAAAATTTTGGACAGCGAGCCGATGTACAGGACGTTGGGGCTGTCGTCGAGCGCGTAGAGCGCCGGCTCTTGCGGCCCCTCAAAATGCACATCGCCGTAGCAGTTGTCTTCCACCACTATGGTCTCGTAGTAGCGCGCCACTTCGAGCAGTTCGAGGCGGCGCTGCCGTGGCATGACCGAGCCGGTGGGGTTTTGGTAGGTCGCCAAGGTATAAATAAAGCGCGGCCGGGTACCTTTGCGGCGCAAGTCCGCCAAAGTGTCGACCAGCGCATCGACGCGCATGCCCTGCTCGTCGAGCGGCACCCCGACCAGCTCGGCCCCCAACCGCTTGTACGCGGCAATCGTCCCGGAATACGTCAACTCTTCGGTGACGATCACATCCCCCGGACCTTCCATCAGCGCCTCGGCGACCAGCGTAACCGCCTGCATGGAGCCGTTCATCAGCGCGATGTGGTCGGCGGACACGTCCACGCCCTCGCGCCGCGACTCACGCAGGGCCATGACCTCGCGCAACCCCTGATGGCCCATGTCACCGGGATAACGCACCAGCTCCGCACCCAGCTCGCGCACGGCCGCGCTAGCGGCCTCGGCCAACGCTTCCGTGGGAAACGAGCCGGGATCGGTGCGTCCACTGCCAAAATCGTATGTGCTCATAACATTCTCCTTTTAGAGTTCCAATGGCTTGAGCCGGGGGTTTTCAGTAAGCCCCGGTATCCGTCCCCGCTTGGCCACGGGCCGACCGTCTACTTCCTTGATGTCCGCAGTGAAATCTATCGCCGAGGCGGCACTAATCGCGCTGCCGACCCCAAAGGCATCCACCGGCGCTCTTGCCGCCCGGAAATAGCCAATCCGCTCGGCGTCCAAGCCGCCGGAGACCGCGATCTTTATATGGCTATGCCCGGCTTGGTCCAGTCGCGCGCGCACCTCCGCGACTAGCTCGGCTGTAACGCGACCGCGCTCGCTAGGGGTGTCCAGCCGCACGCCCCCCAGCTTATCGCCTAGGGCTTCTGCCAGCCGCAGGCTCTCTTCGGCTTCGTCCTTAAAGGTGTCAACCAGCGCGATGCGCTCAACCTTGGCGTCGATGTGGCGGTCAAATGCCTCGGCCGCCTTGAGCGTGTCGCCGAGGCACAGGATCAGGGCGTGGGGCATGGTCCCGGTTGCCTCAATGCCGGCGAGAGCGGCCCCTTGCGGAGTAGCGCATCCGACGCACCCCCCGACGATGGCTGCGTATTCCATCCGGGCGCTGACCTCCGGGTGGATATGCCGAGCGCCGAAGCTGATGATCGGCACTCCGTCGGCTGCGGCCACGCACTCGGCTGCGGCCGTGGCCCACCCCGTCTCGCTGCTGAGCATTCCCAACAGCGCCGTCTCGTACAGCCCGAACTGCCGGTAGGGCGCACGGATCCGCAAGACGACCTCGCGCGGCTCGATCCAATCCCCTTCGTCCAAGCTCCACACCTCTGCCTCCTCGCCGAGTACCTGCCGCAAGAGGGCCTGCGCCTCGCGCAAGCCACAGAGCAGGGCGCGCCGCCGGGTAAACACCTCCATCGCCACGACCGGATTGAGCTGTTCGGCCGCGAGGATGTCGCAACTGCGGCGGAAGTAAATATCCGCATTGTCGCCCGCCAGCGTCGCAGCCGAGGGCGCGTATGGGTCGCGCTCTGCCATCAGCGGTTGGTGACCTGTGCCCCGAGGATTTTTTCTATATGCCCCAAGGCCCATTCGTGTTGTTGGGGATCAAAACTGGCGACGCAATCGGCTGGCACCTCGACCGGATAGTCGCGGTTGCGCAGCCCGGCCACAGTGTGCAGGACGCAGATATCCGTGCAATCGCCCATCACCACGACCTTGTCCGGCGCTAGCTCCTCCAACATTGCGGCCAACTCGGTCTCGAAAAAGGCACTGTAGCGCCGCTTTTTGACAATCTGCGCGTCTTCGGCCAACGGTGCTAGCTCGGCGATGATGTGCTCTTCTTCGCTGCCTTCGATGCAGTGGGGAGGGAACATCTCGAACTCGCGGTCGTTTGCGCTGTGGCTGTCTTGGGTAAAAAACAGCGCGGCCCCAGCGGCTTTTTCGCGTTCGACCCGCGCGGCGATTCGCGGGATGATCTCCCGCGCGTGGTCCCCGCAGTAGAGCGTTCCGTCTGGGCGCATAAAGCCGTTCTGCATATCCACGACAATCACGGCATTAGCCATCGCCTAATCCTCCTATCCGCAAAAATACAATCCGCACAGAGCAATTCAAACCGGTTCGAGCCGATCCCCCACGAGCCTCCGGTAGTAACACCCCGACCGCGCCCGACCGGCAGCGTCCAAAGTGTGGCAGGCCCCCTCTCCTTTGAGCCGGACGCGATACAGCAGCGAATTTTGCTCGCAGTTGACGCGGATTTCTACCAGTTCGAGCACATTGCCCGAGGTCGCGCCTTTGACCCACAACTCGTTGCGCGATGTGCTCCAAAATGCGGCCACGCCCTCGCGCCGCGTATAGTCGACGGCCTCTTCATTGGCATACGCCAAGACCAGCACCTCGCCGCTATCCACGTCCTGCGCCGCCACCGGCACCAATCCCTCGCCACAGGCCGCAGCCCGCTGCAACTTGCCAAAATCCAAGGCCAACTGCTGCCCTTCCTCCACTTCCTCAAGTGTCATATTCGCTCGTTCAACCACGACGATCTCCCATAGTCAAAGCCCTTTTAACTAGACCTTGCCTCCCTCTCCACGTCAAGCCTATATTCCCCGCCTAAAAGGACGACGCCCTATGCTTCTCGACACTGCCTACGAAATCGCCACCTCCAACATCCGCTTCGGCCCAGGCACCACCAAGGAGATCGGTATGGATCTAAAGGACCTGGGGCTGCAGCGGGTCATGGTTTTGACCGACCCTAACTTGCGCGAGCAAGCGCCCGTGCAGACGGCCTTGGCGGCCATTGCAGAGGCGGGCGTCGAGTACGCGCTGTTCGACCAAGTGCGCGTCGAGCCGACCGACGCCTCGTTCAAGGCGGCGATTGCGTACGCCCAACAAGGGTTTGACGGGTTCGTCGCCGTCGGCGGGGGGTCGGTGATGGACACGGCCAAAGCGGCCAACGTGTACACCACTTACCCGGCCGATTTCCTCACCTACGTCAACGCGCCCATTGGCCGGGGTGAGCCAGTGCCCGGCCCGCTCAAGCCGCTGATCGCCGTTCCCACCACCGCTGGCACCGGCAGCGAGACCACGGGCGTGGCGATTTTCGATTTCGTCGAGATGAAGGCCAAGACCGGCATGGCCCACCGCTACATGCGCCCGACCTTGGGCATCGTCGATCCAGACAACACGCGCTCCATGCCGCCGCAGGTGGCCGCTGCAACCGGCCTCGACGTGCTCTCACACGCCTTGGAGTCGTACACGGCCCTTCCGTTCGACCAGCGGCCCCGACCCGACCGGCCCCAACTGCGACCAGCCTACCAAGGCTCGAATCCCATCAGCGACTTGTGGGCGTTGCAGGCTTTGCGGTTAGTGGAGCAATTTCTGCCCCGCGCCGTGGCCGACCCCAGCGACGACGAGGCCCGCAGCGCGATGAGCTTGGCCGCGGCCCTCGCTGGCATTGGCTTTGGCAACGCGGGTGTCCACTTGCCGCACGGCATGTCCTATCCGGTGGCCGGCATGGTGGAAAGCTATGTGCCCGAGGGATACGCCATCGATTACCCGCTGGTGCCGCACGGGTTTGCCGTGATCGTCAACTCGCCTGCGGTCTTCCGCTTCACCGCGCCAACTTGCCCCCAGCGGCATCTGCGGGCGGCTGCGGTCTTGGGGGCCGATTGCAGCGGGGCGCAAGACGAGGACGCAGGCCCGATCTTAGCCGACCGCATCGTCTCGCTGATGCGCCAACTCGGCGCACCCAACGGCCTCAGCGCCCTCGGCTACGGGAGCCAGCACATCCCGGCGCTAGTCGAGGGCACGCTGCCGCAGCACCGGGTGACCAAGCTCTCGCCGCGAGCGGCAGATGCTGAGGAACTGGCGGGGATTTTTGCGGACGCGCTGAGTTATTGGTAGGAAGCTGCCGCCAAGCAGAGAGTGGCGACCCTAGCTTTCCGCAGCGAAACCGCCACTAATCAACCTGAAAAATTCCATCGCACAGATAGGCCAGACAGTATCGACGGTCAAATTGCGTTGCCTTGCGATTTATTCAACAGATTTGTTGACAACGATTTCGTTGAATAATATCTTTTCAACAGATTTGTTGACAACGATTTCGTTGAATAAGGGAGACGCCATGAGATCATCGACCGGCCGCTGGGTAAGCGGCGGCGACTTTTTCAATCGCGAGCGCGAGTTGCGGATACTGGAGACGCTCGGCCGCGACCACCATAGACCCCTCGAAAGCCGCCGTTCTGAAGACGAATCACTGGGAGACGCGCAATGAACAAATCTGATCGACCGATCCGCAAGTTCAATCCGGGAACGTTCCAATTCGACGAGGAGGTGAAAGAGCAGTTCGTGGTCAGAGAACGCGAACTCGACATCGTTCTTGAGGTCCTCCGTGGGAATATTGATTCTCCATCGTGCCAGCACGTTCTGGTCGTTGCGCCTCGCGGTCGGGGAAAGACTATGCTACTGGCTCGAGTCGCGGCGGAGTTGCGTACCGACCGTGAATTTTCTGGGGACCTGTTTCCGGTTCAGTTGATGGAAGAGAGTCACGAAATATTCAATCTCGCCGATTTCTGGCTCGACATCTTGTTCTATCTTGCGCGGGAGAGCGCCAAGCACGATCCCACACTCGCTGGAGATTTGCGAGAGACGCACGCCGACCTGACCACTCGCTGGCAAGAAGAGGCTCTCGCGGACCGCGGCCGAGCCGCTGTCTTGGAGGCGGCGGCGCGGCTGGGCAAAAAACTCGTCCTCATGGTCGAGAACCTACAGGCGCTCTGCGGAAACGTGGACAAAAATTTCGGCTGGGAGTTGCGCGGCGCATTGCAATCGGAGCCCCAGATCATGCTGCTCGCCACCGCCACGAGTCGTTTCAAGAGTCTGGACGACGCGGAGCAGCCGTTCTTCGAGCTATTCCGGATAGTCTCTTTGGAGCCGCTAGCCACCGAAGAATGCCGTCGCCTGTGGCAGGTCGTCAGCGGCGACGCGGCGAGCGAGCACGAGATTAGGCCGCTCGAAATCCTGACCGGTGGCAGCCCTCGCCTTCTGGTCATAGTCGCCGAGTTCGCGCAGCACCGGTCGCTGCGCCAGTTGATGGAAGAACTGGTGATGCTGATCGACGACCATACCGAGTATTTCCGTGGTCACCTAGAGGTCTTACCCAAGGGCGAACGCCGCGTGTATATCGCGGTGATCGACCTTTGGCAACCGTCGAGCACGGGCGAGATCGCGGCGCGGGCGCGCATGGATGTCCGACCCGTATCGACCCTGCTCGGCCGACTCGCCATCCGGGGTGTGGTCATCGTGGAGGGGAGCGGCAAGAAGCGGCTATACGCCGCAGCGGAACGTCTCTATAGCATCTACTACAAGCTACGGCGCGAGCGCGACGAGGCGGCCGTGGTAGAAAACCTGATCCGCTTTATGGTGGCGTTTTATGGGATGGGCGAATTGTACCATATGTCCGGGCGACTGACTTCGGAAGCAGCGGAGTCGAAAGTCATTCGCGAGGGAATAGAATATCCGGCCACCATGGAGGCGTTCCGCTCCGCGTATGCCGCGTTCCTACCTAACGACGAAATTACGATGCACGAGATACTACGGCTTGTGCCTAACTTGATCGCAACCAGTGCGTCGGCGCATGAACTTGTCGATATCCTGTTGAGCGACAGGGACAAATCCGGCACGTTAGTACCCCTCATCGTTGCCCTGCGCCAGCATACCGGCGAGGAGGTTCGTGCGCCTGTGGAAATCCTTGAGGTCGCGGCGGATATTCGCGAACGCATCAAGGTAAGAGCGGCGAAAGATGCTCCCGTGCCTTCCTGACCACCGCAGCCGGACGGCCCCGTTGCGGATCAGCCAAAAGTAGGCAAGATGGGCCGCTCTGCGGAGAGGATCGGATGTCCGCGGCTTTTTACAACTAAGGGCTACTCGCCCAAGGGCAAATGAGCACAGAGGGTTTACGTTTGGCTCAGATAGTATATAATTATTTGAAAAATCCCGATTTAGGGGTTTTTGAGTCTCTCTTAAGTTCACTTGGGTGCTAGGAGACAATCCGGCATGAGCAGTGTTTTCATTTATTGGGACAACTCCAACACCTTCCACGAGGCACAACGGCTGGCGGAAGAACGACGCGAAGGTGCCAATGCCCGTTACCGCGTGCGCGTCAACTTCGACAATATACTGCGCCTAGCGCACGCCGATCGCCCGCTAAAAAAGGCACTTGCCACCGGCTCGGTGCCGCCAGAAATGCGCCAGTTGTGGAATCGACTGGAAGGCAAGGGGGTGGAAGTTCAACTGTTTGACCGAGGCAGCTCCGGGCGCGGCGAACAGGAAATGCCCGACCGGGTATTGCAGTTGCGCATGCTGGAAGATGCGCTGGATTACAACGGCACTCCCGGCATCGTAGTGTTGCTGACCGGCGACGGTGCTGGCTATCTCGAAGGCGCGGGTTTTCACAGCACTTTGGAGCGCATGCACAAGCGCGGGTGGCGGGTGGAAATCCTGTCATGGGCGCATTCTTGCAACCAGCGGATGCGCAAATGGGCGCAAGAAAACGGCATATTTGTCGCGTTAGACGACTTCTACGAGGCCATTACGTTCATGGAACCGTCCAGGCCGGGAGCGGAGCTTGCGTCCGCACGCGATTCCGCGGAACTGGACCTGTCGCAGAGGCCGACGGCCTAATTGGGGAAGCGATGGCGGCGTGAATCTTTTGCTCTATCCGTTCAGCTAGTTCGGGTCGGCGGCGATTCGGTTGCAGCTATTATCCGTAGAAAATCGCGGACCGTGCTGAAGACGCTGTGGTCCAAATTCCAGTAGTCATTCTTTGCTGCCACACCTACGGAAAAATGAGGGTTGGGCTTTGTTGTCAGATAGGCATGGGCACGGGCCTTGTCGGATCTCTCGATGGACACGTCCGGCAAAGATTCGACACACTTGAAAAAGTCATCGATACACTCCTCCACCGGCGCAGCCGCAAAGCTCTCGCAAAGTAGCGTCTCAAGCATCCCTTGACGATTGTCACCGGGCAGTATCAGCACCGCCACCGCCGGGCTATCACCAGTGCGCTCTGTGGGGCTGTCCGGCACAGGCAGCTTGGCTCTCTCCAACGAAGACTGAACACTTTGGAACGCCCTCTCAGCGGATGTCTCCGCATCGCGAACGATGCCGATACTCTGGACGGTCTGAAACCCAGTCGCGCTTACGAGTCCCTCTAGGAAATCGCGCAGTTGGCTGACCCCGCCAAAGTCCTGAATCTGGACATTGGTAATCGAGAGATGACTAGTGAATGCCTCAAAGAAATTGCGCTGATCATTGCCCTCGACGATAAGCTGGATTGCCGATTTGATTTCTTTTGGCTTTGGCATACCTATCGAACCTCAAGCCCGTGCCGAATCGCGGCACTGATTCCATTTGGCTTAAAGGTAACACAGCGATTTTCCGCGTCGCTGGCTTCGAGCCGGTGTAGGAGAAAGCCGTCAGGGCCAAGGGCTTGATGCGCCGCTTCTATACATTCAAAACTATGCGTGGTCGCAAATATCTGCGTGCGGAACTGCTTGGCCGCTTCATCAATAGCTCGCCAGACATCGGACAGTACCGAGTGGTGAATGCCGTTTTCAACCTCATCCACTAGCACGACACCATCCGGTACGGAAGCTATGGCCAAAACAAGCCGGGCAATTTGGGTCATGCCTTCGCCCATTGCTGACAGCGGCACCAGTTCTGATAACCCAATATCCCCCCAGATCATGGGTATGCCGCTAGAGGAATTTTCCTCAATGCTTTGCAATCTCGGCTCGACAATCTGTAGTGCTTTTAATAGTAGAGCTCCCTGTTTCTTACGTCTCAACATTCCCAGCCTTGTGGCATCTCTGCGGATATTCCTAGTTCGAGACAAGAGAATTATTACACCAAGCGAGGCATTTGTAGTAGGCTGATTGATTTCAAATTCCTGTCCCTTCACACGTATCTGACTTTCGACGCGCTTCCCCGAAGGATCGATATACTGGAATGAGAGTGAACGTTCGCTGAAATCTGGCACCGAAGTTTCTTCCATAAGATCAAGAGCAGTCTCAGGAGTGGCTTGTCGCTCCGATGTGATTTTCAAAGCCAATTGACCATGCGACGTATGCTCTCCCTCAATCTCAATGGCCCGTTCCATGTCCAGATCAGAGAAGAGCTGTTTCCACAAGGGCCCAATCATAGCTGGCGATACTCTATTATCTAGTTCCAGGCCGCGAATAATGTTGACATTTCTTGCTAGACGTGCGTCTCCGGCTCCAACTAGCAGAGAAATTGCCTCAAGTAAACTGGTCTTGCCGGAATTATTCTTGCCAGCAATGAGGTTAATGCCGCTCAATTGGTCGATTTCAAGCGCGTTGAAGCCGCGGAAATTCCGTATCTGCAAGCGTTTCAACATAGCCTTGGCTCCTCGCTTATATCTGATTCCCCGGATTACTTCTACGCTAATCTAGAATCTTGAGCATGTTTATACAGCCAGTTCGATTTCTCGGACTTCGGCATCCTCCAAAAGGTCTTCTACGACGCTGAGATATTCTCGGATAGCGGCTTCGATATTAACGAGGACCTCTTCTTCTGTTCTTCCTTCAGACCAACAACCTGGAAAGCCAGGGATCGAGACACTATAGCCCTCGTCAGATCGGTGAAGGGCAATTTTGTACCTCATAATGGTCTCTTTGCGGTTATTCATTTGTCTCTACTTCTCATGCGTCATTGATTGGTGGCGAGCGGATGTGTCAGTCGTTTACGGAGTCCCATCCTTCATCCACGGTTCGCCTCTTCCTCTATTTCGC
This sequence comes from Candidatus Latescibacterota bacterium, assembly GCA_965261395.1. GTDB lineage: Bacteria > Latescibacterota > UBA2968 > UBA8231 > UBA8231. The sequence goes on from OZ253462.1 coordinate 6,377,131, forward strand.
CCATGTTGTACTGGAATAAGGAGACCTTGAACTAGCCTAGCGCCGAGATAAATTCGCTGCGGGATAAACCCGAAATTTCGGCCGCTCGGCTTTGGAAAACTATCCCCATCTCGCACCATCTCACAGCGGCCAAACGCAATTCTTGGGTGAAACGTTCGAGGGCTTTCTGTACCGACGAAAACATATCTTCTGGCGGTTCGAAAGTAACCGTTACCATAGTGTACCTGTTAGTCAAAATTAAGCTCGTCGGCGATATCCTCGACGGTTGCTCTGTGTTTTTCTGCCTTCTCGCGTTGTCGCTCTTCATCTTGTCGCCTACTCTCTAGGATTCTAGCTTCTTCCTCGTTAGTCTTACTAACACACAAAATCAAGGTTTCCCTATGATATTTCTTCACTTCGTCAATCGTCGTACCATCCAAGATAATCTTAGAACCGACCACTCTTGCAATACCCGGCCTATGCATCGTGGTAAATCTTGGTGGTGCGTTCCAGGTACTTACAAAAACCTCGGACCAAAGTGAAGAAGGCTGTCTGCTCAGACGAAAAGGCACAGTGTATAGTGCCGATCCCGGTGTACCATCCATAGTTGGTTCGGTGACTTCGTCGACAATGACGCCAACAATTTTGAGCGCATCGCTCGGAGACGATTCCTTCGTTTGCGGCTCTGAGCTAGTTTGCGAAGATCTCCGTAAAGGAGGAGCGATCGGCCTTTCCCCTAGCAATGTAGTAATTAAGTCTGAATAGTTCTCTTCGTACTTATCGGGTGAACTTAAGTCAATATAGTACTTACCCTTCAACCGTGAAGGGGCAGCATCTTCCCATGTCCCCCGAGCTAGGATCGGAATGAATTTTCGGTGATTGCGCCGGGAGTAAACCTCTGCCGTCATTATGTCCCCTTCATATCCAACGCCGCCCCTGCGTCCATCGGACCTAAGCCGGTAGTTAGGAGTACAAACGGCTTTGTTGCATGAAAACCGGTCGGGGCCGTGTTGGCTTCTTTCGCGTGTGATTTACGCTTTTTTGGTTAGCGGATAGGACTCAGGTTTCGCCAACGCCCGCATCCGGTTGAGCAAGGCACAGCCCAACCGCGCTTCGGTCTGTTGGTTGGTTAGGGTTCGGGTGCGCAAGGTGTCACCAAGTATCTGTTTGTAGCGGCCTATCTGCGTTTCGGCTACCGAGCGTCGATGATAGCCGCTCTCGTGTTTCCAACCTCGACGGCCCCGTTTGCGGATGGCTCGAATCGTCTCATCGCGGGGCAACGGCTCGGCGTTGGTGTTGCCATGTTGCTCGATTTTGGCGTCCTTGCGCGGCGGAATGATCGGATGAATAGGTGCCCCCTGCTCGGGCGCGGCCAACGCCTTGAACACCTTGCGTTTGTCATAGGCCCCATCGCCGCCCAACGCCTCCACGGGGGCCTCGATCTGTGCCAGCAACGGCTCCACCTGCCCCGCATCATCGTGGCTATTCGTCGTCAAGGTCTGCGCGACGATCTCGCCGGTGGCTTCATTAACCCCGAGGTGCAATTTGCGCCACGTGCGCCGCTTGCTCCAGCCGTGCTGACGCACCTTCCATTCGCCTTCGCCATACACTTTCAGCCCGGTCGAATCCACCACCAAGTGCATCGGTTGGTCTCCCCGCTGGGGCGGCCACGCCACGGCTAAACCCGCCTGACGGCGCGACAGGGTCGTGTGATCGGGCACCCGCAGATCCAAGCCCATCAGGGCCAACACCGAAGCGACAAACCCCTCGGTTTGGCGTAGGGGCAAGTGATACAAAAGACGCAGCGTCAACGCCGTTTGGATGGCGACCTCCGAAAAGGTATATTGCGCCCCCCGCTGAGGCGGCCCTTGATAATACCAAGCTTCGACGGCCTGGGGCGTGAACCACACCGTCAGACTACCGCGCTGTTGCAGCCCGGCCTCATAGTCGGCCCAATTACGTACCCGGTACACGACGTTGGAGCGACGGCGAGGCGAGCGACCAGGCTTGACGGAAGAGGGGCAAGACGATAGGTTGGCCATGACAGGTTCCTTGGACGAGAAAGCATGGGTTTTTTGGCGAAAGTCGTGCTCAATCTACTGAGGAGCCTGTTTTTATTCAACCGATCAACCGAAAAAAACACCAATTCATGCACCAAAGCCAGTACAAACGATCAGTACATAGTCGTTCTCGCGGATATGTCTTTCCATAAACTCTGGTAGCTGATCTCCCGGTACGGCATGCCACTGATCGAGGATTGTTTCGACGCCGTCATCTCGAAGATTCGTCGCCAATTTTGCGACCCACTCCTTGTGCTGATCATCATCCCATGAGTATGACATAAAGGCTTTAGGGGCACTCATCTGCCTTTGCTCCTTTCCGTATCTGCTAATAGTTGATCTGAAAAATGCAATCCCCGCCCACGCTTCGTCTATCATCCCCTGATACCCCTCAATCTTCGCCACAATCTCTCGCTGCACTTCCAGAGGCGGCAGGGGAATTTTCAGCTCACAAAATTTTGATTTGGAAATTTCTTTGAACGTGCCACTGGCCCAAGCATTCATAGTGGGCACGAGTTCCGTCATAGCGAGAGCAATATATTCAGGTATCGCCCGCGATGGGTTTTTGATAATAATATTTTTGAACCCCTGATTCGTAGCCAACGGTATTCGATTGATGCCAATTCGACCTATAGTGGCACGAGTTGAAACAATAACGGAGTTTTCTGGAATCAGCTTCGCTGACGATTTAGCAAGGCCGATCTCGCTAATTGTGCGCTGCGTAGTTCTAATCTCAGCGACAAGCTCAGTTGGCGGTAAATCGACTAATGTAGCCCACGGTACGCCCCCATCCCAGTATTCCTCTACCCTGGACTTCGGCGTACCACCGCTTTCAATGCAAAAAAGCTCTGAATCACCTAGAGAAACCAGAGGAAATGAATGTTCGCTACGCTCATTCTCCCGGTACCTTTCCCTACTCAGACTATACTCCCCTCCCTCCGCAATCTTCTCCTTCTCGGCAATCAGCCCAAGCGCGGTTGTGTAATCCACTTTAGGTTCCGCCACACCACCGGCTAGCACCGACTCGCCCGCCCGCAGCCGCCCCAGATATTCGCCAAGCTCCTCCCTCACCTTTGGCAAGTCATTCTCCGCAATCTCCCGCCGCTGCGCCCCCAAATCAAACCCATCGTTCTCCACCTTAAAAAAGGCAATGCTGTCCGTCTTTTGCGCCAGCGCCTTGTCCAGCAGCAGAATGGATGTCTTGACCCCCGAATAGGGCTGGAACACGCCCGCCGGCAGCGAGATAACAGCCACCAGATAATTCTCCACCAGCATCTTGCGTAGCTGCTTATAGGCGGTCTGGCTCTGAAAGACAATGCCCTCCGGCACAATGATACCGGCGCGCCCCGTAGGCGTCAGATGCTCGGCCATGTAATCGACAAACAGCACCTCGCTGCGTTTGGATTGCACTGAAAAACGACGGTGCGGACGGATGCCACCCTTCGGCGACATAAACGGCGGATTGGCCAAAATCACGTCGGCATACTCGTTCCAGCGCTCCTCGCTGGTCAGGGTGTCGTATTCGGAGATATGCGGCTCGACAAAGCCGTGCAGATACAGATTCACCAGCGACAACCGCACCATATCAGGCGAAATGTCATACCCCTTGAAGTTAGCCGCGAGGGTCCCTTTTTCGTCCGGCGTCAGCGTACTGTTACCCTCGTCGTCAATATTGGACTTGAGAATGTGCTTGTACGACGAAATCAGAAACCCGGCAGTACCGCAGGCCGGGTCGAGAATGGTTTCGTCTTTCTTCGGGTCAACGACGGAGACAATGAAGTCGATGATATGGCGCGGAGTGCGGAACTGCCCGGCATCCCCCTGCGAGCCAAGAACCGAGAGCAGATATTCAAAGGCATCGCCCAGCCGCTCGCTGTGATCGTACGTAAACTCGTCGATAACCTTGAGAAAGGCGCGCAAAGTCTCTGGGTCGCGGTAGGGCAAATAGGCGTTGTTGAAGATGTCGCGGAACAGCGGCGGAATGCCCGGATTTTCCGGCATCCGGGTGATCGCCTCGGCGTACAGACTCAAAGTCTCGTGGCCGCCCAAACCAGCGCGCACCAGTTGCGGCCAGCCATAGCGGGCAAAGTCGCCGGCAAAAAACGTGCGCTGCCCGCCCATCTCCTCGCTCGCGGCGTCAATATCATCCATAAACTTGTAGATGAGCGCGATGGTAATCTGCTCTACTTGGCTTTTGGGATCGGGTACCTTGCCGACGAGGATGTCGCGGGCCGTGTCAATGCGGCGTTTGGTAGCGGTGTCGAGCATATTAGGTCCGGTAAACGAATCCCTCTCCGATCTTCCACACCCCCTTCTCGCGGAAAGCGGGAATGGTCTGGCGACGGGCGGCGTTGGTGACCGCAGGTGCCGAGAGCCCATGCTGTTTGATATAATCCGACAGCCGGATAATGGCCTCCCCCTGTAAATAGCTCAGCCTCTTATGCAGCGACTCTACGAGCGCCAACGCCATAATATCTTCCATCGTCCTAGTCGTTTGGCGGTCCCCATAGTCCCTGAACGCCTGATAGTACCGCTCCTTTTCCGAGTTGCGGACAATAAGGCGCGGCAGTCCGAGCTGGATAAGTTGAAAATTGATGAAAACCCGCCCCAAGCGGCCATTGCCGTCGCAAAAGGGATGGATGGTCTCAAAATCCAAGTGGAATCGGGCAATCTTATCGAGGAAGTAGGTGCCAAGGTCGCTGGAATACTCGACGAGGATGTCATCTATCATGCGCTCCACATGCTCGGGTGCCGGCGCGATATGAGTCCCCACCCGCACGTATTCCCCCTGCTCGCGAAAGCGTCCGGCGATGGCATCATTAATGCCGTCGATGAGCATCTGATGCAAGAGTAGTATCAGGTCTTTGTTCAGTTCACTGTCTTTAGCTTTGGTGCGTTTGTATTCCGTGACGCGGGCTAGATTTTTCGCCTCGAAGACTTCCCGCACAGACACGTTTCGGGACAACATCTGCTCCAACAGGATTTTCTCTGTCTCCTCAAGGGTAAGAGTTGAATTCTCAATCGCGTTCGAGTTGTACACGCTCTCGGGGATCTCCACTTCGTCGATCATCGACAGCAGCGATTCCTTGCCTTGGCGCAAGGTATCGTACGTTCGTTTCAAGTCTTGGATGCGGCTTTTTATCGGCTGTGTGGTCGCCATGTCGTTATTGTATCGTATTCACTATATATTGTCAAATATCCGTGAATGAACCGCGAAAAATGGGAGCTATTCACGGTCTTTTGGGATAAATGCATTAATCGTGGATGAGAAAACCGAGTTAGTAACTGACGTTACTACGCAGCTTTTGTCCCCAATCCCCCCATCCCTGTATCCCTTCCGCGACACTCCAACGCCTCATATCCCCTCCGCCCCTCTGAACCGCCGCCGTGGCACGATTCTTGCCCGTTGCGGATACCACCCCATCCGCAACCCAAGGCATGACTCATGGCCGAATTCGACACCATCGCCAAACATCTCATCCACACCTACCCCCACGACTTCGCCCGCTTCGCCCTCCACCAAGACGACGTCGAAATCCTCGACGTCATCGACACCGAACAACCCACCGTCGAAGCCCACCGCACCGACAGCCTCATCCGCGTACAAGTCGGCGACGAGGAATCGCTAGTCCATCACGAGTTTCAAACCACCGACAGCAAACCGCCCATGCCGCAGCGCATGGCCGGCTATATCGGGCGCGGTATCGAACAACACGGCCTACCCATCTACTCCAACGTCATCTATCTGCGTCCCGACGCCGGCCGGAACGATCCGGGGCACTATCTCCAAGAGCGGCACGGCTACCGCGTCTTGGTGCAATACAAAGTGATTCGGCTGAGTGAACTAGACGGCCAACGCATGCTCGACGCGGGGTATTCGGGCTTGCTTCCGTTTGCGCCGTTGATGCAGCGGCCAGTGGGGGTGGATGCCGAGGCATGGTTGCGCCAGTGTGTCAACCGGGCGCAAGAGGTGCCGATGGACGAGACCGTCAAGGCCAATTATTTGGCCGATCTTGCCATTTTGAGCGGTTTGGTGTATAGATTAGAAACGATTATGACCATCTTCTCGGAGGCGACCATGTACGAATCGTCGGTAGTGCAGTATTTCACAGAAAAGGCCCTTGAACAAGGCATTGAGCAAGGCATCGAGCGAGGAGGCCGAGAACGCGCGGTTGAAGATCTGCTCGACGTGCTGGAGATTCGCTTTGAACTAGCCGCGTCGGATCCGTTGGCCGCTCGCATTGGGGCCATTGACGATATGCAGCGCCTCAAGCAGTTGCATCGGGCGGCCATACAGGTGCCGAGCCTCGAAGCCTTTAGGCACCTGTTAGATGAAGCCGAGTAGATCACGGTTCACTTCCTCCACTATCCGCGTCTCTACCCCACACCCGCCCAATCGCCGCCCGAATCTTCCCCGCCATCCGCGCATCAAGGACGAATTGTGCGCGGACAACGGCAAATGATGTACTTTACTCGAATAGTGATCTGGGCAGCCCCGATTGCCTAATAATTGACATCAGCGTTCCCATCCGCAGTTCCCTGTGGTCAGGAACTGGGATGGTAATAGTGCTGCTGGACTCGACTTTTTGCATGATTACATGGCTGCCCCTGCGCCGGACCTCGGTAAATCCGTGATTCGCAAGTATTCCACAGACTTCCCGGCCCGATAATACTCGCAGTCTAGCCAATCGCGACCTCCACCTGCGTTACGTACACTTCCTCGTGCAGCCGATGCTCAATCTCGGTGGCTGAAGCTGTCTCGAAAAACAACTCCAATGCCTCCTTCAAATTTTCCCGAGCCTCAGTCACGGTTGCGCCCTGACTAGCGATGTCCAACTCAGGGCAGAGGGCGACGTAGTCATCGCCCTCTCGTTCGATAATTGCTGTCCACTGTCTGGTCATCATGACCTCCCGTCTTCTGGTTTGATGTGATTCACATGGCTAGACAGGATTTTAGGGTTTTCAGGCCCCATCCCGTTTATCAATGTTACTCGTCCCCCACACTCGTCCAATCGCCACCCGAATCTTCCCCTCCATCCGCTCTACCAATTCCCGGTTAGCGGCGACAAGAGACTGCTCGGCTTCGATTTCGGCGACGATTTGATTCTGTTTGGTGATGGGCGGTAGGGGAATGCGGTACGCAGCCAGTGATTTTGCGTTTATATTTGACTGACCGATGGAGCGGCTTGCATATTGCTTGATTCCAACCTGAAAGCGTTCAGTGTTCATGAAAGCATTTATGTAAAATGGATTCGCGCAGTCTTTGGATATAGAGAGTCGAATCAAATAGGACGCGAAACAGTATATTCCCTCCAAATCAAATATGCCTGTCCGTCCTACATGCTCGAAGCTGTTGGTGCGATTGAAAAGGATGTCACCTCGAATAAGCCGATATTTCTCAAACTCTTCAGCAGAAATATCGGCACATTTCATATCCCCACAGTCAACACATTTCCCCTCCACAAGCTCATTCATGCGAAACGTTTTGTAGCCTGCCTTCTCTGTATTTAGTCGTACAGATAGACCATACTGAAGTCTTTCGCATACCTTCCCTAGCTTCACCATCGGCCACTCAGGATCAACCACAATCTGCGGCCGATAGTTGTCAATCACCGCCCGCGCCCCGTCTATCACCCGCTGATACCCCTCTATCTCCGCTACAATCTCCCGCTGCACTTCCAGCGGCGGCAGGGGGATTTGGATACTCTTCAGCTTCGCTTGATTGAGCTTGGGTACCGTGACGCCAGTAATATACAGTGTCAAATCCAAAGAATTTATTATCTCAATCAGAAATCTGTCGAGAAGACGCTCTCGTTTAGGCCGCAAGACGTGTGCATGGTTATTAACCCAAACCTTGCCTTCAACAGCATAAGCGCTCTGTTCTCCAGATCCCCATTTTGCTCCATCTTCACCGACAAGTACTAAAGGTTCATCGAATAGGTAATTATCAACATAATCAACGACTCCCGTCGCTCCGTAGTAAGGATACGGCCCCGGTCTTCTCTCGTGTTTGGTTATCGGTCGCCGCAGAGAATCCAAGATTTCTACAGTTTCACCCAACTCCACCATCGACCACTTCATACTGGCGTAATTAGTCGTTTCCCGATACCGTTCCCCACTCAGATTATACTCCCCACCCGCCGCAATCTTCTCCTTCTCGGCGATCAGCCCAAGCTCGGTTGTGTAATCCACTTTAGGTTCCGCCACCCCATCGCTCGTCACCGACTCCCCCACCCGCAGCCGCCCCAAATATTCGCCAAGCTCTTCCTTCACCTGCGGCAAGTCATTCTCCGCAATCTCCCGCCGCTGCGCCCCCAAATCAAACCCATCGTTCTCCACCTTAAAAAAGGCAATGCGATCCGTCTTGTTCGCCAGCGCCTTGTCCAGCAGCAGAATGGATGTCTTGACCCCCGAATAGGGCTGGAACACACCCGCCGGCAGCGAGATGACAGCCACCAAATAATTCTCCACCAGCATCTTGCGTAGCTGCTTATAGGCGGTCTGGCTCTGAAAGACAATGCCCTCCGGCACAATGATACCGGCGCGCCCCGTAGGCGTCAGATGCTCGGCCATGTAATCGACAAACAGCACCTCGCTCCGTTTGGATTGCACTGAAAAGCGGCGATGCGGGCGAATACCACCCTTCGGCGACATAAACGGCGGATTGGCCAAAATCACGTCGGCATACTCGTTCCAGCGCTCCTCGCTGGTCAGGGTGTCGTACTCGGAGATATGCGGCTCGACAAAGCCGTGCAGATACAGATTCACCAGCGACAGCCGCACCATATCAGGCGAAATGTCATAGCCCCTAACGTTGGCCGCGAGTGTCCCTTTTTCGTCCGGCGTCAGCGTATTGTTACCCTCGTCGTCGGTATTGCCTTTGAGAATATGCTTGTACGACGAAATCAGGAACCCGGCAGTACCACAGGCCGGGTCGAGCACAGTTTCGTCTTTCTTCGGGTCAACGACGGCGACAATGAAGTCTATGATATGACGCGGAGTGCGGAACTGCCCGGCGTCCCCCTGCGAACCGAGAACCGAGAGCAGATATTCAAAAGCATCGCCGAGCCGCTCGCTGTGATCGTACGTAAACTCGTCGATGACCTTGAGAAAGGCGCGCAAGGTCTCCGGGTCGCGGTAGGGTAAATAGGCGTTGTTGAAGATGTCGCGGAACAGCGGCGGAATGCCCGGATTTTCCGGCATCCGGGTGATCGCCTCAGCGTACAGATTCAAGGTCTCGTGGCCGCCCAAGCCAGCGCGCACCAGTTGAGGCCAGCCATAACGGGCAAAGTCGCCGGCAAAAAACGTGCGCTGCCCACCCAACTCCTCGCTCTCAGCGTCAATGTCGTCCATAAACTTGTAGATGAGCGCGATAGTAATCTGCTCTACTTGGCTTTTCGGATCGGGCACCTTGCCGACGAGGATGTCGCGGGCCGTGTCAATGCGGCGTTTGGTAGCGGTGTCGAGCATATTGTCCAGACTGTGAGTTACAGGATTTTGGGTAATCTGATTAATCCATTCACGCTATATTGTCAAATATCCGTGAATGAACCGAAAAAAATGGGTGCCATTCACTGTTTTTTCGGATAAATACGTTAATCGCGGGGCTTCCTAGGCGACGAACTGGTTCAAGGACACGTAATCCTTGACATACTCGGGAACGAGCCTGCGGTACGGCTCCGGCACCGCGCGAAAGTCGCGGGAGGAAAAGGCCGAATTGGTTGCCAGCTCGGCGAAGCTCCGATTCTCAATGATGTCTCGGGTCTGTCCACTGGTCAGGTACGCCTTAAAGTACGCCCTAATCGCCGCGATGGACTCGGCCTCGTCGGGCTTGTAATCAGCGACAAATTTGGCGAACTCCTCTTCAAGCAGCTCGTCCCTAGACTTAAAACGCGGGATGAGGTCAAAGACCTTCTCCAGTATCTCGCGCAAGGTTACGCGACGATCCACCGCAGCGGCTTGGCGCAGCTTGGCGAGGGAGTAGTACTCCTCGGGCTTGTCGAAGACTTCCTGATTCACATAGTCGATGGCGCGATCCCATTGCCCCGCCTCAATAGCTTGGGCAATGAAGTCGTTGTCGCGCACCTCGTCGGCAAAGCGGTCGAAGAACATCCGATCAATTCTCATCCCCTCGGAGCCGACCTGCTCTTGCTTGATCGTCGAGAGAAAGTCGCTTCCCAAGTGCTCGTAGGTGTCGGCATATACAACCGGCCTTGGATCGTCCCCGTCTTCTCTACCTCTATCTCGCAGCCGAGGCAATTCCAATATCTCGTCATAGTTGAACTCGTTCTCGAAGTATTGGCAGTTGCCGAAGAAGTCGAACAGCTTGAAGGTGGTCTTCTCCGGCTCGGCGTCATCGCCTGTGGAGCGGTGCCCTATCATCTGGTCGAGGAAGTTGTGCTTTCTGGTGCCGCGCCCCTTGATCTGGACGAAATCCGTCGGCGAGAATATCGGCCTAAACAGGCCCAAATTGAGAATGTCGGTGCAGTCGTAGCCAGTGGTCATCATGCCGACGGTTACGCATACTCGCGCCTTGCTCGTCCGGTACTCGCGCATAAAGTTGCCGGACCCCAAGAGATTGTTGTTGGCAAAGTTGACCGTGAATTGCTGGGCATCCCTCACATGCGACGTAACCTGAATCGCAAAATCCGACTGGTACTGGCCCGGAAACATGCGGTCGGCGATCTCGTTGAAGAACTGCGTTAGCTTAGCCGCGTGGTCTTGGCTCACCGCGAAGACGATGGACTTCCCAATCTCCCCGCTAATCGGATCGCGGAGCGCATTCTCCAAAAAGGTCCGGCAGAAGACCGCGTTGGTGGCTTCCGAGAAGAACTCCCGCTCGAAATCGCGCTTTTTGAACGCTTCCTCCTGCTGTTCTCCTTCGTCATCGGTAAAAGACACCACAAAGCCCTTATCGGCGAGAAGCTGGGTAGTCACCTCCGTTCGTGCGTCAACGACCCGAGGATTGATCAGATACCCATCGCTCACCCCGTCGAGCAGCGAATAGCGGAACGTCGGCTCGCCACTCTCGCAGCCAAAAGTGCGGTAGGTGTCGAGCAACAACCGGCGCTCCACCTCGCGCGGGTCGCGCACATGCGGGCCGGTCACTTGGGTGCCTCTGAGGTAGTCTCGGGGCGTCGCAGTCAGTCCCAGCTTGTAGCCGACGAAGTAATCGAATACGGCGCGGGCGTTGCCGCTGATGGACCGGTGCGCCTCATCCGAAATCACCAAGTCGAAGTCCGTCGGCGAAAACAGCGACTGGTACTTGTTGTTGAACAGCAGCGACTGAACAGTCGTGACCACAATGTGCGCCCGCCGCCAGTCGTCGCGTTTCTCCTTGTAGATGACCGTGTCAACGTCGTTCGCCAAGTACGGGACGAAGGACTTGCTCGCCGCTTGGTCTTCTAACTCCAGCCGATCTACCAAAAAGAGGACGCGGCGGGCGTTGCCGGTGCGGAGAAACAGCTTGATGGCGGCGGCGGCCACTAGCGTCTTGCCGGTGCCAGTAGCCATCTCTAACAGGAACCGGTCGCGTCCATCTCGGACGGCTCGCTGCAAACGGTAGATCGCTCGTAGCTGATAGTCGCGCAAAAAGCGCAGACCGTGCGTCTGAATGTATCCGGAACGCTCGGCCTCGTTGCGCCATCCAGCCTCCGCCGCATAGCTAGGTCGCTGCGTGAGGACGATGTAGTCGTCGCCAACCCGTTCATCGATCAGGCGCTGTGAGTTAGGCTCGACCTGTTTGTACCCTTCCACCGAATCCGGCGATGGGAACGCCGTAATGATATGCGGATTACCGCGCTCTAGGTCCCAGAAGTAGTGCAGATTGCCGTTGGAGAGGATGACGAAGCGGCAGTTCAGCGAGCGGGCGTAGCGGCGGGCCTGCTCCTTACCGACCAACGGGTCTTTGTCCTCGGACTTGGCCTCCAACACGATCAACGGAAAACCCCGGTCGTCGATGAGCAGGAAATCGACAAATCCTCGACCGGAACGCTCAAAATTATCGCCTAAGCTGTCGAGGTCGTCGCGCTTGAGGGCGACATGCGCCTCCAAGCGGATATTGGCCCGTCCATTGTCGTCGTTGAAGAATCGCCAACCAGCGTTTTCGAGCAACTGGTCGATTTTATGCCGAGCAGCAGCCTCACTCATCCCCCACCCTCCACCAACACCGGCTCCCGCTCCAAACGAATCCCAAAGGTCTGCTCCACCGCGTCCCGAATCTCACCGGCCAAAGCGAGAACTTCGCGGGTCGTGCCGCCGCGATTTACCAACGCCAGCGCGTGTCGCTCTGAGATGCCAACCCCGCCCCTTTGCAACCCCTTGTGAAATCCCGCTTGCTCGACGAGCCAAGCGGCGGGAACCTTGACGCCAGCCGAATCGGGAAAGTGCGGAACATTGGGATAGCGGTCCTTTAGCACAGCAAAAGCCTCGGCGTCAATGACTGGATTTAAAAAGAAGGAGCCGACTGAGCGGGAGTTGGGGTCTTGCGGGTCGATGACCATGGACTTGCCGCGACGGAGCCCAAGCACAGCGTCGCGCACAATAGCCAAGGTCGGGCGGCCGTCGTTCACGTGCCGGCGCAGCTCTGGGTAGCGGATTTGCGGCTGGCCGCTATCATCCAAGCGATACGTCACCGAGGTCACAATAAAGCGGTCGCGGTCGGCCCCTTTAAAGCGGCTCTGACGGTAGGCAAAGCCGCACTCGGCAGGGGCAAACGCGATTTCCTCCAAGGTCTGCCGGTCGAGCGCCCGCACCTCCACAATGGTGTCTTTTACTTCTTGGCCATACGCGCCCACGTTCTGGATGGGCGTCGCACCCACCGACCCAGGGATGCCCGAAAGACACTCCACGCCGGCCAAGCCGCGCTCCACACAGCACTGCACAAAGCCATCCCAGTCCTCGCCAGCCGCTACCTCGACGGTTGCGCCATTGAACACCACGCCGCTAAGTCCCACTTTGAGCACTAAGCCGCTGTATCCCGCATCGGCAAAAAGCACGTTGCTGCCGCCGCCGAGCACTTGCACGGGCAAGCCCTCAGCCGCCGCCCACGTCAAGCAGGAGCGCATCTCGTCTAGGGAGGTACACTCGGCCAAGTAGCGCGCAGGGCCGCCGAGGCCCATAGTGGTGAGGGGAGCGAGTGGAGTATGCTCGCGGAGGATGTGGGACGGCTTTTCCATGAAGAGACGCTTCGTTTCGCATGTATGAGCATTTGCGTTGCACTGCCTATATACAGAATATAGGGCGCACACTGCACACCGTCGGAGCGTACGATGAAAAAGACCCTCTATCTCGCCAGCCCGTATGGATTCTCGCTCCAGTGGAAGGAGCGGCTCCTGCCCCAGTTCGTCTCTGCATTAGAGGCGTTGGGAGCTGAGGTCTGGGAGCCTTTTGCCCGCAACAACCAAGTCGATTTTTCCGCGCCGGGCTGGGCCTACCAAGTCGGCCAAGCTGACTTGCGCGACGTGGTCGAGGCCGACGCGATCTTCGCCATTGTCAATGGGACGCCGCCGGATGAAGGGGTGATGGTCGAGTTGGGAGCGGCCATTGCCCTCGGCAAGCCGACCTTCCTCTTTCGCGATGACTTCCGCCGCTGCACGGATTCCGAGAACTACCCCCTGAACCTGATGCTGTTCACCGGCCTGCCAGAAGACGGCTGGGAAACCTACTACTACACATCGCTCGCGGAAGTTAGCGCGCCGGACAAGGCCCTAACGCGCTGGCTGCGGGACGAACTGAGCTGACCTATGCGCACGACCATTCCCCCCCATCTGCTGCAAGACCCAGAGGTTGAAGCATCCGAAAAGGTCTTGCGCACCTGCGTCCACTGCGGCTTTTGCAATGCCACCTGCCCCACCTACCTGCTCACCGGCAACGAACTCGAAGGGCCGCGCGGCCGCATTTACCTCATCAAAAGCATGCTCGAAGAGGAAATCCCCCCAAGCCGGCAGACGGTCGAACACATCGACAACTGCCTCGGCTGCCTCGCGTGCGAAACCACCTGCCCGAGCGGCGTAGATTATTCGCTCCTCTTGGAAATGGCCCGGCCACGGCTCGATCAGCTCGTCAAGCGGCCCTTGATGGACCGCCTGCTGCGCGCCCTGCTGACGCGGATGCTGCCCTACCCCGGCCGCATGCGCTTGGCGCTCAAAATGTCTGGCGTGGGTCGCGCATTCTCCTTCCTGATGCCCCGCGCCATGCGGCCGCTGTTGGCTATGGCACCCAAGCGATTGCCGCGACCGGCCGCTGTAGCCCGGCCCGGAGTCGTGCCAGCCGAGGGCGCGACGCGGCTGCGCGTGGCCCTGCTCACCGGATGTGTCCAACAGGTGTTGGGACCGCAGATCAACGACGCGACCGTGCGGCTGCTGACGCGGTTGGGGGCCGAGGTGGTCATTCCGCCGGATATGGGCTGTTGCGGCGCGCTGACTTTTCACATGGGAGAGCGCAAGCGCAGTCTGAAGCTAATGCAGCGCGCCATTGCGGTTTGGCATCGCGAGCTGGAAGCGGGCTTGGACGCGATTGTGCTCAACACGTCGGGGTGCGGCACGGCCATCAAAGAATACGATCACATCTTTCGCCACGATCCCCAGTGGGCCGACAAGGCCAAGGCGGTAGTGGAGCGGGTGCGGGACGTTTCCGAGGTGGTGGCGCAATTGGGGTTGGGCGCGGCCAATCACGCGCCGGCCCTGAAGGTGGCGTATCACGACGCCTGTTCCCTCCAACACGGCCAGCACGTCACCGAGCCGCCGAGGCAACTGCTGAAGGCCGCGGGCTTTGAGGTCGTCGAGGTACCCGAGGGTCATATCTGCTGCGGCAGCGCGGGCACGTACAACATGCTGCGCCCCCAGTTGGCACAACAGCTACAAGCGCGCAAAGTAGAGCACATCGCCAGCGTTGCGCCGCAGATAGTGGCGGCGGGCAACATCGGCTGCATGGAACAAATTGCCGCCGGCGCCGAGGTCCCGGTCGTCCACACCGTCGAGCTGTTGGATTGGGCGACGGGCGGGCCGCGGCCGATGGGGGTGTAGCGGGGCGCTCAGGAGGCGTTTTTCTGACTATGGAGGATAGAGGCGGGCGCTCACACCGCCAAGGCTGCCAGTATCTCTTCCGGCGTTCGGTCCGGCGAGGCAAACGGATTGACCACCTGAACCGCGCCGAACTCTTGGCCGTGTTGCAGGTCCTCGGTCAGCAGAACCTTGCACTCGCAAGTCTGCGCGGCGGCGATGATGAGCGCATCCCACCAAGACAAGGGAAAGCGGTCCTGCAAGACCCAAGCTCGTTCCAGCATCGCTATGTCAATGGCTATCGGTTGCCACACCACCAGTTCCCGTACGATTAATCGGGCCTCTGCCACATCGACCTTCAGCCGCCGCTTGCTTGTGAGGGTGGAGTAGAGTTCCTGCAGAACCTGAAAACTCACGCGACCAGAGCGGCCACGTACGAGCAGCGAGATCCACTCGTCCGCGCGAGTTTTCTTTTGGGGTTCCGAGTCGTCGTGCAGATAGACGAATACGTTGGTGTCAACGAAGACCGGGCCGGTCATACAGTTCCTCCCGCGTCGGCTTGCGCCCGTCGATCCACTCGATTTTTCGGGGTTTCCGCGCCCGCGTCAAAAAGCGTTCCATTGCGACCTCGTACTCGTCTTCTTGGCGCTGCATGCTTTCCAGCAGTTCGGCCAGCCATTTGGAGACGCTGCGCTCGTTTTCGGCAGCCTTGACCCGCAGCCACCGGGCGACATCCTCCGGTAGGGTGATAGTGATGTTCTTCATCCTAAGACCTCCAATATCCGCAAAATATAGGTGCCAACGAGGACCGGGAACGGTCCGTGACGATCTCTATAACGCAAGAATAGTGGAACACGGAAATTGTGTCAATAAAGCGGAGATTGTTGACAATAAGAGGTGTACGGCTTAATATGGTCATATAAAATGACTATATAGTCAGGAGTTGAGACCATGCAGATGTCCATCAGTGAGTTCAAAGCCAAATGCACCCAAGTCGTGCGCGAAGTCGGCACCAAATACAAGACCGTGGAGTTGACCAATCGCGGCAAGGTCGTAGCGCGCATCGTCCCCCCTGAGCCAGAGACCAAACCCGACCCCCAATCCTTCTTCGGCTCGCTCCGAGGTACGGTCGCGTACCAGCCCGGTTGGGATGAGCCGCTCGGCGAGGATGATTGGGAAGCTTGCCAGTGAAGTACTTGCTCGACACTAATGCGTGGATCTGGGCCTTGGAGGCACCGGAAAAACTGCCCGATCCTATAAGAACGGTGCTGATGGAGCCGGATCACCTGCCCTTTGGGCTAGCGGCGATCAGTCCTTGGGAAGTGGCAAAAAAAGAGTCCAAGGGGCTCTTGCATTTATCTATGCCTGTGCGCCAGTGGGTAGAGCGCGCCACCCAAGCCCCGTTTATAGAGCTTCTGCCTCTTTCGGTGGATATAGCCCTCGAATCGGCGCATTTGCCTGGTTCCTTCCACAAAGACCCGGCCGACCAAATGATCGTCGCCACAGCGCGAGTGCACAGTCTGGTGCTGATCAGTGCCGACCAACGGCTGCGCGCCTATCCACACGTGCAAACAAAGTGGGAATAGTAAATCAATCTATTCGGCGAACTTGCCCTTGAGTACTCCCCAGCTCTCGGCAGCAACCGCGCTGGCCGGGCTGGATATTTCGGTGAGGCGAGCGATTTGTATTGCTTGCGTCAATTGTCGATTGGCACCTTTGCGCCCGTTTCCGCGCTCGCGTAAATCGCGTCCAGCAACTTCATGAAGGTCAGCGCCTCAGCGGGAGAGACATCGGGCGGCTGGGCACCGCGAATCGCGCCGGCAAAATCGCGGATCTCCGCGTTGAAATCACCGTCGCCGTGTTCCACAAATTCACCAGCGGAATCGTCGCCTTCCGTGTAGATGGCACCCAGCAACCGGCGCGTCCCCGAACGTCTCTTGCCCTCGGGCAGCGAAGTGGATTCCATCTCAATGGTGCCATCCGTCCCTAGGATGCGCAAGCGCAAATCCCACACCCGGTCCGCCCAGGTGGGAATGACCGCGGAAGTATCCATCTGAATGGTCATACCGCCGGCGCAGCCCACCAGAAAACTCATGTAATCCTCGGAGTGACGCTCCACTTCGAGGGTCGTTGGAAACGCGCTATGGCTGATGGCAAAGGCCCATTCGGGTTGCGGACAACCCAGTAAAAACCAGGCCTGATCGAGATAGTGCGAACCGTGTTGGCCCAATGCACCGCCCTTAAAACCCCACCGATATAGCCAGCTCCTGCCCGGCGGCGGCTCATAATTGACTCCACGCTCGCGATAGTGGTAGTGGACGCGCGCGTGGTACACGCGCCCAATCCTGCCAGCGGCGATGATTTGACGGTTCTCTTTGTTCTCCGCTTGGTGCCGCATGAAGTAGGAGTACACGAGCATTTTTCCAGTGCTTGCTGCAACGGCGTTGATCTCCGCGACATCGGCGGCATTGCGACCGTGCGGCTTCTGCACCAACACGTGCTTTCCCGCCTCCAGCGCCTCAATGACCATCGGCTTCCGCACATCGGGTGCGGTGGCGACTCCAACGGCTTCAACCTCGTCATCGGCGAGCAGCTCTCGATAGTCGCCATAGACTTTGGCGACATCGTGCTCCTCGGCGACCCGTCGAGCCAAATCTCGATCCAGATCGGCGACCGCCCAGGCGATGGTATCTTCGCCGGCTCGGGCACCTGCCACCCAAGCCCTGCCAACTCGGCAACCGATTACGCCCATTTTAATTTTGTCTATCATAATCACCTCCTTTGCAACCGCTCGAGTTTTGCCCGCAATCCGGGCTTTTCCAGCACCTCTCTGTTGACCACGTGCTCGGGGATTTCGCCGCGCCCAATTCGCGCCACCTGCCCGAGTCTGCCCCCCCAGGCCTGCATGTAGTACTCGTCGGTGTGGCACAGGGAGTGCGGCGAAACCACGACATGGTCCATTTTGAGGAGGGGATTGTCCGCAGCGACGGGCTCCTGCTCAAATACATCCAGCCCAGCGCCGCGGATGCGCCCGCTCTGCAGGACCCGTATCAGGGCTTGCTCATCGACGACGGGGCCCCGCGAAGTATTGATCAGGTACGCCGTCTGCTTCATCAAGTTCAGTTCCCGCTCGCCGATCAGATGGCGAGTCTGCTCGCTGAGCGGGACGCTGATGCTAACGAAGTCGGCCTCGGCCAGCAGGGTATCCATAGCGACCAGTTCCACGTCCACATCGGCCACATCCTCCTCGCTCAGCTTGGGATCGCAGCCCAAATGCCGCATGCCAAAGGGCTTGGCCAGCAGAAACAGCTCGTGCCCGATATTGCCCACGCCAATGGAACCGAGCGTCTTGCCGGTCAGCCCTTCGCCGCGGTAGAGGCGCTGATCGGCCCAGCGCCCCTCGCGGGTGATCCGATCCTTGTTGAGCAGGCGCGTGGCCAGGGCCAGCATAAAGGTGATGATGGTGCAGGCCATGGGCCGGCGCACGGCGTCGGGAGCCAAGCAGAGCATGGCATTGGCCCGGGTCAGGGCCCCGACATCGATGTGGTCGTACCCGACGCCGGTGAGGAGCACGGCCACGAGTTGGTCGTTGCCAACCAAGGAGCGCTCGCTCCAGCGGGACGCGCCCGAGATGACCGCGTCGCAGCCGCGCACTTGCTCGGGGGCGATTTCCGCGCGCTGCTCGGCCAATATTCGGTACTGGATCCCGGGCATTTCAGCGAATAATTCCAAGCCGGGGCCGGGCAGGTTGAAGTTCCCCTCCGCGTCGAAGAAATCCCGGGTGAGGCCAACCGTAACTTTAGCGGTCATCTGCATCCTCTCGGTATATGGAAAAAGCTTGCACCGCACCGTCGCGGAGCAGGTCGTATTCGCTGTGGCGGAAGCGTCCCACTAGCTGGATACCGGCCCGGCGCTGGTCTAGGTACTCCTGGCGGTTATGCGGATAAATCGCCGGCTCGGTGGCGATTCCCCTAGCCAGGGCGATCTCGATGACGCGCTCCATGGCCCGCACCACTTCCGGGTGTTGCCAATCGCCGTGAAAACCCATGGTCGCCGCCAGATCGCCGGGGCCAAATACTACGGCGTCCACCCATTCGTTGTCGAGCATGGCCTCGGCGTTTTCGACGCCGCGCCAGGACTCGATTTTGAGGATGAGCATCGTGGCCTCGTTGGCCTCGCGGCAATAGCGGGCCGCCTCGACCGCGGCGTACTCCGCATTGGCACCCATGGCCAGCCCCCGCTCCCCGTCCGGCGCGTATTTCATCCAGCGCGCCAGTGCCGCCACTTGCTCGGGCTCTTCGGCGTGGGAGAGGCAGACCCCCAGCGCGCCAGCATCGAGCAGCCGCGATACAAAGGGCCGCTCGGGCACCAGGACCGTCACCGCCGGACAAAGGCCGTTGTCCCGGGCCATGACCAGGAAGTTGGTCAGGGTTTCGTCGTTGTGGATCACGTGCTCGTTTTCGACCAGCAGCATATTGTACCCCGCCTGAGCCGCGATCTTGATCACCGAAGGACGTAGCGACTCGAAGACATTGAAGCCAAAGAGCGGACCACCGCTGCGGAGAATTTCCTTGGCCGGGTTGCGGATGAGGGGACCTGCTACCGCCATATCAATCCATTTCTGCAAAGCGGCGCAACACGTTCTCAGTGATGCGGGAGACATTGTTGTCGCCGCAGTTGTACGAAAGGCAACTGCACCAGCTAATAGAACCCACCGAGAACACCGCGCCACCCTTGGGGCCTTCAAAGTACACCATGTCGGACCGCACCAGAGGGTTCTGGCTGCCGCCGGTATTGGGGGCCGAGACCAACTGGTCCTCAATGGCCACCTGGTACAGGTCGGTGAAGCCCTCGGCCGCAGCGAGCAACAGGGCGTGGTCGGGCGTACCCTGGCCGCGGTCGATCCGGTCGATTTCAAAGCCGCCAGCGCCGTGTTCCAAGACCAAGGCGGGAAAGTCGCCGATCAATTCCCCGGGGGCCAGGCCCGCAAAGATAAAGGCCGCCTTCGGGTCCAAACTGTCCGGCTGCCGTCTATAGGGGCGGTTGCGGCCTCCGCCCTGGGAGGTAAAACCAACGCCGACCATTTTTTGCGGTGCCCGGTTGCGAAAGCGCCAGAGGCCACCCATCTCGCCCGTGGTGCTGTGAAAGCACTCGCCGGGGGCGGCCTCCCAGGCGCGCGAGCCTCGCCAGCGCCTGACTTCGACGATGTGCGGACGCCGGGGATCGAAGGAGGCGATCCAGTAGAAGCCGTTGCCGCCCAGGTACATCAGGCGGCCGCCGCCCGCCTGGTACGATTCCAGCCCTTTGAGCATGGACGCCGTCCAGTACTCTGGATGCGTGCCGGTGAGGATCACCTGGTACGGCTCCAACAACTCGCTGCCTTCGCAGTGCAACTCGTCGTCGGTGATCACATCGTAGGCAAAGCCCTTGGTGTCCAGCCAGTCGAGCAGATGGAGATCGGCGTTGAGCAGGCGGGGCCAGTCCGCGGCCAAGGAGCGAGAGGGCATGCGGTACAGGGGACGAAAATTGACGATCGGCCGCCGGCGCGACGAATAGCAGACACCCGTGCCGTCGCTGTGCAGGTCGTAACAACTCAAGAGCCGCTGGTCCTGCATGTACTGGTCTTGCGGGGTGGTGTCGCTGCTTGCGCGCAGGTCCAGCATGGCGCGGATCGGATCGTTAAAGCGCTGGTTGGCATAGACCAGGTACGTGAGGGTGGGCGCGAGGAAGGCGATGCGGGCCTGGGCCTTTGCGGGGACGACGATAAAGGGCAGGTAATCCTCGGCGTCGGCGCTGGTCAAGTGGGCCGCGTACACGCCGCTCGGCCAGTCTGAGGGCACGGTCCACTCAAAGGCGGCATCCCACTGGGCGTCTTCGAGATCGTCGTCGTGGAAGTGAATGGCCCCGTACTGGCTGGGGGCGACTTTGAAATCCGCCTCGTCGCCGGTCCAGTTGTGCCCGGTCACGGCCCGGGTCGGCAGGTTGACCGTGTGGCCGTGGAGTTGGTTGGCCTCGGTGTCGCGCACTATTTCCGCGCCGATATCTAGGGAAAAGTCCCAGCTAGCGATCGGGGTGTCGGCGTCGGCCTCCACCATGGAGAGAGCGCGTCCGTAGAGCTGCGGATTGTCGATCTTGCCATTGAAGTGGTGGGTGGCCACCGGCCCCGCTGCAGCGCAGGCCATCAGCAAATCTTCCTCATTCTCTCCCACAGCCAAGGGGCGGATGGTTTTGCAGACCCTTGCTCGGGCACGGGCCACCGGCCAGTTGGACTGCAACTCCTCGTAGAGGCAGACTGCGCCAGTGGCCGCGTCGTAGCTGGCGGCGATATAGTGCCATTGAGCTGGGTGCAAGGCCACGCCGGTGCTCACTTTTTCCAGCCGCGTCCCATCACCGACCCACAGGGCCAGCGACCCGTCCTCATCGATAAAGAGGCCATAGCCCGATTGGCCGGACAACTTGGTCAACAGCCCTTGCAGGCCCTTTTGCGGCGTGGTGGGGTAGATCCACGCCCGCAGGGTAAACCCATTGGGGCAATTCAACAAAGGGTGGTGCAGCACGGCCGCGTACGAGCCGCTGTGGATGGCCTGGTACCGGCCCGGGTACTCACCGCTGATCGAGGATGCGAGCGCTTCGATTTTGCAGCCGGGACCCTCGGGATTGGCGTCCGTATGCCGCAGGCGCACGAGTTGGGCGCGGTACGCGGGCGCTTCGCTGCTGACCATAAAGCGTATAGTCTGCCCGGGCCGCACACTGAAACGGTCGCTGTACCCGACGATTTTCATTTATTTCTCCGCGGCACTAGGGCCGTGCAACGCCCCTGCAACCAAGACCGGGGACCGTCCCGATGGTCTCTAGCGCGCAAGAATAGTGGAACGCGGAAATTGTGTCAATTTCAGGTAGTGGGCTATTTTGAAATTATCGCGAGGTTATCTACCTAGCGGTCCAAACGGCCCAACATCTTCCCTTCTGAGTGCTCGGTAGACTCGTCCATCCTCGCCGGTCATCGTTGGTCTTTTCGCTTGGGGCTTTTCAACGATCTGATTGCCTCCCCATTGACAACAGGTGCCATACGGGTCTGTGAGGGCGCGGCCAGAAAGCGCCTCGAAATAGTTATTGGACACGCGATGGCCTTTACCCAGTGCTCTGACGCCCCTTGTTTTGGGCTTACCATAGCCTAAGAAGAAATTGCCCTCGACGATGCTGTTGTCGCCTTTGCGCAGTGTTAGGTATCCCATAGACCGCACAAAGGTATTGCCCCGAAAAATATTCTCGCTGGATTTATTGCTGATAATCTCGGCGTCTTCTCCATCGCATTCCTCGAACATATTGTACTCAACAACCGTCCGTGAGGGCGCATGGCGCAGTGAGTCGGTGGCTATAATGCGGATCGTCTCCGCCCCATTTATTCTGATTAATTCAAATTGCCCGAAATAGTTGTGGTCGATGCGATGGTACTCCGGGTTTTCTTGCGACGCGACCCGCATCAATGCGGTCTTGGCGCGCCGGCCAGTAAATGAGCAGTGGTCAATCCGGTGGTGAGTACCCTTGACTGAAACCCACGTGGGAGGATCTGGATGGGCAGGGACTGCATTGTAGTCTACAATCGCACAGTTGGTGATACGGCAATGCGTAGTGCCTGCGCGGAGTACGATAGGTATGGAAGAAGGAAACCCGTCCGTAAACGTTAAACCATCCACGACGACCCAACTGCCGTGGATGTCCAGCTTCGAGTTTCCTACCAATCTCACCTTCCCCCGCTCTTGGGCGCGGATCGTTATCGGATTTCCCTGCCCCCCTGAGCGCGTGACCTTTAACCTGAGATCCGTCCAGTCGCGGGCTACCATGATGATCGTGTCACCTGGACGAGCATGATTAAGCGCCCGTTGCAAGGCCGTTCGATCTGAGGCTGGCTTCTCGATAGCATTACTTTGGTCTGCCACGAAAAAGGATAGTGCCAGACAGAATGGTATAATCATTGCGACATCCCTCATTCCTTGCAGATTTGATGACCTATGCTGAGTTGTGGTGTCTTTTCTGCACCAGTGGTTTGTCTTTTCCTATCAGCCCGTATCGGGGGCGACGGGATGGGCCTGCTCTCAAACCCAACCTAAGCCGCCCACGCCGTCGCACAAAGCGCCAAGCACCCGGGGGGGCCGCCGTCGATTCGCGCTTGAACGCCCTTAACCTGCTATCCTATGGGAACAAGCGAGTGTAGCGGCTCCTCGACGACACATATAGCACCAACCCGTGCCGCGAGTTGGCCGCCTCTCTTGAACCGCTACGCTCTGGTTGTTGCCCGCGCCGAGTTGGTGCGCTTTAGAGCGGAGCTTTAACCATGCAGCAAAAGCCCCCCTTTTGGAACGAATTGACCAAGACCAAGCGCGAGGCTTGGGACGCCCTCGAGAGGGCCAGCCGCGACAACTTGACCGAGATATATCAAGCCAACTATGACCAGCACGGCCCCGACCGCGCCCTCGAGGTCGTGCGCAAAGCCCTCGACAACAACACCACCCCCGGCACTGAAACAGCCCGAACCGACGCCCGGGCCCACCAAGAACGGCCTACTACTGACGAGCAGCTTGAGCAGTACCAACAGGAGCGCGAGCACGAGCGCGAAGCCAGAAAGCAAGACGTGTCCCGCCGATCAAAGGGTTGGGGCGAGGAAATCCCCACCCAGCGTGAGGAACGCTTGAGGCGTGAAGCCAAAGCCTCGACCGCCGATCGACACCATCCCAAGCCCGCCAACAAACCCAAGCCCTCGACAAGGCCCTGCTCGAAGCCACCAGCCCCACCGACGTGCTCGAAGCCCTTGCCCGTGTAGCTTGGGCCGAAGCGCACAACGCCGAGTGTCCCAACGAGCAGATACCCACCGAGGCCGACCTGTGCGGCTGGACTTGGAAGATACCCGAGGAGGACAAAGCCAAGGCCGCCGACCACGTGGCCGCTTTCTTGCCCCCTCTCGATAGCTACGACTATCACGACGGCGACCCGAGGGCCAACCGCTGGCAGTGGATACAGGTCGCAGACCCGGCTGGGCCAACCGAACCGAACCGCCTAGTCGTGGCCCTGATCGACGGCAATGGCGTAACGGGACGAGTAGCGTTTACCGCCTCGATCCTTGACGAAAAGACCGGCGAGTTGGTCGAAGCACCCTTGATCCTCAGCTTGGAGCAGATGCAAACCACTTGGTGCAAGGTTCACCGCGATCGACTACCGCCTCACCCACTCGCGCCACTGGTCAGGGCATGGCAAGCACGGCCCAAGCCTGCCGATCCGTTCCGCCCGAAGAACAAGGCCAGCTTACCCGCGCTCCAACGTAAACCGAAGGAGCCCGACCAGCTCCAGCTTATCGAAACGCCCTATCTGATAGGACCACCGCCCGGCCAGCAGTTGGCCCTTGGCTGGCTACTCAACACCTACCGACGAGCTGGAGGGCCTGACAAGCGCCCAGGCCGAGGCGGTCAATGGGACTTGCACCTGATGGTTGGCGTACTCCTGTACACGGACATAGCCGACCGCGACGGCCAATGGCACAGTTTCGAGATACCGACTGAGGAGCTGATCCAATGGCTACACCCCCACCCCAACGGCTGGACCAACCGCGGCCGCGACTGGGAACGCCTTCCTGCAGCCCTGTACGAACTCAACAAGCTGGGCTGGATCGAGATTGAGGGGGTCGGGCTGGTACAGGTGGTCAATGCCAGTGTAATCCCCCTCACTCCCAAGGACCCATACGCTCAGTTTATAGTCCGGATCCCGAGCGCGGCCGCACACGGCGCACGGATCGACTAGCAAACCCTTTGCCACTATCGGTGTATATCCGGCCCGATCTACCGTGCCTACCTGTCCGCTTGCGACCTCATGCACCAATCCGCGCGGGACGGCCAGCCCATCACTCGATTAATCGGCCAAGTGCTGACGGCCGAAGATGGGACGTTTCGCCGCGGCAAAGGAGGCAAGCCCATACGGTCTAAAACCAAGATGGTGGACAATCCCGCCACTCGCTATGTGCGAGGATTGAGCAAATACCAGCTTGCTCAACTGATCGGAATCAATCCGGAGCCGCGAGAAAATCGCAGGAATGCGCTGGCAGCCTTCGAGCAGCTCGACGCGGACGGGATAATCGAGCTGCACAGGGACGGCCGAGGAAAGAACGAGCAATACCACATCTTTGGCCGGAACGTCCTGGTCGATGCCCAAGCGGACGAATTCATCAACCACTGACGCTTTGCTCACCAACCACTGACGCTTTGCTCATCAACCACTGACACTTTACTCATCAACCACTGACGCTTTGCACCCTGCATTTTTGCCGCAACCTCAGTGAAGGCAAGCAGTTAGGGGAAAAGTCCGATTGTCGCCCCTTAATTACCCTTTCTTTCCCTTAACTACCCAAAGGTTAAGGGGAAGGAAGGAAGGGCTTGCGCTTGGGCCGTGGAGCGGCCCGCGCTGCCCTCTTCCTTGTCCCGATACCGCCCCGCCAGCACCACTCGCCGCCCTGCTCGCTTGCCCCACCCCGTCGAAGTCGTTCTCGACCTACCGAGCGCAGCCCGTCCGTCCGGTAGTCCGTCATTGACCCGCCGCGGCCGTGCTACCGTAGTGCCGTTGCGCGGCCGCGCTGTCGTTCGACGTTCCCTGTCCGTTGCCCCGACTGGTTCCGACCAGCTCCAGGGCTTTTTGTGTGCTGAACGCGCTGGACGCGCTCAAACGCCGTCGAAGCGTTTTCACCAGCAACAGGCTCCGAACCAACCCGCCGCCGTCCGTTGAGCCTTGCCCCGAAAGAACCAGCCCGTCGAAGCCCAAACAACGCTGCTCAAACTATCTTCAGTACTTCGCCGCGGCCGGCCTCTCAGGGGCCTTGATCCGCGCGCGAAAATTTTGGGGAATTCCTATTTGCCAGACCAGACCAGAGCTTCTAGAAAAAACTAGGGGCTGCCAGAACGCCAGCAACTCCCCCGGATACTCCTCATAAACGGCGTTATCGGGAGTATCCTAACGGCGGCCGCGTCAGGATTGGTCAGAGAGCGCCTGTATAGTCCACACCTCCAGGCGGCCCGTTGACCTGTTTTAACTAGTTATCTATTTTGAAGATAAGCAGCAAGACGCCCCGGCTAGAAGGCTTTAGCCGGGGCATCAACGGTCCCACTCGCGTTTGAGCGAACGCGACGGGCATCGACCACAGAAAGAATGGGGCTTTCAATGGCCAAATTTCCCCCAATATACCCGCGCAGTACCCCCATTGCAACTATGAGCTTGAGTAGCTTCGCCGTGGGAATGCCGTCCAATCTTCGTCGGCACCATCCTATGCACAATGGCTGGATCAGTTCCTGGCCGATTACTACCACTGAGGAGGGAGATAATGGAAAAAAAATGCAAGAATTAATGAACTTGGCGAGGCGAGACTAACGCGATAGGTTTTATTCAAAGAGGACTCCACACGGGAGACCTCATAAAAGTAGGGGTGTCTATCCCCGAGTCAACCACTCATCTTCAGAAGGCCCTGCAGTGCAAAGAAGGCCCGACGAGGCGCCCGAAGAGGCCGCGAGACACCGCCTGGCCGAGGACTATCCTGGTGTGTTTTTTTAACTTGCTCGAAGGAAAGCCGTATTGTCCCCAGACAAAAGGGTGGGATATTGAGTTCTGGGAAGGGCCTATAGTCTTCGTTGAGGATTGTGATTGAGACTACCCAATGCACAACAGGCTCGCGTTGCTCCAGCGAAGATTACCGACTATTTGCTTTCAGCAAGTCATCCAAAGGGTCGAGAAAAGGCTAACTTCTTTTCCCGCTTCGGCTTTCGCTCAGAACAATGGCAAATCTTTTCGAAGGCATTACGAGTTCACGGAGAGAGCCATGAAGTTGTCGAGATTGAAGAAGGTAGCCACGGTATAATGTATGCTATAGAGGGATCGCTTGAGACTCCCAATGGACGCAACCCATATGTGCGGACTGTCTGGCAGATCGACAAGGGATGCGACCATCCTAGGTTCATTACGGCATATCCGGAGAGACAGATATGTTCAAGGAACTAGACGTTATAGCGCTTACAACCGAAATTCCGCCTGATCGCATTTGGGATATCCCACCTAGCAGCCCGCTGAGCGAGAATCGCAATCTGGGGGAAGGGCTGAAAGTCGGCGACACCGGCACGATTGTATATATACAGGGTAATG
This sequence comes from Candidatus Latescibacterota bacterium, assembly GCA_965261395.1. Classification (GTDB taxonomy): domain Bacteria; phylum Latescibacterota; class UBA2968; order UBA8231; family UBA8231. Next base: position 6,404,342 of record OZ253462.1, read on the forward strand.
AGGAAGCCCTCGAGGTTGAATTTCTGGGCCCAGACGGTAACACAGTAGCCATTGCCACGGTCTTGCCATCGCAGGCCCGCCTAGCAGAGCAAGAAGACCTCACTAAACGATCTCCTCAGAAAGAAGCCGGGGACGACCACAGGAACTACAACGAGCAGGATATACGGGTCGGGGCCCTCGTTCAGTGGACAAGTCGCCCGGAAGCGTATGGCGTCGTAGCAAAAATTGAGGCCGGCCGGATCCATGTCCGATGGGATGACGACGAGAATATCCCCACCCAATTTGTAGAATCAGGCCCGCCGCTTACTAGAGTGAAGCTCCAAAGAAAAACCCTTCAACGGCGGTCAACAGGCGAAAAGGCCACCGTGCTAGCCCCATTGCAGGCCGAGAAACCGGCTTGGGAGTGCTTTGTCGAGGGAGGGGAAACCATTAACGTCCCGGAGGCCGACCTAAGGCCCCTGCGTATCACTAACCCAGTTGAACGACTTAAGGTCGGCGAGATCGGCTCACTCCAACAGTACCGGCTTCAGCAAGTGACTAGGTCGTACCAGACGCTCCATCTCTACGACGACCTGATTTCTCTAGGGCAGGTTGGAGTAGATATCAAGCCACACCAAGTGTCTGTGGTTCACAAGGTGATTAGCAACTATCCACACCGTTTTCTGTTGTGTGATGAGGTTGGCCTCGGGAAGACAATCGAGGCGGGAATGATCCTAAAGGAACTGCGGGCAAGAGGTGGTGCTCGGAGAGTCTTGATAATTGTACCTCCCAGCCTAGTTCGCCAATGGCAGTTCGAAATGAAGACAAAGTTCAATGAGATTTTCGCCGTACTAAACAGAGATACTGTTAAATTCTTGGAGAACCAAGGTGACACAGGTAATCCCTTCCTGCACAGAGATAGCATTCTGTGTTCATCGGGATGGATTGTCAATGACAGCTGGGCGAAGGCCTGTACCGAGGTGGACTGGGATCTTATCATCGTGGACGAGGCTCATCATGCGCGACGGCAAGCCTCAGGCGAAATGGTCCGACTCTATCGACTCGTCCGAGACCTCGCGGATCCGGAACATTGTACCAGCCGCGGGGTACTTCTTCTCACGGCAACGCCGATGCAACTCCACCCTTATGAGCTCTATTCACTCATAGAACTCCTCGACCCTGCTCTCTTCCCATCAGAAGAGCACTTTGAAAAACATCGTCAAGAGATGCCCGGCCTTTCCCAGTTTGTCGAAGACCTAAACCGCCATGAATTTAGGTTGCCGACCGAAAGCCTCAACGGGACGACCGAGAAGGTAGCAAACTGGCTTGACTCTGATGTCGAAGTGGTACGTAAACGACTCTCCGCCGGCATAGAAGAACAGAAAAAAATCGCGAACGAACTCGCCGACCGACACCTCCTCAGCGAAGTGTTGATTCGGAATCGAAAGAGCGTGGTTGGCGGGTTCATGCCTCGCGTCGCCAACCGCTGGGAGGTTGAGTTAACAACGGAAGAACGCACAGCCCTGCAAGCCGTGGAAGAGTATGTCCAATACGGCTTTCAACTCGCCGATTTACATAGTGATAGGTCTGCTGGTTTTGTGATGGTTGTATATCAGAAGATGATGGCCTCCAGCATCGCCGCCATCCGAGAGTCGTTGAGTAGGCGTCGAGAGAAAATCGAAGCTGGCATCAAAGCCTCTTGGTCTTCCACCGATGTTACCGAGCTTGAAGAAAGACTAGATGCTGATGAGGACGCGAGTGATGTCGCTGGATCTGCCGGCATCGCGACGAAAGCTGAACTATCTCTCCTTGACAAAGCTATCAGGGCACTAGGACAAGTGAAAAGCGATTCAAAGTCGCGCGTACTGGTCGAACGGCTCACCGAATTGTTTGATGATAGCCCGAATGGAGAGAAAGTGCTCGTATTCACTCAGTTCCGAGAAACCCAGCGGCACCTTGAAGACCTGATCAAAGATCAGGGTTGGGGTGTCAATATTTTTCATGGGGGGATGAAACCAGAAGAAAAGGATCGTGCCGTAGAACTTTTTAAAAACGATACCGGGCCCCAAGTCCTCATTAGCACCGAGGCCGGAGGCGAAGGCCGGAACTTTCAATTCTGCCATCTGCTTGTCAACTACGATCTACCTTGGAACCCGATGAAGGTCGAGCAGCGCATCGGCCGGGTCGATCGCATCGGCCAAGAGCATACAGTTAAAATCTTCAATCTCTGGGCCAAAGACACAATCGAAGAACGCGTCCTGGATGTACTCGAAAACCGCATCAAAGTATTCGAGGAGACTGTGGGCGGACTTGATCCTATCCTCGGCGGGACTGAGGGTGACATCAAGAAAATCATGCGGCTGGCGATGGAAAAGCGGGAATCTGCTCATAAAGAGTTTGGCAAACGAGTAGAGGGCGATGTCCGCCGCGCCCGAGAAGCCGAGGGGAAACTGGGCGACTTCATCATGGACACAAAGTCCTTCCGACGAGAGATCGCCGAACGAATCGCCGGGAAGCCCTCGCCGATAACCGATGATGCTCTCGATCTATTCATCGGTCAACTCCTCTCCGACAAGCGCACATACATCAAACCTCGGGGAAATATCTATGAACTGACTTTTCGTGGTGAATTCGTCGAGACTCACAAAGATTTATTCCCCGTAGGATTGAAACAGAAAGTAGTATTCCGCCCGGATCAAAGACCCGACGCCGAGGATGTTGAGTTCATGACTTTCGGTCACCCAATAGTAGATGCAATTGTTGCATCAGTCCTCAGCGAAAGCTACGGGGGCACAACCGGCACTCGTCGTATTCCCGCCAGCGATGATCTCTCACCCACTTCCGGGTGGCTCTTCAACTACCAGCTCAAGGTTCCTGGACCTCAACCCATAGAACATTTCGTGCCAGTTTTTATAAGTGACGCTGGGGAAGTAGACGAGGAGATTGGTCGCAACTTGGTCCGGCGAGCGTGTCGATTCGAGGACGTAGAACAGGGGATAGAACCGGCTGACATTCCCGATAATCTTGGCCAGATATCTGAGCTTGCCGACCAGTTCATTAACTCCAAGCAGGAGACACTCCAACAGCAGGCTGAGAGTCAAGCCACTGAGCGAATTGATAGGGAAGTCGCTAGACTAGAGAAATGGTTCGACTATAGAGAAACCTCCGCCAGGGACAAAGTAGAAGCGACTCATTCCACAGTAAGCCGCTTTCAAGAGAGCCACGAAGCGGCGCATCGCCAAATCTTGCCCGCCTGGGAAGACAGGCTCAGACGAGACGAGGAACTGCTCAGCAACTTACCAAAAGATCGCCAACGCCGGATCGACGAGTTGGAAAAATATCGGTATCCACAAGTCGCTTGGGCCCTTAACTCCCTCGGTCGCATTGAAGTAATCGCTGGTGGCGAGGACTGTACCCAAACGACGGAGGATAAGCCGATGGCTACTCAAGACCAAATAGATAATCACCGAAGGGAGTTAATCAACGAATTTTGTGGTTTGTTGACGCAACACAAAGATTTTGTCAATACGACCACGGATGAGATTAAGGATATTCTAATACATAAAAGAGACAAAGATCGTTTCTCAGAGGAGGATATGACCAGAGCGCTTAAAACTTTTTTGAGGAAGCAAAAAGGAGTAAGTCCTCTCCGTGTGAGGGATATGTGGGAAATTAAGCCGCCGTTGAATCCATGAGCGCCACTTGGTTGCACTGATGGTATTACTGTCGCCTGCCTCTGTTCAGTATAATCCCCCCGCGTTACAAGCAACGGCTGCTGGCTGCCGGTCGCCGTGATCGCGGCCGCTGAAAGGCAAAGGAAGACACTACCTCGTCCGCTGATCGCCCGATGGCCTATCCAGCGGCACGCCCCATAGGAAGGATCGGTAATTTGTCACTTATCGTAGTCGTATGCCTGACGGCTCTCGTAGCAACCGCGCCGCTTTTTGCCCAGGAGAGGGAAGAGTCCGCCGCCGGTATCGAAGTTTCCCAGTGAAGCACTGTCCATTGGCCCGGAATTCAGTCTTATTGACCTCTGCATTTTTAAAGGAATAGTTTATATTCATTTATATGAGACCTAAAGGTAGTGCCGATCGGCTGGAATATCGTCGTCAATGGGCGGCTCAGTTGCTTGATGCCGGCAAAGGCGTCAACGAAGTAGCTCGTCTGGTCCAAGTCTCCCCTTCCTCGGTGTCTCGTTGGAAGTCGATGAAAGCGCAAGCCGGCGAGGCGGGACTCAAAGCCAAACCGCATCCGGGTCGGGGCTGTCAGTTGAGTCCCCAAGACAAGGATCAGTTGAAACAGCTTCTACTCCAAGGTCCCCAGGCGGCTGGCTTTGATAGCGCGCTGTGGACCTGTCGGCGTGTCGCGCAGGTGATGGCCCAAACGTTTGGGGTGTCCTATCATCCCGATCACGTGGGTCGTCTGCTGCATGGGTTGGGTTTTTCATGCCAGTATCCCCAGCACCGGGCGCGCGAACGGGAGGAGGAGGCCATCCGCCAATGGCGCTTAGTGGAGTGGCCGCGGATTAAAAAAAAGCCCGGCACCAGGGGGCGACCATCGCCTTGATGGATCAGAGCGGCTTCATGCTGCAACCCACCCGTCGTAGGACGTGGGCTTTGTCGGGTCACACGCCCATACACAAGGTGTGGGATCGCCACGATCGCTTGTCGGTTCAGGCCGCCGTTACCTTGCCGCCTCGGCGCCAGCGGTTGGGCGTTTATTTCCGAATGTATGAGCATAATATCGACCGGCAGGATGTGGTATCCTTTGTCGGTCATCTGCTGCGTATGATACGACGCAAGGTCGTGCTCATTTTGGATCGGTGGAGTGTCCATCGCGCCGCGGTGGCGGTATTGCACAAAAGGTATCCGGATCGACTCACCATCGAATGGTTGCCCGCCTATGCACCCGAATTGAATCCGGCTGAACAGGTCTGGAATCATACTAAGTATGGCGATCTAGCCAACTTCATTCCAGACCACATCGACGACGTAGCAGATGCGGTCTGCATGTCAATCACCGCCCAGCATCACGATAACGACCTGATTCGAGGCTTCTTCAAGTATGCACAACTTAAACTGTAAAACATTCCTTTATATTTGCAGGACTCAATAGTAGAGCTTCATCGAAGAATGGATTCGCCTTCAACACCCTTTATCTAGGCGGTCGGGGTGCCTTCTCTCTGCGGGTCAACACGATGTCCGGGGCCTATGTCCTTGTACAGGGGGCTCTTTCGGTTGTAAACAATGGGGCCAGTACCGCTATATAATTGCTAATAAGCCCCTACCAGGAGAAATATAGATGGAATGGTTAAAGAATATAGCTATTAATCTAAGAGCCACTGGCCCTGCTGCTGTAATAATAGTATGGCTTATATGCTCCACTGTATTAGGAATATGGGGTAATGGACCGCAAGCAAAAAACGCTATGCTGCTTATGTTTTTTGCGGGGGGTGGAATTATTATATCCCTATCTAGGAAAGTCAAGGATAGCTAGAGGCGGCATGTTTGTGTGCGCTGGTCTCCTTGGCAAAAACCGTGCCAACCACCCCTTATTTTTCGTACTCACCCACTACCCGAAATTCAGCCGACACATCTAACCTAAAAAGGAGATTATCTCATGGCACTCAGATTCAATACGTTGGTTCGGCACGACCGACCCGATATCACCGGCCTAGAGGAGGCCGCTGATTTCGTGCGCACAAAGACGGCTGATTTAGAGTCGATGGTGTTCATGTCTCACAAGACTGGCGACATCCATGCGGAGATAGAGGCAATGCGCATCGCTGAAAAGCACCACGTGCGGGTATATATGGCCGAATGGGACGAAAATGTAGTTGGCGACACAGACGAACTGCCCGACCAAATTATGGACGCTATTCAGGAAAGCGACGCATTCTTGGTCCATGTAATAGCTCAGATCAAAAACTCGATGTGGATTGGGTACGAAATTGGTGGGGCACACGCTATGAGCAAGGAGCGGGCCAGGATCATGCACACCAAGATAGATGATGATGATCTGATCTCCGTCGTGAGAGCCTTAGATCCCTTGGGTACTCCGTTTGAAGTGGACTCTTGGATCAGACGCAACGCATAATTGAGAGGTGGAATAGGATGTGTTCCAACAACATCGACATCCAGTTCGAGACGTACAAGCTTCACGCCGAGCTTGCAGAGCGGGTAGCCCATATCAGAGAGAGCCTGAACAGGTTGTATTCGGGCATGGTCGTCGGTCTCGTTGCAGCGATGGTCCTCGTGAACCGACTCGCTACAGGAACGGAGAACCGACTCGCTATAGAGACGGATATAACTTGGTTGTTTTACGCACTTGGTGCTGTGATATCTATAACGTGGATGCTCTCGATACATTCGGTGAGGGGCCGGCTGAAGGCAAAGCACGCCGTTTTGGTGGCCCTGGAGGATAAGCTACCATTCAAATTTCTGCGCCAAGAAGAAGAGGAGTACAACAAGGGGTGTTTGGTCTTGAGAAGGTCGTGGTCAGGGGTGGTGATGCCGTCGCTCTTATTAATCTATTGCATCGTGCAGCTAATTCAATATTTTTTCTGCGGCTGAGGCGAGAAGCACCCACACAGGCACAAAACAGCAAAAATCGCGGTCGGGGGCCGTCGATTGGGACATGCCCCCCCTCGATTTCCTACCCGCGCTCCATCCTCTGCCCTGCCGCTGGCCGCGCCCCAGGCCCTACCGCCGCCGTCCCGACCACTCACCGACCCCACCAGCCCACCGCCCCACGCCGCGCTAGCTAGCCGAGGCCGTCCCCGCGCTGTCCGCGCCGCTCCCACCAACCCCATGCACCGCACCGGCCCAACCCTCGCCAGTGCCGCCGATCCGCGCCGAGGTCGCCCACCGTGCCCCCGTCGAGGCCGTCCGCCGCTGGCCGTCCGCCGCCGTCCCGATCCCGACCGCCCCGCTTCGCCCCCCATCAAGCCCGTCGAACCGGCCCGCAAAGAAAGTTCTTGACTTGCTCAAATCACTCCATATATCCCAAAGTATCCGCCCTGTTGGTGGTGTGCCTGATCGCGTTTAACGAGCCTGCACCGCGTTGGATCCACCCCGAACCCCGAGAGCCGCTGTAACGCCGTCTAATCGACGAGCGGCCCAAGACGCCCGAACACACCGGCCAGCCCGAGGACGTGGGCGAGCGACGCAAAAGCGCGACGGGATTGGGTAAAGTTGCCGCTCAGAGCGTTTCCGCCGGCGTCCGCGATCGGCCGCAGCTCGGGGCCCAGCTCGTAACCTGCTTATTCCCGCCGATCCACCGCCCCAGACGCCGCCAGACGTAGCCGGCCGCCTCGATGCCAGCGACACCCCCGGACGCCGGCGCACGGCTCAGACGGCGTTACATCACCCCAAGGTCGCTTCAACTCTGTGCCGCACGGTACGATCAACGCAGTAGGGTGAGCTTGCGCGTCAGGACGCCCTCGGTCGTTACCAGCCTATATAGGTAGATGCCGCTGGCCAGGGGGCGGCCCTCCTCGTCCTGGGCATTCCAGTGGAGGCGGTGATAGCCGGCCTGCTGCGGTCCTTGGCGTAAGACCGCCACCCGCTGCCCGATCACCGAGAACAGTTCTAGGCGCGTCGGCCCCGATTTCGGCAGGAAGTAGGAGAGGACCGTCTCGCTGTTGAACGGGTTGGGCACGTTCTGCTCAAGCTGCACCGTAGTTGGCTGGGCGGCTAGCGGCTTGGCACTGCCTTGTTCGATCTCGAAACGAAGGATCTCGGTAAAGTCCGCCAAGAACTTGTTTTGAGCTTTGTCCCATACCGTCATCTCAGCCAGCCCCCAAGTTCCAGGGACACTGCCTACCGGCAAGGTGATGGTGTACTCATACGTCTCGTACACCGTCGGATCGCCTTCAAAATAGACCTTGTAATAGTCGTGCCGGTGATGCCTAAAAAAATGCTCTACGCCTTGGGGATCGCGTAAGTACATGTCGGTAGACCGATAGCCGCTGATATTGTCTTTGACTTTGAAGGTGATATCGACCCTCGTCTCTCCATTGGGAGTCTCCTTGTTAGTCGGTTCAGCCTCAATCGTGATGTTGTTTAGGTCGAGTGTGGGCCGTTGAGTATCCGGAGTGGTCGTCTGGATAGTGATAGAGGCCGGTTCTTCGTCAATGACTCGTTGCTCTTCTCTTAGCCCGTGTCCTGGATGGGTGAAGTACACGCCACGGCCGTTGAGTGCAATATCTTCCATTATTATATAGTTGAGTTTCCACACGCCGCTGGGGAAGTAATCAGGAACCACCATATCAACAGAAGCGATCCCCGTTGCATGATCATAATCGCCCCAATTTTCTGAACGACGAGAAGCGGTCTCGGCGTCCCCATCGTTGAGCTGAGCCAACACTCCGTTTATGCCATTGGCCTCAAAAAGCTTCCATTGAGCGGTCAATATCTGATACGGCCTCCCCGCTTCGGTGGCATCCCTGAGAGATAGCTCCATCGAATTCTTGACATAGACCGGGGGGTCGGTGTCGGCGAGTGGATTGTCAATATACAACTTCCAACCAAAATCGGCCTGCGATTCGTGTCGTTCGTTGCCATGTCGGTCTGTAAGCGTGATCTGATCGGGTCGCCAGTAGCCATCAGCGATATACTTGGAAAGCGTGATCCTCCCGCGCAAGATATAGCCTATTTCAATGCGCCGGCCGTTGGTATCAACAGGATCAAGCCAAAGATCAAAGAAGGTGCCTTTATCGCTGAAGATCCTCAGTTGAGACGCATCGACCAAGTCCAAGTCGCCCTCTTGGTGAAGCTCAATTTCTATCGTTATCTCTTTATCTTCCTCCGGCTCGCCCTCGACTTGTATATCAACGCGCACGATTCGCCCCGGGTACACCACATCGGGATACAGATTGTACACCTCAAAGGTCAGATCCTCACGAATCCGTGAGATATAGCGCGTCCCATGCATGATCCTGTTCTGTATGAACTCATACTTGGCGGGCGCTCTTGAGCGCAGCTTATCCGGCGTTACGATATAATAGCTGATGCTCTCGGCCATGTCCTCATCGGGATTTTTTGCATGGGCATAGGCAGAGACAAACTCGGTCTGCTTGGTCGTAGACCATCCCTCCTGGTCGCGCGAGCTGGCGAAACTTGCAGGGCCACCGGCTGAGGGTGCACAGCCTTGCTCAAGGACATCGAACAAGGATCCCGATAAGAGGACCTCTTGACAGCGAGTGTCCTCTTCTTGCCCCTGGTCGGCTATGTTGCCATCGCTTTTATACCACCCTCCTAATTCGATCCAGTCTTGCTTGAGCTGCTCATCAAACAGATGCTCCCAGAGAAAGTGTGCCTTCTCGTGAAGGATCAAGCGGTGCATATAGGCTGGCCCAGACTCTTTGAAAGCTGATTCCATGAACTCGATATAGCCTTCGGTTGTCCATGCCACCGCCGGCGCAGCGGGATAAAGAGGATGGGGTGTCCCATCTAGCCGGCGAACCAAGTAATTCAGACCGGCCGTATGACGCATTCCACTGGGAAACTCTTCCAGCATGGAGGCAATCGAAATCAGCTCTTCATTCTTGAATTCGGCGAAACGGCTCGAAGACTCCTTTGTCGTATTCTTTGTCAGCTCACGATAGTCCGGCACGTTCAAGCTGATGGCATAGCGCTCTTGCAATATACGTTCCAGCGCATGTCGATCGGAGCCATTATCCGTTACAAACCGGACTACAGCACGATGGAGTCTTTTAGAAAAGAAACGCCCACGAACCCCTTCTATTTCAGCTAAAAGAGGTTCGGCGTAGGTGAAAGCCTCTCGGGCAACCGTTACGCGCCGTTGCCCATCCTCTACTGTGATCTGAATAGGCTTTGGTGCATGAATTGGTGTTTTTTTCGGTTGATCGGTTGAATAAAAACAGGCTCCTCAGTAGATTGAGCACGACTTTCGCCAAAAAACCCATGCTTTCTCGTCCAAGGAACCTGTCATGGCCAACCTATCGTCTTGCCCCTCTTCCGTCAAGCCTGGTCGCTCGCCTCGCCGTCGCTCCAACGTCGTGTACCGGGTACGTAATTGGGCCGACTATGAGGCCGGGCTGCAACAGCGCGGTAGTCTGACGGTGTGGTTCACGCCCCAGGCCGTCGAAGCTTGGTATTATCAAGGGCCGCCTCAGCGGGGGGCGCAATATACCTTTTCGGAGGTCGCCATCCAAACGGCGTTGACGCTGCGTCTTTTGTATCACTTGCCCCTACGCCAAACCGAGGGGTTTGTCGCTTCGGTGTTGGCCCTGATGGGCTTGGATCTGCGGGTGCCCGATCACACGACCCTGTCGCGCCGTCAGGCGGGTTTAGCCGTGGCGTGGCCGCCCCAGCGGGGAGACCAACCGATGCACTTGGTGGTGGATTCGACCGGGCTGAAAGTGTATGGCGAAGGCGAATGGAAGGTGCGTCAGCACGGCTGGAGCAAGCGGCGCACGTGGCGCAAATTGCACCTCGGGGTTAATGAAGCCACCGGCGAGATCGTCGCGCAGACCTTGACGACGAATAGCCACGATGATGCGGGGCAGGTGGAGCCGTTGCTGGCACAGATCGAGGCCCCCGTGGAGGCGTTGGGCGGCGATGGGGCCTATGACAAACGCAAGGTGTTCAAGGCGTTGGCCGCGCCCGAGCAGGGGGCACCTATTCATCCGATCATTCCGCCGCGCAAGGACGCCAAAATCGAGCAACATGGCAACACCAACGCCGAGCCGTTGCCCCGCGATGAGACGATTCGAGCCATCCGCAAACGGGGCCGTCGAGGTTGGAAACACGAGAGCGGCTATCATCGACGCTCGGTAGCCGAAACGCAGATAGGCCGCTACAAACAGATACTTGGTGACACCTTGCGCACCCGAACCCTAACCAACCAACAGACCGAAGCGCGGTTGGGCTGTGCCTTGCTCAACCGGATGCGGGCGTTGGCGAAACCTGAGTCCTATCCGCTAACCAAAAAAGCGTAAATCACACGCGAAAGAAGCCAACACGGCCCCGACCGGTTTTCATGCAACAAAGCCATCTGAATATCATGCTCTATATGGTCATCGCTTAATTCCCAAAAGGAAGGGACTACTTGGGGTTCATCCTCGTAAGAATCATTAGTATCCTGTGGTATAGATTCAAAAGTTCGCATCAAGCTATAGGCTTCTTGGGCCGTCCATGCGGTATCAAGATGGACAGAGTATTCCATCCTTAATTGCAAGGATGCACTGTGCGAAGTAACGTCCACGACTTCATCTAAAAGCTCTACCTGTACCGGCTCGATAAGGCTTGCGCTTTCAGTGCCGGAGATCGTCTCATCTATCTCCCAATGGTACGTATAGGCTTCGCTTTGGGAGGCTAAGACGCCAGACGCCAACGAGAAAACAACTGCGAGAGTGCGTATCATACTCAACCTGCTGTGTGATGGGTGATTAGCATGGACTTCTTGCCAAGATAGGAGATTCCCCTGTTAAGAAGCTGTCTGAAAACCCCTAGTGGCTTCGCGCGGCTGCAAAGCGGTGGTCGGAACACGCCCGGAATTCCCAGACAGCTTCCTAACAGACACAAGTCAAAAAGAAAAACGTGTGCAAAATACATAGAAAAACGTGTGCATACAAACATATAAGCTTAGGAACTCCGAAAAACAAGAACGCTCCATTCTAGGGATTCTCGACCACTGCTCAACACGGTCCGCCGGGAGTTTTCAGACAGCTTCTAAGACAACGGCCAACCCAAAATAATTCATAGACCCATATTTATCCCAATGAACAGAAAGCCCCAAAGGGGCCGGGCCTGTTCACGTTCCCACAGAGTTGTCAAGGAAAGTCTGCCTATTTACCTAGACAAAGGGAGCTACCCTCGTCGGATTCAAGGCTCTTGTATTTAGCAGAGGACCCGACGAATCGGGACTCTGTGAGGAACATGAACGTGTTAAGGGTACTAGCCGTTGTACAAAAAATCAAGTTCTAACACACTTACTCTAAATTTCAAAATAGCCCACTACCCAATTTCACTATAGCAACCCTGAAAGACTTGAACGATTCGAGATGCGGAGCGTCTTGTTTCTACTATTCTGCGTCCATCTGCGTCCATCTGCGGATACAAAACGCAACTACGCCAGCTTCTCGTCAGAAGCAATGCGCCCGTCGTGGATGCGGATCAGCCGCTTGGCCTGTAGGGCAATGACGGGATCGTGGGTCACCAACAGCACGGTGTTGCCCTCGTCTTGCAAGGTATCGAAGAGAATCATGATCTCCTCGCCGGTGCTAGAGTCGAGGTTGCCAGTCGGCTCGTCGGCCAACAGCAGCGAAGGTCCGTTGGCTAAGGCGCGGGCAATGGCCACCCGCTGACATTGGCCGCCGGACAGCTCAGTCGGGCGGTGCGTCATGCGGTCGGCCAAACCAACCCGCTCCAGCGCCTGCATCGCCCGTTCACGGCGCACCTTGCGGCGTTGGCCATTGTAAATCAGCGGCAGCTCGACGTTTTGCAGGGCCGATGCGCGCGGCAGCAAATTGAAGGTCTGGAAGATGAAGCCAACGCGGCTGTTGCGCACTTCGGCCAGCTCGTTGGCATTCATCCGCGACACATCCGTGCCGTCCATGCGATACGTCCCATCCGTGGGCGAGTCCAAGCAGCCGAGGATGTTCATCAGCGTGGATTTGCCCGAGCCAGAAGGCCCCATCAGCGCGACGTATTCATTGTCCCCAATCGCCAAATCCACCTCCCGCAAGGCATGGACCTCTTCGGTTCCACGCACGTAAACCTTGCTAATGCCATTCAGTTCGATCAGCACGAGATCACTCCGAGCGCAAAGCATCCACCGGATCGAGCCGCGAGGCGCGGGCCGCCGGATAGATGCCAAAGAAAAGGCCAATCGCAATGGACAGGGCCAGCACCAGCAGCGTGGCCTCTGGCGAAACAATGCTGGGAAAGTTCAATTCGCTGTAATGGGAAATGACGCGCGCAATGCCCTCGCCCAACCCGTATCCCGCAGCCACCCCCAGCGCTCCCCCCGTCAAGCTCAAGGCCATCGCCTCGATCACGAATTGCCACAGCAGCGTCACCGGCTTGGCACCGAGGGCCTTGCGGATGCCAATCTCGCGGGTGCGCTCGGCCACCGACACCAGCAAGATGTTCATAATGCCAATGCCCCCGACCAAAAGCGAAATCCCCGCAATCCCACCCACGACCAACTTCAACAGCAAAATGGTCTGCTCGACCTGCTCGAGGATGCTGCGGCCGCTGATGATCTGATAGCTAGCCTCTGGGCCGTGGCGCTTTTTGAGCGCCTTTTCAATGGCAGTGGTAATGTGGGGAACGTCTTCTTGCTCCTTGGCGTGAGCTACCAAGCCTTGGATGAACTTGTTGCCGGCGAGGCGTCGCTGGGCCGTCGTCACCGGCACCAGCACTTGGTCTCCCCAATCCTCGCCAAAGGTCAGGCGATCCTCCATGAGGCCGACGACCGTAAAGCGCTGGCCGTTGAGCTTGAGCTCGCGGCCCAAAAAGGGAGCCAAGCCAAACACCTCCTCGCGCACCTTTTGCCCAATCACGCAGACCCGGCGCAGCTTGTCCAAGTCGGCGTTGATCAGGAAGCGACCCTCGGCCACCTGCCAGTTGTACACCTCGGCGAACTTGGGCAAGGTCCCGGCCGCCCTGCTCTGGTAGCTGGCCTTGCGATAGCGCAGATTGGCCCCATGCGTCATAGAGGGCAGGACCGCGGCTAAGCGGTCGGAGGACTGCTCGACTACGCGCAGGTCGTCCAAGGTCAAGGGCTTATAGCGGGGGTTGGGCACCCAGCGGCCGTCCTTGAGCTGCATGTATTGCGGCGTAATCATCACGAACTGCGCCCCGCCCAGCTTGCCAAACTCGTCAATGACAAACTGCCGCATCCCCTCGCCAATGGACACGATGCCGACGACCGCGCCGACCCCAATCATCATGCCCAGCAAGGTCAGCGCCGTGCGCAGCTTGTTGACCCATATTTGCCCGAGGGCAATGCGGATGGCTTCGAGGAAGATCACGAGCGGCGCAGCGCTTCTACCGGATCGAGCCGGGCAGCGCGAAAAGCGGGATAGACGCCAAAGAAGATGCCCACCGCCGATGAAAAGCCGACGGCCCAGAGCACGGACTCAGCCGAGACAATGCTGGTAAAAGGCGCACCGGGCGCGAGCTGCTGAATGACGAAGGCCGCTCCCAAGCCAAAGCCGAAGCCGGTGAGGATGCCCAACAGACCGCCGACCATGCTCAAGACTACGGCCTCGGCGAGGAACTGGCCGAGGATGTGGCGCGGCTTGGCACCGAGAGCTTTGCGGATGCCAATCTCGCGGGTGCGCTCGGCCACCGACACCAGCAAGATGTTCATAATGCCAATGCCGCCGACCAACAGCGAAATCCCCGCAATCCCACCGCCCACTTGCTGCAGGACGCGGAAGAACTCATTGGCGTCGTCTATCTGCCCCTCGCTGGTTTCCACCTCAAAGGCGTCGCCGTGCTCGTGGTGCCGCCGGAGGACGCGGCGCACCGCAGCGACGACCCGCGCAACGGCATCCAAATCCTCGACGAAAAGCGTGAGTTCCGAAAAGTGATCCACGCCTTGCAGCCGCTTTTGGGCCGTGGTGTACGGGACCAATACGATATTGCCCTCACTTCTGCCAAAGCGGACGCGCTCGTCGAGCACGCCAACGACCACGTAGCGGTCGCCGTTGAGTAGGATCTCCTTACCCAGCGGGTTGGCCCCCTGAAAGAGGCTTCCATACACATCGTCACCGAGCAGGCAGACCTTGCGGGCGAGGCGCAAGTCGTCCGCGCTCAGCGGCCGGCCACCGAGCACGGGCCAGTTGAAGCCCTCGTTGAACGCAGCGGATGTGCCTGTATAGCTCGCATCCACGGTGGTTTTGCCGCGCTGTAGCGCGGCACTGCCTTGAATCACGGGCACGAGCGCGTGCAACCCGTCGATTTCCCGCTGCATGGCCGCCATGTCGGCCTCGGTCAAGTACTCCTGCCAAGGCCGTCGCACCCAGCGGCCATCCTTGCGCACCCACTGGCGCGGCGGCTCCACCTGGATCATGCCCGCCCCGCCGCTGAAGATAAACTGCGAGATCACTTGGCGGCGCAGCCCCTCCCCGAGCGACACCACCGCAATAATAGCCGCCACGCCAATGACAATGCCCAACAGCGTCAACAGCGAACGCAACTTATGCGCCCGGAGCTGGCCCAAGCCAGCGAAGAGGGGTTCGAGAACGGTCATTAGCGTTCCTCGTCCTGCTCCTGCTCCTCGTCCTCGTCCTCGTCCTTCTGCTCCAGTTTGCTGCGAATGACGCTTGGGTCTTCAGCGACGCGGTCGCCACTGGCTAGGCCGGAGAGGATTTCGAGGCGGGTTGAGGTCTCAATGCCGATGGCTAGTTCCACCTCGGCGAAGGCGCTGAGAGGTAGTTGAAACGCGCTGTCTGGACGCGTGCTGTCCGGAACGGCGGCTAGCGAATCCGGCGACTGAGCGAGATACGCGACAAAGCGGCCGCTCGTGCCCTCGCGCTCGTCTTCTTTGTCCTCGTCGTCAAAAACCTCCAGCACCCGCTCAACCGGCAGGTACACCGCGCTGTCGCGCCGCGCAAAGAGAATGTCGATGTCGCAGGACATGCCCTGGCGCAGGCGCGGCGCGTTGTCGGTAATCTCGATCTCGGTGTCAAAGGTGACGATGGTACTGCCCTGCTTCTGCTGGCCCACGGGCGCAATCCAGCGCACCCGGCCGCTATACGCGGTGTCGGGATACGCATCCACGACAATGTCCACGTCTTGGCCGACCTGCACCCGGCCAATGTCGATTTCCGCGATGTCGCCGCGCACGATCATCTGGCTGGGATCGCCGATTTCAAAGAGTACCGTTCCGCCCGAATACGACGAAAGCCCAGAGGCCACCACCTCGCCCACCTCTACGTCGCGGCGGATGACGATGCCGTCGATCGGGGCGAGGATGCGCACCTCGTCGAGCGCGACTTGGTCTGGCCCGAGTTGGTCGCTGTGCAGGTTGGCCTTGGCTTCGAGCATGTCGAGTTCGAGCTGGGCCAAGCGCAGGCTGGTGCGCACGCGCGTCAGACGCACCTCGGCTTCCTCAAATTGCTTGGCCGGCACCATCTTGCTGTCGAAGAGGGCCTTCTGGCGCGCGAAGTTGCGCTCCTCTTCCGCCAAGTTGATCTTGCCCTGCTCCACGTTCGAGCGCTTCTGATATAATTGCAGCGATTGATTGGGGTCTGGCTCGATGACCACCATCAGCTCACCCGTCTCCACCCACGCGCCGGCCTCTATGGGCAGGTCGCGGATTTCGCCGGCAATCGTCGATTTGACCTCCACGGTCCGCACCAACTCAATGCGACCCGTTTCGGCTAGCTTATCGACGACCGCGCCCCGCTCGACTAGCTCCGTGGCATAGGTCTCTTCGGTCTTCTCCTGCCGTAAGTTGAAATAGACCGCGGCCCCAACTGAGCCGGCCAAGAGCAAGAAGACGAGGAGCTTCAAGAGGCCGCGCTTCTTGGTCGCCACATCAACCTCCAGGTCCGAGGGTGCTGAAGAATGCGCCGACGGCGAGGAAGATAAGCGTGATGGCCGCAACGCCTGCATAGGCGCGGCTGCGCTCTACCTGCCCGATGATAGCTAGCCCGAGGCCAGCGATGACCACCATCCAGATGCCAAAGGGATCAATGGAACTCAATAAAGCTCCCCCGAAACTTTTTCGGGCCTCCTCGGAGAGAAACATCCCCAGCCCTATTTGTACCTTCATCGTCTCATTGGCTAAGACCAGCGGCGTCTTGACAATATGCTGGAGAATGGCAATCAGCGACGTGTACGCGACGATGACCAAGCACTGACCATAGCCGAGCAGGCCGCCGAGTAATCTACCTACCAAGAGGTAGATCGCAGCACCAATAAAGAGCATGACAAACGTCATAATCGGCGCGGCAATTAGCGAACTGACCTTTATGGCGGTTTGAGCTCCCTCCCGCTGGTCTGCGGGCATCTGCTGCGTCATCTCGGCCAATTGGACAGGTATGGTTAAATACGTGGAGATGAAGATCACCACCGCGACTAGCGCGGTCGGCACCAGCCAGTCGGCAGCACTGCGCTGCTCGCTTACGGCCTCAAAGGTCTCGGATGGAGCGTAGAAGACGCGCAACATGCGGCCGACGACGCTCATTTCTGCTTGGGGAGCTTCCATGGCGGTTCCTTTGTGTTAGGGGTGAGGTCTTTCGCCGACAGCGGCGAATGCTCCGTCCATGGAAGCAAATTAAGGGTTGCCTAGGACCTTTCCAAACAAATTCCCACAGGGTAATCACAAGGATTATCCCCACCCAATCGCCGTAGGAGCCGCTCTTGTGGCGACCCTCCGATCGTCCCCAACGGATCCGCTACAACCACTGTAACAAGAACCGAGCCTGTGCCTCCTCTAAGCTTAGCAAGCCCTGGACGTACTCGCGGATGCGCTTCAGCATGGCCGCCGGATCGTTGCACGCTCCCTTGAAGAACAAGACGCGCGTCGCTTCCCAACGCCGGCCTATGTCCCCAAAGGTATCGGCCGCAGCCGACAGGGCACCTAAGCCGGTTGCAGCCGCCAGCCGCCGCAGGTTGTCGTCCATCCGTCGGCGCTGAGGGCCGAGTAGGGATATCTGGCAGAACACCTCCCGCATCCAAACGCGCAGGCTCTCTTCGTCCTGCTCAGTCTGACGCTCTATCTCCTCGACAAAGCGCTGCGCGGCCGGCAGGCCCGTCTCTACCCGGCCGACCTTGTTGCCCGCGAGCATCTCCCGCACATCCGCCAAGAGGACCTGCCCCATTTTTTTAACTGGATAAGGGTCGAGATCCTCGGGTACCGCGTAGTCGTACACCACCAGCTCGGGCAACATCTCGGACAGACAAGAGAGCGGCACCCGCCCTACAAAGCCCTGTGGATTGACTAAGACCATCAACATATCCGCCGCTTGATCGTACCCGTAGATGAGCATGGCTTCGCTCGCGCCGGGGGTGCGATTGTAGCGAAAGGCCGCATCGCTTACATCGCGGGCATCCACCCAAGCGAGCAGCACCCGGTCTGCGGCAATTGACTCCTCAATGGCCTGCCACAGGTCGGCAAAATTGTCGCGGCGCACCTCGCGGCGCTCAATTCCGTGGAGATAGTACAAATTGCGATGGATAAGCTCGTTGGCGGGCAGGCCGACTGGCATTCTCTCCTCGGCGTCAAAAAAGAACGACCAGCTCATCAAGGCCCCGTAGTACGCTCGCTCGTCGGCGAGCTGGGGGCTATGGTATTGGAGCGCGGCCATAATAGTCTCCCCAGGGGCGAACAACATAGGATCCCTCTCGACTCGGTATAGATTAACAGGGCGACGTACCTTTTTCACGGTATCCTCAATCGGTTAGGGTGAGTTGCCAAAGTCAGGGCAAGGCGCACATATAGAGTGGTCTAAAAAGGACTTCTGCTCTAGACAGCGGATGGGATGGTAATGAGCAAGTCGCCTTGGGCCGAGGCGGGCTTTCACCGCGCCTTCAGGCGTGAACATGACCCATCTCCTTTGGAGAAGGGAACAGGAGGCCCCCGAAGGGGCCGGGCCGTGTCCAACATTCCCTGCAGAATGCAGCGATGTCTCTACCTATTCACCAAGGCGGAGGGAGCGACCCTTCGCCGGGTTTCGGCTATTGTATTAAGCAGATAACCCGACTAAGGCGGGATCTGCAAGGAATGATGGACAGCCTGAAGATAGGGGGAGATGGTCACTGGCGACAAGGCAAACTTGTTTGGTGATGGGCAAAAAAAACCAGCCCCTTGGCGGGGCTGGTCGGCACGTTGCAACGGCGAGCGCTGGTCAGACGACCTGCTCAACCGCGGCCAAACTCTTCTTGTCCAGTTCGTCGAGGCGCGGAATTTCAAAGCGGTTGCCGTCCACGTCGGTGATCAGCAGCCGGTGGTCGCCGAGCCACTGGGCGTTTTCCGAGACGTTCTGGACGACGAACTCGCGCGGGCCGCGATCGGTCTGCACATCCCAATAAGAGGTGCCGTATTCGTTGCGCACCGCATTGACCTGCTGAATCGCCGCGGTCAAATAGCGGCGGTCCAACTCCTCCTCAATCAAGGCGCGCGCCTCTAAGTCGAGCTGTGTGAGTTCGTCGATCATACAGATCTCCTCATCTTTGGCGTCGAGGAAGCAGATATGGCGGGTCGGGTGGGACAGCGGCGCGGCGCGGACGACCTTTACCTTCAGGTACGAGCGGTCGCCGTCAATGGTCAAGCGCAAGATCCAAGCCGGCTCGCGGAACAGGCGCAGCTTGCCAATTTCTACGTGCTCGGGATGAGTCACGGAAATCGGGGTGATCGCTGGTTTTTCGTTATCTGCCATTGCGTCGTTCCTCACTAGCCGCTGGTGGCCATAACCGCCGAAGTCTCGCGTTGGGTGTTTACCAGGTTGTAGAAAATGCCCTCGCGCGCCATCAGTTCCTCGTGCGTGCCAACCTCGGCTATTTTGCCCGCGTCGAGGACCACGAGGCGATCCGCGCTGCGCAGCGTCGAGAGCCGGTGGGCAATGGCAAAAGTCGTGCGGCCTTTGACGAGCCGCTGAATAGCCTCCTGGATCTTCTTCTCGGTCGGCGTGTCGAGCGACGAAGTCGCCTCGTCTAAGATCAGGATCCTCGGGTCGTGGAGAATGGCCCGCGCAATGGAGATGCGCTATCGGCCGTATATG
Organism: Candidatus Latescibacterota bacterium; assembly: GCA_965261395.1. Classification (GTDB taxonomy): domain Bacteria; phylum Latescibacterota; class UBA2968; order UBA8231; family UBA8231. The sequence goes on from OZ253462.1 coordinate 6,424,026, forward strand.
AGTATGCTCAGACTTATGAAGAAATCTGCTTCATTGGAACTTACTCAGCGCCCTCGCACCAAGAGAAGTTTATGCTGAACCGGTCAGCACCAAGGACTTCAGTAACCAAGTGGTTGGAATTCGTTGATACGCGGAAGAAGAATAGTCTATTGTGGGTAGGGGTAACTGCCTCAACAACTTCTGTTGGATCAGACCCCATTGCTACTAATACACCATCATTCGGTGCCCGATACTCGGTATCGAGAAAGAGTACGCCCCGGAGTCGCTCGCCATTGGGATGACAATCGTTGTGGAAGCCTATATAATCGCCTAAGCGCATTTTGTGAGCTACCACTTCGGGGTTGTGCAAGGCGACATGACCGGTAGCGGTTGCGAGCCAAGAAAGCATAGCATCGGAACACAAGGCTGCCGTCAAATTGCCAATCGCTGGCCCGAGGCCAGGATCGCCAGTTTGAAAAATAAACTCATCCTGTAGGTAGAAGTCGGTTTCTGCACGGAACCAGCCTTGAAGTGTTTTCAACTCCTGTAAACACTGTTCTGCGATATCTCTTTGTAGAAAGTTATCAAAGATCGCATGGGGAAAACCTTCGGCTCCCCAGAAGCGTCCTTGGTGGCACACCAATGTTTCTACGGTCATCCATTCGGGTGACAACACCGGGCTCAGCGCATTGAGAGATTCGGAACTCGGAAGTGGTGTCATTGGGTGCTGCGTGAAATCAATTGCTGGACATGAACTGCGACCAACAATTGCATAGGCAGCTAGACGATGCAGCCCATCCCAAAGTGTGCCATCCAAGCCAATCACAATCGGAGGTGGTTCGAAGCCTGTCCGGAGCCTTGCGGCTAGTTGCTGTATGTACTCGACGTGTTCTTTCTGTTCCGCCGGAAGTTGGGATATCTCAGCGTCGTGCTGGGCAAGTTGAATCGCTTGGCGAAGCGTACCAACATGCTCGCCCCACCTTTCGGCATCCAACAAGTATGCTAGCTGATCCTGGACGCCTACGATCCGGACGCAACGAGGGTGATAGGACGCCAGCAGTTCTCCGATATGCCAACGGTTCCCCTGTCCGTCGTCATAGATGCTCTCGGATTTCACAGAGCGGCCTCTAGCTTGGCCATGGAGTGGAATACGTCGCCGCCAGCTTGGGTGAATGGGCAATGAATGGCTAGTAGGTTATGCACTTGGCTGAGTTGCTCAGACACTTCTTCAACACGGCGTGAGGCATATCGGGATAGCTGATGCTCTCCCATTGCTACGCGCCGCCAAAACGCCCCTACAATGGCAAACACGAAGTACCCGTGCAGCAACCCGCTCAAAGGACGTGGCTCCCCCTTCCAAGGCGATGGATAACATATGATATGCGCGGAGGAGTCATACAGAGGTATCTGGCTCTCAAGTAAGTACAGCTTTTGATGGCTGTGTTCGTGTATCAGCGAGTCCAACAGATCGCCTAGGCCGATGGGTTTGCCAGCGACTATGGGACATAAGAACACGGCACCCGGCACACTGTTATTGCTAAAGCTGCTGACAGTGTTCTGGTTGACCAGATCGCTATAGAACACTACATGGCGGTTGATGAGCAGGAGTTCATCCCATAGTTCGGGCCACTGACCGCGGAGTATCTCCAATGCTTCCCTTAGTACGCGGTCCGTAGCGGAAGCCTCGGCCACCATCGGTATGCCGAAGTCACAGCCGGACTCAAACGGCTTCGTGAGATACGGGCTTCTAGCATCAATTTCGACATGGCCTTCGTACAACGGTGTAGCCAATGCTCGCCAGCACTCCTCGGTGGCAATTTCGGTCCAGACGGGAAGTTGTGAATCGGCAGTCAACTCCACGAGCAGGCCGTCCACCAACAGACCAGACTTCTCCACGCTGCAATGAACGGGTCTGCCGCCACTAAGTAGAGTACCTCCGGTCCCCGCGAGTGTGAACGCAACTTGAGGATGTAGCGTCGCCTCGTGACCGACGGTGCCTGACGCGAGTCCTGCCGCTAAGGCAAAGGGGTAGAAGTCCCGGTGATCGAAGCCGCGCTGGCGGCAGGCTTGGATCTCATCCTCGTCACCGTATATGAGTACCTCGGCCATAAGTTGCCACGAAACGAACGACGGATCGGATACTAGCAAGTCGCGTCCCTTAGAATTCAGACTTTCCAACACTGACAGTGCCGAGGCTGCCCAAGCACGGTAATCATCCACCTCATGGAGCATGGTGAGGATCGCGACGAGGTCTTCCCATTGCTGGCACATCCAAGCTAGCCTCACGCACTTAAGTGTCTGCTTAGATGCGGACGGGTCGGCGAACGACGAGCAGTCGTAACCGGTACTCATGAATCAACCGGTGTCGCTACCAGTCCCAAGTCCTGACGAACCACCCTATTCACATGGCGTATCAGGTGCGCGAGGTCTCCGCAGTATATCGAAGGGTTGGCGAATCCATTCGCTTTCGAGTAACGATGCGGCAAATGTCCTGCGCCACATACCGGCGCAAGTGAACAGCTAGTGCAGGACGGTGGAAGTTGCTGATGGAGTTCCATGCGCTGACGGACGAAATCCGAGGACAGAACTTCCGCGAATGAGGAGGAGACGACGTTCCACTTTCGACCCAGAATGGGCACCCCATGGTCAGTGATCTTCATCACGTCCACGTCTTGGATCTCGCCGTTAGTTTCAACAGTGAGGATGGAAAAGTATCCGGGACCGATTCCCTCGGTGCGGCTCTCTCCGCCGAGTGTCAGGTCAAGGACATTCTCGAAAAGTCGAACACGGAGGTCGCCCTTTGATGCGTACCAAGAGTCAAACGCTCGTTGAAGCCACTTCCCGTAAACGGCAGCGTTGTCTCGTATTCCCGGCTCAGCAATTCCCGGGGGGATATTCTCGTATGTTCCATCCGGCAACAAGAAGTCTATGCTGGGAATTCCCATCCGTTGTGCCCAAGTCAGGGTTTCCACGGGGTCTGCCGCAAGATCAACAACCGCAAGGACACCCCTGAACATATCCGCGTACCTTGGTTGGCTAGTCATCAACCGGATCGCTCCCTCAACAGCCTGAAAGGTAGGCCGCCCCTGGTGGTCAATACGGTGTACGTCATGGGATTGAGGGCCATCGGCACTCACAGCAACCGTCATGTCGTAACTAGCGAAAAGATCAAGCCAAGCAGCGTCAAGCAGTACGCCGTTGGTTTGAAGGGACATGGAAAGCTGTCGGGATGCGTTGGGGAGTTCATTTCGGACTGCTTCAATGAGCGCCCTGAACCGCTGCTTGCCGAGGAGCAAAGGCTCCCCGCCATGAAAAACTACTGTAACTTCGTCAAAGCCAGTGTCATCCAGATACTCGGCGAGGCGGCGACCAAAGGCGGTCGCAGTACCAAGCGACATCAGCTTGGGTTGCTCTCGCCATGATTGGTCAGGATGCTCATAGACATAACAATAGTCGCAAGCCAGATTGCACCGGCTTGCGACTTTCAGTAGGAAGCTCGTCACAAACGGGGATCGCTCGCTCCCTTCAGGCACAGCCCCATTCATTCGCTACTAGCTCTTGTTGTGCTTATGGTGCTGCCTGTCGTAGCGAACAGCTACTGCGCTACCCTTGCCTCCGCGCTCTATGACCCGCGCTACTGCGGCTTGGAGTCTATGATTCTCAATAAGAGAGTTGTCCAAGGTCTTGGGATCGATGTTCGGGAGGGTGGTTTTCTGGCTCATTTACTAGCTCCTTTCTTTGCGTTCGTTGCTAAAATAAATGGCACCAAGAATTTATTTAGAGCGAATAAATATATCTCGTCGGCGTCCTAAGGTCAAGAGCTACTAGTGGGTAGTGACTCAGTTTGAAATCCAGCTTCCGAGAGCCGAAATCAGGCCCGGAACTTGCATAGGCGCAAAAAGGCGAGGGGAGTAGTGGATCGCCCTACCAGCCTACCGAGGCCGAGGATAACCGAGCGCTAGGGAAAACCCGTGGCGTCCTATCCGTCGAACTTGCTGATCGGAGTCAAGCCTTTAGTCGATGATCTTCATCGTCTTTTTGTACAACTTCGTCCACTTGTGGAAATGTTCCGCCTTGTGGAGATGTCTAAAAGGAAATATCAGTGCTCGGTCGAAAAGTTCCTGAGTTTCATATCTCTCAAACGTTTTTCCGGCCATTATCTTTTTACTTGTGTGGCCAGAAATCGCTCACTGTAGATTTTGGGTCATTCAGCCTCCGCAAATTACCCTCCCGTAGCCATGACAGCCGAAGTCTCGCGTTGGGTGTTTACCAGATTGTAGAAAATGCCCTCGCGCGCCATCAGTTCCTCGTGCGTGCCAACCTCGGCTATTTTGCCCGCGTCGAGGACCACGAGGCGATCCGCGCTGCGCAGCGTCGAGAGCCGGTGGGCAATGGCAAAAGTCGTGCGGCCTTTGACGAGCCGCTGAATAGCCTCCTGGATCTTCTTCTCGGTCGGCGTGTCGAGCGACGAGGTCGCCTCGTCTAAGATTAGTATCCTCGGGTCGTGGAGAATGGCCCGCGCAATGGAGATGCGCTGCTTCTCACCGCCGGCCAGCTTGTTGCCCTGCTCCCCGACGACCATGTCGTACCCGTCCGGCTGTTTGACGATGAACTCGTGGGCGTTGGCCGCGCGGGCCGCGCGCAAAATCTCGTCGAAAGTGGCACCGGGCTTGCCGTAGGCGATGTTTTCGGCAATCGTGCCGTTGAACAAAAACGACTGCTGGGCCACCATGCCGATCTGCGAGCGCAGGTCGCGCAGGCGAATGTTGCGGATATCGACCCCGTCGATGGCGAGGCGGCCATGCGAGACATCGTAAAAGCGCGTGATTAGGTTGATCAGCGTACTCTTGCCCGTCCCAGACTTGCCGACTAGACCGATCATCTCGCCCGGCTGCACCACCAAATCGATGTCGCGCAGGACGATTTTGCCTGGGTCGTAGCCAAAGGCCGCGTTCTCAAAGGCGACTTGACCCTCAATCGTGGGGATGCGCTGGGCACTGGGATTGTCAAAAGGCTCGGAGGGCGCATCGACGATTTCAAAGATGCGCTCAGCACCGGCAAAGGCCCGCACCATGAAACTGTAGAAGTCGCCAAACCACTTGAGCGGGTGGTAGAGCATCCACAGATAGGCGATAAAGGCCATCAACTCCCCTAGCGACAGGTCGCCCTCAACGATCTGCTGACCGCCGAAATACCACACGAAGAACCCGCCAAAGCTCATAAAGAAATTGGTCACCATAAAGAAGACCAACCAAGCGCGCTCCGCGCTGACGCTGATTTGGCGCAAGGCGTGGTTGCGCTGATCAAAGCGCTCGGACTCGCGGTGCTCTTGCGCGAAAGCCTTGACCACGCGGATGCCGGAGATCGACTCGTTGAGATGAGTCGTCAGCCGCGACCAGCGCACCGACCAACGGCCCCAGAAGCGTTGCAGGCGATTCCAGATGAGGCTCGAGCCAATGATGATCGGCGGCACCGGGGCCAGCACGTAGAGGGTCAGCTCCCAGTTCATGTAGAACAGCAGCCCCAAGATGCCGACGATCATCGCGGCATTGGAGACGATGTAGGGCATGTCAAAGAGCAGAAAGTCTTCGACCATCTCCGAGTCGTTGTTCATGCGGGAGATCAAAGCGCCGACCTTGCGCTTGTCGTAAAAGCGCAGGGGCAGGTACTGGAGCGCCTTGAACAAGTCCGTGCGCAAGTGCTCGATGGCGCGGAAGCCGACCCGGGTGTTGAGCCAGCGGCGCACCACGCCGATGCACCACTCGACGACGCCGATGACAAAAAGGCCGCCGACCAGCCAGTAGAGTAGGTTGATATTAGCGGCGGCACCGGGGACGAGAACGTCGTCGATGAGATGCTTAACGATATAGGGCGGTGCCAGCTCCAGCAGCGAGGATAACACGGTCAGACCCAGTAGCAACGCTAGCTGGAGGCGATAGGGCAGCATGTAGCCGATCAGGCGCTTAAAGGTATCGAATTTGGCGATGCAGACCGGGCATATCCCACCCACCTCGGGCAGGCGGCGCTGGCATTGCTCGCAGTGCGTGCGGTCCAGCTCGTGGGGCAGGTTGAGGTCTTGACCCTCTTTGAGCTGCTCAATGCCCTCGGCGACCTCGGCGAATTTGGCCGCCAGTGAGTTGGAGTAATACAAATGAGCGGGTGCACCCGCCTCGCGCTCCAGTTCCAAGCGCCCGCCGCCGACTAGCGCCTCAATGCGGGCAGACTTGACCGCTTGCAGCGCAAACTCCACTTCACCGCTCGCGCCGTTGGGCACGAGGACCATCAGGCGCTCCGACGTCACGACCAACCAGCGTTGCTCGAAGCGGTCCTCGCCGGCCATATCCGTGGCGACCTGGATCAAGACTTTTTCCTCGCGGCCCTTGCGCGAGCGAACTTTGGCTTCGACGGTGTGCGGCAGATTTTCCAAAAAGAAGGTGGACATGGATGATCTCTATTCCTTAATGGCGATGATCTCGGCCACTTCTTTTTGCAAATTGACCAACTCGTAAAAGGTCCCCTGCTTCGCCATAAGTTCCGCGTGCGTCCCCGATTCGACGATGCGACCGTCGTCGAGGACCATCAGCCGGTCGGCGTTGCGCAACGTCGAAAGCCGGTGGGCAATGGCCACGGTGGTGCGGCCCTCGACGAGCCGCTGAATCGCCTCCTGGATCTGCAACTCGGTCTCCACATCGACCGAGGCAGTGGCTTCGTCGAGGATCAGTACGCGGGGGTTGTGGAGGATGGCGCGGGCAATGGAGACGCGCTGGCGCTCTCCCCCCGAAAGCCCGGCCCCCTTCTCTCCGACTTGGGTCTCATAGCCATCGAGCTTGGCCATGATGAAGTTGTGGGCGTTGGCCGCGCGGGCGGCTGCCATGATGTCCGCAAAGGAGGAGCCGGGCCGGCCGTAGCCGATGTTCTCGGCAATGGTGCCGGAAAAAAGCACCGGCTCCTGCAGCACGATGCCGATCTGCGAGCGCAAGTCGCGCAGGGCGATGCCGCGGATGTCGATCCCGTCGATCTCAATGGCCCCGTAGTCGACGTCGTAGAAGCGGGCGATGAGGTTGACGGTCGTCGTCTTGCCGACTCCGGATTTGCCCACGAGGCCGATCATCTCGCCCGGCTGGATGTCCAAGTCAAAGTCCTTCAGCACCGGCTTGCTCTTGTCGTAGCCAAAGGTGACGCCCCGGAAGCGAATGGCTCCCTGCATCCTCGGCACCCGTTGCGCGGTCGGGTCCTCGTATGCCTCGGGCTGGGTGTCGATGACCTCGAAGATGCGCTCGGCCCCGGCAAAGGCCCGCGACATCCAGGCGTTGACTTGGCCGAACCACTCCAAGGGGCCGTAAAACAGCCACATATACGAGTAAAAGGCCAACAGCGTGCCCAAGGTCATCTTGCCTCCGAGGACCTGCTGTCCGCCGAGCAGCCAGACGACCAAGACCCCCAAACCCGTCAAGAACGTGATGGTAGCGAAGAACACGCCGCGATTTATCGCGGTCTTTTCGGCGACTTCGCGCAGCCTAGCATTGGGCTTGGCAAAGGCCGCTATTTCCCGGTCCTCTTGGGCAAACGCCTTGACCACGCGGATGCCGGCCAGCGTCTCTACCGTGCGCTCGGTCAGGCCAGACCAGACCTCGCCCCACTTGACGAAGTACCCGCGCAGCCGCTTCCAAAAGATCACCCCCCACAGCATGATCAGCGGCACGGGCACCAACACGTATAGGCTCAACGACCAACTCATCCAGAACAAAAACCCGAGGATGCCGAAGACCATCAGGCCGTTGATGACGATATAGGGCAAGCCATCGACGAGGAAGTCCTGCAACATCCCGGCGTCGCGGGTGGCCCGCGAGATGAGAGAGCCGACCTTGCGCTTGTCGTAAAACTGCAAGGACAGCATTTCCAACCGGCGATAGAGGAGCGAGCGAATATCCGCGGTGAGCTGCGCGCCGAGCCAAGTCGCAATCCAGCCGTGGGCCCATTCAGCGACCCAAGCAAAGAAGCGGATGCCGACCAAGCCCAAGACGAACAGGCCCAACAGGTGGATGCGCTCGTCAAACCCCGTGGCACTGCCCTCCACCGGGACCAATACCTCATCGACGATGTGCTTGGTAATCAGCGGTGGGGCCAATTCTGCGACCGTGGTGGCAATGGAGGCAAAAGCCAAGATGCCCGCTTTGAGCTTGTACGGGCCGATGTAGCTGGCGATGCGCTTGAGGGTCGCCAGTTTCTTGATACACGCCGGACAGATGCCGTTTTTCTCCGGCAAGAGCTGGTGACAGCGCTCACAGCGGGTCCGGTCCAAGTGCCCGTTGACGGCAAAGGGCTGGCCCTGGCGCAACTGCTCCAAGCCCCGCGCCACCTCGGACATTTTGTCGGCCTCCGAGCGCGTGTAGCCCAGCGCCAAGGTCGGTGCATCCACGCGCTCGATCTCCAACTGGCCACCGCCGACGAGCGCGTCGGTGCGCACCCCGGCCAGCGAGGCGAGTGGGATATCGATGACCTCGCCCTGAGCAGGTACGACGAGAATCCGACGCGGGGTGGCCACCAGCCACTGGCGACCAAAGCGCCCGTCGGCATCCAAATCCGTAGCGGCGCGGATTAGCACCTCCTCCTCAGCGGGCAAGGCGGCGGCAATCCGCGCGGCCATGGGCGCGTCGGCTGACTCTAGCAGTTTTTGCATACTCATATATTAGCAAAACCCCGGGAGTGGCCCCGCAAAACAGGTGGATTCAACCCTGAAAAAGCTACTCTTGGCGCTTGGACAATGGCAAGGGAAAACTGGGTAAGGGCGCTCGGTTGTGGACCATTGTTTTTCCAATTCGCTCTTATCCTTACATTATAGGTCTATGACCGCTATGACCGCAGACCAAAAGACGCTGGTGCCCTCGTCTCGCGCAGAGCGCAACCAGCAGCTAGCGCACTACCTCCGCGATCTAGCCTTGGAGCAGATGCCCGCCGAGGACCTTTTGCGCTGGGCCAGCGAGACCTTTCCCGGTCGGGCTATCCTCAATACTAGCTTCCAGTACACCGGGGTTGCGATGATCCACATGGCGATGTCCATGGGGCTAAATTTGCGCTTTGCCACCATCGACACCCTGCGGCTCCACCCCGAGACGCACGCCTTCATGGAGGAAGTCAAAGCGCGCTACGGCTGTCACTTTGAGGTCGTCCAGCCCAAGCGCGGTGATGTCGAGCGGATGGTCGCACGCCACGGCGAGTATTTGTTTTTTGACTCCAAGGAAAAACAGGAGCACTGCTGCCAAGTGCGGAAGGAATGGCCCAACAACGCGCTCTTAAAGACGGTCGATTGCTGGATCTCAGGGCAGCGTTGGGACCAGTCCGAGCATCGCCAGCAAACGGCGAAAAAGGCGACTTTGATTGACGAGTACGGCACCCGACGCAAAGTACTCAAGCTCAATCCATTGGTGGACTGGAGCGAAGAAGCGTTGATGGAGTTTACGCGGGCAAACGACTTGCCGGTGCATCCGCTCTACGGCCAAGGCTACCCGAGCTTTGGCTGCATCATCTGCTCCACCCCGATCCGGCCCGACGAACACAAGCGCAACGGTCGCTGGCGTTGGTTCAACAAGCAAGCCGACGGCGCAGACGACCACAAAGAGTGCGGACTGCACTACAACATCTGAGAGAAACCGCGCAATGGCCCACACCTTGGAATGGCGCTACCATCGCCCCGGCTGAACGAGCTGCAAGCGCGCACAAGAGTTTCTTGTGCAGAACGGCATTGCCGACGGCGTCGTGCAGAGTGCGACCAAAAAACCAGTCTCCGGCACGGCAGCCCTCGCCTTGCTAGCGGGCGCGACCGAGCTGTTCGTCGCCCAAGGGCAGCGCGTCCTCCGCTTCGACCTAGCGTCGCAACGACCCGCGGACGAAGAATTGCTCCCACTTCTGTTGGGGCGTTCTGGCAAGCTCCGCTCACCCGCGTTCCGCTGCGGGACGCGCCTGATCGTCGGCTACAACCAAGCACTACTGCCGCTGGCTTTGGGGTAGATGGAGAAGGGTATGTCAAATTCGACTTTGGAAAATGATGCCTACCTCAACGAAGAAGAGAGCGATGTTGAAGAAGAGAGGGAAGATCCGGAAGAAAAAATTACAACTCCATTCAACCCTGAGCAGATCAAAATTCGTACCACCCAGATCGTCGTCGAACAGCTTATATCGCGTATCAAGCACGAGGAAATTGACCTAGCACCAGATTTCCAACGACAGGCCGGCATCTGGAACGACGAGCGCAAGAGCCGCCTCATCGAATCGCTGTTGTTGCGCATTCCCCTCCCGGTATTCTATGTCGCCGCTGACGAGTCTGAAAAGTGGTCGGTCGTCGACGGCATTCAGCGCATGAAGACCATCTATGACTATGTGACGGGCAAGTTCCCTCTGAAACGACTTGAATATCTAACCAAACTCAACGGATGTACGCACGACGAACTGCGGAGGCCATTGCAGCGACGAATCAGTGAAACCCAACTTATCGTCAACGTCATAGAGTCGGGTACTTCACCAGACGTGCTGTTCAATGTCTTTCGACGTATCAATACAGGTGGCATGACGTTGAATGGACAGGAAATACGCCATGCACTGAACCCAGGTCCAGTTCGGGATTATCTGAAGGAACTTGCCGAATCCGACGAGTTCAAAAAAGCCACGGACGGTAGCATCAATCCAAAACGGATGGCTGATCGGGAATGCGTACTCCGATTCCTCGCTTTCCATATCACTCCGTGGGAAAACTATTCCTCCAACGATCTCAATGGCTACCTTGTACGCACTATGCAGGAAATCAACGACATGAGTGAGTGTGAGCGAAACAACTTCGCTGTTGATTTCCGGAAAGCAATGTTAGCAGCGTCCGATATATTCGGTGAGAACGCATTCCGCAAACCATCTAGCGAACGCCGACTTCCAATTAATAAGGGTATTTTTGAGGCATGGACCGTTCAGTTGGCGCGTTGTTTGCCAGAGCAGATAAGAGTGCTTGTCGAACGGCGGAATGACACCCAATGTCGTTTCAAAGAACTGATAGCAGAAGACAGCGATTTTCTAGAGGCCATCTCCTATACGACTGGATCACCACAAAACGTACAGAAGCGATTCCAAGCAATTGAGCAACTTGTCAAGGAGTTCGTCTGATGCTTCGCAATATCAAGCTGATGCACTTCAAGTGCTTTGAGCAGTTGGAGCTGAATTGCAAACAGCTCAATCTTCTCTGCGGTTTGAACGGGATGGGCAAGAGTAGCGTCATCCAAGCATTACTTATACTCCGGCAATCGTTCGAAACTGGAGAATTACTCGCCGGCAGACTGGCCTTGAACGGTGAGCGAGTAGCTGTAGGTACAGGCGCGGATGTGCTGTTTGAAGACGCTGAGCACGATGTGTTGGAATTCGTACTTGAAAGCGACAAAATAGAAACACCATGGAAAATGGAGTTTGATTGTCTTAGGACTAGTACGGCGGATAGTATGGCGGACATTCTGGATACATCGTCCAGCAGGACTAGGGCAATCAAAAGCCAAATCGACGAAAAAACGGACAAATTTTTGAAAGAGCGTCTGGATAAGGACCAAAGCCAAATCGACGGAGAGGTAATCCGAGAGGTACTCACAGAGTTTTTGTACATGCCTGTAGAATGGCGTGATATGCCACCGTTTGGAGGGGAACTCGTTTACATAAATGCAGGACGGGTCGGGTCCCGGCAGTTGTACCCAGTCTCCACCGACGTGTTGACTAGACGAGGTGACTTCGGTGAAAGCGGCGAGTATGCGTGGGACTATCTAAATCGCCATCAGAACGACCTCCTGCAAGCGGACGATCCTCGTTGTGTTGAAGGAAGCGACCGTCGGCTGTCCACCGTCGTTGATCACTGGCTACAGGATGTGTGCCCCGGTGCTCATCTACAACTTGAAGAGGTGAAAGCTGCTGACGCGGTCATCGCCGGATTTACGTTCGACCGGGAGGACGATGTGGCTTCCCGACGGCATCGTGCGACCAATGTCGGGTTTGGTCTGTCGTACGCGCTGCCGGTCATCCTTGCCCTGCTTTCAAAGCCCGGCACACTATGCCTGATTGAGAACCCAGAAGCTCACCTGCATCCCCGTGGCCAGACCAAGCTGGCCGAGTTGGCAGCCCGTGCGTCGAAGGCGGGCGTCCAAGTGATTGCTGAGACCCATAGCGATCACTTCATGGATGGCGTGCGGATCGCGGTCCGGGACGGCCTTATCGAACCAGAAGACGCCGCATTTCATTACTTTGAGCGTAAAGGCAACCAGACGGTCGTCACCTCGCCGCAGGTAGACTCAGACGGACGGCTGTCGTCGTGGCCGGTCGGGTTCTTCGATCAGCATGACGATAATCTGGCAAGGCTACTTGCACCAAAGGAATGATATGCGCGAGTTAGTACTGAACGACACCAGTATTGCTGCCGCCGATCAGCGTACTGCTATGGATTGGCTCGTGGATATCGCTAAAGGGATGTCGTTGCTTGTTATAAAAAAAGTCGTTCAGAACACATTGCGGACGAGTCGCCCTTTACAGGCGATACATTATCGAGGCAACAACTCGCTTTGGGAGATAATCCTTGCACTGAAGCAACACGGTTTGAGGGAAGAGTATCTATTTCTCATGCGTAGTAGCGTCAAGTCCCCTCTGACAAACGAGCTTGAACAAGGTATCAAGGATCGGTTTCTCGCCTGTGGAGGACGGACGTTTCCATCGCCAGCAGGCAATTCCCTCGTCTTATGCGCTATCTCCGATGGAATCGCTGTCAGCTTTCCCTCTGATTCGGTCTGGGATAGAAACCTAATTAAAGTTGATTTCTACGAACTGAAAGACGACGGAAGTGGCGAGGTAAGTGAGGAAGAAACGTTTGAAGAGATAGACAATCTCGCACGCTCCGATCACGCGCCTCCAATATACGAACGCCATCGACAGAGTCTTCGCGGCCAAATCACGAGTTATGCAGAATTGTGGAATAATAGAAAACTGGCATTTCCGAATCTCCTATTTGGGCCGGACGTGGAGGATCATCTTAAGAAACTAAATACCAGCAATTTAGGATCTATAGTCGGCAAGTTAGCGAATCTCAATGCTGCTGCGGCCGAGTGGCCCAACGTTGGAGGCGGCGCACCCCCGTGGAAGAACAGAGCCAGAGTGACCAACGAAAGCGAATCATTGCGGAACCACCCTAGGTTGCGAGAACTACGTCTATTCAAATCTCACGATGGCACAAGCCAACTATTCCTGTGGCACGCCCGCTTCAGCGATTCTGGCCGAATTCATCTCCGTTTCGATCCAAGTTCGCACGAAATCGAAATCGGCTACATTGGACAGCACTTGCCTCTCCCCTAATCCACCTTGTGCGGATAGCTCCGCTCCCACCCCGCCGCACCGAACACCTTATTGGCCCACAGAGGGCCGCTTTCAGAGTCGTCCACCAAATTGTAGGCGTGCGAGGACTGCACGGAGCGCATAACTTCGCGCCAGAGCGCGGCGTCTAAGTGCCGGTATTCGGCTGCGTGCGAGGCGGATTCGGCGAGATTGTGCTGTTCTTGGGAATCTTCCTGTAAATCGAAAAGCCCGGTCGCGCCGTTGCCGTACTTCACCAGCTTGTGCCGCCCGTCGTAGGCCATCCAGCCGGACTGCAAGCCGCCGACGAGCATGTCGCGCGGAGAATCGCCGGCCAAGCCCAAGCCAGGCAGAGGCCTAGCGTCCATGTACTCCGGCACGCCGTGGCCAGACGCGGCCAGCAGGGTGGCGGTGACGTCCGTGAGGCAGACCAAATCGTCGCGCACCGCGCCGTCGGCACCGCCCGGCGGGCGCACTAGCATGGGCACGTGGCAGCTACCCTCGTAGAAATTGCCCTTGGCGTTTACTCCGTGATCCCCGACCAAGTCGCCGTGATCCGAGGCAAAGATGACGAGGGTGTTGTCGAGGCGACCGCTTTCCTCCAGCGCGGCGAGGATGCGGCCGACCTCGTGGTCTATCTGCAAGATGAGCGCGGAGTAATGGGCGCGCACCTTGCGCTTCTGCTCCTCGGTGTAAGGGCCTTCGGTCTCTGGAGTCCATATCGGCACGCCCGGCCGAGGCCGGGGATGGATGCCCTCGCGGACATTGCGGTGGATGGGGTCGCCGGGGGCGGGGGCGGGAATTTTATCGACATCGACTTTGGCCAAAAACTCCGGCGTGGGGTCGTAGGGGTCGTGCGGGCCGGGAAAGCCCACTATGCAGGCGAAGGGCCGTTCGTCGTCGTACTCGCGGATGAAGCGCGCCGCCTCCTCGCCGACGAAGTAATCCCAGTAGCAGTCCCAAGGCAAAAGCGACACGCAAGCACCGCGATTCTCGTCGTAGCCAGCGTGTTCCTTGCCCATGTACTTGCGGTGGCCGCGCTGTTGCAAATAGTGCCAGTAGTCGTCTTGGATGTTGACCCACACCTTGTCCTCGCAGGCGATGCGATGTTGGAAGCCAAAAGAGGCGTCCCAAGGATAGAAGTGCATTTTGCCGATGGCCGAGGTGCAATAGCCGTAGTCGGTCAACATCTCCGCCCAAGTGCGGATGCCGCACGCAGCGTGGTCCGGGCGCAGGTAGTTGCCGTTGGTCAGCACGTGAGTTCGCCAAGCGTTGAGACCAGTAAGCAGCGAACAACGCGCCGGCACGCAGACCGGGTGCAAGCTATAGGCGCGGTCGTAGCGGATGCCCTCAGCAGCGATGCGGTCGATGTTGGGCGTGGAAATGTGGGGGGCACCATAGCAGCCGAGAAAGTCGTGGCGCATCTGGTCGGGCATGATGAACAGCAAATTGGGTCGATCGCTCATAGTTGCATTCTCTTCTCTACGGCCTATCTGTTCGTTGAGATCCTCGGTTGACAACGGCGCGACGTGCGGATCCATCGCTGTTGGGCAGGTGAGTGGATTTTCTGCCGGCGATCTACAAAGTAAAGGAGATCGGGCCGTTCATACAATGATGAGGCGGCTATGGTTTTGGCCGGGCGATGACCAGTCGTTTGAACAGGTCACCGCGCTCGGCGTAGCTGGAGAACTGATCGAAGCTGGCGCAGGCCGGCGAAAGCAACACCACGTCGCCGCTTTGGCCGAGCTGGCGGACCGCGTCCAAGGCCGCGGCAAGGTCGTCGCATTGGTGGATAAGCGAGCCGGCACCGGCTTGCTGTATGGCGGCGGCAAGGCGCGGAGCTTCTTGGCCGATGAGCAGGGCCGCGCGGACGTTGGCTGCGGCAATAGCGGTGCCCAAGGCACTAAAGTCGGCCCCTTTGGAAGCGCCACCCGCGATCAGCAGCAGGGGCGCGTCAAAGGCGCGGATGGCAGCACAGGTCGCATCGACTGTCGTCGCCAGCGAGTCGTTGTAATAGGCCACGCCGTCGCGCTCGGCGACGTATTCGAGGCGGTGGGGCAGGCCCGCAAAGGAGCGAATGGCCTCGGCAAAATGGGTCGCTGGCGCACCAAAAGCCAAAGCACCGGCTACCGCGGCGGCGGCGTTGCTCCAGTTGTGCCGTCCCCGCAGAGGAATGTCGGCCACCGGACAAATGGCGATCGGCTGTGCCCCAGGGCAGCAAGCCCACAACTGGCCGTCGGCAATCCACGCACCCGGAGCGCTCGGAGCGGTTGTGCTAAAGGCCCAAAGGGTGGCTGGACTCTCTGCAGCAAAAGCCCGAGCCGTGGGACAGTCCCGATTGACGACGAGGATATCGCCGGGCTTTTGGTAGCGACACACCGGCTTTTTAGCGGCGACGTATTCGGCGCGGTCGGCGTGGTAGTCGAGGTGGTCCTCGGTGATGGAGAGGACCACGGCGATGTGGGGGCTTTGGTCGAGGTCTTGCAATTGGAAGCTGGACAGCTCTAGGACCACGCGGTCGGTTGGCTGCAACTCGTCAATGAATTCGAGCGGCGGCAGGCCGATGTTGCCGCCGCTAAACACCCGGACCGCAGGATCTGTAGCTAAAAGCGCGTGCAATAGCGTGGTTGTGGTGCCTTTGCCCTTGGTGCCGGTGACGCCAAGCACTGGCGCGGGACATAGCTGTAAAAAAAGGCGGGTCTGGCTCGACACTTCGACGCCGCAACGGCGCGCAGCGCGCAGGCACGGGTCCAGCGTCGGCAGACCCGGCGTGCGGAACAGCAGGTCGAAGTCGATCAGGTCGTCGAGATAGCGGTCGCCGATGCGCCACTGTTGCACGCCCTCCACCGGAGTGGCCGGGGCGCGGGCGTCGCACACGGAGAAGGGAATCTGGCGCGCATGGAGAAAGCGGGCCAGCGCGCGGTTTTCCACGCCGAGGCCGAGAAGGGCAATGCGCCGCTGGTGCAAGTGTTGGGTCGCGCTTGACTCTTTGGGGCCGGAGGATTTCTTTAGCGCCATTGAATTCGCAATACGCGCTTTAACTAAATTAGATAGCGAGAAGGTGCTGTGGCTGTAACAATTATGCGTACGGTGCGGCCTAGTCCGCAATGGCAAGACAGCTTGATCCGGCTAGAGAACGGCCAGCGGGTCGTCATCGACGCCGAGGAAACTTGGTCGCCGGACATGCGCAATCAAATCGCTTGGTGCGGTGCCGATGGCTTGTACAACCTGCCGGCTGGCGAGGGGTATCTCCTGCCGGGGGCCAATGTCGGTGCGCTCGTCGCCCGCATTGGCGACGACGGGCCGATCTTTGCCGTAGGTAGCCGCTGCGACTTTATCGCCGACCGCGCGGGCATCCTGCATTTGGCCATGAATGAAAACCCGAGCTTCAACAACCAAGCCGGCAAAATCGTCGCCCAGATCATCGTCTTTGACTCGCGATGAGCCTGACGGGCAAAGCGTATCTGCGCGCCCAAGTGCCGCAGATGCTCGCCGACCATCCGGCCGTCCGCGCGATCGCGCCGCTTGCGGATCAGGTTTGGCGCGTCGAAACCGCAGACGGCCGCAAGATCGTGGTCAAGTATCAGCTCTTTGGGTGGCTAACGCAGGGTAGGGCTTACGATCTGTTGGAGGTCGAGCGCGACGTGCTCGGCCTCTTGCACAGAGCGGGTTGCCCGGTGCCGGCCGTGCTGGGCATCGATCAGGAGGCGCACTGCATTTTTTTACAATGGGTCGGCGATCGCACCCTCGACGACGCCATTCAGGACGGAGATCAAGCGACGACAACGCAGGCTATACGCGGGCTGTGCGCCATTGAGCGAGCGTGCGCCCAACGCGCCGACCAGCTAGCGCCGAGGGTAGTGCCGAGCGCCAACCGCGCAGCCCTAGCCACCGCCTGGGATGAGGCGGGAACGCGGGCGCACGCTGGAATCGAGCAGCTATGCAGCCGTCTCCAGCGGTCCTTAGACGCTGGGATGCGACCGCTAATCGCCGCCATGCACGGTTGGCTGGCGGCGCGGCCGGCCGCGCTGGGCAGCGTAGATTACAACGCGCGCAACGCAGTAGTCGAGCCGGGGGGAACGCGCGTTTACTTCCTCGAATTTGCCAAGATCGGTTGGGACTGGACGGAAAGGCGCTTGACGCAGTATACTTCTAGTATGGGTAGCGGCCGGCAGAACGGGCGCATGTGCTCGCTGCTGGACGCGCCCGCAGCGCGTTTGTACGCCGAGGAGTCTGGGCGCAGCGACGGCGCACGCGCACTCGATTATCACCGAATTTTTTTTCTTTTAAACAGCGCGGCCCTGTTGTGCGCGGCCCTCGACGGCGAGCCGCACGCACTGGCCCTGCGCCAACACTGGAAAAGGCCCCTTGCGCGGCTGCGGCAATGCGCGGCCATGTTGGCCCAGGGCTTGAGCACAGACCCAAGTGCAGCCGAGTTCAGAAGCCGGTTGCAATTTTGTATATCACCACGCGGAGGTACCCTATGAGCGAGTGGAACACGCTCGACTTCAAGCCCCGGGCCCGAGGAATGATCATCGGCGATATTCCCTGGCTGGCGCGCATCGCCGACAAGGCGCGGGCGCACCAACAGCAACGCATCGGCGACTACGTATTTCCCTGACCAGCCGACAAGCACTTCCTGGAGGAAGTGGAGCTGACAGCCGCAGCATTCGAGGAGATGGTGGCCTCGTCCGCAGACGACGATGCGCTGATCGAAAAGATGAAAGCGCACTTGGCCAGAAAGCACTAGCATGAGTACTTCAGCGCAAACAACACGCACGCCAAGGCGGCGAGTCCGGGAACTGGAGGTAGAAGTCGTCCAAGCACGTCGCGACACCCCAGACACCACCACGCTCTTTATGTCCACTGGCGACGAGCCGACCGAATACGAGGCCGGCCACTTCTGCACCATCGATCCTCACCAGTTCGGCGAGTTGGAGCACTTCACCGCCTACTTAGAAGATCAAAAGGGGCAGCGGGAAAAGCCGCGGGCCTATTCCATGGCCTCTGCACCGCACGAACAACACCTCGCCATCACCATCAAAGAGGAGCGCTACGAGAGCGGCGAGACGCCGTACCCGCCGCTGCTATCGCCGCTCTTGACGTACTACATCCAAGAGGGCCGGCGGCTGGTCATCAGCGGTTTTACCGGGGCGTACACCTTTCCCGCCGATGTCTACGAGCGCACCGAGCACATTGTCCACGTGTGCGCTGGCAGCGGCATCGTGCCCAACAGGAGCCTGATCAAGGAAAGCCTGCACCGCGGCGATCCGCTCCGGCACACCTTGCTGTTTAGCAACAAGACGCGCGGCGACGTCATTTACTTCGAGGAATTCGAGGTGCTGCGGGAGCAGTACCCCGACCGGCTCGACGTGATCCACTGCATCACCCGCGAAGACCCGGCCGGCATCCGCGGCGCCCGCAACGGGCGTATCTCCGAGGAGCTTTTGCGCGAAGTCGCACCCAATCCCTCCAAGGTGATGGCCTACAGCTGCGGCCCGGGCATCACGCCCTACGAGCGCCGAGCGGCCCGGGCTAAGGGCGAGACTCCCGAGCCGCGCTTCGTCGAAAACATGGTCGCGCTCTTGCAGGAGCACGGGCTGGACAAGAAGCAGATCCGGCAGGAAAGCTGGGGGTGAATGAAGTTAATCGTGCAGATTCCCTGCTTTGACGAAGAGCAAACCCTGCCCGCTGTAATCCGCGACATCCCGCGCCAAGTGCCCGGCATTGACCAGGTCGAAATTTTGGTCATCGACGACGGCTCTAACGACCTCACCAGCGAGGTGGCGCGTGAATGCGGCGCGGATCACGTAATTCGCTTCCCGCACAACCGAGGACTGGGCCAAGCCTTTAAGGCCGGTTTTGACGCTTGTCTGCGGCTGGGGGCCGACATTATCGTCAACACCGACGGCGACAACCAGTACTACGGCGGCGATATCGGCAAGCTAGTCGCGCCCATCCTCTGCGGCCGGGCCGACATGGTCATCGGCGACCGGCAGACACAGGCCATTGCCCATTTCTCCGCCCTCAAGCGCTACCTACAGAGCTTGGGCAGTCGGGTGATTAGCCGCCTCGCCGGCTTACAGGTACCGGATGTGGCCAGCGGCTTTCGCGCCTTTAGCCGCGAGTGCGCGCTTCAGCTTTCGACCTTTACCAACTTCGACCACACGGCCGAGCACGTGATCGAGGCCGGATACAGGAATTTGGCCGTGACCTCTGTCGCGGTCCGCACCAACCCCAAGACGCGCGAGTCGCGCCTCTTTTCCAACATCGGCAAGTTCGTCTTCAAATCCGGGGAGATCAGTTTGCGCACCTATGCGCGCTACGCCGCGCTCAAGGTATTCGCCCTATGCGGCATTTTGACCTTTGTCGCCGGCTTTTGCCTCGGCGTGCGCTTTCTCTACTTCTTCTTTTTTACCGACGAAGGGATGCTGCACGTGCAGTCGCTTATTTTGGCGGCAATTCTGCTGTTGGCCGGGTTTCAGATGTTTCTCACCGGCGTCATAGCCGATTTGATCGCCACCAATAGGGACTTGCTCGAAGATGCGTTGCAGCGGGTCAAGAAGTTGGAATTGCGCGATACGAGCAAAACATAATTTCCCAGATGAAAAAACCTGCGGTTTACCTAGACGGCCAAGAGGGGACCACCGGGCTGCGCATTCGCCAGATGCTAACCGGGCGCGAGGATGTGGAGGTGTTGCTCATTCCACCGGAACATCGTCGGGACCAACGCGCTCGGGCCGAGTTTCTCAACCGCGCGGACTTGTGCGTACTCTGCCTGCCCGACGACGCGGCAGCCGAGGCCCTCGCCCTGCTCGACAACCCGCAGACCAAGGTCATCGATACGAGTACGGCGCGGCGGGTCCACTCCGAGTGGGTCTACGGGCTGCCCGAGATTTCACCCGCGCACAAAGAGCGGATTCGCCGCGCGCAGAGAGTCGCCAATTGCGGTTGCTATCCCGTCGGCTTCATCCTCGCCGTGCGGCCCCTCATCTCGCAGGGGCTGCTCCTGCCCACCGCACCGCTGGCCATCAACGCAGTGTCCGGCTATTCCGGTGGGGGACGCCAGATGATCGCCGAATACGAAGGGGAGGGCGACCACAAGCCTTTCTGCCTGTACGGCCTCGACGGCGACCACAAGCACCTGCCCGAGATATGGAAATTCAGCGGGTGCGACAAGCAGCCGCTCTTTGTGCCGTCCGTCGATCATTCGTTCTGCGGCATGGTCGTCAGCACGCCGGTGCCCACGGAATTTTTCGCCCGTCCCCACGTCAATCGCGAAGCCGTGTACGAGGTTTGGCGCGAGTACTACGCGGACTGTCCCTTTGTGAAGTTGGTCGCGCCTCAAACCGCTGTACTGCGCGACGACAAGTTCCTCGACCTAACGGGGTTGAGCCATACCAACTTCGTCGAGCTATCGGTCTGGGGCGACCCAGAGCAGGGGTTGGTTTTGGTCGGGCGGCTCGACAATCTCGGCAAAGGAGCGTCGGGCAATGCCGTGCAGTGCCTCAACTTGATGCTCGGCTGCGACGAGACCGCAGGGCTAGGCTAGATGCTCGTCGATAGCCACTGTCATCTCGACCAATTCGCCGATGCCGACGCCGTGCTTGCGGCAGCCGCACAGGCCGGGGTGGGGCAGGTCGTCGCCGTCAGCGAAAGTGCCAGCTCCATGCGCACAGTGCTCGCGCTCAAGCGGCAGCACCCAGACCAAGTGCTGGCCGGGCTGGGCTTGCATCCAGCATGGGTCACCCAAGCCACAGATGCAGAGCTCGCAGACGCACTCGCTTATCTGGCCGTGCATCTGCCCGAAGCCGATGTCCTCGGCGAGGTCGGCCTCGACTACAAATGGGCGACCAGCCCGGAGCAGCAGGCCCAGCAGCAGGACGTCCTCGCGCAGCAGTTCGACCTCGCGGCCCAGTGCGGCAAGCCGATCAACCTGCACTCGCGCCGCGCCCAGCGACAGACCTTGGAACAAGCCGTGGAATTTCGCCGCCGCACCCAGCTCAACGCCCAGCTACACTGGTTCACCCAATCCAAAAAACTCGTGCGGATATGCCGTGCAGAGCGGATTTACGTGTCCGTCGGTCCGTCCGTTCTGGGCGACCCGCAGACCCAAGCCGTGGTCGCGGAGATCGACCGCGAGTTGCTGCTGTTGGAGACGGACGCGCCCGTGCCCATCGACGGGGTCCCAGGCCATCCAGTGCGGGTGGCAGCAGTTGCCGCAAAACTAGCCGAACTAACCGGGTTCACCGAGGAGGAGGCCGCGGCCAATTGGGCGCGCTATTTGGGCAAACTGCCGTGAAAACATCGACATTATGGGAAATACTATTAGCGCAATTAGGCAAACAGGAGGAACCATGCCAACGAGCATTTTTGTCCTTGCTTTCGCCCTCGTCTTTTGCGGGCTAGCAGGGCCAGCAAGCGCCCAACAAGGCCTAGGCAGCTTAGAAAGTCTGATCAAGCGAGGCGAAAAAGAAGTCAGACCACAGGCCCTTTCCGCGTCCGACCTACCGGACCTAAATCAGGATTTGATCTCCGATAAGGCGCGCCTGCCCGGCAGCTTAAGCGCGGATAAGACGCGCATCGGTCAGGATCGCGATATAGACCCAGACGCGTACATCGTCGGCCCTAACGACGTACTTCAGCTTTACATCTGGGGCGAATTTGACCAGCCCTACACCTTGCAGGTCAATCCAGAGGGCAATGTCCTCATCCCCACCGTCGGCTCGTTTCACACTTCGGGCCTATCGCTGACCGCGGCCAAAGAGCGCCTCTCGACCGCAGTCCAAAACAAATATCCTAACGTGGACATCAGCATCTCCCTCGTGAGTATGCGCTTCTTCACCGCGTACGTCACCGGCGCAGTGCTGAACGAGGGCAGCTTCACTATCCATCCGACTACGCGAGTTTTAGATATAATCAAACAGGCTGGCGGCTTTGAGAACCGATTGCAACGGATCGCGTTGCCGGATCAAGATGCCGGTGGAGCCACTAACCGCAACACAGGCCGGCGCTCCATCCAACTAATCCACCGCGACGGCACCAGCGAGCGCGTGGATCTCGATATGTTCCTCGCCACCGGCAACCTCGTGCACAATCCCTACGTGCGCATGGGCGACGTGGTCCACGTCTCGTTTCGCAAGCATTCGGTGTCCATCTTCGGCGCGGTCAATGAAGAGGGCGAATACGAGTTCCTACCCGGGGATACCCTCGGCGACCTAGTGACATTGGCCAAGGGTTTGAACCGCTCCAAGCCGCTGATCAGTGCCGAACTCTGGCGCTTTCAGGAGGGCAGCGAGCAGGCCGAAGTCATTGAGCTAGGCAGCGCCAAAGAGACGCTGGAGGAACTGAACTACGAGACCATCCGCCACATTGAGCTGCGCCCCAACGACGCGATCTTTATCCGCGCGCAATCGCTGTGGCAGTCCACGCACACGGTCGTGATCTCTGGCGAGGTCAGGTTCCAAGGCCCCTACCGCATCGAACCCGGCATTACCCGCATCAAGGACGTGGTGGCCGCGGCCGGCGGCCTAACCGATGAGGCGTCTCTCATCGGTGCCCGAGTAATCCGCACCAAGGTACGGGCCGAGAAAGACCCGCAGCTAGAGCAGCTAAAGAGACAGAGCGAGGTGGCAGGCCTCACCTACATGAACATCGAGGATCGGGCTTATCTCAAGACCAAAACCCGCGAAGAAAAGGGGCGGATCGCAGTCGATTTCGAGCGGTTGTTTGTGGATGGTGACGAGGGGCAAAACATCTTACTCGCCAGCGGCGATGTGATCTTTTTCCCCTTGCAGCGGCACACTATTAGCGTCAGTGGCCAAGTGCAACGAGCCGGGCTGATCGACTACGAGCCAGGCCGCAAAGTGCGCTACTACATAACCAAGGCCGGCGGGTACTTGTACGACGCCGACAAACGCAATGCCCGCCTAGTCCGAGCGCGCACTGGCGTCCGCGAGAAACTCAAAGACAACCTGCTAGTCGAGGTCGGCGACGAAATATGGATACCCCAGAAGGAGCGCATCGACTACTGGGCATTCACCCAGGAAACTATTCCCACCGTCTTCAATATCCTGACCCTCGCGGCCTTGTTGAAGGGGGCTTTTTTTTAGAACAAGGATCTCAAGGAGCACTACTTGATGAATACCCCAAAGAAAGAAATCGACATCATCGATCTGCTGACGGCGCTACACGCGGGCCGATGGCTGATCATTGGCGGCACCTTGGCCATTTGCGTCTTGGCCGGTGGCCTCAGCTTCCTCTTGCCAAAGGAATACGAGGCCACCGTGCAAATTCTGCCCCCCCGCGAGAAGAAGGAGAGTTTTGGTTTTTCCAGCCTGCTCTCGTCCTTACCCATACCCGCCTTCCGCCTCGGGGAGAGGGGCACGCCATCTGACATTTCGCTCGCGACCATCAGGAGCCTAACGGCGCGGCGGCGGATGGTCGAGAAATTCGGTTTGATGCAGCGCTACGAGGCTCGCACCCTGACCGACGCGATTGAGGTCCTCGCCGACAAAACCACGGCCGCCATGACCGAAGAGGGCATGCTTGGAGTCTCAGTTCTAGACAAAGACCCGCAAATGGCCGCCGACATGGCCAATTACTACATCGTACTACTCGATAGCACCAACAAGCGGTTCTCGCACAAGACGGCCTCCGACCGCTTGGACTTTACCCGCGAGATTTTGCAAGAAGAAGATAAAAGGCTCGATGACAAGATGAAGCGGCTGGAGGAGTTCCAGTCCGAGCACAACGCCATCTCGATCGAAGACCAAGCCCGCGCGGCGATTCTGACTGCCACCTCGATGCACACCGCCGCAATGGAACTCGCAATTGAGCGCCAGCGGCTCATTCTATCGGGGCTAGGTCCCAACCACGACAAGGTCAAACAGCTCGAGCGCGAAATTAACCTGCGGCAGGTGACCATAGCTTTCTTGCGCGACGGCCTCAAGCCTGCCGACAACACCATGCTGCAAAACAAAGCGCTGCAACTACAGCTAGACGAAAACCTCTTCCTACCGCTGAATCAGATCCCAGGCGTGGCCCAAGAGTACGCAAACCTCGAAAAGGATGTGCTTGTACAGACGTCCCTTTTGCTGGTCCTGTTGCAACAGGAGGCCCAATCCCTGATTGAGGCCAAAGACGCCACTTCGACCGTGCAGATACTCGACCCGGCCACTCCGCCCGAAATCAAGGCCAAGCCCCAGCGCCTGCTGATCGTATTTATCGCCGGCCTACTCAGCCTCATCGCCTCAGTCTCCTATGTGCTGGGGGCGGTGTACATGCGGGAGCTCCAACAGCGCTGGCGCGAGCGGCGCGAGACGACGGTCTGATTCTTATGACTATTCAAGTGAAGGTGATCAACAAAGGAGGCCAACCGCTGCCCACCTATGAGACGGCGCATAGCGCGGGCCTCGACTTGCGCGCCGCCTTGTCAAAAGAAGTGGTCTTAGCGCCCGGCGAGCGCGGCCTCATTCCCACGGGCCTGTTTCTCGAAATCCCCCCAGGCTACGAGGCACAGGTCAGGCCGCGCAGTGGCTTGGCCCTCAAGCGCGGCCTGACGTTGCTCAACGCCCCGGGCACGATCGACGCCGACTACCGAGGCGAAGTCGGCGTCATCATGGTCAACCTTTCGGCCGAGGAACAGCGCATCGGCCCGGGCGACCGCATCGCCCAACTCATTTTCGCGCCGGTGACACGCGGCGAGTGGATCGAGGTCGATACGCTGGATGAAACGGAGCGCGGCAGCGGCGGCTTTGGCTCGACGGGGGGGCGCTGAAACTGTTCAAAAGTGGATTAAAAGAGAAGAGGCCGGTGTTCCAAAAGGAGCACCGGCCTCTTTGCGTTGTATCCGTTACGGCTGCTTAACTCGCGCCCCCCGATATAGCGGGCAGGAAGTGAACCTCGCTTTGCGGCCCCACCTTAGCCCTAAGCCCGGCCGCAACGATTTCGCCATCTACCGCAACGGCAATCTCGGTCTTGATGCGGTCGCCATTGAGGATTCGCTCCTTAAAGCCAGGGTAGCGGGCGTCGAGCGCGGCAACGACCTCGCGCACCGTCGCACCCTCTACCTCTACTTGCTGCTGGCCAGCGGTCAGCTTCTGCATCAGCGAGGGAATCCAAGCTACGGGCACAGCTTTTAGCTACTCTCTGCCAACGCGGCGACAATGCGGTCGGGCTTCATAGGCAATTCCTGCGGACGCACGCCAACGGCATCCCCAATGGCGGCGGCTATGGCGGCGGGCGGCGGGGCGATGTTGGCCTCGCCAACGCCGCGCACTCCGTAGGGATGGCCCGGATTGGGGACCTCGACGATGATGGTCTCAATCATCGGCAGGTCGAGGCTGGTCGGGATCCGGTAGTCGAGATAGCTGGAGTTGTCGAGGTGGCCGTCTGGATTGTAGAAGTACTCCTCGTTGAGCGCCCAACCAATGCCTTGGGCCGAGCCACCCTGCATCTGGCCTTCGACGTACGCCGGGTGAATGGCCCGGCCGGCGTCTTGGACGACCGTAAAGCGCACAATCTCGACCTTGCCGGTATCGGGATCCACTTCGACATCGGCGATGTTAGCCGCAAAGGAGCCGCCGACGCCCGAGTCTGGATCCACGGAGGCGCGGCCAATGACGGGGCCGCCGGTCTCTTCGAGCCGGCCAGCCAATTCCTTAAAGGTCAGCGCGTTATCGCCGGAACGGAAAACGCCG
This sequence comes from Candidatus Latescibacterota bacterium, assembly GCA_965261395.1. Taxonomy (GTDB): domain Bacteria; phylum Latescibacterota; class UBA2968; order UBA8231; family UBA8231. The sequence goes on from OZ253462.1 coordinate 6,450,065, forward strand.
TCGTCAAACTCCACTTGGCTTTCTTCGACCTCCCAGAGCTGGGCCGCGCGTTCGCAGAGCTGGTCCCGCACGTCGAGGGCGGCCTTGTACGCAGCCCAGCCGGTGGCGTACGTCACGCGGCTGCCGCCGGTTACGTCCGTGTGGCCAATCGAGTCCGTGTCGGCCACCTGCGGTTTGACGTCTTCGGCCCGCAGGCCCAAGGTCTCGGCAAACTGCATGGCGATCGACGTGCGCGTGCCACCGATGTCGGTCGAACCCTCGACTAAGTTAACCGTGCCGTCTGCGTTGACGCTGGCCACGCAGGAGGACTTAAGCCCAACGTTGAACCAATAGCCGACCGAGATGCCGCGCCCGCCGTTGGGACCAGCGGCTGCTGGACTCTGATAGTGCTCTGAGTCGCGGATGGCTTCCAACACCTCCTTGCAGCCCATCTTCGGGTACACCACCCCATCAATCCGGCGGGTGCCGGTCGTCGCGGTGTTTTTGAGCCGGAACTCCAACGGCTCTATCCCCAATTCGGCGGCCAGCAAATCGACCACGTGCTCGGTGGCGAAGGCCACCTGCGTCGAACCCGGGGCGCGATACGCGAAACTCCGCGGCTTGTTGACCACTACGTCATAGCAGTCAATCCGGCCATCGGGTATGTCGTAGCACGAGAACACGCACATCGCGGCCGCGCCGACCAAGCCGCCGGGATAAGCTCCAGACTCAAAGGCGATATAAGCGTCGGCGGCCACGATCTTGCCGCTCTTGTCCGCACCCATCTTGATCTTGATGTACGACCCAGGCGTCGGGCCGGTACTCTCAAAGACGGCTGGCCGGGTCATAATCAGTTTGACGGGTTGGCCGCTCGCCTTGGAGAGCAGGGCGGCGACCGGCTCTAAGTACACCGGGATTTTGCCGCCAAAGCCGCCGCCGATCTCCTGGGGTACGACCTTGATCTTGGAAATGGGCATGTCCAAGACCGCGCCGATTTGGGCACGCGCGGTGAACGAACCTTGGGTGCTGGTCCAAATCGTCAGTTGGCCGTCGGCGTTCCAGCTCGCCGTGGCGTTGTGCGGCTCGATGTACCCTTGATGCACGGTGGCGGTCTGAAACTCGCGCTCCACGATCACGTCGGCCTCGGCAAAGGCCCTGTCTGGGTCGCCGAGCTTGTGCTCGAAGTGGGTGGCGAGGTTGCTCTTGCGGCCGGTGTCTTCCCCAAACTCTTGGGTGGTCATGTCGTCGTGGAGCTGGGGCGCGCCCTCCTGCATGGCCTCGCGCACATCGAGCACAAGCTCTAGTACCTCGTATTCGACTTCGATCAGGTCGAGTGCCTCTTCGGCAACATGGACGTTGATGGCGGCGACCGCGGCTACTGGGTGCCCGCTGTACAGGACCTTATCCGTGGCCAGCACGTTGTCGCGCAGGTATTTGAGCCGGGCCGGACCTTCGCCGAGATCGACGATTAGGTCTCCGGCATCGGGCAGATCAATGCCCGTGAGGACGGCCTTGACCCCGGGCAAAGCAGCGGCTTTAGAAGTATCTATGGACTTGATGCGCGCATGGGCGTGGGGCGAGCGCAGGATCTGTCCGTAGAGCAAGCCGGCCAACCGGGTGTCACCGCCGTAAATAGCGCGCCCAATGACCTTATCGACGCCGTCGTGGCGGATGGGACGGGTGCCAATGACTTTGTAGCCGTTGGTGGCAGACATGGCGTTCCTCCTCGTTGGGTTCAGGCGCTTTGGCGCACTTCCTCAGCGGCGTCGAGGACGGCGCGGACGATCTTGTCGTAGCCCGTACAGCGGCACAAGTTGCCGGCCAGCCAGTGCCGCACTTCGTGCTCGGAAGGGTTGGGGTTGTGGTCGAGCAGGGCTTTGGAGGCCACCAAAAAGCCCGGGGTGCAGATACCGCATTGCAGCGCGGCGTGTTCGAGGAACTTCTGCTGCACTGGGTGCAGGCTATCCGGGCTGGCAAGGCCCTCGACCGTGCCGATCTCCTTGCCCTCGGCCTCGACGGCCAGCATTAGACAAGAATCGACGAGGATGCCATCGACGACGACGGAGCACGCGCCGCAGTTGCCGTCGTTGCAGCCTTCCTTGGTGCCGGTGAAGCCGAGCGTCTCGCGCAACACTTCGAGCAGGCTTTGGCGCGACTCGCAGAGAAATTCGGTCGGCTCCCCGTTAATCGTGGTTTGGACGTGCGTTTTGCTCATGTACCTTAACTCCGAATTTGGGCCGCCTGTTGCGGCTAGTGAAGAGCTTTTCTCGCCGACCGGATGGTCGGTGCAGAGCTTTTCTCGCCGACCAAATGGTCGGTGTAACTTCTAACTTCTAACCGGCCGCTTCCTGCACGGCGTTGGCGACGAACTGGCCGCGAGCCCGGGCGACAGCACCCGCGAGGGTGCGCTTGACCAGCACCCCGACGAGGTGGGTGCGGAACTCGGCCGGGCCGCGCATATCGGAAATCGGGCGGGCCGCGCTCTGGGTAGCCGCCGCTGCTGCTGCTATGGCCTCGTCTGAGACGGCTTGGCCCGCTAGACGGTCGCCGGCCTCGCGGGCGAAAATCGGCGTGGGGCCGACCGCGGCGAGCGCGATGCGCACGGCCTTGAACTCCTTGCCGCGATTGGCCAACACAACGTGGGAGGACACCCCGACGACGGCGATGTCCATCTCGTTGCGCGGAATGAAGCGCTGGTAGTGAGAGCTGGTGTTCTTCTTGACAATCGGGATCTGGAGAGAAACTAAGATCTCGCCGAGCGCGAGCACGCTGCGGCCCGGGGCAGTGCAAAAATCCTCTACCGCGACTTGGCGCTTGCCGTCCGGCCCGGCGATGTGGCACACGGCCGAGTGGGTAATTAGGCTGGGGATCGTGTCCGCGCTGGGAGAGGCATTGCACAAATTGCCGCCAAAGGTGGCGCGGCCCTGTATTTGGATGCCGCCGATAATGGCGGCCGAATCGACGAGCCCTGGGTATCGCGCGACGATTTCGGGGTCATTGTAGATGCGCCAGCAGGGCACGCCCGCGCCGATGACCAAACCCCGGCGGGGTCCGTAGGAAAGCTCGTTGACCTCGGGGACATTCTTGATGTCGATGATGCAGTCGGGCGTAAAACGCTTGCCGCGCAACTGGACGATCAAGTCGGTGCCGCCAGCGAGGACGCGGGCGGCTTCGCCCTTTTCGGCCTTGAGGGCCACGGCCTCACGCAATGTGCTGGGGGCGCAGTATGCAAAATCTTTCAAGGAAAACCCTCCTCGCTATATTAAGTAGTGGTCGCTGCGTTCGCGCCTAATTATGGACTGCCCCATCCCCGCTGTCAAGAGCGGTAAAAGGCGCGGCGCAATGGGCTAGATAGCTGGATTTTTTTGGGTAAACCCTCAATGTGGGGTGCTTCAATCCGTGGGCGACTGAGCCGACGAGATCCGGCCTACTCGTCCGTCGTCAGCGACGAATATTTTTTTGCCCTCTCCTCAAGGCAGCTTCGTCATCTTCTTGGCTTCCACGCGCCCATCCACCTCGACCCGATAGAGATACACGCCAGCGGCCACTGCCTTACCCGCCGCGTCGTGGCCATCCCAAGTAAAACGATGCGTACCCGCCCGCAGCGACCCCTGCCATAACTGCCGCACCCGACGACCCAGCACATCGTACACCGTCAGCGACACCCCCGCCGCGTCTGCTGCCAAATCAAGGGGAATCACTACCGCCGGATTGAACGGATTGGGATAGCTGTCGCCCAGCCGATACTGCGCCGGCAGAGCAACCGCCGCCGTCATCACCGCCGTCGGCTGCCCAGCCCCCGAATTCTTGAGCACATGCACACCGCCCAAGGCCGAATCCAACACGACCAAGTCCAGATCGCCGTCGTCATCGACATCGCCGGGCAGCACTCCGGTCCCATCGCCAGTCAAGCGATGCGTCTCCTCTTCTTGGGTTGGATTCAAGCCCCCACCCCACTCGACAAATACCCCAAGGCCCGACGCCCGGTTGCCGCCGACAAACACCCAATCATCTACCCCGTCGGCGTTCAAGTCGCGCACCACCACCCACGTGCGCAGAAACAAATGCTCATCATACAGCACCTCCAGCACCTCTTCGGACAGCACCCCTTCTGCGGACAGCCTTTTCACAACGAGTCCCATGTTTCCTTCATAGGAGTTGTGTTGGAGTTCTACGGGTATCTCCTGCCGCCCATCGCCATCAAAATCGCCCGCGACCGTAGCAAAAAGCCTGCTGTAGTACAAATCCCAGATGGCTTCGAGGTCGTCCGGATTTATAGTGAGTACCTCTTCCTGGAGATCTGGCCCGATAGACCAAACCACTGTTTCGGAGCCTACCCTTATCACAATCTCGTCTTGGCCATCGCCATCCACATCGCTGGCGAGTAGATGCATAAATCCTCCCACTTCTCGGGTATACCCGATGCGCGCGATTTCAAAGGCCCCGCTACCATCATTGAGGGCCATGACCCAGCCATGGGGGGGCCTCCAGCCGGAGGGAGGATCACCCTCATAAGGGGCAAACCGAGTAGAAAAAAGATCTAAGTCGCCATCGCCATCTAAGTCGGTCAAGACGCCACTCCCCCCGGTGTACCCTAAACCCGGCGTAATCGGATAAAACACCGGTGGTGCAAAAAGACCGGGGCCATCAAACTCAAAATACTTCACCGGCGGCGGGGCTAATTCGCCCTGCGAGCGCTCTTCAGGGCCGGTCATCTCGATCCAGTCGATCTCAAAATGCCCGACCTCCTCCTCCTCCGACCGAGGCTCCTCCGCTTCGTTTCGGTCCAAGCTAAAACGCAGCCGAATATCCCGTAAAAGGCCTGCCCATACGATCTCATCTTGGCCAGAGAGAGTAAACTCTACTTCCTGCCACTCGGTCGTGTACGCGAAGTCTATGGAGAGGATCGCAAATCGGTTTTCTGACGGCCCTTCAGGATCGAGCCCTGGTGCTGCAAGGTTGTGCTCATTGGTCCAAGCAAGCCCAACGCGCCCTACCGTAGGGCGATCGTGCAGGGTGCGGAACCGGACTCGCACCCGGTCGAACAGGTGCGAATCGTAGCCGATGAGATAAGAAATCAAGGCCGCATTCGGAGCAGGATCCCTCTTCCCCACTACCGAAGGCGAGACATCGACCCTCCACACGCCGTCTTCAACTTCCCCTGGGAACAAATAAAATTCATTTGGGCCACCCCATTCAAGCGCTCTTTTGGCGGACCACCCTTGCATCGTCCCGTCGTCGAAATCCCACTTGACCGCCTCGGCGAGACCGCTCCATAGCACTAAGCATGTAACAACGGCGAGCTTTAACATGACAACACCTCCATAGAACTTTCCACAAGACAGCGCAACGAAAAGAAGTCTGATTCAATCGACTACTGTATTGAATTATATGGCCAGCGACAGGTCGTATCAACAGCTTCTCGTCAATCGCTCCCTACCCCCGCTTCCAAGCTCCAATAGACCGTTTCGATCCAGCGCTGCGCTGGCACGAAAGACCACTCCCACGAAGCCCATTGCGAGTCGAGTCCCTCGGCGCTGATCTGGTCGAGCGACAGGCCCGCGCTCCGGCGCGTGCGCACGCTGGCCGTAGTTTCCACCAACATGCGGTGATAGGTCTTCAGGTCGTCGAGCGTGGCGACCGGGCCGTGGCCGGGGATGATTTTGGCGTCTGCGGGAAGCTGGTCGATGAGCGTGGCAATGTGTTGCGTCAGAGTCTCGACGTCGCCGCCGTACTCTAGATCGACAAAGGGGAAGAGGCCGTTGAAGAACAGGTCGCCGAGATGGGCTATCTGGGCGTTGACAAAGAATACGGCGATGTCCCCGTCGGTATGGCCGCGCGGAAAGTGAACGGCGCGGATTTCCTCGTCGTTGAAGAACACGGACGCCGACTGCTCAAACGCAACCTCTGGCAAGGCAACCGCCGGCGCAGGCTCAATGAACCGCTTGCCAAATTCACCACCCATCGCCAGGCGTTTGCGGACATTGGCGTGGGCCAAAATCGTCGCGTGCTGGCCAAAGGCGCGGTTGCCGCCGGTGTGGTCGCCGTGGAAATGCGTGTTGAAGATGTACTGGGGCTGGCCGTCAAAACGGGCTAGCGCGGCACGCACCGCATCGGCCTGCGACGCCAATTTGGCATCCACCAACAGAATGCCATCGCCGCCGACGCAAACCCCGACATTGCCGCCACCGCCTTGCAACACATACACCGCGTCGCTGAGCTGGTGGAGCGATAGCTCGGCGGTCGCTGGGCCAGCCGCTAACAGTGCCGCGATTAATAATGGGCGAACATTTAATAAGCGCATGGTTCCTTACCCCTATGATTAGAAATTATTTATGTAGGGGCGACCGGCCGGTCGCCCCTACCAAGACCGATCGCTACTTCTCTCTTCTATCGTCAAGTACCGATTGACCGGCAGGTCGGTAAAAATTTCGCGGTGCTGGTCGGGCCAGCGCACTTCGAGCGTATCGACCCGCTTGACGCGCCCTAGCCCAAAGTGGAGGCGGCGGTCCTCGCTGGAGAGGAAACTGCTGCCGCAGATGAGGTCGCGAATCTGCGTCCGCTTGCCAGCAACGAGTCGCGCTCGGGCACCAATGCCATCGCGGTTGCCGCGCGTACCGACCAAGCGCAGGCCCAGCCAATTCTGCCGGTTGCCCACATCGTTCCGCAACAGCGAGGGCCGGTCGTCGAGATTGGCAACGAAAACATCCAAGTCGCCGTCGTTGTCAAAGTCGAACATGTTGGCCCCTCGGCTGACGCGGGGCACCTCGGAGCCAAGCTCGACCTGAGTAAACGTTCCATCGCCAACATTGGCAAAAAGATGATTGGGTTGGGCATACGTGCTGCCGCTGCCGGCGCGGGCGATCTGCGGATACACGTGGCCGTTGGCCACCAACAGATCGAGATCACCGTCGTTGTCAAAATCGCAGAACCCCGCGCCAAAGCCCACGTGCGCCCACCCCGCAGGTGTCAAGGCAGCTTCCGCACTGACATCCGCAAAGGTGCCGTCGCCTTCGTTGCGATAGAGGGTGTTGTACTCGTCTTCAAAATGCGTGGTGAGCAAATCGGGGTGGCCGTCGTTGTCGTAGTCGCCCCAAGCCACGCCCATGCTCGCTTGGATTTGTCCGCTGCGGCCATAGGCCAAGTGGGCCGGGAGGGAGCGGTCGGTAAAGCGGCCATCGCCGCGATTGCGATAAAAAAAGTTCGGGCTGGAGTCGTTGGCCACGAATAGATCGGGCCAGCCGTCGGCATCCGCGTCCGCAAATAGTACACCCAAGCCGTAGCCTGGAGAGGGGTGGTTGAGACGCGCCCAAGCGGTGATGTCGGCAAACTCGTCGCCGTCGTTGCGATAAAACACATCCGCGGCCCCCATCAATCCCCTCGGGCCGACGAAGACCCCCACCCCCTTCCATTGCGCACCTAAGCGTTCGACCGCCGCGGAATCGAATACCGCATAGCTCGCCACGTATAGGTCGAGGTCGCCGTCGCGGTCGTAGTCGGCCCACGCTGCGCCCGTACTCCAACGGGGCGTAGCCACGCCAGCCGCTGCGGCCACCTCGGCAAAGCGGTCGCCATCGTTGCGGTAGAGCAGATTCTCCCGCAACTGGGTCGCGTACAGGTCTTGGTCCCCATCGTTGTCAAAGTCCGCGCTGGTTGCGCCCATGCCCCAGCCGCGGCCCGCGACCCCAAGTGTCTCGCCCACATCGACAAAGCCGGTCAGGCCGTCGTTGCGGTAGAGCGCGTGGCCGCCGCCTTGGCCATTGACCCAGTAGAGGTCTTGGTCGCCGTCGCGATCAAAGTCAAGCGCGGCGGTGCCGCCGCCTTTGGCCTCGGGGATATAGCCCTTTTCCAAGCTGCCGCTCGTGTGGGCGCGGGTCAGGCCGAGTTCGGCGGCAACATCGACGAAGGGCGCAAGCGGCTCGGCGGCGGCGCAGCAGGTCCACAGGATGGTCGCGCAAAGGCCGCCGGCTATGTTTGGGGAAAACGCGGACACTAAGAAACAGCTACTAGTACACGCTGGCGACGAGTTTGGTGATCGTCGTTTGCTCGCCTTCGGCGTCAACTTCCACGCCGACGCGACACAAATACAGTCCCGGCGGCAGCAGCCGGCCCAGTCGGTCCCGCCCATCCCAAGTCAGCCGCTGTACTCCCGCAGCAGTCGCGACCGCCTGTTCGATGTGCTGCACTGACTGGCCATCTAAACCATAGACCTCCAGAATCAACGCCTTGGCTCCCTGCACTTGGAATATCGGAAAGACCAATTCCACCACGTCGTTGATCCCGTCCCCATTGGGCGTAAACGGATTTGACGACGCGACCACTGGACCCAAAACCGCCTTGGTAAAAGGCGTAAACACAGTCAAGCCACGACCGGCGTTGACTCCGCTATCCACGCGCTGCCACACTTGGTCGGCCCCTTGGCCGCGCCCAACCTGCACCCCAAAGGCATTGCTCACCAAGTAGAGCGCGCCGGAAAAGCGCAGCGATACGAGGTCCTGTCCCTGCACGACCGGCGCAGGCAGCCGCACCCACAGCGAATCCGGGCCGGTCGGCAGCCGCTCTAGCCGATCGCGTCCATACTGCTCCACACCCACAGCCCCGTCGATCAGGTCCATCTCCGTGCCCGGCGGCAGCTCCACCAGAATTTGGTCGAACCCGTTATTGCCGTCTTGGAACGCGGGCCGCAAGAGCAAGGTGAAGGTCTGCGGCTGCCCGCGTTGGAGCGTTCTGCTGGGGGTAATCTCACCACGGATCTGGCTGGCGAGGGGCGCGTCCAGCGCTAGGCGCAGGGAGCGCAGCAGCACGGCCGCGTCTGGATCGTCCGAGCGCAGGGTAGCCTCGATCATCACGTAGCGGCGCGGACTCGGCGAGGTGATGGGCGCGCCCGGGACCGAATAAGGCAAACTCCAAGGGCTCCAATCCGGACCGGGGATGATGGTAACAGTCGAATCGCCGCGTTGAAAGCTGAGCAGTTTACGGTACTTGGCCTCGTTGACTTCTTGGCCCGTGCTCGTGAAGTAGCGGATGTGCTGGTCGAGTTGGTTCCCACTGCGGGTGCGGACCCGCACTTGGGTGCCGGGCGGCGCGTTGGCCGTCCAGTGCATGGCCGACAGGATGCGGGCCGCGCCCCCCAATTCGATCGGCTCAGATATAAGCGACACCTCGGGGAGAAAGCCGCGTCCGTATAGCTGGAGCTCGCGGATGGCGGGGCGGGCCGACCCTTGGACCAAGGTGTAATCCATCCTGAAGTAACGCGCCTTGGTCAGCGGAAACACATTGTCCTGAAAGAGAATGCTGCGATGCGCGGTGCCCTCGCCACCTTCCTGGCCACGCGCCGTCAAGGCGACGTAGCTCAAGCTGCCGTCCGGTGCGCGGCTGCCGTCGGAAAGTGCGATCCCATAATTGGGAAACGCTTGGCTGTACCTATCGCCAAAGACGATGGCAGCGCGGTTGACCCAGTACCAGGTTCCCAAGTCGAAATAGATATTGCGATGCGGATCCTGAAATACAACCGCCGGGTCGTTGAGGCTAAAGCCCACTTCCACGCTCCAGAAGGACCCCCACTCGCCGTCCACGGTTAGCTTTTCCGCGCCCAAGTTGCCGTAGCCGACAATCTCCCCGCCGCGAGCTATAGCGCCAAGGCTAATGTTGTCGCCCATGGTCCACACCTCGATTTCGGTCAGCCGCGGCCGCTCCCGGCGATAGTATTCGACCGGGCCTTGCCATTCCGCCGCAATGGCCTCGTATGTCGCTTGATCTACTTGCCGCAAAACGCCGGAAGATTCGCGGCGAAAGTAGAGCACATCACCGCGCTCCTCCTCTGGCAGGCCGTTCCAGCGCGCGGCACTGATTTGCTCGGCTTGGCCCAAGTCGCTGGCCGTCGCCACCACCTGGAGAAACTGAATCAGACGACCGCTAAGCCCCGGGTCCACTTTGCGGGTAGGCTGCAACTCGAACTCATAGACGCGCTGCAATTTGTTTAACCCCTCGCTGTGGCCGGCTGGCAGGTAGTTGAAGGACTTGCTTTGTAGGAAGGCGGGATCGCCATTGGCGGTGAGCACCTTGAACTGGAGGAATGGATCGCCCTGGCCTTCAACCGCGAACTTCACCACCACCTTCTGCGCCCACACCAGCCGGCCCAAATCGATTTCGATCCACCACTTGTCGAGTGGGTCCGCCAAGTCCGGTTCCCAGAAGGTATCCTCCCGGCCATCTAGGATGTTCGCGGCTCCTGCTAGGTCGGTTCCAGCGCTGCGGATACCTCCCTGCATCCCATCTCCATAAGTAAACGAGCTCGCATCCAAGGCGGCGTTGACCTGCTCGCGGACAAAGATGGGCCGGACGCCTTCGTCGCTGAAGTCCAAGCTGCCCGGCGGAAAGTTCCACGCCGGCCAGTGCTCCGGAGCGACGTCCAACCCGTTGTCGTCGAGTTGGTACGCTTGGCACCACGCCGCCGATGCCATCAGCAGAGCCGTGCCCACAATCGCAACGCTTTTCATGGCAGCATCAATGTGGATCGCCCACTCGCCAGCGGTGTTTTTCTACCCCATCCATGTCCAGCTCAATCCCCAAACCCGGCCCTTCCGGCAACACAATGCAACTATCCTCCACCCGCAGCGGCTCGGTGATGATCTCGTCCCGCCACGCAATACCGGTGACGAACTCCATAGGGGCCACATTCGGTATGGAGGCCATCAAATGCGCGGCCGCTATGATGCCGACCGGGCCTTTGGTGTTGTGCGGCGATATGGGGACGTGAAAAGTGTCGGCAATGGCCGCGATTTTGCGCACCTCGGTAATCCCGCCGGCGTACATCAGGTCCGGTTGCGCCACGTCGATGCCGTCTAGCTCCAACAATTGGCGGTAGTGGCTCTTGGTATTCAGCCGCTCGCTGCCCATGACCGGAATGGAGATTTCCCGCCGCACCTTGGGATAGGCGTGCAGGTCTTCCGGCGGCACGGGATCTTCAAACACGTAGAGATCGTACGACTCTATGGCGCGGGCCAAGCGGATGCACTGGGCCACCGTGAAGCGGCCGTGGCAATCGATCAACAGCTTGACATCCGGCCCCACCGCTTCCCGCACTGCGGCGAAATGCTCTGCTGTCTCTACAGGATGGCCGTCGTCCGCGTACTGACCGAAGTCGGACCTACTCCGCGACCGCGCTCCACCCTTGAGCGCGGTGTACCCCTCGTCCGCCTTTTCCCGCGCCATGTTTGCCGAATCCTCCGGCGTGGCACCGCCAAAGTGCGTATAGACCTCGACCCGGTCGCGGAACTTGCCGCCCAACAGCTCGACCACCGGCAGGTTCGCCACCTTGCCCTTGATGTCCCACAGGGCTTGGTCAATGCCGCTCATGGCGCTCATCCACACAGGACCCGCCATGCGCCAGATGCCGCTCAGCGAGGAGCGCAGATAGAGCTTGTGCCACAAGTACTCGATGCGCGCCGGGTCTTCGCCAATCAGTTCCTGTTTGAGGTGCTCGATCGCGGCGACGACCACCGGCTCCTTTTGGGAATACGTGGCCTCGCCCAAGCCCACTAGGCCCTCGTCCGTAAAGACCCGCACAATCGTCCATTTGCGACCCGGCGAGTCGATCAGAATGGTGTCAATATCGCGTATTTTCATCGCACTAATCTTCCTTTTGCATTGTGAAGGGGGACGCCGATCAGAATACGGGTTCGGCTATTGACGGCTCCGTGCCATTATACGCCCATTGCAAATATACAGAGATGGTATTCCTCCCCTGTGCCCGTTCCCAGCGATGGGGTGTCAACACGCCCTGCACTTCTTGGTAGTGATCGTAAACAGTGATCCAAGTCGGCGGCTTCGAGTTGGGCCTAGCTTGCCTGAACCATTGCTCTTCTTGGGGTGTCAGCTTTTCTCTGGTCACGGCCAAAAGCGCGGTGCGACAGTCAAAGAGCGCCTCGAAATAGTGCCCGAACTTCCGGTCATCCACCAGCACAACATCAAAGCAAGCCCCGTCCCTACTGCGCTCTTGACCCAAGTAATCCAAGGCCACGCCCTCGCCCATAAAGCGGTCGATGAAATGCCAACGGACCTCTTCGCCCCGGTGGCGCATGGCGGCTAAACTAGGAGGCAGGTTGCCTCCATACCGCCTCCAGCGATCGTTAAAGAGCTCCTCGAATATCCTCCGCTGTAGCTTGGGATTTTTGCTCACATAAGACGGGTTGGGGACCGCAGGGTCGAACGAAACCTCTACCTTGTATTTTTCTTTTGTAGAGACAGCGCGATCTCCCAATCCCTCGTAGTGCCAAGTTGCTACCGGATACAGATATGGGGTCACCGAAATCACCGTTAGGGCAACACCACCTTGCCAAGAAGGCATTTCTAACTCTTTTAAGCTCGCCTCTATCCACACCATCGCGCTCATTTCTCGTAATGCGAGCAGGCGCTTCATGCCGCCCATGGCCTCAATCGCACGCTCGACCACCTCCAAGGCCCGGTCGCGGTCTGCGCCCATATTGGCTAGGGGAAAGCGCGCATAGTCCTCGCGAAAGTTTTCCTCGGCGGCCATGTGCGCCAAGAGCAAAGAGTCGATATTCACATCGCCAGACCGCTCTATCCGCAGCCTCTTTTCCAAGTGAGCCATGTCGGCATGTACCTCGGGCGGCAACTGTTCCACAATCTCGCCAAGAGAAACGGATTCGGTGGGTTCCTGTGCAATCTGAGGCAGCGCAGACTCGACAACCAAGCGCTGCATTTGCCGCTCGCTCAAAGCAGGTCTAGTGGGATCAAATGCCCTCGTTTCTAGTGTGCGCGGCGGCGGCCGAAAAACCACCTGGAGGGCCGGTTGCGGGTCGGGTGTGGAAGGAGTCAACAAGACGACAGCTAGATGCAAGAGGGCCGAAAGGAATAAGCAGACAGCCAATCTCTTGGTTTCTGTCGCGGACCGGTGCATATCAATCTCTTTTCGTACTCAGCGACGCAGACGACCGTCTTCGATCAAACAGTCGAACACTTCTTGCGCCACAGTGCTGGCTACTTCTTGATAAAAATCATCGAGAATAGGTTCCTCGTCCACATTGAAGGCCGTATTGACGCCGAGCCACTTATTCAACACCTCTTTGTCCTCAAGCGCATCTTTCATTACCAACAGCGCGCCGGTGCTTAGTTTGAATTGTTGCCGGTCCCTATCCGTGCCGCATGAGTACGAGTCTGCTACGTAATCCAAAATATAGCGGGCGTCCTTGACAGATGCGATATCCGTGGTCCAATGGACGCGGCTGAACTGTTTGAGTTCGTCCAAGAGGGACGCTCGAATGGGCTCATGCATTGCAAGGAGCTTTTCCTTTTGTATATCCTCCTGACGCGAAGCGGTCTTAAGTATCTTAGAAAATATCCTATCGTCTATAAAAATTCGAGTGCGGACCATCATACTACGGGTGCGGCCTGGCTTGATAACTGTACTGGCCTGTAAGTCCTCACTGTTGCGCGTTTTCACCAACACAGTGAAAGTTCCAGTCGGGGCGTTCACCCCGCCCTCCTCCCCGGCTGGCTCTTCCGCCACCGGCGACCCGACGAATGGAACCAGCAGAGCCGCGGTATAATCCAAGGCTTGGAACTTGAGCAATTTGCTTTTGCTCGCCGCTTTGGCGATGAGCGGTTCCAGTCCAACGTTCTCTTCTTTCTTTAACAGGTCGCCGGCCATATCCACAACCCGCACCAAGTACGACTTGGCCTCGCGCTCAGAAAAATGCGCTCCGTGCAGCGCAAAAAGCTGTTCGCCGAGTGCCGTAGATTTCTTGCAATGAGTCTTTAGGTCCCGCAACAATGAGACCAAGGAATCCCGGCTCACAGTAGCAGACAATCCAGACGCGGTACTGACATCCGCGACGAACTCGTCCAACGTTCCCTTATCATCTCGTTCTAAGCGGTCGCGCAACTGCTCCAAAGATACGAGCACAAAATCCATCTCTTGTGAAAGAGCGGCAGAAGCACTCGACGCTATGTAGAAAAAGACGCAAACCGCAATGCGACACCACGTGTTATTCATCTGTATATCTTCCTGTCAGATCTATCTTTCACTCAAACAGCGGCGACACTTCTTGCGCCACCGTGCGAGCTGCTTCTTGATGAAGTCCATCGAGAATGGATTCGTCGTCCGAACTTACGTCCGTCATGAAGTCCTGCGTGATGATGAGCACCTGATCCAGCACCGTCTCGTCCTTGAGCATATCCTGTACTACCAACTGCACTTGGGAGCTTAATTCCTGTCGTTCGGGATTGAAGCTACCGGAGTTAGTCATGTAGCCAACCATGTACCAGTTTACAATGTAATCCAAGGTGTAGCGAATGTCCTTGGCCGAGGGATCCGTGGTGAAGCGGACGCGGCCGAACCGTTTGATGAGCTCATCCAAGAGGGCCGGTCGCACCGACTCATGCAGTGCTAGTATTTTTTTCTGAGCCTTCATTTTTGGGCGCGCAGAGACCTTAAATACCCTGAAAAAGGTGACATTGGAAGAAGATCCATTCTCAATTAGTCGGTCAACCTGCTCAGACAAGTCCTCACTGTTGCGCGTCCTCACCAACACCTTAAAGGTTCCAGTCGGGGCCTTTACCGCTCCCTCCTCCTCGGCCGGCTCTTCCGCCACCGGCGACCCGACGAATGGAACCAGCAGCGCTTTCGTATAATCCAAGGCTTGGAACTTGAGCAGCTTGCTTTTGCTCGCCGCTTTGGCGATCAGCGGTTCCAGCCCAACGTTCTCTTCTTTTTTTAACAGGTCGCCGGCCATATCCACAACCCGCACCAAGTACGCCTTGGCCTCGCGCTCAGAAAAATGCGCTCCGTGCAGCGCAAAGAGCTGTTCGCCGAGGGCCGTGGATTTCTTACAATGAGTCTTCAGGTCCCGCAACAGCAAGACCAAGGAATCTCGGCTCGCGGCAACAGACAATCCAGACGCGGTACTGACATCCGCGACGAACTCGTCCAACTTTCCCTTGTCGTCCCGCTCCATGCGATCGCGCAACTGTTCCAAGGCCACGAGCACAAAACCCGTTTCTTGTACAGAAGCAGCAACAGCACTCGATGCCAAGCAGAAAAAGACGCAAACAGCAATGCGACACCACGTGTTATTCATCCGTATGCTCCCTTGTCAAATCTGCGTCAGAAAGCTGCCCATGTGCCCGGTGATGTAATCGGCCACCAGCCAGACGCCGGCCGCGACCACTTCCCCGAGGATCAGCCCCAGAAAAAACGGACGCAGGTTCCGGTATAGCCGCGGCCCCCCATACTTGAGGATCACCAGCTTGAGCTGCCAAGCTATGAGCGCACTGGCAAAGATGTGGCCGGTCTTCCAGTTCGCGCTAATGGCGTAGCCGAGCGGGTTGAGGGGCCACCAGAGCAGGTGGTGTCGCATCCACATCAGCGCAGCCATCACCCCACCGCCGACCCCCATGAACAGCCAAGTGTCGAGACGCGGGCCGGTCAATTCCGCCGCAATGCGCGGAGCCATGTCCTTGGGGCCGTACGTGGCGGCCCCCCAGCCAAAAAACAGGCCATTAAGATTGATGCCGCCGTATTTGTACGCCAACGCCATGGTGACGTACGAAGAGCCGACCAAGCTGACCACAATGGCGATGATCACCGCCCAAAACAGCCGCCGCTTCCCACCCTTGATCACCTCGCTCATCTTCAGGCCATTGGCGACCGACGACATTACAAACGAGCGGATCTCCGAGTGCCAGCCATACGAAAACCCCAAGGCCACCAAGCCCGAGGCCCCCACGCTCGAAGCCCCGGCACCGGAAATCACAAAGGTCGAGGTCATAATGGGGGGACGCATCGCCGGAATGCCTCCTTCGGCGACCACCCGCGTCAGGCCCAAAAACAGCACCATGGCCCCAAAGATAAACATCGCCACGCCCAACGGCGGCAGCCCCGCCATCCACAGACCCAACCCCACCAAGCCGAGCGACGCCAGCAAGCCGAAGGTAGCCTGCCGATAGGACATGATTTCGTCGACATCCTCCTCGTCTGGGTCGCCGTGCCATGCTTTACGCCACACAGCGCGCAAGTGCCCGCGCGACACCCACAGTCCGATCAGCACGAAGACGATCATCGCCCCCATGCCCTGATGGGCTATGTACGGCTCTCGCGAGTACAGATCCATCCGCTCCGTGCTTTGCATCCCGATAACGTTGAAGATGCCCCGTTGTACTGTGGCCAGGACATAGAACACCCAGATGGACGCGGAAATATCCAAGTTGACAAAGTAGAAGAAGCCGATCCAAGGCGGGCTAAACCACAAATCCAAGCGCACGCTATCGCGGAACAGAGGGAGCGACGCAGTCCGCGCAATCCCGGGTACCTCCGGGTAATAGGCGTGTAATCCGTTGACGCTGAGCAAGACGAACGCGAACGCAAACCCCAGCCACATCGCCTTACTGGCAAAAAACTCCCGCCCAATCGCCCGCCCTTGCTCGCGCTGAATCATCTCCATCGGCACCTGCACCAACGGATACGCCAGCTTCTCCCGATCTACCCATTGCTTGCGCATGATGACCATGGTGCAAATCATCGCTGCGCTGAGCGCTAAGAAGAAACCGTACCAATAGGTCAGCGGCAGCACCCACGCTCCCCAAGGGATGGTGGCCCCTTCCGGCAGCCCTTCAAAGAAGTAGCGCGCCACGTTTTCGCCGCGCGGAATCATCCACGTGGGAATGTACTGGTTGTATAAAAAGTCCCAGTTATTCTCCGGCGTCGCGTAGTACGTAGAGCCGACCAGACAGGGGATGATAAATTGGGTAAACCCCATTCCGGGAATGCAGCAGGCGACCACCAACATGATGTAGATGGTAATCAGCTCGGATTGGGTCAGGGCCAAGGAGCGGCGCAGGCAGTACACGAGGCCGCTGGCAGGCACCAAAAAAAAGAAAAAGAACAGAGCGGCCGGCGTACTAAAATTTAAGGTCAGGTACGAGCCGCGAATGATGGTCGTTGCGTACGCATCTAAACCATTGAGCAGCAAGGCGAGCACCGCGCCGATCAGGATGCCCCGCGCGGGGATGCCGGCGAGACCCTGCTGCCCTTCCTCCTGGTTCACCCATTCGAGGTATGCTGGAGGAATCTGCTTTTTCAATTCCGTTTGCCTCGATCATGGTTCAAATCAGTACGCACTAGCGACGAGTTTGGTGATCTACCTGCTGACACGCAGCGATGAATTCCTCGGCTGTAGTGGTATAACCGATCAGATGTTCAAAATTGCGCAGCGTGATCCGGTTGATCCAACCGCCTTCCGGCAGGCTGTCGTCTAGCGTGTCTGGCATCTCGATCGTACCAGGGGCGTTTGAACAATCGCGCAAGAGAATGACGCGGTAATTCCTCCCCACGGCTTCGGCGCAGGTGTAGTGCAGGCAGGCCCGCCGGCTGTAGCCAACGACGAACAGCGTCTTAATGCCATAGCTGCGCAAGTGCTGGTCCAAGAAGGTGTCGTGGAAGCCGCTCCAGATCCACTTGGGGAAATTGCGCTCGCCCTCGCGGGGGGCCACGCAGTCGAGGTATTCGGGTTTGTATTCTTGCCGCGCCCAGCTCGCAATGCCGTTGCCCCCGCTGCCGCCCTTGGTCTTGCCCCAGATCTCGCCCACGATGTTGCCAGGGTCGGCCACTAGGCGCAGATCGTTGTGGACGTAGTTGACCAGCATCCCGCTATCGCGGGCGGCTTGCAAAGCCGGCGCAATGAAATTCTCGGTCGTTGGATTGGGCGAGCGCCCATCGACATCTACCAAGAGAAAGGCGCACTCAGCAAACTTCAGGGTCAGGGTCTCGTACCCGTAGTCGTACCCGCCGGGATAATCCTTGTAATAGCGAATGGGGATTGGGATGTTGGCCATAGGTGCCTCCTTTTTAAGAGGCCCTAACAAAACGCCCGGCGTCGGCCCAAGCGCGAGCGAGCAAGGCCGTGGCCGTGGCCGGCGCAGCCGCGCGACGCCAGCAGAGCGTTTTGTTAGGGCCTCTTAATAGCGAGATTCACAAGGATAGCCAGATTCGCGCAGGCTAATAGGGCTAATACCCAAAGCCAAACATGGGTTTGGGGCGTAGCTAAAACCATCGCGTAGAAATTGGGGGCCTCTGCGGCGGGTGCCGACGTTCGAAGTAAGGTCCCAATGATACCCATGACCACGACCATTACGGTCGACAGAAGAGCGACCACCCCCCATAGATGAGTGCTCATAGCTTACCTCCTGAACGGATCGTTGAGAAACTCGTCATTCGGTACCCTTACTTCTACTTCTGAGCACGTAAGCACCTAGAGATGCTACGGGCTTGTTGGGTGCTGTCATTCAGGCGCGCTCATTAACGGCGCAAGTACGCGAAGGCTACTTGCGAGTAATCACACACAACTTGATGATCCTCTAAAAAGCCTAAAGCTTTTCAACAGAGCAAAGCGTTCTTAAAATCCCCGTCGGGCCGCTTTACGGTGAAGATTCTGTCGCACTAGCGTTAGGAATTCTCCGCGATCATAGCCTGAATTTGATAGATATTCGTGTTCTTGTCGAACTTTTTAGACACCGGCTCAGGCAAACCGCTAATCCAGATTTTCAACTCCGCGTCCATGTCTAAGTGCCCAGCGGACTCTACGCTGAACGCTGAGATCTTGCTGTACGGGATGCTCAGGTACTCCCGTTTCTTGCCGGTAATCCCTTGAACATCCTCGAGGATGAGCCGACGATTCGTAAAGATAAAGGTATCCCGGACAATTTTGAACCCGGCCAACACCTTTTCTTCGGCAAAGAATAGACGCTCGTACTCTGCCAAGTCGTCTTCGCTCATTTGCGACGCCGTTCCGAACAGCGCCCCTTTCATGCGGTTTAGCATCTCCTTAATCTCCTTGGAAGGCGGGGTTAATTCTTGACTGCGACCAGCAATGTTTACTGATACCAAAAACCACCGGGTACTGCTATGCGTCGGCGCGGTCAATCCACTTATAGGCGGCTTGGGCGTTGCGCCAAAAGTATTTCTCCGTCGCTTCTTCGCCGCGCGCGGTAAAATACGTCATCACCAAGCGCTGTATGTCTGCGTACTCGCGGCCACTGCGGTCGGATACCGGCCAGTCGCTGCCGTAAATCAGCCGATCCTCTCCGAACAAATCCCATAGCGCATCGAGCACCGGAGCGTAAAAGTCCACATCCGTCGGTGCTGGCTTGACTTGACTGCGCAAATCCATCAGCCCCGACACCTTGCAATAGACCTGCGGATGGGCCGCGGCCTGATGCATCAATTCCAGCCGCGCCGGATCGGGCGGGCGGCCGTCAATGGGGATGCCGCCGATGTGGTTGATGACGATGCGCAGTTCGGGGAAGCGCTCCGCCAGCGCGGGCACGCCTTCGTGTAAGCCCGTGTCCAGTTCTAAATCGTTGGCTATTAGCATTTCAGCGGCGGTCAAGCCGTGACTTTCCGTTGCATCTACGCGGGCGCGAATGCCTAGAAAAACCGGGGCGGCGGCAAAGCGCTCCAAGTGAGCGGCAAAGTTCGGGTCGTCAGGTTCAAGATGCCCGACCAATCCCACGATGAAGGGATCTTCGGCGGCCAAGTCAAGAACCCACTGGTTGTCCTCGACCCAAGGGCTGCACTCGACCATGACCGTGCCCGTTACGCCCTCGGGCACGGCTAGGGCCTTGTAGTCTTCGGGCAGCGCGCGCCGATAGAGAATTTCGTCGTCTTTTTCAGGCCAAGGCACGCCCTGGGGTCTGAACGGATCGTAAAAATGAGTGTGAGTATCGATGATCATCGCTAAATCGCTCCTTTTTTAGTTATGGCCGCGCAGCTTATTTGCCGTCTGCGGAGGGCGGTGGCTCCGCGTCCTGCTCCACAGGCATACGCCAGTTTTGCGCCTCATCTAAAGTAATAGTGCGAAAATCGGGCATCCGGTCGGCGTTGCGGTCCTGATGCTGATGGCCCCCTAGGATGTACATCGAGTGCTTCCGCCCCGATCCCGGCCGGTCGGCGTCGAGCAGCCGGAATCCGATATGCAGTGTCTGACCCGGCGCGAAAACGTGCCGTTTGCTCTCCTCGGGGCTCAGCCCCAGCACATCCCACAGGGCCGCTTTCCACTCGAAGGTATATTCGACGTGCAAAGCGCCGTTGGCCGCGTCGGGCGGACGCATCGTCCAAGCGATGTCGAAGTGGGGTTTGTCCATCGCCCACAGGAACTCCTCCAAGAAGGGGTCGTGGTGCTGATCGAGAAAGCCGGCTTGGCCGTGAGGGAGGCGCGGGTGCCGCAACGGCAGCACCCGGGCGTAGTAGCGTTGGCCGTTGACCAGTTCCTCGCGGGTGTACCCGTAGATACTGCCGCCAGAGTGGTCGGAATCCACGGTAATCGACAGCGTATCATCCTGCCACCACTTGAGAGGGTCTTCGTTTTCGATCTTGAGGGTATCGTCGATGATCCGGGCGAAGCAGTACCAGCTATTGTCGGGGGGCGGACTCCAAGCGGTGTAGATGGTGAAGTCGAAGTCGGCCGCATTGACGTGGTCCGATTCGCGGTCGAAGAATCCTTCCCGCTCCAGCGCGAGACGGGAGTCGAAAAAGGCCCAGTCCCCGTCGTCGCCATCTATGGTTATCGCCGCGGGATCGGGCACCTCGACGAAGGGGACCGTGACGCCTACATGGGCAGACGCGATGCTGGTGAGGGGGAGGGTCAGGGCGAGGCTCAAGAGGAATGCCCTGAACGGAGCGCCGTAATGCGCGTACATGTCGCTAGCCATATCTTTCCTCGCGTTAGTTCGCCGACTAGGATAAAACTGAAGGTTGTATATTAGCGGTATAATATATAATCGCAATGCTCGCACTGGCTCGCACTCGATCCGCGACGCTCTTACTTGGAAGAATCCATGAGACCTATAATACTTTTACTTTGCATACAACTGATTCTCGCCGCGAGCACAGGAGCTAACGCTATGACCCAACCAGTAACACTGCAAATGGGTGAGACAATTATCATCGACAATGGATTGGTGCGTCTGGGGATCCGCGAGGACGGCATCCTGCAGGAGCTTTCCCTGCGCGGCGGCCCCAACTTGGCCAGCAGCGGCTACTGGAATTGCAACGGCAATGGATACGACGCGGCGGAAGCACCACTGCGCCAGAAATTCTCGGTACTGGCCGGTCAAGCCAACGTGCTGCGCCAATCCGCCGAACTAGTGGAAGTAGCCTTCGTCCGCGAGCCAGCGGAGCCTCTTTTTTTTCGCACCGCGCTCCACTACGTGCTGCGACGGGGCGAGTCGGGATTTTACCTCTACATGACCGCGGCCCACGACGCACAAATGCCCGCCGGCTTTATCACGCAATATGCCTACAACCTCCGTCTCTCCCCGCAGCACTTCGATTATATCGCCGTTGACGAGACCCGCCGGCACATAAGCCACACTTGCGAGGAAGAAGGTGCGGCCAAACAGATCATGGATGCCACGTTTGTCCTTGCCGACGAGCGCGTGGTTAGCAAATACGATTATTGTCACGCAATCGAAGACGGCGACTTCAATATATACGGCTGGGCTGGGCCGCAAGCTGGCGTGTGGTGGATCCAAGCCAGTGGGGAATACTATGGCTCGGCACCGTTCCGCGTCTTGCTGACGAGCCACCAGACGGCGAAGACGCCCGTCATCGTCTGGCAGGCACACTGCGTGCATCGGGGCGGCTACGAGATCGAGTTCCCGCCCGGGGATGGGACAAACTGGCAAAAGATATACGGTCCCGCGTTCGTCTATCTCAACAGCGGCGGCGATTACAACAGCCTGTGGAGCGATGCCAAAGCGCGCGTGGCGACCGTCGCACAAGAGTGGCCGTTTACGTGGATGGCGCACGAGTTGTTTCCGCTTGAGCGCGGCAGAGCGGCCGGCCAGCTCGTTTTCGACGATGGCACCCCGGTCGTCGATGCGTGGGTAATCTTCGCGCCGGAAGGGATACACTGGTCGCAGGAGAACAAGGGGTATCACTTTTGGACTCGCACCGATGCACACGGGCGCTTTCGCTTGAACCAGGTACGGCCGGGCCGCTATTCGCTCTTCGCGCTGGGTGCCGATCAGTTTTATGAATTCAAACGGGACGGAATCGCGGTCACGGCCGGCGAGGAGACGGCTGTCGGTCGTCTGACTTGGCAACGGGTCGCGCGCGGCCAACGCGTTTGGCAGATCGGGACGGCCGATCGGTCGCCGGGGGAATTCTCCAATGGCCGAGACTTTCACCATTGGGGGCTATGGCGTCGTTATCCGACTGACTTTCCGCAGGACGTCAACTTTGTAATCGGCAAGAGCAAGGAGCGCGAGGATTGGAACTTCGCGCATTGGAACTGGTATAGCCAAAACAACGCCTGGAATATCGCCTTCGACTTGGACGAAAAGCCCACGGGCAAGGCAGTGCTGACCTTCGGCATCGCCATCGCCAGGGGGCACAATGCGCGGGGGGTCGGGGACAACGCCGCAGCGGCCGAGTTGCGAGTATGGGCCAACGACGAGGAAGTGGGCGTCGTCAGGGTGGCAAGCACGGGTGGAGACAGTTATCGCAGTGCCAGACAATCGACGCGCTACAGCGTGCAGGAGATCGCCTTCGACGCCGGCCTACTCAGCAGCGGCGAGAACGCGATCTCCCTGCGGCATGCTTTGGGCAATCGCTACGCGCAGGGAGAGGAAAAGGGCGAAAGCGGTTCTGGCCCCGGCTGTATCATGTACGACGCCATACGACTGGAAATCGAGTAGCAGCGGCCTAGTAAGCCACGCTAATGATTCGGTGCTGGCTCGCGGCTCCGGCTTGGGCCTCCACCTCCACCCGGCACAGGTACGAACCGGGGGGGACTACGCGCTCGTTCTGGTCTTGGCCGGTCCAAATGTAGAGGTAGGACTGGTCTGGCTGGCGCTGCCCCTCAAGGGCGCGGACGAGTCGGCCGTCGAGGGCGTAGATCTGCACTTGGGCAGGCGCGTCCGTCTTCAGGATGTGGAAGCGAATTTCCGCGGCGTCGCCGATCCCGTCTCCGTTGGGGCTGATGAACGACTGCACCGAGAGATTGGCGATTAGCTGGTCAGTGCCTGGGACGCTGGGCAAATAGACGGTCGTGGCGGCGCGGCTAGCCGGATCGACCGGCTGCCAGACCTCTAGCTGCCCCTCGTGACCGATGAAAGCCCGGAAGAGGGTGGCGTTGCGCTCTACAACCGCGCTAAACGCCAGCGCGACTTCCTGTTGCCGCACCGTGCGCGGCAGCTCCACGAACAGCGAATCGCCCGCGACGCGCACCGCAGCCGGCTCGGCTTCGGCACCGCCTATGGTGAGGACGAGCGAGTCGGGGTCGGCGGGCGAGGGGGTTTGCAGGAGGATGCGATCAAACCCGGGGTTACGCGACTCTAGCTCCGGTATTATGCGGAATGAGAATAGCTGAGCCACGCCCGCCTCAGCCGTGTGCGGCAGCACCTCGCCAGTGACTCCGGCGAGGAAGGCGTCGGTAAATTCGATCTCTAGGGCGCGCACGGTCGGCGCGGTGGTCGGGCGGTCTGAGCTGAGGATGAGTTGGACTTGGACAAAGCGGCGCGGGCTGGGGGAAAGAAACTGCTCGCCGGAGCGCTGGTAAAAGTTGCTCCACTCGCTCCAGTCCTCGCCAATGCCGATGGTGCCCAGGGTCTCGCCCCGCAACGCCTTCGGCATCTGGTCGAACTGCTCGGCCGTTACTTCGGTGCCATCCTTGCGGAAGTAGCGAAAATTTTCTTGCAGCGCGTTGCCCGAGCGGGTGCGCGCTTGAATGCGAGCGCCCGGGGGCAGGTCGGCTTCCCAGTACAGGGATTTGATCACCTTCGCCCGGTTGTCGCCCGCGATTTGCCCCAAGTCGATGAAGTCCGAACTCATCTCCACTTGGGCCACGTGGCCCACCGCAAACACCAGCGTCTCTATCAAAAAGCCGCTCTGGAACTCGAAGCTGGTCTGCGCGCCGCCGCCGCCAACCCATTCGGCGGCGATAAAGCGGACGGGGCGCGGCTCAAAAAGATACGTCAATTGGCCGGGGAACTCGGTCGAGGACGCGAGCAAGGCATTCGCGTCGCCGATGAAGAGTTGGTCGAGATCGACTTCGCCCGTCAGGGTGCGGCGACCGTTGGAAACGCTCAAGCTGTGGGTGCGAATCTGGGGCAGGTTGGAGCCGTACGTCAGGGTGCGAAGGAGAAAGTCCGAAGTGCGCATCACGATCCGATCCACCCAAAACAGCGCGCCCAAATCCCAGTCCCAAGCAATGGGATCTTGGCCGCGCTCCCGCCGTGCTCCCCAATCGGTATTGGCGTTGCCATCGGCCATTTTGAAGGCAAATCCCCGGCCCACGCGCTCCTGAATCGCGCCACCGCGTTCTAGGGTTTGCAAGGCGATATTTTCCCCGAGCGTGTACACTTCCACCTCGGCAAGCGCTGCGTCCGGCGTCTTGGCATCCACCAAAATCCTTATGTATTGCAGCAAGTCGTAGGTATAGCCCGCAGCATCCCCCTCGCGGCCTCCCCGCACCCGCCTCGCCTCCCTCACTAGCGGCTTCACATCGTAAATCACCTCAGTCTCGTCAATGGGCTTGGTGGTGCCGCCTATCAGGTGAAAAGAGAATATGTCTTGGCGCGTCACGCGGCGACCCTCGGAGCCAAAAACGCGGAACTCGCGGAAGGGCCGCGCGCCCTCTTGATCGGGGAAAATGAGGCGAATCTCCGACACGAGTACGGCCCTTCCTAAGTTGATCTCAATCCACCAGTCCTCTAAGGAGGCGTCCGGGGCGGGTTGCCAGAAGGTATGGGCGCGGCCGTCTATGGCCCGGCCGGCCGTTGCGAGGTTGGAGCCGGCCTTCCATGCACCGCCGCGCATCTCTTTACCACTCACCAGCTCGTGGGTGAATTCGCTGGCGTTGGCCGCGGCGTTGTGCTCGCCCTTGAATTCGACGGGGGTCACCGAGCCGTTTGGGGAAAATGCGAGCGTGCCGGCCGGGAAGGTCCACTGCCTCCACTGGGCTCGGCGATCCACCCGGTACACCTCTAGGTTGGCGCTCCGAGTCTGGGCGTACGCCGCCAGCACGAGGGCTGCCAAACCCACGAATAGGAGGAACGTTTGGTGCGAGCGAATGCGCTGCATAGCCTCTCCTTTTTAGTAGGCAACGCCCACCGTACCGAGGCGCGTGAAGCGCTCGCGCTCGGCATCGGCGGTCACCTGGGCGAGGTAGATCCCCACGGGAACCGAGTTGCCGCTGTCGTCGCGCCCGTCCCATTCCCAAGCAAAAGAGCCGCTGCTGCGCGCGCCCGTAAACAAGGTGCGCACCCGCTGGCCGCCAAGCGAGAAAATTCGCACGGCCAACTGGACGGGTTGCTGGAGCTGGACCAAGGTACAGGAAATGCGCACCCGCTCGTTGACCCCGTCGCCATTGGGCGTCACCACGGCCGGCTGCACCGCAAAAAATGGGAGCAGGTTGCGCGCTGAAGCGGCCGTGGTCAGCACGCGCAAGTCGTTGGTCAAGACCGTAGGGTTGGCGTCCCCGGGCAGGACCTGCTGTGGGGACTCGTCGCTTTGGGTGTCGAAGACTCGGGCGCGAAAGAACGTGGATTGGACGAAGACTTCGGCGTCGAACACGACGCGCAAAGCACTCGGCGATTGATGCGTCAGCCTATGGCTGGGGAAGAATAGCTTCAGGCTTCTTTCACCCTCGACGACGCTGTCGGGCGCGGTGGCAACGGGCGGATCGCCCGTGAACATCTCTTTGAACTGCGGCCTAGAGGGCGTGAGAATCTCCATGGCATCAAAGCCCACGTCCGTCTCGCTTATGTCGGCGCGGATGTCGTAGGCAAAAGTCGAGAGCGCACCGGCCGGCACTCGGGGCTTGTTGCCCAAGGGGCGGGGGGTTTCCAGCGCGGAGATTTCCCCTATTAGCTGCTGGGCCAACGGCGGAATGGAGTGCTCGACCGCCAGCGAGTTGACCCGTATGCCGTCGAGGATGGAGTGGCTGATGAGGGCGATTTCGAGCTGGAAGAAACGACGCGGGCTAGGTAGCTCAATCCGCTGGCCGGACTCGGCAAAGGGCGGCGACCACTCGCTCCAGTTGACTTGGTCGTCTTCGACCGGGCCGCGCACGTTCAAGCCCAGCCTGCCGTAATCGCCCTCCGAGACTTCCTGCACATCGCCGGTGAAAACATTGACGATTTCGTAGAACACCTGCGGGGTATCGTCGCGGCCCGTGCGCATGCGAATGGAGACCTCCGCATCGGCTGTCGGCTCGACGTCGATGCGGCCTTCTTGCTGGCGCAAGGTCTCGGTCGTCCACAGCAGGCGGCTGAAATTGGCCACTTCGCCCAAGTCGATGATCTTGGACAGATAGCGCCCTCCCGGCGGAAAACCCGCTCCGTACACCTCGAACTCGGCTATCTCAAAGGGATTGGTCGAAGTCACGTTGAGCTGGATGTAGCGGACGAATTGCAATGGGAAGGGAATTTTCGCCACGCTTTCCGTGGTGAAATCCACTTGGGTCAGCAGGTTGTACACCGGCAGGTTTGTCGGTGTGAAGCTCACGCCGTCGCTGACCTGAATTTTATAGCCGCGAATGAAATCGTCGGCAAAGGGCCGCCCGCGACTGTCGGCCCCTTCCGGGCGCGGGAAAAACGAGATGCGGTTGATGGGGAGGCTCGTGCCCAAGTCAAAGAAAAAGGCCCGGCCCGCCTGCAGCACCCCGAATTCCTTGAAGCGATTTTCGCTGGAGGTTTGCACATCGCCATCGACGAGCGGGGCATTCTTCTGCTTGAAGGGCACGTTGTCCCACACCCGCGCCGCGGCCACCTCATTGATGAAGTCCAAGGGGAATCCCTCGGTCCATCTCAGCTGCCGGACGATGTTATCGTTGGGATTAAAACCCACCAATTGAATGGCCCCGGCTACACCGAAGCTAATGGCCGTGGAATTTAGCTCGTCGTCCTTCCAAGAGCGACCCGCGCCGCCCAATTCCCACTGCCGCACCTCGCCCGTAACCGCCGCGGCCAACCACGCGACCCCGACCAACGCCTTAGAAGTAGCAAATAGCGATTTGAACGCGCGCAAAACAATTCCTCACTTTATTGGCGAAATATAGCCCGTTTTCACCCAGAACCTCAACCCCAGAAAATCACGTTGCCGACCATGCCGGTAAAGTGATCGACGAATAGAAAAATGCCCCCCGGCACAATGTGCCCGGCGATCATGCCCATGAAAAAGGGGCGCGTCTTGCGATAGAGCGCCACGCCGCCGTAGCGCAGCACCGACACCTTAATAAGCCAAGCCAAGAACATGTCAAACCAGAGGTGATCCATGATCCCGGTGGGGCCGATGGGATAGCCGAGGGGATGGAGGGGCCACCAGACATAGTACCAGCGCGCCAGCATCAAGAGCAGCATCACGCCCGCTCCAATCCCGGTGTTAATCCAACCCCCCAGATGCGGCTCGCTCGGCGTGCGAATCAAGCCGGCGGCGTAGTCGTAGAACCCGTGCTGCCCTCCGGGTATTTTCAGGTTGAGCGCCCCGTAGGAATAGCCCAGTTCCATAACCACCCACATCGACGAGACCAGCCCGACGGCCATGGCCAAGAGCATCGTCCAAAACAGCGGACGCTTGGAACCGCCAAAGCCCTCGCCCAACTTGAGGCTGTTGGCGGACGAAGTCATGGCGAAACTGCGCCCGGTCGTCCAGAAATAGGTCGTCGCCAGCACGACCAAGCCTTGGACACCGATGGCCGAAGAACCGACGGCTGAGACGACGATGGCGGCCGGACCGACCGGGACCGAACCGTCCGAAAGCCCCCCTTCGGCGATTAGGCGAGTAAACCCGACAAAAAGCGCGAAAGCGGTAAAGAGAAACGCTAGCGCGACCCAGATGGGCAAGCCCGCCAGCGCGAGCCACGCGACCAGCACCGCGCTGCTGCCCAGCAGGACCAGCACCGCCGTCCGGTAGGATAGAATTTCGCCGGAGTCATCTACCTTGGGGTCTCCCCACAGGGCCTTGCGCAAGACCGCCCGCAGGTGCTTGCGGGCCGCGAACAAGCCAAATAGAAATAGGACCAGCATCCCGCCCATCGACTGGTGGACGAGTATTGGGTCGATGATAGAGTGCCCGCCCCCCAGCATTTCCGAACTAGTGACGCCTAGTACTGCGAATGTGGTGCGCAGGGCATTGGCGAAGAGATTGAAAAACCACAGGCTGAAGGCGATTTCGGTCTTGAGAAAGTAGAAAAAGCCTAAAATGTTGAAGCGGAATTTGAATTGCAGTTCGGACAGGTTGTCGAAAATGGGTAGGATGAAGTGGATGGGATCTACATTGGTGGCGATGGGCACGGTCTCGGGGAAGTAGTTGTGTAGCCCGTGCAGGGTGCCCCAGACGGCCGGTACGGCAAAGCCTATCCACATCACCGGGTTTTTGAAGAATGGAGCTATGCGTTCCCCTCCGGCGTCCTGTTCGGTGAGAGCCATCGGCACCTGGACCAGCGGATAGGTCAGCCGCTCGTGATCGTTCCACTGCTTGCGCAGAATCGCCATCGCGGCAATCATCGCCAAAAACAAGGCCCACACAAAAGGTGCCCAGCGCAAGAAAATCGGCAGCCAACCAGCCCACGGGATGGAGCGGCCTTGCTCCAAGCCCTCGTAAAAAGGCCCCATGACCCCTAGGTCGCGCGGCTCCAACCAGTCCGCTATGTGGGGTTGGATGAGGGTGTGCCAGTCGTTTTCCGGCGTGGCAAAGTAAAAGGGGGTGAGGATCGTGCCGATGAAGCGGCCGGCAAAAAACACCGGCAGAGGCGAGGCCATGACCATCATTATGTAGATGAGCAGCAACTCGCCGCGGTTCAGCCCAGCTCGCGGATGGACCAGCTTGAGCAGCGGGTTGACCAAGCCAGCGAGGAAAAACAGCAAGAACAGAGCACCGACCGTACTGGTCCCGAGCGTCATGTACGAGCCGCGGAGATAGAAGACCCCATACGAGTCGCCCGCGGCCACGAAAAACGTGAACAGGCAGCCGAGGATCAGGGCCTTGGGCGTGAAGGCTGCGGCCGCTGGGGGTGGCAAGGACTATACCCCGCCGGTGGCAGCGAAGATGCGGACGAAAACGATCGATTGCTTCTGGGTCTGCTCCGCGAAGAACTGGCGCTCTAGCAGAAAGCCCGCGTTCATAGTCAGTTCGTACCCTTGATAGGACGATACATTGGTCAGCAGGGCCGAAAAGACGAGGCTGCGGAAGTCCTCGACATAGCTCGGCGATGCCTCGGCTGGACGCTCGGCTAGGTTCTCGAAGAGACTGAATTCAACGCCGAAGTCCAAGTTCGTCTTCGGCAGGAGCGAGTACTGGCCGATAAAGAAGAAGCTCTCGGTCAGTTGGTTGGCCTCCAGCCCGACCAGCGCGGTGGGCGTTTCTCGCTGGTACATGCTCTTCCACTTGGGATAGAGGGCGAGCCGGTCGCTGGGGCGGATGGCGTAATCGGCTTTGTTGATCAGGCCCAAAAACGAGCGGTCGCGCTTGAGGCTGGCCTGCGCGCCGAGCTGGTTGAAGTGCTCGTACTTCAGCTTGCCCTCGACGTTCAGGTTGCGGATGCGAAAGTAGCGGGCCTTCAAGTACAGCGAATTGACAAAGGTATCTTGGTTGTCGAGCGGATCGGCAAAATCCGTCAGGCCGATGGGATCGCGCCAGACGATGCGGTCTTCGGGCAAGGTGTCGGCCACTAGTTTGGCGTGCTCAAAAAAGGCGATGTCCAGCCCAGGATAGGATTTTTCCAAGGTCAGCAGCCCGTAGAACGAGCGGCTTTCGCGGTCGCTGCTCAGTTGGTGCTCGGCGAGCCGACCGATAGTCAGCCGGGTGCTCTCGGTGATTTTTAACCCCCCGTACGCGTTGTAGCCACGGTGGTCGCGCTCGTAGGGGTAGTCGGGCAGGCGGTCGTCCTCAAAGCGGTCGATGATCGTGTTGTTGTTCATGTCCATGCCAAAGAGAAACTCCGGCGGATCGACCTGATAGCGGAGGAAAGGCTCGACGTAATCCGGGCGGCTGTTCTGGTTTTGGTTGAAGTCGGAGATAAAATCGTTGTTCTCGTCCAGCCCGGGAAAAATCTCAGTGTCGCGGCCCACCGAGCCACCCTGGCCGCCGAACCCTTGGCTCTGGCGATAGCGCTGCCAGTCGGTGAAGCGGTCTTGGTCATCGTTGTCATCGACAAACTCAAAGAGGTTTTGGGTCTCGCTGGCGTAGTCGATAACCCCGCCCGGGTCGGCGATAAAGGCCGTGGTGCTGTAATCGGGATCTATGGTGAACATCTCGCCGTACGCGAAGAAGGGGTAGCGCTGGTACGAAGCCGTGACGTACCCGGCTTCGGCCGTCTCCTTGTAGGCGGGCAGCTTGCGGAAGTTCTGGTTGGGGAAGCGACGGAAGCGGCGGTTGAGAGCCCATTCGGCCCGCAGGTCGAAGTGGGCGAGGTTAATAAGCTCCAGATCCATGCCGATCACTTCGTGTGCGGTCGGCAGGCCGTAGGTAAAGCGTACAAAGGTCTGGTTGGAGCCATCGGTGATCTCGTCGCGCGCCTGGGCCACCGGCAAGAAAACCTGCTCGCCCCGGGCATTGGTCTGGAGATTGGAGGCGATCTCTATGCGGTAGTCGTTGGACACCACCAGCTCGAATTCGAGCTTCTTGGCCTCGCGGAAAGTGCCCACTTTTTCGGTTGGGCTAAAATCGTTGCGAATGTCGTAGATAAGCTCAAGTACGTCCGGGCCGCTCACTTCTAATATTCCCTCGCGCCGCACGCCGCCGCGCACCAAGGGCGCGATTTCCGGGTGCAGCTCTCCGTCGATGATCACCTGATCGACGAAAAACGAGGCTCCGGCTTGTTCGGATTCGGGCGAATCGTCCGCAATGCGGATGATGACCCGCTCGACATTGCCCGTGTTCTGGGGGCCGGTCAGCAGACCCTTGAGCGAGTTGTCTCCGAGGCTTAGCTCGCTGCTGGTATTGGACACATTGACCCACGTCAGGCCCAACTTGGCAAAGTCGCCCACTTGGGCCACGCCGCGGGCCCCGAGGAGGCGGGTCGTGTTTTCGAGCGTCGAAGACCCGCCCGCCTCGTTGAGCGCGGTAAACCCCGGCGCGTTGAGCCGCGAGCCGAGGAGGGTCAGCGCGTACTTGTCGGCGAGAAAATCCCACTGCAACCCGTTGAACGTGGGCTTGGAGAAGGTCAGGGGAGTAAGCGTCGTGCGGATGGCGTCGCCCACCGTCAGAGAGGTGTGGAATTGGCCGTGGCTGGCCGATGAGATGACGAGGCTGTCGAACCACCGGCCAAAGCGGGTTCCCTTCAAGAGGGCACTGCCCTGGCGCAGGGGACTGGTTTCGGTCCAGTCGTAGATGACCCAGCCGCGATTGATGTACTGGCCGAAGAGGTTGTAGTTGCGGGTGCCTTCGAGCTGGATGTTGACGTAGCGCTGGTAGTTGTCGCGCGCGTAGTTGCTGTACTCCCAGCCGCGCCACTGGTATTCGTAGTATAGATTCTGCGGCAAGTACCACTTGCGCCGGTTGGGTGCCAAGGCACCGGTATGGATGCGCACCCCGCGAATCCCCGGTTCCTCAACCGGCCGAAAGCCCGTAGATAGCTGGGCGAAAGCCGTGGACTCCGAGAGTACAAAAGCGCACCACAACAGCAAGATCGGCCCTCTGCTACAAAGGGTTATCAGCCTCATAATCCATCTCCTAATGAGGAAAAGCCCGCCTGGCCTAGCGAGCGCCATCGGCTGACAATATACGCCCCGCTCCCACTACATACCAAGTCAGACCCGCGCTGTCGCGCCTGCAAAAAACGGCATTCCCTTGCCGTAAATTTGTTTCGCTTGTCTGGGTTTTTTTATTATAATGTAAAATCACCTTAGCTGTATCACTTATCCGAAAGGAGGTTGTGTAGCGTGCTGAACGACGATTCCCACGTCCCTTTTTCTTCTTTTATCTCTTCCAATCAAGGAGCGTACAAATGAGAAAGTTCGGCTTTTTCGCTTTGTCTTGCGGGCTGGCGTGCCTACTGAGTTCGGCCGCCTTTGCCCACGTAGGCGTGACCGTGTTCTATCCCCAGGTGCCGGATCCGGCTGCCATCACCATCGACGGCAACGACGACGACTGGGGTTGGTACGACCCGGCTCTCGCCCTCAATCAGCCCGATTTCTTCGACCGGGCCAGCGATTTCGTCGAGTTGTCGGACTACGATTTCACCATCCTCAACGGTTGGTCGGCACCGCCGGACAACAAGTGGTATGGCTTTGCGCGCTTTGTCGACGATACCCTCAAGTACGTGTCGCCCGTCAAGGAGTGGTGGAGAGACGACTGCTTGCAGATAACCGTTGACTCCGATCACCTCGGCGGGTCGATCCTCGGCGCCACGCTCGAAGAGATCGCCAATGGCCAGCGCTGGCACGTGCGCATCTTCCCCCCAGCCGGCGAGTCCCTGCTGCCCAATCAGACCTGCTTCTTCTACAGCCAGTTAGAGTTTATCGACTCTGAAGAGCTGCTGTGGGGACTGGAGCCGGAGTTTTTCGAGGCCGCGTGGACCGTCCTGCCAGCAGGTGCCGAGAACCAGGCAGTCGGGGTTACGTACACCTATGAGTGGCGGGGTGCCCTGTGGGACATCTGGGGCCTGAGCGAGAGCGAGAGCACGCGGCACGTATTCGCCGAGGACGATGTGATCCACCTCGGCTATCGCCCGCTCGACGGCGACTCGGTCGGACGCAAGCACTCCATGTACATCAACGACGGCAGCCAGTCGCAGGACGTCGACGCTTCGCAGATGCCCGACTTCTGGGCGCTAGCGGCGACGGAGACTAACGTGGAAAACGACACTTGGGGCCACATCAAAAACAGCATGTCCCAACGCCTCAAGTAGTAGCTCAGCAGTACCTGTCCCGAGGGGAAGGATCGCGTGCGGCCCTTCCCCTCGGGCATTTGCGTCGCCCGTTCGGGCGACGGAGAGCATCTTGCGGAGGCTGGCTGATGAGAGGCGCGATTTTGGCCTGTGTTGTGCTGGTGGGCACTTATAGCCCCGGGGCGGCGCAAGAGTGGTGGCAGCTCGGCGGGCAGGGCGGTGTCTCGCCTGCGGACGTAGCGGATTTCAGCCTGATGATAGACGACGCAGCCGCTTCCCAAGCACTCCAGCCCTTTGAGCTCAATCCGAACGAAAACATCTTGCCGCAGCTCGGCCCCTGGCAGCGCTGGCGCTTCCCCACCGATCCCCAGTTCCGGCTTGGTCATCCGCGCCTCTGGACGGACATTGACCATAATTCCCTATACCGAGCCACGGAATCGTTTCTCTTTATCGATGGGGACCCGACCACGTACGTAGAGCGGCGGGACCTAGAGATGATCTTCTATACCATAGACTTGGGTACCCAAGTGCCGGTCGAGCGCTTCGTCTTTTTTCCTCCCGAAGGCGTCAGTCCCGAAAGCGACGAACCGTTCAGACCCAATTACATCCTCAAGTCCTATAGTCTGACGGCCGCCAAAGCCGAGATCGACATTATGCAAGAGGAACTGGAGCTCGGGTTCGTCTGGCGGGGCGACGGGCCGTGCTGTCCGCTGGCCATCCCCCTCGGCTACGAGGAGCGCAACACCGACGCAGTGACCGAAATCGCGTTTCCCGCGCAATACCTCCGCTTCTTCCGCCTAATCGCCATCCCCGACGGGTTTACCCTGTACGGCGACCCCATCGTCACGCGCTCGGCCTTTGCCGAGATGGAGATCTACGGCCGGGGTTTCGCTCCGCAGGCGACCTATGAGTCGCAGGTCATAGATTTGGGGCGGGAGGTCAACTTCGGACAGGTGCGCTTGGAAGTGAGCAAATGGCGCAAGGACGGGGAGCAACTGCTGCCGTCCGATGGCCCAACCCGCGCCCAGGTGGAGATCCGCACGGGGCGCGACGACAGCCCAACGGCTTATTTCGGCTTTGACGATCTGGGTGCCCACGTGGAGGTGACCAAGAAGCAGTGGGACCGGCTGATACCCCTAGAGGCGCGCGGCGCTACCATAGCGGTCGGCTATCGCGGTCCGGTGGCCGAAGACCTGCAAAACTGGAGCTTCTGGTCCCTGCCGTTGGCAGAGTCAGGCCAGCATCCGCGCCTGCCTTGGGGCCGGTATTTCCAATTGCGCGTCCAGCTAGCAACGGACGCGCTGTGGGAATTTGCCCGCCTCGATTCCCTGCAAATCGAGATCGCGCCCCTGCTAGCAGACCGAGTCGTCGGCGAGATCGTCCTCGCGGAGGAACCCCATCCCCAGGGCGGGCAAGTGCGCGTGCCAGCGGGCGAGAAAACCCCGTTCACGTACGACCTAGGCGTGGAATTTGCCAGTGCGGACCGCGTCGGCTGCGACGCCGTGCGCATCGCGGCACCGGCGGAAGCCACATTTCGCTATCTGGAGATGGGCGACCCGCTCAGCGCCGTAGAGCCGGATAGCCTGCTACGCGAAGAAAGCGGCTTTGTGGTGTTCTTGCCGCGCTCCTTGCACCCGAGCGGCGATCAGCGTCTGCGCATCGGCCTCGAAGCCGTGCTCTACGGCGAGGCCGGCGAGTTTGGCGGTGAGGTCTTCAACCGCCACGAGCCGAGCTTGTTGCAGCGCATCGAAGGGGGCGACGTCAGCGCAGAGCTAGGCTCCAACCAGTTGCTCGTCGTGGCGTCTGCCACCTCCACGGGTGGGGTACTGGGAGACGTCGAGGCGGGTAGCCGCGCGTTTACCCCGCAAGGCGACGGCGTAAACGACCTATTGTCCATACAATACACCCTCTTCCGGGTGCGACAGGCGTCCCAAGTGCAGGTCGGCCTCTACGCCCTCGACGGCCGGCCGGTATGGCAAGCGCCGCCAAGTGTGCAGGGCGCAGGACGCCATGCGGTCCACTGGGACGGTCGGGACGCGGCCGGGCAACTGGTTCGCCCAGGAGTGTACCTAGCGCGCGTGGAAGTGGAAACGGATAAGGGGCTCGAGGTTCGTCTACAGCCCGTCGCCGTGATCTATTGAACGGAAAGGGCCAAACGCAATGAAAACATGGATGGGCTGTCTGCTGTGCGCTGCGCTGCTCGTCGGAGGCTGCGGGCACAAATTGGGCTATCGCCACTTTGCCGGTCCCATTTTGCCCGCCACTAATTTGGCGGCGGGGGATTTCGTCGTCCGCGACGACCACAGCATCACCTTTGTCAAAGACCGTTTGGAAGTGAGTTTGCTGCCGCTGACCGTGGCCATGCTCAACCGGCAGCTAAGCAGCCACTCGCAGCGGCCAGAGGGCTTCCACGACCCCAACCCCTATCTCGCGCCGGTCAATCCCTATACCTATGGCGACTGGAAACCAGGGTGGGAAGAAGAGCACCCCACCCGCTTTACGATCTTTCTGCTCAAGGTCAAAAACTACGCGTACCCCAAGGTGTGGCTCAATCCCCACGCCATTGAGATCACCAGTGCCAATGGCCGGCGCTATCAAGCCTTTACCCGGCTGGCGCTAGACGAGTACTTCGCCCCTTATGCCATCGGCTATGCGGGCAATACCTTCCTTCCGTTCCGCGAGCGGCGCGACCTGCTGCTCCGCACCTTGTACCCAGAAGACGAGATGATCTTCAGCGGCCAAGAGCGAGAAGGCTTCATCGCCTTTGCCACGTTGGCTAACGATGTCGAGGGGTTTGAAGTGCGGATCCCGGAGATGGTGTTGCGCTTCGACTACCGAGACCAGCCGGTGGAAACCATAGACATCGCCTACTCATTTACGCGCGAAGTGTACTTGGCCAAGCACCGCCGCGTCGAGGAACTCTAAATGCTCATGCGGGCCGTTGTGGGAGTCGCACTCGCGTCGCTGTGGTGGAGTGGCTGCGGGCCGAAAGTGGATGGCGACGTGGTCGCCAAGGTAGGCGACGAAGAGATCAAACTCGCAGCATTGCGCCAGTTCCGCGAAGAGTCCACCGCCAACTACCGCGACCCCGAAGAGAGGCAGGCGTGGCGCTTCTACTTGCAGACGATGATCGACATGAAGCTGATGCTCATCGAGGCGCGGGAGCGGCGGCTGGATCAGACCGTGGAGTTCATGCGCCAATGGGAGCGGGAACGGCGCAAGAAACTGGTTGATGAGTACGCCGTGCGCACCATCCTCGCGGATGTAGATCTCGCAGTAGAAGGCATGCGTCAGGGTTTTGCGACGAGCAAGTGGAATCGGATGCTGCGCTTGGCCCATATCCGCACCGCCAGCGCGGCAGAAGCCCAAAAGGCCATGCGCGACTTGGAGCAGGGGCGAGATTTTGCCGAGGTCGCCCGCGGGCGTTCTATAGCGCCGACAGCCGCCCACGGCGGGGTACTCGATACTTGGTACGGGCGCGGCAACTTGGAGGAGGTGGGCCTGCCCATAGAAGTGGGGGAGCAGGTATTCGACCTACAGGTTGGGGACTTGAGCCAGCCCTTACTCGTGGGGGAACACTACGAGATTTTCAAGGTGCTGTCCCAAGGTCCGGCACCTGAACACTACCGAGCAGCCTTCTTGCGCGAGCAGTACTGGAAGGAGTTTCGCACCCGCTGGCAGGAGCTGACCGCACAGCTCAAAGACCGACTAAACGCACAGCTAGATGGCGAGGCGATCCGGTTGCTGGTCGATAGGATGGCCGAATCCGACAGCCGGGGGATGCTGTTGAGTCCCGAAGAGCAGGAAGTGATCCTCTGCCGCTTCAAGGGCGGGCAGGTAACGCTGCGGGATTTCGCCGAAACCTATAACGCCTATTGGTTCATCCGCTCGGTCTCCTTCGACAGCAGCGGGATTTCCGAGTTCGTCCACCGGGACCTCTTGCCGCGGACCCTCGTCTATCAAGCGGCGTTGCAGGAAGGTCTGGACCAGGATTCGACCATAGCTGCCTGGTTGCAGGACAAGAAAAAATCACTGCTGCTCGAAGCCCTTCGCAGAGAGGACGTCGTGCAGCGGACCGAAGTCGATAGCGCCATGGCCCGCCAGTATTACGACGACCATCCGCAAATGTTCATGGAACTGGAAGAGATTCGGGTGGCGGAGGTGCTGGTGGCGAGTCGCACCGAGGCGGAACAACTCTTGCAGCGGATCCGCGCTGGCGAACGCCTAGAAACGCTGGCCACCCACCACACGCTCCGCACAGATGCCGAAGGTGGGCAATACCACATCCACAATCACCCCTCCGAGCGGCGAGTTTTCGGTGCCCTTTACGACTCGGTGGTCGTCGCGCCGGTGGGGGTGCTCACCGGCCCGGTGGCCCTCGACGAGGGCTATTCGATCTTCGAGGTGCGGGAGCGTATTCCCCCTCGTCCGACGCCTTTTGAACAAGCAGCTTCGCGGGCGAAGTGGTGGGTGCAGAAGCAGCAAGAAAAGACTCTCTTCGACGCCTTGTTCACCCGGCTCAGGGATCAGTACGCCGATAAGGTTGTGGTGTTTGAAGAGCAATTGGGCAAACTAGAAGCCAGCCCCCACTAGCCCATGCCATCACTCGTCGGGGCAACCCACACTCACCTCAACTTCTCCGCCTCCTACTAGTCCGTGGTCGCGGTTTTGTCTTTGTGGACGCTGCTCGTCGTGGGCGGCGCGGGATGCGGACCAGCGGACATAGAGACCGGACCGGCGTTTGTAGAGGTGGCACAGGAGGCGGGCATTGAATTCCACCATCAGAATGGGGCGAGTGGGCGCTACTACTATGTGGAAACCTATGGGTCGGGCGCGGCCTTCCTCGACTACGACAACGACGGCTATCCCGACCTCTATGTGGTCAACAGCGCGCCGCTGCCCGGCTCTACCGCCGAGGTCGTCCCGACCAACGCGCTGTACCGCAACCTCGGCAACGGCGCGTTCGCAGATGCTACGGCGCGCACCCAAACAGGCGACCCAAGTTACGGCATGGGCACCTGTGCTGGGGACGTAGATAACGATGGGCACGTGGATCTATACGTGACCAACTTTGGCCCCAACGTCCTCTATCGCAATCAGGGCGACGGCACCTTTGCCGATCAAACCGCCGACGCCGGGGTCGGCGACCCCCGCCTGAGCACTAGCGCGGCGTTTGCCGACATCGACAACGACGGCGATCTGGACCTCTATGTGGCCAACAACGTCTCCGTTGACCTAGCGCATGACGAAGGGTGCCGCCAAGGGGCAATCCCGGTCTATTGCGCTCCCACTCAGTACAAAGGAGAATCCGGTGTCCTCTTCCGCAACGATCGGGGCGGGAAGTTCGCCGACATTACCCGGCCAGCCGGCGTGTACAGCGAAGCCGGTCGCCAGTTGGGCGTCGTCTTTGGTGACTACGACGGCGACGGTGACGCGGACCTGTATGTGGCCAACGACATGAAGGCCAATTTCCTCTTCCGCAACGACGGCGCGGCGCGGTTCGCCGAAGTGGGATTGAGCGCGGGGGTGGCGCTCAGCGAGAGCGCTCGCCCCGAGGCCGGCATGGGCACGGACTTTGGCGACTGCGACCGGGACGGCGACTTGGATATCGTGGTCTGCAACTTCCAGTGGGAAAGCTGCCGCCTCTATCGCAACGAGGGCGACGGTGCATTTGCCGACCTGAGCTTTCCGTCGGGGTTGGGCGAGCCTACGCTTTCGACCTTGACTTTTGGCACGGATTTTTTCGACTACGACAACGACGGCGACCTAGATCTCTATCTGGCCAATGGCCACGTCCATCCAGAAGTCCAGGCGTTCGACCAAGCCGCGTCCTATCCGCAATCGGACCAGCTCTTTGCCAACGACGGGACCGGACGGTTTGCCCTGGTGCAGGCTACGACCCTGCGCGGAGTCGGCCGGGGTGCGGCCTTTGCCGACTACGACAACGACGGCGATTTGGATGCTTTTGTCTCCAATAACAACCAGCGAGCGTTTTTGCTGCGCAACGACCGCGGCCAGCGCAACCACTGGATCGCATTTAAGACCATAGGCCGAGTTAGCAATCGGGACGGGATCGGGGCGGTGATCCGGGTAGTAAGCGGCGATTTGGTGCAGATCGAGGAGGTGCGCAGCGGCAGCAGCTATCTTTCGCAAAACGATCTACGGGTGTACTTCGGCTTGGGCCAGCGGGAACAGGTGGATCGCGTCCAGATCCGCTGGCCCAGCGGGATCGTGCAGACGCTCGTAGAATTGCCCATTGACCAGATCCACCAAGTGGAAGAACCGCCTTCCTCCGGCTGAACATGAGCAACCAGTGGAAAAGGACCAGAACGCGCTGCTGGGCCATTTTCTGCCTGCTAGCCCTGCTCGATGGGTGCACGCCCGCCGAAGAGAGCCTAGGTGAGCGGGAGGTCCGCTATCAGCGTCAAATCGCGGAAGACCCGACAGACGCCGATGCCCATTACGCGCTCGGCCAAGTGTACCACGAACAGGCGCACTACCCTGAGGCCCTACAGTCCTTTCGCCAAGCCCAAGCGCTGGATTCCACCCACACCGGAGCGCAGGTGGGGATCGGCAACATCCTGTTTAAGAGAGGCGAATTAGATCGAGCCGCAAACGCATACCAACAGGCCGCGCAGGGATGTGCCGATTGTGCGGACGCGCACCGGGGGCTGGGGGCTGTCTATCTGCGGCAGCGGCGCTTGGCGGAATCCCGCCAAGCCTACCAGCAGGCGCTTTTAAGCGAGCCGGATCACGCCCCCTCGCACTACAATATCGGCGCGGCCTTTGCTCAAGAAGGCGTGTATCAAGAGGCGGCGGCGGCGATGGAACAAGCCATTGCCAGCGACTCTAAATACATCCTAGCGCACACCGCGTTGGGAGATGTGTACTGTCTCAAGCTGGGGCAGTGCGAAAAGGCCGCGGCGATCCTTGAGCAGGCCGTGAACTTGCAACCAACAGCGGTCGCCCCCCGGATCGGCTTGGGGCGGACACACCTTCGCCTAGGGAAATACGAGGCGGCGGCGGCGAGCTTTGAGGCGGCTGTTGCAGCGGATTCGACGGCCGCGGCGGCATTTAACTGGCTCGGGGTAGCCCACACCAAGCTGGGGCAATACGAGCCGGCGGCCCAAGCCCTGCGCCGCGCCATTCACTTGGATATGCTCTACCCCCAAGCCTATTACAACCTATCCCAGACCTACCAGAAACAAGGCAAGGCCAAGGAGAGCGAAGCGGCTTTGCACGCCTTCAACCGCATTGATGCGTACTCTGGAGACATTCTCCGGTGGAAAACAATACTGGACGGCAATCCGCACGATGCTATGGCACTCTTTGAACTGGGCCGGATCTATGCGAGACTGGGCGTAGCAAGCGAAGCGGCCGCGGCCTTCCAGCGCGCGCTGACGATCAACCCCGCCCATGCGCCGGCTTGGCACAATCTGGGCAATGCCTACGCTCGCCTCGACCGCTTGGACGAAGCCATCGCCGCCTACCGCAAGGCGCTGGCACTGGACGAAGGGTACGCCCTTGCTTGGTACAACCTCGGCAACGCCCATTTTGCCAAGGGGGAACTGGCTCAAGCCCGCAAGGCATTCACTGCGGCGCTCGATCACCGAGAAGGGTACGCGGACGCCTACCACGGCCTCGGGGGGGTGGCGCTGCGCGCAGGAGCGGCCGAGGAGGCGGTTGACCACTTTCGCACGGTCCTAGCGGCGGACTCAAGCTATGCCCGCGCCCATTACGGCTTGGCCTTGGCCTACCGGGCGCTCGGCGACTCTCTGCGCGCCGTGCAGGCACTGGCACACTTCAAGCGGCTGCGCGATGGGCCGTAACATGCGGTCTATGCTGGGCCTAGCTCTCGTCGCGCTATCTTGCGCCACAGAGCCGTCGATGCCCTACCAAGCCCCTAGCACAAAGCGCATGGCCGCCCGCCTAGCGGAGATCGCGCAGAATCTGAACCCCGCCATTAATACCTATATCAACGCGGCGCGGGTAGAATACCTCAAGACCTTGCCGCAGCCGCCTGATACCGCTGGCCGCCTGCGCGCCAGGGCCTATCTGGCGCGGGAACTGTTGCGCGCTGGCCAGAGCCAAGCCGCCATCGCCGAGTTCGAAAAACTCCAGCCACAGCTACAACAAGTCGATCTCAGACTGACCCCAGACGTGCGCGTCCTGCTGGGGTTATCCCATATGCGCCTCGGGGAGCAGGAAAACTGTCTCGCTCGGCACGCGACGGCCTCGTGTCTTTTGCCGATTGGCAGCGACGGAGTCCACACCATTGAGCGGGGGTCGCGGGCGGCGCGGGCGGAATTCGCCGCGTATTTGGCAGATCACCCAGACGACCTCACCGTCCGCTGGCTTTTGAATATCGCCTACATGACCTTGGGCATGTACCCCGAGCAGGTGCCAGCGCAGTGGCTCGTTCCGCCCGAGGTTTTTGACTCCGACTACGATATCAAGCGTTTCGCCGATGTGGCACCGGCGCTGGGCCTAGATTTGGTCTCCATGGCCGGCGGCAGCATCATGGACGACTTCGACGGCGACGGCCATCTGGATATCATGGCCTCGTCTTGGGGCCTCAGCGACCAACTCCGCTATTTTGCCAACCTCGGCACTGGGACCTTTGCCGAACGGACCGCGGTGGCCGGCCTGACCGGGATCGTCGGCGGATTGCAGATTGTACACGCCGACTACGATAACAACGGCTATGCGGATGTGTTGGTTTTGCGCGGGGGCTGGTGGGAAGACGACGGCCTGCATCCCAACTCGCTATTGCACAACAACGGCAATGGGACCTTTGCCGACGTCACCGAGCAGGTCGGCCTGCTCACCTTCCACCCGACGCAGACAGCCGCTTGGGGGGACTACGACAACGACGGCTGGTTGGACCTTTTCGTTGGCAACGAGTCGTATGGAGGCCGGATCCATCGGTGTGAACTCTTCCACAGCAACGGGCAGGCAGAGGATTTGCAGTTTGCCGAGGTGGGCGAGGCAACCGGGGTCGCCGTCGTCGGCTATGTAAAAGGGACCGCTTGGGGCGATTACGACAACGACGGCCTAATTGACCTGTACGTCTCGCGGCTCACCGGCAC
Organism: Candidatus Latescibacterota bacterium; assembly: GCA_965261395.1. Taxonomy (GTDB): domain Bacteria; phylum Latescibacterota; class UBA2968; order UBA8231; family UBA8231. Next base: position 6,491,982 of record OZ253462.1, read on the forward strand.
CAATTTCCTCTTTGCCAACGACGGTGCCAACGAGTTCGGCGGGTGGACCTTCACCGACAAGAGCAAGGAAGCAGGCGTTATCGAACCACTAGGCAGCTTCCCGGCTTGGTTCTGGGACTACGACAACGACGGCTGGCTGGACCTTTTCGTCTCGGGGTACCACTACGAGGCCAACGCCGGCGATGTGGCCGCCGACTATCTGGGGCTGGCGACCGCGGCCGAGCGTCCCCGCCTGTACCGCAACAATGGCGATGGGACCTTTGCCGAGCGCAGCGCAGAAGCGGGCGTTGGCAAGGTGCTCTATACGATGGGTTGCGATTTCGGCGACCTCGACAACGACGGTTGGCTGGATTTTTATGCTGGCACGGGGTCGCCTTCGCTGCGCTCAGTCATGCCCAACCGCATGTTCCGCAATACCGACGGGCACTTCTTCGAGGACGTTACCACCTCCGGCGGCTTCGGCCATCTGCAAAAAGGGCACGGCGTGGCCTTTGGTGACTACGACAACGACGGCGATCAGGATATCTATGCGGTCCTGGGCGGGGCCTATACCGGGGACGTGTTCCAGAATGTCCTCTTTGAAAATCCCGGGCACGGCAATCACTGGATCGCGCTCCTGTTGGAAGGGGTACAATCCAACCGCGCCGCCTTGGGAGCGCGCATCAGGGTCCAAGTCTCGACCGCGGAGGGACCGAGGAACATCTACGCCACCGTTGGCACGGGTGCCAGCTTCGGGGGATCGAGTCTGCAACAGGAGATCGGCCTAGGACAGGCCACGGCCATCGAAGCCGTCGAAGTTACTTGGCCGGCCACGGGCGCGCAGCAACTGTTTACCAACCTCGAAATGGATCAGTACTACGGCATCCGCGAAGGCGACCGGACGCTGGTCCGGCTCGATCGACGTCGCTAGCCATGCATTCCTGCGGTGGGAAATTGCGCTGACGGCGACCCGCACGACTCAACTGTCCGTTTTGGGCTAGGCCGTATCTTTCCAAACTAGGCCGCCGCGAAATTTCACCCTCGCCAGTCCTTCTCCAGCCGGCTCGCCTGTTTCTTAGACAGCCCACCCAACGCCTTCATAGCATCTAACAGCCGCATCCGCGTCAATTCTGGTCCCAAGAGCGCGGCGGATTCAAAAAGCGGCGGCCCCACCCGCTCGCCAGTCAGCGCGACAATGAGCGGTACGGTCACGTCGCGCACCGGCCACTCCCAATGCGTGGCTACTCGGCGCACGGCCTCGGCCACGTCGTCTTTGTCCCACTCCACCACCTCATCCAAGGCCCATACGGCTGTTTGCAACATTCGCGCCACCTCCGCGGCCTCCCGCTTCTTCGGGATTAAATCCTCGGCCTTTGGCTCCACCTGCCGGGCGAAGAAAAACGCCACGCGCGGCACAAAATCCCCTAGCGTCTCTAGCCGCTGCTGCATAAACGGCAGCATCTGCCCGACGTATTCGTCGTTGAGCAGCCAGTCCTTTAGCTCCGCCAACAGGGCTTCCGGCGTCCGATCTTCGCGCAAATAGCGTCCATTGAGCCAGCCCAGCTTGTCTATATCAAAGATGGAGCCGCCCAAGTTGATCTTCGCCGGGTCGAAATGCTCTGTTAGTTGCTCCAAAGTGAACTTTTCTTCTCCGATCGGCGGATGGGCCATGAGCGCCAAGTAGTTGAGCAGGGCCGGCGGCACGTAGCCGGCGCGGCGATAGTATTCCACTGAGGTCGGATTCCGCCGCTTCGACATCTTGGAACCATCGGGATTGAGCAACAATGGCAGGTGCATGTACGTCGGCGGCGTCCAGCCAAAAGCCTCGTAGAGCATGAGGTGCTTGGGCGTGGAGGTGATCCACTCCTCCCCCCGAATCACGTGGCTGATCCGCATCAGGTGATCGTCCACCACTACGGCCAAGTGGTAGGTCGGAAAGCCATCGGACTTCATCAGCACTTGGTCGTCCATATTCCCCCACTGTAGGGAAATTGGTCCCCGGAGCATGTCTTCGACGACACATACTCCTTCCTGCGGCATTTCCAGCCGAATCACGTGCACACATCCTGCCCGCATCTTGGTCTCGACCTCGCTGGCAGCCAGCGCCCGGCAATGTCCATCGTAGCCGATATGCTCCTTGCGCTCCTGCTGCTCCGCCCGCAGCGCGGCCAGCCGCTCGCTCGTGCAAAAGCAGGGATAGGCGTGCCCGCTGGCGACCAACTTCGCGGCGTATTCCGCGTAGATGGCTAAACGCTCACTCTGCCGATACGGACCGTAGGGGCCGCCCACATCGGGGCCCTCGTCCCACGCCAGCCCCAGCCACCGCAGCGACTGCATGAGTTGATCTTCGTACTTCTTTTCCGACCGCGCTTGGTCAGTGTCCTCAATGCGCAGCACAAACTGCCCTTCGTTTTGCCGCGCCCACACCCAGTCGAATAGCGCTTGGTACGCGGTCCCTACATGCATGGGGCCGGTCGGCGAAGGTGCGATGCGCACCCGCACGTCTGTCATCTTTTATCTCCTCGTCTTTTGGGTTAGAAATTAAGCCCCAGCCGCTCCCGCGCAACGCGGCCTATTGCACATTTAGCTTTTTTGCCTAAGTTTATAACTTATAACAATTAACGCACATTCGCTGACATCTCGCGTCACGCATCCCCCCTACAACTCAATAGACAGGATTTATGCAGTTTACCGAGCTTGACCTAGCCCCCTACATCCTCAGAGCACTCGACGAGATGGGCTACGAAGAAATGACGCCCATCCAAGAACAAACCATTCCCCACATTATCGCCGACAAAGACGTCATGGGCCTAGCTGAAACCGGCTCTGGCAAAACCGGTGCCTGCGCCATTCCTATAATCCAAGCCACAGACGAGTCGCTCAACGCCATCCAAGCCCTCATCTTGGTCCCCACCCGCGAACTGGCACTCCAATACGTCCAAGAGGTGGACGAAATCGCCAAGCACTCAGGCGTGGTGCCGTTTGCCATCTACGGCGGCTTTGACATGGATATCCAAAAGGCCAAGATCAACCACGGCGTCCACGTACTCGTGGCCACTCCCGGCCGCCTCATCGACTTTATATGGAACCACAGCCTCGACCTGACCCACGTCAAAACCGTGGTTCTCGACGAGGCCGACGAGATGCTCAAGATGGGCTTTATCGAAGACGTGGACTTTATCATGGACTGCATCATGCAGGAATACCAAACCTTGCTCTTTTCCGCTACCATGCCCTCGGAGATAGAGCGGCTAACCCAACAATACCTCAAATCGCCCGAGCGCGTTCATCTCAACCGCGACCAGCGGGCACCCCAATCGCTCGCCCATCACTTCCTCCACGTCTCCCGCCGCCGCAGTGACGCGCTCGTCGATTACATCGAGGACCAAGAGATCCAACAGGGCATCATATTCTGCAACTCGCGCGACAAAGCATCCGACTTGTTCCGCGACCTACAAAGGCGCGTCCGCTCGGTTGACATCATCCACGGCGGGCTAGACCAAGAGCGACGCACCTCCATCTTCCGCCGTTTCCGCCAGAAGAAGATCCGCTTTATGGTCGCCACAGACGTGGCCGGGCGCGGCCTCGATTTTTCGCACGTCACCCACGTCATCAACTACGATTTCCCCTTTAACGCCGACATCTACACCCACCGCACGGGCCGGGCCGGACGCATGGGCCGGGTGGGCAAGGCTCTGACCTTGGTCGGAGACCACGACCTCCGCGACCTCAAGCGCCTGCTCAACGCCAACCCCATCCACGCGCATTGGGAAGGCACTGCGCCCGATTTGGACGACATCCGCGCCAAACGCAATGGCCAAGGACGCGGGCGCGGGCGGAGACGACCCCGAGGCGGCAGAACCTCCTCCAAAACCAGTTAGGCGCTCCTCGCAACTCAGCCCAGCTATCTATGGGCCGTTTACTCACGGCGCATCCGATGAGCTGGCTTTTTCCAATTCGGGCAGCAGCACGTACTTGACCCAACCAAAACCTGGATTGATTTCAAGCGCTTTTTCAAAGGCTGCTCGCGCCAATTCCAACTCACCTCGATCCTGGTAAGCGATGCCGAGCCAAGCGTAGGCTTCGCTGTGCCCCCATACTGGCTGGATGGGATCGGTGGGCTCTTCTTGGGCAAAGAGTTCGGTGGCGCGCTGGAGCCCTTGCAGACCCTTTTCTTTGCTTCCACCAAACATTTTGGGGGTATTAAAATCGCTGATGGCCGCGCTCAGTACCACGCGCGGATTGTCGGGGGCGAGTTGCTTGGCTTTTTGGCTGGCCTTTCCAACTTTGGGGCCTATGAACATGCTTTTCATAGGACTCAGGCCAATCTGTAGTCCGTACGCGCTCGACAGCAAGGCATAAGCTTCGGCTGCTTGTGGGTCAATCTCGGTAGCCTTTTTCAAGTGCTCGACCGCGGCTTTGAGGTGCTCAGAAGCCTGATCTTTGCTTTCTTCGCCCAATAGGCTGGCAATGCGGTAATCGGCCAAAGCGATGTAGTAGTGTCCCCACGCAGCCAAGCTAGTATCGGCCAAGGCGCGCTCGAACGTGGCTCGCGACGCATACATCGCGTCGAGATCGCTTGCATTTTCACCGGCTTGCAGCATCTGTCTTCCACTGACGATAAGACTGTCGGCCGGTTGGGCAAGGGTGGGATAGGTGATCGAGAAAATGAAAACAAGTGAGAGCAGAAAGCGTAGCATAAGTGGCCCCTTTGTTTAAGGTCAATAGTTCAAGGAAACGGTGGTGCCAAAGTAAATGGATCGGCGAAAGAGGGTGGTGCGGGGCTGGCGCTGGGTATAGTCGATGCTGTAGTCATAGTCGAGCACATTTGCGCGATTGAGCAAGTTGTTGACCGCCAAGTAGAAGACCGCTTGGTGCCCGGAGCCAAAGAAATGCACATAGCTCAACTGTCCATCTATCTGTTGAAAGGACGGCAGCCGTTCTGAGCCAACAGGTCCTTCCACGGGCAGGTAGTAGCTTTTGTTTGCTACGGGAACGGCACCGACGATTGGCGTGATGGGGCGACCGGTAGCGTATCTCAGCGTCAGGCCGCCGCTGAGGGAGCGGACGATCTGCATTTTTGTAACCAAGGTCAGATTGTGCGTGATATCAAACGGCGAAGGGGCTTCTTCGCGGAGCATCTCAAACCCTATGTGGCGCACCTGCAATCGGCGCGACCTCAGCAGACTATAGGCCATCCACCCGCTCAAACGCGTATTGAGAAAACCGCCGTACTTACAAAAGAGGTCAACACCAGAAGCCCGGCCTCCATCAGCATTTGTAAGGTTCAGGTCGGAATCATCTATGACGAGATTGCGGTAGGGTTTGTAGTAAGCCTCCAACCGTACTATGAATTGTCCGCGTTCGTGATGCAAGCCGCCTATCCAGTGTTGGGCGCGCTGAGGCCCTAGATTGGGGTTACCGCTGGTGGGGTTGTATTCAAATGGGGCGGGGAATTGGTGATAGATGCCCCACGCGAGGCGGGCGTTTGTGTCTTCTGAGAACTGGTATCGCGCAGACAGGCGCGGATCTAGGACAAAACCGCCGCTCAAGCTGTGGTGGTCGGCGCGCATACCGACATTGGCGACAATGCGACGCAGGGGTCTGAAATCGACCTCAAAGTAGGCACCCGTGCGTCTGGCGCTATAGGAGGTGTCGAGTTCAAAAACCTCTGCCTCGGGGTCGAGAATATCGCCTTGAGGAATGCTGCCTACGAAGCGGTTGTCAGCGTGCTCCATTTCAGCACCGAGGCGCAATATCCCGAAAGTATCGAGGACGCGTTCCCAGTCCGTGCGAATCTTGCCGGTCAAGTCGCGGGGGGTCAGATCTAGGTTGCCCAATTGCCGCCGGGTCGCGTGCCGGTTCAGTGAGGCACTGGTCTGGATGAACCAACCGGCCAACACATCCGTCCACTGGAGATTGTGCAAGGCTCTATCAGTGCGGCTTCGATACAGGCCGTCAAAGGAAGGCTCTGCAACCTGTACGCCAAGTTCCTCGCCAGCGTCGAAGCTGAAGAGCTTGAGGCGTCCGGTAGGCGAGTACTGGTAGATCAGGTTGAGGTTTCCGTCGTGTCCTCGTGGAGGCGTGGTGAATGCGTCGCGGTGTCCATTGACGCGGAACAGGAGATCGGTAAAGCTCAGATTGCCCGTGGAGCGCAGGCCGAGCTTATCCTCAATAAGGGGCAAGTCGAGGCCCACAGAGCCGGCACCCAGACCCAAACCAAGCTTATAGCTCCGTTGTACGGGCATGTCTAGGCTCTCCATTGCCAGTACCGCAGAAAGCGCATTGCCGTAGCGCGCCGAGAATCCACCGGTGGAAAAGGTCGTACCCTGCACCATAAAGGGAGGAATCGTGCCGAATACTCCGCCAGTGGGCGATTCGTATCTGTAGGGATGCACCACCGTGGCTTGATCGAGCAAGATGACAGTCTCACTCACGTCGCCCCCTCGGACGAAAAGACCGGCACCGTCATCTACGGTGGCAACGCCGGGAAAAGTCTTGAACGCGCGAAAGATATCGGCAGAAGCCCCAGGCGTTGTGACCACATCTAAGGGGGCAAGGGTAACGGTCTCATCCTCCCCCGTGGTATAGGTGCTAACTGTAACGACGGTTTCACCGAGCTCAATGAGGACGCGCCGCAGCACCAAACGCACCGTGGTGGTATCGCCCGCAGTTAAGTGCAGGGTCTGCCGGGTGGGTTCAAAGCCGATGAAGGAGGCGCTCAAGTCGTGTGGTCCAAGGTGCCGAGTGAAAAAGGCAAAGTGGCCGTCGCGGCTTGTTATTGCACCGTCGGTGGTCTCGACGATTTGTACGTTGACAAAGGCCATCGGTCGTTCTGTCTCATCGACGACCTGTCCCTGGATAAATGCCTGACTCTGGGCAAAGACCTGCCCGCTGTGCAGACTAGTGAACAGGGAAACGCAAAGCAGGACAATCCCGACTTGTCGAGCGGTACATCTTTTATTCATTGCGTACTAACGGTCCAATCCCGGCAATAAGTGGTTTTTTACCCAGCCGTTGTTGGGATTCACTGCAAGGGCTTTGACAAAGGCTTCCCTTGCCCCCTCGATGTCTCCGGCCTCTTGACGCATGATGCCCAATTGAGCGCAGGCTTCGTCATAGCCCCAAGAGGGTCGGAAGGGATCGCGGATTTCCTCTTTGGCGAACAGTTCAAGGGCCTGCTCCATCTTAGAGATAGCCCTCTGCTTGTCTCCGCCGAATACCGCAGGAGTATAATAGTCACTCATTCCATCTATCAAGACAACGCGAGGATTGTCGCCCTCAAGTCGCTTGGATTTTTCAAGAACTCTTTTGATCTCGGGACCCAGCGCCATACCCAAATGAGGCTTCAGGCCGAGCTTTTGACCATAGGCACTGGCTAAGAGAGCATGGGCGTCGCTGAAGTTGTCTTCCAACTCGATAGCCCCTTTGAGATGCTCTATGGTTCGGTTGATGCTCTGGGCCTGTTCGTCGGGAGCGGACGCAAAGAGCGTGGCGAGGCGGTATTCGCACAAAGCCAGATAATACAGTGCAAATCCCTCGTGATGGCCGTCTTGGCGAGCGCGATCGAACAGTTTCTGTGCCTCATATAATTGATCGGGGTTGGAGGAATCAATTGCCTGCTGAAGAAGCTCTTTGCCCTCGACGAAAGGAGCCTCGGATTCGATGCCCTGATCATTTTTTGCGATTTTTTGGCCATAGCGCATATATCGGCTTCCCGTAGCGAATAGGTATACATCTTCAAGATCGGCGGTTTTTACGGAAAATTGATGTATGTTCAAGCTGTTAAGACGGTCTATAACCGCATTCTTAAATACCTCATCCTTGCCATATATGCACACGCCTTGAGAATTGCCGTCGACGTGGGTTATTCCAGGACAGTCTGCCAAGGTTTCGGGATCGACTTCGGTTTCTACTTCTACTTTGAGGTTTAGCTGAAACTTTTCGAGCAGTTGCGGCACCGAGCCAGAGGCAATGATTTGGCCCTTGTTCATCACACAGACCACATCGCTGTACTGCTGGGCTTCCGGCATATTGTGGGTGGTCATGATAATGGTAAGGCCCTGAGTGCGATAGTGATTCAGAACATCCCAGAGTTGCCGACGCAAATGCGGATCCAAGTTACTCGACGGCTCATCGAGGATTAGCAGCGCAGGTCTGCCCACTAAGGCAATAGCAATGAGCAGTCTGCGCTTTTCGCCTCCTGACAGGTCTTTGTAGGCTGTCTTCTGCTGACGTTGCAAGTCAAAAATATCCATCAACTCATCGGGATCAACAGGGTTCTGATACATTTTCGCATAAAGGCGTAGCGCCTCTCTGACCCGAATATCATTGTAGAGGGAATCTTCTTGAAATTGGATGCCGATTCTGCTGCGTATATCCTTGCGTCGTCGCAGATCGGGAATTCTTTCGCCAAATAAATTGATGTCTCCAGAGTCGGGCTTTTTTAAACCAACAATGCAATCTATAATAGACGTTTTACCCGCTCCGTTGGGTCCTACCAGACAAAAGACCTGTTGTCGATATACGGCAAAACTAACGCCTTGGACAGCGACGAGCTTGCCATAGGTTTTGCACAGGGCATCTATCTGTAGGATAGGTGCTTGCTCTCGACGGCCACTGTCTGGGAATGAGGTGCTCGAAGTTGAAGTCATGATTTCCATTCGATGCGGATTTTAAAGACCATAAGGTTGAAAACCTGATGGCACAGTATGCATGGCAAAAGACTATCGGAAGTGAGATACATAAGACTCAAAATTACACCAAACAGGGTTTTAGAGATCACATTTGCTAAGCCATAGGCGATATGATTCATTCCAAATGCTAAGGAAGAGATAATAATTGCGTATTGCACAGGTATATTTAAGACATCTATTGCATAGGGGATCAAGTAGCCTCTCCATAATATCTCTTCCAAGAGGGATTCGCTAAGGATGCAACCTAATAACAAGCCGATAGGTAACTTTTGCCCTTGCCTGACAATGCGTTTGGTCTCCCCGAACATCCGGTGTCTTGCTAGCGGCTTACTTCCCATCCGTAGTTTCAACCACACCCGTGCCGCAATGATCTCTAAGTAATAAAGGACCACTCCCGTACCTATACTGACAAAAATCGCAATGCCGAGCGATAAGGGCTTCGGGGAATCGAACCACATAGGCCATGCAAAGGCTGACTTCAGAATGCAGATGGCCGGATCGCATACATTCAGAATTAGAACCAAAGCACCCATCAGAGAAGCCAACGGCACTAAAACGTCGTAGCGTTCCAAATTTACATTCAGCGTTTTTTTAGATAGCATCCAGCTACCCATCAGGTATAGACCTGCGTGTACGACATAAAGGACGCTAGGGTACGCTAGGATAAAAACAAAACAGAACATAGTTTGCGACTGAGTTTAGGGGAAAGGAAAAGGTCCTGGTTTGAGCTCTTTGAATATGAGTGGCTTATCTCTTAATCCCATTTTCATGGGCACTTCGTAAATTCGTGGATGTCCCAAGTATGGATATGCACTTATGTGATGTTGGATCAATTCCGGGATGAATACTTTGACGACCTTCATTTGAGACATCTGTCCGTGAGTGCAATCGATAACAATAGGGTCTATAGCATATCGTTGAAGAACTTCCTTGAGATATTCCAATTGCTCATCTGAATGTTTGAATTTTACCTTTGGCAATTCCGCCAGGAACACGGTGTCATCGCTGCGAAAAAAATCTTTTAGGCACCCGGCATTTTCGGCATGCCCGTAATAGCCGATAGTTTCCAGAAATGTAAGCATCTCGGCTAGGGGTTTGTCGGGTGAGGCACCAAATATCGCCTCAATACTTTTCAGCAATTGTCGTTGTGGTGCCAACATAGCGCATTTCAATTGTAGTTCGGATTGCCCATACTCCAGTAAGGCTTGGAAGAAGGTTTCTTCTCCATTCAACCCCGCTGCCGATCCAGCCTGATAGGCGAATTTCTTGTAGTAAGGTACTAGCTGGGTTGCCGATATAGAAGGCAACTCGGGAAAGCCAACGTCGTGTAACCAAAAATTTACATCACCAGAGAGAGATTTGATATGTTCTAATGCTCTGTTGACCTTCTTGGAACAGAGAGATCCATCAACTTCCACTCGGCGCAGCGGGATATCTGCATACCAAGACAGTATCAAGGCATCGCGTTCGATGATCTCTATTACTCCAGCAATGATGGCTAAGGGTTCATCTATATGAGAGGCCATACCGGAAGAGGACGAATAGCCGATTCGGGCCTCTTCCATGGATGGAATATAAAAGAAGAGCGCGAGCTGTAGAGGAATCCAGATATCTTCTTGACTAATGAGCCGACGTCCCTTGATCCAGTTAAACTCAGTGTCGTGAGTAAAGGGTTGAAAAAAGAAATTAGGGGAGGCGTATTGCTCTTCTGCAAACAGGGGCAGTGCTTCCGGCGCAATAGCATTTTGACCGGCCTGTTGCAGGAGACTATAGGATCCAGCACAGATCTCTAAGTCTTCTTTGAAGAAAGCTAATGCCCCAGACAGCCTTTCAACACTTTCTCCTAAGCCGGACAGAAAGGAAGATGGGAGATCAAATCCCTTGCCTCCTCCGAGAACAGAAGAGTTTAGTCCCAAGTTCACTGAGGGTAGCCCTATTACTTGGCGCATGACTTGGTCGGTGTCCCAGTGGCTACTATTAGCGACGATGGTTTGGGAAACCCCAGCTCCTCCGTTGTAAACCATCGAGCGTCGAATTGGGCCGTTGGGAGAATACCACGATAGCATTTCTCTGATTGCCCTGCCTTCTCTCTCACTCATCAGGTTAGGCAAAATTTCTCGGTGAGGGTTGATGTAGGTGGAACGCAGTTTTAGAGAAGTCATAGCGAAAGTTTACACCTCCCACTTGAATGTTCGAGTGGAGATCAAGTACGACAGCGCGGTTATACCTGTAAGAAATAGCAATGAATTTACATACAGAGCTATCGGATCTCCGAGCCATACACCAGAAAAGGTCGTGACGACATGAGTCAAAGGGGAGCACCAACTTAAGGTCTGTAGCCAATCTGGAAACATTGGCCGAGGAAAGGTAGCCCCCGATATAAAAAACATAATGAGAAACAAGAATTGGCCCAGAGCGTGGATCCCTCTTGGAGACTTGGAAAGTCCGCTTAACAAGAAACCCAAAGAAAAAAAGCAAGTAATACACACCATTCCTACAAACAGGACAATTGTCCAGTGTCCACGAAAATGGAGATCGAAAACACCCTCTGCGACCACTATTAAGATAATGGCAGAAACAACAAATATGACAACCTGCATTGCGATGTGGACACAGAGGTAGAATCCAAGCGAGAGCGGGCTGACGACATAGCGCTTGAGGATGCCGAGCAGACGGTATTCAGCCAAGAAGTTAGTGAGGCTGGTCAAACCAGCCTGGCCGATGTATGCGGCCATGAGTGCTGGGGCGTAGAAATCGATGTAGCGCACGTCGGGGCGATCCCACATCGGAGCTTCTCCAAAGATAGAGCCGAACAGCAGGAAGACCAAGACGGGGAATACAAATGTAAAGAAGGCGGCAGTAGGCTGACGCACGAATAATTTGCACTCGACGCCCCAGAGTGCGACAAAGCTACGAAGCCAGATAATTTTGTTTGCAAAGGGCATTTTATGTGACTCCTCAACTATTCCTATAGGTGGGTTTTTACAGCAGCGATCTTTTATCTAATTTATTTCCAACGGCAACTAACAAGGTTGTAAATTCTTGGAGTCCATCTAGCCCCAACAAGGAGTCAGTACGTTCATCGTCAAAGCCAAATACCATACATGACCCTAACTCAAGGGCTGTAGCGACAAGATGTAGATTCTGGCTTGCGACGCCAGTCTCAAGATGCGCCAATCGATACGATCGGTAGGCACCGTATTTCCATGTAAGCCGCGATACGTCGGAGGCGATGAAAATGATGACACTTGCTTCGGCTAACCATTCGTGTTGGGGACAACAGTTGGCCACGCGCCAACGAAAATTTCCTCTCTCAAGTAGTTCTAGGCAATTTTGGATAGAACTGTAATGATATACCCCTTGAGGAATATCTTCTATTTCGTTGGCCACGAGATAAAATTCAGTGCATTGCAGTCCACCAGGGGTTGGAAAATTGCGTAGCGTAATATCACGGCGATTATAAGCCGATATGGTGTCTCGTACACCGCAGGAATAATTCAACAGTGCGCTCAGTTTTTCTAGCGATATAGTTGTTCTCTTGAAATCTCGGACCGAAGTGCGACCTTTTATCACTTCCGAGATAGGCTCGACGATGGGAGGAAACTTCGCTTCCAGTTGGATCTTTTCTGAACTGACGAATTCTTTATGTAGATCTGGCGCGGTTTTTTCTTTCATCTTTAGGAAAAACAGCCATTCGTCTTCCAGCAGATATTCCTTTAATCCGTTTACTACGACAGCCAATTCGTCTATCTGTCTATTAACTGATCTATTCCGTTTAACACGCTTCAGGAACTCGCACAAAACTTGCTGCTCCTGAGGCTCCAACTCTTCCAGTTCTTGCAGCAGCACTGGCTCTAGGGCAGTCGTCGGCTCTGAATGAGGCGACGAGTCCGGCATTTCTACCGCGGCGGATTTTCCCTCTCTGATTGCCATTATCTATTCATCCGTATTGATAGGTGAGAAGGTAAGGAGAGCGTAAACGGACCGTTCCAAGCCGTCGGCTTGCACAAATTCGTCTGCTTTTGTATCGAGAAAGTCCTGATGGACGGTGGCCGAATGTCCATAGAATTCGCACCGATGTTGGAAGTATCCCAGCAGTCGCCCGACATCAAGCAAGGTATGGCGGTAGCCCCGGGGGCCGTAGAGAAGCATGTATCGCCAAGGACAGGCGACGATAATCAACATAGTCAAACATTCTTCAAGTCTTACAGGCGGCGATCTCCAGAACAGGCCGGGCAAAAAGGTGGTTTCATTTTTCACCTCGTGCTCAATCCAGAGGTAGTCAGACTCTGGAACTATGCGGACGAGCATTCCATCGTGCAGCACGAGCAGGTCCGCGGCATAAAGCAGGTCGGCTAGAGAGCCCGGTTCGGAAAATAATTTCAGTGGGCCTTGAAGCCACTCGGGGAGTTGATCATAAGGGATTCTCAGCCCAGAGCCGTTGTCAACCAAGGTTTCTTCATCAACGCGGTAGGCGGTTTCAAAAAACCACCGACGTACCTGTTCAAGCGTTGAGGTATCAGGGGGAACCTGAAGGGTTGAGTGGGGGTTCAGTTTTGAGTTCTCGTGGTACAATTCGGCCACATGCGGCTTTGGTCTGACTTGTCGGTAAAGGTAATCCGAAGCCGCCGAGTGGCTCAGATCAATGCTGTGAGGAGAAGGTATAATCGATACTTCCAGAAACATCTGGATGCGCTCCAAAAGTGGATCTGGAGTGATATGAGAAGATTCGACGGTCATTTCATACTCCGTTAAGATTCGTAAGATGTTTAGAGGAATATCTGTCTATAACCGTTGCGTACATCAACAGATGTGGGAGACCTAGGTAGCTTTAGGATTTCTTCGTAATCAACATAGGGCTTTTCAAAATTGATGCGAAAGCATCGGCCTATAAGGGAAGATTTACCGGATAGAAGAAAAGATGATGCGGCACCTGCGACAAAGCCGGCGGCTATGCTAGCGTAAGGCGGAAACGCAAATTGATGACTGTAAAGGCCACTCTTGCTCATTTCCTCTTTATAGGTATAGTACTCGCTACGCTGGATGGACAAGGTAGCTTCCGATTGGATTTCAAACTCGTTGTAGCAGCATGTTTCTCCAGGCACATAAATAGGGCCGATGCAAGCTTGACTCCCGTCCATAAATGCAGACATCCACGGTTTTTCGGCAGCAAGGGCCGCGAGATCTAAAGTATGAAAGAAATGGGAGGAGAATACTTCTGAGGTGGCGACGATGAAGTTTGAAGAATCAAGGAGAATTTCCAAGGCATCTTGGTTGTTATACGATTCTTTGAGTACTCCAAGACGATCGAAGCCAATATCTAACAAGTGTGCCTCTAAGCACTCAACATAAGGTCTCCCCTTTTCTATATGGGTTGGGGACAGGTTAAACTGAGCCTTATCGACCGCGACTCTTTCGATGCGTCGGTCGTCCAGAACTTGCATCTGGCCCACCTCAATCTTTGCGAGTTCTTCCGCCACGCGGCTACCGAGATAACCGGCTCCGACGATGCCGATGCATATGTTATCTAATGCCTTGTCCCCACCTATAACAGCATTCAAATAGCTTGCGATAGGGTTTTCATTGGCCGGGGAAAGAAATCCTTGCGAGGACAGAGCCGCGAGGAGTTCTTCTGCATCTTCAAGCTCTTCTTCCCCAATCACTTTTTGCTCTTGGAGATCTTGTAGAGAAGCCGGCGAGGCCAAACGACGGAGCACTCGCCCCAGCAGGTGGGTCCTGCCCTCATCTCTGATTGTTTGGTTGAATTTGGATCTCATGCCGTGTAGCACCAAAATCTCGTTTTCACCACAAAAAATGAACTTGAGTGAGGGATTGAGCACGAAGCGACACTTCTTAACAATGAATTCGGTTTGGGTCTCCATGAACATTTGCCTTTTTGGTTGTTGTGGCTTATCCGAAAATAGCTAATCGCGAGCTGCTGATGCAACGTACACGGCAGAAGTCAGGTCATTTATCTCAAGTGTTAAGGACCTGCCCGCAGCAATCTATACAGACTGCCACGGACAGGGTACTACCGAACAACCGAATACCGTTGGGGATCAAAATATCCTCAGCCGCCATAAGAGTGCCACTGTGGTCGATCTTAATTTTTTGACCCGACCCGACGGCGTTTATTTGATCGTGATCTCTATACAGCAGCAGCAGCAACAGCAACAGCTAGCTAAAACAGGCTTGTCAGAAGAACTGCCGTCAGAAGAATCGCCTTTTGCCGGCGACATATAGCCATCAAAGGGCTTCGATACGATTTTGAGCTTCATCCTGCTTTACTCCTTGGGTTAGCCATCTGTTTTGTAGCCGGTTGAAATGCGACACAGCAGCAATGGGAGCAACAGCCGGCCGCTCTGTTCGCTTCCATGTTTTAGATACTGCTGATGATTTGAAGCACGGCTGAAGCCTCAGCGAAAATAAAAGCTAAATACGTGCTAAGAAGAATGTTAGTTAAAGAAAGACGTGGTCCCAGCGCAGCAGCAGCAGCAGCAGCAGCAGCTAGATGCAACAGGCTTGTCAGGAGATTCCTTGTCAGAAGAACCACCTTTTGCCGGCGACATATAGCTATCAAAAGGCTTCGATACGATTCTGAGTTTCATAGTGCGTTCCTCCTTGGCTCGATCAGCCATTAGTTTTTTAGCCGGTTGAATGCGACACAGCAGCAATGGTAGCAACAGCCGGCCGCTCTGTTTGCTTCCATGTTTTGGATACTGCTGATGGTTTAAAGCACGGCTGAGGCCTCAGCGGGAACAAAAGCGAAAAACATGCCAAGAAGCACGCCGGATAGACTAAGCCGCCGTAGATATTCGCTAAGTCCTTGGAATTAGGTCGGTTAGCCAATATAGACTGCTTTTGACCTCAGTCTCCGCTCCAACTGGGCGCTACGCTTGGGCGTATCGCCTCCGCAACACCATTGTCGTCCAAGAGATACAGAAAAAGCAGCTACGGCACCACTTCTACCCACACCCGCATTTGATTGACAACTGCATTTATGTTCACTATATTAAGCAGGCAGAGGATTTCTTAAATTAGTAGTTGCACCAAGGAGAGCGGCCCCCCTTCCTGCTCTCCTCCGATGCCTCTGCTTTTTTCCTGCATTTTAAGCGCTCCCATTTGTCCGCCAGCCGCCTACCTTCCCCACTGAGGCATCGCGGCACTTCTACTATAGACCACTTATGGAAGCAATGGCTAAGACTCTGACCAACGGCCACCCCAACGGCAAGGCCACGTACGACGAAAGCAAGATCAAGACCCTCTCTTCACTCGAGCACATCCGCCTGCGGACCGGCATGTACATCGGCCGCCTCGGCTCGGGCACCGATCCCGACGACGGCATCTATATATTGCTCAAGGAGGTCACCGACAATGCAGTCGATGAGTTCATCATGGGCTGTGGCAAGCAGATCGACGTCGAGATCGACCAAGGGATGGTCCAAGTCCGCGACTACGGCCGCGGCATTCCCCTCGGCAAGGTCGTCGAGTGTGTCTCGGTCATCAACACCGGTGCCAAATACAACGACGACGTCTTCCAGTTCAGCGTGGGGCTCAACGGCGTCGGCACCAAGGCCGTCAACGCGCTTTCGGCTCACTTCGTCGTCCGCTCCTACCGAGACGGCCAGTGCGCCGAAGTGCTCTTTGAGCGCGGCGAGCTGAAAAAGCAAAAGAAGAGTCGGGCGCCCAACGAGCCCGACGGCACGTACGTCGAGTTTTTGCCCGATCCGGTCATCTTTGGCGAGCACGCCTTCAACCACGAGTTCGTCGAACGCCGGATGTGGAACTACGCCTGCCTCAACCGAGGTCTGCGCCTGTATTTCAACCGCCAAAAATTCGAGTCCAAACAGGGCCTGCTCGACCTCCTCAATAGCGAGGCCGGTAGTTCAGTTCTCTATCCGCCCGCTTACCACAAGGGCCAGTACCTCGAATTTGCCTTCACCCACATCGATAGCTACGGCGAGTCCTACCGCTCCTTTGTCAACGGCCAGTACACGGCTGACGGCGGCACTCACCAGAGCGCGTTCCGCGAGGGCGTGCTCAAAGGCGTCAACGAATTTTACAAGAAAACCTTCAACGGCGTCGATGTCCGCGACGGGGCCTTTGGCGTCGTCTCCGTCAAGGTCAAGGAGCCGGTTTTCGAGTCGCAGACCAAAAACAAGCTGGGCAATACCGATATCCGTGGCTGGATCGTCAACGAGACTCGTGAAGCCATCGTCGACTTCCTCCACAAAGACCGGGAGACCGCGCAAAAGCTCGAAGCTCGCATCGTCCACAACGAAAAGCTGCGCAAGGAACTCAATGCCGTTAAGAAGGAGGCTAAGGAGGCCGCTCGCCGCATCGAGATCAAGATCCCCCAGCTCAAGGACTGCAAGTACCACAAAGGCGACAAGAAGCGCGGCGAGGAATCGACGATCTTCCTCGCCGAGGGGCAGTCGGCCGCTGGCTCGATCGTCTCCTCACGCGACCCCGAGACCCAGGCCATCTTCACCCTCAAGGGCATGCCGCAAAACCTCTTTGGCAAAACCCGCGCCTCCATCTACAAAAACGAAGAACTCTATAATATGATGATGGCTCTCGGGATCGAAGAAGACATCGACAATCTGCGCTATAACCGAGTCGTCATGGCTACCGACGCAGATGTTGATGGCTTCCACATCCGCAATATCCTGATGACCTTCTTCCTCACCTATTTCGAAGAGCTAATCACCTCGGGCCACGTCTATATCCTCGAAACGCCGCTCTTCCGGGTTCGCAACAAACAAGAGACCCACTACTGCTACGATGAGCGCGAGCGCCAACGCGCCGCCAAGAAACTCAAGGGCACCGCGGAAATCACCCGCTTCAAGGGACTTGGCGAGATTTCCCCCAAGGAGTTTGGACAGTTTATCAACGGCGACATGCGGCTGGTCAAAGTCGGCGTCCGCTCGCTTGCCACCGTTCCCGAGACCCTCTCCTTCTACATGGGCAAGAATACTCCCGATCGCCGCGACTACATTATGGAGCATCTAGTCTAATGGCCTATATCGACAGTCTCTACGACAACTACTTCCTCGAATACGCCTCCTATTACATCAAGGACCGCGCGATTCCGCACATCGACGACGGCCTTAAACCCGTCCAGCGCCGCATCCTCTACGCTCTACAGCAGATTGACGACGGCAAGTTCCACAAGGTCGCCAATGTAGTCGGCCAGACCATGCAGTACCACCCGCACGGCGACCAGTCGATCTACGGTGCCTTAGTCGTCCTCGCAAACAAGGACCTTTTTATCGAGAAACAGGGCAATTTCGGCAATATCCACACGGGAGACGACGCCGCTGCTGCGCGCTACATCGAGTGCCGCCTCACGCCCTTGGCCAAGGAAACCCTCTTCAACAAATCGCTTACCCCATACGTTTCCTCTTACGACGGACGCAACGAGGAGCCTGTGGTTTTTCCCGCCAAGCTCCCGGTGCTCCTCGCTCAAGGGGCCGAAGGCATCGCCGTCGGCATGGCTACCAAGATATTGCCGCACAATCTCATTGAACTGTTAGAAGCCCAAATCGCCTATTTGCAAGACCGATCCTTCCAGCTCCGCCCAGATTTCCCCACCGGTGGGCTAGCCGACTTCTCCACATACAACGACGGCAATGGCAAAGTCTTAGTCCGCGCCCGGCTCGACACCTCCGACCCCAAGCGCATCGTCATCCGCGAACTCCCCTTCGGCACCACCACCGAACAACTCATCGCTTCCATAGAAGACGCTGCGCGCAAGAACAAGATCAAGATCGGCACCATCTCCGACTACACCGCTGAAAAAGTCGAGATCGAGATCAAGCTGCCGCGCGGCACGTACACCGAGGAAATCGTGGATGCACTCTACGCCTTCACCGACTGCGAGATGTCGATTTCGGCCAACCTGATGCTGATCAACGAGCACAGTCGGCCCCAAGTCATGAGCGCCACCGAAGTCCTGCAACACAACGTCGATCGCCTCGTCGATATCCTCAAGGCCGAGCTTCAACTCGAAGCCGAACAGCTCAACAACAAGCTCCACGCCAAGACCCTGGAACAGATCTTTATCGAAAACCGCATCTATACGGCCATTGAGGAGCAGACCACCACGGCCGAAGTCGCCTTGGCCGTGCGCACCGGGCTTTGGCCTTTTGCCCCGCAGCTCAACCGCGATATTACCGACGATGATATCGAGACCCTACTCAAGATCCCGATCCGCCGCATCTCGCGCTACGACATCAATCGTGCCCAAGAAGAGATGAAGGAGATCCGCGCCCGACTGCGCCAGATTAAGAAGCATTTGGATAGCATTATTCCCTACACCATCGCCTTCATCCAGGATCTCATCGACAAATACGGAGACCAATTCCCGCGCCGCACCGAAATCGTCGAAATCCAAAGGGTTGATGCGCGCTCGGCAGCCAACCGCAACCTCAAGCTCCGCTACGACAAAAAGACTGGCTATCTCGGCCACCAAATCAACGGCACCACCCTCTGCGACGTATCGCTCTACGACTCTGTGCTCGTCATCCGCAAGGACGGCACCTACTCGGTCATCCAAGTGCCGGACAAACTCTTCGTCGGCAAGGGCTTGCTCCACTGCGGCTTGGTGGACAAGGATCTAATTTTCAGCATCGTCTATAAGGACAAGGCCGGTATCTCCTACATCAAGCGTTGCACAATTGACAAGTTCATCTTAGGCCGCAGCTACGATCTCGTGCCCGCCGAGTGCAAGCTGCTCAAGCTGACCACTGACTCCGACAAACAGATCGCCCTCGACTACAAGCCCAAGCCACGCCTCCGCAAGCTCAACGAGGTTTTTCCCATCAGCGAATATCCAGTGCGCGGGCTCCGCGCTGGCGGCATTCGCCTGAGTACCAAAGAATTGGAAGGCTGCAAGCTGTTATAAGAGTAGCACGAGCGCCCGCGTCCTATGGCTGGCTAGCCAAGCCCGGCCAACCACTCGCGCATCGCGCTTGGGTCCTCTTTGAACATCAGCGAGCCAGGAACGATATAGTCGGCACCAGCTCGCGCGATTTGTGGCACGGTGTGGCGGCGAATTCCGCCATCGGCTTCCACCACTGTCGCCAAGCCGCGCCGGTCGATCTCGTTCCTAGCCCGGCGGATCCTGTCGGGTGCCTGCGGGTCCATATCGGCACCTTTAATTCCGGCGGCCGTGTTCAGCAGCGTCAACACATCCAATAGCCCCCAATAGGGATCGAGTAGATCCAGATCCTCTTCTAGCAAGAGCGAGACTCCGGCCTGAAGTCCCCTTGCCTTGATCGCCTCCAGCACGGCACCCGGATCAGCGGCCGAGTCAAAGCAGATGATAATGGCGTCGGCACCCGCCTCGGCAAAGGGGTTGATCCACGCGGACGGGTCGGTGGTCATCAGGTGCATTTCAAAGGGTAGGTCCGTATGCGGGCGCAGTGCCGCCACTAAATCTGGGAAAAACAGCATAGTCGGCGCGTAATGGCCATCGGCCACGTCGAGATGGAAGCGCTCCGAATAGGGTGCGACGCGCTGGATATCAGCCGCGAGATTGGCTAGGTCGGCCGACCACAGGGAAGTCGCGCATTTAAGCATCGTGGACCTCTGCAAATAAGTGGACGGGATAGAGGCGGCCAATATAGGGAGACCATCGTTTAGTGACCAATTTGCCTTTGTGCCAGAAGGCGCTGTTCTTTTTAGCCGGCACTTACATCACAGCAAGGAAAACGCCCCATGACCACTACCCCGACAGCCATGGACTGGGACCTGACTAGCTACTTCGCCGAATTTGACGGCCCGGCCATGCGGCAATTCAAAGATGAACTGCAAAGGGATCTTGCGGCGGCACGTCAGCAAGCCGCCACCCTAGCACCGCTCGCCGAGGACAATGCCGACGCTTGGGAGGCCATACTCCTCCTGACGGAGGGCCTGATCGACCGCCTCTCTCACCTGGGCTCCTACCTCGGTTGCCTCACTGCAGCGGACGCCCGCAATGAAGACTACGCCCGCGAGGAGGCCACCTTTGCCCTGCTGGCGGCCGAGAGCGCAAAGCTCGATGTCGAACTCCTGCGTGCGCTCAAGGATGTCTCGGATGAAATTTTTGCCAAGTTCGCCCAACGGCCCGCCTTGGCCGACTGCATCCACTTCCTCCGCCGCCAGCGCGAAGACGCGCAACGCACCATGAGCCCAGAGAAGGAAATGCTCTCTGCCGACCTCAGTGTTGACGGTCTCCACGCTTGGGGACGCCTCTACGACTCGATCTCCGGCAAGCTCGAATTCGACATGGAATTTCCCGACGGCCGCACCGAGCGCCGCCCCATCTCGCAGCGCCGTGCCCTGATGGAAGACCCCGACCGCCGGGTCCGCCAAGCCGCCTTCGCTGGCGGCAACCGGGCTTGGGAGAGCCTGGAAGACGTCGCGGGTGCCGCGCTCAACGCCATTTCGGGGACGCGGCTGACCCTCAACCAGCATCGCGGCGTTGACCACTTTCTCGATGTCGCTCGCTTTCAAGCGTCCATTTCGCCCGAGACCCTCGACGCGATGTTTGCGGCTATCGCCGACCAAATTGAGCTGCCCCGACGCATCCTCGCCCTCAAGGCACAGCTCATGGGCACCAAGGGCGTCGCCTGGTGCGATCTGGGTGCGCCGCTACCGCTGCCCGATCAAGGGCATCTTTCTTGGGAAGAGGGCACGGACCTCGTCACCCGCTCCTTTGCAACGGCCTACCCACGCCTAGGCGAGTTCCTCGGCCAGGTCTGCGAACGCCAATGGATTGAGCACGCGCCCCGCCCTGGCAAGCGGCCTGGGGCCTTTTGCACTGGCTCGCTTTTGACCCGCGAGTCCCGCGTCTATATGACCTACAACGACACCCTCGGCGATGTGCTCACGCTCGCCCACGAGATCGGCCACGCCTTCCACAGCTACATCATGCGCGACGTGCGCACCTACGCCCACTTCTATCCGATGACTCTGGCCGAATCGGCCTCGACCTTCGGCGAAATGATCCTCACCGAGGGCATCCTCGCCGACCCTTCCTTCAGCCCGGCCCAAAAGGCCAGCGCCCTCCACCAAGAGATTGGCCACGGCGCGATCTTCCTGCTCGACATCCCCGTGCGCTACCAGTTCGAGAAAAAGCTTTACGAGGAACGCGCTGACGGCGAACTCACCGTCAGCCGCCTCAAAGAGTTGATGGTCGAAACCCAGCGCGACGTCTTCGGCGACGCGCTCGCACAGGGGGGCGAAGACCCCTACTTCTGGGCCTCGAAACTCCATTTCTATATCACCGGCGTGACCTTCTACAACTTCCCTTACACCTTCGGCTTCCTACTCAGTCGCGGCCTGTATTCCATGTTTAAACAAGAGGGTAGCGACTTTCTCCCCCGCTACGAGGAATTCCTCCGCCTCACCGGCAGCGACACCGCCGAGGGCGTGGCCCGCCGGGCCTTGGGCCGCGATCTCGAAGACACCCAGTTCTGGACTGAAGCCATCCAGACTTTGGAAGCTCCGCTGGCCGAGTTAGAGAAATTGCTACCCGAAGTGCTGCCTGAGCATTCCTAAGTTTATGCTCATAGTGCAGACTCTTTAGCCACCGCAGACGCAAGGATCCTCATGCCCCGCCTACTCTTGCTCCTCGTCTTTTTCATCGGCCCGGCCCACGCCGCCGACAACCCCCCAGCTCCCGGCTTCAACGCCGCCGATTCCGATCCCAAGGCTATAGCCCTAGCGGACGAAGTCATGACCGCGATGGGCGGCCGCGCCAACTGGGACGCCATTCGCTACATCACTTGGCGCTTTTTCGGTTTCCGCTTACACGTGTGGGACAAGTGGACTGGGGATATCCGCTTCGAGCAAGGCGATCTGACGGTGCTGATGAACATCCACAGCAAAGAGGGCCGCGCCTTCGTTGCTGAGGCGGAAATCAGCGACCCCGACACCCTCGCGGCCAAACTCGACCACGGCTACCGCGCCTGGATCAACGACTCGTACTGGCTGGTCATGCCCTACAAGCTCAAGGACACCGGCGTCACCCTGCGCTATCGAGGCCTAGAAGCCACCCAAGACGACCGCCCTGCCGAAGTGCTGGAACTCACGTTCAAAGACGTCGGCGTCACCCCACAGAACAAATACGCGGTCTGGATCGACCAAGAATCGCGGCTAGTGACCCAATGGGCCTTCTACCGCGAGGCCGCTGACGCCGAGCCGCGCTTTACCGGCCCCTGGACTAACTGGCAGCGCCACGGATCGATTTTGCTCTCCGACGGTCGCGGCGAGCGTCAACACACCGATGTCGCGGTCTTCGACGAACTGCCGCGCTCGGTCTTTACAAGTCCTGCACCCGCCGCCTTGCCTTTGCCTTCCGAGTAGTAGGCATCGCGCCGCTAGGCCTATACAGTTGGCGTAACAAAAAAAGCCGACCCAGCTATTGGGTCGGCTTTTGCTTTTGCATGGGGGCGCGTTTAGTTCACGCTGCCCGCAGCTCATTTTCGGGCGCGTTCTCCAGCCGCGACAGCCAGTAGGACACGTCGTAGTTCTCGTCGCCGGTCAAAAAGCGCCACAGCTTGATACGGTTGACTACTTCCAGCCGCACCTCGTTGCCGTACCAGCGGTGGTTGGCATTGAGCAGCCCGGGGATCTCCGCATCGTCGATATCGTCGGTATTCCACAGCTTCTTCTGCCGCACCGTGGGGTTGAGCCGCAGTTTGAACATATAGCGCTTGCGGCCAGTTAGGTTGGGCTGGGCGCAGTGCCAGATGCCGTGGTGGGCCACGGCCACTGTGCCGGCCTTACAGACCATCGGCATCTGCCCGAGAAAGTTTTGATAGCGGGCAATGTCCGATTCGCTGACGCGGCGATAGATACTGCCGGGTAGGAACATGGTGCCGCCCATCTCCCGCGGCGTGTCGTGGGCAAAGTAAAAGAGCTGGATGTCAAAGTGCAGCCGGGTGTCGATGATCGCGTCGGCGTGCCAAATCTGCCCGTGCTCGTGGTGGGCATCAACCGTATGCACGGCGTGGTGGTCGTAGAGCGGGTCAGGGCCGACTAAGCTGTGAATGATCCCTTGGATCTGAGGCAGGCGCACTACTTGGCCGATCACCGCATGGGTCCATAGCTCGGCGAGCGGTGCGCCGGCTTTGCCCCTCGGAACCCCGGTTTCCATCTCGGCACAGGCAGCCCGATTCAACTCGTCGGGCACCAGTTCGTCGAAGCGCAAAAAGCCGTCGGCGACAAACTGCGCCATTTGCTTGGTATTCAGGAGATATTGCTTATCGACCATCGATTGCCTCCATCTTTTCGAGGATGTACTCGTATTTCAGATAGGACGTGTTGTATTCCATGCCTGGATAAGCCGGGTAATGCTGAGGGAACTGCACCACCCGCCACCCGTCTCGCATGGCCGCCACCACCGAAGGATAGGGCGGTTCCTCGCTATCGCCGCTGCTGGACCGCTCCTCGCCCGTGCCGTCGTAAAGCGACCAAGCCACGGTTTGGCTATGCAAATCGGGAGAATGGGCGTAGAGCACCAATAATTTCTGTCGGAGCTGGGCCATAGCGTCCTCTCGTTAAGGGTATTCAATAATAGGACGCGGCACAGCCCCCGACAATGGGCCTCTCGCTCTCTCAGTTGCTCGAAAATTCGATCAACTGCCCGCCGCATTCGTCTTTCATTTTTTCTAAAGCCCTGTTCCGCAACTGCCGCACGCGCTCGCGGGTGACGCCCATGGACTCGCCGATCTCCTCCAAGGTTTTGGGCGCGCTGTCGTCGAGGCCAAAATAAGCGCGGACGATCTGGGATTCGCGGAAGTCGAGCACCTGCAGACAATCGGCCACAGCCGCGCGCATTTCCCTGTCGACAAAGCGCTCGTGCGAACTGGGCTCAGCCGAGACAAAAGTCTGCGCAAACGTCATTTCCCCGTCGGCAAAGGCGGGGGCGTCTAAGGGCAAATCCGGCTGCCCCATCTCAAAGGCGTTGCGGATGCGCTCTGTCGAGAAATCGACGCAGGCGGCGATTTCCTCAACAGTCGGGGCGCGCCCTAGCTGCTGGGCGAGGAGTGCGGCCTCCTTTTCGACCTTCTGCCGGTCGCTGACCCGGCTCAGCGGCGGGCGGGCAATTTTTCCGTGTTCGGCTAGGGCACGGAGGATGGCTTGGCGAATCCACCACACCGCATAGGTGATGAACTTAAAGCCGCGGGTCTCGTCAAAGCGCTGGACGGCTTCCAGCAGCCCGAGGTTACCCTCGGAAATCAGCTCGATCAACGAGAGACCGGACTCGTGATACTCGCGGGCGACGCGAACCACAAAGCGCAAATTGGCCTGCACCAGCGCCTGACGCGCCTCTTCGTCGCCTGCTTTGGCGCGCTTGAAGAGGGCGATTTCTTTCTCGCGACTGAGCGGCTCGGCATTTTTTATATCTCGCCAATAGAGATCGGTTGCCGAGTACATTGTTTCTCTATTTTGTACGTTCATTTCAGTCCCCAAAGTTTGCAGTGATCAACCTTTACGTTCACGTTAAGGTTTAAGATAGAATACTTAGTGAACACGCGCAAATACAATCTTGTGACGCACCAAGACGGCCAAGTATTCAATCTGCAGGCGGTCGGCGGCTCTTTTTTTTATTGGAATGACGCCGCTTGCTGTCGAGACGACGCGCTTGGGCGGCGCGGCTAGGCTTGGTTTTTGCGCGCTTGGGCTGTTTCTTGAGCGCCTCGGCGAGCAGGGCGGCCAGCTTGTTGAGGCAGTCGGCGCGATTGCGCCCCTGCGTGCGAAATCGCTCCGACTGGATCGACAGCGCGCCTGTGCTGTTTAGCCGCGCGGCGAGCTTCTCGGCAATCTGCTGGCGCTGCTCGTCGCTGAGCACCGCACTGTGGACAAAGTCAAACTGTAGCTCGACGGAGGTATTGAGCTTATTGACGTTTTGTCCCCCAGGCCCAGAACTGCGGTGGAACTTGCAGCGCAGTTCGGAAAGCGGGATGGACAGAATGGGCGAAACGTATAGGGTTTCCATAATTGGTGATCGCTCCCAAGCCTTCAGGCTTGGGTTATAGATATTAAAGACTTGAAGAAAACCTAATACCTATTTTTTATTATGTCCCATAGTACACCCGCTATCACGTTTTCGCCAAGGAGATATCCTCTATGAAACGCTATACCGCGGCAATTGTCGGCTGTGGTTCCATCGGCAACGCCCACATGGAAGGCTACAACCTCGTGGACGAGGTCGAGGTGATCGCCGTCGCCGACCCGGTCCCCATGGCTCGCAAGACCTACGTGGACGCATACGGCATCCCTCAGGAGTTTGAAACGGTCGAAGAAATGATGGAAAAGGCCCGGCCCGACATCGTCAGCGTCTGCACTTGGCACCTTTTGCATCCGGCACCCACCATTGCCGCGGCCGAGGGTGGTGCCCGCGCCGTCATC
Organism: Candidatus Latescibacterota bacterium; assembly: GCA_965261395.1. Taxonomy (GTDB): domain Bacteria; phylum Latescibacterota; class UBA2968; order UBA8231; family UBA8231. The sequence continues at coordinate 6,518,060 of OZ253462.1, forward strand.
TGCGAAAAGCCCATGGCCATCGGCATGGCCGCAGCCGACTCCATGGTCGAGGCCTGCGAGGCGCACGGCACCCAACTGGTCATCAGCCATCAGCGCCGCTTTACCCCGGGTTGGGAAAAGGCCAAGGCGCTAGTCGAAGAGGGCGCGATTGGCGAGCCGATTTTCGTCACCAACAAGGTCGCCGACGGCCTGACCAACTGGGGTACGCACTCCATTGACGGCTCGCGCTTCGTGCTCGGCGACCCCCGCGCCCAATGGGTCATGGGCGCAGTCGAGCGCCGCACCGACCGCTACGAGCGCGACACCATGATCGAAGACGCCTGCATGGGTTTGGTCCACTTCGCCGGCGATCTCCAGCTTTTCATCCAGTCCGACCTCATGCGCGAGGGAGCTGGTGCCGGCTGCTTTGAAATCCGCGGCAGCGAAGGGATATTATCGGTGAGCGAAACCCGGCTCCAGCTTATGAATGCCTCCTCTGGCGGCTGGCAGGAAGTCGATCTCGCGCTCACCGAAGGCTCGAAGGCCATTGGGGGCAACACCAACGCCGCCCAAGTCCGCGAACTCATCGCCTGCCTCGAAGGTCACAAGGCCGAGCACCGCAACGCGGGCACCACGGCCCGCGACACTGTGGAAATTATGATGGCCCTCTACGAATCGGCGCGCCGCAACTGCGTGATCGACCTGCCGCTGCAAGAAAAGGGCTATCCCCTACAGCTCATGGTCGAGGAGGGCGGCCTACCCGTGGAAATCGAGGGCCGCTACGACATCCGCGGCTTTCTCAAGCGCGACGGCATCGACGAGGCCAAGTACAAAAAGCTCTGGGACGAGGGCATGGGGCATCACCAAATCATGCGTCAGCTCCACGACGAAACGAACCCGAGCTAACCGTGCCGGGACCGGGGTAACATATTGACATTCCCCGGTCCCTCCAGTACTTTCTGTCCTTTTAAATGTATGTGCCCGCCCAAGCGGGTGCCCTAAAAAGGAGCGTCGTCATCAACAAGTTCCGCAGTTCGCGCCGAGAGGCCGTAGCCAAGCTCAAATCCGAAGACATCGACTACAAGCGCCTCGATGTCCTAGTCAAGTTTATCACGCCGACCGGCAAGATCGAATCGTCCCGGCGCACCGGTGCCACGCGCAAGCAGCAGACGCGCGTCGTCCGCGCCATCAAGCGCGCCCGCTATTTGGCCCTCGTCCCCCACACCCTCGACGACACTCGTTGACCGAGCCAAACGCGCCCAATGGCTGCCATAGGGCTGATTGAGACTCGCGGTCTCGTCGGCGTCATCGAGGCAGCCGACGCGGCCGTAAAATCCGCTCCGGTCGAACTCCTCGGCATCAAGTCCATCGGCGGCGGGCTGGTTTCAACGCACTTTAGAGGTGAGGTCGCCGCCGTCCAAGTGGCGGTGCAAGCCGGCGTCGAAGCCGCGCGCAAGGTCAGCGAGGTGATTAGCCACCGCGTCATTCCCGCCCCCCATTTAGACGTAGAAAACCTGCTCCTGCACCAGCCCGGGGCAGCCACTCTGCCAACGCAGCCACCCCCCGACGAACTAGAGGGCTTGCCAGTCGCCCGCCTGCGCCAACTCGTGCGCCAGCTACCCGACGCTCAACTCAAGGGCCGCCAAGTTTCGCGGGCCAACAAAGAGACGCTCCTCAGCGAATTGCGCCGCGCCGCGGCTACAGACACTTAAACCATACGAGGTCTCAGTGGACAACCTGTGGAACAATCTCGTGAAAGGGCTACAAGAAGGCGCGGCGGTCGCCGCCGACAAGGCCGGCGACCTGACCCGTCTAGCGCGTGCCCGGCTCGATATCGCCGCTGCCAAAAACCAGCTCCACCGCACCCAAGCGGATCTAGGGGCGCGGGTCCACCAGCTCCTTGAAGCCGGTACCGACCCCGTGACCGACGATCAAGTACAAGCACTGAACCAACAGATCAAGGAACAGAGTGCTGCGCTCGCCGATTGCGAGGCGGCCTACGACGCGCTGCAGAGCACGTTGCGCGCGGATGGAGAGCGCAACGCCGATTAATAGTCTAGCGGCAGCAGCGTCTGTGGGGAGTCGGGCGGTGCGGCGGCTTTGCTTTCGCGCCGGTGTCCTGCAAAGCGACCGTTCGGTTTCTCGCTGTACTGAGCCACCATCGTCACGCCGTCGGCCTCGCCGGTAATTCCCGTTACGTCGTTTAACAACAAGTCCTGTTCCTGAGCCGTCATTACTGGAAATCCGTAATGGCGGCTCGCGTATTTCAACGGGCCGCTCTCTGCTGTGCGAACGGCGGCCCACTCTGCGTGCCGAGCTAGCCGGGCGCAGTTGTACTCGTTGGCGGCAGAAGGTGTGGAGCGCAGCAGGTCTTGCGCGACCGGCACCAAGGTCTCGTCAATCTCCACGCCGACCGAGTTTCTTCCCGCTGTTAAGGCGGCCGCCAGCGTCGTTCCAGTCCCCGCAAACGGATCGAGCACCAAGTCTTCCTTGACGGAAAACATGCAGATGAGCCGGTAGGCCAATTCAAACGGAAAGGCCGCACTGCGCTCGCGGGTCGGCGCATTGACAAGCCCCTGTGAGGTTCCCTTTACATCGAACCACACGTCCGAAAACCAGACGTTGCGCTCCTCCCAGAAGAAGGCACTCTCGCGGCGCTTGGCTTTCTCCGCAGCCGTTGTGAAGGTTCGCCGCCGCCCTTTTCTAAGCACAAGGATGTACTCGTGTTCGTAGGTCACATACGCCCCTACAGGCAGCATCCCAGACCCCATAAACTTGTTGGGGGCGTTGGTTTGCTTGCGCCAGAGTATATCGGGCAAAGCGGCAAAACCCTGGCCGAGGAAGCTGCTCAGTATGCGGGAGTGATTGGAGTAGAGCTGGAAGTCGCCATCCAAGGTTCGGGTGGCGTCGCCAATGTTGACGCAGGCAATGGCCCCCGGCTTCATGACGCGGCTGCACTCCAGCCAAACCGCATCGAGTAGCTCGTGCATGAGCGCGAAGGCGGCCTGTCCATTGCCGCGCGACAGTTGCGCCGCGATGCGATCGTCTTGTAGCGCGAAAATCTCATCCCACATTTCCACCATCGGATAGGGTGGCGAAGTGACGATCAAATCGACCGACTCATCCGCGATTCCCGCCATGGACTGGGCAGGGCCGCATATTAGCTTAGCGGTGGTCTGCATTGATTCTATCTTTCTATCTGTAGTATTGAGCGTACTCTGTTCTGATGCTACTCCGTTGGGGCGATAGTATTTCTCAAGGATATTCTACCGCTTATACAGTTGAAATAGGCGTCACGAAATCATCCCGCATCCGGAAAGCGGCAGACGAACCATTCTCGACGAGCAGGTCAAGTAGAGAGAGAATCGCCTCCCGTAGCTCACGCTGACGCTTTAGCTCCATAGGTCTCCCGTACACGTATCGCTGGAGAAGGACTTCGAGACGGAAGACAGTATCTCCTGTTCTCATCATCTGCTGAGGGTCTCCTTCTTGAAGTCGATTTGCGATGTGGATGAACGCATCGGGCAGCGACTGTTCGCCGATATCGTAGAGGAATCGAACGTAGGCGTCCAAGACCGCCGAAGAAGGCGGCAAATCTTCAAACAGCGCATGGACATGGTTGGAGTTGCCATCCAGACTCGACCAGTGGCGAATTTTCTTCTTCGGCAAATTTCCGAGGAAAATTGCCGACACCATTTCTGTTCCGTTTGTGTGCCTATCGTCAATCTGTGCAAGCCATTGGGCACATCGGACTTTATCCGCAAACAGCTTCCAAAGCGACCAGAATTGCGCGGTGTTTGGTTCGCAATTCTCGAAGTCGATTAACTCGCGGAGAATCCCGTGAACTTCTCTTGGGTGACCATCTATGGCGTCCAGAATGGGCTGGAGAATCGAGGTCGCGACTTCCGATGAGGTTCGGAGAAGAAAGTCCGACAGGAGCCCCAATGGAGTACGCTCTGTCCTATCAGCGTCCCACCACCCGACGAGCGTGTGTGCAAGTCGCTCAAACGCCTCAATTGCCACAGGCTCGGTCGGTGCTCGGCCCAAGATTGCTATGATCTGCCTGTTGGCCTCTGCGCCAACCTCCCGAGTTGAGTCGAATTTCCGGTGTGCATCGTCAGAAATCCCATCTTCTTTATCAAAACGCTCTCTGACGACAGGTGCAAACTCGGCCTTAATGTCGTCAATTGGCCGTCCATGTGAGAACTCATCTGGACGAGGGCGTTTTGAGTCGGCGTCGGCTTCGTCTTGCACCAGCATAGCCTCTGTTGCGAGGGCATTTACACAACGTATAGCCAACTCCCGATCTATTGCCCACAAGTATCTGCCAATGCCCGATGCTGCATACCAGCGAACCTCATCGATCGCGTGTGTCAAGGCGAGCACGAGCACCTGACGGACACAGGGCCGCTGGGCCTCAGATAGCGACTTCCCCAAAAGAAGGGGCATCACATAAGCGCATTGCCGATCGACAGACATACTGTCCTCTTGAATACGCGCAGACTCGTTCCAGTGATCGCCTTTACGCTCCACCTCCGAGCAGATGATGTCCACACACCACTCTCTCTCGTCGTCCGACATCTCCTCCCAGTGATCGCGAATGCAGACAGCAGAGACAATTCCAGGCCCTCCTCGGTACAAATCGTCCTCCTCGTCGCTATCCTCGCCAACTGCTTGAGCTTCCTGTAGTATCTGTCGCCATTGAGCAGGATCGTATATAGTACTTGTCTTCTGATCGAAAACACTACGTCCCCACCCCGAAAGCCCTACTCTGGCATTTATGGCTTGCAACCATGAGTCATTTTGCTCCACCATCTCCTTGACATCAGGTTCTGGTTCGTTGGGGTCAAGGCGAATGTACTTTCTGCTATCTTCAGAGGAGACGTGGTCTTCAGAATCTACAGGGGCTTCGGCTATGTGCTCTGAAACTGTGTACTGCCTCAAGTCCATACGCTGGAGCGCGAGCCGCCAGATTCGATCTCCCTCAGTCTGTTCCTCCAGCGGTGGCATCTCTGCACGGTGCTTATCAAGAACCTCATGTACCCGAGACGCAAACGGACCCAATTGGAGATTGAGGATTACACACTCAAGATCGCGCCTCCGATGGGGGTGGGCATCTGCTTTCTTCCGTTCCCCCTCGTAGATCTTATTGCGAGCGTCCAGTTGAGGCATAGACCACGAGGAAGGCCGTGATGCCTCACGGACAACTCGTTGGCGGTCGAGTTGGATACATGGCCGAGATCGGAGCAAGACCAAGAGGGCCTCGCCTGCCGCATATGGGAAGGCTGTTGCCGCACTTGCCACGACCGAGGTAAGAGCAGCAGAGTCGCTCCGTCGAAGAATGTCTAGAAGGACCTCATCTAATTCATGCGAATGCGCCTCTGCCAACTCCAGCAGCCAGTGTTCCAGTGCCATCAGGATAGATTTCAGGACATTAGGACCAACCGATGTTCCTCGGTACAGGTTCCAGAGCCGCCCATTACACCACTGTTTCCGCGATGTTCCATCCGTGAATGTCAGCGTTATATCGAAGTGGGGCTCGCCATACTCCGATTGCACTATGCGTTGTGCATACCACTCCGCACTATGGTTGAATACTTCAATGATGAAGGCAAGCCCCTCACGGGGGTGATGGCGAAGGAGCGTGAGAAACGGACCGTGGTATGCACTCGCCGGTAAGAAGCCGTAGCTTATGGTAGGCTTGATGCCGAACAGAAGCTCCCGTCTTAGCGGCCTTCCATGCCTCCATTCTTGTTGAAGGTCGGCCTCTGAGCATAGCAGATAGTCTTTAGAAGCCGTCTGAAAACTAGGGTTTCGATCTCTGCTTTGACTCCAAGCCGCTGGGATCGAGGGCGTCTCGCCCTATGAAAAACGCTCGACGCCTAGATCGCTTGACCACCCGAAAAACAGCCCGACAGGGGGTTTTCAGACGGCTTCTTAGCAGCCGAGACGACCAGTTCAGGCATATCCCGAGCCGCAGGCGCACCATCCATACCTTCAAAAATGATCTTTCGGAATTCCTCTGTAGTGCGGTCTCGCTTCTCGGTCTCTTGGTTCCCGCTCAGAAGGGCGACGAACCGGTCGTGATCAGCGTCTGGAATTTTTGCAATTACTTGGAGGATTCGTTTCTGCTGGTCTCCTGATCTGTAGCCATCGAAGCTCGGAAGGAGCCAGTGTGCGATCACCGCAACAGCTTCGGCTCCGGCCGGATACGGATTTTGTAAACTGACACCCCGAGCCCAATCCTCAATAAGCCCTAGGAGAAGGGGCCTGTCTTCTCGGGTAAATGACGTGAGACTACCTTGTACCAACCGCAGGACGCTCGCCCAAGCTATTCCGTCCGGTACGTTGAGCAGAGATGGACCGGCTACGGAAGTTTTCAACCACTCAGGCGTAGTCACACATGCGACTCGCAGTATATGAATCACTTGACGGAAAAGCTGATTATCGTTCGCCAGAAGTTCCTCACGATGCCTCTCCAGAAACGCCGCCGAGGATGATGAATGTAGGAGCGAGACGAGCGTGTCATCACGAAACTGAGCAGAAATTTTGCCCTCACGAACAGCATCTTGGAACAGCCCATCCGCAGCCTCAGGGTTCGACTCTACGAGTTCAGATACCCATTTGCGGTACGTACGGCGTACGGCAGGATGCGTCCCAATCGCAGTGGATAGCTCTTGGACCGACTCCTCGTGAATCACATACTGTTCTTGTATCCAATGCAAGATCGCCCAGTCTTCGAGGACATCGTGAGCCGGTGCTACAAGCCTATCGCTTTGTTGGGAAGACACTATGAGAGAGTCGTGTCGGAGGCCATCAACGGCTTCCGAATCGAAATCGCCACAATCAGCGTATGGAGTGAGCTTCCGTGCCCGTCGCAATGCAATCTGCACAAACGCGGCATCCCGCCGACGCGGCATCCCGCCAACAGAGTGATGATCGGCTCGAACAATATCTCGCCAGAAGAGAGTCCTGAACTCTCGCTCGCTCTGAGGCAACGACCGCTCCTTTGACCACTGGACCTGCAGAGCCTTGTCGAGGAAATAGGGATTGCTCAGAACCCGGCGAAGCGCTGCATTCGCTAGCGGTCGGGACAATGGCGGGTGGGCCACTTTGACCTTCTCCAACTCCTCATCGTCCAGTAGCGGAACCGTAACGACGGCATGAATGACGTTCGCAGACCCCAAGAAGGCAGACCGGACGCGGTTGGCTGAGTAGTCGCGGCAGGTCAGCACTAGGCACCAACTCTTGTCTTTAGCCACGAGTGTCAGGAGGTCGGTAAAAGCATCGCGAGTAGATTTTTCTAAGAGCCTTTCGACGCTCTCGACCAACATAACCTTTCGATTTTGGCCTGCTAGGATGGCCCCTAGCATCGCTGCGTTTGCCGGGATCTGGAGACTCTGAAGTGTCGCATCGAGGTGAGGATGAGCGAACTCCTCCGCACGGAAGCTGAATGCGAAATGGTCAGCTTCGAGAATGCTGATGAGATCCTTAGCAATGACGGACTTTCCGCTACCCGCAGCTCCTGAAATCAGGACAACTTGGCTGGATTCCAGATGTTCAAAGACCTGCTGCACCAAACCGCCGCGCTCCAAGTGGAGACTGCCGATCTTCGAGTGAATTCCTTCCAATATGAGCGCAGAGTGGTCATGCAACACCCGCAAGGCCTGCTGTTCGGTGTTCCCGAGCGGGGTATGACGTTGTTGCAACTCCTCGGGTAAATCACCGTACCGATAGCAGCGCGCCTCCGGCATCCCTTCTCCAACTTCGCGAAGCAAAGCGTTCCAAGAGGCTTCCGCTGCACCAACCTTATCCTGTTCGTTCGTCGTCGTGTGGGCGAGAAGGCTCTTAATCATCGCTTCCATCTGCCCGGTCGCACTGTTCAAGTCCAAGCTCAATACGTGCAATACACGGAGGAACGACCAGACTTCAGCCACGGAAATATCTCTATCTTCGATTTCTCCGATTATCTTCCGGATTTTGTCGCAGTCCTGAACAGCCTTGGCGTTAATGAATCCATCAATAGAAAGCCGACGATCAAACTCATCTCCATCGCGAGAGGCGCGGGCGCAGTCCAACAGCCCCGAGAAGTGTCCAAGAAGGGTTTTCGTCCCTTGCAGGGTAACGAGAGCGAAGCGATCTGAAGTCTGCGAGAATTGCTTTGGATTCTTGAAGTCCTTCCAGAAATCCTGCACCGTCTTCTTGCACTCGTCATCACTCGCACTAACAGTGAAGTTCCGCTTCACTTGGCCAGCTAGCTTCCGGTACTGGTCAGAGCCGTTTTGGCCGACGACTAGGAAATCGTCCGTATGCCAGCCAAGATGTTCCGTTTGAAGGCAAACCTCATCCACGATACAGTCGTGTAGGATCGGCGGGATACCCCGCACCAGAAGCAGAGCAAGCCAGTAAGCATCGACATGCTGCTCGAAGAACGTGCCCGCTCCACCAGTAGCAGCAGGACTTGGGACTCGGTCGCCGGTTTCCACAGGTCCAATTTCCAAAGAATCGTTCTCTGTCATCATCTCGATCTGATCAATAGCGGTTTTATCGGTGTTGGAAAGGCCGCCTGCGAGCAGACCTTACGCGAAAGCCTCTCCACAGACTTTGAAAACTTTCCCCATAGGGTTCGGCTCTTAGAAATCAAACGAGAAGGTGATTCCGTTTTTCTTTTTTTCGTAAATCACCAATTCCCCTTGGAGCTCCTCACCAAGCATGTCCTTGGTAGAGTAAGTCGATGGCTTGACTGAGACCGCTGTATCGCCGATGAAGCCGTCTATCCCTTGCGATTCCTCGGCCGGGGTTGATAGACGGTACGTAGCTCCTTTGTATTCCGCGATCTTGGACAGAATGGCCTCCTCAAAGCACAAGCCGACGAATGTCTTCGCCACGACGAGGTCCTCGACCCACTCGCGTACCATAGCTTTATCAATCTGCTGAATAGCTGACTGAAGTTTTTCTACCATTGCATAGACCTTATCGGTCGCATCATCCAAGGCTCCCGGCTTTTTCCTTCGGTACCAAGCGTCCCATTCGCTAAAGGACTTTCCCCCGAATTCGGGGGAAAGCTCGGTCATCTGTCCAACGACCTTGGGCCTTGTACCCTGTGCATTCTGATTGGCGAGGTTCATGATCTGAGTGGTGTACTTGGGAAACTCAGGAGACCTTCCCGACACTGCTGACGCAAGTTCTGCATTGCTGAGTTGGAATTTAGGCATTGTGTCGCTCCTCAAAGTTTTTAACTCGCTCTATATGCTTGATGCAGGCTAGCTGTCCTCGGCAAAGTAATTTTCGTCCAGTTTTTTCACGTCGTATATGATTTCGGAGACCACTCCGACGCCGTGATTTATCATCAGACGGGCAAGTTCTTCACCGTCTATTAGCCGGATAAACTTATTGCCCGCCGAGATAAAACGCGCTGTTTCACGCGCCCTTGGACCGAAGAACGAAGACGTGATAAACACGCCCTTATTTGCCCCTTTCGCTTCAAGGCTGCCGGAGAAGTTGCGGATTTCAGGTTCTCCAACTTGGCTTTCCCAGCGTTTTGCTTGGATGTACACCTTCTCAAGCCCCAAGGCATCCTGATTTATGATGCCGTCTATTCCGCCGTCGCCGCTTCGTCCAACCGCCTCACCTTGGCCATAGCCCATTTTCTCAAGCAAACTGACTACCAACCGTTCAAAACTGTCGGGCGACACCCTTTTCACCCTCTCCAATAGCTCTTCGGCAAGTCTATCACTTAACTCCCGATAAAGCGCCGCAATTTGTTCATCGGGAGTACTATCCTCAGAGTCAGTGCCAACCCCATCGTTAGCAGCGGTGTCCGGTGAGTCAGCATCACCTCCGCCCAGTCGCACTGCATCTAGGGCGTTCCATCGCAATGAAAGAAGATCATCCGCGCCCGTTGCGAGTAGTTCTTTCCCCTGTGGGGTAATTTGGAAGTGCGCACGCGAAGGAGACTGCAAAAAACCGGCTTTTTTTAAGTAGGAGAGTGCCCAAGTCACGCGATTTTCCAACCTCGTTTGTCCTCCCGACGGCACCTTCTCTAGTATATCATCATTCGTCAGCGAGAAACGTTCGACAATCTTCTCTATGATATACTGCTTGGGCATTATGTCTTCTTTTGCGCCATCCGCTATTTCGAGAATTGGCCGATGCAGTTCTCTCTGACTTGGAACAGCCATATTTTGAATAATCTCCCTGAAAGCATGGAATCTCTTCAGACCGCTGCGGCGTAGCGGTGTCTCGTTCAACCCGCCGCCGTTGATTGCGGCGGCTCAATACCGTATCCTTTCGCTAGCACCCCTGCACAAGGAGGACAACCATGGCCACACCCCGCATTGACGATCGCGACTGGTCGGCCCTCACCACCGGCCAACGCATCCGCCAACTCGAAGTCGAGGGCTACCTCGTCTTGCCCGACCTGCTCGACGCCGATCACGTCGCCCGCCTCAAAGCCATCACCGCTACGTTCGAGACCACAGCCGTCGATTACAGCGAACGCCAGCGTGGCCGCAGCAACATCCAATTCGACGGCGGCGAAATCACCGCCCTGCTCGGCCACCCGCCGACGCTCGCGTTCCTGCGCGAACTTCTGGGCGACGAAGTAATTTTCATGCACTACGGCTATGCTCGCTCCGAACCCGGCCACCCCGGCATCAGCCTCCACGCCGATGGCCAACCCTACGGCTCCAAAATTTTCGGCTTTGAAGGCTCTTGCCCGGTGTTGATACGGGTACTCTACTATCTCGACGACCTCATCCCAGAAGTCTCGCCTTTCCGCGTGGTGCCGCGCTCGCACCTGTGCCTGCACGCCGACGCCAACCCCTATACGCGCTACAAATCCCATCCCGAAGAAGTCATGGTTCCCTGCAAGGCCGGTTCTGCCGTGCTCATCCACCACCGCGTCTTCCACGGCAACTTCCCCAACGTCGGTACCTACCCGCGAGAAATGCTGGCCATCGCCTACCGACCTGCTTGGGCCGGGCCGATTGACGAAATCAACCCCTGGAGCGAGGAAGACCTCCAGACCTTGCCCGACGAAATCCGCCCGCTCTTCGCCAACCGCAACAAGCGCTGCTGGGACTACGACGGCGGCAACAAGCCCCCGAACATGGCCTCCGAGGCTCCGGGCATGGATCCCAGCCGTTGGGGACGCGCCTAACGCTACCGAGTGAACACCGTCCCCCGCACGTAAGACCCTTCCTCGGAAGCCAAAAACGCCAACACCCGTGCCACCCCCATGGGGTCTCCGAGCACGGCATTCCGCTTTGCTTCCTCTGGATCGCGGCCTGCGGCCTCTGCTCCCTGCGCTATATTCTCCAGCTTCAGCGGCGTTGCAATCCCTCCAGGGCAAATCACGTGCAAGCGCACCCCTTTGGGGCCTAACTCACCTTCTAGCTTGTAGTGCAACCCGTGCTGCCCAGCCTTGCTCGCGGCATAAGCATAGGACGAAGACCCGCCCCGCACCCCTGCTCCCGAGGCGATGATCAGCAGCACGGACTGGCCCGCTGCCGCCAAGAGCGGCGTCGCGTACTTGGCCGAGAGGAAGGTGCCCTTCAAGTTGGTGTCGAGCGTCGCATCCCAATCCTCCTCCGACAGCTCCTCAATCGTCTTGAACGCTCCCTTCAAGACTCCGGCCGCGAAAACCGCTACATCGAGGCGGGCGGTGCGCTCTCTGATCTGCGCGACCGACGCGGCCACGCTCTCTTCCGAACGCACGTCCGTGGCGTAGAAATGCGCTTGGCCTCCTGCGGCCTCGATCTGTTCCACAGCGGCTCGGCCCTCCGCTTCGTTGTAGTCGATGATATGGACGCGCGCCCCTTCTTGGGCGAAAAGCTCGGCCGTGGCCCGGCCAATGCCGGTAGCTCCGCCGGTTACCAACGCATCTTTGTTTGCTAGCTTCACACCTACCTCCTTCTATCGCGTGCGGCGACGCGGCAAAAGTTGCCGATATATCGCCATGGGGTATTTTCTACAAGTAATCTGTTCAAGCTCCGCCACATGACCACCAATCGCCAACTCGCCGTCTGGCTCCTCGCTGTCTCGGCCCTCATCGTCGTCCTCGTAGTGTACGGGGGCTGGGTGCGCTTGACCCGCTCGGGCCTATCCATCGTCGAGTGGAACGTTGTCACCGGTGTCGTTCCGCCGCTCAGTGCTGAGGCCTGGGAAAGCGAATTCGCCAAGTACCGGCAGACGCCCGAATACCAGCTCGTCAACTATGGAATGGGGCTGGACGAATTCAAATTTATCTACTACATGGAGTTCGGCCATCGCTTGCTCGGCCGACTGGCCGGGTTGCTTTTTGTGGTACCCCTGCTCTATTTCCTCTACCGCCGAGCCATTCCCCGCGCCCACATACCCGCCTATCTGGGCATTGGCCTGCTCTTCGCCCTCCAGGGCTTGGTGGGCTGGCTAATGGTCAAAAGCGGCCTAAGCGACCGGCCCCAAGTAAGTCACCTGCGCTTGACCTTGCACCTTTGTTGCGCCCTAGCCCTTTTGGCTGCTTGCCTATGGCAGGCCCTCGGCTATCTGTCGTCTGCGGCAAAGGCCCGGCCGGTGCCCCGCACCGCGCGCCAACTTTGCGCTTGGCTGTTTGCCGCCGTCTGCCTTCAGATCGCCGCTGGCGGCCTAGTCGCCGGGCTCAAGGCCGGGCACCTATCGGATACCTTTCCCAAAATGTTCGGAGTTTGGGTCCCGACCGGTTTGTGGTCTATGCAGCCGCCGCTCGTAAACCTGCTCGACAACGCCACCACCGTCCACTTTCAACACCGCTTCTTCGCCTTTGCGGTCCTCGGGCTGGCACTAGCTCTGTGGGTGACCGTCCACCGCACGACCCTGAAAACTGGGGCCGGCCTAATCCTCTGCTTGGTAGCGGTGCAGATCGGCTTGGGGATCGGCACGGTCGTCGCGCACGTGCCTTTGGTCTTGGCCTCGCTGCATCAGGCAATGGCCGTGGCCCTGTTCGCTGCCGCGCTTTTCCTCTGCCACCGCGCGTACAGAGGCTAGACCGCCTCATAGCGGTTGATGATCTCGGTTTCGACCGCGCCGTCGGCCGTAATTCGGCGTACCGCAAGCGCGATCCGATGTTCGGGGTTTAGGGCTTCCCAGAGGCGGGCGGCCGCGTCGGTGAGGGGCAACAGGTAGGGAACTCCAGAAAACGAAGGCAGTGGGTCGCCATCGGAGTCGTACGTGGTAATGGCGTAACCGTAGCCCGGCTCGACGTAGTCGAAGCGGAAGAAGTGGCGTTCGCTGCGCTCAGAGTCAAAAGGGCTAGCCTTGAGTATGGCAAGCCAAGCTTCATCGGCCTCTAGATCAACATAGCCCGCTATGCGCGGCGTGTAGTTCGGTGGATCCGGCTCGTGTAGCCAGCCAGCTAAGCTCTCGGCAAAACTGCGGCCGGCGGCAAAACCCTCGTATATGGCGTCGGTATGGACCCCATTGGAGACAATGCTGCGCCGAGCGCAAACTCGCATGGCGTTGTAAATGATGAGCGTGGGGTCGCTCAACTTCGCGGGATCCGCCGCTTCCGTCCGCAGCACGTCACCCTCGGCGACGAAGATGCGGTTGCGGCTGTTGGCACTGCGCCCTGCGATCCAGTAAACCTGCATCCAGGTCCCCTCCGCGGCCCGTCCGATTACAATGCCGCGGCCTACATAGGGGTTTTCGGCCAACCGTTGCCGCAAGTTGGCCGTAGCCTGCTCTCCTACCGTTTCTGGCGCCATGCCACATAGTATAGGACAACGCTACACTCGGCAAAAGCACGCCAGCATTCGCTTTTTGGCACCCAATAAAAAGGCCGGTTCTTTTTCTCGACGGGGAATTATCGAGAAAAGGCACCGGCCTGAATGAGGCGCAGCCGAGGCGGCCTACTTACTGCGTTTTAGCACTGGCAGACCGTTTTTGCTTTCAGACACCTCATAGCCATCCGGCACCGCGTCGAGAGCACCTTCCTTTTCGGTTTTAGAAAAGAAGTAAATCGTCTGCGAGTTGCCGTTTCTGAGGGTCGTGGTCCGAGAGTGCAGAATATACGCTGCCCCCTTAGAATTTGTATGCGAAAAAGCCATAGCATCTCCTTTACATGCGATATAGAAAAAGCATAGAAGTCGAACGGCGACGCACGACTTCTCTCTGAGTAGGGGAGTCTTTTTACAAAAAAAGGCCATCTGCCCAAAATCGCAACTACTTTTATCTACTCTCGCCTTGAGCTAGCACTGCCGCCAAGACGACTCTTGACTAAGAGCAACCCATAGCGTAGAATATATTTTCTTCATATAGAAACTTAAAAACCAGGGGTTAGGAGCAGTGAATGAGCAATTTTAGCGTCGAGATCAGATCGGACGAACCCTTTGAAAAGGCGCTGCGGCGCTTTACGTCCAAAACCCGCAAAGCTGGTTTATTGCGCGACTTGAAGAAGCGGCGTTTCTATACTAAACCCTCGGTCCAGAAGAAGATCAACCGCCAAAAAAGCATCCGCCGACAGCTGAAGGCCATTCGCATGGCCGAGGTCGGCTTCGTTCGTGGCGCGCAGGGGGTCGGTGGGCGCGGGGCCGGTGGGCGCGGGGCCGGTGGGCGCGGGGCCGGTGGGGGCAGCCCGCGCTAGGTCTTTTTTGTAAGCCAACCCTGTTGGTCGAGGTCCTTAAGGCCTGCTTGGAACGCTCAGCTCAACGCAATTAGCAATCGAAGGGAGGTTACCTTCATCATGTCCGAACGTCAAAGTGGATCCGTCAAGTGGTTCGATAGTTCCAAGGGGTTTGGTTTTATTCAGCGCGAAGGACAAGACGATGTCTTCGTCCATTACAGCGCGATTCGCGGCGATGGTTTCCGCTCCCTAGAAGAAGGTCAGCAGGTGGAATTTGAAACGGTCACTAGCCCCAAGGGCCTCCAAGCCCGAGACGTGGTCGTCATCGGCGCGCCCCCCCAAACAGAAACACCCCAAACAGAAACACCCCAATAATCCCCCAGACAAAAACGAGCAGCGCGGGGCCTTCGGGCGCCCGCGCTTTTTTTCTGCCAACTTAGTTTAGTAAGTCTGGAAAAACTCCACGACTTCGCCGTTGGGTCCTTTGAAAAAGGCGACCGTCACATTCATCTGGTCCAGCGTCAGATCCTTGGGTTCGACCGTGATCTCACATCCGGCTGCTCGCACCCGCTCCGTGGCGGCGCGCGCGTCTGTAACCGCCAAGGCAAAGTGCGTCACTGGATCATTCGGGCTTTCGGCTCCAAGCGTGGGCGATTCGGCCGTGGGGGCGAAGAGTTCGAGATGGCTTCCGTCGCCCGCATCCAAGAGCACGATCTTGCGCTCGGGCGAACCAAATTCAGCGACTACCTCCATGCCCAGCACGTCTCGATAAAAGCTCAGCGAAGTTTCCCAATCGCGCGTCTGCACGGCCACGTGGTGCATTCCACAACCGGCGATTATAGCGTTTTTGTCTCCCACTGGCATCGACGTTTTTCCTTTCCTTTTTTAGTGCAACTGCCTAGAGGCCGCCAAGCGCGTAAAACGCGAGATCGTCTCCTCCAAGTCGAATCCGTACACGGCCTTGTTTCCCGCGACGACCTGCCCGACCACGTCTGCCGGCAACGCACTATCACCGCAACAAGCCCCTACCAGCGCCCCGGTAATCCCAGCATAGCAGTCGATATCCGCGTAGCGGCTCCAGTGCCCCTTCTCGTCGAGATCACCTTGGTTAGCGGCCACTTCCAGCGCAAGGGACGGGTCGTGGGGATGGGACAAGAGCGCGGCAAAGGCAATGGCCAGCGCCCGGAAGGGGTCGAAAACGCTGAAATGGCGCAGGTCCCACGAAAGGAACTCGGCCAACTCTGCGGCTCTTTTACCTGCGGCTCTCGCCAGTAACGGCGGCAGCTCCTGCCGGATGAAAGCGTCCCCGAAATACCCTCCCAAGCACAGGGGATCCAGCGCCAATACTGCATCGACCAAAGCCGGCGGCGACATATCGGCCAGCGCCGCGCTCTGCGCCGCCGCCAAGAGCGCGGTGGCTTCGCGGGCGTAGCCGACCGCAAAAAAATCTGCCTCATACGCCGCGCGATAGGCCCCTTCGGGATCACCGGGGAAAAGCAGACCCGCCGATGGCAGCACCAGCAGCCCGGCCAGCGTCGGATAGTTAAGCCCGATGCTCCGGGTGGCGAGCACCGCGGGCGGCACCCCTCGATAGCGCAGCGATTCCTCCCCCAGACAACCGCGGCTAACCCCTTCCCACAGCTCAAACTGCTCCCGCGCCAGTTCGGCGCTGCCGGGAAAGAAATCCCCGGGCCGCTCATACACGTCCAGCAAGCGCCGCGCCACTTCCCGAGCCACCGGCATCCTCCCCAGCTCGACGGCCAACTCTATAAAAAGATAATTGTAGCGCACGTCGTCGGTGCCCGTGCCCGCCGGTGCTTGGTCGGCCCACATTCCGTGCGGACCTTTTTCCCCGGCGAATGGATGGAGCCGCTCCAGCCACTGCTCGCCCGTGCTCTTTTTAACGGCGTCTGGCGGCGCGAATTCAAACGGTGCGCCCAAGGCGTCTCCCCAAGCTTGGGCGAGCACCGAGCCGCGGATCCTCGATTGCAGCGTCGGTTTCATTGAGCCTATCGGGGCAGACGGTTAAAGCAGATGGAAGAAGATATAGGCCGCCAGCCCAGTGCCGACCAAGGCACCGCCGTAGCAGAAGTAGTGAATGGGAAGGATAAACTTCCGCACCCCGAACTCGTGGAGCATGAAGCGGATGCGGTGCGCCGCGTGGTAGAGAGGTAGGACGGCTACGACGAAAAAGAACACCTTGGCCAGCGGGTGGCTGAGCAACGCGCGCATGGCCTCATATCCGCTCGCCTCCGAGCCGATCAAGCCCAGCGGCTCAGCCAGCCCGGCGAAGTAGATCAGCACGGGGATCAACATGGCGGCTACCACGCCGCCAGCAGAAAACAGGCCCCACCAGAAAGGTTCGGTTTTGTCTTGTTTGTAGCTCATGGCTATAACGCGTACAGGAAAATGTAGCCGACGGCCGCCGACACGAGGAAAAATCCGACGAAAGCACCAGCCGTTACCAATTTGGGTGGCACAGTAAACGCGCCCATCCGCACGACCTGCACCCGGCCCATTACCCCCAGCCAAGTGATCGTGTGGTAGAGCGCAAAGACAAACGCAACCGCGTAAAAGGCCACAAACGCCGGCGTCGTCAATACGGAGCGGCAAGCCGCATACGCCTCCGGCCCCTTGGCCAGCGCAAAGAGCTGGTAGAGAAAGAGGAGGACGAAGGCGGCGATGAAGACGCTGCTCAATTCACGCATCATAAACAAGAAGTAGTTACGACTCTTCAGCCACCAAGTCGGAGATAGCTTTGGCTTGTAGGTTTCGTACGACTGGCTCATTTGTTCCCCCAAGGCATGAGAAAGGATTTGAACCAGTTAGTCGTGGTCTCGACCTTGGTGCGCTGGATGGCGGCAGCCGGGTCCACATCCTTGGGACAAACCACCGAGCATTCACCGATAAAGGTGCATTCCCAAATGCCCTCACTGCTAGCGGCGACGACCGTGCGCTGGGCGTAGCCTTCGTCGCGCGAGTCGAGGTTGTAGCGGTAGGAAAGCGCGAGGGCCGCTGGGCCGACGAAGACATCTTCCAGCCCATAGACGGGACAAGCCGCGTAGCACAGCAGGCAGTTGATGCACTGGCTGAACTGCTTGAACTCCTTTAGCTCCGCGGGCGACTGCAAGTACTCTCCTTCAGAGACCGGCTTTTCTTCCTCGCGAATGATCCACGGCTGGACCGCCTTGAGCTTGTCCATAAAATCTTCTACATCGACGACCAAGTCGCGGATGATCGGGAAGTGGGCGAGGGGCTGGACCACTAGTTCGTTTGGGTAGTAGTCCTTGAGGAAGGCCGCGCAGGTCAACTTAGGCTCGCCGTTGATCATCATACCACAAGAGCCGCACACGCCCATGCGGCACGACCAGCGATACGAGAGGGTGCCGTCGATGTGGTCTTTGATGTAGTTGAGCGCGTCGAGGACGACCCAGTCCTCCTGATAGGGAACCTCGTAAACCTGCTCGGTGGGGGCGTCCTCCTGCTCGGGTCGGAAGCGGGTCACCCGGATGCCAATGGTCTTATCGCTCATAGCTCCTCGTCAATCAGTAGGTTCGCTCTTGGGGCTGCCAGCGGGTAATGACGACGTCTTGGTATTCAATGCGCGGCTCGCCATCGGTGTGATACGCCAAGGAGTGGCAGAGGAAGTTTTCGTCGTCGCGCTCCTCGTAGTCCAGGCGCGAATGCGAGCCACGCGACTCCCGGCGCAACAGTGCCGAATGGGCCACGGTCTCGGCCACGTCGAGCAGCGAGCCCAGTTCCAACGCGGCAGTCAGTTCAGTGTTGAAGACCGAAGAACTGTCGTCAACCTGGACGCGAGTATAGCGCTCCTTGAGCTTGGGCAACTCGGCGCAGGTCGCCTCTAGGCTCTCCTGTTGGCGGTAAATGCCCGCCCCTTGCTCCATCGTCTTCTGCAGATCCGTGCGAATGTCGGCAATTCGCTCGCTGCCTTCGTTTTTGAAAAACGCATTTTCAATCCGCTGCCACTCGTCGGCCGCCATCTGCTCCAAGCTGCTGTACGGCGGGGTGTTGGCCTCAGCGGCGTACTCGGCAGCATACCGGCCGGCCCGCGCGCCGAAGACCAAAAGCTCGGACAGCGAGTTGGAACCGAGGCGATTGGCCCCGTTCATGGTGACACAGGCCGTTTCTCCGGCCGCGAACAGACCTGGAATCGGCGTCGCCGTAGTAATGTCGGTGTGAATGCCACCCATCATGTAGTGAACCACCGGGCGCACGGGCACCGGCTCGTACACGGGATCAATGCCCACGTAGTTTTTGGTCAGCTCGCGCACGAAGGGGATGCGCTCGTCGATTTTCTTTTCGCCCAAGTGCCGCAAATCGAGATGGACGTAGGTGCCGTACGGGCCGGAAAAGACCCGACCGGCCCGCTCCTCGTGGACGAACGCCCGCGAAACCATGTCGCGCGGGCCTAATTCCATTTTGTCGGGTAGGTATTCGCTGAGGTAGCGGTCGCCCTTATTGTTGATTAGGTAGCCGCCCTCGCCGCGCGATGCCTCGGTCATCAGGATGCCCGTGCCCGGCAGCCCCGTGGGATGGTACTGCACAAATTCCATGTCCTTGAGTGGGCAGCCCGCTCGATAGGCCATGGACATGCCGTCGCCGGTCTTGATGGCGGCATTAGTCGTAAAGGGAAAAATGCGCCCGCCGCCGCCCGTGCAGATGATCACGGCCTTGGCGGGGATCGCCTGCATGGCACCGGAGCGCACGTTGATCGCGGCCACGCCGCAGGCCGCGCCGTTGTCGTCGAGCAGCAGCCGAGTCCCGTACCACTCGTCATAGCGCTGGATGCGGTCGTATTTGAGCGAAGTCTGGAAGAGGGCGTGCAGCATGTGAAAGCCGGTCTTGTCGGCCGCGTACAGGGTGCGCTTGACCGTCATGCCGCCGAAAGCGCGCACGCTGATTCGGCCGTCGTCGTCGCGGCTCCAAGGGCAGCCCCAGTGCTCCAATTGGATCAACTCGTCGCGGGCCTCCTTGACGAAGACCTCGACTACGTCTTGGTCGGCGAGGAAGTCGCTGCCCTTGATGGTGTCGAAGGCATGGGAGTCGAAGCTGTCGTCTTCGCGTATCACCGCCGCGGAGCCGCCTTCGGCTGACACCGTGTGGCTGCGCATAGGGTACACTTTGGACACCAAGCCGACGCTGAGGTTCGGATCGAGCTCGACGGCGGCAATCGCCGCCCGCAGACCCGCACCGCCACCGCCTACGATTAGTATGTCGTGTTGAGGTACATTCACGGGAAAATCTGCTTAGATAAATGGTTATGTTGCGAAGGACAAAAAATTAAATCATATCGCCGATAGGAGCAACTGCCTAGCCCGGTGAAATTACGCCGGGGCATGTAGTGCCCGCAGCCGGGCCACTTCGCGCGATGTGGCGCGCCAAGCCGGGCCGGATTGGTGGCGCAGGGCATAGCCCAGCGGCGTGAGTTCTTCGACCTCGGCGAAAAAGTGGTCCTGCCCCTTTTGAATGCAATCCATCACTTTGTCGTCAGCCGCTGGATTGCGCTGGATGCGTGCTCTAACCGTCAAATCTGCTCCCTGGTCCAACAGGTACTCAAAGGTCTCCCAGCCCGTTCCCTGGTTGGCACCAATGGCGTGGAAGAGAGGCGTCTGACCGCCCACGCCGTTGCAGCCGATCTCGGCGCGGGCATTCAAATCGGCCGCGCGCTTCAGCAGCAGGCGCACAGCATCTAGCTCGTGATATTCGACCGCCACGTGCAGGAGGGTGGCACCCCGCAGCGTGAGATGGTCGCCATAGTCGAGCCAGAAGCGAGCCGCGACCAAGTCGGGACAGCGGTCGAGGCGCTGCTCCAGTTGGTCGAGCCGACCTCGGTGGATATCCATCGTCGGCCCATCCTCAAAGGTGGCTCCCGCTTCGATGAGCGCTTCGACGCAGGCGTGCAGATGGGTAGGGGGAGAGCGATGGTACGTCTGCAAAAGCCCGTAGAGAACGCGGCAGTCCCAGCCTTCGTTGTATGCGTCGTCGGGGCGGACGCCCAGCTTTAGCAGACGCTGCATGTGGTCTATATTGTGGTTCTCGCAGCACCCAAAGAGCGCTCCGTCCAATTCGCGCAGATCGGCACCGAATTCGACCAACAGGCGCATGGCGTCCAAGCTAGCGGCAATGCGGTCGGCGTATTGCAAGGGGGTATCGCTCTGCCCGTTCGCGCATTCGACGCAGTGGTGAACCAAGTGCGGGTGCTGGCGCAACAAAGTCGCCAAGGCGTCTAAATCGCTCTCGTCGAGAGCCTTCTGCAAGTCGGTGCTATTCATAGCCGTATTTTTTAACTGCGTCTTCATCAAAGCCCATAAAGTGCGCTAGCTCGTGTACCAAGGTGGTCTCCACCTCCCGCGCCAACTCGCCCCGATCGGGGAAGTCTTCCTCCAAAGGCCCCTGATAGAGCGCGATTACCGGCGGCAGGTCGCCGCTGTCTTCGAGGCGGCGCTCGGGTAGAGGCGTGCCCGTGAAAAGCCCGTAGAGCACTTCCTCTGGATCTCCGGTAATCTCCTCGACCAGCTCGGGGTCGGGCCAATCCTCGACGATGATGGCTAGGTTGTCCAGCGACTGGCGGAACTCCTCCGGCAGGCGCTCGAGGGCCTTTTCCACTAGCTTCTCAAACGCACGGCGGCGCACGGCAGAGCTACCAGTCGGCGACGCTGCCGTCGTTTTCGTAGTAGAGTTCGCCGCCCAATTCCTCTGTATACTCGATCGTCTTTTCCACCTCGGACTCGATCAGGTCAAAACCTAGTCCCGGCTTGGTCGGCAGCTCGACGTGGCCATCGACCACCTGCCAAGGCGCGGTGAGCAACCCTTCGCCCAACCCCTCGTCAACCTGTTCCTGCACGAGGAAATTGGGCACTACCGCATCGACCTGCATACAGGCGGCAAAGGCCACTGGGCCGATGGCGCAGTGCGGCATGATGTGGATGTAATAGACCTCGGCCATATTGGCGATCTTTTTCAACTCGGTGATCCCGCCCGCGTGCGAGCCGTCGGGTTGGATGTAGGAGACCGCCTGCTTTTCAAAAATCTCCCGGAACTCCCAGCGCGACAGCAGGCGCTCGCCCGTGGCAATGGGGAAGGGCACGTGGTCAGAAACCTCCTTCAGCGCATCGACGTTCTCTTGGGGGATCGGCTCTTCGACGAACATCGGCCGCATCCCCGCAAGCTGGCCACACACCTCAATCGCCAGCCCCGGTGCCATCTTGCCGTGGAAGTCGAAGCACAGCTCTACCTCGTCTCCGACCCATTCGCGCATGGTATAGGCGTCTTTGACAAAGGCGTCGATCCGCGCCGGTGGTTCGTGGGCGCGCCACGTGCCCCCCGGCCCCGTCTTAAAGGCCGTGTAGCCTTTGGCCAACAGCATGTCGAGCCGCGCCCGCGCCGATGCCAGTGCCTCGTCGGTCTGGCCGTGGACGCCCCAGTGCGCGTACACGCGAATCCGGTCGCGCACCGCACCGCCCAAAAGCATATAGGCGGGGACATTGTAGTACTTGCCAGCGATATCCCACAGCGCCTGATCAATGCCCGACAACGCGCTCATCAGCACATTGCCGCCGCGGAAAAAAGCCGAGCGATACACGTGCTGCCAGTGGTGCTCAATGCGGAGCGGGTCCTTACCGACGAAGTACTCGGCCAACTCTTCCACCGCCGCCCAAGTGCTCTTGGGCTTGCCTTCCAGCGTGGTCTCGCCCCAGCCGACGATACCATTGTCTGTGGTAATTTTGACCAAGCGCATGCGCTGGCGCGGGAAAAACTGTTCAATCTTGGCGATCTTCACTGTCTAGTCCTTTCGTTAGTGGGCCTCGCGCGTTACAACGGCACTCGACTTGCCGACCAAGAAGTCGAAGTCAACTCCTTTGTCGGCCTGCATCACGTGGTCAATATAGAGGCTGACGTAGCCCCGGGTATCGTGGGGTGCGGGGGGCTGCCAAGCCGCACGGCGACGCGCCAACTCCTCGTCCGACACGTCTAGGTGCAGCCGCCGCTCCGCGACATCCAGCTCGATTATGTCGCCGTCGCGCACCAGCGCCAGCGAGCCGCCAATGGCCGCTTCGGGTGCCACGTGCAGGACGACGGTACCGTAGGCCGTGCCACTCATGCGGCCATCGGAAATGCGCACCATGTCCCGGACGCCCTTTTCCAGCAGCTTCTTGGGCAATCCCATATTGCCGACCTCGGCCATGCCTGGATAGCCGACCGGCCCGACATTTTGCAAGACCAGTATGCTCGACTCATCCACGTCCAAATCGGGGCTGTCGATCCGTTGGTGATAGTCTTCAATCGTCTCAAAGACCACCGCTCGGCCCCGGTGCTGCATCAGCTCGGACGAAGCAGCCGACGGCTTGATTATCGCCCCGTCCTCGCAGAGATTGCCCCGGAGTACGGCCAAGCCCGCGGCCTCGATCAACGGCGCGTCCAGCGGCGCAATTACGTCGCGATTGTAGCAGACCGCCCCAGCGACATTCTCGCCGAGCGACTTGCCCGTCGCCGTCAAAGCGTTCAGATCCAAAGAATCCTTTAACTCTTGGATCACCACCGGCAAGCCACCGGCGTAATAGAAATCCTCCATCAGATACTTGCCCGCGGGCATCAAATTGACCAAGAGCGGCAGCGCGCTGCCGAGGCGGTCAAAGTCGTCCAAGGACAACTCGACGCCGACGCGCCCGGCGAGGGCCAGCAAGTGGACGACGAAGTTAGTCGAACCACCGATGGCCGCGTTGACCTTGATGGCATTCTCAAAGGCCGCGCGCCCGAGGATGGCGGACATCTTGAGGTCTTCGCGCACCATCTCGACGATGCGCGACCCCGCCAGATGTGCCAGCACTTTGCGCCGCGAATCCGGGGCCGGGATCGCCGCGCCGCCGGGTAGGGTCATGCCGAGGGCCTCGACCATACAGGCCATCGTCGATGCGGTGCCCATCGTCATGCAGTGCCCATCCGAGCGCGTCATGCCGTCCTCGGCCAGCCCGAATTCTTCGCGCGTCATCTTCCCGGCGCGAAAGTCCTCGCTGAACTTCCACACGTCCGTTCCCGAACCAATATCGCTGCCGCGGTATTTGCCGTTGAGCATGGGGCCGCCGGGCACGGCAATCGTCGGCAAATCGACGCTGGCCGCCCCCATCAAGCACGCCGGCGTGGTCTTGTCGCACCCGGTCAGGAGCACCACGCCGTCAACCGGGTTGGCGCGAATGCACTCCTCCACGTCCATGCTCGCCAAGTTGCGGAACAGCATGGTCGTCGGGCGCATGATGGGCTCGCCCAGCGAGGTGACCGGGAATTCCACGGGCAACCCCCCAGCTTCGTACACGCCGCGCTTGACGGCTTCGGCCAAGTCGCGGAAGTGGATATTGCACGGCGTCAGCTCGGACCACGTATTGCAGATGCCGATGACCGGGCGGCCATCGAATTCGTGCTCGGGCAGGCCGCGCTTCATCCAGCTACGGTGAATGAAGCCGCCTTTGTCCTCGCGTCCAAACCAGTCGGCGCTCCTCAGTTTCCCTTGATCTACTGCCATTAATTCTCCCCTGCTTTTATTTTTGCGAGAAAATCAATCTAGGCGATCTCCTCGCTCCCGCAATACATTAGTAGTAAGGAGCTATTGCTAATCTCTTGCGATTATTGGGTAACATGGTACGTTCGACTCAAACCCACCTTTGGGCGACGATATGAATCTCAAACGCATTGCCGTCATCGGGGCTGGCACTATGGGGCGCGGCATTGCCCAAGTTTTAGCCCAAGCCAGCAGGGAAGTCCTGCTCTACGACGCAGACCCCTGCGCCCGCGAACAGGGGCTGGCCAGCATCGCCGCGCGCCTGCGCCAACAAGCCGCTAAAAGTCGGCTAGCGCCGGCCGTCGGCGAAGCGGCCATCGCCGCGCTGCGGGGTATCGACCAACTCGCCGACATCGGCACCACCGACATGGTCGTCGAAGCAGTACCGGAACGCCTAGACCTCAAGCTCACTGTCTTTGTCCAACTTGGACAATTTGCCGGGCCGGAAGCCATCCTCGCCAGTAACACCTCCGGCCTAGACATCGACGCTCTGGCCGCTGCGACCGGCCGGCCGGACAAGGTAATTGGCATGCACTTTTTCAACCCTCCTCCGATCATGCCCCTAGTCGAAGTGGTGCGCGCAACCGCGACTTCTGATGAGACCTTTGCCGCCATCATGGCCTTAGCCCAAGACCTAGGCAAGACTCCCCTCGCGGTCGCCAATAGCCCCGGTTTTGCGGTCAACCGCATCCTCTTTCCCATGATCAATGAAGCCATCTACACCCTCGCCGAAGGCGTGGCCAGCGCCGAAGACATTGACCGGGCAATGGTGCTGGGAGCGAGCCATCCCCTGGGACCGCTGGCCTTGGCCGACTACGTCGGACTCGACGTAACTTTGGATATCATCGAATCGTTTGCCCAGCGCCTAGACAACTCCAAATACCGCCCCTGTCCCCTGCTGCGCGAGATGGTCGCGCAGGGCGCGTTGGGCCGCAAGACGGGTCAGGGGTTTTTCTCCTACCCGTGATAACGGGCCGCCGATGTTGCGCTTCCTTATCTTTTTGTGCCTCCTCGCCGTCTGTAGCTGCTCAATCCGCTCGGCCCCGCGTTATACCGCCGACCCCAAGGATTCGGACAGCGTGGTGCGCGAGCTCAAAGAACGCCGCCGCGCCAGCCCCAGCCGTCTCGCTCGCGTCGTCGAAAGCTATCTCGGCGTACCCTACAAGTGGGGTGGCATCACCCGCGCTGGCATGGACTGCTCGGCCTTTGCCCGCGCCATTTTCCGCCAGACTTATGGCATCGAACTGCCCCTCACCGCTAGGCAAATATACCGCGTCGGCCACCCCGTCAGCCGACAGCAGGACCTCAAATCAGGGGACCTGGTTTTCTTTAGGAATACCTTCTCAGGATCGGGCGTCTCCCACGTTGGGATTTATCTCGGCCAGGGGCGCTTCGCCCATGTGGGCGTGAGTACCGGCGCGACCATCACCCCGCTCGACCACCCCTATTTCCACCGCCGCTATGCCGGCGCTCGGCGCGTCGAGCGCTGACGTGTCCATCCGCCTGCTGCTACTCGCCATTGCCATTGAAGCGTGCTGCTGCTATCTGGTCTCTCTCGGCGATCTCCAGCGCCAGATCGGAGCGCTGTGGGCCGGCGTCTTTCCAGCTTTTATCTGCTGCGTACTCGCAGCCTATCTCGTCCTGCGCCAAGGTGCGCCCCCCGGACGACCACACCTGATCCTCGGAGCCGCCCTCGTCTTCCGCCTGACGCTGTGGTGGAGCCCGGCGACGCTCTCGGACGATATTTTTCGCTACGTCTGGGATGGCCGCGTCCAGCTAGCCGATATCAACCCGTACCTCTACGCGCCCTCGGCACCGCAGGTAGCGCACCTGCGTGACGCCCTCTACCACAGTGTCAACCACGCCGCCATTCCCACGATCTATCCGCCGCTAGCGCAGCTTTTCTTTCGCGCGATTTGCATGCTAAGCGCGACGCCAGCCGCATTCAAATTGGCCCTGCTGCTCTGCGATTGGGGCCTCTGCCTGCTCTTGGCACATAGCCTCGTCCGGCGCGGCCAAGACCCGCGCCGCGTCGTGCTCTACGCTTGGAATCCCCTGCCCCTAGTCGAAGTCGCCGGCAGCGGCCACATCGACGCGCTGGGCGTCCTGCTCCTCTTCGCGGCCCTGTACGCACTCCACAGCCAGCGCTGGGCCGCAGCCATCTGCGCCCTCGCCGGAGCCTTTCTCGTCAAACTGGTGCCCCTCGCGCTGCTACCCACTTTTTGGCGTCGCCCTCGCGCCGCTTGGCTCAACTTTCGCAAGCGGGGTGCCCTGCTGCTGTTTCCAACGCTGGGGCTATTGGCCTTTTGGCCTTTTGCCGACGCTGGGGGAAAACTCGCGACGGGCCTGCTGACCTACGTGCAACATTGGCACTTTAACGCGGCGGCCTACTCATTCCTGAGTTTTGCCTTACAGCCGTGGGACGGCCATGCCTATGCACACGCTCGCTGGCTCTGCACGGCCCTGTTTGCACTCGTGGCCCTCGGCGTCCAAATCCGCTACCGCGACCCCTACCGAGCCGCCTTCGCAACCCTCGGTGCTTATGTCTTGCTCTCGCCGACCGTGCATCCCTGGTACTTGCTTTGGGTCCTCCCGTTCCTCGCCTTTTTCCCCAGCCCCGCTTGGATACTCCTCAGCGGCTTGATCTTCCTCGCCTACGAGGTGCAGATCGGCTATGGCAGCGAAGGCGTGTGGCGCGAAAAGCCGTGGGTTTTGTGGGCGCAATACGCGCCTTTTTACTTGCTCCTAGGCGGTGCCGAACTAGCCCGTCGCCGAATGGGAGCAGGTAGCGCGTGGAGGCGAAATCGGTAAAACAGACCCTTTTAACCACTGGAAACTGATAAAGTGGCTAAGACGGGCGTACCCCAACAAATCCCAAAAGTGGATTGAACGGACTTACTTTGGTAAGTTAAAGATTGACAGACAGGACAAATGAGTTTTCGGAAATCCCATAATAGGGGACACCTGGTCCGCTTGTAAGAGCATCGCACGGGAACAGAATGGCGATTGCTTAGTCCACAAGGATACCCCATTAGGAAAAGTTGCGCGTGAATTGCTCCACGAAAAACACCTTGCGCCTCGTGGCCTTTGGCTTGGGTGCGCTGTGTCTGCACGGCTGTCTAGAGTTGGTCCGCAGACCGCCAGCGGGCGAACCCTTCGGCTACGAGCAAGTCCAAGTCGCCGACACCACGGCCACGAGCGCAGCAGCCATTCAACCCGCTCCGGTGCTAGTCGTCGTCGATCGCCCGAAGCGCTCGCGCCAGCAGTTGCAAGACATCGAGCAGGTCAACAAATACGCGCTCTGGTGCATTGAGAATGCCATGTGGAACGAAGCCCAATCGCACATGGAACGCGCCCTAGCGCAAGACAGCTTGTCGGCCAGCCTGCACAACAACCTCGGGGTCATCTACGAGCGGCTCGGCATGACCGACAAAGCCGCTGAATTCTACGGCCGGGCGCGGGCCCTCAACCCTGCCCAAGAAACCTATGCAGCCAATTTGCGCCACTTGCAACAATACCAGCAGGCCAGCCTCGACTCCACAGGCTCCCTTGATATATTCAAGTTAGATGATCGCCAGACGCCGCGGACCAGACGCCCGGACAATTCACCCACATCCACGGGAGAGTGAACGTGCAGGCTATAACGAGATTCCGCAGCCTCGCCTGCGCCGCCCTGCTCGCTTGGGGTGCCGCAGACCTCGGCGCCCAAGACATCCTCACCTTGCAGCTACAGCAGGGGTTCGGGAAAAACAAGGTCCGCTACCGGGACTTCCAGTGGGAGATCCTCGAAAGCGAGCACATAGAGCTTCACTTCGAGCCTGAATTCCAGAATCTGGCCGTGCAGGCGATCGAGTACCTCGAAGAGGGCTACGATCACATCAGCCAAATCCTGCACCACGACCTCTCACATCGGCCGCCCGTCGTCATCTATCAGTCTCACTACCAGTTCCAGCAGACCAATATCTTCCCCGACTTTCTGCCACCTGGCGTCGCCGGCTTTGCCGAGCCGCTGCGCTTCCGCATGGTCGTCCCCTTTGCGGGCGATCTCGACGAGTTCCGCAATGTCCTCGTCCACGAACTGACCCATATTTTTCAGTACGACATCGTTCACAAAGGCCCCATTCGCCGCATCACTAGTCCGATCGTTCAGCCGCCCACTTGGCTCATGGAGGGCATGGCCGAATACACCACCCCGGGCCGCAACACCATCGATGAAATGGTCCTCCGCGACGCCGTGCTCACCGACGGCCTCATACCCCTCGAAACCATGAATCAAGTTTGGGGCCAAGGCAACGTATTCCTCGCATACAAGCAGAGCCACGCGCTCATGGAATACATTGCCGAGCAGTACGGCCCCGAAAAAATCAGCCGCATCCTCCGCCTGTGGGACAACCAGCACGACACCGACAAGCTCATGGATCGCCTGATCGGCATGGACTTGAAAACCCTCGACGAGCGCTGGTCGGCCCAGATGCGCAAAACCTACTGGCCCCTCTTGCAGACGCGCGACTACACCTCTGAATTTGCCGAGAAAATAGGCGACGATGAGAATATCCACAGCTTCTCCAGCGCCTGCTGGTCGCTCAGCGGCGACATGCTCGCCGTCCACTCCTCAGACGGGGTCGAACAGCACGTGGACATCATCCGCCTACGCGATGCCTCGCTCGTCGAGCGCGTCACCGGGAGCATGCGTGCCGCCGACTACGATCACCTCAGCATCGGCAGCGGCACCGTGGCTTGGGCACAGGACGGCCAGACCATCGCCTTTGTCGCCAAAGAAGGTCCCCGCGACCGCATCATGCTATGGGATCTCTACGACAAGGAGCTCGTGCAGACCCAGGCCATGCCCGATATGGATCTCGTCGAGAGCCTAACCTGGGCACCCGACAGCCGCCAACTCGCCTTTATAGGCACCGGGCAGGGCCAGAGCGATCTCTACATCATTGACGTGCAGAGCGGCGAGCGGCGCCAGCTCACGGGCACGCCCGAGCGCGAAGATTATCCGAATTGGTCGCCCGACGGCCAGACCATCGCCTTTAGCACCAAGTACCGCAACCAGTTCGACATCAAAATTTACGATCTAACCGAGGATGTAGCGCACGCGGCCATATCCAGCCCCACCGACGACCTGTGGCCGCAGTGGTTGCCCGAAGGCAACAAGCTGCTCTTCGTCTCCACCCGCGACAAGATCAACGATCTCTTCGTCTATCACCTCGACGAGGGCCGCGAATTCCGCCTGACCCGCAGCCTCAGTGGCATTATGAACCCCGCCCTCTCGCCCGACGGGCGGCAGATCGTGTTCAACACCTATTTCAAGGGCCGCAGCCACCTCTACCGGATGGCCATGCCCGAATGGCCCGAGGTCAAGCGCAAAGACGCACAGCTACTGGCGCGCGTGGCCGAAGCAGCAGCACCAGTCGAGGTAGCACCACCAGTCGAAGCAGAGCCGCCAACTGAAGCAGAGCCACAAGCCACCGAGGCCCTAGCTATAGAGCGCCCTGTGGTAGAGGGCGACGCCGCGCGCTCCGACCAAGGCGGTATCCCAAACCTAGGGCAGGTTTCGGCCCTAAAGGATCGGGGGCTCTCGGACGACGCCGTGCTCCTAGCCGGTGCCAGCGGCCAGTTGCCCCCCACCGAATCCCAAGAGCCGCAAGCCCCCGTCCAACTCGCTGCCGAAGACGACGACGGCGAATTGGAACTGCGCCGTCGCCGCTACACCCCCAAGCTCGAATTCGACGGCATCTCCGTGCAGATGGGCTATTTTGATGGATTCTTATCGTCGGTTGCCCAACTGAGCATGAGCGACCTTTTGGGCAATCACTCGCTGATCTTGGCCACGGATTACGTGGCCGCGCAGGACATCAGCAATGACTTCAACTTTGCCGCTAGCTACAACTACTACGGCAAGCGGCCCACATACCGCGTATCCATTTTCAATTGGAACCAGTACTTCTTCAACGACCGCAACTTCATCGTCCCAGGCCGCCCCCCGACTCGGGGCACGAGCCGTGTCCAGCAACGCGGTGCCTTGGCCAACGCCAGCTATCCGCTCGACCTCTATCGCCGTCTCGATCTGAGCTATACCTATGTCGGCGAGCAAGAAGAACAGGTCCATCCCTTCTACGAAGCAGATTCTACTGCTACCAGTACTCATCTTTTCAAGACCGCATACGTCCACGACTCCATTACCTACGGTCTTTTGGGCGCCACCGCCGGCAAGCGCTACTTCCTCTCGGTGGGGCGCACGCTCGATCTCGGGTCGGCCACGCGCTCTTTCTCGCACCTCGAAT
The DNA here is from genome assembly GCA_965261395.1 of Candidatus Latescibacterota bacterium. Lineage (GTDB taxonomy): Bacteria > Latescibacterota > UBA2968 > UBA8231 > UBA8231. The sequence continues at coordinate 6,548,481 of OZ253462.1, forward strand.
TCGACTATCGTCACTACTTGCGGCTAGGGCGTTGGTCGGTGCTGGGCCTGAGAGCCTATAGCGTGGGGTCTTTGGGCCGCGACGCCCTCGAATACAACCTAGGGGGCCCGACTTGGTTCCTGCCCTTCTACACGGGCTTCAACCTCAACACCGGTCCACTGCGCGGCTATCAGTTCTCGGCCTTCACCGGCAGCCGGGTCCTGCTGACCAATGCCGAGTTGCGCGTCCCCTTTGTGCGCGGCATCCTCTTTGGCTGGCCCGGAACCTTCCTGATCCCGGCGGTTGACGGCAGCCTATTTATGGATGTGGGCATGGCCTGGGACAAGGGCGACGAAATCGACCTGTGGCCCTTCCGCAATCCACACGCTGCATCCATGTCCTCCCCACGGCAGGTACGCGCCAGCGTCGGCTTCGGCCTCTTAGTGTACTTCTTGCTGCCAATGAACTTTGAATTCGCCAAGCAGATGGACTTACAAGGCAACTTCTCGGACTTCAAGTTCCACTTCAGCTTTGGACGGAGCTTTTGATCCGCACTATTGCTCTTGCACTGCTTATAGGCCTAGCGGGCTGCAGCGGCCGAGGAGCTTTCACGCGCGTCGAATTTCGCGCTCCGTCGCAACCCGACCCGGTCTTGCGCCCCTTTCTCGCGGAAGTCGATCACATCGGCGTCGTTTGCGCGACCAACATCGAACCCTTCCGGGAGCTGGACATCGAGAAGGTCATGGCGCGTCTGTCCAACGCCGTGGTCCGGAGCCTCGGCAACATGCCCAAGATCGAGGTGATGAACCAAGACGAAATCACCTACAAGCTCAAGGATATTCGCCTCGACTCGACGAGCGTCCACCAAGACTCGGTACAGGCCGTTCTCAGGAAAAAGCTCGAGCTCGACGCCTTAGTCTTCGTCGAGCTGAGGCACTTACAGGCGCGGATGATGCCCATGTCGCCCACGCCTTATGGCATGTCGCCTAACCCCGGCATAGACCTGACGATATATCTCAAGGTCA